>NZ_JABKAW020000010.1:0-93258 GCF_014596695.2 Shewanella sp. BF02_Schw
GCTATTAGGATTCATAACTATTTCTTTACTTATTGATAAGATTACCGCTAGCATATCTCATATATTTAATTGGGTGGGTCTATTTTGCCTCGGTTGCCAAAACTTTCTCTGTCTCTACTTGTTCCTGCATGTATCTTTATCCTTTACCTTGGCTTGGTATGTGGGGAGTATTTCTATGAGCATGCAGAGCTAAATGATCAGCTTGCATTAAGACAGTCAGAGCAAATACAGAAAGATTTATTTCGAATGCGGCATGTCGTTGAATCATCGCTGTTGACGCATGATTTAGAACGAATAGAGCAGGAGGTTGCTTTAGTTTCAACAGATCAAAACATGATGGTGTATGTGATACTTGATTCGAGTAGCGAAATTCAATTCGCTAATCATATTATTTGGCGAGAAAGTAATGCCACTAACGTGCTAGAAGGTTATTCTGCTGATTTACATAGAATTGTTATCACCAATAATAAACCTTATTTAAAGGTGAATTTGGACCGTTTATCGATTCAGGCTTACTATCCTCTTAATGCTAATTCTCGTTATAGTTATTCAAATTCTGTAGAGCTTATTTATCTAGAATATGACATTGCCAATATTTTATCAGAAGCGGTTGATAGTCTGTTAAAGCGATTTATAGAGATATGGGGGATTGGTGCTCTATTGTTGTCTTTATTCTGTGTCATGCTGCATTACTTACTGATTAGACCGTTAACTCAATTAAGCCAAGCCGCTAAAAACCTCGATTCTCCTGATTTCAATACTGATATCGTGTGCACATCGACCGAACTAGTTAACTTACGCGATTATTTGAATCAGGTTAATGGGCGGTTATCTCGCAGTAAAAAACGCCTCAATGATGCAGAGCAACGTTGGCTTTTTGTGGTTGAGGGGGCTCGTAATGGTATTTGGGATTGGTGTATTGCTACTGGCGATGTGTTTGTTTCTGATCGTTGGAAAGATATCCTAGGTTATCAACCTTATGAGCTCGATAATGATTATTCTGTTTGGGAGTCGCGTTTACATCGTGATGATAAGGCGCAGGTATTAAATACCTTACAGAATTACATCAGTAATCAACATGAATATTATGAAAGTGTGCATCGTTTACGTCATAAAGATGGACGATATATTTGGATTCTAGATCGTGGCAAAATAGTTGAGTGGGATGAATTAGGACGACCATTACGAATTATCGGCACAATAACAGATGTTTCTGGTGATGTAAAAAGCCAACATATTACAACCGATAAACAGGGTCATAGTGGTCTTACGGATTTAATTAATCGTGATGTATTAGCCGATCAGCTCTATGATTTACAGGTTCTTAGCCGCAAGACTGGTCAGTTTTCTGCACTGCTTATGATTAATTTAGATAATTTTAAATTAATTAATGATGCTTTGGGTCATCAACTTGGTGATAGATTATTAATGCAGATAGCAGCACGCTTATCTGGCACATTTTCTAGTGCTGGTTTGGTTGCTCGACTTGGCGCGGACGAGTTCGTTATTCTAGCCAAAAATTTTGGTAATGAAATTGATCAAGCAAGTAAACGTGCATTAGCATTGGCAAGTGAAGTGAGGCAGTTAATTGGCCGCGGTTACACCATTTCAGAGCAAAACTTATCAATTTCAGCTCGGATCGGATTAGTTGTTTTTGATGGTATTGAGTCATTAGAACCTCAAATATTATTGGCCCGTGCAGATAGCGCTCTGGAGCAAGCAAAAGATAGTCGCTCTAATGGTTGCGCTATTTATCAACCGGAATTAGACCAGAATCAAGTGCAACCATTCAAATTACAAAACGAGTTGAAACTGGCTATCCAGAACAAGCAGATGTCATTGGTTTATCAACCCGTTGTTGATCAGGCCGGGCAGCTCAATAGCATTGAAGTACTAATGCGTTGGTATCACCCACAGTACGGATATATTAGCCCTCGTAAGTTTATTGCGTCAGCTGAACTGTCTGATTGTATCTTTGAATTAGAGCTGTGGGCATTAGATCAAGTCTGTGAACTTATTCAAACACTGCAACAGGCAAATGCGACAGTTCCTTTAATGTCATTAAATGTATCTTCACGTCACTTTCATCAAGATCATTTTGTAAACGTAGTGATGAACCGAATCAATGCAGCACATGTCTCTCCTGCATTGTTTCAGTTCGAATTATCTGAAGATGTATTCGTGGTGAACGCTAATGTTGCCAGAAACAAAATAGCTGAGTTACAACGATTTGGTGTCAACATTGCGATGGATAATTTTGGTGGAGGTTCTTGCGCGGTCCATTTATTACAAGGTATTCGTTTTTCACAAGTGAAGTTAGCAGCTGTTTATATTGAGGACATAGAATATAACCCTGAAACCTTTAACATAGTGAATGCCATTGTTGAGTTTGCCACTAAGTTAAACTTCCCTGTAGTGGCTAAACAAGTCGAGAATAAGCAGCAACTCAATTTACTGACCCATGCAAAATGTACTTGGTTTCAAGGCTATATTATCAGCCGCCCATTAGCACATGACGACATTATTCAATTAATTAAGACACAGTTATCCTTGAGTGTTGTGCAATAAAGTCAATGGTATGAGATAGGGCGATATTACGCATGTTATCTTTTTCGATGAACACTTCGTGATATGCGCCTTCAATAATGACTTTATGGCAATGAGTACTTAGTGCTAAGTTTTGCGCCTCATTGCAGACAATAGTGTCTCTTTCAGCTTGCAAAATTAGTATCGGAGTTTGGCTGTGCTTAGCGTAGTCAATGCATTTCTCCGCTGCATCCATTGCCTCTAGTAACCAATGGTTAGTCGGTGAGCCTAACTGTGCTTTAGTGGTTTCTTCAAAGATGTTGCGATAGTGCTTATAGCGTTGTTGGCTATGAGTGAGTCGGTTGCGTTTAAAGCTGTCTGGTTTGTAATGAGTTCCCCCTATTACAAATGTACTGTGTACTTTATTTGCTTCCAGACGATTAGTATCAAGCTTTTGTGCTAGCCACCGAATGATGGGTTTTGTAAACGGTAATCGAATACCAAACATTGGAGCAGAGAAGACTGCTGCCGTAAACGTATTTGGGTGTTGATTAATGTAATCGCTGGCAATGGTGCATCCCATTGAGTGAGCGATGATAAATAGCTCATCATGCTGTTGTTGGCGTACGACCTGCTCAATAAATTGAGTTAAATCCTCGGTGTAATCGGTAAAGTTGGCAACATAACCCTGATGTGGATTGTGTGTCAGCCGGTCTGATAACCCTTGTCCTCGATGATCTAAAGCGTAAACGCTAAATCCTTGTTGGTATAAATCAAACATCAATTCTTGATATTTTATATAGGATTCAACTCTGCCATTGCTTATCACGATTGCGCGCTGATTGTTTGGATGTTGGATCATCGCATAGGCAATATTAATACCGTCATCAGTACCGAAACTCGATTGGTGTACTTGTTGCCAAAAGTGTCGTTGCTCACTGGTATCGAGCTTTAGTTCTGATGAAAATTTCATGTAATGCATAGTTATTAAGCCAGCTCATTTATATCTAAAGTATTGTGTGTTCGATGTATTTATCTGTCTGATTATCAGGTGCTTGCTTGTTTTATTATCGCCTTTTGGCTAGCAATAAACTCATCAACCATTTGTTCTAATACCGACATTGGGATAGAACCATTTTCTAAAATGGCATCATGAAACTTTCGGATATCAAAGTTTTTTCCTAATGCCTTTTCAGCCTTAGCCCGTAACCGTTTTATGGTTAATTCACCAATTTTGTATGACAACGCTTGGCTAGGCCAGGAAATATAGCGATCTATTTCAGTGGTAACGTTGTGCATTGAAAGTGCAGTATTACCGGCCATAAAATCTATCGCTTGTTGGCGGCTCCAACCTTTAGCATGCATGCCGGTGTCGACGACTAAACGCGCCGCACGCCACATCTCATAGGTTAGCCGGCCAAAGTTACTGTATGGGTCTTGATAAAACCCAGCTTCTAAGCCTAAATATTCTGAATATAAGCCCCAACCCTCACCAAATGCAGAGATGTAACTGTAACGTCTAAAATTAGGTAAGTCAGTGAGTTCTTTATTGAGTGATATTTGTAAATGGTGCCCAGGCACTGCTTCGTGTAGGGTTAGAGCTTCAAGCTCATAGAGTGGTCGCTTGTCTAAGGCGTAGGTGTTTACCCAATAATAGCCAGGCTCGTCGTCACGGTTTGAACCCGAGTAGCGCCCTGTGGTGTATTTAGGCGCAATTTCAGCAGGTACCGGTGCAATACCATAAGGTGTGCGCGGTAATTTGCCGAAATACTTAGGCAACATGGCATCTGCTTTTTTGGCAATAAATGCTGCTTCTTTAAGTAACTCATCAGCGTTTTTAGGATAAAACTGTGGATCCGTGCGTAAAAACATTAAAAAATCAGCAAAACTGCCTTTAAAGCCAACATCTTTAATTACCTGCTCCATTTCTGATCTTATACGAGCAACTTCTTGTAATCCAAGTTGATGGACTTGTTCAGCTGTCATCGGCAGCGTGGTGTAATACTCAACTCTGTTTTGATAAAACGCAGCGCCATCTGGTAAAGCCGAAGCCGCGATGTCTATTCGTGCGTTGGGAATATATTCTTGAGTCATGAAATCATAAAACTTTTGGTACAGAGGAAGCACGATTTGTTCTACGATTGTTCTACCTTGCTGGGTCAGCATATTTTTTTCTGCTGCGCTAAAATGGTCAGGATAGTGGGTAAACGGAGTAAAGTAGCCGCTGCTCTCAACCGGAACAATAAACGCGCTAATACTGTCTTCGAACCCATTCAGGGTGATTTTTGCTGGGGTAATACCGCTGGCTAAGCCTTGTTTGAGCCAATATGTTTGTTGGGCGAAATAGCGTGGTAATTGCTTAAGTTTAGCTAAATAGTGCTGATAATCTTCAATACTATTGAAGCGAGCTTTAGCAATAGACGCAATATAAGCATGAAAACCACTTTCAGCTGTTATCGGTAAATAGTGGTCATGAAACCGATACATGTCGACTTCGTTTTGTAGCTGGTCTTGCAAAATCTTAGCATTGATGACATCTGATTTGGATAAGTTTTTCCGGTCAAGCTGCTTAAGTGTATGGAGAATTTTGAGCGTCTGTTGGTTCTTTTCTGCTAATGTTTCTGCAGATAAATCGTCAAGCTTTGCAGCTACTGATGCATCTCCTAAACTGGCGGCTAACTCCGGTGAGTAAGCTAAATTAACCGCCCAACTCTGGTCTATAATTGCTTGTAAATCTCTATCTATCTGCGTTTGTTGGCCAGTGATTGGGGTATCAACCTGAGTCGTGGTTGAATAGCTACTACAACCCAATAAACTTAACATTATCAGTGCAGGTAGGATCAGCAAGCGCATCTATAGTCCTTTATGGTTTAATCTGTTTGTTAGCATTAGAGTATGCCCGATTTAAGTATAAAAAACACATTCCAAATTAGCGTTTGCTTTTTAGTGTGGTAGATTCCAGAAAAAAACATTGGCCATCAGAATTTGTATAAATACATGTTAAACTGAATACGATTCTCTGACCGACAAAATTAAACTAATGGCAGGGTAAGTTTATAGGGGTTAATTATGATAGATAAAACCATTCCGTTGGTTGATTTGCATCGACATTTAGACGGTAATGTTAATGTAAAAACTATTTGGGAATTAGGCCACCAACACGGTATTCAGTTACCCGCTAATTCGCTAGAAGAGCTTGCGCCATTTGTGCAAATCCAAGGGAAAGAGAACAACCTAGTCGATTTTTTGAAGAAACTAGATTGGATGGTCGCGGTATTAGCTGATCTAGATGCTGTAAAGCGTGTTGCTTATGAAAATGTTATTGATGCAGCATCGCAAGGGTTAGATTATGCTGAATTGCGCTTTAGCCCTTATTACATGGCGATGAATCATAATCTGCCCATTGAAGGTGTCGTTGAAGCCGTCATCGATGGTGTACGTGCAGGTGTAAAAGAGCAGGATATTAGCGTTAACCTCATTGGTATTATGTCGCGTTCTTTTGGACAAGAAAAATGCCGCTTAGAACTTGAAGGCATACTCGCTCATCGTGACAGCATTGTGGCGATGGACTTAGCCGGCGATGAACTTGGTTTCCCAGGCGATTTGTTTACTGAGCACTTTAAGCGTGTTCGAGATGCAGGGCTACAAGTTACCGCTCATGCTGGTGAAGCCGCGGGTGCTGAAAGTATGTGGCAAGCCATTAACGTACTGGGTGCAACCCGAATTGGGCATGGCGTGAATGCGATTCATGATCCGAAGTTGATGGAGTATTTGGCCAAGCATCGTATTGGAATTGAATCATGTCCAACTAGCAACTTACATACGTCTACCGTTCAAGATTACGATGTTCATCCACTGCGTAAATTTATGGATGCTGGTGTATTAATTGGTCTTAATACCGATGACCCAGGAGTGAGTGCTATTGATATCGCTCATGAATATCGTGTGGTTAAATCTGAAATGGGTTTCAGTGATAGTCAACTGGCGACATTGCAACGTAATGGGGTTGAAATGGCCTTTATGTCTGACAGTGACCGCAAAGCGTTATACGCTAAAAAAGCGAAGTAAATGGCGAATGTGAGTAAAAAAATAGCCAGCAAATGCTGGCTATTTTTGTATTCTACTTTGCATAAATAGTGAGTTAAATAACCCTTGAAAACTGTTGCTGACGAGCTTTTTGACGATAATATACATCAAAGCACATACAGATATTTCGAATAAGTAGACGACCGGTCGTGCTAACGGTAAGTTTGCGGTCTGTGATATCAACCAATTTATCATTAATGAATGTTTGCAACAGTTTTAGATCTTCAGCAAAATATTCATCAAAGTTAATAGCAAACTTTTGTTCAATTTTATCCATGTCTAAATCAAAATGACAGATAATCTGTTTAATGACCGCGCGACGAATTTCATCATCGTGATTTAAGCTACAGCCTTTCCATAATGCATGACCATTAGCATCAATAGATTCGTAGTATGGACGAATATCTTTTTGATTTTGGGCATAGCAGTCGCCAATTTGGCTGATAGATGATACCCCTAACCCAAGCAAGTCACATTCTTCTTGGGTTGTGTACCCTTGGAAATTACGATGTAATTTGCCGGCATTTTGTAACTTTGCCAACTCATCATTGGGTTTGGCAAAATGGTCCATACCAATAAATTGATAACCCGCATCTGTTAACGATTCTATCGTTTGGCGAAGCATATCTAATTTCTGTTGTGGAGCAGGCATATCATGTTCTTTAATTTTACGTTGTGCAGCAAAACGCGATGGTAAATGTGCATAGTTAAAGACCGATAGACGATCAGGCGATAGCTCAATAATGCGTGCAATGGTTTTTGCAAAGGTTTCTGGCGTTTGCAGCGGTAAACCGTAAATTAAATCAACGTTAGTGGACACGAAACCGAGTTCTTTAGCTCTGGCAATTAAGTCGAAAATAAATTGTTCATCTTGCTCACGGTTAACGGCAATTTGTACTTCTTTATTAAAGTCTTGAACACCAATAGACACCCGGTTAAACCCAGCTTCTTTTAAAGTGTCTAACATGCTGAGTTCTATCTCTCGCGGGTCAACTTCAATTGAGTATTCACCCACGTCAGCAAAATTAAAGTGTTGTTTAATTAGTGCCGTCAGTTTAAGAATTTGTTCAGGGCTTAAAAATGTCGGTGTTCCGCCACCCCAATGCATTTGGGTTACGGTATAATTTTTGAATAATGGGGCGCGTTTAATAATTTCAGTGGCCAGATATTCAATGTATTGATCTGCTTTGTGTGTGTGGCGAGTAATAATTTTATTACAACCACAGTAGTAGCAAAGCTTGGCGCAAAAAGGAATATGCACATATAGCGACAGTTTGTCTGACTTACTGTTTTTAATAGATGTCAGTAGATTTTGCTCAGTAAAGGCATCGTCAAACTCTAGTGCGGTCGGGTAAGAAGTATAACGGGGACCGCTGTAATTGTACTTTTCGATCATCGACTGATCCCAACTAATCTGAGTGGGCTGCTTCAAGGCGTGTCCTCCGGGAGTAAATTAGCAACAGGCGAAGTATGCAATGTTCGTGATCAAATAACCTTGATCTAGGTTGTAAAAATGAATGTTGCCTATGGTGATTAGTGAGGTTTAGCGATAGCTGATATGAAATAATGACCAGACTGTGCAGCAGGTCACAGTTTGTGTTTGGCGATTATTTAAGTAAGGCTGGTTTCTAGCCAAGGTTAAAACGTTGAGAGCCTAAATTGCGCGCCTTACCATCGTATCTCACTTCAGTAAGTTGTACTTTACCGCTGCGGTGTTTCAACACAATGCTCGTTGAACGAGTGCCGTATTCCTCATGTTCGATAAAAATAGATGATAGACGTCGCTCCCACTCAAGACTAATGCCTGTTTGAGGTAAATCTTGATCTTTGGGTTGAGAAGTATCGCGCATGATATTGAGTAATTGGTCTATGCAAGGTGATTGCATTTGTTTGATATAGCTTTGTAGCTGTTGCTGACCTTTAGCCATTTTAGGCCATATATCATCCAGCGCACCGTTACTCACAGCATGAAAACCAGGCTTAAGCAAAGTGGTCGTTAAGGTTTTACTGTTAAAGCAATGGAGTTGATTGTGCTGTTCGAAGACTAAATTAAACGGATTGTAGTTTATCGAGTGTTCAGTTAACCATTGGCTATTGATGTGTTGTTTGGTTAGCGCGTCAACGACTAACTCTCCACGACTGCGAACGCCATCTTGCTGTTCGATTGCTCGAATATTGGTTAGCCCAGCAAATTGACCCTGTTCATTAATTCCTAACCAAGTACCGCCGGCTTGTTTATCTTGCCCTGCGATAATGATTGGTGTTGTTGCCCAACGATAGGCGGGTTCGGTTGCTCTGTGATGAAATTCATCGCGGTTAGCACAGACAATTAAGGGGTAATCTGGATGCGCCTCAACGGCAATAAATAAAATACACATGACTGCCCCTTAAAAGTATCGACACCGCCATCATAACCTAATAAATCGATTATGATTAATGATGATGCTTATGTGTCGAAGCTGACTCGTGATGATGTGCAGCTTTGGTGTCTGAATGATGGCCGTGGTCATGGCTATGTGGTGCTGATTTTAGGTTGATCATCAAACGGCTTAAAAATTTTCGAGGTCCAAGTCGCAATAAGCTGGCGCCAAACAATAAAACGATTGCCACTAGACCAAGTATATTGGCCGCCTCAGGTAACTGTAATGTTAATGATGAGCTCAGAGTGAGTTGATCTGCCACCATTAATCCTACCAGTAAAATCCCGCCTAACATGAGTCCTTGTTTCCAATTCATTAACTTCAACTGGCCGATGCTGAGTACCGGCGCAGCGAGTAAAGTAAATGCCACTGCAATTTGGCTCCAACCACTGTAAGCCAAGGCAAGCGCCAAAATTACCGTGCCTAAATTACAAAAACGCATCGGTAAAAAGACTAATAGCAAAATAAATACCTGTAATGCGGGGTTCTCAAGCGGAACAGAGGGATGACCTATTAGGTTTGCTAATACTAAGCTAAGGATAATCCAGGGGGCACTTCGGTCGACTAATTGGCTAAAGCCAAAGCGCCAAGGTGACTCAGAAAGTGTTGGGTGCGGATCTGTTATATCAACTTTTGTCAGCGTCATTAGTGCCCCAATAGCTAATAGCCCCAATATTTGGTAAAGCGCAAACCAAGGGCCCAATAGTAATAAGGTAATTAACAATGCTTCAGGACCCGCTAGACGCTGCAACCAACGTAACCCTAGGGAAGGATGAGATGGGCGTAATCCAGCAGCAAACCTAGCGGTGGCGATAAAATAACTGCCTAATAAAATAGGAGAAATAGTCAGCAACCAACTAACGAATTGCTCTGAACCATGGTCTTTATGAGCGTGTTCATGGCCACCAGTATCCATCAGTAGCAGTAGGGCTAATAACCCTAAACCTAATAGGCTGCCAATGCCTGCTTGGTATTGATATTGACCTTGCTTGTCTTCTTGTTGATGACCATGAGGTTGATGTAATACCACGTGTAAAATAGAACCGGTAACAAAGGCTTGCAAGTAAACCGTGTTTTCAAGACTTAATTGAGTTAACAAATGTTCGCCAGCAAAGTAGCCGACGCTGGTTAATACCATCATTGCAGCTAAAACGGCGCTAGCCCATCGAGTGCCGACTTGAGGTTTGAGTAACCACCAAATAGCGACGCCAACAGGTAGGCGGTGCATGATCACGCCTAAGGCTAGAAGTGTCGAATTACCCTCTTGTTGTGCCAATACCATCGCTCCACCGTCTGTAATGGTGTGTAGTAATAGTCCGCCAATGCCGAGTGTGAGGGTGATGTTGTGGGTGATTTCTGAATATCGATGAAACAGTTTTTCACTGGCTGTCGGGCCCCAAACGCCAAGCATGACAAACAATAGCGTGATAAACCCACCATGCTCCAACAGTTCTGGCAAAATATGAATGAGCACCAATCCGCCAAGGGAGACGAATATAAATCCATCTAGGCCTTTTTGTAATCCGCTACCTGATGAAAAGAAGCGATAAAAAAGTGGCCCAAACAGCAGTGCAATACAGCTAGCGATTAGATAGAGCATGTTATCCAGAAATAAATCGAAAAAAACAACGCAGTATACCATTTTAAACCAGTATTGTAGCGTGTGAATATCTCAAGCTGAAAAATTTACTTAGAACCTATAGAGAATGCAGATCTAGTCATTGACGTTAAAGCCAAAAACCTTTTTCAGGTCATCACTTTGGTAAGTGTATGTGGCTATTTCTGATGAGGCATTATTCACTATTATTAACAACTAACGCCTTGTAATCATCAATAAACTGGCTGTTTTCATCGCTTATGTTACTGCGTTGGGTATACAATGTAGCCCATATTTTGTTAATTAAAAGATTGTTGTCCATGGATATTTTTTCTGCAGCCGTCATGTTGTTCCTGATTATGGATCCGCTGGGTAATTTACCTATATTCGCTTCCATATTGCGGCATATTGATCCCAAAAAACGCCGTAAAGTCTTAATCCGCGAACTGCTGTTTGCGTTGGTTATCATGTTGTCGTTTTTGTATGCTGGTGAAGCTATTCTTAACTTTCTGAACTTACGTTCTGAATCCGTTAGCATTGCGGGCGGCATTATCTTATTTTTAATCGCGATTAAAATGATCTTTCCTTCGCCGGGGGGCGTGGCTGGATTAGCCGCTGGTGAAGAGCCTTTTATTGTTCCGATGGCTATCCCGCTAATGGCTGGTCCATCTATTCTAGCGGCCTTGATACTATTGGCGCACACAGATAGCAGCCGCATGACCGATTGGACTATTGCGTTGGTCTCAGCATGGGGCATGAGTGCCGTTATTTTAATGTTCTATAAGTTGTTTACTCGTATCCTTGGTGAGAAAGGCTTAATCGCGGTAGAGCGACTCATGGGGATGGTATTGGTGATGATATCAGTACAAATGTTACTGGATGGAATATCAAATTATATCAACTCCACGGTAAATTAAGCTAAATTGTTATAGATAAACATGGTGCCAAGTAACTGCAGCAAGCCGACTCAACAGAGTCGGCTTGCTGCTTTTAGGCGCTGGGTTAATAGCCATTTGTATTAATTTTTAATCGAATAGATTTATTTACATTAAAGAATGTCTAATTTAATTGTAACCCTGTGGTTGCAACTGTTAATGTCATGTAATTATTGTTTGGGGTGAATTATGAAATATATTATCGTCATGTTGGGGCTTGTTTTTATGACCTTGCAAGGGTGTCAAAATCAGTCAGCAGCATCAAAGGTAGACGAACAAGCAGCCACTGTAGTGGTAACCAAACCATTAATTAAAGATTGTGGTCCGAGTGCGATGCCACCTTTACGTGATCGCACCAAATTAACTGAAAATTTGCGCAAGAAAGGGCTCATCACCGCGGACATGGATCAAGCACAAATAGATAAAATTGTTGCTGATTATATAACTAAACGCCAAAAAGCATTTGAAAAATGCCATAAACCAACACCAAATACAGGTAAGTCGTAATGAGTAAGTTGACTAAATATCAAGGGTTAGCCGTTTCATCTTTATTGCTTGCATGTAGCAGCATGGCTGTTGCTGCTCCACAAACAGGTACACCTGCAGATGCAGGGCTAATTAATGAACAACAAGTATTGTATTGGTTAATTAAACGCGGCGAAGTGAGTGCTGATGCCAGCGAAGCTGAAAAACAAGCTGCTGTAGATGCTTTTGTAAGCCGTGGTCGAAATGCTACTTTTAAACCTGCTGCCATTGAAGTGAAAGCGGAACAATTACGCATTAAACGCTCAGCGCAAAAAAACACTAAAAGTGTTCAATATGCCGCAGCAAATAATAAAGTTTTAGCCGATCAAGATATTACTAAAACGGTAAAGGTGTTAGCTGTGCTGGTGGACTTTCCTGATTTACCTCACGATGCTAACCAGCTTGAGGTGGGTGATACTGACATGTATTACAGCAGCTACCCAACATCACATTATCAGCAACTGCTATTTTCAAAAACCGGTTTTACAGGCCCAAGTAATCAAACCCTGCAATCGGCTTATCAGTATTTTCAGGCGGTGTCGGGTAATAGCTTTTATTTTACTGGCCAAGTGCAAGACTGGGTAACCGCAGACAACAATGCCGCTTATTACGGTGGTAATGATGTTGATGAAAATGACAAGGCAGTACCTGAGCTAGTAAAAGAAGCCGTCACCAAAGCAGTAAGCGGTATGAGTGATACTGAACTTGAAAGCTATGATATTGAAGACCCTTTCGATATCGATGGCGACGGTAATTATGATGAAGCAGACGGTATTATCGATCACGTGATGCTGTTTCATTCAAGCATCGGTGAAGAAGCTGGTGGTGGAGTATTGGGTGAGGATGCCATTTGGTCGCATCGTTTTTATGTCGATTCAAATACCAATGGTTATATTATTCCTGGTCGCTCCCTTAAGGTATTCGGTTACACCGTGCAGCCAATCGATGCAGCGGCTGGAGTATGCACCCACGAGTTTGGTCATGACTTAGGCTTACCAGATGAGTACGACACCACTAATAGTGGTGATGGTTCACCTGTAGGTGCTTGGTCGTTGATGTCTGGCGGTAGCTGGACGGGTAGCATTGCTGGTGCTCAACCAAGTGGATTTAGCCCGTATGCAAAATCTTTCTTACAGCAAAAATACAAGGGTAAGTGGGTTAATGAGCAGCATATATCTCTGGCCGATTTAACCAGTAGCGGTACCGCTGTGCAACTTAACCATGCCGTCAATACTGATGCCGTAAACCAGCTATCTATAGCACTACCCGCTGAGGCTGTTGCTTTTAAAGCACCACTAACGGGTCAATATCAGTATTATTCGGGTCAGGGTAATATGATCAATAATGCCATGTCATTTGATGTGACCTTACCATTAGATACGCCATTAGCATTATCATTTCAAGCCCATTGGGACATTGAAGACGATTATGATTATGTGCAGGTGTTGGTTGATAGCGTTGCTATAGAAGGTAACTACACAAATAGTACAAATTCAATTTACCCTACGGTAAAACACTCTATTAGCGGTAAATCGAGCGACATTAGTACCGCTTATGGAAGCGATGCCTGGGTTGATCTAATATTTGATTTGAGTGCATATGCCGGTCGTGATGTGCAAATCAGCGTGGTCTATAAAACCGATGAGGCCGTTGGTGATTATGGTATGGCGATTGATGATATTCAATTAACTAATCAAGGCACGGCATTTTATATCGATGGCGCCGAATCAAGCGGCATTGCAACGCTATCCGGTTTTAGCCGAATTGAAGACAGTCTTGCTGGTAAAGCGAGACGTTACATTGTGCAATTACGCAGCCACCAAGGTGTAGACGCTGGGCTGGTTTATGACAAATACGAACCCGGTGTGCTGTTATGGTTAGAAAACTTTAATCAAACCGATAACAATGTGTCAGAACATCCTGGAAAAGGGTTAATTGGCGTGGTCGATGCAGACCAAAATTTGATTGGCAGTCAATCTACTGATGTGCAAATTCGCGATGCAGCATTTAGCTTATTTGCTCAAAGTTCATACAGTGGTGATAGCCACTTAGCCGCCGAGCCGCTATTTGACGACAATCGTGATTACAGCGCGCCGCTAAAACCACAGGCTGGGCTGATATTGCCTGAGTTAGGCCTAACCATGCAAGTCACAGAGCAAGCAACAGACAGCAGTACTGCAACCGTTGAATTTGCTTTGTCTGACAGCAGCGTGCTACCACCGGTGACACTTGTCGCCGACATTAATGCACAAGCAACCGGTGCAGATGTTAGTTTTAATGTGGTCGTGAGTGGCGGCACTGATTACACTTATACATGGTCGTTTGGCGTGAATAATGCCACCAGTACCGATACTGCCCCTAGCTATACTTATTCCACATCGGGTGATTATAACGTCAGTGTTATTGTTACCGATGGCGCGGGTAATACCGTGACAGCAACCGACGTCGTCCGAGTGGTTATTCTGCCAATAGCTGCTTTTACTTTATTACCGACGAACTTAACTGTGGCTCTGACAAACACCTCCAGCCAAGGTTTTGGTAACTTGACTTATCAATGGAATTTTGGCGATAGCAATACTAGTACCGCTCAAAACCCAAGTCATACCTATACAGCCGCTGGCAGTTATACTATTACCTTAAAGACCACAGATTCTCAGGGTAACGAGTCGACAGCCAGTCAAACAATCACAGTATCGTCGCCAATAGTGGCAGTGACTACCCCAACCCCAACCACAACCACAACCACAACCACAACCACAACCACAACAGATAGTGGTAGTAGCGGTGGTAGTTTGGGGTGGTTAAGTGTATTAATGCTCGGTCTATTGGGCTATCAGCGCAAACGAGTTTAATCTCTCGTAGCAAACAACAGAAACGCCCATAAGGACGTTTTTTATTTTGATTATTGAGTTAGGTTTACAAGATGCTGAGTAGCATTAACCTTAAGTGCTTTGATTGATATAATCGACAGCCGCAGGCAGAAATATTTCGCTAACAATAAGCTGTGAACCGTGCAAGTTAAAGTAACGTCTACGCCCCCATAAACTACTGTTAACCTGTTGATTTAAGCTGGTGGCTAGTGCTGCTAAACGGCCACAGGTTTCAAACTGAGCGACTTCAATATTGCCGGGAGTAATGTCTAGGCTATTAAACAATAACTCACCTAAAGGTCGGGTGCCAAGGCGAGTAAAATCATTATGTTTATCATCAGCATTTTGATTATTAGGGGATTGAGTGCCTAAAATAGTCTGTGGGATCAGTGTGCGGGCAAATACCCAAGGGGTGCCGTCAAGACACAATAATACTTCGCGGACCCAAACAGGGTTAGTTTGAGCAGGAAATTCATCTGCTAGAGGCTCAAGTAAATGCTCGCCTAACACTTTCACTTCAAAGTGTTTGCAGTGTGTCTTGAGGCGCTGGGTCAAACTTCCGGTTGCTAATAGCCACTCTTTAAGTTGACTATGAGGCAATGAATCGATCTTTTGTGGCGAAAACCAATGAATTGATTCACCATAAGGAAAGCTAATACTGGTCACGTTCATCTAAAACTCGTTACAATATATCTCAACGGCAGTAGTCTATCATGTCAAAGATGAGCAAACACTCTTAGGGAGTGGGCACGATGGCTTATTTAATTAACGTTCCACATTGAAAGGGTGTCTCTCACTATGAAAAAATTGGTTTCAACGTTAGTTATGCTGTGTTGTTTCGCATTTAATGTCCATGCAGCTGATGAACCAGCCCTCGAAGATTATGCTTATTACGGTTTTGAGCCTGATATTGTGACTAACTATATTTCTAACCGTAAAAAGTTAGGTTTTGTTAAAATCAGTGTCGAATTGATGGTAAAAGATCCGAACGATTTAATGAGCTTAGAACATCATGATCCTTTATTACGCTCGGCCATTGTTGAAATTTTGGGTAATCAGTCAGAAGAAAAGGTTAAATCCTTATCTGGTCGTGAAGAGATCCGCCGTGAATGCTATGAGACCGTCAACCGCCTTATGGAACAAGAAGTCGGTCGCTCTATTGTGGTTAACTTATTATTTACTAAATATTTATACGATTAATGACTCGCTCAACAACGCCTCCGATGCGAGCCAAGCATAATGCAGCTAAGCGCTCGCCAAGCCGATCCGCTACCAAGGTTAATCCTGTTTCTGTGAAGCCTAACAAGCCTGTGTTATCAAAATCATTGCATCCGCGTAATGCCCATCTACAGGGTTATGACTTTGCTGCATTGATCGTTGCTATGCCAGCACTAGCCGCTTTTGTTCGGCCAAATCCTTATGGTAATCCTTCCATTGATTTTGCTGACCCAAAAGCGGTAAAAAGCCTTAATGCAGCATTATTGCTGAGCGAATATCACATTAATGGTTGGGATATTCCTGAAGGATATTTATGCCCGCCAGTACCAGGACGAGTAGACTATTTGCATTACATTGCTGATTTATTAGCGGTTAAAGGCAAAGTAGTCAAAGGGGCAAGTATTCGAGGGTTAGATATCGGCACTGGTGCCAATGGCATTTATCCATTGCTGGGTATTCAAGCCTACGGTTGGCAATTTGTGGCGTCCGATATTGATCCTGTGTCTATCGACAATGTTGCTAAAATTGCTCAGCAAAACGCCCAGATTACCACTCATTTACAGTTAAGATTACAGCCGCAACCGGAGCATATATTTAAGAATATCATCACTGCAGATGAACGGTTTGATGTCACCTTGTGTAATCCACCGTTTCATCGCTCACTCGCTGAAGCTTCCGAAGGTTCATTACGGAAAGTCAAAAATTTAGCCAAAAGCCAGCAACAAAAACATGGTCAACAATCGCGTAAGTTAGCGGTTAGTCAGGCTAAACCGACGCTTAATTTCGGCGGTCAAAAAGCCGAGTTATGGTGTGATGGTGGTGAGCAAAAATTCTTAGCCAACATGATCAAGCAAAGCCATGATTATGCCAACCAAGTGCTATGGTTTACGTCACTCGTGTCAAAGTCGGACAATCTCAAACCTTGTTATCAACTACTTAAACAGCTTAATGCTGTGGAAGTAAAAACTATCGAGATGACACAAGGTAATAAAGCGACCCGTATTTTAGCGTGGAGCTTTTTAGCCCCAGCAATACGCCAACAATGGGCCACATTACGTGCTTAATCTTTAGTGGCATCAAACTCAATCGTTTCACTGCCGTGATACACCAAAAAATGTCGCCCTTTAGCACGAGCTATCAAGGTAATGCCCATTTGTTTGGCCAAATCTAGGCCCATTTGGGTAACGCCGCTGCGTGACAACAATACTGGTATGCCCATTTTGGCGACTTTGATGACCATTTCTGATGTTAATCTGCCTGTAGTGTAGAAAATCTTATCGTGTCCCGTTTGCTGATCTAACCACATATCTCCCGCCAACGTATCAACGGCATTGTGGCGGCCAACATCTTCAACAAATGCTAAAATTTGTTCGTCTTGGCATATTCCGCAACCATGCACAGCGCCGGCATTTTTGTAGGTTTCATTATAAGCATTGATATTGCCGAGTAAGGCATAAATAGTCGATTGTTTGAGTGATGGAGTAGGTAAATCAATCTCATCCAAGCCTTGTAAAAATCCACCGTAAACAGTGCCTTGGCCACAACCGGACGTCACTGTTTTTTCGGCCAATTTCTGCTCAATATCTTCAGATATCTCTTGGGTTATCACCGCCGCTGAGCTGACTTCCCAATCAACGATAACCGACTCTAATAGACTTAACTCGCTAATAAACCCCTGGTTTTTTAAGTAGCCAATAGTGAGTGACTCTGGTTTAGCCCCCAATGTCATTAAGGTTACGATAGGACGCCAATTTAAATATACGGTTAATGGTCGTTCGCAAGCGACAAATTTATCGACGACCTGGCCTTGTTCGTTGATGGCTTTAACTGCAATGGTGAGCGGAACCTGCGTGTTGGTTTTAACAAACTTTATTGCATTGCGCTGCAAAGATGTGGCTGAAACAGATTGAGTCATAAGCGAGATAGCCTCTTAGTGGGTCATTCATAGATTGAAAGAATAGGCAGAGTTTGCCTGCTTCAACACTTGATGATCATAGCAATTATTATTCCTTAAACTGAAAACAACTTGTCTAAGCGTGATCTGGCGCAAATCTTCACAAATTCAATGAATTTGGCGCGTATTAATGTCCCACCTAAAATTGCACTGTGGACATATTGTCCTATTCTTAGGAGGGATTTCGGGATCTAGTTCAAAGTTAATTTTACTTTTTAGTTGGCATCATTTTTGCTCCTATTTTAGTTATAAACAAATCAATCAAGTGTATTTCAATACACATATTCATGTCAGAGGTAAGCATTACCATGCAACACACCGACACGATTTGGCCAATGTATGTTTCATTGAAAAAGGTTCAAACCCAAGTAGGGCGCTGGACATCTGTTCGCTGGGAGCTGGATCAAATGGTTCCAGCAACAGAGCAGAAACCAGACAATTCTGTTTTGGTGCCACTGGAATTGTACAAAGATCAACGTGGTAGTTATCGCATCAATCTCGATATGGATAATGCAACACTCTTTATTGTGTGCGATGAATTGATTGATGGCACATGGGTGCCTGCGATGATCTCTGCCGACCAACACGTGAGTGCCGGTTGCCTAGAATCAGATACTCCAGTGCTCAATATTCCCATGCCTAGCGCCATTGCCTGTTGGATAGAGGCATTCATCACTCGTCACGGCGAAGTGGAAATCAGCGCTCATAGACGCAAGCATGTGAACCGCCGTAAAAATGAAGGGCCGAGCGCGAATCGCTCTGGAAATATGCAATGAGCGATAAAGCAGAAGGTCTTCTTAACCGTTGGGAAATTAGGCGTCAGCGGGTTGCTGAAGAGGCTAAACAAGAAGAGTTGTTGCAACAGGCACAAGAAAAGCCTGATGACTTCAACATACTAACAGCTGAACCAATCGAAGACGTTAGCGCTATAGATGCGGATGAGGTGGCAGAGCCAGAAGCATTACCAGACCCAAACTCGATTGAAGTAGGTGGCAGTTTTGCCCGCTTTATGGCCAAAAGTGTCGACCCAACGACTAAAGCTGCTGCGCTACGAGCATTATGGAAACAGCCACAATATGGTCATATCGATGGGCTGCTTGAATATGCATTGGATTATACCAATCAACCGCTATTGTCAGCGGATGTATCTGCAGAGTTGGCCAGTAAAGTGTTTCGATATGTCATTGAAAAAGAAAAGCCTGAGCCAGAATTAGATGCTGACTTAGCGCCAACTGACTTAGCTGACCCCGCTGAATTAGCACCAAACGAATTAGCCGAACAAACCGACTCGATAGCCGAAGAGGACTCAATCGATTTAGCCGATAATGATGCAACAACGATTGCGGCGTTATCGCAAGCAGAACAACCGCTTTACCAGGATGATGATCTGATAAAGCAAGCTGTCGCCAGTGATGAGGCGAAAGCGTAATAACGACACCGTCACAAGATGAATATGACATAAATAAAAGTCGTTAGTTACAGATTTAGAACAAGTTAATGTCAATCTATTACGTGCAATAAGCGTGAACAGTGAACTGAGCTATCACTGTTAATGAGGTATAAAAACCGATAATTGGGAACGCAATGAGTATAAGAAAAAACCAGCCACAGCTGAAACAAGCACGACAACAGGTGATGGCGAATACGCAGATTTTGCAAAATTTAATTCCGCCCACTGTTAGCTATATCACCCAGGGGCATGTGCTTATTATTGGGCCTGAAGATCTCGCGCGTTTAGCTGCGGACAAATTGTCCACAATGGCAAGCCGAGTCATTTTAGCCAATGAAGCGATCACTAACCAAGATGAAACTCACCTTGAAGCGGTGATGAATGCTGCCACTGATGTTGAAAGTTATTACAATAAATTGGCCAGCGTAAAAGGTTTTTTAGGCCAGTTTCAGGTCAAAGTTGAAGGTGAAAGCGGTATTACCGAACTAAGTGTGGTCGCCATACGCCAAGCGCACTTTGATATTGTGCTCGATTTAAGCCACAGCCCATGCATTAACCTTGAAATGCTTCCTCCTGGTTACTTTTATGTCGGCCAAGACAGCGATTTACTTGCCGATGCGATTGCCAGTATTCCAGAGTTAATCGGTGAGTTTGATAAACCGCGCTATGTCCGAGTTAACAGCGATATTTGCGCTCATGATAAACACGGTTTAAACGGTTGTAATCGTTGTTTAAACTTTTGCCCTGCTGATGCCATTAGTAGCGTTGCACATAAAATTGAAATTGACCCTTATCTTTGTCATGGCGCAGGCAGCTGTACTAATGCATGCCCAACTGGGGCGCTAAGCTATGATTTACCAACCCCAGCCTCACTGCATACTTACCTCGAAAAGTTAATTAGTCGTTATCGTCAAGAAGCGCAAACTGCCCCAGTAATATTATTTCATGACAATGAAGCTGGCGCAGAATGGATTAACGAGCAGCTAAGCGGTGACGTGTTACCTGTTGCAATGGAAGAAATCACTGTAGCAAGTATTGATCATTGGTTGGCTACATTAGCCAATGGTGCACGCGAAATTTTAATTCTACACACTCCGGTTACGGCACCAACATTACTGCAAATGCTTAAAGGTGAGTCTACATTAGCCAATCGCATACTCGACCAAATGGGACAGCCACAACGGATTCGTTTAATTACCCCGTCAGAGCTAACCCAGTTAGATGAGGCGCTAGCCATTAGTTTAGCTTGGCCAGTGATAATGCCGATGACCTTGAACGCTATCGAACCTAATACCAATGTAAAACGCAATATTATGTTCCAAGCGATTGACCACCTAAATGGTCAAGCTGCAGGTGTTGATGACGTGTTAACCATGACGAATATTCCCTACGGTATGGTTAGCATTAACAGTGACAAGTGCACATTATGTTTGTCGTGTGTGTCAACGTGTCCAACCCAAGCGTTAAAGGATGGCGGCGACGCTCCTGCTCTTAAATTTGTTGAGCAAGATTGCGTCCAATGCGGTTTATGTGAAGCGGCCTGTCCCGAAAACGTCATTAGTTTACTACCTCAAATCAACTTCAATCAGTCTACAAGACAACAAGTTCAAGTATTAAAACATGAGCCTCCGTTTGAATGTATTCGATGTGGTAGTGAATTTGCCACCCAATCTATGGTGAAAAAAATAATTGAGATGGTAGGTGAACATAGTGCGTTTAGCGCCAATATTGAACGTTTGAAAATGTGTGGCGATTGCCGTGTAAAAGACATGTTTGAAGACATCCTTGACGATCCAGAAAAGCAATTGCAATAAGAGATCTCCTATGACAGAAACAGGAAGACAAGTAAGTGAGAATGATCAGTTAAGAGCCGATATATATCAGTTGCTGGCTGCGTTATTTCGTCGCCAACCCAATACTGAGTTATTACAGTTTTTAGCTGGTTTAGAGGTAGAGGCCGAGGATGGCAATACCATGAGTCAAGCATGGAATGCGTTAAAACTGGCAGCAGAAAATAGTGATACCAACACCCTAGAAGATGAATACTTTGCCATTTTCTTAGGCGTAGGCAGTGGTGAGATTATGCCTTATGGCAGCTGGTTTATGACTGGCTCTTTAATGGATAAACCCTTAGCGGCATTGCGGAGTGACTTGATGCTACTAGGCTTTGAACGTGAAGAGAATGTTAAAGAACCAGAAGATCATGTCGCTGCATTATGCGAAGTCATGGGCTGCTTAATTTTAGAAGCACCAGGTTACCGTCAATTAGCGTTTTATCAACGCCATATTGGCAGTTGGATTATACGTTTTTGCGATAATTTGGCTAAAACACCTAGTGCTAATTTTTACCTAAACGTCGCGCAATTAGCTAAAGCATTTTTTACCGCTGAAGCCAATGAATTTGAACAACTGAGTTTGGATATTCCGGTGAATTGTCCAGGTAGTGCTGACTTAGATCCGCTTGAAGAAGAGGTTGTACAAATTAACTAAACTGGATGACGGCTTATTTAGCCCCATCTTTATTTTAACAAGGAGACCATATGAAAAAGCAAGCTTCCGACATGGGTCGTCGCCAAATGCTCAAAGCATTAGCGCTCGGCAGTGCGGCAGGTGCTGTGGCCAGTGTCAGTGCACCCGCACTTGCTCAAGTCACTAAACCGTCTACAGAAGAGCCTACGGGTAATAACTATCGCGAAACTGAGCATATTCGCAATTACTATGCTTCGTTAAGCAAATAACAAAGGAGAGTGTGTGATGCGATTAACCCGCAAAACAGACACGGCCACTAAAGCTGAAAAGTCAGGCCTAGGTCTTAACCGACGTCAATTCCTCAAGTCTGCCAGTTTGGCGACCGGTGGTATTGCAGCGGCTTCAATGCTTGGCGCAGGTATGATGCGTAAAGCAGAAGCTAAAGATGTACCGCACAATGCACCTACCGAAATAAAACGAACTATTTGTTCACATTGTTCAGTAGGTTGTGGTGTGTATGCTGAAGTTCAAAATGGTGTGTGGACAGGGCAAGAGCCTGCGTTCGATCATCCATTTAACCAAGGTGGACACTGTGCTAAAGGCGCAGCATTACGTGAGCATGGTCACGGTGAAAAACGCTTAAAATACCCAATGAAGCTAGAAGGTGGTAAATGGAAGCGTCTATCATGGGATCAAGCCATCAATGAAGTAGGCGACAAAATGGAGTCGATTCGTCAAGAGTCTGGTCCTGATTCAGTTTACTTTATGGGTAGTGCTAAATTTTCAAACGAACAAGCTTATATGTATCGCAAATTAGCAGCAATGTGGGGCACTAACAACGTCGATCACTCTGCTCGTATTTGTCACTCTACCACGGTAGCCGGTGTTGCAAACACTTGGGGCTACGGTGCGCAAACTAACTCGTTTAACGACATTCGCAATTCAAAATGCATGATGTTTATTGGATCTAACCCATGTGAAGCTCACCCAGTGGCGATGCAACACATTTTAATTGGTAAAGAACGCGGTGCCAAAATCATCGTAGTTGATCCACGCTTTACCCGTACAGCGGCTAAGTCTGATGAATATGTCCATATTCGTCCAGGTACTGACATTCCATTTATTTATGGTCTGCTATGGCACATTTTCGAAAACGACTGGCAAGATGATTCGTTCATTTCTCAACGTGTATACGGCATGGAACGTATCCGAGAAGAAGTGAAAAAATACACTCCAGAAGAAGTCGAACACATTGCCGGTGTGCCAAAAGCACAAATGTACCGTGTCGCTAAAATGATGGCAGAAACTAAGCCTGGCACTATCGTTTGGTGTATGGGTGGTACTCAGCATCACATTGGTAATGCTAACACTCGTGCTTACTGTATTTTACAGCTTGCCCTTGGCAACATGGGTATAGAAGGCGGCGGAACTAACATTTTCCGTGGTCACGATAACGTACAGGGTGCGACTGACTTTGGTTTGTTATTTGATAACTTACCTGGTTATTACGGCTTAACGTCTGGCGCATGGGACCATTGGGCTAATGTGTGGGACCTTGAACCAAAGTGGATCACCGAGCGTTTTGACCAAGGTGAATACCTAGGTCAATCGCCACAAACATCTGCGGGTATTCCTTGTTCGCGTTGGCATGATGGTGTGTTAGAAGACAAAACCAAGATTGCTCAACGAGACAATATTCGTCTGGGGTTCTTTTGGGGTCAGTCAGTTAACACCGAAACTCGTGGTCGTGAAATCCGTGAAGCACTGAATAAAATGGATACCATTGTGGTCGTTGATCCATTCCCAACCATGGCGGGTGTTATGCACGAACGCCAAGATGGAGTGTATTTATTACCTGCGGCAACTCAGTTTGAAACCTACGGTTCGGTTTCAGCCTCCAACCGTTCACTGCAGTGGCGTACGCAAGTTATCGAACCATTATTTGAGTCATTACCTGATCACACCATCATGTATAAACTGGCCAAAAAATGGGGCGTTGCGGACCAATTCTGTAAGCACATCAAGGTTAATGGCGATGAGCCATTAGTGGAAGACATTACACGTGAATTTAACACCGGTATGTGGACTATTGGTTATACAGGCCAAAGCCCTGAGCGTTTGAAAATGCACCAAGAAAACTGGGGCACCTTCGACGTTAACTCACTTGAAGCACCCGGCGGCCCAGCTAAAGGCGAAACCTATGGTTTACCTTGGCCATGTTGGGGTACACCTGAAAACAAGCATCCGGGTACGCAAATCTTGTATCGCACCGGACGTGAAGTGAAAGACGGTGGTGGTAACTTCCGCGCGCGTTATGGTGTGGAGCACGAAGGTAATAACATTCTTGCTGAAGGCTCTTTCTCAAAAGGCTCTGAAATTGAAGATGGTTACCCAGAGTTTACCGCCGACATGCTTAAGCAGCTTGGCTGGTGGGACGACCTAACAGCAGAAGAAAAAGTCAAAGCTGAAGGTAAAAACTGGAAAACTGATATCTCTGGCGGTATTCAACGTGTGGCAATTAAGCATGGTTGTATTCCTTACGGTAACGCTAAAGCGCGTTGTATTGTGTGGAACTTCCCTGACGATATTCCATTGCATCGCGAACCGTTATATACCCCTCGTCGTGACTTAGTGGCTAAATACCCTACTTATGAAGATCGTATGGTGGCTCGTCTACCAACGCTTTATAAAACAATTCAAGACAAGGATTTTGCTACCGACTACCCACTAGCCGTAACAACCGGACGTTTGGTTGAATACGAAGGTGGTGGTGAAGAAACCCGTTGTAACCCTTGGCTTGCTGAATTGCAGCAAGAAATGTTTATCGAGATCAATCCAGCAGACGCTGCAGATCGCGGTTTACGTGATGGCGATGACGTATTTGTTCACAGTCCAGAAGGTGCAAAAATTACTGTTAAGGCAATGGTTACACCACGTGTTATTGCAGGTGAATGTTTTATGCCATACCACTTTGCAGGCGTATTTGAAGGCAAGAGTTTAGCCAAAAACTACCCTGAAGGAACCGTGCCTTATGTGATTGGCGAATCTGCCAATACCGTAATGACCTATGGTTATGATGTCGTAACGCAAATGCAAGAGACCAAGTCTAGCTTGTGTCAGATAAGCAAAGCCTAAACACTTGATGAGGAGATAAGCCATTATGGCAGTCATGAAATTTCTGTGTGACACCAAACGCTGCATCGAGTGTAACGGTTGCGTCACAGCATGTAAAAACGAAAACGACTCTGCTTTAGAGTGGGGTATTCAGCGTCGCCGCGTGGTAACGCTTAATGATGGTGAACCAGGAGAAGCGTCAATCTCAGTAGCATGTATGCATTGTACCGATGCACCATGTATGGCTGTATGTCCGGCCGACTGTTTCTACCGTACCGAAGACGGCATTGTGCTACATAACAAAGATACTTGTATCGGTTGTGGCTATTGCTTCTATGCCTGCCCATTTGGTGCACCGCAGTTCCCTAAGAAGTCTGCATTTGGTAGCCGTGGCAAAATGGATAAGTGTACTTTCTGTGCTGGTGGCCCAGAAGAAGATCATTCAGAAGCCGAGCGTCTAAAATACGGTTCAAACCGTATTGCAGAAGGCAAATTACCAATGTGTGCAGAGCTTTGTTCAACCAAAGCATTGTTAGCCGGCGATGCAGGCATAGTGTCTGACATTTACCGTCAACGTATGGCTGCACGCGGTAATCCAAATGTAATTTGGGGCTACAATCCTAAAACAGGCGAAATGATCTAACCCAGAGCAATGGCTGCGATAATTTTCGCAGTCATATAAGGAGTGACAATGTTAACTTTAACGTTAAACAAATCACTGCGCAGGATGTTTGCTCTGTTGGTTCTGTGTATGGGATTGGGGTTGGTTACATCAATGGTGTATGCCGCCGATGAACAATCAAGTCAGCAACAAGCAAAGTCTAAAACCAGTGATGCAGATCTCTGGCGCGCAGTAAAAGCCGGCGAACCGGGATACAGTACAGACAAAGGCCTTGATGCTGATGTTCTGATAAATGTATCGGGTAATGAAGGCAAGATATTGCGAAATACCTACCTGAAACCCGCACTCGGCTTAGCCGTTGTCGGTGTTTTTGCAGCCTTTTTAGTGTTTTACTTCGTTAATGGTCCATCTAAACTGAGTAAAGGCTTTTCGGGGAAAATGGTACTTCGTTGGAGTAAAAGTGATCTCTGGTTACATTGGACTATGGCCGTTTCATGCTTAATCATGATGCTGACCGGTATAATCATTATGCTCGGACGCCATTTCTTAGCCCCTTATGTCGGTGACGGTATTTGGGCTGGGATCATCGCCTTTAGCAAGTTTGCCCATGACTGGTCTAGCCCCATTTTTATGGTGTCTTGGCTGTTGTGTGTTATCAAATGGATGCCACTACAAACCTTCAAAATGTATGACTTGAAATGGTTTTTAGTGGTGGGTGGCTACATTAATTTTGGTCCGTTTAAAGGCAAACATCCAGACAGTGGATTTGCTAACGCGGGTGAAAAAATGTGGTTTTGGACCTTAGCTATTTTTGGTCTAAGCATCAGCATAACAGGCATAATGTTAGTGTTTCCAACACTGGATTTACCTCGCGAACTGTCAATGCTCGCCTTACTTGTACATGGCTTAAGTGCGACGATTCTAATCGCATTTACTATCGTACATATTTGGATGGCGACCGTACTCAGTGAAGGCGGTATGGAGTGTATGGTATCTGGCTATTGTGACGAAAACTGGGCTTCGCAGCACCACAATGTGTGGTACGACGAAATCAAAGCCGATGGCAGTTTAAAATACAAAGAGTAGCCCTGCTTTCTGGTGTTAATGCACCAGGTTGATGGCAGAGATAAAACACCTTGTTGGGTAACTAACAAGGTGTTTTTTATTGCTGCAGGTACATTAATAAGTTTTGGGATGCAGGTAATGAATCGAATTGATTGCAGTAGATGATGGCGGTTTAATTTGAATCACTGTTCAAACTCAGTTAGTGTGCAGGATATTATTAAATTACTAGAAAATGAGTCGCTCTATAGGCTTGTTATGTGACCAAACTAAAAGACAAATAATGGTAGCCATTTCTCGAAATATTCAATTTTTACTCTTTGCCTTTATATTGGCAGGTTGTTCTACTATCCAATCAGGTAGTGGAGATATGATCGGTTTCACTGAGTCAGGTAAAGCCTCGTACTATAGTGATATACATCAAAACAACAAGACTGCAAGCGGTGATATCTATCAGCATAATCAAAAAACTGCTGCGCATAAAACGCTACCATTTGGTTCTAATGTAAAAGTGACCAATACCCACAATGGTAAGAGTGTTATCGTTAAAATTAATGATCGTGGTCCGTTTGTTAGAGGGCGCATCATTGATCTTTCAAAGTCTGCCTTCAGCAGTATTGGCAATATATCTAGTGGTTTAATTGACGTTAACATTGAAGTCGTTCGTTAGCACTTTTCTATGGCGCAATATGTCTTGCTGACCTGGCATCGAAGATAATCCAGCTTGCTAATCAACTGGCCGTATGGTCGGTTTCGTAGACGAACGTTTAACATATGGTTTAGTTTTGCTTTCTTTAGTTGAGCTTTTATAAGAGGCCGGTTTCTAGCCAGTCATTGTTTAAAATTAATTTTGTGAGTCGTGAAATTAACCAGATTAAAAAACTATGTGGAAGTGTTGCAGAAGATATGATCGAGATTGAATATTCTATAGGTGAATTAGAAACGTCGATGCTTGTTGTCGAAGCACATCGTTTTTACCTTATTACAAAGGAATGGATAAAGGCTGTAGAGCTGAATGTGGGTGACCAAATATTAGCTTGCAGTGATGCTATCGCTAAAATAGAAAGCATAAATAAAGTTGAAGGTTCAGCCCATTGCCGCGACTTAAAAATAAGCCATAATCATAATTATTTTGTCACCACAGCGCGTCCTGCGTTTCATGACACTCTCTGTGATAGAGCCCCAGCCGATAAGCTTGAACGTATTGCATACGAGCTGGCCAATAGGCCCTCAAATTTCCCTGATGGTAAACCAACCGGTCACCACGGTGGCCCTTGGGCCGCGGCTAAATATTTACACCGCGATCCCAGCAAAGAAGTCATCGGCTGGGGCTGTGCCAATGACAACATGTGCGCAGAAGATGCAGCTATAAGTGATTTAAGACAAAAAGTGGGTAATGTCGTTGAATTACATCGAGGTAATGTAGATATTTCACACGCATATTTGAGGAAATATACCAAAAAGGGTCGTTTTGTGAATAAAATGAGCCCGTGTGTTTACTGTCGTGATAATTATGGCAGTTCGCTAAATGACACCACTGAAGGCGTGAGTAATTTGCCTAAAGAAGGTCGTGGCTATTTACCCGCGTTAGATAAATAATTCCTAGCAACATTTTTCCCATCATTTATGAAGTCCACAACACTATTTGTTTGCCAAATTAACCTGAGCTGTCTAAGGCTAAAGCCGTGTTCGCTGTTTTGAATACAATGGCGCAGTGGGAATATTGTCGAATAAGCGCGTTAAGTTGATTTGCAACCAATGTCCTTTTACTTCAAATTGGTGATAAGCGCTTCTTGAGGTGCAAAACACAATCGCAGCACTACGTTACTTCACAACTAAGGGGGTTATTTGAATATTTCAGAATCACATAAAAAAGAGCTTTTAGTTGCTAAATCACTATTAGAAAATCCTGGTCTAGCGGTAAAAATAACCAATTTAATCGGTACCCCTATTGAGAAAGGGTTAGCGCTTCTACCGGATAACTGGAATAAAAATATCGCTAAAGTGACCGAAAAGTCGCTAATTAAAGCATCTGAAGCGGCAATCTTTACTATGAAAGATATTCCCGGAGAAGAATCATCTAATCTTTGGCATAAATTAGGCGTTGCTGCTAGTGGTGGTGTGGGTGGTTTCTTTGGCTTGGCTGCAATAGCGGTTGAACTTCCTATTTCGACATCAATCATGTTGCGTTCTATAGCTGATATTGCTCGTAGTGAAGGTGAGTTGATTACCACTCTGGAAACAAAAATGGCTTGTTTAGAGGTGTTCGCACTAGGGGGCGAAAGTGATTTAGATGATGGTAGTGAATCGGGATATTTTGCAGTAAGAGCCGCCCTAGCAAAATCGGTATCAGAAGCTGCTGAGTTTATGGTCAAAAAAGGTATTACCGATGAAGCCGCGCCTATTTTAGTCAAACTTATTACTAAAATCGCTGAAAAATTTGGTGTTCAAGTGACTCAAAAAGCAGCGGCACAAGCTGTACCTGCTATCGGTGCGGCAGGCGGTGCCATAATCAACACTTTGTTTATTGATCACTTTCAAGATATGGCCCGAGGTCATTTTATTGTGCGAAAATTAGAGCGTATATATGGGTATGAAACCGTAAAAAGTGCTTATCAGTCGTTACCCAAAAATGGTAATTAATAATCATAATTCGTGAAATTAACCCGTTTTTATTCGGCTAGTAAATGACAAGTGTGCTTTGAATTTTGGCAATAATTTTGATTTGGATTTACTTATTCCATCGGTTAATCCTAGTAGAGGTTCAATAAGCATCGCAGTAGACAATCAATACATGACTTATTAATAATGTATTGATAGGTCATTTGTGAGGCGGCAACGTTTGTTGAATTGATGATATAAAGCATCTATTCTTTATGTACTTAAATGGGACCTCAAGCTAAATTTAAGCCAGAAAAGGATATCAATATGACACTGCACGGACCGGAACAGACCGAAAATACCCAATCGACAATAACCAGTGATTCAAAGTGTGGCGACAAGGTTGAGATGCGTGAAGTACGCGAGAGTCAGCCGACGCAACCAGAGATATCGCTGACAGAATCTGAGCGTGATGCAGTGATTGAACATGGCAGTCTTTCATCGCTTACGGTTTATTCTATTATTTTGCGTGAAGGTCAAGAAGAACTCGATCGGCCGTTGATGTCGTTGTGGTGGTCAGGAATAGCGGCTGGTATCGGCATTTCAGCGTCTGTTTTGGCCGAAGGTATTATCCGCAGCAACATAGGCTCCGATCATCCTTATTTGTCTATCATCGAAAGCCTTGGCTACACTTTTGGTTTTGTCTTAGTCATTCTCGCAAGGCTGCAACTTTTTACTGAGAACACCATCACCGTGGTGCTGCCGCTACTCGCTAACACCACAAAACATCTTCTTGTTTGCACCGCTCGCTTATGGGGAATTGTGTTAGCAGCAAATTTTGTTGGCACGTTTTTCACGGCGGCAATTGTCGTGCACGGTAACATACTGACAGAAGACATCCTTACCGCTATCCTCCAGATATCTCGCCATGTTGCAGAGTTAACGCCTTCAGAGACATTAATGCGCGGCATACCAGCAGGCTTTTTTATTGCCGCACTGGTGTGGATGCTACCCTCGGCCAAAGGGTCTGAAGTGTTGGTCATTATTATGTTTACATGGCTCATTGCTGCTGGAGAATTTACTCACGTTATTGCCGGGTCTAATGAAATATTTAGTTTGGTACTTAATGGTGAAATGAATTTTTTTACTGCGTTGTCGCACCATATCGGCCCTATGTTAGTGGGTAACATCATTGGCGGTACAGGGCTGTTTGCGATGTTAGCTTATGGCCAAGTTCGACAAGAGATGTAGGTTTACGGTTGAAAAAAGCGAGGTTGTTTTAAATCAAAATGGCTGTCATGGTGCGTTTTGTTGTTTGTGAATGATTTATTTGAATGAGGGTAATATGAAGAAATTTTGTTTGGTATTAATGACGCTATTTGCGGTGGTATCACAGGCATTGGCTGCAAGTCCGGTTAAGTATAATAAAGAGTTAGATGGGTTTGATTATCCCTTTGAAGTTAAAACATTTAATGTTAACTCGCAAAATAAAGATTTAAAAATGCGTTATATGGATATTGGTGATAAAAATGCAGACAAAGTCATCGTGTTGTTGCATGGTAAAAATTTTTCAGGCTATTACTGGGAAAGGATTGCCAATGACCTGCTAAAAAGAAAATACCGAGTCGTTATTCCAGATCAAATCGGTTTTGGTAAATCTTCAAAACCAAATGCTTATCAGTATAGTTTCGGCCAATTAGCTTTAAATACCAAGTTATTATTGGACAGTTTAGATATCAAAAAATTTGATCTTGTTGGTCACTCAATGGGCGGGATGTTAGCGACTACATTAGCGGCTAATTATTCTAGTGCGGTTAATAAATTGATTCTGATTAACCCTATTGGTTTAGAAGATTACGGCAAATATGTGCAGTTTAAAGATGTTAACTTTTTCTATAAAAATGAGCTCGCTAAAACACTCGAGAAAGCGAGAAACTATCAGAAGAAAAATTATTATGATGGCAAATGGTCAAGCGAATACGAGAAGCTGTTAGAGCCTGTGAGAGGAATGCTTGCTGGGGATGATTGGCAAGTTGTTGCTTGGAATAATGCCTTAACTTACGGCCCGATTTTTTCAGAAAACATTGTCGATAGGTTTTCACAAATTAACAATGAAACAGTACTTATTATTGGCACCAGAGATAAAACCGGCCCAGGTAGAGGGTGGTTAAAAGAAGGCGTAACCAGAACATTAGGCGACTATAAAAATCTGGGTATTAATACTCAGAAACTGATTAAAGGTTCAAAACTGATTGAGTTGGATGGGTTGGGTCATATCCCCCAGTTTGAAGACTATGATGTTTTCATAAAAGCATTTCATCAGGCTCTTGAGCAATAATAAACATAAAACCTGGCTTAAATCTCTAGCATTTTTTGTGCATTCGCTGCACTTATTATGGCCAAAAATGGTTCCATGATTGTATGGCTTAAACCGATTATGGCAAATTACTGCGGCGTTATACCTTTTAAAGGATTAAAACATGTCTTTGCTGCTAACTGTTTTAGCAACCACACTGCTTGCTGGTTTGGCTATGCCATTAGGCGCTTTAATTGCCCATTTTGAGAACGTGAGCAGTGAGTGGCTCGAACAGGAATTTAGGCACAGTGTCATGGCTTTTGGCGGCGGTGCTTTATTGTCAGCGGTTGCTTTGGTTTTGGTGCCAGAGGGCATAGCGAGTCTTAAGCCATTACCTGCTTGTATGTGGCTTATGGCTGGTGGACTGAGTTTTATGGCCCTTGATATTTACCTTAACAAAATAGATACCCCAGCCTCTCAACTAGCAGCCATGCTGGCAGATTTTATTCCAGAATCAATCGCTTTGGGTGCTGCATTTGCGACAGGGAGTAACAACGCGTTCTTATTGGCAGCGTTAATCGCGTTACAAAATGTGCCAGAAGGATTTAGTGCCTACCGTGAATTAAATGCATCTTCTGCGTATAAACCCCAAAAAATAATCATCATGTTTTGTTTAATGGCAATGCTGGGTCCCATAGCTGCAATGTGTGGTTATTTGTGGTTATCAGAGTCACCAGAAATTATTGCGGCAGTGATGCTTTTCGCATCTGGCGGTATTCTCTACTCCATATTTCAAGATTTGGCTCCTCAGGTAAAACTAGAAAAACGTTGGGCACCGCCAATGGGAGCTGTATTTGGTTTTGGTCTTGGTATGTTGGGATTAATGTTAACCACGTCATGATCTCTGTGCTACATAGTCGTGCTAAATAATTCTGCAAGCATCAACGTAATGAACTGGGAATAAAAACAAATGGATTACATCAATTTATCTTATCTGCATTTAGTCACTGTAGTGCCGGCATTTTTCATTGGCACTTATTTACTTATTGTTAGAAAAGGTACGCCTAAACACAAAGCATTAGGCAAAATTTATATGGTGTTGATGTTGTTCACTGCCATCGTGTCACTGTTTATGCCTGCTCAACTCGGAAGTCGCTTTTTGAATCACTTTGGCTATATTCATTTGTTAAGTCTTCTAACGCTTTACGTTGTTCCTGCGGGCTATTTTTATATTAAAAAAGGCAATGTTCGGGGGCATAAACGAAGCATGATTATATTGTATTGTGGTGGTCTCATTGTCGCGGGCACCTTTGCTTTTATGCCTGGTAGATTATTGAATGATTGGATTTTTAGCTAACCAGTTGATTGATTGCAATACGCTTTTACACATTATTATCCATGATGAGTTTAACGATGAAAGTGGATGACATGGTTAAACATATACGGGTGGACTCATGAAATACCAGTTTGGCTCAGGCACGGTATCAGATATTTTGGCGGTATTAGCGCAAATTCCAGAGTTTGAAAAAGCAATGTCTGTGGACCTTATCGAAAACCGATTAGCAGGCAAAAACTATCTGATTTTAGTGGCAGGATTAGATAACAAGCCAGTGGGGTTTAAAGTGGGCTATACGTTATCTGATGGTCAGTTTTACAGCTGGTTAGGCGGTGTAGTTCCTGAGCATCGCAACATGAAAGTTGCATCTCAGCTGCGACTTATTCAAGAGTCTTGGGCGATTGATAATGGCTTTAAATCTATTAGTGTTAAATCGATGAATCAATTTCCTGCCATGTTACAGATGCTTATCGCGAGTGGTTATCAAATCTGCGGTTATGAGGATAATGGGTCAATAACCGACAGTAAGATCGAGTTTATTAAATTTTTACAAACACCGTAAAATAAATAACCCCGCGTAAAGCTCGAGCCTTCCTTATGTCGCCTGTTATCGTGACTTAGTATTAGTAAATGAACAGATAAACGCCCTATGAAAGCTCTGAAGCTATGAGAGATTACCGCGATTCACTCAATGGTATGACTTGTGTGCATGATGATAATAAATACTGCAGGGTTTGACGTGGCTCAGGTAGAATGCCGGCACTTAGCTTTTTCATTTTTAGGCGTATTGTAGATGCAAATCAATCGTGTACTTCTGACCGCAGTTGGTAGTGTTTTACTGGCTATGGTGACCATTCAATCCGGCGCTTCTTTAGCAAAGCAACTTTTTCCCTTGGTTGGGCCTGAAGGCACTACTGCATTACGTTTAGGTTTTGCGGCTGCCGTACTTTGGTTGGTGTTTCGTCCATGGCGAGCATTACCCCAAGGCCGAGATTGGCAGAGTATTATTATTTATGGCCTGTGCTTAGGCGGGATGAATATCCTGTTTTACTTGGCCATTGAACGGATCCCGCTTGGGATTGCGGTTGCGCTTGAGTTTACCGGCCCTTTGGCAGTGGCTTTATTTAGCTCTAAGCGAAAAAGTGATTTGTTTTGGGTTGCTTGCGCCATTGCAGGGATTTTACTGTTGCTGCCTGATTTATCTAGCTCGCAAGGACTTGATCTTGTTGGTGCATTAATGGCATTAGGTGCAGGCGCGTGTTGGGCTGGTTATATCTTATTTGGCACTCGCACAGGCAAGCAAGCTTCTGGTGGTATTACTGTCGCATTAGGTATGACCGTAGCTGCCATCGTGCTTGTGCCGGTTGGCGTTGTAAGCCAAGGCTTAGCGTTAATTAGCTGGGAAGTGTTACCGCTTGGTTTATTGGTAGGGGTGTTATCTAGCGCCTTACCTTATTCTTTGGAAATGATCGCTCTTAGAAATATGCCAACACAGGCCTTTAGCGTGCTAATGAGTTTAGAACCTGCGATTGCTGCATTGGCTGGATTTATTATTTTAAGTGAGCAATTAACCTTGCTACAGTGGTCTGCCATTGGTTTGGTGATTATTGCCTCAATAGGCAGTAGTTTCACGCCTAAAAAAGCCGTTGAAATGGGCGTGTAGCTTTGTTTATAACCCTCACTGATTGTTCCAATTGCTAATTACATTGAGGTTCTCTTTTGCTTATAGCTGAAGGTGCTGCGAGCCACAACAGCTAGCTTATGCTGGCTGTGTGTTTAATGTTATCTCTTAAACGGTAATAGTGACTTCTCGCTCATCAATTCCAGCTCAATTATTTCTGCATAGAACCACAATGTTATCGATTAAAAATGGCAATGTTAGCAACCTATTGTGTGGTTGTTAAATGTACAGTGACTCAGAAGGATATATAAAATACTAGACTGTATTTTTATTGTTTAATCTTTATACTTGCGGGCTATTTTGTCTTGGTAAAATGTGAAAAATGAAAAGTTGGATATTTTTGAGTGTGGCCATTTTAACTGAAGTTGTGGCAACTTCTGCGCTTAAAGCCAGTGATGGATTTTCAAAATTAGCGCCTTCAATCGTAGTTATTGTGGGCTACGTGTTGTCTTTTTATTTTTTATCCTTAGCACTAAAAGGTATTCCTGTTGGTATTGCTTATGCCACGTGGGCTGGGTTGGGTATTGTGTTAATTACAGCTATCGCTTGGTTGATGTATGGGCAAAAACTCGATTTAGGTGCGCTGGTTGGTATGACGTTTATTTTAGTCGGTGTCGTTGTGATGAATTTATTCTCAAACGTTACGCCGCATTAGTATTAGCGTTAGTACATCACAAATAACATAGACATTGCGTAGCCGAATCCTTGTGTTTTTCTCCACTTTTTTCTCCACTTTTCGAGCCGACGGTACCCATTTCTCGTTAATAGTGCTAATGCGCAGCGTTTTTAGGCACAACAAAAAGGGGCTTAACAATGATAGTCATTGTTAAGCCCCTTTTTGTTTAGTGTTAGTCATAGTCTTGGATGTAGCCGCTCAAGCCTAAGCGATGAATGGGTTGATCGCCTAGGTTGTAAGCACTATTACCACGCCATATCTAAAATCTTACGGCTGGTAGCTAAATCGACTTGGCCGCTTTCAGATAATGCCGTCATACCGTGTGCTTCTAAAGCATCTACTACTAGGCTAAGTTGTTCTTGCGTTACACCGTGATCGCGTAAACGTACTGGTAACCCCACTTGCTTGAAGAAAGCCTCTGTTTTATCAATGGCTTGATCTACACGGCTAGCCTCATCACCTTCAGTGATATCCCAAACACGTGCTGCGTATTGCACTAATTTAGCGTGTTTTTGCTCTTTCAGCACACGCCATAGTGATGGCAATACAACGGCTAACGTTTGTGCGTGGTCGATATGGAATAGCGCAGTTAGCTCATGTCCAATCATGTGAGTAGACCAATCTAATGGCACGCCAGTGCCTATCATGCCGTTTAGGGCAGATGTTGCACTCCACATTAAGTTAGCGCGGGCATCGTAGTTCGTTGGCTCTTCAACAGTGATAGGACCAATTTCAATGAGGGTACGCATAATACCTTCTGCCATGCGGTCTTGTACGCGGGCATCAACTGGGTAAGTCGCATATTGCTCAAGCACATGCACAAATGCATCGACAACACCGTTTGCAACTTGAATTTTTGGTAAGCTGAACGTTAATTCAGGATCAAGCATGGCAAATGTTGGGTAGGCACATGGGTGATTTACTGGGAACTTACCACCTTGATAGCTTACGACTGCAAAGGCGTTCATTTCTGAACCCGTAGCCGGCAGGGTAGCAATAACGCCAAGTGGAATAACCTTGTCATTCGCCACTGGAACTGGTGTAAAGCCGTGATGTAATAAGCTTGCCGTGTCGCCATCAAACTGAGTTGCAAGGGCGATAAATTTGGTGCCGTCCATCACTGAACCACCACCAACAGCGAGTAAGAAGTCGATGTTTTCTTTACGAGCAACTTCAACTGCTTTGATCAGTGTGTCGTACTTAGGATTAGCTTCAATACCGCCAAATTCAAATACTGTGCGGTTACCTAATGCTGCTTTGACTTTATCTAGTGTGCCGAAACGTTGTACGCTGCCGCCACCGTAAGTGATTAATACTCGCGCATTGGCTGGGACAAGTTGGTCTAACTCTGCAATACGGTCTTTACCGAAAACAACATGAGTAGGGTTACGATAATCAAAATTAAGCATAATTGGTGCCTTTTGGTTTAGCGATGAAACAAATAAGTGACTGATGATGTAAATAGATTGATGATACACAACAGCAACGATAAATCATGTGGCTATGATAGCCTTTTGAGTCAAAATAAACATACACAGAACTGTCGTGTTCATGCCTATTCCTATCTTTATTGTGTGAATATGGTTATTTATTGATAATTTTAATACCTTTTACTGCTTTTTTGGTAGTATCGACACCATAGGTTTTTCTGAGGGGAAGGGTATGAGTGAGATAGCAACATTAATGGCACTGTTGGCCCCAAAAGAAGGGGTCAATGATACGCATTTATCTGGCGTGCATGTGTTTCGCAGCTCACAATATGGTGCGCGCGGGCCAATGTGCTATTCGCAAGGGGTGCTTATTGTCGGCCAAGGCAAAAAGCGGGTTTATTTAGACAATCAAACCTTTGAATACGATCGCCAACGCTCATTAGTGATGACAGTGCCATTGCCAGTAGAATGTGAAACCTTTGCCAGTATTGAAGAACCTGTGTTGGTGTTGATGGTTGATATTGATTTAGTACAACTCAATTACATTATTCGTTTAATGGATGAGCATCATCAAATCCCTAAAGATTTAAACGAATCGCGTCAGAGCGGCTTTTTTGTTGCTGATAACACTGAAGATATGGATTGCAGTGTTATTCGGTTATTACAAGCGTTGCAGTCGCCGTTAGAAGCAAAAGTAATGGGCGAGGCGTTAGTGCTTGAGTTGTTATATCGCCTATTGGATTCCCCCAATGCAGCACCGCTTTATGCGTTGTCGTTAAGTCATACCCGTTTATCGAGGGTAGAAAAAGCCCTTAACTACATTCATAAACATTATGGTGAGTCAGTTGAAGTAGACACATTAGCAAGCTTGGTGAATATGAGCCCGTCGGCATTCCATCGTAGCTTTAAAGAAGTTACCGCTTCATCACCAATACAATATTTAAAAAAGATTCGCCTTAATAAAGCCAAAGCGTTGTTACAGTTGCAAAATCTAAAAGTAAAAGAGGTATCAACTCAGGTGGGTTATGAAAGTACGGCTCAATTTAGTCGCGAGTTTAAACGCTACTTTGATCAAAGCCCTGGCGAGTGCGCTAGGTTATAATTTGGATTTGAGCTTAACGAGTGTGCTCCTAGAGGGCACGTCATAGTGTGAATGAAGGTTACCAATGATGACAGCCCCCACACATATTACTTTTTTTGAGTTTTTAACGCCGTTAGTCGCATCAGGGCAGAAGACGATTACTATTCGTGATGCCAGCGAAAATGATTATCGGCCTGGCAGCCAGGTTGAAGTGTTTACGCTCGAAAACCATATTAAGGTGTGCGATATCATTATTTTGGCCGTTGAGCCATTAGCATTTGATGATATTAACGAGTTTCATGCTACTCAAGAAAGTTTGCCATTGGTTGAGTTAAAACAGCTGATACAAACTGTGTACCCTAATCAGCAAGCCCTGTTTATGATTTCATTTAAATTAGTTGATGCGTAATACTCGTGACTCTTTAATAAACGCGAGTTAATATTTCCAATGCTGTTTATTGTTGTTTTATTCCCGTGATAATCCTTTCATCATTGCTAAACAGCAATGTCTAAAACATGATCTGCTTAACAAATGAGCGATGATAACCGTGCTAGTTTGCATATCTATTAGCTACCTCACATTTTAGCCATCTCTAAAGTGATATTTTGTTTTTCTGCTTACGGTATGCGTGTTTTATTAGCGCGTGTTATTCAATGGTTTTGCTCTCAGGGCTCATTCAGTTAGGATTTTTTATGTCTTCAATAATTCAGTCAGCCAGCCAGGAGTTGATTAAACCTTATCAATCTAATATTACCGTCCCCAATTGGATGATTAGCTCTATGGAGCGGGTCATGCAGTATTATGTGGATAAAAATTTACGTTTAGACACTATTTCTACAGACCGCATGCCTAAGCCTGTTGAGGGTAAAAAGTACATGTTGTATGCGCACATTCCGTTTTGCCATACCTTGTGTTCGTTTTGTACTTTCCACCGTTTTTTATTCCGCGAAGATAAAGCACGCGAATACTTTGTCGCGCTGCGCAAAGAGATTCAAATGGCCAAAGATTTAGGCTATGAGTTTGAGTCAATGTACATTGGCGGTGGCACGACCACCGTGCTTGAAGATGAGTTAGCTCGTACCATCGAACATGCAAAAAATCTGTTTCCTGGCATTAAAGAAGTCTCTTGTGAGTCTGATCCGCAGCATTTGGCTAATCCTGAATTTAAGCAATTAAAAGGCCTAGTAGATAGAATGTCAATTGGGGTACAGAGCTTCGATGATGGCATTTTAAAAATGACCGACCGCTTAGATAAATTTGGCTCAGGTCAGCAAACTTTTGACAATATTATGGCGGCTAAAGAGCTATTTCCGATCATTAACGTGGATTTGATTTTTGGTTTTCGTGGCCAAACCAAGGAGATTATCCAGTCCGATCTGGATATGGCGTCTAAACTCGACCCGCGCCAAATTACCACTTATCCATTGATGATCACCCATCAAACTCGTAAGAGTGTTAAAGGTACGTTAGCTGCCCCTCAGGGCGAAATGATGGATCAGTATCGCCAAATTTTAAATACTTTAACCGGACAATATACCCAATTATCAGCTTGGGCGTTTGGTAAAACCAATGACGAAGGTTTTGATGAGTATGTTATTGATTATGATGAATACCTCGGTGTAGGTTCTGGCTCATTTAGCTTTTTAAATGACACGCTATATGTGAATACCTTTTCACTGAAAAAATACCAACAACGTATTGCTGAAGGTCGTATGGCGGTTGAGCAACAGAAAAAATACCAGCTAAAAGAAGTGATGCAATATCGCTTTTTGCTGGGTATGTTTTCGGGGCGTTTATCGCGTAAATATTTCCGTGACACTTTTTACGTTAATTTAGACACTGCGTTGTTTAAAGAAATGACCTCAATGAAAGCCATGGGAGCCATTAAAAATGACCCAGTTAATCCAGACGAATTAATCGTAACTGATAATGGCAAAATGTTGGGGTTATTGATGATGAAGGAGTTTTACTCCGGCATGGACAATGTGCGCGCCCAATTACGACAACCACTTGGCGCAACGGATATGTAATCTTGTTTAGATTAGCAAAGGCCGTGATTATCACGGCCTTTTTGTTATACTCAAGACTCTTTTTATCTACGCTTTTTTAGGTGAGTTGCATGGCCAATATTCTTTTGCTTGCCAATATCAATTGTGATCGCATTTTAATGCTTGATAAGCCCTTACAAACGGGTGGTCGATTTCATTATCAGGATGGTGGATTGCGTTTAGGTGGTGGCGGCGCAAACACGGGATTAGGTTTAGTGTGGGCTCAACATAATGTTTCACTAGTAAGTGAAGTCGGTAGTGATGACATAGGCGACTGGATTTTAGCTAAAGCCAGTACCTTAGGGCTTGATTGTCGTTTGGTACATCGTTTTGTTGGTAATACGTGTGAGATGTTACTGGTGATGACGCCTGATGGTGAACGAACCATTATTCGACCTCAGCGACCTGTTTTTGAACTTCCTGCGCCACCAGATTGGCAACATTGGGATGCTTTTTATATTAATTCATCGGCCAAAGGTGCTGGCGCTTGGGCGGCGGATGCGATGGCGTATAACCCTAACTGTAAAGTGATATCGCAATTAGCCAAGGATGAACGTAATCGTCCTTGTCATGTGTTGATCGCTTCAATTACCGATATGCAAGGTCGTTGCAATCAGGACCCATGGCGGTTTGCTCAGGCTATTGCTGGTGATGCATTGGAACACTTTATTGTGACAGATGGCGACCAAGGGGCGATGGTGTACAGTAATGCTGGAGAACAACATGTGCCAGCCGTTATTGCCAATGTGGTTGACACGACTGGTGCTGGCGATGCCTATGCCGCAGGCGTTATTCATGGTTTATGTCAGCAAATGTCTATTACTGATGCTATGCATGAAGGTGCGTTGTGGGCATCATTTGCGGTAGCCACTAAAAGCTCTATTCCTGGTAAGGCACTTAAGCAGTATCTAACCTAAGCCCAACACGGGTTAAGTTAAGGTTTGCAGGCGAACATTGTGCATTTGTTAAGTGTGTGCGGATAACTCAAATAATATTGCTTTGTCATTTTAGTGTCATTGTTGGCCTATATGATGAGCCCGTCTAAACAACTTTTATAGCGTCGAATGGTTCAGACCATTTTTAGCTATTATTTTTGCTATATTATCTCCCATTTTATTTATGGCCTTACTCTTCCCCAGTAAGGCTTTTTTTTGTCTGAAAATTGGGTATATTGGCACTCTATAATCATGCTTAAGCAAGGGTATGCTGGATGAGTAAGCTATTGGTAAAGAGTATTTCTGGGCTGTATTTAGGCGACCAAGTGCAAATGCATAACGGTGTTGCCAGTTGTATTAACCAAAAACATGCCGCTAAGCAGTTGACCGTGCAATTTGACCACGTAATAGGCAATCGTGAGGCCGACCCTAAACATCACGGCGGCCTCGATAGAGTGTTGCATCATTTTCCGCGTGAGCATTATGGCCAATATCGCCGCTGGGATTTAATGGCTACGTTTCGTGATACACCTTCAATGGGTGAAAATATCAGTACCGTTGGCCTTAATGAAGCACAGGTTAATATTGGTGACATCATCCAAATTGGTGATGTCACCTTGCAAGTTACACAACCTCGTTCACCGTGTTTCAAACTCAACCTACAGTTTGGTCATCCTAAATTTGCCTTAGCCATGCAAGAAAGTCGTATGTGCGGCTGGTTTTATCGAGTGTTGTCTGAAGGTGACATTCGTCCGAGTGACAGTATCTGTTTGCTAGAAAGAAAAACGGATATCAGTGTGGCTAAAGTGATGCAGATTTATTTTTTAGCTGAATTTGATGCAGAGCAATATCAGACATTGCTTGAGTGCGAAGGCTTAGCGCAAAGTTGGGTTAATTCATTGCAACGCCGGTTGGATCAGCAAAGTATAGAAGATTGGGCAATGCGCTTATATGGCAACGCCAGTTAATGTCTCCCGGTATGATAAGAACAATATGATAAAAACAACATGATAAGGAATATCAAATGAATGAACCTATGGTCGAAGTTAGCAAGCAAGCCAAAGATATGGGGTTATTGATCCATGCTGCCAGTTTTGCCGGTTATGTGTTTCCGCTAGGAAGTGTTTTAGGCCCTTTAATTGTCTGGTTAATGAAGCGTGATGAATTTGAGTTTGCCAATCAATGCGGCAAGAACTGTCTTAATTTTAAATTGAGCTTAATGATATATGCCATGGTGTCAGCAATATTAATTTTGATTGGCGTGGGAGTAATACTATTAGCAGCTCTAGCATTGCTTGATATTATTTGTACTATTATCGCTATTATTAAAGCCAACGATGGCATAGCTTACCAATATCCGCTCACTATCCGGTTTATTAAGTAACCCGAACTCGAAATAAAAACGCCACTCAAATGAGTGGCGTTTTTGTTAAAGCGATTTCTAAAGATATTACACTTTAAAGCGGGCTACTAAGACATCTAGTCGACTGGCTAACTGATTCAATGATTTACTCGCATTTGCAGCCGCGTGAGCGGTATCTGCTGTTCGTAGAGTGATATCGTTGATTTCAGTCACATTACGATTAATGTCTTCAACCACGGTAGATTGCTCTTCAGTGGCGGCAGCAACTTGAATGTTCATATCGCTAATTAGCGCAATACGTTCGCTAATACCACTTAACGACTGGCTTGCTTCATCGACAGCTGTAACACCTTCGAGTGAGCGGCTACGAGATTGCTCCATAGCATTAACTGCGCGACTGGTTTCTGATTGAAGCTTATCAATCATATTTTGCACTTGGTTAGTTGATGCTGCGGTGCGAGAAGCTAAGTTACGTACTTCATCTGCAACCACAGCAAAGCCTCGTCCAGCTTCTCCAGCGCGAGCGGCTTCAATGGCTGCGTTCAGTGCCAGTAAGTTGGTTTGCTCTGAAATGGCACGGATAACATCTAAAATACTGCCAATTGATTTAGTGTGTGTCGCTAGCGACTCAATCACTTCACCGACTTGTTCAACGTCTTTAGACAATTGATTGATAGTCGAACGCGCTCGAGTGACCACTTTTTGGCCATCAACGGATTCAGTATCAGCATCACGAGCGGTGACAGCGGCTTGAGCTGCATTGCTAGCAATTTCGTTAACCGTAGCGCCCATTTCGTTAATGGCAGTAACAACCATGATGGTACGGTCTTTTTGTAACTGACTATCAGCTAATGTTTGATTAGATTGGTTTGATACATCAAGTGCCGATAAACCTAGTTGTTCGCTGGTTTTGGCAACTTCGACTACAGTATCTTGGATTTTGCTGATGAAGCTATTAAAGCCTCGGGCAAGCTGGGCAATTTCGTCATCGCCATTAACGGGTAATCTTTGGCGTAAATCACCTTCGCCTTCACCAATGTTACGAAATAGCTCGGCAATATGTGCAATTGGACGGCTAACCGAACCCGCGACGGCAATTGAAATAGCAATAAATACCGCGGCGATGAGTACGGTCCATAATAATATCTGATAAGCCGACTCTTGTAGCAGGGCAAATACTTCTGCTTCAGGTACTTGAGCGACCAAGTACCAATCCATTGATTTAATGTAGCTACTGGCAATTAACATGTGCTGGCCATCTACTTCTGCTTTAACTAAGTTAAAGTCATTTTTGTTTAGTAGTTGGTTAGTATTGGCGTTAGGGTACAAGTTACTGAGTTTAGATTTACCCACTTTACGAGTGTCTTGGTGCAGTTTAACGTCGCCTTTGGCATCAACTAAATATACGAACCCAGTGTCTTCTATTTTAAATGAAGCCAATAAATTAACCATATCATCTAACGATTTTGCTAGACCAACAAGACCACGACCATTAGGTTGCTGATAGTTGATAAATAATTTTACTTCACCATTCGCTTCGGTGAACACATTCAGCATTCGCTCTTGTTTACTATTGCGATAGTCAAAAAACCAGCCGTCTTGCTCAGGGTTTAATACCCGTAAAAAACCGTCCTGTGTATAGTAAGCCGCGGTTTCACGGTCGGCGTAAGATGCTTGAGCTAAGTCGTATTGATCTTTTATATTATTAAGTTCTGCGATAACAAGGTTTTCTTGGTCTGCAGGGCGACCATTTTCAAGCCATCCAAGCAACATTCGGCTATTGGCTAGTTGCTCCGCCGCATTCATTAAACTACTTATTTCGAGGTCAACTTCATTGCGAATTTGCATGAGTAAACTTGGCATTTCCGAGTTTAGCATCCGCTGTTCAACAACTTGTTTTGCACTTCGTTGACTTAATAATCCGACTAAGATCGTGGATAGCAATACAGCAACCGTCACGGTCAGTAATATTTTTTGCTTAATGGTAAGTGTATTCATCTACAACAGCCTCTTGGGAGTATCTCTATGATATATCGGACACAATGGCAATAAATTGATAGTTATTTTGCTGCTAAGTTGATTCAGTCAGCAAAATAGCCTTTTGGTGTAGGTTGTTTTGATTTTATGTGGGTAATGATAGTCGATAAAACAAAAAAAACGCACCTATATTTAAGTGCGTTTTATTGACTGTGCCAATATTTTAACTATTGGTTCGCTTACATATTTGGATAGTTTGGCCCGCCGCCGCCTTCTGGTGTGACCCAGGTAATGTTTTGGCTTGGGTCTTTAATGTCACAAGTTTTACAGTGAATGCAATTTTGCCCATTAATGACAAACTTTTTGTCACCGGCTGCTTCAACAACTTCATAAACCCCGGCAGGACAGTAACGTTGCGCGGGTTCATCAAATTTAACTAAGTTAACCGATATTGGGATGCTTTGGTCTTTTAGATGTAAATGACACAGCTGATCTTCTTCATGAAAAGTATTCGACAGATATACCGACGATAACTTATCAAAACTCAACTTGCCGTCAGGTTTAGGATAGTCAATTTTATTGTAATCGCTAGCTAAGCCCATCGTGGCGTAATCTGGGGTCGTGTCTCTAAACGTCAGCGGAAACTTGCCACCAAACCAATTTTGGTCGATATAGTTAAAGGCGCCACCGATTAGCGTGCCAAACTTATGCATTGCAGGACCAAAGTTGCGCGAGCTATAAAGCTCTTCATGTAGCCAGCTTTTTTCGAAGCGGTCTTGGAAGCAGTCGAGATCTTTGCCGCCTTCAAGCCCGGCAATTAAGCCTTCGCCTAAGGTTTTTGCCGCGATGATACCGCTTTTAATTGCCGTATGCGTGCCTTTGATTTTGGCAAAGTTAAGCGTACCCGCATTACAGCCAATGATTAAACCACCAGGAAAACTCATTTTAGGTAATGAATTTAAGCCGCCTTTGGCAAGGGCGCGAGCACCATAGGATAAGCGCTCACCGCCAGTTAATGTTTCGGCAATCACTGGGTGTGTTTTATAGCGTTGAAACTCATCAAATGGACTGAGATGAGGGTTTTTATAGTTTAAATCAATAATTAACCCTACAGCAACTTGGTTGTCTTCCATGTGGTACAGGAATCCACCACCAGATGAGCCATCCACGAGAGGCCAGCCACCGGTATGAACCACTTTACCCTGTTGATGTTGCTCTGCAGGGATTTTCCAAATTTCTTTAAAGCCTAAGCCATAATGCTGTGGCGTTTTACCATTGTCTAAATGGTATTTTTGGATCAGTTGTTTACCTAAATGGCCACGGCAGCCTTCTGAAAATACGGTGTATTTGGCATGCAATTCCATACCCGGCATATAGCTGTCTTTATGTTGACCATTTTCGCCAACACCCATATCACCGATTAAAATGCCTTTAACGCTGTTATCTTCATTAAACAGTAATTCACTGGCTGCAAAACCTGGGAAAATCTCTACGCCCATGGCTTCAGCTCGGTTGGCTAACCAGCGAGCTAAGTTACCCACACTAATAATGTAGTTACCATCATTGTGCATTGTTTTAGGCACTAAGCTGTTGGGCATTAAGCGAGATTTTGTCTCTGAGTTTAGCAGGTAGATTTCGTCATGAGTGACTTTGGTGGTTAGCGGGATGTCTGAATCACGCCAATCATTAAATAATTCGTCCAGTACATCGGGTTCAAATACGGCACCCGATAAAATATGAGCACCAACCTCAGAGCCTTTTTCTACCACGCAAACAGTGATTTCTTTATCGGCATCTTTAGATATTTGCATTAAACGACAAGCGGTCGCCAAACCTGCAGGGCCAGCACCGACAATTACTACGTCGAACTCCATTGACTCGCGTTCCATCTTCTCACCTTTCAAAGTTTCCCGTTCATTGCGGGTTTATTGTTTTTTATAACGATTAAAATAAGTAAACGATCGTTTATCCTTTACTCACCTTACCGCAAAATGAACGTTTGTCACAGTGGCAAACTCAATCTTGTTAGCGTGAGTCGAGTCACAAATAGATAACGATATAGTCTTTCAAGCTAAGATATTCACCTAAAGGGGTATTTGTAAAACGGTATTTAGGCCTATAATTGGATCTGACGGTTCTCCGAGCTTTTTGCCCTACGTCAATGATATGGGCAGTTAGCCGTGGTAATTTTGCCACCGGGGTGAGTAAAGAAATGCACTCACCTCCCACACTTGGAAAGGTTAACATGTCCCAACTACAAGACAGCTTTGGTCGACGATTTCACTATTTGCGGATGTCAGTTACTGATGTTTGCAATTTCAAATGCACTTATTGTTTACCCGACGGTTATCGTCCGGATGGTAAACCTACCTTCTTAACCCTCAACGAGATTGAAAATCTGGTTGCCGGTTTCGGTGAGGTAGGCACACAAAAAGTTCGTATCACTGGTGGCGAGCCCACTCTACGCAAGGATTTCACAGATATTGTGCGGATCGTTGCCGACAATCCCAATATTAATACCGTAGCGATGACCACCAATGGGTACCGTTTACAGCAACATGCCAAAGAATGGTATGACGCAGGTTTACGGCGCATTAATGTGTCTGTTGATAGCTTAGATCCTAAAATGTTTTATCAAATTACTGGCGAAAATAAGTTCGACCAAGTAATGCGCGGTATTGACGCGGCTCTTGAAGCGGGTTTTGAGCGAGTTAAAGTCAATGCCGTATTATTGAAAGGCTTAAACGACAAAGATTTACCGCGTTTTTTACAGTGGATTAAAAACACGCCTATTGATTTACGTTTTATTGAATTAATGGAAACCGGTTTAGGTCACGACTACTTCAATGCGCATCATTTGGCGGGTGTAGACATTAAAAAACAACTTGAGCGAGAAGGCTGGTTATATGACTTGCCAAGTGTTGATGATGGTCCTGCGCAAAACTTCAGCCATGCAGATTATCAAGGTCGTATTGGATTAATTATGCCTTACGCCAAGAATTTCTGTGCCAGCTGTAACCGCTTACGAGTTTCTGCAAAGGGTAAATTACATTTATGTTTGTTTACTGAAAATGGCGTCGATTTACGCGATTTAATACAAAACCCTTCGCAGCGAGATGAATTAATTAGCCGCTTACACGGTCAATTAGCGCAGAAAAAAGAAACCCACTTTTTACATCAAGGCATTACAGGTGTGACTCAACACCTTGCTTCTATTGGTGGGTAAGCCGTTATTGAGTTAAACCGACTGACGCGGCAATACATGTGGCGCTCAGTCGATGGACATTGAATTTGATTAAGGCAGTAAAAAAGTATGAGCAATTGTTTTACCCATATTAACGCCGATGGCAATGCCCATATGGTCGATGTGACTGAAAAAGCCGTCACTGAGCGCGAAGCCCGCGCTGAAGCTTTTATTGATATGGCACCAGATACCTTAGCCATGATCATGAATGGCAGCCATCACAAAGGTGATGTATTTGCTACCGCACGTATTGCCGGTATTCAAGCGGCTAAGAAAACATCTGATTTGATCCCATTATGTCATCCTTTGATGCTGACTAAGGTGGAGGTGGAGCTTGAAGCTCAGCCTGAGCATAACCGTGTGCGCATTACCAGTTTGTGCAAGTTGTCGGGTAAAACCGGTGTTGAAATGGAAGCGCTAACCGCAGCTTCTGTGGCAGCCTTAACCATTTACGACATGTGTAAAGCCGTACAAAAAGACATGATTATTTCTCAAGTTCGTTTGCTTGAAAAACGCGGCGGGAAATCGGGTCATTTTAAAGTCTAATTCGGCCATTACGAACTAACATAAACCCAATATTTGTTATGAATAAATGCATTGAGAGACCACTATGATCCAAGTGTTATTTTTTGCGCAAATCCGTGAGTTATTAGGCACCGCTAAAGTTGAACACAGTGGCTATAATATTGATACTGCAGAAGCATTACGTGCAGCGCTTGCCGCTACTGATGATAAATGGGCCAAAGTGTTGGCATCAGACAAATTGCTGGTGGCGATTAATCAAACCATGAGTCAGTGGGATTCACCGGTAAATGATGGCGATGAAGTGGCCTTTTTCCCTCCAGTCACAGGGGGGTAACATGGAACATCATAGCAACCAAATTGTTGTACGAGTCCATACGGAAGACTTTAGTGTCGCTGATGAATACGCCTTACTTGCCTGTGATAATCAGGACGGTGCCGTGGTTAATTTTGTTGGCAAAGTACGAGACTTTAATGATGGCAGCGCTGTAACTGACTTAACCCTCGAACATTATCCTGGTATGACTGAATCAGTATTACTGCAGATTAGCCAACAGGCTTGTGAACGTTGGCCTTTAAATAAAGTGACGATTATTCATCGAGTGGGTACGTTGTCGCTTGGTGAGCAAATTGTGTTTATTGGTGTGACTAGCGCTCATCGTAAAGCGGCTTTTGCGGCATGTGAGTTTTTAATCGATTTTTTAAAAACGAAAGCGCCTTTTTGGAAGCTTGAAGCAGGTGATACTGGCGCTAAGTGGGTTGAAGCGCGTGATAGCGATCAGCAAGCAGCCAAAATGTGGCAAAAGTAATCGTCTATATGGCTCGTACATAGCAAGGATAAACCCTCAATGTCTTTCATTAACGCCAACATTACTCAGCGTGCATACTCATATCTGCCCCGATTCCGGGCTGGCGCTATCGCATTATTCTTTGCCATTGTTAGTACTGTAGGGTTTAGTTCTTTAAGTGTCGCGAGTGATGCTCCTGCCATTGCTGCGGCTGCCAACATAAAATTTGCAGTAGATGAGATAGCGATACGTTTTCAGCAGCAAACCGGTTTGGCTCTGCGGATCAGTTATGGTTCTTCGGGTAATTTTGTCACCCAAATTCAGCATGGTGCACCATTTGAGATGATGCTCAGTGCCGATGAAGATTATATTGAGCGGTTACATCAAGCCGGCTTTACCCAAAATGATGGCGTTGTTTATGCCATCGGTCGGCTTGCTCTTGCTGCACCTAAGACGTCGTCGTTAATTTTAGATCCTGAGTTAGTTGGGTTAGCGCAATTAATCGCCGATGGAAAGGTGTCTCGTTTTGCAATAGCAAATCCTGATCATGCTCCCTATGGTGAACGTGCGCGTGAAGTCCTTAAAGCGAAAGGTTTGTGGGACGCACTGCAACCTAAACTGATTTTAGGTGAAAATGCTTCACAAGCTGCCCAATTTACCATTAGTGGATCGACTCAAGGTGGTATTGTGCCGTTATCATTGGTGCTATCTCCTGAATTTACCAAGCGTGGTAACTATGTGGTTATCCCTGATTCGCTATATCAACCGCTTAATCAACGGATGGCATTAATGCCTAATGCATCTGAAACTGCGGAGCGATTTTATCAATACATGCAATCAACAGATGCACAGGAAGTATTAACTCAATTTGGGTTTAATTTACCCAAACCTGCTGTAAAGAAGGCTGATTAATGGATTGGCAAGCTCTGTGGCTGTCGGTCAAACTGAGTTGTTTTACCGTAGTATTGTTAATTCCGTTGGCGATTATTGTCGGGCGGGCGTTGGCATATCGCCAATTTAAAGGTAAATCATGGCTTGAAGCTTTGATCATGGTGCCGTTAGTGTTACCGCCAACAGTCATTGGTTATTACCTGCTAGTAGGGTTAGGTAATCAGAGCATGATTGGTCAATGGGTTGAGCAGTTAACCGGCCAACAATTGGTGTTTCATTTCTCAGGATTGGTAATCGCTTCCATTATCGTCAATATTCCCTTTGCGGTTCAGCCTATTCAACGTGCTTTTGAAACCATTCCTATCGATATTCGTGATGCCGCAGCTTGCTGTGGCATGAGTCGATTACGGATATTTTTTCGAATAGAATTACCTATGATATGGCCTGGTGTATTAACGGCCGTTGTACTGTGTTTTTCCCATGTATTGGGCGAATTTGGTGTGGTGTTGATGTTGGGCGGTAACATTGCCGGTGAAACCAAAACCATCTCAATAGCGATTTATGATAGTGTGCAGGCATTCGATTTCGATTCTGCAGGAATGATGTCTTTGGTATTATTGTTGTTTGCGGTGAGTGCGTTAGCGCTCACTACAAGTATGTCGAAGCGCTTAGGAGGGCATCGTGGTGCCTCACAACGCTGACCTTATATGTGATATTTCACAAACATTGCCCATTCCATTGGAAGCTCACTTCAGTTGTCGGGCTGGTGAAGTGCTAGCCGTGGTTGGCCCTTCTGGTGGCGGTAAAACCACCTTACTGAGAATGATTGCCGGTTTGAGTCTACCTCAACGGGGCCACATTCATTGTGGTGATAGATTATGGTTTGATGCAGAGCAGTCTATTTCGTTAACTCCCCAGCAGCGACACATCGGTTATATGCCACAGCATTTTGGTCTGTTCCCACATTTATCTGCACTCGACAATGTTATTTCTGGGCTCGATCATGTGCCGAAAGAATTACGAAAGCAACGAGCATTAGATTGGCTAGAACGTGTCAATTTACATGGGTTGCCTGATCGCTTACCCGCACAATTGTCTGGTGGACAACGTCAACGAGTTGCGCTTGCCCGTGCTCTCGCGCGTGAGCCGGCTATCCTACTGTTAGATGAACCCTTTTCTGCGGTAGACCGAGAAACCCGCGAACGCTTGTATATTGAGTTAGCTCGCTTAAAGCAGCAATTGTCTATTCCCGTGGTCATGGTAACGCATGACATCCATGAGGCATTGTTACTGGCCGATAAGATGATACTGATTAGTCAGGGGCAAATGCTGCAACAAGGCAAACCATTTGAGGTACTATCTCATCCTAATAACGAAGCGGTTGCACGGCAAATGGGCTTGAGGAATATTTTTGACGGTCAAGTCGTATCGCAAGATATTGAACGTAATATGACCCAATTTACACTAGGTGATGAATTGATTGTCAGCGACAGTGCACCAACATTAACTGTCGGCCAATCTATCCGTTGGGTTATTCCAAATCAAGGTATTCGCTTTAACGCCATCAGCAGCGGTCGTCTGTGTAAAAGCTTAAATAAATTAGAAGTACTAATTGAATCTGTGTTGGTGATGGGTGAATCATCACGAGTGATAGCGTCAGTTGTAGGCATTGGATCCATTATCAATGCAGACGTGCCGACACATTTAGTGCATAAGTTAGCCTTAGCGCCAGGGGTGCAAACGACTATTGCGCTTAAGTCCGATCAAATTCATATTTTAAGTGCACAGTCTGAACTCGGATAACCAAGGTTAAATAATCATTTTTACTGCTCAGAATGTCAGATTTCTGATAATAAACTGGTGATTGATGTTTGAATCAGACCATTTAGCGACCTAAATAGCGCATTTGATATAAAACCTTCCCATTTGTGCTGATTTGTATAGGTTTACCCGCTCTCACATTTCTAAAAAATGTTGTGTCATGACAGCCCATCTAACTGAAAAATGGTATTTATGATCAATTATTAATCTTAGATTTCTTGGGACTTTGGCTGCTCTTAGGTAGAGTAGGCGTGTGATAGAATTTTCAATTATATAGAGGCTTGTGATGGTTCGGTTGCTGCTAGCAATATGCTTTCTTCCTTGTGCCGTGATGGCCACACCATCTATGCACTCTTTATTGATCAATGGCGACTTTTTAAAGCCAATAACGGTCATGGAACAATTAGAGCAACAAGACGAAGGCACCATATGTGACTTTGATGTTGATGTTGAAGAAGGTTTGTTGGTGTATAAGATTTCTATGGTTAACGTAGAGACTCACCGAATCAATAAATACGAATACCGAGCCTTAGACGGTACATTATTAACTGAAAAATCGTCTGCTTATGTCTCTGATGATATTGGCCAAGTTAATGCGGCAAAAATGCTGCAAGCTAAGCATATGAAGTTTTCAGAATTAGTGACCCTCGCGATTGAAAACCAACAAGGATATTTAACACAGGCGGAATTGGACCACGATTTATCAATTAGTTATCTCGAACTAAAGTTACTCAATCAAGATAGTAGAAATACTATTGCTTTCGATATTGAGACTCTACGTCCACTACCTTTGCTCAAATGGGATTAAAGACTCTATGACTATGCGTATTTTATTGGTTGAAGATGATGCTACTACGTTAAAGTATGTAGCCGACGGATTTACGGCTCAGAAATATCAAGTTGATAGCGCGACTGATGGTCAAGAAGGCCTCACGTTAGCCAAGCATAACCAATATGATTTACTGATCCTCGATCGCATGTTACCAAAGCTAGACGGCTTAACATTATTGTCTGCTCTGCGTACCAGTGGTAATAAAACACCAGTACTTATTTTATCGGCATTAAGTCATGTTGACGAGCGTGTAAAAGGTTTACGTGCGGGCGGTGATGACTACATGACCAAGCCATTTGCCTTTGCAGAATTGTTAGTCCGTGCAGAAAAACTTGCGCAACGTAACGTGGTTGAACCGGCTGCCACCGAAATTGAAGTGGGCAGTTTAAAGATGGAATTATTAACCCGTAAAGTCACCCTTGACGATAGCGAGTTAATGCTACAACCAAAAGAATTTCAATTGCTTAAGTATTTGATGGAGCATCCTAATCAAGTGATTAGCCGCACATTATTATTTGAAGCTGTATGGGACTACCATTTTGATCCTCGCACCAATGTGATTGATGTGCATATTGCCAAGTTACGTCGCAAGTTTGAAGAGCTTGGCCATGGTGAGTTAATTGAAACCGTTAGAGGGGCTGGATATCGCCTTTGTAAAAGGCATTAAGCCTTACCAAAGTAGTGCGTGGCGGATCACGCTGATCTTCTCGACATTAGTAACCATACTCATTGTTATGTTGGTGCTTAGTCTCTATAGACAGTTAGTGATCGAGCAACAAAATCAAGTAGATAAACATCTAGCTGCAGAAATGCAGCGCTATCAACAGTTAGCATTAACGGTTAACCGTCGCAGTTTTGCGGCTCAAATTCGTGCTGCCGATCCTAAAACTGCACTGATTGCCTGGCGCAACAGTGTAGATATGGTGGGCGCATTGACTTTCTTACCCGAAAATATGCCACAACTGCCTGAAACGAAAGATTTCCCTATCTTTACTGGTGGTCCAGATAAACTGCATATTCTTACTGGTGGCTTAGTTATCACCCGTTATGGCCCAGTATTAATTGCTACACGTACCGATCAACTCGCGGCTTTAATCGAGAAGTTTATTAACGCTGCATTTTGGGCCGTTGCATTCACTTTAGGGCTCACGCTAGCGTTAGGCTATATTTTCTCAAAAGCCATTTTGAGACGACTGGTCGAATACAACCGTTTGAGTGAACAGATTGAAGCTGGACACTATGAAACCCGTCTGCCAGTAAGCGAAAGCCAAGATGAATTTGACATGCTGGCACGGCAATTTAATTTAGTACTCGACACCTTAGAGCAAAACTTACGAGCAGTTCGCGGGGTGACCGATAACATTGCCCATGATTTACGCACGCCATTATCGCATTTGCGCATTGGTATTGAGCTATTGTCGCAAAAACCTACAGCTGAACTTGCCGATGCCACTGCTGAGTTACTCGAAGAGTTAGATCACTGTTTGGGGACTTTTGATGCGATGTTATCGTTAACGCGCATCGAAGAAGGTCAGCAAACGCTTGATTTACAGCCGGTGAGTTTACAGCAAATCTGCCAAGATTTATTTGAAATGGCTGAGGTGATTGCCGAGAGTCACGACCAAGTATTGAGTATTAGTCTAGCAGATGATGTTCACGTGAATGGCGATAAGTATTTGTTGTTCCAAGCTTTGTTTAATCTAGTGGATAACGCGATAAAGTATTCACCTAATGGCGCCACGATTAATATTATTCAACACGGTAAACACATTCAAATTAGTGATAATGGACCGGGTATTATTGACGAGGATAAAGAGCGTGTATTCGATCGCTTAGTGCGTTTAGACCCTAGCCGCCATTACAAAGGCACTGGTTTAGGATTATCGATGGTAAAGGCTATTCTATCGCGTCACAAAGCGACGATTTCACTACTCGATAATAACCCTGGTTTACTCGTGAGTATTCACTTTAAATAACCTCGCAAGCCTCCCATTTAATCGTTGTTGGATAATATATGTACCAAGTGATCAGTGATCAAACAGACTTTATTGTCATCAGTAAATCCGTGAATGTTCATTTTCATAGCCAAGATGGCAATGCTGGAGTGATTGCACAGGCTGAGGCTGATGTAGGTTACAAGCTTTACCCTGTTCATCGGCTCGATACACCGACTTCTGGTTTGCTGATTGTGGCTAAATCCCCTCAGGCTGCAAATGTGTTTACCAAAATGTTTACTGAGCATAAAGTTCAAAAATATTATTTGGCGATAGCTTGTGGTAAATCTAAAAAGAAACAAGGCTTGATTATTGGCGATATGGCTAAGTCGCGTCGCAGTATGTATAAGTTACTGCGAACCACAGAAAACCCTGCAGTGACACAGTTTTTTAGTCAGAGTATTGCCTCTGGTATGCGGATGTATTTACTAAAACCGCTGAGTGGCAAAACCCATCAATTAAGAGTGGCCTTAGCCAGTATTGGTGTGCCTATTTTAGGTGATAAACTCTATGGTGATGAGCTGAGCGATAGATGTTATTTACATGCTTATAGTTTGCATTTTACCTATCTAGAGCAGGTTTATTGTTTCCAGCAACTGCCTCAGTTTGGTAAGCAGTTTTTGTTACCTGAGTGCCAACAACTTATGATGAACCAATGGCAATCACCGAATGACTTATCGTGGCCTAGTAAAGACTAATCTCTGCCTATTACTCCTATCAGAGGTAAACTTAAGCTGCTGTCTCAATGCAATTACGGCCCGCTTTTTTTGCGCTATACATGGCTTTGTCGGCTCGCGCTAGAATATGCTTAATTGGTGTGTCTGGTGTGACAATCGCACAACCGATACTAGCAGTAATGGCAAGTTTATTTTCCCCTGTATCAATAATAAGGTCGGCAAGTACTTGCTGGCATCGTGAAGCCATTTGATGAGCTTGTTCTAGAGTGCAGTTTGGTAATAAAATCAGAAACTCTTCGCCGCCATAACGGCATAAAAAATCGTCATTCCGAATAACATTATTAATAGCATTCGCTGATTTCTCCAGCACAATATCCCCCATAGCATGGCCCCAATTATCATTAATCGCTTTAAAGTGGTCTAAATCGATTAAGAGGATGCAGTAAGGTATGTTGGAAGTGTGCCAACTACTGTGGATGTGTTGTAATTGCTTATCAAGAGAATGACGATTCCAAATACCGGTAAGAGCATCACGGTTGGCAAGGGTGAGGATTTTTGTCACGAGCTTGTTGATGGAGTTACCCACAATTAAAATGTTAACAAGTAATATCAGTATGATATATACCCATAGTGTCGGTTTAGCATCAGCCGTGTTTAAGGTGGCAAAAACAGTGATTTTGTCTGGAAAAAATAACAGTATGATGGGCCTTAGTAGAAATAAACAGCCAATTAATGCTATTGGGATAACTAACCAGTTGGTAGCAAAAGCCGTAAATGTATCTCTAAATGCGTGTAAATGATCTCGAGCTAGCCCAAAAAATAATATTGATGCCGCTAAAGATAAAATAGAGACCAAATAAACGGCTTCGGTGCGCTGTGGTGTGACCAAAAGCATCAATATCGCCGCGATAGTGATGACGGTTAAATCGAATAATTTGCTACTGGGTAATCTGTATAGTCTTTGTGCACCCCAGCGAAGAGTACTCAGTCCAAGTAAGATCATTACATCAGCCGTGAACCAATAAAGGTAACTAGGTTGGTCTGTTCGTTGGGTGTAAAGCAACATGCCAATCAGTACGCATAAATTTGCTAATGAAAAATGAATACTTGCCTTAGGTGCAACTCTCATTGGATAAGCCATAACCCACCAAGAGGCGGTTGCTGCAGCTGCGAGTAAACACAATACTTGCATTAATATTTGTGTGGATTCATGTTCCGTCATAAAGGTGCATATAAAGGTAATTTCTTATTAAATATGCCATTGAGGCTAGGGGCTGTTGATCTTTCACATTGGCAGCCAAATTATAGAGCAAGCTAGAGCCAGCAGGCTTTCAAAATTAATTTTCAATTTATCATAGCGGGTAGCTATCGCTCAAAAATGCTTGAGCCGAGCAAAAGCATTTTCAACTAAATGCCGATATTTGTATAAACACCAATCGATATCGCCATTTCCTTGCTTCGAATTTTGTCTTCTAGGGATCACTGGCTTTGAACCACATTCACGCACTTTATCTCTAATCGCTTCACTGTCGTAGCCTTTGTCTGCAATAATAAAATGACTTTGTGGCAATAATTCAATAAGGGCATTAGCTGCTTTGCTATCATGAACTTCTCCACCTGTAACAATGAATTCTATCGGTAAACCATAGCTATCTACCGCGAGATGGATTTTGCTTGTATTACCACCACGACTTAACCCAATTGCTTGATTTTCATCAGATGATGCACCTGAACTGTGTTGATGGGCTTTTACATAACTTCCATCAATAAATTCCCATTCAGTATCACTATTAGTCGATAATGTTTTGAACAGCCTAAGTAAAATACCTTTTCTTGACCACAGTAAAAATCGACGGTAAATGGTATTCCATAAGCCAAAATATTCAGGTAAATCTCGCCAAGGGCAGCCAACACGCAATCGGTAAAGGATACCTTCCATCGTAAATCGATGCTCTTGCTTGTTATAAACTCTATCATCAAGCAGAATAGCTTTTAGCTTCGACCACATCTCATCAGTGAGCATTAATCGGGGCATGGTAATCTCGTTGTATTTGTTTTTGGCGAAGTGAATTATACGAGATTACCTTCTTCGCACAAAATTCAAACAAAGATCAACAGCCCCTAGTGTAAAAATTTTTTAATGGCAATATTTTAGTTTAATGTTTTCTATTTAACGTTAATTTAATTAACTGATGGTGGAAATCAATAAGATGGATTTACTTAAAATTTATGATGGCCAATGCTATTTTTTGTAACAAGCCTCTCTGGCAAGCCCTGGTCACTAGATAGCTAAATAAAAGCGTTTATTATCTAGAATAGATTTTTAGGCTGTTATTGGTTAAAGATGATGATGTGCATTATGAATTCTATGTTTGAGTTGATTACAGTTGCTGTGTTGACTTAACAGTTGATTCTTCCATTGAATCCATTGAGCAAATTGTATTGCGGCCTTTACTTTTAGCAAGGTACATAGCGTCGTCAGCGAGTTGTAATAATTGTTCAATACTGAGGTGGGTTTTACAGGTAGCATAACCAATGCTGAGAGTGGTATTGATATGGGTCTTCTGCCATAAAACCGTATTTTCATTGATTTTTTGCTGTACTTTTTCGGCCACTATTTGAGCTTCTTTTTTATTGGTTAATGGCAGTATGATTAAAAACTCCTCACCACCATAACGGCAAATGAAATCAATTTTCCTCAATGATTGTTGTAATATGTCGGCGGTATTCTTGAGCACCAAGTCACCCGCTAAATGACCGTAGGTGTCGTTAATGCGTTTGAAGTGGTCTAAGTCGAGTACCATTAAACTATATGCCAACCCATTTCGAAGCCATAGGGCGTCAACTTCTTCGAGCTTGTTCAATAAAGAGTGCCTGTTCCATAAGCCCGTTAGCTGATCTTTATTGGCTAATCTGGCGACCTTGTAAACTAAGCGCGTCAGCGCATTACCAAACAATACTAGGTTAGTGAGTAGCAGTAATATGATGTAGCTCCACATGACTAACGATGAGTTAAGCTTGTCTGCTGCTGAAATGTTGGCAAGTTCATCGGGGAAAAGCAATAAAACCCCTGCGCGAATGATAAACAGTAAGCCAATGGTGAAAAAAGGCACGTTAATCAACGCCGCATAATACAGCGGTAAGTGTTTTTTTACCGCCCGAAAATTATCAATACCACTAAGGGTGATGAACGTTGCTGCGGTAATACTCATTACAATAACTAAGTAGACTGCATAGGTCAGGGATGGTGGGACCAACAGCATTAATAATGCGGTGGTTGCCAGCAATATCAGATCAAATCGGTAAGATAAAGGCTGTTTAAATAAATGTTGGCAGCCCCAACGCACTAGAGCAAACCCCACAAGTATTGTCATGTCTGCCACAAACCAGTATAAATAGTTAATTGCTTCAGTACGTTGGGTATAAAGCAAAATGCCAATAAGAGTACAAATATTGGTAGCGGCGAAACACCAACTGGCTTTAGGTGCGATGCGTAATAGACTGGCAAGCAATGTCCAAGCTATGGCGCAACTTACTGCGATTAAGCTAAAAAATTGAACAAAAATAATACTTTGGTTATGTTCCATATGACTCATTAGTATCGTGAATAAGACTATTCCATAATTTGATATCAAAAGTGTAGCTAGAATAATAGGCTAATTGTCCTAGTTAACAAATTGTATCGTATACTATTTTTATAATAACTTTAGCTAAATTAATCAACTTAAATAAGGTAACTAAAATGGATTCTAATAAATTATTACTGGTGATTATTGCGATTTTACTGCCGCCTGTAGCAGTTTTGCTCAAAAAAGGCATGGGTAAAGACTTATTAATAAATATCTTATTATGTATTTTCTTTTTTGTACCAGGGCTTGTTCATGCTTTGTGGGTAGTCTTACAAGAATAATGTTTAATACCCTATGCTATTGATGTTGTTTGGTCACTGATAAGCTGGAATCTATAGGGTTTTAATCAGTTTGAGATTATAATTACCTCGTAGAAATGCTATCAAGTGACCAATATGAACCGTAAAAAGAAAATTAATCAAACTCTGAAAGCTAAAGCAAAAAAAGCCAATGCTAAGCTGCATGCTGCTAATAAATCGCCTTATATTGCCAAAGCAGAACGTGCACAGCTTGCCCAAGCGCAATCGGTTATAGCGCCAACAGCCGATTTAGCTGATAGCGCATTAAGCGACTCTGGCGCTGTACATTCGCCAGCACTGTAACACTATAGCGATGACCCTAGAGATGATTTTATCTACGGATTAACACCGCATACTTTACAATGTGGTTGTTTAGGTAAACGCATTTGCCTAAACTCCATGGTCATCGCATCAATCATTAACAACTTCCCCGTTAATGGCTCGCCGATAGCCGTGATGACTTTGATTGCTTCTGTTGCTTGAATGCAGCCAATCATGCCGACCACAGGCGCAAGAATACCTGCCTCAACACACGTTAATTGTTGTTCACCAAATAAAGCACTAAAGCATTGATAGCAAGGGCTGTCTTGTTGGTAGTCAAATACTGTAACAGTGCCTTCCATTCTAATAGCCGCGGCTGACACTAAAGGCACTTGGTGCTCAAAACAGCTTTTATTAAGCTGTTCACGCACTAACATATTGTCTGTGCAATCCAGAATTAAGCTATGTTGACTCACCAACACGTTAATCTCATCATCATCTAATAACGCATTAATGGTATTGATGTTAATTAATGGATTTAGCAGCATCAGCGATTGCTTAGCCGATTCAACTTTTGCTTGGCCAATATTGGCGTCATAGTGCAATACTTGGCGCTGCAAATTAGACAGCTCTACGGTATCAAAATCAACTAAGGTGATTTCACCAACCCCAGCCACGGCAAGGTATTGACTTGCTGCACAGCCGAGTCCGCCTGCACCAATAATTAATACTTTGGCAAGCTTGAGCTTTTCTTGGCCATCGATATCGATAGCCTTAATAGAGATCTGCCGGCTATAGCGCAGCATTTCATTATCAGTGAGTATCTCTTGATCAAGTGAATCCATACTATTCCTAACACAACACGTTATTAAAAGGCTCTACGGTGACTTGTGCGCCTGTTGGCGTGTCGCCTTGGAATTGATCTAATATCACAAAACAATTAGCTAAACTCATTGATGTGAGCATGCCTGAACCCTGGCCGCCAGTAATCGCTACTTCAAGTTCGCCCAATTCATTTCGACTGAGTATGCCGCGTTGATATTCGACTCTACCAGGGTATTTACGTATATCGGTCAGTAACTTTGCTTGGCAAAATAACGGTTTAACAGGCTTAAGTCCCTGCATTTTATGTAAAATGGGCAACACGAGTTTATAAAACGTTACCATCGAAGAAACGGGATTACCGGGCAAACCGCAAAAAATAGCGTTATCTATTTTACCAAATGCGAATGGCTTGCCTGGTTTAATAGCGAGCTTCCAAAAGGTAATCTGGCCTTCTTCAGACAAAATCTGTTTAGTAAAGTCAGCTTCACCCACTGAGACTCCGCCAGATGTTAATACCATATCAGCCTTGCTGGCTGCTTCTTTAAATGCACCACGAATGGCTTCTTTATTGTCGGCTATTACGCCTAAATCAACCCAGTCAACATGACTTTTACTGAGTAAGCCTTGGATTGAATAGCGGTTAGAATCATAAATTTGTCCGGGAGCCAGTTCACTTCCTACAGGGCGTAACTCATCACCAGTGGAAAAGAAGGCGACTTTTAGTTTACGTGTCACTCTAACTTGGCTAATACCGATAGTGGCGAGTACGCCCATTTCAGCTGCGCGGATAGTGATGCCTTTGTGCAATACTTTGGTACCTGCAAGCAGCTCTTCACCACGACGGCGGACATTAGCGCCTAATCGATGTGGGTGCTCGATGGTAATTTGATTATCGTCTGCTTGGACTTTTTCTTGCATTTGCACGGTATCAAAACCCACAGGTACAGGGGCGCCGGTCATAATACGAATACAGCTATTGGGTGATACTTGGCCATCGAAAGGGTGGCCTGCAAAAGAACTACCCACGAGGGTAAGGGTTGTTTTATCCTGTGATGCGGCTAAATCGGTAAAACGAAATGCATAACCGTCCATTGCCGAGTTATCAAATGGGGGTAAATCAATACTCGATGCTAGATCTTCCGCTAGCACTCTGTCGATAGCCTGGGTTAATGTGACGAGCTCGGTATCTTGGGTTGCTTCAACTTGAGCTAAAAGTTGCTCAATTGCTTGATCGGGATGAAGCAATGTTGGTTGAGCGCAAGGGTCTTGATTACTGGACATCAGAACTTCCTTAATGAATCGCTAAAATACTATCAACTGTATCTTGGCTGAAATAGGTCTTTGCTTTTAATGGTGCTTAGTATGCCATGATGGCACAAGAGTTTTATGATCACACTTAAGGTTTTATATTTTATGTCGAAAAATAACGCCAATACCGATTGGTACTTATATATTATTCGCTGTGCAAACTCGCATTTATACACCGGTATTACCACGGATATTTCACGTCGTTTTGGCGAGCATCAAGCCAGTGGTCCTAAAGCAGCTAAATATTTAAGAGGGAAAGGCCCGTTAACCCTAGTTTATCAAGAATCATTAGCTGATCGAAGTGAAGCGTCAAAACGCGAAATTGCTGTTAAAAAATATACTCGCCAGCAAAAATTATTATTGATTGAACAGTATGAGTTAACCCGTCCACGGTAACGATAAGTTACCTATATTTATAAGTTTTTCATATCAAAATTTTGGTTTACAGTTTTTTTACGACTAGATTGAAATGATGGAATCTCAATGGTTAATCCACAATGGTCAAGTCGTTAATGAGTGTTGCGCTGATCATGTGTTGCACTGCATTTCCTTCAGCGGTACAACAAGTACGCATTCAACCAGCTCAATCTTCAGAAAATACCACTTACCAATATTATTACGACTTGTTATAGCTGCTATTAACCCAAACCGCTGACGATTATGGCTCGGCGGATATTGTTGTTAGCAATGACCATCCACGCTTAGCGCAACGCATTACTCAAGGTTTAGAGGCATTCATTGCGACAGGTCAGCTACATGAGTTTATTGAGCAGTATGAAACAACTCGAGATATGTTCCCACTGAGTCGATATCGCCACAGTCGAATTTTTGACTTAACTAATTCACCGTTAGCGCTACAAACACCTTTTCAAAATCAAGATTTATGGATTGATTTACCGCATCCCACAAAAAACGCCGCAGCACTTGTGGAGTGATATGGCGTTATTTAATCTCATTGTCTATATAGCGTTGAAGCTTATTTAGACGCTCGCAACACCGGATACTTCATGTATTCGTTGTCATAATATGGGCTGCGTTGGTAAAACCAGCGTAATCTTGCTTGGCTATTTTTAGCAAAATCAGGATCTTTAAGCGCTTGATCAAACTCAGCTTGTAGAGCTGGGTTGTCGAGTAACATTTTTGCTGCTAAAGGCTCCACGGCATAGTCTTCAATGTATTCAGTGCGGGTAAAAATGGTATTGAACATTCCCCAATAAAACAATGAATCCTCAGCCTGAGGTTCAAGTAATAGCATTGCTAAGTCACCCAAAGGTTGGTCGGTTGGAATACGCACGCTACCCGCTGGCAAGAGGGTATTTATTTTGTGAATAGTCGTTGTTGCCGTTACCGTTTGATGACCTTCATAATCAGCACTTGAGAATAGTGGGTCGCTGAATTGATATTGCTGCGCGGTTATCGACGTTGGCTTATTCAGTTGTGTCATTCTAATGCCATGCAAAGATAAACGCTCAATAACGTTTGTCCATTGTGGCGGAATATAATAAGCCACAGGCCGAGTTACCGTAATATCTGCTTTTGTGTTAGCCACAATCGGTAAGTTTTCATATAACTTAGGCTCTCCAGTCCAGCGGACAACTTTGTCACCACTGATTGGGCTTTGCTCAACACGGTAATCAATCCCTTTAAAGTCTTTTCCTTCAGCTAAGGTTTCATTTTGCCAGCTGATGGTTAACTTACTTGGGTTACGATATTTGTCTTCATTAATTGCAGACTTTAGCTTGGTGCTATTTTTTGCCACCGTTTTAAGGGTTTGTTCAAGTGTAACGTAGGTACCAAGAACGCGTTGCTTATAAGGTTTAAGGCTATGGTTCTCTATTAGAATAGTCGGCAAATGACGAGCATCACCGTAACCATTGGAAAAACGTGGGCTAGGGTTCCACAATGACAAGCCTTTAGTCATGTCTGTATTATCGTTAGCAAATACCAACTGGCCCGGAATGTGGCCTTGCTCTGTTAATGCATGTTCAACCGCGGGGCGGTAAATAGACTCTAACCATGTAAAAATACTTGGGCTATAGCCTTGTGCAACGTTGTAGCCAAAGGTGACATCGTATTGGTAGTCAATACCATCGGTCACATGGATATCAATGTATAAGTCTGGCTGCCATATATTAATCGCTTGAATGAGGTGCTGCATTTCTAGAGTGTCAGCTTTAGCATAATCACGGTTTAAATTAAGATTGTTAGCAGTAGTGCGCCAGCCCATATTAACCGGCCCGCGTTGATTTACTCGATTGAATTTGCTGCTACGCTCGTGGGCATCGACACTGAAAATAGGAATAAACAGTAAATTAACGTTTTCAAGCAAATCGCGTTTGTTACGATGACTGATATCTCGCAGCAGCATCATACCTGCATCTTTACCGTCAATTTCACCAGAATGAATACCTGCTTGCACTAATACCGTTGCTTTACCGTTGTCACTTAATGCTTGTGCCGTTGATACCCCATCTTGTGACGCGATAATCATCCATATATCTCGTCCTTGGGGGCTTTTACCAATGCTGACTTTTTGCAACACGTCAGTGCTGTCGACGAGTTTGTCTAACCATTCCATGGTGTCGTGATAGTTCGGGCTAGAAACATAACCTTGTTGCTCAAAAGGGGTTGCCCATGGTTGATCTGCACTTAACAGTAAGCTTTCACTGGCGCCTGACCAAGGATGAATTGGCGGTAGTATACTGTCATTTTCGAGATGCGTTATTTGCTCTGCCGGTACTTGAGGAGCAGCAGACACAGCATTGTTAGCATGAGTGAAAGTGGAACAGATGAGTAACGGACTAACCATTAAGCTAGCAAGCAAAAAGCGGCGCATGAATATCCCTGTGAATGGTGATGGTGTCGAAATACGGTAATAGCATCATAACACTGCCTATCAACAGTTTCAGTTGCTTTTACCCTTATAAATGAACTGGAACAGTGCCGATAAAAAATCCCAACCGAAGTTGGGATTTGTAAATTACATCGCATTAAATAAAGCGTTACGAATAATGGGTAGCTTGTTTACACGTTAGGGCCAGCATTTTTGATGGCTTCAGACACTTTATATTTTGCAAAGTTATCACTGAACTCTTGTGCTAGCTGCTGTGCATATTTGTCATACTCAGCTTTATCTGCCCAAGTGTTGACTGGGTTTAATAAAGCAGTATCAACACCCGATACACTAACAGGCACGTTTAAATTCAGTTTATCGATATAAACGGTTTCAACATCTTTTAACTCACCACTGACAATAGCATCCACAATGGCGCGAGTTGTCGGGATATCAAAACGTTTACCTACACCATGTGGACCACCGGTCCAGCCAGTGTTAACAAGGTAAACTTGGCTGCCAAATGACTCAATACGTTTCATGAGTAGTTCAGCATACACTCCTGCTGGACGTGGGAAGAATGGTGCACCAAAACACGTCGAGAAAGTTGACTGAATTGCAGACGTTGAGCCCATTTCTGTCGAGCCAACTTTCGCGGTGTAACCCGATAAGAAATGATATGCAGCTTGTTCTTTGCTTAATATCGACACTGGCGGTAATACACCTGATACATCGCAGGTTAAAAACACTACTGCATGAGGTTCTGCACCACGGTTATCTTCTTTACGTTGAGCGATATGCTCTAAAGGATAAGCGGCACGGCTGTTTTCAGTCAGGCTAGTATCTTTATAATCAGGCACTCGCTGTTCATCAAGCACCACATTTTCGAGTACGGTACCGAAACGAATCGCATCCCAAATCACAGGTTCATTTTTTTGGCTAAGGTCGATACATTTTGCATAGCAACCACCTTCGATATTAAATACGCCACCGGGTGCCCAGCCGTGCTCATCATCACCGATCAGGAAACGTTTTGGATCAGCTGAAAGCGTGGTTTTACCGGTACCCGATAAGCCGAAGAATAATGTGGTATCACCATCGTGGCCGACGTTGGCCGAACAATGCATGGGTAACACACCTTTAGCGGGTAATAAGAAGTTTTGGACCGAGAACATCGACTTCTTCATTTCACCTGCATATTTCAACCCTACAAGCAGTACTTTTCGCTCGGCAAAGTTCAGAATAACAGCGGCTTCAGAGTTTGTACCATCACGTTCAGGTTCGCAGACAAAACCTGGCGCATTGATGATTTGCCACGTGTCTTTATTACCACGATTAAAGGTTTCTGGAGCGATAAATAAATTACGAGCAAACAATTGATGCCACGCGAACTCAGTGGTTACACGTACAGGAATGTAATGTTCATCATCAGCGCCAACTTCGAGTTCTGACGTAAACAGTTCTTTGTCTGCAAGGTAGGCTTCTACCCGGCCCCATAACGTATCAAATTTGCCAGCATCAAACGGACGGTTTACTTTGCCCCATTCAATATCGGCTTCAGTGTTTGCCTCTTTGACGATAAACCGGTCATTAGGTGAACGACCCGTTCTTTCCCCTGTCTTGGCCACTAAGGCACCATTTGCGGTCAGCTGACCTTCTCCACGAAGAAGCGCGATTTCTACTAACTGTGCTGTCGTAGGGTTGAGGTGAACGCGGTTAGATACATCCGCCATAGTGTTGATCTCCATGTCTTTTAGGTCGTGTTTCGCAGTGAAAAGCTATTGGGGGTTAGGTATTCAAACTTAGCTTGTTATTATTTTTGCGCGATGGCTATAAGCTAATGTAGGGATTGTAACGTAAGTTAATGCCGCGGTAACGAACAGTTTGGTAATTTTTTTGAAAGTTTTTGGCGTTTGATGTTTTCTTTAGACGGTTAAGGCATAAAAAAAGCGCATTGCGCGCTTTTTCTGTAAGTGGTTACGTTGTGGGTAACGACATTGATTACTGCTGTGACTGGCTGCTATGACTACCAGAATATAACGCTGCAATATCTATCGCATCAAAAGAGTACTTTGCTGTGCAATACTCACAATCCATCTCGATTTTCCCTTCCTCAGCTAGAATCTCTTCAACTTCAGTTTGGGGTAACGTTTTGATTGCTGCAGCACTGCGATCACGAGAACAGCTACATTTAAACGTAACATCAACAGGATCAAATAAGCGTACTTCTTCTTGATGATACAAGCGATGTAATACCTGTTCAGCATCAAGAGTGAATAACTCTTCTGCTTTAATGGTCGAGGTCAATGCTGAGAGATGTTCAAAGTCGTCAGTATTACCCGATTTTGCTGGTAATACTTGCAACAACATTCCTGCCGCTTGTTTGCCGTTAGCAAATAACTGTATTTGGGTAGGTAGCTGCTCTGATTGATTAAAATACTCTTCTAAGCAAGCTGCTAGATTGACATGGTCTAATGATACAATACCTTGATAACGCTCACCTTCATCAGGCGTTAACGTAATGACCATGTAACCTTTACCGAACATTTGTTGCAAGCTTGCATCGGCAGCAATATCACCGTTCCAACGTGCTACACCGCGTAATACTTGCTTATTGTTACCATTAATTACCGCTAAAGAAACCGGGCCATCGCCTTGTAACTGCACGCTAATGTCACCGCTAAACTTGATCGTTGCCGTGAGTAATGATGTTGCGGCCATTAACTCGCCGATTAGGGCTTGTAAGGCAACCGGATAGATATGTGCAGAAAGCACTTCTTGGTAACTGCTTTCTAATTGGACTATCTCGCCTCGCACATCGGCATTATCAAAAATGTAGCGATGTAAAATATCGTTGTTCATTTGCATTCTCTTACTTTTTGGGCGCCTAGTAATCTTTTAAGCGCATAATCTGTCGTCGTTGTTTTTTATCCGGTTTATGGTCTGGTGCCGGATTGTTCAAAATATTTAGCCGTCGGGCTTCAGCGTTTATAATCCGTTTGCTAATACTCTCTGGTGTTTCTTCGTATAGGGTTTGCGCTACATTAGCACTTTGTCTATGGCCAGATAATTGAAGGACAATAATCTCTTTATCATCATTACCTTGGCGAAGGCGGATTTTTGCACCCGCTTCAGCATTCTTACTGGATTTAGTCCGTTGACCGTTGTAATGTACTTTACCGCCATTGATCATGTCTTTTGCGATAGCGCGGGTTTTATAAAAACGTGCCGCCCATAACCATTTGTCGAGCCGAATAAAGCTTTTGTCGGGCTGATTTTGAGTCACATGACCTCCAAAACAGGGATGATTTCACAGACTGAGTAACCTAACTGCCATACAATGTGTGTATTATCGTAATAGAGGGCAATATTATGGCTCTTTTTATGGGCGCAAAGTTAGCATATTTGATGGAGATTCGCCAATCGATATGCTCTGGGGTTGTTGCTTTATCCTGTGTGGGTTAGCATGACGGCTACACATATATTTTCGCATTTTATTAACAATTAGAACAGAGACCTGTACCAAGTCGTATAGAGGGTCCAATAACATATGGATTTATTAGATAAACTGATCACCAACGCTGCAAAAATACCACATAAGCTATTGAGTATGATTGTATTTTGGCTTGGACTGGTCATTGTGTTGCTACTCGCTGCACAGATTACATGGAAGTTGATGCCAGTATCGTCGCAATCTGCGGTGTGGCAACCATCCCCCATCTCAGCAGGCACTGCAAAGCGTATTGAGCTTGCCGGTGTACGTAACCTATTGCTTTTTGGTCGCTTAGACAACAACAGCAATAAACCCAAAGCTGAAGTCGTAGAGCAAATCACCGATGCGCCTAAAACAAACTTGTCTATTCAATTGACCGGAGTTGTGGCATCCACCGAGGAAGCTCAAGGTTTAGCGGTTATTGAATCAAGTGGGCAACAAGAAACTTATGGTTTAGGCGATAAAATCAAAGGGACTTCTGCTTCTTTAAAAGAGGTTTATGCTGACCGGATTATTATCAGTAATGGTGGTCGTTACGAAACCTTAATGCTTGATGGTCTTCAATACACCACACAAGGTGCAGCAAACTCACAGCTACAACAAGCCAAGGTCGATCAACAGGTAACCCGAGTTGATCGTCGTGATAATCAACGTTTTTCTGAAGATTTGTCTAATTCTCGTGATGAGTTGTTAGCAGACCCAAGTAAAATTACAGACTTTTTAGCTATTTCACCGGTACGTAATGGCGATGAATTAGCGGGTTACCGTTTAAATCCTGGTAAAGATGTCGCGTTGTTTAAGCAAGCGGGTTTTCAGGCTAATGATTTAGCAAAATCAATAAATGGATTTGATCTGACCGATATGGGTCAGGCATTAGAAGTGATGGCACAACTGCCTGAGCTCACCGAAATGGCTGTCATGGTTGAGCGTGAAGGGCAGTTGGTCGAAATCATGTTTAGTTTGCCAGAATAATTTGGCGTTAGAGGATTGAGTAGAATGAATAATAAAGGGATCCGACATAACATTATTGCTGGAATGCTTATGGGCGCTGCAATGATAGCGGCACCGAGTGCTTGGTCGGAACAATATGCCGCCAATTTTAAAGGCACTGACATTCAAGAATTTATTAATATTGTCGGTAAAAACCTCAATAAAACCATTATTGTAGATCCAACAGTACGTGGCAAAATTAATGTCCGTAGTTACGATTTACTCAATGATGATCAATATTACCAATTCTTCCTTAACGTACTTCAAGTGTATGGTTATGCAGTGGTTGAAATGGAAAACCACGTCATTAAAGTCATTAAAGACAAAGACGCCAAAATGGCTTCTATTCGTGTCGCCGATGACAAAGCACCTGGTGTTGGTGACGAAATGGTCACCCGAATTGTTCCATTATACAATTCTGAAGCGAAACAACTTGCTCCCTTACTTCGCCAGTTAAATGATAATGCTGGTGGCGGTAACGTTGTTAACTATGACCAATCAAACGTGTTAATGATTTCTGGTCGTGCAGCGGTAGTGAACAAGTTGGTAGAGATTGTTCGCCGAGTTGATAAGCAAGGCGACACCGACGTACAAGTCGTGGCCTTAGATTATGCCTCTGCAGGAGAAATTGTTCGCATAGTCGATACCTTATATCGTTCAAGTGCTAACCAATCACAGCTGCCTGGCCAAGCACCTAAAGTGGTGGCTGATGAACGCATGAATGCTGTTATTGTCAGTGGCGATGAAAAAAGCCGTCAACGTGTAATCGAACTCATTAAACGACTTGATGCTGAACAAGCGAGTACGGGTAACACCAAAGTACGTTATTTACGTTACGCCAAAGCTGAAGACTTGGTTGAAGTATTAACCGGATTTGCACAAAACTTACAAGATAATAAAGAGGGTGCCAGTACTCAGCAAGGCAACTCAAGTAAGCGTCGTAGTGATATCAATATTATGGCCCACAGCGACACTAACTCACTGGTCATTAGTGCCGAACCAGATCAACTGCGTACCATTGAAAGCGTCATTAATCAGCTTGATATTCGCCGTGCTCAAGTGCTCGTTGAAGCCATTATTGTTGAAATCGCTGAAGGTGATAACGTTGGTTTTGGAGTGCAATGGGGCAGCGAAGCGGGTGGCTTAACGCAGTTTAACAACATTGGCCCAACCATTGGTGAAGTCGGGGCTGGAGTGTGGTCTGCACGTGAAGAGGATGGCACTAGCGTGACGACTATTGATGGTAATGGTAATCCGGTAACGACAACTAATCCAACTTCAGACGGTGACTATACCTTGATTGCGCAAGCGTTGGGCAAAGTGAATGGTATGGCGTGGGGCGTGACCACAGGTAACTTTGCGGCGTTGATCCAAGCTGTGTCGAGTGATACAAATTCAAACGTACTAGCAACACCGTCTATTACCACACTAGATAACCAAGAAGCCTCGTTTATTGTTGGTGATGAAGTGCCGATTATTACCGGTTCAACCTCAAGCTCTAACAATGATAATCCATTCCAAACGGTAGAACGTAAGGAAGTCGGGGTTAAGCTCAAAGTGGTACCGCAAATTAACGAAGGTTCGTCAGTTAAATTAACTATCGAACAAGAAGTGTCGGGTGTTAATGGTAACACTGGTGTCGACATCAGTTTCTCTACTCGTCGTTTAACAACCACGGTTATGGCAGATTCAGGCCAAATTGTAGTGCTGGGTGGATTAATTAACGAAGAAGTACAAGAAAGTATTCAAAAAGTCCCAATTCTTGGCGATATTCCTTTTATAGGTCATTTATTCAAGTCCTCTTCTAGTAAGAAAACGAAAAAGAATTTAATGATTTTCATTAAGCCCACCATTATTCGTGACGGTATGACAATGGAAGGGATTGCCGGTCGTAAATATAATTATTTCAGAGCATTACAGCTGGAACAACAAGCTCGTGGTATTAATTTAATGCCAAATACTCAAGTCCCGGTTCTTGAAGAATGGGATCAAGAGGCTTACTTGCCAGATGACGTGAATGACATGCTTGATCGCTATAAAAGCGGCAAAGGGCTGAGCACCGATATACGTGATTCAGACCCAGCCTTGCGCACTATCGATGAAAACATGCAAAAGGACAAGGCTCAAAACAATGACTGATAGCGTGATGACAGAACCATTAGCCCAAGTTTCTAGTGAAGTAGCCATGGAAGTTGTTGAAGGTGATGAGGTTTTTCATTCGACGAGTAAAGAGCGCTTGCCGTTTGCCTTCTCGCACCGCTTTCAATTGGTGTTAGCGAAAGAAAACGATCAGCTTTGTCTCTTCTACACTGATAACACACCGCTTAGTGCCATGTTAGAAGTACGGCGCTACTCGGGTGTTGAGTTACCGTTAATTAAGCTAGAAGTGGCAAAGTTTGAAGCTAAACTGACGCAAGCATATCAAGCTAATTCTTCAGAAGCCCAACAGCTTATGGAAGATATTGGTAACGAAATGGACTTGTTTACCCTAGCTGAAGAACTGCCACAAACGGAAGACTTGCTTGAAGGCGATGATGACGCGCCGATTATTAAGTTAATTAATGCGCTGTTATCGGAAGCGATTAAAGAAGAAGCCTCAGATATTCACGTCGAAACCTACGAGAAACAATTAATTGTTCGTTTCCGTATTGATGGCGTGTTGAAAGAAGTATTAAAGCCAAATCGTAAATTATCGTCTTTATTGGTGTCGCGTATTAAAGTGATGGCACGTTTGGACATCGCCGAAAAACGCCTACCACAAGATGGGCGTATTTCGTTGCGTATTGCGGGTCGTGCTGTCGATGTGCGGGTATCAACTATGCCATCAAGTCATGGTGAGCGTGTGGTAATGCGTTTATTAGATAAAAATACCGGCAACTTAGACTTACAACAACTGGGTATGACACCTGGCATTCGTGAAAAATTCGATGAATTAATTCGTAAGCCACACGGCATTATTCTTGTAACAGGGCCGACAGGTTCTGGTAAAAGTACTACCTTGTACGCTGGGTTAACGGAAATCAATTCTAAAGATACCAATATTTTAACCGTTGAAGATCCTATTGAATATGAGTTAGAAGGCGTTGGTCAAACTCAGGTAAACACTAAGGTCGACATGACTTTTGCGCGTGGATTACGCGCAATTTTACGTCAAGATCCCGATGTGGTGATGATTGGTGAAATTCGTGATTTGGAAACGGCGCAAATTGCAGTGCAAGCATCATTAACCGGTCACTTAGTGATTTCAACCTTACATACCAATACCGCATCAGGGGCAATAACCCGCTTGCAAGACATGGGCGTAGAACCCTTTTTAGTGTCATCAAGTTTGCTTGGCGTGCTTGCTCAACGCTTAATTCGGACATTATGCCCACAGTGTAAAGAAGCACATGAGCCTGATGAGCGTGAACGCGAGTTGCTGGGTATTACCGCAAACGACACACGTATTATTTATCGCGCTAAAGGTTGTAAGGCCTGTGGTCAAAATGGTTATCGTGGTCGAACAGGTATTCATGAGTTACTTACCGTTGATGACAATGTCCGTGAGTTAATTCATGGCGGCAGGGGCGAATTAGCCATTGAAAAATATGTACGTAAATCGATTCCAAGTATTCGTCATGACGGCATGAGTAAAGTACTCACAGGTGTGACAACGCTAGAAGAAGTATTGCGCGTTACGCGCGAGGAGTAATCAATGGCGGCGTTTGAATACAAAGCCCTTGATAGTAAAGGCAAGCAACAAAAAGGTGTGATAGAAGCTGATACTGCGCGTCATGCAAGAAGCCAGCTGCGTGAGCAGCGCCTTATGCCGCTAGAACTTCAGCCTGTCAGTGAGAAAGAAGCCCGTTCACAGCGTGGCGGTTTTAATTTAGCCTCCCTATTTAAAAAGCGTATTTCTGTTGCCGAATTGGCATTGATCACGCGCCAAATAGCGACATTAGTGGCCGCAGGCTTACCCATTGAAGAAGCGTTAAAAGCGGTGGGGCAACAGTCTGAGAAAGATCGCTTAGGTAGCATGATTATGGCGGTGCGTTCTCGGGTGGTTGAAGGTTACAGCTTAGCTGACTCAATGGCCGAATTTCCGCATGTGTTTGATGACTTATACCGCGCAATGGTAGCCTCGGGTGAGAAATCAGGCCATTTAGAAGTGGTACTTAATCGACTTGCCGATTATACCGAGCGTCGTCAGCAACTCAAATCCAAGCTTACTCAAGCAATGATTTACCCTATTGTATTAACCGTGGTCGCTATTGGTGTTATTGCGGTGTTATTGGCAGCTGTGGTGCCAAAGGTTGTTGGGCAGTTTGAACACATGGGCCAAGAATTACCTGGTACAACTCAGTTCTTGATTCTCGCCTCTGATTTTGTACAACATTGGGGGGTTGTGGTCGTACTGCTTATCTTTGCTGCTATGGTGATGTTTCAGCGACTGCTGACTAATCCGATTATGCGGATGAAATATGACACAGCCCTTTTGAAAATGCCCGTTATTGGCAAAGTAAGTAAAGGCCTGAATACCGCCCGATTTGCGCGAACATTAAGTATTTTGTCAGCCAGCTCGGTACCATTACTTGATGGGATGCGTATTGCCAGCGAAGTTTTACAAAATGTTAAGGTGCGTGCTGCTGTTGATGAGGCTACGGCGCGAGTCCGTGAGGGAACTAGTTTAGGCACGGCGTTGACTAATACTAAGTTATTCCCGGCAATGATGTTGTATATGATTGCATCGGGTGAAAAAAGTGGCCAGCTAGAAAACATGCTAGAACGCGCAGCAGACAACCAAGACCGAGAGTTTGAGTCGAACGTAAATATTGCATTAGGAGTATTTGAACCAATGCTAGTCGTGAGTATGGCATCGGTTGTATTATTTATTGTAATGGCCATTTTACAGCCTATTTTAGAGTTAAATAACTTGATCAGCGGTTAGGTTTGAAGTTATGGATTTTTGTAGGGTAAGCGTAAACCAAGATTTATAGCTGATTTTACGCATGAATATATAGACAATTTTTAGAGGAAGTAATTAATGCAACATAATAATAAACAACGTGGTTTCACCTTACTCGAAGTAATGGTGGTGATTGTTATTTTAGGTATTTTAGCGTCAATGGTTGTGCCCAATTTGATGGGTAACAAGGACAAAGCCGATCAACAAAAAGCGGTATCAGATATTGTGGCGTTAGAAAATGCATTGGATATGTATAAGTTAGATAACAGTATTTACCCAACCACAGAACAAGGTCTTGATGCGTTGGTGCAAAAGCCTAACTCGTCACCAGAGCCGCGTAATTTCCGTGAAGGTGGGTATGTTAAGCGTTTACCACAAGATCCATGGCGCAGTGACTATTTACTATTAAGCCCTGGTGAAAATGGCAAAATTGACATTTTCAGCGCAGGACCAGATGGACAACCAGGTTCTGAAGACGATATCGGAAGCTGGAATTTACAAGATTTCCAATAAGATGATTCATCATCGTCAAGCCGGTTTCACTTTATTAGAGGTGTTAATTGTGGCATTGCTAATGGGTTTGGTTGCCTCTGCGGTAACCATGTCTATTAGTGTTGCTGGGCCGGAACAAATGCTCAAAAAACAGGCGCAACGTTTTATGACTGCCACTGAGATGGTGCTTGATGAAAGCGTCTTAAGCGGTCAGTTTATTGGCATTGTGATTGACGAAGATCAATATCAGTTTGTGTTTTATAAAGAAGGCAAATGGATGCCAGTTGATCAAGACCGGCTATTATCGGCCAAAAAAATGGATGCCGGTATTACCTTAGATATTGTGATCGATGGCATGCCATTAGTTCAAGAAGACGAGCAAAATGAATCTTGGTTTGATGAACCTTTTATCGACGAAGAGAGCGAAGAAGAAAAAAAGAAACATCCTGAACCGCAAATTTTATTGTTTCCCAGCGGAGAGATGACTCCCTTTGAACTGGGTTTTAATACGATCAATGATGACCGTCAGCCAGTCAATTTGCTGGTTGTGGGTGACGCGTTAGGCCGTTTAACATTAGGGCGTGTAGATGAATAAACTCACATCACATCGACGCCCTCAATACGGGAAAGTTAACCGCTCAGGTATTAACAACTTAGGTATTAGTCGCTCATGTGTTAGTCACTCTGGCGTTAAAAGCTTACGCGGTAAAAATTGTGGTATGACCTTACTTGAGGTTATCGTTGCTCTAGCTGTGTTTTCCATTGCAGCAGTATCGGTTACCAAAAGTTTGGGTGAACAAATGGCGAACATGCCCATTTTAGAAGAACGAACGTTAGCGCAATGGGTGGCCAGTAATCAAATGGTCGACGTGCGATTACCTGGTACCTTTCCTGATATAGGCCAAAAAACGGGTCAGTCAGAACTTGCGGGCCGCGAATGGTATTGGCGCCAAGAAGTGATTAAAACCACCGATGATAAATTTAGAATGATCCGTATTAGCGTCAGTGACGACGACAAATTTAAACGCGTAGTGGCTCAGGTAAGCAGTTATGTCCATAACAAAGCCTAGGTATTTCAGCGGCTTTACCTTACTCGAAATGCTTATCGCGATTGCGATTTTTGCCATGTTGGGTATCGCGGCAAACTCAGTATTGTCGACGGTAATGAAAAATGATGAAGTGACCAAAGAGTTTGCTACTCGGCTTAAGTCATTACAGCAAGGTTTTGGTGCGTTAGAACGTGATTTGGGCCAAATGGTAGCGCGTAGCCCTAGATTATTTGAAGGTGATCGTGGCAGCCGTTTTTTTCAGGCTGGCGATAATATCCTCGACTCTGAAACCGAAGCACTGGTATTTTACCGTTTGGGCTGGTTAAACCCCGATGGCATGTTACCTAGAGGCAGCCTGCAATCGGTTGCCTATGTGGTTCAAAATGGCCGTCTTGAGCGTTGGTATTATCCTTATCCTGAACCTGTATCAGGTGCTGAGCCATTAAAAAGCATGGTTATTGACCATGTGCTGTCAATTGAGTATTCGTTTTATATGGATGATAAATGGCAGAAGCAAGTTGATGGAACCGTGATGCCAAAAGGGATTGCGATGGAAATAGAATTAGAAGGTTTGGGTAAAATTCAGCGTCGTTTTTTACTGCCTAAAGGTGCACCAGCAACTAAGTCTGACAAAGACAGTGGCAACAACCGTAACGGTTCAAATAGTAAAGATGAAAATGAAACCGATGATGGGAAATCCTCATAATGGGCGGCCAAAAGCAACGCGGGGTTGCATTAATAGTAGTGATGCTAATTGTTGCTATGGTGGTGATTATTGCCACCAACATTAGTAGTCGCAATCAGCTTTCAATGCGTCGAACGCTTAATTTAGCCCAATACGACCAGGCTTATTGGTATGCCCTTTCTGCTGAAGAGCTGGCGATGAAAGTGCTCAAGCAAGATTTTGAAGATTCAGAAGGAACCGTACATTTACAACAGTATTGGGCCTTGGCCAATGTGGCTTTTCCAGCTGAATACGGTGAAATTGTCGGTGAAATACAAGATATGCGATCATGCTTTAATGTTAATGCCGTCGGTCAAGCATCGAATGAAATTGAAAATGGTCAGCCCAAAATGACCGTCGCAGCTATACAGTTTCAATCGCTGTTGATCAGTTTAGGCGTTGATGAGTTTGGCGCCGAGCAATTAACGTCAACCCTTAAAGATTATATAGACGAAGATACGTTATCGGGCCCATATGGTGCTGAAGATGCCGAATATGAATCGCGTAATGTGCCATATGGTGCGGCCAATACCTTGATGCAGCATCGCAGTGAGTTACGTGCAGTGTTAGGGTTCAACCAAGATGTTTACCTGAATCTTTTACCTTATGTATGTGCAATACCTGGTGAAGACAGTCAGCTATTAAATGTAAATACCATTAAGGTTGAGCAAGCAGCTTTACTGACAGCAATGTTAGAAAATAAAATATCAGTCGGCGAAGCTGAAAATGTTATTAACAATCGTCCAGCGGATGGATATGAAAAAATTGAAGAGTTTTGGGAAGGTTCATCACTCAGTGGTATAAAGATTGAAGCAAATGTAAAGTCGAGTTTTGTGGTTGATAGTCAGTACTTTTTATTGAAGGCTGGTGCCAAAGTCGATACTGCAATATTTCGAATGGATAGTGTCCTGAAGCGTAATGGTAAAGATTTAGATGTGCTCACCCGTCAGTATGGTGGCCAACAATAATAACAAATTCATTGCGTAACAATGCGTATTGAGATCGGTGGAGAATAAACAGTGTCTGAACGGCTATTTATCCGGTTAGGAAAATCATCAGAACACCCATGTTCGTGGCTAGTATGGTCAGAACAAGAGCAAGAGATCATCGCTTCTGGTGAATTATCTGATGCCGCCAGTCTCAGCACTTTAGCTGAGCGTGCGGGTAATCGTCCTGTTGATGTACTTGTGCCTGCGGCCAACATGACATTGACACAAATTATGTTGCCCGAAAAAGGTCAACGCCAAGCATTAAAGGCGTTGCCATACATGTTAGAGGAATCATTAGCGACGAATGTAGACAATATGCATTTTGTTGTTGGGCCTCGTGAAGGTGAGCAGCTTAATGTGGCTGCGGTGGCGCATGAGCAAATGCAAATATGGCTTGAATGGCTCCATCATGCAGGCTTAAAAGTAAAACGTATCGTGCCAGATTGTTTAGCGTTGCCGTTAGAGCAATGTCGCTGGGCGGCAATGAGTGTTGGTAGTGAGTATTTAATCCGAACGTCTGAAGGTGGCGGCGTTAGCGTGCCTAAAGCATGGTCTGCATTTGCACTTCCACACCTATTAACAGCTGCAAAACCTAATGATAATGAGTCAATTAGTGTTGCAAGCTACAGTGATGATATTGTATTTGAAGGCGTGGAAATTAATAACAAGCCACTCGATTTACCGATGATGGTATTAGCAAAAGGCATTTTGAACGCCCCAATCAATTTGCTAAGTGGCATTTATAAACCTAAGCATGAATACAGTAAACAGTTACTCACCTGGAAAAACACGGCGATTGTAGTGATGATTGCGATTGTTTTAGCCTTAGCGAATAAAGGCATCGCCATTCATCAACTGAATAACCAGACCGCAGAGCTGCAAGCTCAAAGCGAAATGATTTTTAAACAAGCTGTACCGGGTGTAAACCGTATTGTTAATATGCGCTCACAAATGGGCAGTGAATTACGCAGCATGCAAGGCCAAGGTGGCGGTGCAGTATTTTTTGAAATGCTAGATGGTTTAAAGCCAGCGTTTAGTAAGGTGCCAGAACTTAAACCGAATACTTTGCGTTACGAAGCTAATCGTAATGAGCTACGAATGCAAGTGACAGCAAAAACGTACGGCCAAATAGATACATTTAAAGAGCTTGTTAGCAAAGACTACCTTCTCGAAGGTGGTGCCATGAACAGTAGCGAAGAAAGCGTTACCAGTACGCTGACGTTAAGGAATAAATAACATGGAAAACATGCGTAGTTGGTGGCAAGGTTTAGCCATTAGAGAACAACAACTTGTTGGTTTTTGTGCTGCAGTATTGGCGATAGGCATTATTTATTGGGGCATTTGGACACCGATATCGAATGCTCAAGAAACTGCCCAACGTGATAACAGCGCAGCGCAGCAAACGTTAAATTATGTTAAACAAACCGCCAATAAAATAGCGGGTCTGAAACAAGCGGGTGCGCAAGCTAAAGTTCGTGGCAGTTTAAGTTCTTTGGTAAATCAAACAGCTGGACAATATAAGTTAGAGATCACTCGCATGCAGCCGCAAGGCGATAAAATTCAGTTATGGATGGATGACGTGCCATTTGATGCGTTACTGGGTTACTTACATGACTTAGTAGAGCAAAAGGGCTTAACGTTAGACAGCGTAGATCTAACCGAATCAGACGTTGCTGGCTTTGTAAAAGTAAGACGTATTCAGCTTTCTCAGTAAGGATTTTTTGTGAGCTTATTTTCAAAAATAGTCATTGGCGTCATTATTTACCTCGCGTTTTTATTGGTGTATTTACCAGCGAACTGGTTAGTCAGTATTGCTCCGTTACCTAATAATGTGGTTATCACAGGTGCCGAAGGTACGCTTTGGCAAGGGAAGGCGGCGTTAATTACCATTGATCAACGCCAAATAGAACACGTTAGTTGGCAGTTAAGTCCATGGGGATTACTGCTTGGTAAAGCCGATATCGATTTTAATATCGGTAATCGAGCTACGGCTGTTAGTGGTAAAGGTAGTGTGAGTTGGTCGTTATCTGGGCTGAGTGCGAAAAATATTCGCCTTGATTTACCTGATAGTTTTTTACTAGCGGGAGCCCGTTTACCTTTTAAAACCCAAATTGATGGCGATGTCAGTTTAATGGTTGCAGTGCTAGAGCAAGGTAAACCATGGTGCGAACAATTAAACGGAAAATTATTTTTAAATAACACCAATGTTAAAAATCAATATGGCGTGTACCCTTTAGGTAACATTGCATTGGGGCTCAGTTGTCTTGATGGTCAATTACAAATTGCCACTGATGAAACCCAAAACGTATTAGGCTTAACGGGAACCGCTATTCTAGGCGAGTCAAACTTGGTTAAAGTAAGTGCTAAAATTAAACCGACCGATGCCCAACCTAAAGATTTACGCGATTCGTTATCCTTTTTAGGCCGACAAGACAGCCAAGGGTATTACCCTATTAACTATCAAGGCGTTGTGCCTGGCTTGTAAAATCGGTTGATATTTGAATAACTAATGCCTTGATATCACTATCAAGGCATTTTTATATCGGCAATAATTTATCGAATAACCTTATCAACTACTTTATTAACTATGTTCAGACATCAACCGCTATTTAACGATCAATCACTACTTGAATCGTTTATATAGTGATATTGCTTATACCGATTGAAGTGCCAATGATAGCGGCTGGTAATCGGTAATCGCTGGGAAGTCGGTAAATTCAATATGAGGCTTTTGGCTATCGGGGTTTTTAATCCCGAGTTGATAGCCTATGCCAGCCTTTTTCGATGCCGCTAATATCACTTCGCTGTCATCAATAAATAAACACCGTGACGGATCTAAGTTGAACTTAGTCAGTGCATACTGCCAAAATTGTGGATGTTCTTTGGGATAACCGCTTTCATGGCTCGATAACATATCGTCTAAACCATGGGCTAAATTAGTATGCTGTAACTTAAGCGCTAAGCTGTGTGGGTGAGCGTTGGTAAACAAAATACGCTGTTTACTGGCCCCCGCTAATGCTTGCAAGAAAGGCATACTGTCTTGGCGCAGTTTAATTCTATCTGCCGACGCATGGTGCAATGCTAAAATATCGAGTTGTAAATAGCGTTGCCAGTAATCAAGGCAATACCAATCTAAGGTGCCAACCACATCATAATAAGCTTGTTTGACGAGAGTATTGGCTTCATCCAAACTTATTTGACGCTGCATGCTTAATTGTTGTGGCACTAAATGTAACCAAAAGTGGTTATCAAAATGCAGATCAAGCAAGGTACCATCCATGTCGAGTAGCACTGTATCTATTTTATACCAAGGAAACATGTAAATTCCGGTTGTAGAATATACCCATAATAGTAAGATTGTACCCTGTATATATTAATTCGTCACACGAGGCTTCAATGACACAGCGGCATACAAAGCCGGAAATCCTGCATACCGAAATTGTTGCCAAAAGCAGACTGTTTCAAATCGAGCAGGTACACCTTAAGTTTTCTAATGGCGTAGAGCGTCAATATGAAAGAATGAAGGGCGGTAGCAGAGGGGCGGTGATGATAGTGCCTATTCATCAAGGTAATTTATTATTAGCGAGTGAATATGCCGCCGGCACTGATAATTATGAACTAGGTTTTCCGAAAGGGTTGATAGATCCAGGCGAAACGGCAGTTGAAGCCGCTAATCGAGAGCTCCAAGAAGAAATTGGTTTTGGCAGTTATCAATTGACCTATCTAAAAGAGCTATCGCTTGCGCCAGGCTACTTTTCCAGCAAAATGCATATTTTTGTTGCTGAAAAACTGTACCCTAGCCGTTTAGAAGGGGATGAGCCTGAACCAATAGACGTGATCCCTTGGCCATTATCTGATTGGCAGTTATTACTCGAGAATGTTGATTTTTCAGAATCTCGTAGTGTTAGTGCACTTTTTTTAACTCAGCAATATCTCAATACACCAACAGATAATCTTACACGTGAAGTCAACGCCGTAAAATAGGTTATTCACAAGTCGTATTGAGTTAGTCATTGAACAGCAACATCGAATAGGCAATAGCCTTATTTATTGATGTCCTTGTGAGGTCATCCTTATCGAATCCAGCAATTGGAGTAATAATGAAGCCAGAAGATGTAATTGAGCAAGTTATAGACATCGCAACGGAAGCTGGGCAAAAAATTCGTGATATTTACCTTAAAGGTAACTTCAAACGCGAAATTAAGTCCGACAATACCCCTGTCACGTCTGCCGATTTAGCCGCGCACGATATTATTTGCCGTCAGTTAGCTGAACTCACGCCCGACATTCCTATTTTAAGTGAGGAAGCTGCAGATATTCCACTAAGTGTGCGTGAAACATGGAAACGCTATTGGCTAGTCGATCCATTAGATGGCACGGGTGAGTTTATTGCTGGCAGTGGTGATTTTTCAGTGATCATTGCTTTAGTTGAACATAACCGTCCTATCATGGGAGTGGTTTATGTGCCGATGACTAAGGTGTGTTATTACGCAATAGCCGGGCTAGGTGCTTATAAGCGTGATGGTAAGAACGAGATACGTATCACCAGTAAACAATTAACCGGTGATGAACCAGAGCATTTACGTTTAGCCGTTAGTCGTCGTCAAGATCCGCAATCGGTTTTAAAGTTACTCAATAAACCCAATCATTGTGAGTTAGTGGTGATGGGTGGTGCAGCATTAAAAAGTTGTTTGGTGGCCGAAGGACGTGCTGATTGCTATGTCCGTTTAGGACCCACTGGTGAATGGGATACTGGTGCTGCGCAGATTATTATTGAAGAAGCAGGTGGTGCACTGATTGATATTAATTTACAGCCTATGACCTACAATGAGCGTGAAACACTCGAAAACCCAAATTTTATTGTGGTAGGTAGTGCTAACCTCCCGTGGGATATATTGTTAACTAATTAATTTGTTTATATTTTAATGGACATAAATTAATATTTTGGATGTGTTGCTTTTTCGAACAGAGATTAATTTATTAATCATATGATGGCAACGACATGAGTAACGATATGGCAACAGTAGCCACTAGAAACCATCAACACTATATCGTGCATCGTGGTTAAATAACGATGGCAGTGTGCAGTTTTATCCGTTAATAACAGTGAGTCTTGAACTACTGTGACCAAATTTATGTTGATTTCAATACTGAATTTGGTGAGATACACATAAAAATGCCCTCATCATGAGGGCATTTTTGCTTAAATAACTTACATGCCTATGCACTTGGCTCAGTAAGAATGTATTGGCGTGTGAATCATTGCCAAATTTAACAATCTGTTAGGTATTTCTCTTTCCATTTGTCTACGATTGAACCGATAACAGAACTCGCTCAGGTATTCTTGCAGGTACTTTCCTGAAACACCATGAAATGTCCCAAGTAAAAATGCCTTTAAGTTACCAATGGCAATATGAACCCAAGGCAGCCATTCATCAACAAGCTCACTGGGGGTAACCCTCGCTTCATGTTGTTGAGTCTTATCTATAATGTTCAACGCAGGTAAGCCGTCTGTATGCACTTCTTGCTGTCTCGTTAAGTGTTTGGCAACGAACTTTTCAACACTATCATGGCAAACGCTATTCACAGCCTGCATAGCAATAAATCCAGCTCTTTTTCCTTTGCTTTCAACGGCAACTAAAACAGGTGTTTTACCTTCTGCTCCACGTCCACGCTTGCCCTTCCTTCTGCCACCCACTAACGCATCATCAATTTCAATAACGCCTGACAGTCTATATAAGCTGTCTCTATGGCCCATAGCCGTTCTCAGCTTACTTAATATCAAACGTGCCGTTCGCCAATTAACTTCAATGTGCTTGCTCAATCTTAATGCTGAAATACTGCCTTTATCTGAGCCTAAAAAGTAGATTGCCCAAAACCACTTAGTGATAGGAATACGGCTACCGTGGAATAATGTGTCAGCTGTGACCGATGTTTGTTTATGACATTGACTGCATTCATATACATTGCGGGTTGTAAGCTCATAAGCATGCTCACAAGAGCATCTAGGACAAACAAAGCCATTAGGCCATCTCATTTTCTTAATGTGATTTAAGCAATCAGTTTCAGAGCTGAATTGACGTTGCCATTCAAAAAAACTCGTTTCAGGCATTTTCATAGCAAATCTCACTTCTAGTCTTGATTTATACTATAAGAATAGGCCAAAACTGACTCAGATGCATAGGCATGATAACTTATGACTTATGACTATCTAACCATTGATGTATCGCTTTTCTGTCGCCTTGAAAGATAACTCTGTCCTGTTTCTTTTCAAGTTGATACAGATACATCGGGTCATAATAAATATCGAGTAACAGATTTATCCAGTCTAAATGCTTACTGGTATCATTTTGGCTTTGTTGTACGTTAAGCGCATTATCAACCAAGTCCTGCAATTCTTGATGTTGCTTACCGCCTAAGCGTTTACGAATGCCCAATAAACTTTGAGTCAAATATGCTTTAAATGCATCGAAACCCGCTTGCTCACCTAATCCAGATACATAATCAGCCAGTTTTTGCTCAACATAGTCATTTAATAAACGCGGTAAACGCGCGTCTAATGGCTCGTCGAGTACGATAATATCAGCTTGTTGCATGGCGCTGTAAAAATGCTTTGGCAGGGCTGAACGACCAATTAGCATACTTTCATCTTCTAACAGCAAATGGTTATGTTGCTGTTGTTGATGCTGCAGTAATGCCACGGCTAAATTATTTTCGAAGTTGATTTGACTGGGTTGCGGATCGATATTTTTGCCAAAGCTCGACCCTTTATGGTTGGCAAGGCCTTCAAGGTCGACTGATTCATTCCGCTGATGGATAACTTCCGTTTTACCACTACCTGTTATGCCACTTAAAATCAGCACTTTAGATTGGCTTGGCGCTTGCTCGATAGTATTAATTAAAAAACTACGTATGGCTTTGTAACCCCCTTCAATATAAGGGATGTCCATGCCTGATTCTTCAATCCATTGCTGTGATAGCTTTGAGCGCAAACCGCCACGAAAACAATATAAATAGCTGTCAGGATGTTGTGACAATTGAGCAAGCCAAGCATCTATACGTTGCTGTTTAATTTTACCTTTCACCAGCTCATGACCTAATGCTATAGCAGCCTCTTGGCCACGCCTTTTATAGCATGTGCCCACTTTTTCGCGTTCACCATCTTGCATTAATGGTAAATTAATCGAGTGGCCAAAAGCACCTTTAATGAATTCGATAGGCGCTCTTACGTCAATTAATGGACGGTTTTCTAATAGAAGTCTGCCATATTCTGAGCTGGGGATGACCTCGCTCATTAGTTTAATTCCACAAGGATATCGTGTCCGTCAGCGCGTGGCTCATAAGTATTGAGCATACCGATACAAATAGCGTCAATTCCATTGGCTTCTAATAGTGTTTTAAGTTCCTGTTCAGCCTCTGCACTCACGGCAACTAATAGTCCTCCACTGGTTTGTGGATCGCAAATAATCGCTTTCTGGTCATCTGTTAATGGCGGCAAATGTTCGCTATAACTGTCAAAATTGCGATGGGTACCACCTGGAATACAACCTTGAGCGAGGTAATCTCTGACTTTAGGGAGTAAAGGGACTTGGGATAAAACGATATTAGCTTTAAGTTGTGCACCTTGACAGACTTCAATTAAGTGACCCGCTAGTCCAAATCCTGTGACGTCCGTTAATGCATTAACCCCTGTGATTTTAGCGATATCAATACCTATCGTGTTGAGCTGACACATCGCATTTGGGGCAATTTGACTGTCTTCATCACGCAGCTTTTTCTGTTTCTGTGCTGTAGTCAGAATGCCAATACCAATCGGTTTGGTGAGATATAGACGATCATTCGCTTTGGCAGTGTTGTTCTGTTTTACTCGCTCAAGCGGGATTTGCCCTGTAACCGCTAAACCAAAAATAGGTTCAGGAGCATCAATACTGTGACCTCCAGCCAACATAATACCTGCATCGGCACAAGCTTGGCGTCCGCCATCAACCACTTGCTGTGCCACTTCTGGTGGCAATACATTAACCGGCCAGCCTAAAATGGCAATAGCCATAATTGGCGTGCCGCCCATGGCATAAATATCGCTGATGGCATTGGTTGCGGCAATTCTTCCAAAGGTAAATGGATCATCTACAATGGGCATAAAAAAGTCGGTGGTACTGATAATGCCGGTTTGCTCATTGAGTTTATAAACTGCAGCATCGTCACGGGTTTGATTACCGACTAATAAATTGGGGTCAGTAAATACTGGAAGTTGTGACGCAAGAATGGTGCTTAAGACTTTAGGAGAGATCTTACAGCCGCAGCCTGCGCCATGGCTATATTCGGTTAGTTTTATATCGGTATGAGGCATGGTTATGTTTCTGTCGCTGGCTTATTGATGAGCAATTATAATGTTTCTCAAGGATTATTTCTTGGTTATTCGCGGTTTATCAAACCTAGTCGTGTATTTTTAATTAAAAAAATAATTATTATGAACGTTGTTTTTTATTTTGTTTGCTGTTAATTTATCAACTTAAGTAAGGTGCATATCATTTTTAGGTTGGTATTGTGGCGAGACGAAAAGAGCATACGCATGAACAGATCCGCCATATGGCTATTAGTGCTGTGGTTGAGCATTTACAATGCCATGGTGTCGATAACTTAAGTTTACGAAAAGTTGCGGCAACCATTGGTTACGTGCCAAGCACGTTAATCAATATTTTTGGTAGTTACCAATATTTATTACTCGCGGTATCTGAACAAACATTGTTACAGCTAGCTGCGCAGTTACAGTTAATTAAACCGACCACCCCAACCAAAACCATTGAGCAAATGGCAATCGTTTATAGTCAGTTTGCTTTAGCTAATCGACGCTGTTTCCGATTGGTATTTGAATTAACAATGACAGATGATCAGCCTTTACCTGCAGCTCACCTTGGGTTGATTAAGTCATTATTTTCTGATGTTGAGTCCCAACTAAGTCAATACTTTCCTTCTGCATGTGAGCAAGAGGTGGAAATGATGAGCCGCGTACTTTGGGGGGGGATACATGGGTTAACGTGTTTGTCATTGGATGGAAAACTATTTGAGACACAATCCTGTTTACAAGACATGTTGACGAGTCATGTAAACAGTTATATTGATGGAATGAGCACAAAAAGGAATTCAAATGCTGCTAACTAAACGATTTTTTCCCTATTTTGCGACCTTATGCCTAGGGGCGCTTAATGACAATTTTTATAAAAATGTGTTGCTCTTACTGGTAACTTACAGCCAATTAAATACATTACCGATTGATGTTAACTTGTTTGTTAATTTGGCCGCTGGCGTATTCATTTTACCTTTTTTCTTGTTTTCTGCTCATGCCGGTATCGTGGCTGACAATATGAATAAGGCAAAATTGATTCGACGGTTAAAGTTGTTAGAGCTGATTATCATGTCAACAGCGGCTATCGCGATTATCAGTCAGAGTTATATGGTGATGTTGCTGCTGCTATTTTTAACCGGCAGCCAGTCTGCATACTTTGGTCCAGTAAAATACTCATTATTACCTCAAGCCCTAAGCGAAGCAGAGTTAGTAAAAGGTAATGCTCTGGTTGAAATGGGCACTTTTTTGTCGATTCTTGTCGGTACCCTAAGCGCCGGTTTGGTGGTGTCTAATGAAAATGGTTTAACGTGGGCTGCAATCATTGTCTGTGTGTTGGCTATTTGTGGTTATCTTGCTAGCCGTGCGATTCCTTCATTGCCTGCCCAAGGTGATTTAAACCCTAGTAAATTTTCGTTATTTTCTGGCACTTGGCGTTGTATTAATAAAGCGCGACAAACCAAGACTATTTGGATGGCCATTCTCGCCATTAGCTGGTTTTGGTTCTTAGGTGCCACCTATTTAACTCAATTCCCTAACTTTGCCAAGCTGCACTTACATGCCGATGCCACCGTCGTGTCATTGTTACTGGCGCTATTTTCTGTCGGTATTGCCGTTGGGTCATACGTGTGTGAGCGTTTTTCGTTTGGGCATGTTGAGTTAGGCTTATTACCATTTGGGGTCTTGGGCTTAAGCGTATTTAGTTTTGACATGATAGCGGCTATTCCGCTAGAGCTTGTTGAGCCAGGTTTTGTGTATAGCTTCGAGTCATTTATCGCTAACGCGCAGCATTATCGTGTGATGATCGATTTGTTTCTTGTCGGCCTAAGTGGCGGGATATTCATTGTGCCTCTGTATGCGTTTATTCAAACTCGTGCAGAAAAACAAGAATGTGCTCAAGCTATTGCGGCGAATAACATCATTAATGCCTTCTTTATGGTGGGCTCTGCAGTATTATCGATAGTGTTGCTTGGGGTATTTCAGTGGAGTATCCCTGAATTATTTATGCTTGTCGGCGTGCTTAATTTGGTTGTGCTGTTATATGTTTACTCGCAAGTGCCAGAGTTTACCCAACGCTTTATCAGTTATTTGCTGAGTCATGTTATGTATCGGGTGAATGTACGTGGTAGAGAACATATTCCGGCACAAGGGGCAGGAATTATTGTCAGTAATCATGTGAGTTACGTTGATGCGTTAGTCATTATGGGCGCATCGACTCGACCTATTCGGTTTGTAATGGATAAGTCGATTAGCGAAATTCCATTATTAAAGTATTTGTTTCGGCACGCTGGCGTTATCCCAATATGTTCACCGAAGAAGTGCGAGTCGACATATCTAAATGCATTCGAACAGATACACCAAGCATTAGCTAACGATGAGTTAGTGTGTATTTTTCCGGAAGGGAAGTTAACTCCAAACGGTGAAATTGGTGAGTTTAGACCTGGCATTGATAAAATTTTACAACGGGATCCTGTGACGGTAATACCGTTAGCGTTAACAGGGCTATGGGGATCTTACTTTAGCCATAAAGGCGGGCATGCACTGACCACTTTGCCTAAACGTTTCTGGTCTAAAGTATCGGTGAGTATTGCACCTTCAGTTGACGGAGCTACGACCAATTGCAAAGCGTTACAGCAGCAGGTGACTCAGCAATTTAATTAGCACATGATGTACTAGTGAAGCTGATCAAAACAAAAAAAGGTCACGCGTGGGCGTGACCTTTTAAATGATTAAGCATTAGCTTTACTGTGCGTAGGCAGCTGTTAGGCTTTTCCAATTTCGTTGTTGTTCAAGAAACTGATTACGTAATAATTGCACTTGTTGCTTCAGATTGTGATCTGTAAGTTGCTTACGCTTCGCCTCTAACAAACTCTTTTTGGCTTGATAATAGTCAACTAAGTGTTGCTTCATCAGCTCATACTCTGCTTGAAACTTTTCTATAATTTCATCGCAGTTAGGTAAGTGAGCAACCTGATTCTGAGCTTGTAAAAGTTGCATCTGCAAACGTGCACTTTCAATACGTTCTTGTGGCACTTTACGTAAGTCACTCGCTAAACCAAACCAGTTCATCAGTTTGATTAACCATTTGGTTGGATCGTAATCCCACCATTTTATGCCATTGCGATAATCGTTTTCAAAAATATGATGGAAGTTGTGATAGCCCTCACCGTATGTAAGTAACGCTAAAAATGCATTATCTCGGGCTGAGTTTTTATCTGTGTACGGTTGTTTACCCCAAATATGGGCTAATGAGTTAATAAAGAAAGTACAGTGATGCACTACCACTAAGCGTAATAAACCTGCCATAAGTACCATTGATAAAATATCGCCATTTAGCCAGCCTATAAATGCCGGTAAACCAATATTCATTAAGATCACTAAGGCTAAGTAGTGCTTGTGCTGCCACATAACGATACGATCGTTTTGTAAGTCGCGCACGTTGTTGTAGTCACTGTAACGACTCGCTTGATACTCGCGCAGCATCCAACCTATGTGGCTGTACCAAAATCCCATTTGAGCTGAGTACGGGTCTTTATCATTATTATCAACATGTTTGTGATGAATGCGGTGATCACTACACCAATGTAATGCGCTATTCTGTAGCGCCAATGCCCCGCCTAGTGCGTATAAAAAACGAACTGAAGAGTGAGCTTTATAGGCTTTGTGTGACCATAATCTGTGGTAACCCGCAGTAATCGATAGACCACTTGCGTAAGCGAAAACAACAAATGCAATCCATTCAATGCCATCAAAGCCATGGGTAAAACCACGCCAAGGGATTAATACCACGGCGCCGATAAAAGTAATGGCAAATAACAAGGTATTAAGCCAAATGATTGGAGGTTTTTTCATTTAGTAGGGTTCCAATAATAGGTTTAAATAAGTTGAGCGTACAATTGTACGCTAATTTAACTTAGGGAACTAGTCATGGTCAAGCTTAACAGGGCTGTGTTTCTGTTTTAAAAACGGTATTATCGGTGAATTAATATTGACTGAATGGATTAGTAAATGGGTGTTAGAGCACAACAAAAGGAAAAAACCCGTCGTGCATTAGTGGATGCTGCATTTAATCAACTCAGTGCTGAACGCAGTTTTTCCAGTCTAAGCTTACGTGAAGTTGCTCGTGAAGCTGGTATTGCACCCACATCATTCTATCGCCATTTTAAAGACATGAACGAACTTGGCTTGACCATGGTCGATGAAGGTGGATTAACCTTACGTCAAATGATGCGTAAAGGTCGTCAACGTGCAGAAGCCGGTGGGAGTGTGATCCGTATTTCTGTCGACACGTTTATGGAAGTATTGGAGTCAAACCCGAACGTATTTAGAATACTACTTCACGAACGTTCAGGTACCTCAGCGGCATTTAGAGCCGCAGTTGAGCGCGAAATTGAACATTTTATTTCTGAACTTGCTCATTACACCGAGGCCCAGGCAAATCGCACTCCTGTGTTAGCGCGTGCTCAAGCTGAAGCATTAGTTATTTTAGTCTTTAATGCCGGAGCATCAGCGTTGGATTCCAAGCGTAGTGAGCGTAAGTCATTAGCCGATCAGTTAGTACTACAACTGCGTATGGTGGCTACAGGCGCTGAAGCGTTACAGCATAAAATTGACAACCGTGCTTAATTTATCGCGATTATAACCAAACAGAGCGCTAATCATTAGCGCCCTGTTTGTTCGTTAAGCTGTATTACTTACGTTCTAGTAATACTCCTGATTCCATATGATCGGTATATGGGAATTGGTCAAATAGCGCAAAGCGAGTTATTTTATGTGTTTGACCTAAGGTTAACAAATTGTCATTCAGTGTTTCTGGATTACATGAAATATACAAAATCCGCTCGTAACCTTGGATAAGCTTTAATGTTTCAGGATCAATGCCTGCACGAGGCGGGTCAACAAAGATAGTATTGCAATCGTAACTGTCTAAGTAGATGCCTTCTAAACGTCTAAATTGACGCTTTTTCGCCATGGCATCACTAAAGTCTTCAGCAGACATGCGAATAATTTGAACATTATCAACGTGATTAATATCGATGTTGTATTGCGCAGCATCAACTGAAGGCTTGGCCAGCTCTGTTGCTAATACACGATTGAAGTTTTGCGCCAATGCAATCGTAAAATTACCATTACCACAGTACAACTCTAGTAAATCACCCTGACTGTTTTTAGTTGCATCAATAGCCCACTCCAGCATTTTTACAGAGACTTTCGCATTAGGCTGAGTAAAACTGTTTTCAATTTGCTTGTAATGCAATACCTGTTCATTAACCGTTAAGGTCTCAACAACGAAATCTTTGTCTAAATCGATTTTTTGCTTACGCGCACGACCTATAATGTTGACATTGAATTGAGCAGATAACTTTGCTTTTAATAGAGTCGCGTGTTCACGCCACTCTTCATCGAGCTGGCGGTGGTACAACAAAGACACTAAAATTTCGCCGCTTAATGTCGACAAGAAATCTACTTGAAACAATCGATAACGCAATGCAGGATTAGGTGTTAACTCTGCTATTAATGCGGCCATCATTTGATTAATAATCAAACCAGCGGGTAAATATTGATCGCAACGCACTTTTGCATTCAGTGCTTTATCAAACATGTAGTAATATAAGTCATCATCTTGATGCCACATTCTAAATTCAGCACGCATACGATAATGCATAGGCTCAGAAACAAAGACTTCAAGCGCCGGTGGATTGAAATCGGCAAAGGCCTGTTCTAGCTTGATGCGCTTTCGTTGTAATTGTGCATCGTAGTTTTTAGGATCCATTGCAGCTAAATTCATATCGTCCACCTAATACTGTAAAAAAGGGCGCAAATATTATACTAAATGACGCTGATGTCTAGTATTACGCACCTAAGTATAAAGTGGCCCGACGATTAATGCTGAACATATACATATTTGGAGCCCATATTGTCTGGACCTATTTTAGTGTTTGATTCTGGTATCGGCGGATTGTCGGTAATGAACCAAATTAGAAAACAGTTACCACAACATGATTATTGTTACTTATTTGACAATGCACGCTTACCTTATGGCAACTTATCAGAGCAAGAGTTAATAACTGGATGTGTTGCACTTATTACTCATCATGCACGACGTTTGAACGCCAGTATTGTGGTGGTTGCCTGTAATACCGCCAGTACTTTGGTATTGCCTCTATTACGCCAGCAATTAACCATTCCTATCGTGGGAGTTGTTCCTGCTATTAAACCTGCCGCCATGTTATCGAAGAAAAAGCACATTGGTTTATTGGCTACGCCTGGGACAGTGAAACGAGATTACACTCAAGCATTAATCAATCAGTTTGCCGGAAACTGTAAGGTTGAATTATTTGGGACTTCAGATTTAGTGTTACTTGCTGAGCAGCATGTAGCTCAACAGTCAATCGATATGGATAAGCTAAACGATATCTTAGCACCCATAGCGGCAACTAATATTGATGTACTGGTGCTGGGCTGTACTCATTTCCCAATGATAGCGACAGAAATAAGTCATTATCTTGGCGAAGGAGTAACACTATTAGATTCAGGGGAGGCGGTAGCAAAACGGGTAAGGTTTTTACTGAGTAAAGAAAGTAATGGCAATAAGCAATTACAAGCATGTTATACCAAAGATATTAGCCAAGGGCTTAAAGCAACATTAGTCGATTATGGTTTTAGTGATTTTTCGCTGGTAACCATAACCGACTAACAACACTATTAATTTACTATAGTGCTAAGAACCTAGTTCAATAACGATTAGCTATTTTCCGAATCAGATTCTTGTGATTTGGCTTCTCTTACCTTTAACGTGCGCTCTTGAAAGCTATAGTCGTTTAATTTCGACATTGCTTTTTGTGCGCCCGCTTCAGACATCTCAACAAATCCAAATCCTTTGCGACGTCCAGTTTTACGGTCTCGTACTAAACGAACTGAGTTAACAGGCCCGTACTCACCAAACAATGCCTTTACTTCTCCCTCATGAACACGATAAGGCAAGTTGCCAACATATAGTGTCATTGTAGGACCAACATAAGGTTCGTCAGAAGGGCTTGAACCACTTGTTGGTATAAAGGTGAAAATTAACGTCGCAACGACTACACCAGCAATAAACGCTACCGAAGATGATGTGCCGCCAAACTGAGAAAAAACAAAAGCGCCAAGAAGCGCCGCAATCAAAACAATCACGAATGATTTCTGCATAAAATAATCTCTAATGAATATAAAAATGATAAATAACTGTTAAATACTATTACATACTAATTAAAAATTACCAGATAAACCAGACCACTGTTGAAAAATTGAGCTCAAAAGCGACTTAAATATCAAAAACAAGTAATTTACTAATTAGCCAAAGGTGGTTCTTTAATCAAAAAAGCTAAAAAAAGAACGATCTGCATAAAAGTTCAACGCTCGAAACATATCTTGAATAAAAGCGCTTGCACTAAATCTTAAGCTGCCTATAATGCGCATCCACTGACACGGCATACAGCGAAAGCGAAAACCGGTTAGCGTTATTAACAACTACTTAGTGGTGTTGGTAACAGGCGAAAAGAAGTTTGAAAAAACACTTGACGCAATAAAGGGAATGCGTAGAATACGCAGCCCAAGCCAACGACCTAGCGTCTGATGGCGATGTCTGAAAAATCGATATCAAGCTCTTTAACAATTTATCAAGTAATCTGTGTGGACATTCACAGGTATTGAGTTATTCGAAATTGTCTTCTGTTCTTCGGAATGTTGGCAATCAAAAAATTACAACTCAATGCAACGATGAGTGTTCATAGTAATATGTACAAACATTATTTAGATTCTTCCGAGTCTAATTAATGAAATCAGAATTCATTGAGCCGAAAGCTTCGTTCTTATTTATAAGGATGGGGTTTTCAAAAGAACTTTAATTGAAGAGTTTGATCATGGCTCAGATTGAACGCTGGCGGCAGGCCTAACACATGCAAGTCGAGCGGTAACACAAGGGAGCTTGCTTCTGAGGTGACGAGCGGCGGACGGGTGAGTAATGCCTAGGGATCTGCCCAGTCGAGGGGGATAA
>NZ_JABKAW020000011.1:0-46204 GCF_014596695.2 Shewanella sp. BF02_Schw
CATTTTCAGACGCCTAATTGACTCGAAAGAATAGTGATAAGCCAGTTACTAACGTAACGGTTTTTTTACGTCTATAATTTGTGGCCAAATTGGTCGAATCAGTCGAGCGAGGCTTGATAAAATAAGCTGGATTTTTACGTAAGCAATTAGTTCTGTATCAGTTAATTTCGACTGATGTATCTCAGAGTATGTAGCGCCACTAATCGATACAACGTTTTAGATTGTGATCTTTTTTAGCGGTAATCATGCTAATTTGTTAGCTATTCCCTGCTACAATAACAATATATTTCTGAATACGATGCCTTTCTATCTATGCCTATTTTGCTTACTTCATTAAACACATTTGGCCTTAATCAGTATTGCGACTCTTTAGTTGAAGTGACTAGCAAAGAGGAGTTAATAAAGATAAGTTTTGAGTTGTATCAACAACAGAAGAACATGCTTATTCTCGGAGGAGGCAGTAACGTCGTATTTACTGACAATTTTCAGGGAACTGTGGTTAAAGTTAGCACCAAGGGCATTACGATTAATGAAGATGATGATTTTTATTATCTCACGGTTCAAGCCGGTGAAAATTGGCATCAATTAGTTAAATATTGCTTAACTAAACATATTTATGGTTTAGAAAATATGGCTCTGATCCCTGGAACTGTCGGCGCAGCGCCAATACAAAATATCGGTGCTTATGGTGTTGAGTTTAATCGTTATTGTCACAAGATTGAATTTTTACAACTCGATACTGGTAACTTGGTACATTATAATAACAAACAATGTCACTTTGGTTATCGTGAATCCATTTTTAAACAACAACTTAAAAACTTAGTTGTTATTACTGAGGTGACCCTAAAACTGGCTAAAAAGTGGGTGCCGGTGATAAGTTATGGACCTCTTCAACACTTAGACGCTATAGATGTATCGGCGCAACAAATATTTGATTGTGTTTGTATGGTTCGTCAATCTAAGCTGCCTGATCCTAAAATATTGGGTAATGTAGGAAGTTTTTTTAAGAACCCAGTTGTATCAACAGACGACTATGACTCACTTAAAAGTCGTTACGGATCCTTAGTGGGTTACCGACAGGTTGATAACCATTACAAACTTGCTGCAGGTTGGCTAATCGAACATGCTGGTTTAAAGGGCGTTAATATCGGTGGTGCAGCAGTCCATCAAGATCAAGCTTTGGTGTTAGTTAACCTAGGTTATGCAACTGGTAATGAAGTATGCCAATTAGCGAAACACATTATTCAGATGGTTTTTGATAAATTTGCGGTTACATTACAACCTGAGCCTAGGATTATTGGCTCTGTTGGGGAGATTGAAATAAAATGAATGAGCATTGGTCACGTAAACGCCAAATTTTAGCGTGTTTACATCATGAACGTTTTGTTTCTGGTGAGGTAATTGCGCAATCTTTATCGCTTACTCGCGCGGCAATTAATCAGCATATAGATGCATTAAAAGATTATGGTATCGAAATTTATAGTGTGAAAGGAAGAGGCTACAAATTAGCAAATCCAGTGTCGTTGGTAAATGAGTCTCATCTTGTTAATGGAATTGATGGCCGTTGTTTTTATTTTGATGAAACGACCAGTACTAATGCTTTTATGCTTGGACATGCCTCTGAATTAAAATCAGGGGATATTTGCATTGCTGAATATCAATCCGCTGGTCGAGGTCGAAGAGGGCGTCAGTGGTTGTCTCCTTATGCTCATCATATTTATGCTTCAATGTTTTGGCGTTTAAATAATGATATTAGTCATGCCAGTGGTTTAAGTTTAGTTGTTGGTTGTTCCATTGTTAAATCTCTAGCTGACTTTGGGGTTGAGGGGTTAGGGCTGAAATGGCCAAATGATATCTACCTTGATCATAAAAAATTGGCTGGAATTTTAGTTGAGGTTTGTAATTCATCCGCTAATAAAACAGAATTAGTCATTGGTTTTGGTATCAATATGAGTATGTCTGTAGAGCAGGGGGAGCTAATAGACCAGCCATGGAACGATCTGTCTAGTTTGGTGAATATGCCTGATAAAACGGAGCTATTAATTAAATTACATCAAACCCTTAAGGCTGATTTACAGCTGTTTGAGCAGAAAGGGTTGGGTGCATTCTTAAAACGTTGGAATGAATTTGATTTATTTATTGGCCGTGAAGTATCACTGCTAATGGCACCTAATTCAGTTAACGGTACTTGTCGAGGTATTGATGAACAAGGGGCTTTGTTGCTTGAAAACGAGCAAGGGCTTACACGTTATCTTGGCGGTGAAATTAGCCTTAGAGCAGTAATGTAGATGCCAGAAATGAGCCTAGGAATAGGCTCATATATTATTATTTTCTAAGTAAAACTCGGTCCATTAAATGGTTGGGGCCTTTTTGCAAAATGAGGTGGGCCCGCTCTCGTGTTGGTTGAATGTTTAATGATAAATTTGGGCCATTAATGGTATCCCAAATATTAGCAGCAATCACATTCGCTTCATCATCGGTTAAAGATGAATAGTGATGAAAAAATGAGTTTGGATCACTAAATGCACCAGTTCTAAATTGCAAAAACCGCTGTTTATACCAATCTTTTAACAACGACTCATCAGCATCGACGTAAATTGAAAAATCAACAAAATCTGATACAAATGGCCTTCTTGTGTCTATTGGGGTATCTAAACCCGTTTGCAGCACATTTAGCCCTTCTAAAATTAAAATATCAGGCTGACGGATGGCTTGATGCTCGTCGTGACATCTATCGTATGTAACATGTGAATAAAGCGGTGCAAGAATCTCTTTCTGTCCCGCTTTAACTGCCGAAATGAATTCTACCAACATTTTCATGTCGTAACTTTCAGGAAAACCTTTGCGTTGGAGCAACCCTTTACGTTTTAGGTCTGCCAAGGGATATAAAAAACCATCTGTGGTGACTAAATCAACTTTAGGATGCTCAGGCCAACGTTGCAATAACGTTTGTAATATACGCGCTGTGGTACTCTTACCAACGGCGACACTTCCTGCGATACTAATGATATAAGGACCAGGGGAAGCTTTTTGCTCCAGAAACTTATCAAGAACAAGTCCACGCTGTTGTTTTGAGCCGACAAATAAATTCAGTAAACGGCTGAGAGGAAGGTAAATGTCAGTGACTTCGTCTAAAGACAGCTTTTCATTCATACCACGCAGGTTTTCTAATTCAGCCTGACTCAATGTGAGCGGCACTGATTTACGTAATTCAGCCCAATGCTCGCGCTGAAAAGCAAAGTAGAGTGCATCTTGTATTGAGTTAATTGGATTCATAACCATTCCTCTAGGTTGGTCAGGCACATTACACTATCGAATAAATGGCGACAATAGTTTGCTCCTCATTTGTCTTCATCGCCCATTACATTTGCTTATAAATCACTCTTTCTAAGTGAAACGAGTGTAAAAAAACGTCATTTGAAACTTTTTTTTGGTTTTTTATCATTTTCCTATTGCACTCCGAGGCACATTTACCTAATATCCGAACCCGAAATGACACGCCGGCATAGCTCAGTTGGTAGAGCAACTGACTTGTAATCAGTAGGTCCCGAGTTCGACTCTTGGTGCCGGCACCATTTTTCTGGAGGGGTTCCCGAGTGGCCAAAGGGATCAGACTGTAAATCTGACGGCTCAGCCTTCGAAGGTTCGAATCCTTCTCCCTCCACCACTTTCTAGGTAGTTAGGTAGCCTAAAATAGGTTGCGCGGATGTCGTATAATGGTATTACTCCAGCCTTCCAAGCTGATAACGCGGGTTCGATTCCCGCCATCCGCTCCAAATTTGTTCGCTGATATGGCTCAGTTGGTAGAGCGCACCCTTGATGAGGGTGAGGTCGGCAGTACGAATCTGCCTATCAACATCCCATGTCATGAATAAACTTCCTAACCCTAAATAATCGATTCGATGTCATTTTTATGCATCGGATTTTTACTATATGTGTTTTCATCACCAAGATAATTGGACTGAGGCAATACCATGGCAAAAGCTAAATTTGAACGTAAAAAGCCCCATGTAAACGTGGGCACCATCGGTCACGTTGACCATGGTAAAACAACTTTAACAGCAGCAATCTCTGCCGTTTTGTCTAAAACTTATGGTGGTGAAGTTAAAAACTTCGCTCAAATCGATAACGCTCCAGAAGAGCGTGAGCGCGGTATTACAATTAATACTTCTCACATCGAATATGACACACCAATTCGTCACTACGCACACGTAGATTGTCCAGGTCACGCGGATTATGTTAAAAACATGATTACCGGTGCTGCACAGATGGACGGCGCAATCTTAGTAGTTGCTGCTACAGACGGCCCAATGCCACAGACACGTGAGCACATCTTGCTTTCACGTCAAGTAGGCGTACCTTTCATCATCGTATTCATGAACAAATGTGACATGGTAGATGACGAAGAATTACTAGAATTAGTAGAAATGGAAGTGCGTGAGCTTCTTTCAGAATACGACTTCCCAGGTGATGATTTACCAGTAATTCAAGGTTCAGCTCTTAAGGCACTAGAAGGCCAGCCAGAGTGGGAAGCAAAAATTCTTGAGCTTGCAGAAGCACTAGATACTTATATTCCAGAACCAGCTCGTGACATCGATAAGCCATTCCTACTACCAATCGAAGACGTATTCTCGATTTCAGGTCGTGGTACAGTGGTAACAGGTCGTGTTGAACGTGGTATCGTTCGCGTATCAGACGAAGTTGAAATTGTTGGTGTTCGTCCAACAACTAAAACAACGTGTACTGGTGTAGAAATGTTCCGCAAGCTACTTGACGAAGGTCGTGCTGGCGAAAACTGTGGTGTGTTATTACGTGGTACTAAGCGTGATGACGTAGAACGTGGTCAAGTACTAGCTAAGCCTGGTTCAATTAACCCACACACAACTTTCGAATCAGAAGTTTACGTGTTGTCAAAAGAAGAAGGCGGACGTCATACTCCATTCTTCAAAGGCTACCGTCCACAGTTCTTCTTCCGTACAACAGACGTAACAGGCACAATTGAGTTACCAGAAGGCGTAGAAATGGTTATGCCTGGTGATAACATCAAGATGGTCGTTACTCTGATTTACCCAATCGCGATGGACGACGGTTTACGTTTCGCTATCCGTGAAGGTGGCCGTACAGTTGGTGCAGGTGTTGTAGCTAAAATTATCGCGTAATAGCGAGTTTAGTGAACACTAAAAAAGGAAGCTTAGGCTTCCTTTTTTATTTTTAGGGTGAGGTTAGTAACAAAAATCGATTTTTGATTGATTTATTGCTCTTACTTTGCCTGTATTGTTGCGAATAAAGCTGAATAAGAATACAATCTATGGCCGATTTTTGACCCTGTGCTTATGCATTTTCTGGGAAAGTTCGGAAATGCGGATTTGGTAAATATGTTGTTTACCAAGCTAAGCCCAGGTCGTAGTGAGTAACGGAATTAACCGATGACAACAAATACTGAAAACCAGAGTAATTCTTTGGATATCGTTAAGTGGGGCATAGCTGCATTGCTAATTGCTACTGCTGTTATAGGCAATCAATTTTATGCAGATGCTAATGTTGTAGCTCGTGTTGCTGGGGTAATTATTGCCTTCGCTATTGCAGGCATCATTGCACTGCAGACAAGCAAGGGTAAGCAGGCACAATCTTTTGCTAGAGAAGCCCATATTGAAGTGCGTAAAGTCGTTTGGCCAACTCGCCAAGAGGCGCTAAACACTACCTTTATAGTACTTGCAGCTACTGCAGTAATGGCATTAATCCTTTGGGGATTAGATGCTATATTGTTACGAGTAGTCAATTTAATTACTGGCGTATAGGCATCTGAAAATGACTGAAGTTACAGAAGCGAAAAAAAGATGGTATGTGATCCAAGCCTTTTCGGGCTATGAAGGCCGTGTACTTAAAACACTGCTTGAACATATCAAAATGCACAATATGGAAGAATACTTTGGTGAGATTTTAGTTCCTACCGAAGAAGTTGTTGAAATGCGTGCAGGTCAACGTCGTAAGAGTGAGCGTAAGTTTTTCCCTGGTTATGTATTAGTCCAGATGGAAATGAACGACGATAGCTGGCACTTAGTCAAAAGTATTCCACGTGTAATGGGCTTTATTGGTGGTACATCAGATCGCCCTGCACCGATTTCTGACAAGGAAGCTGACGCTATTCTTCAACGCCTTCAAGACACTGTTGAATCACCAACTCATCGTATTATGTACGAGCCAGGTGAAGTTGTCCGTGTTTGTGACGGTCCATTTGCTGACTTTAACGGTACTATTGAAGAAGTCGATTATGAAAAGAACCGTATTAAAGTTTCGGTGATGATTTTCGGTCGTTCAACACCAGTAGAATTAGATTTTAATCAAGTTGAAAAAAGCTGATTAAAATAACTACAAAATAAACATTGTTTGCGGGTGCGTATTTTTATATAATTCGCACCCGTTGTTTTCAGGGGAGCGTATTGGCATGTCGCCAACATGCGTTTGAACCCAAATTGAGGAAATGTCGACATGGCAAAGAAAATTGAAGCTTATATTAAGCTACAAGTAGCAGCTGGCGCTGCAAACCCGTCTCCACCAGTTGGACCTGCTTTAGGTCAAAAAGGTGTGAACATCATGGAATTCTGTAAAGCATTCAACGCTCGTACTGAAAAGTTCGAAAAAGGTATGCCAATTCCTGTTGTTATCACTGTATATAATGACCGTTCTTTCACTTTTGAAACTAAGACTCCACCTGCATCTTTCTTACTGCTTAAAGCAGTTGGTCTGAAATCAGGTTCTGGCCGTCCTAATACTCAAAAAGTAGGTACTATCAAGCGTAGCGCAGTTCAGGAAATTGCTGAAACTAAAGCTGCTGATATGACTGGTGCTGATATTGAAGCGATGACTCGCTCAATTGAAGGTACTGCACGTTCAATGGGTTTGGTAGTAGAGGATTAATATAATGGCAAAGCTAACTAAGCGTGCTCGCGTTATCCGCGAAAAAGTTGATGCAACAAAATTGTATGACATCAACGAAGCCGTAGTACTTTTACAAGAATTAGCGACTGCTAAATTTGTTGAGAGTGTTGACGTAGCTGTTAATCTAGGTATCGATCCTCGTAAATCAGATCAAAACGTGCGTGGTGCTACTGTACTTCCACATGGTACTGGTCGTGATGTTCGTGTTGCTGTATTCACACAAGGTGCAAACGCTGAAGCTGCTATCGCTGCTGGCGCTGAACTAGTGGGTATGGAAGATTTAGCTGAAAAAGTTAAAGCTGGCGAAATGAACTTTGACGTTGTTATCGCATCTCCAGATGCAATGCGCGTTGTTGGTATGTTAGGTCAAATCTTAGGCCCACGTGGTTTAATGCCTAACCCTAAAACTGGTACAGTAACGCCAAACGTTGCTGAAGCAGTTAAGAATGCCAAAGCGGGTCAAGTTCGTTACAGAAACGACAAAAACGGTATTATTCATACAACTATCGGTAAAGTAACTTTTACAACTGAGCAGTTGAGAGAAAACTTAGAATCGTTAGTGTCAGCACTGAAAAAGGCTAAGCCTGCAGTTGCTAAAGGCATTTACGTGAAAAAGATTAGCATCTCTACCACTATGGGTGCAGGTGTTGCTATCGACCAGAGTTCTCTGGAAGAAGCGAAGTAATATACAAAGCGCGCGTATTAGTCTATAATGCGCGCACTTTGTGGGTTGAAGCCGCTTTTATGCATTAGTTTTTAAATTTTTGTATATTAGAGTCGGTTTCCGTCCAAGACCGCAGGTGTTAATCGTAAGATTAACTTAATTTCCAGCGTAGACGGTGTCAGGCCCCAGCTAAATTTTTTTACTGGAAAATCTGCACCGTAAGTAATTAAACACATAAGTGTTTAATTTGGTAAATACTAGGGAAAATTCCCTAGGTAGAATCCAGGAGTAAAGCCAATGGCATTAAGACTCGAAGACAAACAGGCAATTGTTGCTGAAGTCAACGAAGCTGCCAAAGGTGCACTTTCTGCAGTTGTTGCCGATTCACGTGGCGTAACTGTAGGTGCTATGACCGGTCTGCGTAAAGCTGCTCGCGAAAATGGTGTGTTTGTACGTGTAGTACGTAACACCCTTGCTCGTCGTGCAGTTCAAGGTACAGCTTTTGAGTGCCTAGCAGAAACGTTCACTGGCCCAACTTTAATAGCTTTCTCTAACGAGCATCCAGGTGCTGCAGCGCGTCTTTTAAAAGACTTCGCTAAGGGTCAAGCAAAATTTGAAGTTAAAGGTGCAGCTTTCGAAGGGATGTTTATCCCTGCAGCTGATATTGATCGTTTAGCGAAACTACCAACATACGAAGAAGCACTAGCTCAGTTGATGATGACTATGAAAGAAGCATCTGCTGGCAAGTTCGTTCGTACATTGGCCGCCCTTCGCGATCAAAAACAAGACGCCGCTTAATTTTAGGCTGGCAGCTTAATAAAATTGAATTCAGAACAATAGGAAATATTTCTAATGTCTATCACTAAAGACCAAATGTTAGAAGCTTTTGCAGCAATGTCTGTAATGGAAGTAGTTGAACTAATCGAAGCTATGGAAGAGAAATTCGGCGTTTCTGCTGCTGCTGCAGTAGTTTCAGGCGGCGGCGATGCTGTTGTTGCTGAAGAGCAAACAGAATTTGACGTAGTACTTACTTCATTCGGCGAAAACAAAGTAGCTGTTATTAAAGCTCTTCGTAGCGCTACAGGTTTAGGCCTGAAAGAAGCTAAGACTATGGCTGAATCTTCTCCAATCGCAGTTAAAGAAGCTGTGTCTAAAGAAGAAGCTGCAACTCTTAAAGCTGATCTAGAAGCCGCTGGTGCTTCTGTTGAAGTTAAGTAAGCTATAATTTAGCTTGCATCACCCAAGTGATTGGGTGAAGGCTGACGGTTTTTTAACCGTTGGCCTTTTTTGCGCTTTATGCGCAGGCGATTTTTTTCACCTTTTGTCGCCAGTTTTAACAGTCCCTAGCAGAGATTACTGGTTAGGTTCTTGTCAACAAGGGTGATAGGCAAACGTGCTGATTTAATTAATATTAATTTCAGTCTTGGTCACATCTCGTAAGCAGAGGAAACCCATGGTTTACTCCTATTCTGAAAAGAAGCGTATTCGCAAAGACTTTGGTAAGCGTCCAAAAGTTTTGGACATCCCTTATTTATTGTCTATCCAGTTAGACTCTTTTAAGAAGTTCACCGATCATGACCCTACGGGTGAGCGTGGCTTAGAAGCCGCATTCCGTAGCGTTTTTCCTATCAAGAGCTTTTCTGGCTATTCTGAGCTGCAATATGTCAGCTACAAGCTAGGTGAGCCAGTTTTTGATGTGAAAGAATGTCAGATCCGCGGTGTAACTTATTCGGCACCACTACGCGTTAAATTACGCATGGTGTTGTTTGACCGTGAAGCTGCTGCTGGCACTGTTAAAGACATTAAAGAGCAAGAAGTCTACATGGGTGATATTCCTATGATGACGAATAACGGTACTTTCGTTATTAACGGTACTGAGCGTGTAATCGTGTCTCAGTTACACCGTTCTCCAGGTGTGTTCTTTGATCATGACCGTGGTAAAACCCACTCTTCTGGTAAGGTACTGTATAACGCACGTATTATTCCTTACCGTGGTTCATGGCTTGACTTTGAATTTGATCCTAAAGATGCTCTATTCGTTCGTATCGACCGTCGTCGTAAATTACCGGCAACGATCATTTTACGTGCGCTTGAATATTCTACTCAAGATATCCTCGATTTATTCTTCGAGCGTATTGAGTTTAAGATTAAAAAAGAATCATTAGTCATGGCACTTGTGCCTGACCGCCTACGTGGTGAAACTGCTGGCTATGACATTAAAGATGCTGAAGGCGCTTTATTGGTTGAAGCTGGTCGTCGCATTACTGCACGTCACATTAAGCAACTTGAAAAAACCAACACTACTGAACTAGAAGTGCCAGTAGATTATATTGTTGGTAAGTATGCTGCTCAAGACTACATCGATGAAGATACCGGTGAAGTGTTAGTGACTGCAAACAGCGAGATTACCTTAGAAGATTTAGCTAAGCTATCACTTGCTGGTATTAAGAATATTGATACATTATTTATCAATGATCTTGATCACGGTGCTTACATTGCTGACACATTACGAATTGATTCAACAACTAACCGATTAGAAGCGCTAGTTGAGATCTATCGTATGATGCGTCCTGGTGAGCCACCAACCAAAGATGCAGCTGAAGGTTTATTCCAAAACCTATTCTTTAGTGAAGAACGTTATGACTTATCTAAAGTAGGTCGTATGAAGTTCAACCGTCGTCTTGAGATTGCTGAAGACGAAGGTAACGGTGTGTTGTCTAAAGAAGACATCGTATCTGTTATGAAGAAAATCATCGAAATCCGTAACGGTTATGATGAAGTCGACGATATTGACCACTTAGGTAACCGTCGTATTCGTAGCGTTGGTGAAATGGCTGAAAACCAGTTCCGTGTTGGTTTAGTCCGTGTTGAGCGTGCTGTTCGTGAACGTCTATCTTTAGGCGATTTAAACGAGCTTATGCCACAAGACTTAATTAACGCTAAGCCAATTTCTGCGGCAGTGAAAGAATTCTTTGGTTCTTCACAGTTGTCACAGTTTATGGATCAAAACAACCCGCTATCAGAAGTAACGCATAAGCGTCGTATTTCTGCGCTTGGCCCAGGTGGTTTGACTCGTGAGCGTGCTGGTTTCGAAGTTCGTGACGTACATCCAACTCACTACGGTCGTTTATGTCCAATTGAGACCCCTGAAGGTCCAAACATTGGTCTAATCAACTCGTTAGCAAGTTTTGCGCGTACTAACTCTTACGGCTTCTTAGAAACACCTTACCGCAAAGTGGTTGATGGTGTGATTACTGATGATGTTGAATACTTATCAGCAATCGAAGAAGGTCGTTACGTTATTGCTCAGGCTAACATCGAAGTTGATGCTGATGGCCGTATGGCAGAAGAACAAATTGCTTGTCGTCACAAAGGTGAATCTACCTTTATGCGTGCAGCTGATGTTCAGTATATGGACGTATCTCCACAACAGATTATTTCTGTTGCAGCATCATTAATTCCGTTCTTAGAACACGATGATGCTAACCGCGCATTGATGGGTGCAAACATGCAACGTCAAGCAGTACCAACTTTACGTGCTGATAAGCCGTTAGTCGGAACGGGTATTGAACGTACTCTTGCTGTTGACTCTGGTGTGGTTGTAGCTGCTAAACGTGGCGGTGTGGTTGATTATGTTGATGCTAGCCGTATCGTAGTTAAAGTAAATGAAGATGAGCTACACGCAGGTGAAGCCGGTATCGACATTTATAACCTAACTAAATATACCCGTTCAAACCAAAACACTTGTATTAACCAACGTCCTTGTTGTTCTGTTGGTGAGCCTGTGGTTCGTGGTGACGTATTGGCAGATGGTCCATCTACCGATTTAGGTGATTTGGCCCTTGGTCAGAACATGCGTATCGCGTTCATGCCTTGGAACGGTTATAACTTCGAAGATTCGATCTTAATTTCTGAGCGCGTAGCGCAAGAAGACCGTTTCACTACTATCCATATCCAAGAGCTTTCTTGTATTGCTCGTGATACTAAATTGGGTAGCGAAGAAATCACTGCTGATATTCCAAACGTAGGTGAGTCTGCTTTATCTAAACTAGATGAATCAGGTATCGTTTATATTGGTGCAGAAGTGAAGGGTGGCGACATTCTAGTGGGTAAAGTGACACCTAAGGGTGAAACACAGTTAACCCCTGAAGAGAAACTACTCCGAGCTATTTTTGGTGAAAAAGCGTCTGATGTTAAGGACAGCTCATTACGTGTTCCTAACTCAGTTAAAGGCACCATCATCGACGTACAGGTATTTACCCGTGACGGCGTTGAGAAAGACAAACGTGCGCTTGAAATTGAAGACATGCATGTTCGCCAAGCTCGTAAAGACTTAGGCGAAGAGTTCAAGATCCTTGAAGAAGGCGTATTGGGCCGTGCACGTAACTTGTTACTGTCTGTGGGTTATTCTGAAGCTAAGTTAGCTGAGATACCACGTAAAGACGTATTGATTCAAGTTATCGACGATGAAACCAAACAAACTGAATTAGAGCAGTTAGCTGAACAGCACGAAGAGCTAAAAGCTGACTTTGATAAGACATTTGAAATCAAGCGTCGTAAGATCACCCAAGGTGATGACTTGGCTCCTGGTGTATTGAAGATTGTTAAGGTTTACCTTGCAGTTAAACGTACTATCCAGCCTGGTGACAAGATGGCAGGTCGTCATGGTAACAAAGGTGTTATCTCGAAGATTTGTCCTGTTGAAGACATGCCATACGATGAAGAAGGTAACCCTGTAGACATCGTACTTAACCCATTGGGCGTACCATCGCGTATGAACATCGGTCAGGTACTTGAAGTCCACATGGGCGCAGCAGCTAAGGGTATCGGTAATAAGATTACTGCTATGCTTGAAGAGCAGCGTGAAATTGCCGAACTTCGTGGTTACATCAAGCAAGTGTACGAATTAGGTGATGACGTGCTTCAGCGCGTTGATATCGATTCGTTTACTGATGATGAAGTTGTGCGCTTGGCTACCAACCTTAAAGGTGGTATTCCAATTGCTACACCAGCATTCGACGGTGCTAAAGAGAAAGAGATCAAGCAAATGCTTGCTCTTGCAGGCTTACCTGAGTCTGGTCAGTTGACATTATGTGACGGCCGTACCGGTAACGAATTTGAGCGTAAAGTAACCGTTGGTTACATGTATATGCTTAAATTGAACCACTTAGTTGATGACAAGATGCATGCTCGTTCTACGGGTTCATACAGCTTAGTGACTCAACAACCATTGGGCGGTAAAGCTCAATTCGGTGGTCAGCGTTTCGGTGAGATGGAAGTGTGGGCACTTGAAGCATATGGTGCTGCTTATACTCTACAAGAAATGCTAACAGTTAAGTCAGATGACGTTAACGGTCGTACTCAGATGTATAAAAACATCGTCGACGGTAACCATCAGATGCAACCAGGCATGCCTGAGTCTTTCAACGTATTGTTGAAGGAAATTCGTTCACTTGGTATTAATATCGAGTTGGACCAAGAGTAAGCATCGCACTTAAGCAATGTTTGGTAACCAAGGGTGCTTTGCAGCAGCAAAGCACCTGGTTTAACTCCTTCAGGAGAGAAACGTGAAAGACTTATTAAAGTTTCTTAAACAGCAAAGTAAGACTGAAGAATTTAACGGTATAAAAATTGGTTTGGCCTCGCCAGACCTAATCCGTTCTTGGTCTTTTGGTGAAGTAAAGAAGCCAGAAACCATTAACTACCGTACATTCAAGCCTGAACGTGAAGGTTTGTTCTGTGCGCGTATCTTTGGTCCAGTTAAAGATTACGAATGTTTGTGTGGTAAATACAAGCGTTTGAAGCATCGTGGTGTTATTTGTGAAAAGTGTGGCGTAGAAGTTACCCAGACTAAAGTGCGTCGTGAGCGCATGGGTCACATTGATCTGGCTAGCCCAGTTGCCCACATTTGGTTCTTAAAATCACTTCCGTCACGTATCGGCTTAATGCTAGATATGACGTTACGTGATATTGAACGCGTACTGTATTTCGAATCATTTGTTGTGATCGAGCCTGGCATGACCACGCTTGAACGCGGCCAAATGCTAACCGAAGAAACGTATCTTGATGCGTTAGAAGAATACGGTGACGAGTTTGAAGCTAAGATGGGTGCTGAAGCAGTTCTTGAATTGCTACGTGCTATCAACTTAGCTGAACAGATCGAGCAAATGCGTGAAGAGTTGCCTTCAATTAACTCTGAAACCCGTCGCAAGAAGGTCACTAAGCGCCTTAAGCTGATGGAAGCATTCTTCACATCTGGCAACAAGCCAGAGTGGATGATCTTAAAAGTATTACCGGTTCTTCCACCTGATCTACGTCCATTAGTGCCGTTAGATGGTGGTCGTTTCGCGACATCTGATCTTAACGATCTTTATCGTCGTGTGATTAACCGTAACAACCGCTTAAAGCGTCTGTTAGATTTAGCTGCGCCTGACATTATCGTACGTAACGAAAAACGTATGTTACAAGAGTCAGTTGATGCGCTATTAGACAACGGTCGTCGCGGTCGTGCTATTACCGGTTCTAACAAGCGTCCGCTTAAATCTCTTGCTGATATGATCAAGGGTAAGCAAGGTCGTTTCCGTCAGAACTTACTTGGTAAGCGTGTTGACTATTCAGGCCGTTCGGTTATTACCGTAGGTCCTACTTTACGTCTGCATCAGTGTGGTCTTCCTAAGAAGATGGCGCTTGAGCTATTCAAACCATTCATTTACGGCAAATTAGAAGCGCGTGGTTTAGCGACTACTATTAAAGCTGCTAAGAAAATGGTTGAACGCGAACAGGCTGAAGTATGGGATGTGTTAGACGAAGTAATTCGTGAACATCCAGTCATGCTTAACCGTGCACCAACACTTCACAGACTGGGTATTCAAGCATTTGAACCTGTACTGATTGAAGGTAAAGCAATTCAATTGCATCCGTTAGTTTGTGCGGCATACAACGCCGACTTCGACGGTGACCAAATGGCGGTTCACGTACCATTAACGCTTGAAGCTCAGTTAGAAGCTCGTGCGCTAATGATGTCTACCAACAACATTTTGTCACCAGCTAACGGTGAGCCAGTAATTACTCCGTCTCAGGACGTTGTATTAGGCTTGTACTACACCAGCCGTGAATGTATTAACGGTCGCGGTGAAGGTATGGCATTCGCTGATGTGTCAGAAGTAGAAAAAGCTTACGCTACTGGTGTTGCTGAACTACATGCTCGCGTTAAAGTGCGTATTACTGAAACGAACATCGCAGAAGATGGCGAAAGAACGAAAGCAACTCGTATCATTGATACGACTGTGGGTCGTGCTCTTTTATCATTAATTTTGCCTGAAGGCTTATCGTATGATTTGGTTAACCAAAACATGGGTAAGAAACAGATTTCTAAGCTGTTGAACACTTGTTATCGTCAACTAGGTCTTAAAGATACCGTTATCTTTGCTGACCAATTGATGTATACAGGTTTCCGTTTTGCAACCATTTCTGGTGCCTCTGTTGGTATCGATGACATGGTTATTCCAGACGAGAAATACACCTTAGTAGCAGACGCTGAAGCTGAAGTACTTGAAATTCAAGAGCAGTTCCAGTCAGGTCTTGTTACTGCCGGTGAGCGTTACAACAAAGTTATCGATATCTGGGCAAGCGCGAACGAAAAAGTTTCAAAAGCGATGATGGAAAACCTGTCAACTGAGACAGTGATTAACCGTGATGGCGTACCTGAGCAACAAGCTTCGTTTAACAGCATCTATATGATGGCTGACTCGGGCGCTCGTGGTAGTGCTGCACAGATCCGTCAGTTAGCGGGTATGCGTGGTTTGATGGCTAAGCCAGATGGCTCAATCATCGAAACCCCAATTACGGCTAACTTCCGTGAAGGTCTAAACGTACTTCAGTACTTTATTTCTACTCACGGTGCGCGTAAAGGTCTTGCCGATACAGCATTGAAGACAGCTAACTCGGGTTATCTAACTCGTCGTTTAGTAGACGTTGCACAAGACTTAGTGGTTATCGAAGATGACTGTGGTGTTGAGCATGGTCTTACAATGAAACCGCTTATTGAAGGTGGTGATGTTGTTGAGCCATTACGTGAACGTGTTCTAGGTCGTGTGGTTGCTCTTGACGTAATGAAGCCTGGTACTGATGAAGTGCTTGCTCCACGCAACACACTTCTTGATGAAGCATGGTGTAATACGTTAGAAGAACACAGTATTGATGAAGTGATTGTACGTTCTGTAATTACCTGTGACACAGACTTCGGTGTGTGTGCAGCGTGTTATGGTCGTGACTTGGCGCGTGGTCATATTATTAACCACGGTGAAGCTATTGGTGTTGTTGCAGCACAGTCTATCGGTGAGCCTGGTACACAGTTAACCATGCGTACCTTCCACATTGGTGGTGCGGCATCTCGAGCTTCTGCAGAAAACAACGTTCAAGTTAAGAACGCCGGTTCTCTGAAGTTACACAATGCTAAGCATGTTTCTAACATCGACGGTAAGCTCGTTATCGTATCGCGTTCTTCTGAGTTAGCCATCATCGATGAGCTAGGTCGTGAGAAAGAGCGTTATAAAGTGCCTTACGGTACAGTTTTAGAGAAATTGGAAGAGAGTGAAGTTGCAGCTGGCGAAATCATCGCTAACTGGGATCCACATACTCACCCAATTATTTCTGAAGTTGCTGGTAGTGTGAAGTTCGTTGACATGATTGACGGTGTCACTATGACGCGTCAAACAGATGAGTTAACGGGTCTATCTTCTGTCGTTGTGCTCGATGTTGGTGCGCGTACTTCAGCCGGTAAAGAATTGCGTCCAGCAATTCGCTTAGTTGATGCCGATGGTAATGACTTAATGATCCCTGGTACTGAAGTACCAGCTCAATACTTCTTACCGGGTAACGCGATTGTATCGAAAGATGATAACGCGAAAATCAACGTTGGTGACCCATTAGCACGTATTCCACAAGAATCGTCTAAAACTCGCGACATCACCGGTGGTCTACCACGTGTTGCTGACTTATTCGAAGCGCGTAAACCAAAAGAGCCTGCAATTCTTGCAGAAATCTCTGGTACTATCTCGTTCGGTAAGGAAACTAAGGGTAAACGTCGTCTAGTGATCACTCCTGCAGATGGTAGTGAACATTATGAAGAGATGATCCCTAAGTGGCGTAACTTGAACGTGTTCGAAGGTGAAAAAGTCGAACGTGGTGAAGTTATTGCAGACGGTCCAGAAGCGGCTCATGACATCTTGCGTCTTCGTGGTATCCACAACGTAGCAAACTACATTGTGAACGAAGTACAGGACGTTTACCGTCTACAGGGCGTTAAGATCAACGATAAGCACATCGAAGTTATCATTCGTCAAATGTTACGTAAGTGTCTAATCACTTCAACAGGCGACACTGAGTTCTTAGAAGGTGAGCAAGCAGAAGTATCACGCGTGAAGATTGCTAACCGTGAGCTAATCGCTCAAGGTAAAACACCTGCAACGTTTGAACGTGAATTACTCGGTATTACCAAAGCTTCTTTGGCAACTGAATCATTCATCTCTGCTGCATCGTTCCAGGAAACCACTCGTGTGTTAACTGAAGCGGCCGTTGGCGGTAAGAGCGATCCATTACGTGGTTTGAAAGAAAACGTAATCGTAGGTCGTTTGATCCCAGCAGGTACAGGTTATGCTTATCACAAAACCCGTAACGAAGAACGTGCTAAAGTATTAAGCTCTCGTGGCAAAGTGGAAACTACTACAGTAACCGCAAGCGAAGCTGAAAAGAACCTAGCAGATCTACTAAATCTGGCCGGTAGCCAAGATTAAGTTAGTATTTTGTTAAAAAAAGGCGCCAATGGCGCCTTTTTTATTGGAATTTGCACGAAAAGTTGTCTATTTCTTGACAGGCAGCCATTACCTTTCTAAAATTCCGCGTCCCAACATTGTGGGATATAGATTTTTCACACCTAATTGTTGAGCTTAAATCAACTTTCGGAGCTATACATGGCAACTGTTAACCAGTTGGTACGTAAGCCACGCTCGCCAAAAGTCGAAAAGACTAATGTGCCTGCGTTGAATGCGTGTCCACAAAAACGTGGTGTTTGTACTCGTGTGTACACTACAACACCTAAAAAACCTAACTCTGCACTACGTAAAGTAGCTCGTGTGCGTCTAACTAACGGTTTCGAAGTAACTTCGTATATCGGTGGTGAAGGCCATAACTTGCAAGAGCACAGTGTAATCCTAATCCGTGGTGGTCGTGTTAAAGACTTACCTGGTGTGCGTTACCACACTGTTCGTGGCGCATTAGACTGTGCTGGCGTGACTTCACGTCGCCAAGGCCGTTCTAAGTACGGTGCTAAGCGTCCTAAGTCTTAACGTATCCCGTTTAAGTAAGGCCAAGCTAGTATTTATTTGACATTCCAGTTTTGGAAATACCTGAAGCATACGGAGAATTAATATGCCAAGACGTCGCGTTGTAGGACAACGTAAAATCCTACCAGATCCAAAGTTTCACAGTGAGTTGTTGGCTAAGTTCATCAACGTCATTATGCAGGACGGCAAAAAGTCGACTGCAGAAAAAATTATCTACAAGGCACTAGATGTTGTCGCTGAAAAGAAAAGCGAAAATCATTTAAGTATCCTTGAAGCAGCCCTTGATAACGTTCGCCCATCAGTCGAAGTTAAATCTCGTCGTGTTGGTGGTTCTACTTATCAAGTACCATGTGAAGTTCGTCCAGTGCGTCGTAACGCACTAGCGATGCGCTGGTTAGTTGAAGCTGCTCGCAAGCGTGGTGAAAAATCTATGGCTCTACGTCTAGCAGGTGAAATGCTAGATGCGTCTGAAAACAAAGGTACTGCGGTTAAGAAGCGTGAAGACGTGCATCGCATGGCTGAAGCTAACAAAGCCTTTGCCCATTACCGTTGGTAATATGATGGAGCGGACTTCGGTCCGCTCCATATTGTTGATATTGCTAAAGCCAAAAGCTTTAGCTGAGAGGGTATAAATAGTGGCTCGTACAACCCCAATTGAGCGTTATCGTAATATAGGTATTGTAGCTCATGTGGATGCAGGTAAAACTACCACAACAGAACGTGTTCTGTTCTATACCGGTATGTCTCATAAAATCGGTGAGGTGCATGACGGCGCCGCCACGACAGATTGGATGGTACAAGAGCAAGAGCGTGGTATTACTATCACCTCAGCTGCTGTAACCACATTTTGGCGCGGAATGGAGGCTCAATTCGCTGAACACCGAATTAATATCATCGATACCCCAGGTCACGTAGATTTCACTATTGAAGTCGAGCGTTCATTACGCGTACTCGATGGCGCTGTAGTAGTATTTTGCGGCTCATCAGGCGTTGAACCACAATCTGAAACAGTATGGCGTCAAGCTGACAAATACCACGTTCCGCGTTTGGTGTTTGTTAATAAGATGGACCGTGCAGGTGCAGATTTTGACCGTGTAATAAATCAAATTCGTAACCGCCTTGGCGCGACTTGTGTGCCGATTCAATTGAACATTGGTACAGAAGAAAACTTCAAGGGTGTTATTGATTTAATTAAGATGAAAGCCATTAACTGGTCTGAAACAGATCAGGGTATGACCTTCACTTATGAAGACATTCCTGCAAATCTAGCGGCAAAAGCTGCAGAAATGCATGAGTATCTCGTGGAAGCAGCAGCTGAAGCCTCAGATGAACTGATGAACAAATACCTTGAAGAAGGTGAGTTATCAGAAGTCGAGATCAAAACAGCGTTGCGTCAGCGCACAATTAACAATGAGATCGTGTTAGCCACTTGCGGTTCTGCATTTAAGAACAAAGGTGTGCAAGCGGTACTCGATGCGGTAGTTGACTTCTTACCCGCGCCTATTGATGTTCCTGCAATTACAGGTATCGATGAAAGCGAAAATGAAGTAAAACGCCCACCAGATGACAATGCCCCTTTTGCGGCTTTAGCATTTAAAATTGCGACTGATCCATTTGTTGGTACACTGACCTTTATCCGCGTGTATTCAGGTGTACTTGAATCAGGTGCTGGTGTTTATAATTCTGTTAAACAGAAACGTGAACGAGTAGGTCGAATTGTGCAAATGCACGCAAATGACCGAACAGAACTGAAAGAAGTACGTGCTGGCGATATTGCAGCTGCTATCGGTCTTAAAGATGTAACAACCGGTGATACTCTTTGCGATAATAATCACAGAGTGATTCTTGAGCGCATGGATTTCCCTGAACCCGTAATTACCATAGCCGTTGAGCCACGTTCAAAAGCAGACCAAGATAAAATGGGAATTGCGCTGCAAAAATTAGCAGCAGAAGATCCATCATTCAAAGTTGAGACTGATGAAGAGTCGGCACAAACACTAATATCTGGTATGGGCGAATTGCATCTAGACATTATCGTTGACCGTATGCGTCGCGAATTTGGTGTAGAGTGTAACGTAGGTAAACCTCAGGTTGCTTACCGTGAAACAATTCGTTCTAAAGTAGAAGTGGAAGGTAAATTCGTACGTCAATCTGGCGGACGTGGCCAATTTGGTCATGTTTGGTTAAGAATTGAACCACTCGAAGAGGGTGCGGGCTACGAATTTGTTAACGAGATTGTAGGTGGTGTAGTTCCTCGTGAATTCATTCCTGCCGTTGACAAAGGTATTCAAGAACAGATGAAGAATGGCGTATTAGCCGGCTATCCTGTACTTGATGTGAGAGTCAGTTTGTTTGATGGTTCATATCATGATGTGGACTCGAACGAAATGGCGTTCAAAATTGCAGGTTCTATGGGCTTCAAAAAGGGTGCGCTAGAAGCGACCCCTGTGTTGCTCGAACCTTGTATGAAAGTAGAAGTAACTACACCTGAAGATTATATGGGCGATGTTGTGGGTGATTTAAACCGCCGTCGTGGCATAATTGAAGGTATGGACGATGGCATCGCAGGTGTTAAACTTGTCCATGCAGTAGTGCCTCTATCTGAAATGTTTGGTTATGCGACTGATTTGCGCTCTGCATCTCAGGGTCGTGCCTCATACTCTATGGAGTTTTTGAAGTACGCAGATGCACCGCAAAACATTGCAAAAGCGATTATAGAATCTCGTAACTAATATTGGTTACGGCATCAATGTTATATTGCTCGAATTAATCGAGCACTTCTGAAAAGAAAGGAATATATCGTGGCAAAAGCTAAATTTGAACGTATTAAGCCTCACGTAAACGTGGGCACCATTGGTCACGTTGACCATGGTAAAACAACTTTAACAGCAGCAATCTCTGCCGTTTTGTCTAAAACTTATGGTGGTGAAGTTAAAAACTTCGCTCAAATCGATAACGCTCCAGAAGAGCGTGAGCGCGGTATTACAATTAATACTTCTCACATCGAATATGACACACCAATTCGTCACTACGCACACGTAGATTGTCCAGGTCACGCGGATTATGTTAAAAACATGATTACCGGTGCTGCACAGATGGACGGCGCAATCTTAGTAGTTGCTGCTACAGACGGCCCAATGCCACAGACACGTGAGCACATCTTGCTTTCACGTCAAGTAGGCGTACCTTTCATCATCGTATTCATGAACAAATGTGACATGGTAGATGACGAAGAATTACTAGAATTAGTAGAAATGGAAGTGCGTGAGCTTCTTTCAGAATACGACTTCCCAGGTGATGATTTACCAGTAATTCAAGGTTCAGCTCTTAAGGCACTAGAAGGCCAGCCAGAGTGGGAAGCAAAAATTCTTGAGCTTGCAGAAGCACTAGATACTTATATTCCAGAACCAGCTCGTGACATCGATAAGCCATTCCTACTACCAATCGAAGACGTATTCTCGATTTCAGGTCGTGGTACAGTGGTAACAGGTCGTGTTGAACGTGGTATCGTTCGCGTATCAGACGAAGTTGAAATTGTTGGTGTTCGTCCAACAACTAAAACAACGTGTACTGGTGTAGAAATGTTCCGCAAGCTACTTGACGAAGGTCGTGCTGGCGAAAACTGTGGTGTGTTATTACGTGGTACTAAGCGTGATGACGTAGAACGTGGTCAAGTACTAGCTAAGCCTGGTTCAATTAACCCACACACAACTTTCGAATCAGAAGTTTACGTGTTGTCAAAAGAAGAAGGCGGACGTCATACTCCATTCTTCAAAGGCTACCGTCCACAGTTCTTCTTCCGTACAACAGACGTAACAGGCACAATTGAGTTACCAGAAGGCGTAGAAATGGTTATGCCTGGTGATAACATCAAGATGGTCGTTACTCTGATTTACCCAATCGCGATGGACGACGGTTTACGTTTCGCTATCCGTGAAGGTGGCCGTACAGTTGGTGCAGGTGTTGTAGCTAAAATTATCGCGTAATAGCGAGTTTAGTGAACACTGAAAAAGGAAGCTTAGGCTTCCTTTTTTATTTCCAAAAAGTAACAATCATTAGTAGCATTAACACATAAAATGTGTAAAATGCGCGGCAGTTGATTGTAAGAAGACTTTTAGAAGACTATTTACACAATGGGCTTGATCTTAGAAAGAAGATCTGTATAATTGCCCACTCGCTGACTAGTGTAGCGTAAATTATAATGTTTAACCAAGTAGGTTACTCATTTTCACAGCGACTCCGATTGGGAGTCGAACGGTTAAATCATCTCGCTCTGCTTTTCCATTAGGAAGAAGCTAGAGGGTGATTTTTTATATGTCCATTTTAGGAGCTCTGGTCAATGCAGAACCAAAGAATCCGTATCCGCTTGAAAGGCTTTGATCATCGTTTAATTGATCAGTCTACAGCGGAAATCGTTGAAACTGCTAAGCGTACAGGCGCGCAGGTTCGTGGTCCAATTCCACTACCTACTCGCAAAGAGCGTTATACCGTTTTGATCTCTCCGCACGTTAATAAAGATGCTCGTGATCAGTACGAAATTCGTACCCACAAGCGTTTAGTTGACATCGTAGAGCCAACAGAAAAGACTGTAGACGCATTAATGCGTTTAGATCTTGCGGCTGGTGTCGACGTTCAGATTAGCTTAGGTTAATTGAGATCCTTAGAAGAGGTTTGAGAGATGGCTATCGGTCTTATTGGTCGTAAAGTGGGTATGACTCGCATCTTCACTGAAGATGGTACGTCAATCCCTGTAACAGTAATCGAGATTGCAGGCAACCGCGTTACTCAAGTGAAAACTTTAGAAACAGACGGTTATCGTGCACTTCAAGTGACTACTGGTACCAAAAAAGCCAATCGCATCACTAAAGCAGAAGCAGGTCACTTTGCCAAGGGCGGCGTAGAAGCTGGTCGTGGTTTGTGGGAAATGCGTTTAGCAGATGGTGAAGGCGAAGGCATTGAAGTTGGTGCTGAAATTAATGTTGATATTTTCACTGAGACAGTGAAAGTAGATGTTACTGGTCAATCAAAGGGTAAAGGTTTCCAAGGCGGCGTTAAGCGTTGGAACTTCCGTACTCAAGATATGACACATGGTAACTCTTTGGCACACCGTTCGAATGGTTCTATCGGTCAGAACCAAACGCCTGGTCGTGTATTCAAAGGCAAGAAAATGTCAGGCCATATGGGTGCTGAGCAAGTAACAACTCAAAATCTACACGTAGTACGTGTTGATGCAGAGCGTAACTTGTTGTTAGTACGCGGCGCAGTTCCAGGCGCTACCAATGGTGACTTGATTATCAAGCCAGCAGTTAAAGCTTAAGGTCTGAGGAGATAGTAATGGAATTGGTATTGAAAGACGCCCAGAGCGCTCTTGAAGTTTCCGAAACTACCTTCGGCCGTGACTTTAACGAGGCATTGGTTCATCAGGTAGTTGTAGCATATGCTGCAAACGCGCGTCAGGGCACTCGTGCTCAAAAGACTCGTGCGGAAGTAACTGGCTCAGGCAAAAAGCCTTGGCGCCAGAAAGGCACAGGCCGCGCTCGTGCCGGTAGTGTTAAAGGCCCAATCTGGCGTGGCGGTGGCGTAACATTCGCTGCTAAAACACAAGATCACAGCCAAAAAGTTAACAAGAAGATGTACCGTGGTGCTCTAAAGAGCATATTCTCTGAATTGGTACGTCAAGAGCGTCTAGTTGTTGTTGAATCGTTTGGTGTTGAAGCTCCTAAAACTAAAGAGCTGAAAGCTAAATTAAAAGCAATGAACTTAGAAGATGTTCTAATTGTTACAGCTGAAGTTGATGAGAATTTATTCTTAGCAGCTCGCAACTTATACAAAGTTGACGTGCGTGACGTAGCGGGTCTTGACCCAGTTAGTCTAATTGCGTTCAACACTGTTCTTGTTACTGCTGATGCAGTGAAGCAAATCGAGGAGATGCTAGCATGATCCGCGAAGAACGTTTGCTAAAAGTTATTCTTGGTCCACATATCTCTGAAAAGAGTACTGTGCTTGCTGAGAAAAACAACACTGTAGTTTTCCGCGTAGCCATCGATGCAACTAAAGCAGAGATTAAAGCTGCAGTAGCGAAGCTATTTGAAGTTGAAGTTGATTCTGTTCGCACTTTAGTTAATAAAGGCAAAACCAAGCGTACCGGTGGCCGTGTAGGTCGTCGTATCGATTGGAAAAAAGCTTATGTTACTTTAGCTGCTGGTGCTGAAATCGATTTCGTCGGCGGCGCTGAATAAGCAAAGGAGAATTATCATGGCAGTTATTAAGTGTAAGCCAACCTCTCCAGGTCGTCGCCACGTAGTTAAAGTGGTGAATACGGACCTGCATAAGGGTAAACCTTTTGCTGGCCTGTTGGCGAAAAAAACTAAAAGTGGTGGCCGTAATAATACTGGCCGTATCACTGTACGCCACGTAGGTGGTGGACATAAGCAGCACTATCGTATTGTTGACTTCAAACGCAACAAAGATGGTATCCCTGCGAAAGTTGAACGTCTTGAATACGATCCAAACCGTACAGCGCACATCGCGCTAGTACTGTATGCAGATGGTGAGCGTCGTTATATTCTTGCTGCAAAAGGAATGAAAGCTGGCGACCCAATCCAATCTGGCTTGGATGCAGAAATCAAGACTGGTAACGCTAGACCGTTACGCAACATTCCAGTAGGTAGTGTTGTACACGCTGTCGAAATGAAGCCTGGTAAAGGCGCTCAAATCGCACGTTCAGCTGGTGCTTATGTACAAGTTGTTGCTCGTGATGGTGCTTATGCAACTCTACGTCTTCGCTCTGGCGAAATGCGTAAAGTTCCAGTAGATTGCCGCGCGACATTTGGTGAAGTTGGTAATGCCGAGCACATGCTACGCCAGTTAGGCAAAGCAGGTGCTAAGCGCTGGAGAGGCGTACGCCCTACAGTTCGAGGTGTTGCAATGAACCCAGTAGACCATCCACATGGTGGTGGTGAAGGCCGTACTTCTGGTGGACGTCATCCAGTGAGTCCATGGGGTGTGCCGACTAAGGGTTATAAAACTCGTAGCAACAAGCGCACTGATAAGTACATCGTACGTCGTCGTAATAAATAGTAAGAGGATTCGCCATGCCACGTTCTCTCAAGAAAGGTCCCTTCATTGACCTGCACTTGCTGAAGAAGGTAGAGAAAGCGATGGAAGCGGGAGACAAAAAGCCAATTAAGACTTGGTCTCGTCGCTCAATGATCATCCCTAATATGATTGGGTTGACCATCGCTGTCCATAATGGTCGTCAGCACGTACCTGTGTTCGTAACTGACGAAATGATCGGCCACAAGCTTGGTGAATTTTCACCAACTCGCACTTATCGCGGCCATGCTGCAGATAAGAAAGCGAAGAAGCGTTAATACGGGAGGAATAAGATGGAAGTTTTAGCTAAACATCGTTTTGCTCGTACGTCTGCGCAGAAGGCCCGTCTAGTTGCTGATCAAATTCGCGGATTGCCTGTTTCTAAGGCACTCGAGATTTTGACATTCAGCCCCAAGAAAGCCGCCGTACTAGTAAAAAAAGTACTTGACTCAGCTATCGCAAACGCCGAACACAACGAAGGTGCTGACATTGATGAGCTTAAAGTTGGAGCCGTCTTCGTAGATGAAGGCCCAACAATGAAGCGTATCATGCCACGTGCTAAAGGCCGCGCTGATCGTATCATGAAGCGTACCAGTCACATCACTGTGGTTGTAGCAGATCGCTAGGAGAAGAGAGCAATGGGACAGAAAGTACATCCTAATGGTATCCGTCTGGGTATCACTAAGCCTTGGATCTCTACCTGGTACGCAGATAAGTCAGACTATGCAAATAATCTGAACAGCGACTGGGAAGTGCGTCAATATTTAACTGAAAAGTTAAAGGCCGCATCAGTATCTAAGATTGTTATTGAACGCCCAGCGAAAAGCATCCGCGTTACTATTCACACTGCCCGTCCAGGTATTGTGATTGGTAAGAAAGGTGAAGACGTTGAAGTATTACGTGCCTATGTGTCTAAAATCACTGGTACTACTGCTCAAATCAACATCGCTGAGATCCGTAAGCCTGAATTAGACGCTAAGCTCGTTGCTGACTCTATTGCTCAGCAGTTAGAGCGTCGTGTTATGTTCCGTCGTGCTATGAAGCGCGCAGTACAAAACGCAATGCGCATTGGTGCTCAAGGTATCAAAGTTCAAGTGAGCGGCCGTTTAGGCGGCGCTGAAATTGCGCGTGCAGAATGGTATCGTGAAGGTCGTGTACCTTTGCATACTTTGCGTGCTGATATCGACTATTCAACCGCAGAAAGTCACACTCAATACGGTGTGATTGGTATTAAAGTTTGGATCTTCAAAGGCGAAGTTCTAGACGGTTTAGTACCTGCTATTGAAGAGCCTAAGCAGCAACCTAAGCGTAAGCCTCGTGGTAAATAGGAGAAACTTTTATGCTGCAACCTAAACGTATGAAGTTTCGCAAGATGTTCAAGGGCCGCAACCGTGGTCTAGCGAACGGTACTGAAGTTAGCTTTGGTACTTTCGGTTTGAAAGCAGTCGGCCGTGGCCGTTTAACTGCACGTCAAATTGAATCTGCACGTCGTGCCATGACACGTCATGTTAAACGTCAAGGACAAATTTGGATTCGAGTTTTCCCTGACAAGCCAATTACCTCTAAGCCTCTTGAAGTGCGTATGGGTAAAGGTAAAGGTAACGTTGAATACTGGGTATGTCAGATTCAACCTGGTAAGGTTCTTTACGAGATGGATGGTGTTCCTGAGTCGTTGGCTCGTGAAGCCTTCGCTTTGGCTTCTGCCAAACTTCCTCTGAAGACTACCTTCGTAACTAAGACGGTGATGTAATGAAAGCGAGCGAACTAAGAGAAAAGAGCGTTGAAGAACTTAACGCTGAATTACTTGGTCTGCTGCGTGAGCAGTTTAACCTGCGTATGCAACACGCTACTGGTCAGTTGACTCAAACGAATCAGTTGAAACTAGTGCGTCGTAACATTGCACGTGTTAAGACCATTATTACTTCTAAGGCAGGTGTGTAATGTCTGATAAAGCCCGTACTTTGCAAGGTAAAGTAATTAGCAACAAAATGGATAAGTCTATTACTGTTGCTATTGAGCGCCAAGTGAAACATCCTATTTATGGGAAGTACATTAAGCGTACAACTAAGATCCATGCACATGACGAAACTAATCAGTGTAATGAAGGGGATTTCGTGGCTATTAGCCAGTGTCGTCCTCTATCTAAGACTAAGTCTTGGACACTAGCTGAAGTAGTAACAAAAGCCTAATCTCGATTAGGTTAACGTAAACGGCCCCAGTATTTGGGGCCGTTTGTTTTTTTTGCTATGCATTCCAAAAATGTGTGTTATACTTGCGCGCCAATTTTGAGTAAATTATTACTTGAATTTGGTTCAAATATACTCCCATAGTGGGATTGTGTAGTAACGATAGCGGAGCACTTGAAATGATCCAAATGCAATCGACTCTAGACGTCGCATGTAACAGCGGCGCACGCAGAGTTCAGTGTATTAAGGTCTTGGGTGGCTCTCATCGTCGTTATGCCGGTATCGGCGACATTATCAAAGTTTCTGTTAAAGAAGCGATTCCTCGCGCTAAAGCGAAGAAAGGTGATGTATATAACGCGGTGGTAGTCCGTACTAAGAAAGGCGTACGTCGTCCAGACGGTTCTGTCATTCGCTTCGATCGGAATGCAGCGGTATTGCTTAACGCAAACCTTGCACCGATTGGTACTCGTATCTTTGGCCCAGTGACACGTGAATTGCGTAATGATAAATTCATGAAAATTGTCTCGCTGGCACCAGAAGTACTGTAAGGAGCTTCAAATGGCAGCTAAAATCCGTCGTGAAGACGAAGTAATTATATTAGCAGGTAAAGACAAGGGTAGCCGCGGTAAGGTTTCTCAAGTTCTACCTACTGGTAAGTTAATTGTTGAAGGCTTTAATCTTGTTAAAAAGCACCAGAAACCTAACCCTCAATTGGGTGTGACTGGCGGCGTTATCGAGAAAGAAGCACCGATGCAAGCATCAAACGTTGCGATCTTTAACCAAGCCACAGGCAAGGCAGATCGTGTTGGTTTCCGATTTGAAGACGGCAAAAAAGTCCGTTTCTTTAAATCGAACAGCGAACTCGTTAAGTAATTTGGAGTAAACGATGGCGAAACTGCATGATAAATATCAAGAGACTGTAGTTGCTGAACTAGCTAAAAAGTTCGGCTACAGCAGTGTCATGCAAGTCCCTCGGATTGAAAAAATCACCCTAAACATGGGTGTGGGCGAAGCTGTTGCAGATAAGAAAGTTATGGAGCATGCGCTCCGTGACATGACTGCAATCGCTGGCCAGAAACCAATTGTAACTGTTGCTCGTAAATCAGTTGCTGGTTTTAAAATCCGTGAAGGCTACCCTATTGGCTGTAAAGTTACCCTACGCGGTGAGCGTATGTGGGAATTTTTAGAGCGTTTAGTTGACATTGCAATACCACGTATTCGTGATTTCCGAGGCTTAAGCGCTAAAGCGTTTGACGGCCGTGGTAATTACGCAATGGGCGTGCGTGAGCAGATCATCTTCCCAGAAATCGATTATGATAAAATCGATAAAATTCGTGGTATGGATATTGTTATCACTACTACTGCGAAGAATGATGAAGAAGGTCGTGCTTTGTTAGACGCTTTTAACTTCCCATTCAAGAAATAAGGGTAGCATAATGGCAAAAACATCTATGAAAGCACGTGAAGCAAAACGTGCGCAGCTCGTAGCTAAATATGCTGAAAAGCGTTTAGCACTTAAGGCTATAATCAGCAGCCCTGCAACTTCTGAAGAAGATCGCTGGGATGCCGTACTTAAGTTACAAGCTCTACCACGTGATTCTAGCGCTGCGCGTCAACGCAACCGCTGTAATCAAACTGGTCGCCCACATGGTTTTCTACGTAAATTCGGCTTAAGCCGTATTAAATTACGTGAAGCAACCATGCGTGGTGAAGTTCCTGGTCTGCGTAAGGCCAGCTGGTAAGCACTTGTCACGGAGTAAGCTAATATGAGCATGCAAGATCCTATTGCGGATATGTTAACCCGTATTCGTAACGGCCAAGCTGCTAACCACGTATCTGTTAAGATGCCTTCAGCTAAGTTAAAAGTAGCAATTGCGAAATTACTTAAAGATGAAGGTTTCATTACTGAATACGCCGTAGCAGATGAAGCTAAGCCTGAATTAGAAATTACGTTAAAGTACTTTCAAGGCAAACCAGTCGTTGAGACTATCCAGCGTGTAAGTCGCCCTGGTCTTCGTATTTACAAAGGTAAAGACGAGTTACCAAAGGTGATGGGCGGTCTGGGTATCGCAATTGTGTCCACTTCTCAAGGCTTGATGACTGATCGCGCCGCCCGCCAAAATGGCACGGGTGGCGAGGTTATCTGCTACGTAGCGTAAGGAGCTAGAAATGTCTCGTGTTGCAAAAGCACCAGTCACTGTTCCTGCTGGCGTAGAGGTGACTTTAAACGAACAGACCTTAACTGTTAAAGGCAGTAAAGGAAGTCTGACTCGAGTAATCAACAATGCGGTAAATGTTGTTATCGAAGATGCACAAGTAAAGTTTCTTCCTGTCGATGGCGTTTCTAACGCTTGGGCTCAGGCTGGTACTGCACGTGCACTAGTAAACAACATGGTTGTTGGTGTATCTCAAGGTTTTGTGAAAAAACTTAAATTAGTTGGTGTAGGTTACCGTGCAAAGATTGCTGGTAGTGACTTAGATTTAACATTAGGTTTCTCACATCCATTAGTACACAAACTGCCCGCAGGCGTTACTGCAGAGTGTCCTAGCCAAACTGAAATCGTGCTTTCGGGCGTTGATAAACAAGTTGTTGGTCAGGTTGCTGCTGAAATTCGCGGATATCGTCCACCAGAGCCTTATAAAGGCAAAGGTGTTCGTTATGATGACGAAATAGTACGCCGTAAAGAGGCTAAGAAGAAGTAGGTAACGCGATATGGATAAGAAAACATCTCGCTTACGTCGCGCGTTACGTGCACGTAAGAAGATCCAAGAGCTGGGCGTGAATCGTCTGGTTGTACATCGTACACCGCGTCACATTTATGCTCAGGTGATCAATCCTGAAGCTCAGGTGTTGGCAGTTGCTTCAACCGTTGAAAAAGCGGTTAAAGAGCTACTAAAGAGTACCGGTAACGTTGATGCGGCTAAAGCAGTAGGTAAAATTGTTGCTGAGCGTGCGATCGAGAAGGGCGTAGCAACAGTTGCGTTCGACCGTTCTGGTTTCAAGTATCATGGTCGTGTAGCTGCACTAGCAGATGCCGCTCGTGAAGCTGGCCTGAAGTTCTAAGGGGTTATAAAAATGGCTAAATTAGAAGCTCAGCAAAAAGACGATCTGCAAGAGAAATTGATTGCAGTTAATCGTGTTTCTAAAGTAGTTAAGGGCGGTCGTATCTTTAGCTTCACAGCACTAACAGTAGTGGGTGACGGTAACGGTAAGATTGGCTATGGCTATGGTAAAGCGCGTGAAGTTCCAGCTGCTATTCAAAAAGCAATGGAAAAAGCCCGTCGTAATATGGTAACAGTGGAGTTGAATGCAGGTACTTTGCATCACCCAGTTAAAGGTCGCCATACTGGTTCAAAAGTTTATATGCAACCAGCATCACAGGGTACCGGTATTATTGCCGGTGGCGCAATGCGTGCCGTATTGGAAGTAGCAGGCGTTCATAACGTTCTGTCAAAAGCATACGGTTCTACTAACCCGATCAACATCGTTCGCGCAACTGTCGATGCGTTGGTGCACATGAAGTCACCAGCTCAAATCGCAGCAAAACGTGGCCTGAATGTTGATGAGATTCGGGGGTAATGCACCATGGCTACTAAAACTTTAAAAGTCACACAGACTAAAAGCAGCATTGGTCGTTTACCAAAACACCGTGCAACCTTAACCGGTTTAGGCCTACGCCGCATTAATCACACTGTTGAAGTTGAAGATACACCTTCAGTTCGCGGTATGATTAACAAGGTGTACTACATGGTTTCGGTGGAGGAATTAGGATAATGCGTCTAAATACTCTATCTCCAGCAGCAGGTTCTAAATCTGCTCCTAAGCGTGTAGGCCGTGGTATCGGTTCAGGTTTAGGTAAAACAGCGGGACGTGGCCATAAAGGTCAGAAGTCTCGTTCAGGCGGCGGTGTTCGCGTCGGTTTCGAAGGTGGTCAAATGCCACTTAAGATTCGTTTACCTAAGTTTGGCTTTACTTCGCGTCGCGCTTTGGTAACAGCTGAAGTTCGTTTACTCGAACTAGCAAAAGTTAACGGTGATGTTGTCGATTTGAATGCACTGAAAGATGCGAACGTTATTACTCGCAACATCCAGTTTGCGAAAATCGTTCTTTCAGGTACCATTGACCGCCCAGTGACTGTAAAAGGTCTCAAGGTAACCAAAGGTGCTCGTGCAGCTATTGAAGCTGCCGGTGGCAAGATCGAGGAATAATACGTCGATGGCAAAACCAGGACTTGATTTAAAAAGCGCGAAAGGCGGTTTATCTGAACTGAAAACTCGTCTTCTGTTCGTGATTGGTGCGATTATCGTCTTTAGAGCCGGTTCGTTCGTGCCAATTCCTGGTATTGACGCAGCTGTATTGGCAGAGCTATTTGCTCAGCAAAAAGATACCATCCTTGGCATGTTTAACATGTTCTCGGGTGGTGCCTTAGAGCGTGCTTCTATCTTCGCATTGGGTATTATGCCGTATATTTCGGCATCTATCATTATGCAGTTATTGACTGTTGTGCATCCTGCACTCGCTGAATTGAAAAAGGAAGGCGAATCAGGACGTAAGAAAATCAGTCAATATACTAGATATGGCACACTCGTGTTGGGTACGCTGCAATCTGTCGGTATTGCAACGGGTTTACCAAATCTGATGCCTGGTCTTGTGGCCAATCCCGGATTTGGTTTCTACTTTGTTGCAGTTGTGAGCTTAGTAACAGGAACAATGTTCCTTATGTGGCTAGGTGAGCAAATTACCGAACGTGGTATTGGTAATGGTATCTCGATTTTAATTTTCGCAGGTATTGTTGCTGGTCTACCATCGGCCATCGGCTCAACGGCTGAGCAGGCGCGTCAAGGTGACATGAATGTATTAGTACTACTGTTGCTCGCAGTGATTGTATTTGCTGTAACTTATTTAGTGGTATTTGTGGAACGTGGTCAACGTCGTATCGTCGTTAACTACGCTAAACGTCAACAAGGCCGTAAGGTTTTTGCAGCGCAAAGCACACATTTACCATTAAAAATAAATATGGCAGGTGTGATTCCACCAATCTTTGCTTCCAGCATTATTTTGTTTCCAGGTACACTGGCTCAGTGGTTTGGACAAAATGAGTCTATGTCATGGTTAAGCGATTTCGCTTTAGCTGTGTCACCAGGACAACCGCTGTATTCATTATTGTATGCGACAGCAATCATCTTTTTCTGTTTCTTCTATACTGCGTTGGTTTTTAACCCTCGTGAAACAGCAGATAACTTGAAAAAGAGTGGTGCATTCATTCCTGGGATCCGTCCCGGAGAACAGACTTCGCGTTACATTGATAAAGTAATGACACGTTTAACCTTAGCGGGTGCGTTGTATATTACCTTTATCTGCTTAATTCCGGAGTTCATGTTAATTGCGTGGAAAGTACAGTTCTATTTTGGCGGTACTTCGCTACTAATTATAGTAGTCGTAATCATGGACTTCATGGCTCAGGTTCAGACCCATATGATGTCCCATCAATATGAGTCTGTGATGAAGAAAGCTAATCTTGTTAACAAAGCCAATTTAGACCGCTTTGGAAAATAAGATTGCTTTTACGGAGTGATGAAATGAAAGTTCGAGCTTCCGTGAAGAAGATCTGCCGTAATTGCAAGATCGTCAAGCGTAGTGGTGTTGTACGCGTTATATGTGTTGAACCAAAACACAAACAGCGTCAAGGCTAAGAAAGAAGTTTGGTCAGCTCAATAATGGGCTGACCAAAATATTGTTTGCAAATCTGTCGTCTGTCGAGTATCCTTTCGGGCTTTTCGCAGATGGCCTTTAACTTTAAGGAGTGCATAGTGGCCCGTATCGCTGGCATTAACATTCCTGATCAAAAGCATACAGTCATTGCGTTGACTGCTATTTTTGGTATTGGACGTACACGCGCTAGAGCAATCTGCGCATCTACTTCAATTGCTGAAGATGCTAAGATCAAGGAATTGAGCGAAGCTCAAATAGATATCCTACGCGAAGAAGTCGCCAAATACACTGTAGAAGGTGACTTGCGTCGTGAGATTTCAATGAACATCAAGCGTCTTATGGATCTTGGTTGTTATCGTGGTCTCCGCCATCGTCGTAGCCTGCCCCTTCGTGGGCAACGTACTAAGACCAATGCGCGTACGCGTAAAGGTCCACGTAAGCCAATAAGAAAGTAACGGGAAGGTAAACCAAAATGGCTAAAGTTCCGTCACGTTCTCCGCGTAAGCGCGTACGTAAACAGGTTGCAGATGGCATGGCTCATATCCATGCGTCTTTCAACAACACAATTGTCACCATTACGGATCGTCAAGGTAATGCGTTGTCATGGGCTACCTCAGGTGGTTCTGGTTTCCGTGGTTCACGTAAATCAACACCATTCGCTGCGCAGGTTGCTGCTGAGCGTGCAGGTATTGCTGCTCAAGACTACGGTGTTAAAAACCTTGAAGTTTTCGTGAAGGGTCCTGGTCCAGGTCGTGAATCAGCCATTCGTGCGCTGAACGCTGTTGGTTATAAAATTACCAACATTACCGATGTGACGCCTATCCCTCATAATGGCTGTCGTCCACCTAAAAAGCGTCGTGTATAACACTGCGTATATAGGATAGTTGGAGAAAGATCATGGCAAGATACTTGGGTCCCAAGCTCAAGCTCAGCCGCAGAGAAGGTACAGACCTTTTCCTAAAAAGCGGTGTGAGAGCAATCGATTCGAAGTGTAAGCTAGAAACTGCACCTGGACAACATGGCGCACGTAAGCCACGTTTGTCTGAGTATGGTATTCAGTTACGCGAGAAACAAAAAGTTCGTCGTATTTATGGTGTGCTAGAAAAGCAATTCCGTAACTACTACAAAGAAGCTGCACGTCTAAAAGGCAATACTGGTGAAAACCTGTTGCAACTTTTAGAAGTCCGCCTAGATAACGTCGTTTATCGTATGGGTTTCGGTTCTACTCGTGCAGAATCACGTCAGCTAGTAAGCCATAAATCTGTTATGGTTAACGGTCGTGTTGTTAACATTCCGTCATTCAAAGTGTCTGCGAATGATGTTGTAAGCATCCGTGAAAAGTCACGTACTCAAGCTCGTATTAAAGCGGCTTTAGAAGTGGCTGGTCAACGCGAAAAGCCTACATGGGTAGAAGTCGACAATGCGAAAATGGAAGGTGCTTTCAAGCGCGTTCCAGAACGTAGCGATTTGTCTGCGGATATTAACGAACAGCTGATCGTCGAGCTTTACTCTAAGTAAAGCTAACAAACAAGAGAGGACACAATGCAGGGTTCTGTTACAGAATTTCTTAAACCGCGTCTCGTTGATATTGAGCAGGTTAATTCAACTCGCGCCAAAGTTACACTAGAGCCACTAGAACGTGGTTTTGGCCATACCTTAGGTAACGCGTTGCGTCGCATCCTATTGTCGTCTATGCCTGGCTGTGCAGTTACTGAAGTCGAAATTGACGGCGTACTGCATGAATACAGCAGTAAGGAAGGCGTACAAGAAGATATCCTTGAGATATTGCTTAATCTTAAGGGATTAGCAGTGACCATCGAGGGTAAAGACGAGGCTTTGCTTACATTAAGCAAGTCCGGCACAGGCCCTGTTACAGCAGCAGATATCACACATGATGGTGATGTTACCATCGTGAATCCTGATCATGTTATCTGTCACTTGACTGGTAACAATGATATCAGCATGCGTATCCGCGTTGAGCGTGGTCGTGGTTATGTGCCAGCTTCGGCTCGTGCACAGACTGAAGATGATGATCGCCCAATCGGTCGTTTGCTGGTTGATGCTTCTTTTTCACCTGTTGCTCGCATTGCTTATAATGTTGAAGCCGCTCGTGTTGAACAGCGTACTGACTTAGACAAACTTGTGATAGATATGACCACAAACGGTACTATCGATCCTGAGGAAGCAATTCGTCGTTCTGCAACAATTTTAGCTGAACAGCTAGATGCGTTTGTTGAACTACGTGATGTTACTGAGCAGGCTGTTGTAGAAGAGAAACCGGAGTTTGATCCGATTTTGCTGCGTCCTGTCGACGATTTAGAGCTAACTGTACGTTCGGCTAACTGTTTAAAAGCCGAAGCGATTCATTACATCGGAGATCTGGTACAACGCACTGAAGTTGAGTTGCTCAAGACCCCTAACTTAGGTAAGAAATCTCTTACTGAAATTAAGGATGTTTTAGCGTCTCGCGGACTGTCGTTAGGTATGCGTCTAGAAAACTGGCCTCCGGCTAGTTTAGCTGACGACCTATAAGTCTCAGGTTAGTACAGATTTAGGTTATAAGGATTAGGTCATGCGCCATCGTAAGAGTGGTCGTCAACTAAACCGCAACAGCAGTCATCGCCAAGCTATGTTCCGTAACATGGCTTGTTCAATAGTTCGTCATGAGATTATCAAGACAACTGTAGCTAAAGCGAAAGAACTGCGTCGCGTTGTTGAACCTCTAATAACACTTGCTAAAGTTGACAGCGTTGCAAATCGCCGTTTAGCTTTCGCTCGTACCCGCGACGCTGAAGTTGTAGGTAAGTTATTTACTGAATTGGGTCCACGCTTCCAGGAACGTCCTGGTGGTTACACTCGTATTCTTAAGTGCGGTCTACGTACCGGTGATAAAGCCCCAATGGCTTACATCGAGTTAGTAGGTCGTCCTGAAGCTGCTGAAGCTGTTGAAGTTGAAGCTGCTGAGTAATTAATTACTCACCGAAAAACCGAGCCTAGGCTCGGTTTTTTTTTATCTTTTTTTAACTTCGACTTTGTTTCAAACATCATATCTTTTTAGCTGCAATCCATATCCATTTATTGTACAACTTGGTAAATGTCTACTATTTATGCGTAATCTTGTATCTGATTATTTTCACAATCGATCTCAGCTCGGTCAACGAGATGAACCCAATACTCATTTTCTTGATTCTCTGATCCGATATGTGTCGTACAACTCTGTTTAGTAAAATCGTATTATTGTGTTTGTATTAAGGACATATTAGCAACGTTAACCATGTCTAAGCTTAAGTCGATAATACCAAGTACAAGACGCTAAAGTTGTTCTTATGTTTGCAACAATGGCTACTCCATTTAAGTCAATGTTCACAGGTTTTGAGCTGTAAACGAACCTTCAACAGAGTTGGTCGAAACCACTTACTGTATGTGTAATATTTTATTGATGTAGGAATATGGCTGACGGCGGGAATGCAATGCTGGATCTGTTACTTAACATCACGTTAAGGCTGCGTATTCGACTTGATTAACGTACTTTGAAGTTATACTCAATGACTAGGTTATATGATGCCATTATTGTTAACCGTGGCGTGTAGACATGCTACATAGGCCTTACCATAACTAACTATTATCTATTTGGCCTCAGCTTGGAATCATAAATGGTCATCAAATTCTCCTTTGTATTGCCAACTGTATTGCATTACTTGCAATAGGCTAGTAATGACAGCACCGCTGTGCTTAGTTAAAAAAAATGACAAGTTTGATATGAAATAGGCCGAATATTGTCATTTTGCCTTACCTATCTCACTTATTAACCTGAATTGAGGTTATTTAGCATTATTGAGCTGATGCCAAAAATAGAAAATATGGATTAGTCTATAGGTTAAAGCCGTTGTGCTGTGGTTCAAAATCATTGAATCAAAACTGGAAACACAATAAATAGAAGGGTTTTATTGAAACCAGAGTTGTTCATAATTCGATAGGCTTTCATTATAGGTATGACTTACTGTGACTGGCATTGTTCAGTACGCGGAAAATAAGCAGACTTTTAATAGAGACACAACATTTTCAGTTAAGCAGTATTTTACCTTAAATGGATATAATGGTTTTTTGCACCGTCACACCATTGTTTCTTATCCTTGCTGAAAATCTTAATGTAAAACTGACAATAGGTTACAAACCTATGTTCAAAGTATCCTCTCCGTAATGAGTAGCTAAAATAATAGCAACTATCTGTCGATAACAATTGAAATTTCATTCATAAAAAAAGCCTCCGAAGAGGCTTTTTATTACAAATAGACTTTATTTTTCTTCAAGAGCTTTTTGATTATAGGTCGGTTTTTCATGCGTTTGACCCATAGCTTCAGCAACTTCAGGTGGCATGTAATTTTCATCATGCTTAGCGAGTACTTCAGTGGCCTCTAGTTTTCCTGACTCAACCAGTACACCCTGGGCAACGATACCTTGACCTTCTCTAAATAAGTCTGGTAATAAATCGTCGTATGTAACGGATACAGTCCCACCCGCTGAATCATGTACAGCAAATTCAACGTGTAAGCTGTCTGGATCGCGTTTCATCGATCCCATTGTTACCATGCCACCGATTCGGATACGTTGTCCAAGCTCTGGCTTTACACCCGTATCGTTTTTACCGTGGGTAATTTCATACGGTGTATAGAATAAATTCAAATTTGAATTTAGTGCGTACAATAGTAATGATGCAACAGCAGCAACGCCCGCAATCAATGCAACGGCAAGGGTTAATCTCTTTTTACGTCTTGGATTCACGGTTATTACCTCTTGTTTCTTTCAGGCGTTGTTCACGCGTTATCTTTTTAGCAATTTCGATCAGGACTTTACGTTTTTGTCTGATACTCAGGGTTATTAATGTGGCTAGACAGCCGAACGTTACACCATAGGATAGCCAAACATAAAATGCGTAACCGCCCATATCAAGAAAATCTTTAAATGAATCAAATTGCATTATTTTGCCTCCTCTGCGGTTGCTAAGTCTCTCACCCAAGGGCGCATGCCATTGCGAGCAAGGATCTCTGTTCTATAGCGGATCAAGGTTATCGCTCCAATCATCATCCCAAACCCGAAAATATTAATTAACAGTGGGTATAACATATCGGTCGACATCGTCGATTTTTCTGTGATTCTAATGGTTGATGGCTGATGTAAACTACTCCACCAATCAACGGAATATTTAATAATGGGTATATTAATTACGCCGACAATCGCCAGAATTCCAGAAGCTCTAGCCGCGAGGACTTTATCTTCAAATGATGCATACAGTGATATAACCCCAAGGTAGAGAAACAGTAATACCAGTTCAGAGGTTAAGCGTGCATCCCATACCCACCAAGTTCCCCACATAGGTTTACCCCATGCAGCACCTGTTAGTAAGGCAATAAAGGTAATGACTGCACCAATAGGTGCGATAGCTGCCGCGGCCCAGTCTGCCGATTTTATTTGCCAAACTAAGCCAATAAATGAAGCTACTGCCATACCCATATATGCAGCCATTGACATCGATGCAGCAGGTACATGGATAAAGATGATTCGGTAACTGTCACCTTGTTGGTAATCTGTCGGGGCAAATAATAAACCCCAAATACTGCCTGTTCCAACGAGTAATATTGCTAGAATACTAAACCAAGGCAACAAAGTGCCTGACAGTTTATATGCCCGTTCAGGGTCTGCGTAAGAATGTAACCATTTCCACATTAGTTTGTGCTCACACGTAAAGAGGCGCCAATTGCGAAAGGTGCCAAGATTAAAGAACCGACCAACATTGCGGCAAGAATCGCAAGTTGACCATCATAAGCCATATTCAGTCCTGCAGCATCAATCGCACTAGTGGCAAAAATAAGTACAGGTATATATAAAGGTAGAATAAGTAAACTTAGCAGGACTCCTCCTTTGCGAAGTCCTACAGTCAGTGCAACACCTATCGCACCAAGTAACGACAATATCGGTGTACCTAATGCTAAAGTCGACATCAATGCACCGTAACTATTGTCTTCTAAATGCAACAGTACAGCGAGTAATGGTGCGACTAGAATTAAAGGCACACCAGTAAGTATCCAATGTGCTAGAACTTTGGCCAGAACCATTAATGCTAACGGTTGTGGGCTCAGTAGCATTTGTTCTAAGCTGCCATCGTTGTAATCTGCTTTAAATAAACGTTCTAATGACAGCATAGATGCAAGTAAGGCTGCTACCCAGATAATACCAGGTGCTACTCTAGTCAACACTTGAGGTTCTGGTCCAATTCCTAAAGGAAAAAGAGTGACCACTAAAATAAAGAATAACAGCGGGTTAAAAATATCACCTCGATGTCTAATGGCAATTCTTAAATCACGTTGCAAAAGCGTCATGAATGCTGTGGTGTAACTGATTCCTCGTTTCATTCAAATACCTTATACAAAGCGATAGTCGAGAGTGATTTTACGTAGTATGGCATCACTAATAATGCTCATATCCTGATGTGTGGTTAATATTACACATCCACCCGATTCAGCATGTTGAATAAAAAGTTGCTCTAATTCTTCTACACCTTTTTTATCAATTGCGGTAAAAGGTTCGTCGAGGATCCATATTTTACAATTACTGTGTTGTAATCTTGCTAATGCAGTACGTCGATGTTGTCCCGCAGATAAATGACCTGCTAGTGCTTCTTCAAAACCGGTTAAATTGACTTTCGCCAAAATTTCAGTGGTATCGAAATTATCATAGCCACTAATTCTTAAATTGAAGTTAAGATTTTCTTCTGCTGTTAGCTCGCTTTTCACACCCGCTAAATGCCCGAGATAGAGTAAGTCGTGATTAAATTCGTCTCTACAGCGATTGATGTTTTCACCATTATATTCAACTTCACCGGCATAGGGACGTGACAAACCAGCAATAATACGTAAAAGACTGGTTTTACCGGCACCATTAGGACCTTCAACCTGGACAATATCCCCTGCATTGATATTAAAACTCAGTCCATCAAATAGAATGCGCTCTTCCCTAATACAGGTTAATTCGTTGGCACTTAATAGCACTTGTGATTGGTTTGATATGGTCACTTATCCCTCTTATTTTACTTGAGGATGAATTCGAAAAGATATTAACACAAACACTTTTATCGGTTTAGCTTTGTCACTGATTAAGTGCTAGCAATTTGATATGGTTCCAAAATTATGAATTTAGTTTGAACTTTTTCATCGATTACTAATATATTACCTGAACTACACAGATTGTCTCGATTTAGAGGCTAAGCTGAGATTGTTATCACAAAAAGATGAGTTTTTTTGCTAATTGTAGTAATCTATCGTTGCTAAAAATGAGTCTGCCTTCTAAATCAAAGGGCAGCGTTAAGCTTTGTATATTTGCAATTAGGAACGATGAATATGAAAAAATTGTTAGCAATGACTGCAGTAGCTGCCTTAACTTTGTCTGCAAATGTATTTGCTCAAGAAGGTGAAGCTATTTACAATAAAGCGTGTCAAGTATGTCACAGCATGGGTGTGGCCGGAGCGCCTAAAGTTCATGACGCTGCGGCATGGGAACCACGTCTAGCAAAAGGTTTAGATGCCTTAGTTGGTTCGGTTAAGTCTGGTTTAAACGCAATGCCACCAGGTGGTATGTGTACTGACTGTACCGATGAAGATTACAAAAACGCAATTCAGTTTATGTCTAAGTAGTTTTCAACTAAATCAAAAAACCGGCTTTTATAGCCGGTTTTTTTATGGGTTAATTTCAGTGATGCTAACTGAGAACATCACTAATATTACACAATACTATTGCACTAAGGTATCCAGAGTTAGTGCAGCATTATCACCCACTTTAATGGCTTTAATGGTACCCTTTAGGTCTCCAGGTTGCGGTTTCACGCTGCCATTTTTTGACAGTACCGCAATTATTTCGACTTCTTGTACTGAGCTCAGTGTGACATCGCCACCCATTGAAGTACTATCATCTAATGTGATTGTTGCAGGTAAACTGCTAGCACTGATTTTAGTTGCAGCTAACGGTACTTTTGGACCTTGCGTTGCTCGTGCGAAAATAAACACAGTATCGCTATCGGCCACTTTGTCTGCTAATTCTGGAGCAATAGAAACTTCAATTGCGACTGTCTTCGCATTGCTCGTAACTACTGGCTTTTGAGTTGAATCACCATTAGGCATTGCCGAACCTTCATTAAGGCGCATGTTTGCAGATTCAATTGCATTCATTAATGCTGTTCTATCAACATCATCTCGATCGCTGTCTAAGATCATCTGCCAAGCATTGATAGCTTTGTTGTAGTCAGCGGTAAAGAATGCATCCATGCCAACAAGAAGTAGTGTAGAGGGGTCTTGTGGGTCTAACGCTAAAGATTGATCAATCACAGCTTGAATCGCCGGCGACATCTGCTGATTTGCTTTATAGTATAGCGCAGTCGCTTTAGGCCCAAGGAGTTCAGCTTGCGTGCCGACGAGTTCCATTACCTTATCAAATGCGCCAATGGCTTTATCATATTGGTTGGCAGATATATAAGCATGACCAAGGCTAAACCAAGCTTGGCTATCGTCTGGCTGTGCCTGCACTTTTGCTTCCATCATTTGTACCCGTTGCGACATTATTTGCGCCGGATCCATGCCTTGATGAGGGTTGCTTGCTTGAGGAGGATTGGCTAATTCGTTATAAGCACCTAAGTGTTGATATAGGTAACCGGAAACAGCCAATAAGCACAAGGTCATAAAAGCAGGCCATAATGCGTTTTTTGATTTAATTTCTACATCAAGGGAGTCATCACCTTTTTGTTGCATGTCCTGAAGTAGATTTATCTCTAATTCTTTCTTTAATGCTTCGAATTCGACTTGATCCAAAAGCTCGTCATGTAATTCTTTTTCAAGAATTGTTAACCGCTCAGCAAAAAGTTCAAGGTTAGTTTGTCTACGAACGCCAGACTCTTCGGCTTGTAACAGTTTTGTTTGGCGAAAGTGTGGAACCCAAATCATGATTAGGCCGATGAGTACGACAAGCGCAATAAAAATCCAAAATGTGGTCATTATGTCAATATTCACTTTTAGGTTAACAGAGAAAGCGGCATTTACCGCAGTGCTTGGAACTTCGATTATACGTAAAGATTATTAATTGAATAGTAATATAAGGAAGATATGAATCCAAATCCTGATAGTTGCGTACTGGTTCACAGATTGAATGGTTTGACTAACTAATAGCGAAACTTTATATCAGTAATACTGTCAGACAAGTTGCCAAAAAAATTCGTTTTGGTTGAATCGGTGTTCATAATGAGACTGGTGACCCAATTTTGTACGAAAATGGCAGACATATGTCATAGCAAGTTCTAAAATGCGTTAAAATTCGTTTAAGCTAATGTGCGTATATTAGTTTCATCGCATTAATTAGTACTGTCGTGATTTGTTTGTTTCAGATCCGCTAATTTTTTTAGACTAAGGAATACCCATGATTCCAGAACTTGGACATTTCTCGCTAATTCTCGGTTTGGCTTTTGCCTTACTGCTAGCTAGCGTGCCGTTATATGGTTCCGCACGTAAAGACCAGTATCTTGTTCGCTATGCCTGGCCACTGACATACGGAATGTTTTTTTTCATCAGTCTCTCCGTTATAGCACTAGGGTACAGCTTTGCTGTTGATGATTTCTCTGTGGCTTATGTCGCCCATCACTCTAATTCTCAACTACCAATATTCTTTAAAATTGCGGCGGTATGGGGTGGTCATGAAGGTTCATTATTATTCTGGGTATTCGCGTTGTCTGTATGGACTGCATCAGTAGCACTATTTAGTAAGGGCTTAGAAGAAGTCTTTACCGCAAGGGTGTTATCTGTTTTAGCGATGATTGTTGTTGGCTTCAGTTTATTTATGATCCTTACATCAAGTCCATTTGAACGGATATTTCCTATTCCTCTAGAAGGGCGAGATTTAAATCCAATGTTGCAAGATGTTGGCTTAATCTTCCACCCACCAATGTTGTATCTAGGGTATGTGGGTTTTTCAGTCTGTTTTGCCTTTGCTATTGCAGCCCTCATGAGTGGCAGACTTGATTCTGCTTGGGCACGCTGGAGTCGTCCATGGACATTAGCGGCATGGATATTTCTAACTGGCGGTATTTCACTTGGTTCTTGGTGGGCTTACTACGAATTAGGTTGGGGCGGCTGGTGGTTCTGGGACCCAGTTGAAAATGCATCATTTATGCCTTGGTTAGTCGGTACTGCTTTAGTGCACTCATTAATTGTGACGGAAAAGCGTGGGGCATTCCGTAACTGGACTGTATTGCTGTCTATCTTTGCCTTCTCATTAAGTTTACTCGGCACCTTTATTGTACGTTCTGGTGTGCTTACGTCAGTGCATTCATTTGCAGCAGATCCAAGTCGTGGTTTGTTTATCTTGCTGTTGTTAGGTATTGCCATTGGTGGTTCGTTAACTCTGTTTGCTTTCCGAGCCAGTGAAATGAGCAGTCCAGCACGATTTGAGCTTAAATCGAAAGAAACCATGTTGCTAATCTGTAATGTGTTACTCACTGTTGCTGCAGGTACTGTGTTGCTGGGTACGCTTTATCCTTTATTGATAGATGCATTAGGCATGGGCAAGATTTCCGTCGGACCTCCATATTTTAATGCTGTATTTGTACCTATCGTATTAGTGCTATTTGGCTTTATGGGTATTGGTCCAATTATTCGCTGGAAGAAATCTAAAGCAGGCGAAATTAAAAAACAGTTACTTATTCCAGCTATTATTGCATTAGTTACCGGTGTCGCTGCTCCATTTATTGCTGGTGGCCAATTTAATGCTTGGGTGATGTGTGGTGTGGCTGCTACAGCATGGATCATGCTATCCACTTTTCGCGCTGCTTATAATATGGTGAGCGATAAAGAAGGTGGTATTAGTCTTAATCGAATTGGCCGTAGTCAATTGGGAATGCTCTTCGCTCACTTTGGTATTGCTGTGTCGGTAATGGGGGCTACTATTGTCTCTAACTATTCGATTGAAAAAAGCGTCCGTATGGGCCCAGGTATCAGCCAAGAACTAGCAGGTTACACATTTAAGTATTTAGAAACTAAAAATGTTGTCGGTCCTAACTATACCGCTCAACAAGGTCAGATTGAGATTTACAAAGATGATGAATTTATCACTTTACTCAAACCTGACCGTCGTCAATACAATGTACGGACTATGGATATGACTGAAGCGGGTATTGATTGGGGATTATTCCGCGATTTATATGTCACTATGGGTGATCCCATTAGTTTAACCGAGTTTGCGGTGCGTCTTAATTACAAACCGTTTGTACGTTGGTTGTGGTTTGGATCAATCTTTATGATGATTGGTGGCTTCCTGGCAGCATCCGATAAGCGTTATCGTGTAAAGCAAGCTGCGACAGATGAAGCAGTAAAAGCAAAATTAGCGACTGCTTAATATACTCGGAGACATTATGAAGAAGTTTGTACTGTTTATACCTTTGGTTATATTTTTGGGTATGGGCGTGTTTTTATACAAAGGATTATTTCTCAATCCTAAGGTGCTTGATTCTGCATTAGAAGGAAAGCCAGTTCCGGCTTTCCAACTTGAGCGCTTAGAAGTGCCTAGTGAAGTGTTAACTGAGAAAGATCTTCCAGCAAAAGTGTCTATGTTGAACTTTTGGGCAACTTGGTGTCCAGCATGTAAGTATGAGCATCCTTATTTGATGATGCTGTCTAAACGTAACTTGTTACCTATATATGGTATCAACTATCGTGACGAGAGAGCATTAGCTGTTAAGGAGTTAACTACTCAAGGTGATCCATACACAGTGAACATCTTTGACAAAGATGGCCGCTTAGGTCTTGATCTTGGAGTATATGGAGCACCGGAAACTTTTATAGTCGACCATAACGGTATTATTCGTTATCGCTATGCCGGTCCTATAGATCAAACGGTATGGACACAAACCTTGTATCCAATGATCCAGCAATTACAAGCTGAAGCTAAAGTCGATGGAGCATCGTAATGAAATTCATATTTAAAATGATGGTGGCTTGTACGAGTTTACTTTTTACTCTGACGGTAATGGCGACACCTGTTGATACTTATGAATTTCAATCGGCAGATAATCAACAAAGAGCATTGTCACTAGCGCATCAATTACGGTGTCCGCAATGTCAAAATCAAAACTTAGTCGATTCAAACTCTCCAGTTGCGCAAGATTTACGTCTTGAAGTGTATACGATGGTCGATAATGGTAAGTCAGATTCAGAGATTATTGAATTTATGACCAGCCGCTATGGCGATTTTGTCTTATACAATCCAAAGTTAGATTCGAAAACTTATATTCTATGGCTTGGTCCATTTGGGTTACTTGTTTTAGGTCTCTTTATTGGTTTTATCTTTGTGCGTAAGCAACGTATACAGGCATCTGAATCGACAACCTTGTCAACAGAGCAACAAGCTGAGTTAGATGCGTTATTAAATCGTAGTAAGACAACTAAGTAACCGATTGGAGTATTAACTTTGAAACAGTGGTTTGCGTTTATTTTCACTAGTCTCATTCTTATGGGGACAGCAGGTCCGGTAAATGCATACCCAGGCATGCAGGCTGCGGCCAAGCAAACCACTGAATCAACACTCGATCGCATAAACATATTGCCGCAACCATTCCCAATTGCGCTAGTCGATTTTACTGATCTTGTTGGTCAGTCGGTTAACTTTGAACAATATAAAGGTAAAGTGGTTGTTGTGAATCTTTGGGCTACTTGGTGTCCACCTTGTGTTAGAGAACTTCCAGCACTCGATCGATTAAATCAAACTCTAAATGCACAACATTTTGCTCTACTGCCTATTTCTATTGATGCTGAAGCTGTGACTATTGTGCAACCATTTTTAGAGTCTCTTGGATTAGGCCGGTTTAATTCGTATTTCGATCCGCAACAACAACTACGTGATGTCTTCCCGCTTGATACGATACCTGCAACATTTATCTTAAATGAACAAGGTGAGCTGGTGGCTTATGTTCGTTCGTATGTCGATTGGGACGATTCAAATGTGGTGACTTTCCTTGAACAGTTCCGCCAGAACGCTAAAGAAGTACAATAAACCGTCATAAAGTCGCTTAAAATACGAAAAAGGATCGCTTTTGGTGAAAAGATCGCCAAGCGATCCTTTTTTATTAAAAAAGGCCTTGCGCAAAACCGTGTGGTGCCTATAATGCGCATCCACTGACACGGCAGACAGCGCAAGCGGTTACTGAGTCAGGTTGAATTAAGTGCTTCAAAACACT
>NZ_JABKAW020000012.1:0-24662 GCF_014596695.2 Shewanella sp. BF02_Schw
ACTCCCACGAAAACAATTGTATCTTCTCTTTTTGCATAATAGATAACATGATTATTTATAGGGAATCGAAATGCGTTACTGGAAACTTCTTCAATGTTCGCTCCCATATGTGGGTTGTTAGCTAGTGACTGAAGCTTTTTAAACAAGGCGACTTTATATTTGTCCCACTGATTATGCCCCCACTCTTTTATCGTATACTGTCTGATTTTTGCGATGTCAGTACGGGCGTGTCCTCTGAGGTAGAATTTCACATTTTTCATTAATCGTACTTACCTGACTCTAGATCTTCAAAAAAAGTATCACCATCGACCAAATCATCTTCATCGATATTGGAAAAACGGAGTTTAACAATTTCCATTTTTAGTTCTTCCATTACCTGATAATCTTTGGAGGACATAACTACAGCCACAGATGTACCGTTCTTCAGAATCTCAACAGGTTCGCTTTGAATATTAATGAGCATTGTTCCAAATTTAGTTTTTGCTTCATTGGCATTTAAAGTTTGCATAGGTCTCACTCAATCTAGCTGTTAATATACCTTACACATTAGACGAATCGAACGATTCGGTCAAGTCGAACGGTTCGAAGATGCTGCAGTGATTAGTTCAACATTTAACACTAACAGAGCCACTTAAATAGAGGGTTATTACAACATGGGCTTGGTCAGTTTACAAAATGAAAAATCTAGGTATTTTTAGCAAAGAAATATAAATTATATCAGATAGATAATAGAAGTAACATGCAAGAAAATGGATTGTAATCTATGCCACGTATGTTGCTATGTGTAATTTGGTTTTTCTGGCTCTGTTTGGTGTGGAGGTAATAATTGTTGACCTAACCCTTTTTGTAGCATCTGTTTAATTGATGTGAGTATCTTCGTATTCATGCAAATTGCTCGGTAGCATGTTCACTCGAGGCGTTATTTTGAATACGTCTTCGCCAGTATGGTGCATTGATCTGCTCACATGTGCCCTGCTAGATCCCTAAAAATGATCATCCCGGTATGCTTTTGCGCCAGCACTGTCAGTTGCGCTTTTATAACCGATGATTTCACCCTGTAAAAGCTTATCTCTGGGTAAGACCAATAACTCCAGTCCAACCCTGAGGGATCCCCACGAATTTAATATGTTGAACGAAACCCACTTATCAGAAAGCATAAGCAAACACCTGGATTCCGGCTCAAAAGCATTGCCGGAATAACAGATTTTGGACATTCCGGATGGACTGAAAACAAAAAAGCGACCCTCCGGTCGCTTTGATATCTAAAACATCAATGAAGCCACGCCCACTAATTTACCCCCCAACAAACCATGTTGATTTCATGTGTTCTCAATCACAGCCCCTCAGTCATTGTCAATTCCGTGTCGCTTTGTACAGAGATTTGAAACCTAACTCCCCTCAAAATTAACTGTGAAAAAGCACAGAAGTATCGCGACATTGTTATTAAAAGTAGCGAGCCCAATACAGTAAATGTTAAACGTTGGACTTTGCCGATACTTGCGATGGTGCTTATAACAATATTTTTATAACACTAAGGATATATCGATGATTACACGGCAAACGTTTAATGAATCAATGTTAGCAATGATAATTAGTTCATCATTATTGCTGGCTGGATGTTCTGATGATGACCCAGTTCTTGTTGAAACTGCACAAGCGCAATATGAAAACAGAGATCAACTAGATAGCACTAATTTTCGCGCCATAACAGAAGGGTTCAAAGGTGGCCAACTATTGGTTCTTGAAACGTCGATGTTCACTAAAGAATTTAAATGGAAGCTGTCGCTTATTCAGGTTATCCAAGCACAAAGCCCTGTTGCTAAGGCCCAAGCTGCCTATATGCTCTCTCAGATGGGAGTCTCAATAGAGGAAATCCAAGGGCTATGGGACTACCCTAATCAAGATTATAGCGCAGCTGAATTAGCTGCAATGCATTACATGCAAGAGGCAGGAAACAGCCCCCCACTTTACTTCTGTTGACATACACAATAGGCTGCGTACTTGGTTCAATGACCGTCAGATTGTCGAGATATTTAACCTAGCCTCGTACGTGATTGCTGAGGCGGTTACTGAAAGCGCACTTAAGACAGTATTAGACCAAGAACCCCTAGAATGGGCCAACAGCAATTTAACATTAACGGGCTGGGCACTTTCTGAAGACTATACTGGCACAACGCAAGAGCAACGAGACATTGCAGAATCACCAGCGCGAGATAACGCAATATTCGCAGAGTTGAACGCCAGTTATGATCCAATGATGGGTAATAACCCGATTTATAGTACCGAAATTCTTAACGAGATTTATGGTAATGAGGTGCCTGCCGCAACAGATACCGATGGTGACCATGTTGAAGATGCGTTCGACATGTATGTGGCCGATAATCAACGTTGGCAAGATACTGACAACGATGGCATCACAGACAGTGAAGACGACGATGACCGTAATACGCATTGAGTTAACCAAGATGTTTTGCATGATAGTTAATCAAGTGATTGCTCCCTGGCCGTTCTGCCAAGCAGTTTACGAGCTACATGCTAAGCTACGATCATAATCCAACAACCTTTCCTTATCCCTGTCCCACGCAAATAACGTGTATCTATTGACTACACACAGAAACCGTTTAGACTGTGTATTAAATAGATATACAGGATGGTGTTATGGCTACAAAAACAGCGCCAATCAACATGCGAGTACTACCATCGGTGAGAGACATAATCGATGCGGCAGCAAGTTTGAAAAAAGTAGATAGAACCGTGTTCATTCAGCAGGCTGCACTCAATGAAGCGCATAACATATTAGCAGAACAGCGGGATTTTGTCCTTGAAGCAATGGCTTTTGAAGCTTTCGACAACGAACTAAGTGCAGATCCACGGACTCTTGAAGGCATGAAAGATCTGTTTAATAGGAAAGCGCCTTGGGAATAAGTGCACCAACACTTCTGACTGATGAGCACCAGATTAACGCCTTTCAATGTGGCATTGAAGAAATCGATACTTGGTTAAGAAAACAGGCCTTAAAAACTCAAAATCGGGGAACCGCGAGAGTGTATGTGGTCAATGACATAGCGGCCCACCAAGTGGTTGGGTACTATGCCATTGCCATGGGGTCAGTATCGAGAGAACAAGCATTCAGCTCACTAAGAAGAAATAGCCCAGATCCCATTCCCATGGTCATTTTAGCTAGGCTTGGGGTTGACAACGCCTATCAAGGTCGAGGCATTGCAGCAGGTCTTTTAAAAGATTGTATAATTCGCTCAGTACAAGCAATGAACGCTGTCGGTGGAGCAGGCATTTTAGTTCATGCTATTGATTATAGTGCGCAAACGTTCTACAAGAAATTTGGCTTCAAAGAGTCGACGTTTGATCCTTTAGTACTCATGGCGCGGATCTGCGATATCGAAAAATCATTGTCAACAGACTGAGATGACAGCTCCCCTTTCACACGGGAAGCTGTCAATATTATAAGGTCTCTAGTAAAACGGCACTGATTGCTGGAACGGTTGTACCAATTACTTCGTGAGTGCTGGCAACAACAGACATAACACTTTCAACGACTGTAGGCGTATTTGTAATGGTCAAGTATCGGTATTTCTGGAGAGATTTTAAGCCGCTTTTTTAAACTCATTATATTTCTGATGTGACGTCTTATAATCTATTGCCGAATGTCTGCGTTTGTAGTTGTAGAACTGAATATATTGCTCAACCACGCTCACTACTGCGCTGTGATTGGTAAAAGCTAAATGGTTTAATCTTTCAGTCTTTAAACTCCTAAAAAATCGTTCCATCACCGCACTATCCGACAATTTCCTCTACGACTCATACTTTGTTCAATACCTAAATGCTTTAGTTTTTCTCTGAACACGTTAGCAAAGTACTGTGATGAGCAACAAACCTTGCACGATGTTATTGAGTGCCTTGAAAGATCTTATTGTCAACGAACCACATTTTGCTATAAAAGCTGTACTGGGACATTTCTTCTTGAGGTACATACACCCGTTCCCAGATGGAAATGGAAGAACTAGCAGATTTTTGATGAACTTTATGTTCTTGCTCAGAGATTATGATTGGACAATTATTCCTGTAACTCAACTTACCAAGTACCTTGACTCCCTGGAGAGTGCCTCGATAGAGAGTAATGTTGTGCCGTTTGCTGAGTTTATAAAAGGTATAATGCCTGCTTAGAAGTTGGAAGATAATAAGTTTGATATTGAGTGCCAACTACCTTGAAAAACACCGGTTAAAGATAATGCCTATTAGGGAGATTGTGAGCGACTGGGTTGATTCAAAATCTGGAAAAACACTAATAAAGTATGCGCATTTTTATGCTAAAAGTGGATGGCTAAGGCTAGTCAAAGCTAAAGATGATACGCCATCAAAATCGACTTATCCGTTATTGATAAAGAACAATAATGGTAGCACTCGTATTTACCATGACAACATCATCGCTTTCGAGCATCATATTATGAACATGTTAAGGAAATACTGATGACAACGACCCAAGAAGCTTCATATCAACAACTCAAAGCACTTCTTGAGTGTTATTTTACAATTGATGACCAAGATTACTTGATCCCTGTATTACTGAGTTTTTCAGGTGATGCCAAGAAGGTAATCTCTTGGTTTACTCAAGAGCCTATACCCGCATTCGGTAATATCACAGCTTTAGGGGTTTGTGTTAGTGGCGATGGTAAATTGTTAATCGATTATATAAAGTCAATTCAGATGGGTGGATATGCTTAGGTTAGAGTAAGCATAAACCAATACAAACTGACACACTCACTTATTGCTGGAGACTCCACCAACGACTTTCCCCCTGATTATTAAAGCCGTAAAAGTGCTGAATGGGCACTGAATTAATGAGACATTACGGTTATTGTGAGTTTATTAAAAGGTACATTACTAGGGGCTGTTGATCTTTCACATTGGCAGCCAAATTATAGAGCAAGCTAGAGCCAGCAGGCTTTCAAAATTAATTTTCAATTTATCATAGCGGGTAGCTATCGCTCTAAAATGCTTGAGCCGAGCAAAAGCATTTTCAACTAAATGCCGATATTTGTATAAACACCAATCGATATCGCCATTTCCTTGCTTCGAATTTTGTCTTCTAGGGATCACTGGCTTTGAACCACATTCACGCACTTTATCTCTAATCGCTTCACTGTCGTAGCCTTTGTCTGCAATAATAAAATGACTTTGTGGCAATAATTCAATAAGGGCATTAGCTGCTTTGCTATCATGAACTTCTCCACCTGTAACAATGAATTCTATCGGTAAACCATAGCTATCTACCGCGAGATGGATTTTGCTTGTATTACCACCACGACTTAACCCAATTGCTTGATTTTCATCAGATGATGCACCTGAACTGTGTTGATGGGCTTTTACATAACTTCCATCAATAAATTCCCATTCAGTATCACTATTAGTCGATAATGTTTTGAACAGCCTAAGTAAAATACCTTTTCTTGACCACAGTAAAAATCGACGGTAAATGGTATTCCATAAGCCAAAATATTCAGGTAAATCTCGCCAAGGGCAGCCAACACGCAATCGGTAAAGGATACCTTCCATCGTAAATCGATGCTCTTGCTTGTTATAAACTCTATCATCAAGCAGAATAGCTTTTAGCTTCGACCACATCTCATCAGTGAGCATTAATCGGGGCATGGTAATCTCGTTGTATTTGTTTTTGGCGAAGTGAATTATACGAGATTACCTTCTTCGCACAAAATTCAAACAAAGATCAACAGCCCCTAGCCAGCTTAGCCAATTTAGTTAAGTAGCACAATTAGGTGCAACCACAAAGTCACTATACTGGTAATAAATACATTTTATATTGGGTATACCGAACATGAGTAAAAAGCCGATATCGATGGACTCTTTAAACATTAAGATAGCAAACGCTCAAGACTTAGGTACTTGCGAGGGGCGACTGTTCGATAATATTGTTGACGTTGTAGATGAGGATAAAGCTATTTTTCTCAAAGAAAGCTCAGATATGTGTATTGGTATCAGAGAAATTTTGACGGCATGCCAGATATCGAATTCTGCCGAGCATAAGCTAGCCTTGAAGCGAATTGAGCGAATATGGAATGCAGAACCTAATACCGAACGGGGAAATGAGCTAGATGAGTTGGTTGAAATTGTTTGCTCGTATGAAGAGCAATTTTTGAGCTAGATGTGAGGGGGACTGTATTCTCTGTCAAGTTACGCAGAGACTGTGATCCTTTTAATGGGTTTCGGTAAGAATGAGATTACCGCTCAACCTCCTACAGCAGCTCATGAAGATGCATGATTTGTTCAGAAGATTAGTCCAATACAAAATAACGGTTAACTTGTGGATTGATCGACAAGTAACTGTGCCATAGGTTGGGTGTTACATGACATTGAATGGCTTGTGTTGGATCTTCCTCAATCAGCCTAATGGCAGATCTCGCAAGGGTTTTTCAATGACTTCAATCATAGATTTGGTCAGCGGCAAATGCGCTTTTTCTTTCGTCCATACTTCTTAGAAACCTTCCACTGTTTGCTTGGCAGGATCCAGCACCAGCTTTTCTGGCAACATGGCTTTGGCCGCTAAATGCGATAATTCATCCAAAGTAAACTCACTGAATTTTTTACTCCGACTAACCTTTAACGCAGACAGACATTAGATCGGCTTAGTTTAATCAACATTGGGTTGCAAATAACCATTATAAGTTTGTTGCGTAAGTTTACTAAAGGGTGATTTTTAATGCCTATCGTATTAAAATACTTATCAAAGTAAACTCGCTGATTTACACTAAACCAATATTCATACTTTAAGTCACCTCAGATCGATTTAAGCCATAACAGAAATCGCATTGAAATCGACATCAGAGATATTACATTGTGGCTTACTTTCTTTGAGTGGATAGGCGATTAAACCGCCAATTACATTCAACAAAAACAACTAAACGATTGATTTTAAACCACTTTGTCCGAATAGGTTGGACCTATTTTACCGAGATACCAACCAAAAACTAATTCACTGATTTAAATCAACTTTTTACCATCACTCATACACCGGTGAGACTAAAAACCGCCAAAACATCAGCCATTGAGACGCAATTATCTGAGGCTGTAGGATGAGGCATCTCACGTGGATGGCTTAAGCGTAAGTCAGATGGGAGCTGTTTTGTGCTCTGATAAGCACTCTGGTGGGGTTTATTAGGCAGGCAAATGAAGCACCTATTATGTATGAGTGTTATTTAAGCAAGACCAACAAGAAGCCAATTGCTCGTTAAGTAGTCGTCTAGATCTATCCTGTAAGCCATCAAGAATTGTATCCCTTATATGCACTGGAAAATCTTGAGGTAATTGTAATTTAACTTTAGTGATGACTGAGTCAACTGAATTGGCTATCTCATTCATGATGTCCGCCATAGTTGCAGGATCAAAACCTACGGCTTTTGCGCTTTGAATAAAGTGCCTTGGGAAGATCTGTCCTATTTGGTACTTCTTACCTCTTGTCGCTTTGAGCCCCATAGCCAGCTTTGCATCGCAAATATTTGACCCTTTACCGCCGAGCACAGGATACAAAGATAAAATATCGTAAAAAGGGGTTAGTCGATATCCGCCACCCGCCTCAATAAAAAGTGAGAAATTTTTAGCGTGACCATCGGTTGCCGCTAATAGCCAAAACAGTACCTGAGACTTCATGAAGTTAACTCGATCTTGCTCTGAATTGGTGGAGCCTAATAAAGATGACATAATCTGCTCAATATCGGGGCCGCCGTGGCTTTCATATTTTCTCGCTAGCGGAATGTTTAATGCTTGGCAAAAGTCCTCTTGGGGCAAACGCATAATCCATTTACCATCAGATGAGCGCCTACGGTCAAAGCGTTCCACAGCAAGCGCTTTAACATCACCCACCTTAATGACCGAGCATTGCGGTACATCTAAGCCAAACTCCCTCACAATCATCATACATAAGTATTCATTTTCAACGCTGTTAGACATATCAAGAGTATGTGAATGACTCTGTATTGAACCTATGGGTAGCTTAATGATGTGCGTTGTCGGGGTCGCCTTAATAGGAAGCCGCCACTGTCCATCTAGATTAAGTAAGGCCGTTTTTTCTTGGGCACCTGCTATCGATATTCGAAAGTCATCTTCATCGGTTAACATGCCTAGTGGAATATTCGACTGATAACCCTTTAACACTCTTTCCAATGCTTGATCCGATAAGGGTTTAGACTCAATTTTTTTAATATCAAACGGCTGCTGATTATGCGGTACGAGCTGCAATGCACCGACACTGTCTTGGCCGACTTTAGCCAATAAATCGAACGCTTGGGTCGATTTAGCCTTGTGGCGAGCAACAATTCTGTTTCTCACCTCTATATTATCTGGGAGTAAATTATCGAAGAAATTGTAAACCTCATCACCTTTATACGCTTGCTTACGCAGTGGCATAGACAAAGAGATGGGACGACTGCTAGAGGTATCTAACCATTGCTGTTCATACTTAAACAGATGGGAGCCTGTGGTCGATTTAGTTAACTCTCCGACTAGGTAACCATTCATATAAACATCAAGGATAGCCATTACCACTCCTCTTTCCATTCTTGCTCAGTCGGTATCGCGTTATCATCTACAAACTCACACCCTAACTCTGGGTTTCTAACGTTAATATCTAGCTCAAGATTTAATGCCGATAATATCTTAAACAGTGTTTCTATTTTTGTAGAGTCAGGGTTCTGCTCAAAGCTAGAAACGGTATCCTGACGAATGCCGACCTTACTAGCCGCCTTACTTTGCGATAGCTTCATATTTAGCCGCGCATCTTTAAGATACGCGCTAAGCTGCTTTGAGTTCGTCACCTTCATAATCACTTTACCTATATAAACAGTTCCAATAACACTTTACACGCTATAGCAGGTAAATCAAGTTTTACACGCTATAGCAGGTAAATCGAGTTTTACACGCTATAACCGTTAAAATACTATTTACACGCTACAGCCGTTAAATATGTGATGACATACTAACGCGTGTTGCCATAAAAGAGACTGACAAAAAAAATATGAATGAATAAAAAAGAAATACTAAGGGGGAGTTTGCCCATAAGAATATCAGCTTACAGACCAATCAAAGTGGTACTAAAGTGGTGACTAAATGCATTTATCACAAAATAAAACACCAATAACACATTGAATTAAAGCTAAAATCAAAAGCTGCACCACATTCAGAGCCAAAACGTCAAATAGATTCCTGGGTAAAAAGTTACCAGCCAACAATGTCCTAAAGCCCTGTATTACTTTGTAAAGAGCCTTGTAAATACAAGGCTTTTTATTTTCTCCGTCCAAATCGGTTTGTAGATGTCCGTTACCAACTGCCTGTTAAGTGGTGGGCAGTCTCCTCATTTTGGCTCAATAAGCGTTATGCGGTGAGCAAATTGGTGGGCAGTAAGTTACCCATTTTTCGCATTTAATTCGCCACCACAATAGGTTAGTTGCTGATTCAATTAGCAAATCGGTAGTGGGCAGCCATTATCGCCCCCTCCATTATTTCAGCAGCTATGGAGTAAACATGGGAAAACTCACAGCAAAACAGGTTATTGCATACAGCAAAGCAGAACCAAAAAAAGTATTCAGACGGTGAAGGGCTTTAATTTTGTGTCCGCAAACAAGGCTCACCTTATCGAATGATCCGCTACAGCACAGCCAAAGGAGACAAGAAGCAACCTTAGGGCATTTTCCTTTAATGTCGTTAGAGGACGCTAGCATTGCCGCTGCTTATTTTCGAAAAGCAGTACGAAAGGGATAGATCCTCTTCTGGAGAAACAGAAAATCGAGTTACCTGACATTGAAACCGTCGATCAACTGTCCCATGACGGGTATCGAACCTACCTGAGTCGACGACTCAAGCCCCCCCAAATTCCATATCGGGTATACACCAAAGAGATAAGCCCTGTGATTGGTATCAAATGTATTGCCGAGGTGACTGCACGCGACGTACGCGAAGTATTAGAGCGCATCCGAGAAAGCAACCGCCCCATCATTGCCAACGACACCTTGATGTACATGAAACAGCGGTTTCGACACGCCATTAAGCTCGATTTAACGCTGAACAACCCAGCCGCAGCATTTACAGTAGATGATGCCCGTGGCGTTGAGTCTAGTAAAGACAGGATGCTCAGCAAAGAGGAAATTCACCGTTGGCCTCTCTCTTTGTATAAACAGGGGCATAATATGGTACTGCGGCCAAAGCCAGTTTTTACCTTCACCTCGGGCAAACGCAAAAACCGCTGCTGACGAGGTGGGTGTATTGCTGCTTAGGGTGATTGACGCTACCTAGGCGAGTTTGGCTATCACATGTTTGTACTACAGAAAGGGGCGAAACGGGACGCCCTATTAAAGTAGATCTTTGAGCCGGTTTAACAGCGCTTTACGGCTACTATTAGCCACAATGAAGCATTTGAAACGCTGTTCAAAAGCAGGACGATCCCCTTTGAACTGATAGGCTTCGTTCAGCTGATGCAAATCGCGTGATGCCGCATCGTAACCACTGGCGCAAGTTCGATCCGCTTGCTCTTGTGCTTGCTGCCAGCAGCGCTCACGCTGATTGTAGAGATCCGTCAACATCTTCTCTTTTTCCGCTTTTTCAATCGCCATTTTTTTTGCGAGCGCTGCGGCTTGCTCCTGCTGTAATTGGCTTTGAGCTTGTTCAAAGTAAGGAGAAATCACGTCGGGGGTTAACCCATACTGATAGGTTTCGTCTTTGTTGGCAGATTCTTTTCGCGTCATCGCTAAGGCTTGATGACGGGTTAGCTGGCCTTGTTCAAAAAGCGTGCTTAATAGCGTGTTTTTCTCCGCTTCCGTGAGATTATGCAGCCACACATCATACTGAAATTGGGCTTGTTTTGCTTGGTGACTTGGTTGTTCGTTCAGTACCATCGCAAGCGCTTTAACCCAAGCTAAGGAAATATCATACAACGCAGCAAAAGCCTGTAATTCCTCACTAAGATGCTCAAAATCGAATTGAATTAAAGGTATTTCCTCAAGTTCGTCATTACAATCTAACGCTTTGAGCCACATAAAGTACACAAGGCGCCAATTACCTTGGATTAACTCGCTGCGTAAACCAGCTAAATGCTGGAAAAAGTCGTTAGCATTTTCATCGTCAAAATATTCATAATACTCCTCGAGGGAAAAAATTAGCAATTGCCATTCTTCACTTTCGTGTACATGAAACCCATCACGTGAAAAACCAAGTAACGCATCAGGAAGAGTTCCTGCTGGTAGCTTGATGTAAGCATCGATTGTGCCCCAATCGGCATAGTAAAAACCAATGTCGAAGTATGTTAACATCAGCTCAGCGGGTTCTGCCTTTAAGTCACTGTAGGTGTAATACACCTGAAAGGACGTAGCGCTGATCTCAGCGCGGCTTGAAACGGTTCTGAGTGATTGGCATGCCTTAGCATCCAAGTACCCATCCAATCGCTCGAATTTATAGTATTGATATTCGCTCACGATGACCTTGCTATGCGTTAATGGTGAATTGAAAGGTGTGTTTTAACAAAGGCTGTACCTGAACCACTCTGGCGACGGGTTCAGCGTTTAAATAACGTCTTGGGTCAATGGTCACAAATCCCCAAAACTGTAAAAATCGCTCAATAAAACGTGATTCAATGAGTATGCTTAAACTTCTTTCTGGCGAGAAGTCATCTTCCGTAGGGAAAGACTGTCGTAAATCGGGGAAAGCCGTCATAACCTCTTCAACCAGCTGATCCACACTGTTGTGGCTTTGAATACGCCACAGCATGAACAACCAAAAGGGTCGCAAGTCGATATCGTATTCAAAACCGTCCAAATACTCCCAGTTATATTTGCTGATTGCAGCTTCTAACATAGGTTTGAAAAATGCTTGTATACCTTCGGCCTGATACTGTTTTTGCGCTGATTTTTTCACATGGTAGCGGCCGCTGCGTCGATAAATAATGCCACTAATTTCGGCTAGCACTCTGGTATAGTGCAAAGCATTAAACTTATCTTCGTTACTACCTGCAAACTCACTGATACTAATGTGACGCTCGAATTGAGCAACGGCAAACTCAGGCAATAACTCACTGGCCTGTTTGACCAATTTAGCCGGTAAGTTGCCTTTGCTCGTGGCTTTGAATGATCCATCTTGCGCCATGGCCTCATCAAGAATGAGAGCTAGATAACGCATCACAGGGCTGGCCAACAGCTCATATGGTGTGCTGATTGTCACCCACTGTAATTCATCGAAAGGCGCATAAAGCCAATTGGCCATTTGCGTTGGTGTCACACCACAAAAATCGGGATGAGGTTGATTATTGCGATCCTGGACTTTGTGCTGTAAAGCAGCGTTGAGTTCATCAAGGCTCAAATTTGGGTTCATTGCCAGCATGGCGTCGACATCACCAAATACTTGGGCATGTTGTTTGGAGAGGCTGCCCATACAACAACGTTTAAATTTTTTACCGCTGCCACAATGGCAAAGATCGTTACGACCAAGCTTCATTGTTGTGTCCCTTCTTATTATTGTAGAAAAAGCACTGCGTTTTCCTGTTTGCGCTGATCCAATGTCTTAGCAATCGCAGATACTGTCGTTTTACTGGTCCCTTGTTGCTGTGCAAAAAAAGTAAATTTGCTGAGTGCTTCAGCAACTTCTTCAATAACTTGCCTTGCATCACTCCAATTCGAAAAGCCTGCACTGCTCGCAAGTTTTTGCATCACCTTAATCGGTGGCGCTTTGCCATAACCTCCGAATGCAGTGGCGTGTTCGTTAAATGGATGCGGGCTGTACGTAACATCGTAAAAAGGTGCAGGATTCCATTGGCCATCATCAGCTTGCAAAAACGCCCAGTTTTTACTGTGGTCGTCTTGGTTAGACGACAGTAGATTAAAAATGGCGCGGCGAAATTGCAGTTGCCCAGCGGCTGGAGATTTACACAGCTGACGGCTGGCTTTGATCAAGTCAATGTAATCTAAACTTGGCGTTCGAAAGTCTGCATCCAGCAGCCCGCAGGCGCTGTGCATATGCAAGCGGCCTGAACTGCGCTTGCTGCCTAAATTGGTCTGTTCAGTGACGTAATCAAAACGCTTGAGCGCCAACCAAGCAGACGCACCGCTTGTATTCGGTGCTTCAATAAGTTGCCAAATTGGCGGTTGGCACTTTGCTTGCTCGGCCATTTGCAAATAGACCGCCTCACACAAGCCTTCTTCATGACCGAGCGCTAGATTTTTCGAGGTAAACTTAATCAGCCAAGCTTCATCACCGGATTGTGCTACGGTTCGACAATGCTGAGTTTCCCCAGCAGGCATATAAATCTGCGCCTTTGGTCTTGCTCCACCCGAACTCCCCCCAGCGACTAATGCGGCCAACACTTGTTGAGTATGCCCATCTAAATCATCGTTGTTGTCATCCATAGAATCTGACATTGAAGAATCGAACAGCGTTTGTGCTTCTAAGCCCAAGGTTGCTAAATCAATATCAGCGTGCGTCGTGGCTGAAAACTCAGACATCGGAGAAAAAGACAGCGCCCCCATGCCTTTATCACCAACAAAGGCCAGCCTGTCCATCGCTGTTAATTGATTAGGCAGAATCCCTTTTTGCCGGAAAATACGATCTTGTAACAGCATGCCCCAACCATCGGGTAAACAATCCCCAAATACGCCATGCACACCTTGGTGCGGTTGTTTAGGTGCTGCTTGAACTTGCGTATGAGCTTGTAAAGTAAAAGGCGATAAATTGCCAAACTGCTGCAAATAGCTGTCTGCATACTGAAAAAAAACGCCTTGCCGGTTCTGAGCCAAGACCCCTACCGGTACCTGCTCACCTGAGCTTAACGTGCGGGTTACGGTGAGTTTTTGAATGGGTTTAAAACTCATCTTTTAGGACCTCATCAATGCTAATGGGGGTAGCAACGCGCTCTTTGTTAGGTTGCGTGAGCTGATAAAGCCTATCCAATGAGTCGAGAGTCTGCCAAAGCAACAGCAATTGGCGAAATGAAATTTGCCCTGTCAGCTCGAATTTCTTAATGGTGGCCGCAGGCACGCAGCTGCGTTCTGCCAATGCCGTTCGTGATAGTTTTGCGCGTTGGCGTAACTCACGCAAATAAGCAGCATAGGCTTGGCTCACATCGGTATCATCAAGTAAGGTAAAATTCATCCGCAACGACTCAGTGGATACAGTTATATCCATTGTAGCGGTAAAGAAGCAAAAATAGCTACTATTGTATCCATTAATAGAAAAGGTATTGAAAATTTACTCGATAAAGCCTTTCAAAACGGCTATTTTTTAGCTCTAACAGCAGAGTGAAAACACCACTGTTTTTCTGTACTCATAACCAAGAAGCTCCACTAAAATTTAGTAAAAGCGATCGGTTTCATGTTATTACGCAGCATAAAAGCATTGCTAGGACACCAAGCCATTATAGATACGCTTGGCTCTGATATTACAAGTAACCTGCAAGTGATCCTGTTAGGTGAATTACCCCGCGACTTCGCTTCGCTCTGATCACGGGGCTTCTGCAATCTAGCTTTTAACGGCTAAGCTGCTTCTTTTTTCTCAGTTCCCACACCAAACTTTGATAGCTCAAAGACTTTCGTTTTAATCGATGTTTTCTGCTGAAATTTGGGGGTTACCCTGGCGACTATCCCAGCCGCCATTAAATCATTTTCGCCTGTGCTTTCGATAGATTTAGCTGCCGCCAAATCTCTACACTGGACTAAACCGCAGCTTTCGCAGGCAAATTCTCGCACGTTAAGGCCAAATTTATGCGTATGTTTGCATACATAACAAATGCCTGATGATTTCACATAACGACCTATTTCATGGTAAATGCCGCCATTCAATTCAACTTTGTATTTAGTCAGCGAAGTGATCATACCCATCACATTATCGTTCACCATATGTCCGTTAAATTGCTGAATACCTTTCACGTTCAAATCCTCAAACACTATGATATCACTGGTCTTGGCTATCGAGCATGATACTTCGTGAGCGAACGCTAGGCGTTGGCGTGAGATTTTTCCGTGAAGGGCATTTAAGCGTGATTTGGCTTTATGCCAGCGACTAGAGCCCTTTTCCCTTCGGCTCAACTGGACTTGAATTTGCTTTAGCTTTGTTGATGAACGTTTAAGAGCTTTTGGGTTTTTAACGTACCAACCGTTCGAACCTACAACCGTATGCTGGCTGTTAATATCGTAACCTACAATTGATGACAAGACCTGCTTAACTGTCTTGCATTCAACCTCTTGAGTGAACGACACACTCCATTTACCATGTAATAGTTTGACAGTGACCGTCTTGATTTCACTGACTAATTTACGGTGTAAAACAATCGGCACTTTGCCCACTTTCGGAATGCTGACCGCCCCATTTTCGATGCGAATGCAGTTCGAGTTATTCACACACCTAAAACTGTCATTGTGCAGTTTTTTCTGTTTAAAACTGACTTTAAACGTCGGGAATTTTTGCAACCGACTCTTAGAAAAAGAATTTTTCAAAGCAGCATCAAGATCTCTTGCCACTTGCTGTGCGGCCGCAGAATCAAAGGATTTTAACCAAGAGAACTCTTCGAAGGCCTTTAGCTCTTTAATCAATGTTGCCATTTCTGGATAGAACAAAAACGTTTTGTCGTACCTATAACGACGCAGATTTTCTGACAGCAACAAGTTCCACAACCCACGAGCACATGAACCAAACTCAATGAGTTTGACTCCTTGTTCTGCTGTCGGTTTGAGCCGAAAATTATATCTGAGCACTTTTTTCAGATACTGTATAGACTACTGTATAGCCTGATGTTGTCAAGTGGAATACTAAACTAACTCACGCTGCATGCATCTCATTGTTCTGCACTTAATGCCGACCGTTAAATATCGAAAGCAACTTATCGATTCATCCCCGCGACTTTCGCTACGCTAGGATCACGGGGTTTTCTCGACATTGTAGATAAAATGTACGGAGATCTCAGAAACCAGCTATCTCATGGGTATATGCTTGCATCAAACTATTGGGGAACTGCTCCGAAGTATTTATGGTGGCTTGTTCTTCACATTTTAATGCTGCCTCTCGCGAGGCATTGGAAATAAAACTACAAAGTAGAAGAGGCTGTTGAGTAATCTAATGCAGGGAGTGCAGCACAATGCTCTCCCTACTTTATTCAGGAAATATCCCCTATGTCTTGTCCTTGAAAAGCTCCAGCTCTCTACAAGCGATAAATCCTCTCTCGACAACTCATGATACCCAGCGCTTTCAACCTTTCCAGTAATGTCATAGCAAGTGTCATTTAGTAGAGTAACAACGTGATCTCGCCCCACATTAATCAGGGCTTTGGCTTCAGGAAACAGAGCGGCCAGAAACTGGTGAAATTTGTAACACCCACCTTCAAAAAATATGGTTTCAACATACCTATCAATCGAGCGTAAAGAGCTAATTATCCCCTCAATTTCCATGTGCCTGTTTTCTTTGTCAGTGCTTGGCTTTCAATGGGTACTTATCAGGGTGTTTAATACCGTCCATAGATAAGTCCACATCAAGATCTGGCCAACAAAAACCATCTCGACCTTGCTCTTCAACATTAAAGACGGCGCTTACAGCCGCATCCTTAAACCAAGGAAAGGCTTCAAAACTTAAGAAGTGCTCCTCCCCTTTAGCAAACAGCCAAAGACCATGGGGAGTAACTCCCAAGACCTTAGCCAAAGTGTTTATTCCAAGCTGCTCTGATTTCATCTTCGTGATCCTTAACGCTGCGCTCAAGTTTAGAAAGCTCTTTAACTGAAAGGTGGTAGCTGCTGGCTAAGCCAATTTCAGGTTCTAACCAGAACTTTGCCTCGCCTTCATGCCCTACGACATGAACATGCATTCTTGCTTCTTCATTGGAGAAAAAGAAGAACTTAAACCCTCTTTCTCGGTAAATTGCTGGACTCATCTGTACGCCTTATCTGATTAACTTAAAACTATTGTGAGCGATACCCGCTCACATGCAAAGTTATTTTGAGCGAATACTGCACACTATTTGCTATCACGTTCTATTTTCAAACCCAACACTATCAATTCAACGGCGCGACGGCGGGTCTTCCACCAATCATAAAAGGTACGGCGTGGAACCTGGGCGAGATCTGCGACTTCTGTTGCATCTAGGCCACAATTAGCTTTGCAATACTTTGAAAATTCGCCTTGTTCTTTATTTGTCATATCATCCACTTTCTTCTCAATTTGAAGGATTCTAACCTTTTTTGTTTTGTTGCTTTTCTTTTGATAAACCACTCTGCAATCGGACTATAAGCCGTATAATCCATTGCGAGGATCTTGCTAATGGAATCATCACTAAAGCCTGTTGTGATCATGATATCATTTGTGCTCATTCCTGCTTTATATGACTCAATAACGCACGTTCTAACAAGTGATAGACGCCTTACACCTACATCCCAGAGCCCTGCATTTTTAATTAACTGATCTAACAGCCTGTTCATTGCGTGTGGGCTGATGCTTTCCCCTCTATTTTGCACAGTGAACGGCTTGAGATTGTCATCGACAAATAACGGGGCGTTTGGGTTTAGGCTCAGGTAGTGCTTGTGAGGTATCGTATTGATCCTCAATTCAACCAGCCATTTAATATACTTTTCGAACGCCCTTTTTAGCTCATCGTTAGCCAGCACAATAGGCCGCTCTGCGCCGTCACGAGTTATGGTGTCAGGAAGTACCGCAAACTCGTGAAATGAGCCGTCAGGTGCAATAAAGACACTTACAGTTACCAGAGTTAGTTCAAGCTCTCTCAAGCCTAGAATAGCAGCCATTAGCAAGAGTAATTTATTTCTATGTTTTAGCTCAGTTGTTCGGCCAAAGTTTCGGCTAATCAGTGGATCATACAGTTCACCATTAACCAGTGGTCTACCATTCATAAACGCAAATATAGTTATTAACTTGCGTTTATACTGGGCTTTATTTATCTAAATGGCAAGCGATAAAGCAGCAAGGCCGCATTATTAGCGGCCTTGGGATTAGGGATATAGGAAACGTTCGTCAGAAAAAAGCTCATTAAAGGGGGTTGGGTTTAAATATTTTATTTATTCGATTTCTCTCAGCGCTTTTTTTACTTCAGTTTCAGCGCTGTCTAACTCTCTTATCGCTTTACGAATATCATAATCATCTTCTACACCGGACTCCTACAAATCATCATTTCGATATACTTTTGCGCCAGAACTGTCAGTTGCGCTTTTTATAACCGATGATTTCACCCTGTAAAAACTTATCTCTGGGTAAGACTAATAACTCCAACCCAACCCCCCTAAGGGCTTTGCCTAACACTAAAGCGCTAGCTTTCGATTTATCTCCTTCAATCTCAGATAATGCCTTCCTTGTTATGCCAACCATTTTGGCATATTGCTCTTGATTAGCGAACAGCATTTCAGTACGCAATCTCTGTAAAGCCTTACCCGTCGTGATCTGACTGGTCATAAGCTCAATGCAAATACTTTTCATAAGCTCATCTTTGACAGAGCTCGGCAATTTTTGACGCTTTGCAGCAAGTGGTAGTCGGCCATGACGATTATCTTGGGCTAGCATTTTGGCCTTTTCTGTCATAGTAATTTCCAAGTTTTGAATTTCTTCTCTAAATGTTCATACCCCATACTTGGGGAAGAGAGAATAGATTGGGGAACACCTCGGTTTCCAAGCCTTTGCTTGAGATCAAGTAATTCTATTGCTGTCTGAGCCAATGCATCTAAAAGCGCTTTTGGTTCAATAAGATCAGCAAGACTATTGGCGATGTTAACAAAATCATATTGTCCACCTAATTCAAGTCCTCCTCCCCATACAAAAGTCCTTGATATCACTTCTGGATCGGCTTTCATGGGGGCAAAGTCATAAATAGGCGCCAGGGACACACAGTTGTTCTGCTTGATAAATGACGTATTACGACCGTGATTATCAGAATTACCAAAAACAATATTAAGCAAGTCCCTGCGAACCCACTGAGTAACAAACGCTGCGATTCCATCCTCTGCATCGAGAAACGTAGTTGTTTCACTGTTGCTTTTTAAAGTAAATACTTCTATCAAAGCGCGAATGACCTCACCATGCTCCATCATAGTCGCAGGAGCAATATCTAAGACAGAATAAACTGACTCCATACCAAGCAGCTGCTGTTTATCGCCTATTGTTGCAACATCGAACCTTGGCAACCACAGTGATGGACCTCGCTCGCTCTCCATCAACCGCATTTCATCAGTGGGTATACTCAAGTGAATTCAAACTGCAGGTTTTAATTTCTGAAAGTTATCATTAATTGTATCACCGAGTGTATCGGCAATATCGGGGAGGGTGATGCTAAAAAAGTCAGTGATTTTTCGTCGGAATTCTTTTGTCGTTGCGAAGTATTGCCCATTCCTCGCATGTTTATTCATTACCTTCCACAATCGTTCTATTGGGTTTAAATTTGGACTATAAGGCGGCAGGTAATGCAATGTTATATTCAGATTTTTAGCCTCTTTAACTACTAAGGCATTTCGATGGTATCCAGCGCCATCAAGCACCAAATGGATAACACCACTTGTTGAGTAACGCGCTCTAATTTGGTTTAAAAAATCGATGATGGATGCACCGTTAACCGTTTTGCTATATTGCTCAATGACCGCTTCTGTTAAGTGACCAAGTCGGATTGCACCAACCACGTTAATACGGGTTCGGCTTCCCGTCGTTTCTATCGGTTTATCAACGCCTTTTTTTATCCAGCCTGCGGTGATTTTTGTGGCTTGGGTCGGATGAACCGCATCCATAAATAATAACGGTTCATCAGGGGTTAACGAGGATTTTAGTTGCTCATAATATTCAATGAAAGCCGTTTGTTTGTCTTCATCAAATTTGTGAGGAACCCCTTTAGGGTTTTTATAGCTGAACTGATGTTTATGCAGCCATTTATTGAGGCCTGACACTGTGTACTTAATCTGAAATTGTTCTGAGATATAAGCGACTATTTGATGGCTATGCAAGTAGGTCACCTCACACAGGTGTGCAATCAATAGTTCAGTTTGCTCTTGACTCAGATAACTTAAGGAGCCGCCACTATTACACGTGAGTTTTTGGTCGTGAGCATAGGCATCAATGTATCGAACTACGGTCGTTTCGTGAATACGTAACGCTTGGGCAATCATTGGCGTTGGCCAATTTTCATCGCGTAGTAAAATGGCTTTAATGCGATCACACTCACGCCTATCACTCGAGCTTTTATGTCGAGTTTCCAATGCTACTTTTTGTTCTGGCGAGAGTGTAATTTGTTTCATGGGGCTATGATGATCCCATTTGGGACAAAATCAAGCATTTTCAATGATCACGGGTATATAGTATCGAAACCTAGCGCATTAAGTTCGTGATAGAAGTGAAACTCAGCCCTTAAAATATCGTGGTCGATACTTGCACTTCCTCTTGGAAATTTAACTAAGTATCGGGTGTCTAGATTACTTGGATTATCTTGAAAGGTATCGATCCACACTCTGTCATCTGGATCACAACGAAGAAGTAATTTAGGCGCTGCACCACCAGCACCAGACGCACCGCCGGCAGCAGCTCCATTGGCCTGTGCATATTCGATAAAGTCGACTTCAAGCCTACAAACATCGTCAACGCTAAACGTTACCGGTATTGGGTTAATCATCGTTTTAGGTACCGACTCCTTCACCCTGATATTGCCTATCGGTGCGATAGTACCTTGAGATAACAAGATAAAATTCCTGGTAAACTTATCTTCATCGAGCAAGCGCAGTGTTCGTAGCCAGTATTTACGACTTGAGCCTGAGGGAATAATGTCATCTAAAAAACGAAACCAGTTTTTATGATTTCGATAGGGCATGCTGTCGTTTGGCAAAGTAACGCTGGCTGCTGTTTCTGCAAAATCATTATAGTGTCCAAACACATGATCTATTTCATAGTCCAGCCGACAAAAGCTTGGCTCAAGGTGTTCAGCAAACTCGATAGTCGCAACATCATGCCACTCAAAAGCGTAGTTAATTTGAATCGTAATTGCTTTAGACATTATGTATCCATTTCGGTTCAATAATGAGTGTAAAACCAATTTATTGAAACAATATTAGCACATTAAATAGCTATTACATCATTTATTGACACGATTTCGACTCAAAAAATTAAAACCAGTTTGTGGCTACAGAGCGCCTTAAGTCACCTAGATTCTGTCAAACAATCGCAAATGAACACCGTTTAGCCCGCTAAATAAGTGCATTTGTGGGCAGTAAAAAGCAAATAGCCACTGCTCGTTGTGTTGAGGCTAACATGGAACATGCTCAATCAATCGTCTTTATCGATCTTGAAAACGCTAGAGGTGAGGAGTCTCCCGAGCCAAAGCAACAGCCCGCGCAGCTCTCGTCGTAATAGAACGTCTTACCCCAAAAGGGAAATAACAAAAACCCTTAAAATCAATAGCTTAACAAAATATTCCAGCCTATTTTACCGATATCCCAACCATCCTCTACCATTTGACTTTATTTGCTTTTTATCCGCACTCATACACCAGTGAGACTGAAAACCACTCAAACATCAGCCATTGAGACACATTTTTCTGAGGTTGTTGGATGAGACATTCACGTGGATGGCCTCAGCGTAAGTCAGATGGGATCTGTTTTATACTCTGGTAAGCCCATTTATCGATGACTGAAAGCCATGTGGCTTCGCAGAAAAAGACTCACGTTCAGTCACGGCAATAGATTTTTGCTGCGACTGAACGTCAGGCCGAGTGGACATCAAAACCCAGTTGGACGGAGTGAGGCCATTACTCACTGTGACATCAATCCCTCGCACAGCGCTCAATGATTATGCCCACACCACAATAAATGGTTTAATGCTTAGGCACAGTGACGTTAATAAGTATATTCAACGTTATAGAAGCCCAAATTCATTACATCACTTCCTTTTGATAACGGACTGAGATCAGGATCAGCCATTCGACTTTGTTCAACCGCTAACCTTCGCCATTCATCCAACGTTTTTTTATCACCATAACTTGTCGCCAAAAATCGGATATACCGATCACCTAATACGTTAATACTCGCGTCCAGCGAGGGGGTGAAACTGAAGTTAGGTATGGTTCCCCTGATCCCACCATGCAACCGCCACACTACACCACCATCACCGTTTCTCCCACCGAGGACTATTTCACTAAAAGCAATGTCATCACTGGCATTAGAAAAATCATATTGATAAGGGGCTTGTTGGCTGCGTATTGTTTCATATAATGAATATGCCTCTTTAGAAAACGCGTTATTAACATCCAATACCATTTCGCTTGAAGCATTACCTTGTTGATCCAGCTTACGAATGGCCGAATTGGCAGAATAACCCACCGTGTCGTAAACATTAATTTGTTTAGTTATATTAGATGACACGTAATAATGTCCTCCAATAGTCGGATAAATAAAGATGGGCTCATTGGCGTAGTTATAGCTATCCCAGCCACCTGAAGAATAAGCATGTATATCATCTTCACTGCTATTTATCGGATCGTTAACCATGACTCCTTCATGAGTAAAATCATCGAGACTTAAGGTGTATTCATCCAGATTGGTTAAGTCAATCTGTCCAGCTTGACTCGATTGATGGTCAGCTGCCACTAACTGAATATCTATGGGCCCTTGCACATCACACCATTCAAGAAAGTAATCTGCCGTATAGGGTGTTAAATATCCCTGTCCACCGTTGATATTAAGTTTGCTATCAGGGGAGGACTCAATCAAATTTTGAACAAAAAATGTGACATCCTTGCAACCACAATCAGGTGCATAGCTCAAATTAGTGAAATGAATGACACCTAAATCTCCCCCTTTCGTATCCATAATGGTATCAATACTCAACGTTCTAAAACCATAATTGCGGGTAAAATAATTCAGCGCAACCGTAGTGATATGTTCAGCATCACTCGGCCATGCAGTAGTTAACAGACCATTTGAGTCTGTTACATGCTCTGCAATCACGTCGCCTTGTGCATTATGAAAAAGAACTTCTACACCCGCTTTGGGCGATTGTACATTACATTTATTCGTCACAACGGTATTGAGCGTAAGTTGTGTATTGATTGGATTGTTTGATGGTTCACCCGAGTTGGCGGTTCCTGCATCATCGCCGCTGCCTCCACCACATCCTAATAATAGTATTGAGGTGAATGACGAAGTTAGCATCCATTTTGTCGTTCTCATATCTCTTCCTTAATATGATCGAGCTGAACAGTGAAAGGGAAAGCCCCATCAAAAAGTTCATGTTAAGTTTATAAAAATAGGAATAACACCGATTAAATACAGAGTGGCCACACCTTCGTGGAATACAATTTAAGACTCCCTGTTTGGCGCATAATATAACTGATACTAATCGTTCACCCAAACGATTTGTTGTCAATTTGATTTCTATTTGTTAAATTCTCGTGCAGCTTGCTTCATCGTCCAGCGACTCCCGCCGATCAGTCGTATCAATTAAACCACATCACAGGTAAGGTTTAGCGGATACACACTGTCATTAAGCATAAACTGCAATGGCACTGATACTCACCTCTTCTTTATTAACCAGACAAACTGGAGTTTAACACTAGGTTGGGGCGTACCATTTGATTAATGATTACGGGCAATAAAGCGTCGGGTAAGCTTCAGGAAAGGCCGCTCCCCACAGAATTATTGTTTTCTGGTATTTTTACATTGGTCCTCTTGTATTCCATAACCAGAACAGGTCTTCCTCTGCGAACTAACTGTCATAACCGCTTCTTTCTTGTATTTAACCTGATACATAAAGGTTTAATAGGTAAGAAATGTTAGATCACGCTGCTTTTTAACGATAATGCTACCATCCACTAAACTCGCTTTAGTATCGAGTAAGACTCAGTCAAAAAAGGTCGCTTTTATCATGACGATAAAACCTACCGCTATCAACGTTATTTAGTTGCTTAGCGATGAAGCTAATTTTAGTAGTGGTAACGACACGAAATTATCGTGATAGCGTGATCATCAACAGCATAAACAAGCCTATTTGTGTCATCAATACGACGCGACCAAAAGCCAGATAAGTTTTCCTTTAGTGGCTCTGGTTTACCTATGCCCTCAAATGGCGAACGTTTAACATCATTGATCAGCTTATTAATTCGCTTTAGTGTTTTCTTGTCTTGAGTTTGCCAGTACAAATAGTCATTCCAAGCATCGTCAGTCCAGGAAAGTAAACGCATGCGACTACTCATCAATTAACTCTCGTGCTGTTGTTTTACCAGCACGATACTGCGCTATGGAACGATTTAAATGCTCGGCATTTTCAGGCGAGCGAAGTAAATGAACTGTCTCCATAAGACTATTGTAATAGTCTAGAGACATAACCACTGCATCTTCCGAGTCACGGCGAGTTATTACGGTTGTGTCAGCATCATTAACGACACCGTCTAAAACGGCTTTGAGACTGTTTCTAGCTTCAGTAAAAGATACGATCTTCATATGAACCTCCACATGTACATTTAATTGCACAAGTATAGCCTTATACGTTTAAGTTGTACAGCTAATTGGACATGTGATATTGATAAGGCAACTAACGTTTTAGTCATTTATGCGTTGCACTGTTTGCATCGTGAGCTTACGGCAGTATAGCGTGACATCATCAATTTACAGGCACAGCTTGACCTAGGCGGTTAAGCCTAA
>NZ_JABKAW020000013.1:0-5727 GCF_014596695.2 Shewanella sp. BF02_Schw
GCAGCTAATTACACGGTTAACTGGATGATCATGGGTGATGACGGTCATAAGATGAAAGGCAACATGAGCTTTATGCTTCACGACTCTGGCATGAACACTCGCAGTGCACCGCCTATGACAATGGAGCATGAGACTAGCGAGCACACTGCACATCAATAAGTGGATGAGTAAACATGATATTAACCGTATTTGAAATATCGGTGTTGATATCTAAATGGGTTATCTATCTAAGTGTTGCCGCCGTTATTGGCGGCACATTGATGCAATATCTCATTAAGGGTCAACCGAACCTTTGTATTAGCGTTACAAAATATACCGGCCTAGGTGCTGGTTTGGGGTTGATTGCCGTTAGTATCAATTATTTTGCTCAAGTAGGGGCTTTTGCTGAAAACGGCTTGATGGGAGTATTTGATGCGCAGATGCATGCGTTTCTTTGGCCAACCCAGGTAGGGAAAACGGTACTTTGGCGCTTAATCGGTTTTGGGTTAATGCTAGTGGCCAGTGGTTTACTGTTATATAAGAACCGCTATATCAAAACGTTTTCTGCGGTATTAGCGATTCTCAGCTGTCTGTTAATTGCTGTCACGTTTACTTTTATAGGCCATAGCACTGAACTGGGATTGCTTGCTCAAGGCTTAATATTGATACACGTGTTGATCATTGGCAGTTGGATAGGCGCTTTTTATCCATTATGGAAATTATGCAGCACCGATGACAACATCGTCATCAAAAATGTCATGGATACATTTGGCCGTTTAGGCATAGTGATTGTCATTCTCGTGTTGCTTTCAGGCATGGGAATGGTGTGGATGTTGTTTGATAGTCCCACTGAATTATTCAGTTCCGATTATGGTATTGCGGTCACCATCAAGCTCTGTTTGGTGGCTATCATTTTACTTATAGCAGCATGGCATAAATTGGTTTTAGTACCGAAATTAACGATTGCGATCACATCACTCGCCAAACAAAAACTACAAAAATCGATTGGATTAGAAGCATTAATAGCAGTACTGATATTAGCGACAACCGCGGTACTTTCGAGCGTGCTTGGTCCTATGAGCCTTGGATAATCACTATAAATTAACAGAGAGATAAAAATGAGAAATAGCCCTTTAACAATACTCATAACGACCGTGATATTACTGATGTCCGCAGGACAAAGCTCATTGAGCTTCGCCCATGGTGATGAAACTCACCCCATAGAACAAAAAGCGTTTATCGGTGTTGATTCCGCCGCGGGTAATGTCGTCAAACAATTTCATGCAGCATTACAAATGGGCAATGAGGCTATTGTCAGGCAGTCATTAGCTGTCAATGTGCAAATTTATGAAGGTGGAAAAGTAGAACGTTCACTTACGGAGTATGCCAATCATCACATGCTTGCAGATATGGCCTACTTAAAAGGGTTAACCATAACGCCAAAAGAACACCAAATAACGATTACGGGTGACATTGCTATTTCAACGTCAATAAGTCACGCCCAAGGTGAATATAAAGGTAAAAGTATTGACTCAATGACGATGGAAACGCTTGTGTTAATTAAACAAGAAGATGGTCATTGGAAAATAACCCACGTGCACTGGTCGTAACTAATAAAAGTTTCATCAACCAGATAAGGGATTATCTTGAGCTTCTTTGTAGGTGCTCCCAAGAAAACCACAAAGACTCGGATCATGTTAATGCATGATATTTTATGGAAAAGGATTTCCATTTTTTTATATAAAAAAGACCGGAATAACTCCAGTCTTATTTTTATTTTGCATTAAAATATTAACTTTCAATAAGTTTCATAGTAGTAATGCAAGTTCTATCGTTATTAAAAGTAGACAGTACCTCTCTCGCCACTCTTTCGCTTCCATCTTTTGCTTTATGATAAATATTGAATGCTAAATTTTTATTTTTTGGAACCCAAAAGTCTATAAATCCATCATGTTGTGTCGTCACTTTTTTGTCTATTAATGTTTCACCTGTATCAGTATCAATCATGACAACTTTCATTACTTGATTTTTTATCTCACCGGTACAACCTGTTAAAACATGATTAGTACATGGATGAGAGCTATTAATGTACGGAGCTATTGAAAGAAAGAATTGATCTTTTGGTATTGCTACAGAACTACTTTTACCATCTGAGAAAGTTGCAACTATTCTATTGGGTAAAACTTTTATCATTATCCCTTCATTATTTTTGTATAGTGTATGTGCTGTTGTAACAGCACTCTTATAGTCTAAGTCTTTAAACGTTTCTGAATTTATTGTTGTGGCATATGATTGACTTGAAAATGCAATTATAAGTCCTAATAGAATATTTTTTTTAATCATGATATGAATCTTCCTATGTTGTTTTATTGTGAGTAAATATATTTTCTATTTTATTGTAATGTTTGTAGTTTATTTTACATTGATCTAATTAACGTTATTGATATAAATTTAATATTTTTTTGTTGTTTTTAACCTGCGTTTTAAGTGCTTTTTTAAATATTGTTTCACCTATGTTTTTGACTCTGGTTTTAAACCTATGTCTTATTTTGATTTGTTATTTGTGTTGGTTTAATGTTTTTTTGTTGTGAAATGGATCACTGTTAAAAATGTTGTTATTTGTATTATTGATTGGGTTTTTAATTTATTTGTTTACCTTTGGTTTTTGTTTTACTCAATATGGTTTATTTTTTGTAACTTAACGGTAATAAGGTTTATATGTTTAAATATAATAAATATTTTTTGGTGCTATTAGCAATAAGTAATAATGCATTCTCTAATGGTGATGTTGAAAGTTTTTCTGAATGGATACACAATGGTAATGTTGGCGGTACAGCGAAGTCGTACTATTTCGAACAAGATTTTGACGATTCAAATGCAGAGAATAGCTCGATTTGGGTGAATGGTGGTAATGTTACTTTTAATACATCAGAGTTTAATGGGTTTAAATTGGGAGGAGAAGTACAGGGATCATACGTTAGTAATATTAATGATGATGATGATAGAACTGCGGGCAGTATAAACGCACAAGGTCTTGTATTGTCAGAAGTTTTTTTGAAGTATCAGTTTGGTGATACGGTGTTTTCTGGAGGTAGGCAACACTTTTCATCACCCTTGATCGCTAACTCAGGTTCAAGATTAATAAAAGAGTCTTTTGAAATGTATCAGGTATCTTCAAGTCATTTTGAGGATACAGATATTTCGATTGGTTATGTGACTAAATATCAGACTCGAACAGATAAATCATTTTATGCTGATAATGAATTTGTTGATTTTGATTATAATGGTTCTGGTTCCCCTGGCGACTTTTATAAAATTGGCAATGATGGCGTATTTTACGCACAAGTTAATAAACGGATAGCTAAAAAAGTTAAAATTAACTCACAGTACGCAAATGTAATAAATGAAGTTCAAGCACTTTATGCTGATGTAGAATATACATTGCCAACTAACTTTAACAGTTATGTTGCGGTGCAGTACTACAAAACGAAGTGGGATAAGAATGAAATAGTTGATAATGATCTTTTGGGCTTTAAAGTGGGTTTCAGCCAAGGGGGAGTAGATTTTTTCGCTGGTTATACATTAGCTGGAGGAAATGAAGGTGAAAATAGAGTTTTTAGAGGCATAGGCCAAGGAGCTTATTATCAGTTTACTGCAACTACTAAAACTGCGGGTGTTGCTGCATTTGAAGCGGGCACAAATTCGTATCAACTGGGGTTAGGTTCTACAGTCTTTAATGTTAAAGGTAAATTGTTTTATACCTCTTTTGATAACCCCATAGTTGGAAAAGATTTAAATGAATGGACGGTTAATCTTGCATATCAATTTGATGGTAAACTAGCTAATTGCGGTATATCAGTTGATTTTTCAATATTGGATTATGAAAATAATCAAAATGATTCTACTGATTTAAGGACGAAATTCTCTTATAGCTTTTAGCGATTATAATTTATTTAAATTTATTTTTTATAAATTAAAACTATTTAATAATGTTATTTTAATTGTAAGTTCAGGCCGTATTAATCTGCTTGGATTTACAGTTTTACATGATAAATTATCTCTAGATGATTAAAAGTGAACAAAACTTGTCGGTTAATAATTGTCCTGGCGGATCCCCTCATAATTTAGGTCTGCCAGCGGTATGAACCAGTTTGATATATTCGTTTAATGCCCAGTAAATTATCGATGCTTTCAACGTGTATTTTGGCCTTCGCCGCACTTCTTTTCCTAATCTTACAACGGATAATACAGCGCGATGTTTGATGCTGTTCGCCTGAAAATCCTTCTGCCAGCCAAGATGCCTCGCGGCTATACCTATACACCACAACAGTATTTCTGCCAGCATTGCGATAAGCAATAACACATCATATCGCTTTGGACACCGGCTGCGACTTTGCCTCAGCCCCATGCCATATTGCGGGCTTTTTAAATCCCGAAAGGTTTCTTCGATTTGCATGCGTTTAGCATATAACTCAACCACTTTTATCGAGTTGAAATATTCAGGCGGTAAGTTGGTCGCCAGTAGCCAAGGCTCCTTGCTGCCTAAGCAATAACTCTTTTGTGCCGTGTGGTTTCGGCCTGCTTTTGAAGAGCGCTTATCTTTACGTAATTTGGGCTTAGCCTTAAATAGATGTAAATGGCAGCTTAGCGGTGATTTACGTGCAAGCCGGACATTACCTATGTATTTAGCGGTTGAGTTGGCTTTCGGGTAGAGCGATTTATTCGAGAACCAGGTCGCTTTTCCATGATGCATAAAGCTTACATCGCCACGTACTCTACCAAGCCAGAACCAACCATAACGTTCGACTTCTCTGAACCAGGTATTACGATAACCTGCATCGGTCACGATGAGCGGACAACAGCCTTGAGGTAGAACATTGGCGAGTTCAGCGAGAAATGCATTATGGCTGCGAGGTGCGTTGTAGTCTTCAAACAAAAAAGTGCGTTCATATACAGTTACAGAGCGACCTTGAACACTGATGGATGCACGTAGCGTCATTATTCGGAGCTGTTCACGGACATCAGACCAATCGACCAGGATAATAGGCATAGGATTTGAGCCACACAAATATCGAGCATGCCATTGATAGAGGGTTATTTTATCTTGGGCTAAGTGGTGATTACCTAAGAGTCGATCGATACGTTTAATGTTATGTTTAGCCGCCACAGAGCCTGTAATATTACGACCAAGCTGAGTGAGTGACAATTGATTTCCATCGAGTAGTGACTCAGTGGCAACCATCAGAGAATTAAGACGTTTTTGATGAATTTTTGGGCATTGTTTTTTAAGCAAATCGTGTAGTATATGGATATCACGCATGGTGTTAGATTTAATAGGTTTTTGGCGAAATTGATTAGATTATATAGCACCATGCGTGTCTACTATTTTGAAATTTAAAAGGATTATCTGGGAATTCCCTAGATAATTGTCTCAATGTCCACTTTTACAAAAAACCTCCATTGGAGTGTATTTTAGAACTAAGTAAATTAAATCATAAACCGACGGATATTTTATAATTATTTTACATCACTAGCAGTAGTGGCTAATAAATATCGGTTGCTACTTTATAAGACTACTGTAGCGACAGGGTAAGAACATGAAATTTCACTAACTGTCCATTACTAACTTTTAGATGAGTTTATCCAAAGTTCCAATAGAGATTGTTTGCATCCTAACTCATTTTTTTTTCATGCTGTCATTCCATGAGATAGTTTATTTAGTTCTTCTGAAACAAGTTTAATGCCAAT
>NZ_JABKAW020000014.1:0-3211 GCF_014596695.2 Shewanella sp. BF02_Schw
TTTTGTTTATCTAACGCACTATTCTTGATGCATTAAATAATAATTCGGAAAGCTGATTGCTTTTACTCTTATCAAGAGTCTTGAGTTCAACAAGTACACGGATGTACTTGATGTCATAAACGCATGGAGCATTTTATGACCACTGTTTAAGCGCCTCATTCTAATACTAAGTCGTATCAGTAAAACCCATCTGGGTTGTATGGTTAAGCCTCACGGGTCATTAGTACAAGTTAGCTCAACGCCTCACAACGCTTACACACCTTGCCTATCAACGTAGTAGTCTCCTACGGCCCTTTAGAGAGCTTAAAGCTCTAGGGATGACTCATCTTAGGGCTCGCTTCCCGCTTAGATGCTTTCAGCGGTTATCGATTCCGAACGTAGCTACCGGGCAATGCCATTGGCATGACAACCCGAACACCAGCGGTTCGTCCACTCCGGTCCTCTCGTACTAGGAGCAGCTCCCTTCAATCATCCAACGCCCACGGCAGATAGGGACCGAACTGTCTCACGACGTTCTGAACCCAGCTCGCGTACCACTTTAAATGGCGAACAGCCATACCCTTGGGACCGACTTCAGCCCCAGGATGTGATGAGCCGACATCGAGGTGCCAAACACCGCCGTCGATATGAACTCTTGGGCGGTATCAGCCTGTTATCCCCGGAGTACCTTTTATCCGTTGAGCGATGGCCCTTCCATTCAGAACCACCGGATCACTATGACCTACTTTCGTACCTGCTCGACGTGTATGTCTCGCAGTTAAGCTGGCTTATGCCATTGCACTAACCGTACGATGTCCGACCGTACTTAGCCAACCTTCGTGCTCCTCCGTTACTCTTTGGGAGGAGACCGCCCCAGTCAAACTACCCACCAGGCACTGTCCTCAACCCCGATAAGGGGCCAGAGTTAGAACATCAAAACTACAAGGGTGGTATTTCAAGATTGACTCCACTCAGACTAGCGTCCAAGCTTCAAAGTCTCCCACCTATCCTACACATGTAGGTTCAATGTTCAGTGCCAAGCTATAGTAAAGGTTCACGGGGTCTTTCCGTCTAGCCGCGGGTATACGGCATCTTCACCGCAATTTCAACTTCACTGAGTCTCGGCTGGAGACAGCGTGGCCATCATTACGCCATTCGTGCAGGTCGGAACTTACCCGACAAGGAATTTCGCTACCTTAGGACCGTTATAGTTACGGCCGCCGTTTACCGGGGCTTCGATCATGAGCTTCTCCGAAGATAACCCAATCAATTAACCTTCCGGCACCGGGCAGGCGTCACACCGTATACGTCATCTTGCGATTTTGCACAGTGCTGTGTTTTTGATAAACAGTTGCAGCCACCTGGTATCTGCGACTCCCGTCAGCTTAGAGAGCAAGTCTCATCACCAACAAGAGCGTACCTTCTCCCGAAGTTACGGTACCATTTTGCCTAGTTCCTTCAGCCGAGTTCTCTCAAGCGCCTTGGTATTCTCTACCCGACCACCTGTGTCGGTTTGGGGTACGATTCCCGCTAACCTGAAGCTTAGAAGATTTTCCTGGAAGCATGGCATCAACTACTTCATCACCTTAGTGACTCGTCATCAGCTCTCAGCCTGTACATTAAAGTACGATTTCCCGGATTTGCCTAAGAAATCAACCTACCACCTTAAACGCGGACTACCAACGCCGCGCTAGCCTAGCCTTCTCCGTCTCTCCATCGCAGTTAGCGGAAGTACAGAAATATTAATCTGTTTCCCATCGATTACGCCTTTCGGCCTCACCTTAGGGGTCGACTCACCCTGCCCCGATTAACGTTGGACAGGAACCCTTGGTCTTCCGGCGAGGGAGTTTTTCACTCCCTTTATCGTTACTCATGTCAGCATTCGCACTTCTGATACGTCCAGTGTGGGTTACCCCTTCACCTTCAACCGCTTACAGAACGCTCCTCTACCGCGCACTTCCTAAGAAATGCACCCGTAGCTTCGGTGGTATGTTTAGCCCCGTTAAATCTTCCGCGCAGGCCGACTCGACTAGTGAGCTATTACGCTTTCTTTAAATGATGGCTGCTTCTAAGCCAACATCCTAGCTGTCTAAGCCTTCCCACATCGTTTCCCACTTAACATACACTTTGGGACCTTAGCTGACGGTCTGGGTTGTTTCCCTTTTGACAACGGACGTTAGCACCCGCTGTCTGTCTCCCGAGTAGTACTCATTGGTATTCGGAGTTTGCAAAGGGTTGGTAAGTCGGGATGACCCCCTAGCCTTAACAGTGCTCTACCCCCAATGGTATTCGCTCGAGGCGCTACCTAAATAGCTTTCGAGGAGAACCAGATATCTCCGAGTTTGATTGGCCTTTCACCCCCAGCCACAAGTCATCCGCTCATTTTTCAACATAAGTCGGTTCGGTCCTCCAGTTGATGTTACTCAACCTTCAACCTGCCCATGGCTAGATCACTCGGTTTCGGGTCTACACCTTGCAACTAAACGCGCAGTTAACACTCGGTTTCCCTACGGCTCCGCTATTCGCTTAACCTCGCTACAAAATGTAAGTCGCTGACCCATTATACAAAAGGTACGCAGTCACGGTCTCAAGAACCGCTCCCACTGCTTGTACGTATACGGTTTCAGGTTCTATTTCACTCCCCTCACAGGGGTTCTTTTCGCCTTTCCCTCACGGTACTGGTTCACTATCGGTCAGTCAGGAGTATTTAGCCTTGGAGGATGGTCCCCCCATATTCAAACAGGATGTCACGTGTCCCGCCTTACTCGTTTTCATCTATGGTTAGTTTTCATGTACGGGGCTATCACCCTGTGCCGCTGTGCTTTCCAACACATTCCACTAACACCCCATAGACTTAAGGGCTAATCCCCGTTCGCTCGCCGCTACTAGGGGAATCTCGGTTGATTTCTTTTCCTCCGGGTACTTAGATGTTTCAGTTCCCCGGGTTTGCCTCACTACACTATGTATTCATGTAGTGATAACAGCTTATGCTGCTGGGTTTCCCCATTCGGATATCGTTAGCTCAAATGCTTATTACTAGCTCGCCAACGCTTTTCGCAAGTTATTACGTCCTTCATCGCCTCTGACTGCCAAGGCATCCACCGTATACGCTTGGTCACTTAACCATACAACCCAAATGAGTTTCACTTGCGTGAACATCTGGGCCATATCATGACCAGCTGGTTTTTACTTGTCTCACCTCCGACCAGGAAGTGGACTCGCCTTAGTTTTT
>NZ_JABKAW020000015.1:0-3154 GCF_014596695.2 Shewanella sp. BF02_Schw
ATAATAGCGGGCTTTTTTACGTCTGCAATTTATAGTGTAGAGTTTGTTATTGGCCAAAACATGACAGCAGTTTGTTGAATATGCCCATGCGTCCCCTTCGGGGATAAAAGAGTAGGTCATTTCCAGACGCCTAATTGACTTGAGAAAGTCGCGAAACAGCCCGCTATGATGTAGCGGTTTTTTTGTGTTCAAAATTTGAGGGTATGGTGATTGATAGCATCCATCATAATGCAAACGATATACCCATGCGTCACCTTCGGGAATAATCAAGAGTAGGTCATTTCCAGGCGCCTGATGGACTTGAAAGAGTCGTGACCTGGCGTGATAATCAGGTATTTTTACTTCTGCCATTTACTGACATGCAGGTCTTCAACAATATTTACTTCAGTAAACAAGATGCTAATTTTTTTCACCAGAGTCATTACTGCTAATTCATGGTTACAATGTAAAATATTGTGGAAGATATCAGCATTTTTTACATGATCTGTAGTAGGTATATGGCTTTATTGTTTTTTTTTGCGAGCAATTATTAATCTTGAAACCAAATTTCGGTATCTGAAAATTGATATAATCTATTGTTAACATAAGTTGATTTCGTCTGCGGTATATTCCTACCACTTTAACCTTATTGATAATATGCTAGTGGTTTGAGCTGTGTGCCATACTTCATCTGTGTAAATAAAATAACACTTATCCGTTAAACAAGTTAAAGTGTGTAGATCTATTTAAAGTGTTTAATAAATAAAAAGTTTTTATGTCGTATATGCTATTTATTAGGCGACAATTAACTTGGCCGGTTCGCGACAACTAGCTTGTCCGGTTTTGGTAAGCTCTAGGCATACATAATTATTGAGAGATTTATATGCCTGGAAAAACCATAAATCAATCACAGGTTAACCTATATATGTCTTATCGTAATCAACCTAAACAGACTCAATCATCTGCAGCGGCTAAAGCAGGATTTTCATCCCGCACAGCCAGACGTATTGATTCAGGGCAGCACAACCCCCCTCCATTACCGCGTCAATACGCTACTCGAAAAGATCCGTTTAATGGTCTTTTTGAACAACATATTGTCCCACTGCTTGAAAAAGAACCCACATTACAACCCATTACATTATTTGAAAAACTCGAAGAAATCGCACCGGGGCAATTTGATCGCGCGCAACTTAGGACTTTACAACGCCGTATCAAGACATGGCGAGTCAAATACGGACCAGAAAAAGAGGTGATTTTCAGGCAACAGCATACACCTGGAGCGATGGGGATTTCCGATTACACTTGGGCTAATGAATTGAATATCACCCTCGCTGGCAGTGCATTTAAACACAAACTTTATCATTACCGCTTGGTTTTCAGTGGCTGGACTTACGTCGAAGTCATCTTGGGTGGCGAAAGCTTTGAGTCATTGTCATCCGGGCTGCAGAATGCCTTTTGGCAAAGTGGGGGTGTACCCAAAACCCACCGCACAGATAGCTTAAGCGCTGCCTTTAAAAACCACACACAAGCAGAAGTCCTCACAGAGCGCTACACCAAGTTATGTCAGCATTACGGTGTAAAAGCCACTCGAAACAATAAAGGTATAGCCCATGAAAATGGCGCAATTGAAGGCCCTAATGGGCATCTAAAGCGAAAGATAGCGCAGCAATTGCTATTGCGCGAAAGCCGTGACTTCCTGGATTTAAAGCAATACCGAGCATTCATCGATGCCATCGTCGCTAAAATAAATCGTCAATGTCACACGCGTTACATTGAGGAGTGCGCGTACTTGTCCGCCTTACCCGTCCGTCGAACGAATGACTTTTGTGAGCAGTACGTCAAAGTGACATCCAGCAGCACGATTTCCATTAAGCGTGTGACGTATTCCGTGCCATCACGGCTCATTGGCGTGACCTTACTGGCGCACATTTATGATGACCGCATCGTCCTCTTCTATGGACATGAAATCACATTAACCTTAGCGCGAATACACACGCAAGGCGCAGCACGTGGCCGCTCAATAGACTATCAGCACCTTATCCACGCATTGGCTAAGAAGCGCAATGCGTTTAAAGCATCACAACTTAGAGACGACCTTATACCTAAAGGCGATTTTTGGCAGTTATGGCAGGCACTCACCCGTGATGGTGTGACTGATACAGATTGTCATTATATGGTCGATTTACTGGTCATCGCTGCCAACTATGATTGTGAGGCTGCATTGGGCCGCTTCGTTCTCAGCGCATTTGAAGCAGGAAAAGCGGTAACGATAGATGAATGTCGACGCGTTTTCAGGCCTGATACGCTATTTACCCCCATGATTAATCGTCAACAACATAGCGTTTCAAGTTACGACGTACTGTTAGGAGGGCGCAATGGCTAACCCACTGAGCTTACCTATATTATTACAAGAGTTACGATTACCCGCGATAGCAAAAGCTTGGCCTGATATCGCGCTAAAAGCGGTGAAGGAGCAATGGGGGCCTGAGCTATTTCTCGCTCAGTTATGTGAAATAGAGGCCTCACACCGACAAGAAATACGCCTAAAGCGCTTACTGAAAGACAGCCAATTACCCATAGGGAAACAACTATCACAGTACGATTTTAGTGAAGTGACAGGGATTAGTGCCGTTCAAATCAAGCATAAAGCCAGTGAGCTCGGGTGGTTGAGGCAAGGCCACAACATACTGTTATTTGGTGCAAGCGGTCTGGGGAAAACACACCTAGCCGCCGCGTTAGGCTATGCCCTTATAGAGCAATCTGTTCGAGTTAAATTCACAACAGGAACCGCCATGGTGCAGCATCTACAGAAAGCGCGACAAGGTTTAGGACTAGAAGATGCGCTTAAAAAACTCGATAAATATGAGCTACTGATTTTGGATGACATTGGCTATGTAAAAAAGAGCGACAGTGAAAGTCAGGTTCTATTTGAACTCATCGCACATCGATATGAGCGCAATAGCTTGGTGATAACGACGAACCAGGTATTTAGTGACTGGGACAGTATCTTTGGCGACAATATGATGACGGTAGCTGTGATAGACAGGCTGGTGCATCATGCTGAAATTTACCGACTTGAAGGAGATAGTTACCGTAAAAAACAAGCTATGAAATTAAACGACAAAAGCGGCCAACTTAATTGACGCGCATAGGACAAGCTAGTTGACGTCTAACA
>NZ_JABKAW020000016.1:0-1841 GCF_014596695.2 Shewanella sp. BF02_Schw
TGTTGTCACCCCTTAAAATCATCCAATAATTAAATAGAGGGGGCGGTCAATGAGAGCTCAATGGCACGATATTCATCTGAACGTAAAGAAGCAGTTTTAAAGAAGTTATTGCCTCCCCACAATATGACCGTCATGGAAGTGGCACGTAGTGAAGGGATCGCCTACCAAACCCTGTATCATTGGCGCGATAAAGCTAAAAAAGAGGGTCGCCCAGTGCCAGGTAAAAAATTGACCAGTAATGATTGGTCGGCCGAAGCTAAGTTTGCCGTTCTCATTGAAACAGCGCCAATGTCTGAAGCTGAAGTAAGCCAATATTGCCGAGAAAATGGTTTGTTTCGAGAACAAGTTCAGCAGTGGAAACAAGATTGTTTAGGGGGCTTTACGACAAGTGAAGTTCAAGCCAAAACGATTAAGCAGCAAGCCAAATCAGACAAAGCAGAAATCAAATCCCTGCAACGAGAGCTACGCTACAAAGAGAAGGCGTTAGCAGAAACAGCGGCTTTACTGGTGCTTAGAAAAAAGCTCAATGCGCTTTGGGAGGACGACAACGAGGAGAGTTAACGCCTTTGCCTAAGCGCATAACATTGGTGAATTTAATACAAGAAGCGTATGCCCACGGTGCACGTCTTTACAAGGCTTGCGCTGAAGCAGAGCTAAGTAAGCGGACGTATCGGCGCTGGTATCGAGCAGGAAAAGTACAAGCTGATTTAAGGCCCTCGGCGGTAAGACAGGAGCCAGCCAACAAGCTTAGTGATGACGAGGAAAAGCTGATACTGGCAACCTCGAATGAGGCAAGGTTTGCGAGTCTACCTCCCTCACAAATCGTGCCGACGCTGCTTGATGAAGGGGTCTATATCGCTTCAGAGTCGAGTTTTTACCGAGTGTTAAAAGCCAATGCTCAATTAAATCGACGTGGACGAAGCCAAAGCATAACAAAAAGAAGTAAACCAGATGCTTATGTTGCAGATGAGCCGAACAAAGTGTGGTCTTGGGATATCACTTATTTAGCTTCGGTCATCAAAGGACGCTTTTATTATCTATATATGTTTGAGGATATTTATAGCCGTAAGGTTGTGGGTTATGAAGTCCATGAACGTGAATGTGGTGAGCTAGCGGCCGAGTTAATGCAACGCAATATGCTGCGTGAGCAATGCTTTAAGAAGCCACTGGTATTGCACTCAGATAATGGTGCTCCGATGAAGTCGTTAACAATGAAAGCCAAGCTTGAAGAGTTAGGCGTTACCGCGTCATTAAGCCGCCCGAGTGTCAGTAACGATAACCCTTACTCCGAGTCGCTGTTTAGAACATTAAAGTATCGGCCAGAATGGCCTAGCTCTGGCTTTAAAAGCATCACCGAAGCACGAGAATGGGTCGAAGTATTTGTGACTTGGTACAATACTAAGCATAAACACAGCAAGCTCAACTTTGTGTCACCGAGTGAGCGTCATGCGATGCAAGACAGGACTATTTTATCTAAGCGTAAGATAGTGCTAGAGGAAGCGAGGTCAAGAAATCCTAAACGCTGGCCAAACGGTATAAGGAATTGTGACGCTGTAGGTGAAGTCACACTGAACCCAGATAAGAAGTCTGAAACAGAAACAAGAAATGCAGCTTAAAATTTAAGTAAAGAGTGCCAACTACCTTGAAAAACACCGTCATCGATACTTAACTGCTCCCAAATAATAATTTGACCTTCCTTGTCTCGTAAACGCCTAGACTCTTTTGATTCTGAGCATCTTCTTTTTAATTCCAGCCATAATTCGATGGACATATCATTAGAGCGCGCTATTTTGTGAAACGCAGAAAATTTCGCTTTATATCTCTTACTCACATAACGCATA
>NZ_JABKAW020000017.1:0-1697 GCF_014596695.2 Shewanella sp. BF02_Schw
GCGGTTAATAAAGACGAACACCGAGCCAGAGCGAGGGTTAGCGGATAATTTATAGCGGCATAGTGCCGCTAAGCCATCAATCCCCTGACGAAAGTCGGCAGGTGCAATAGCGATTAATATATGCGTATCAGCAGTCAGATGTATCACGATTTCAACGCCCTGATCAGCGAAATAAGGGTCTGTGGATCGTCAATGCCTGATAAAGACATCGTATCTCCCTGAAAGAACTTGAGCTCTACGTTAAAAGTTGTTTGCGTAGACGGTGCTAAAATGGGTAGGTGCACAAACTGGGGGTTATTTACAGGAGGGCTAATGCTATTTCGCCACTGTTTAAGCTGGCTGCCACTTATCCGTAGCACGGATGTTATTTTGCTAGAAGAATAATGTTCGAGTAATCCAACGGCTTGTTCACGTAATGTATTTGGGGTTGGTACCTGACGGCCATTTCTGTTGCTACGCCAGCACTCAAAAGCAGTGGAGAGTGTCGATAATAGGTCTGAATTTGACATGATTGCATCCTGGTTATTTGGTTGCGATCATTAAATCAGTTTAAAAAATGGAAGTTGAACTATGCTGCCGTAAGCTCACGTCATTACCAACAAAAAGACATTGATACATTGGTGTTTATAAGACGATGCAGAGAATTAAACATCGGACTCGATGACATCAAGCGCTTGGTTGATACACAACAAGACCCAAAATCGTCGTGCGCACTAGTCGACTATATCATTGCCGAACAACTTGCCCGCATTCAACAAACCCAGCGAGAGTTGGCATTACTAGAACAATCATTAGCGGCACTCGCGAGCTGCTGTAAAAGCCATCAGATAAAGGATTGCAGTATTTTACAGACGCTGAAATCGGCTTAGTTTGAGTTAAAAGAGTACCTTATCGATACCGTTAGCAAGGGCGATGGGGTAACCCAGTGAACATTAGCAATAGGTGTTCGCCTTTTCGGAGCTAACGATTTTCGATTTTCCAATATGTGGAAAACGCTATTTTGTTAACTGAGTGGGGTGTTGAGATAACAATTTTCGATTTTCCAACATGTGGAAAACGCTATTTTGTAACTGAGTGAGGTGCTGAGATAACGATTTTCGATTTTCCAACATGTGGAAAACGCTATTATGTTAACTGAGTGAGGTGTTGAGATAACGATTTTCGATTTTCCAACATGTGGAAAACGCTATTTTGTTAACTGAGTGAGGTGCTGAGATAACGATTTTCGATTTTCTGCTTTGGGCTTTGGGCTTTGGGCTTTTTGAGGACAATCTAGCGCGGAACGCATCGAGGAGCGGGTGGTGAAGCACCTAATGAAGACTCCGAATACATTAGCGCAAACCAACCTCGTTATCGACAATATCATTTGCAATAACGAGGCGGACCATACATTTTTGTGTCTGTTGTTTAAGTTAATTGCCAAGGTTCTCTAGGTATTTAACGAACGGAGCAAAATCACCTTTGTCAGCTTCCTTAAGGCAAGAGATATAAGCTTTGCGCTCTTCGCTCACTTTCTCTAGGTTGCCCTCTGCCCAGTTAAGCGGTGGCTCTTCTAGTAAAACCATGCGAACAACATCGGTAAATATACGCGAGTGCCTGCCGTTACCATTTGGGAAAGGGTGAATCTCAACAAGCTTGTGCTGTATGCGAGCGCTGAGCTCTAGATGTGAGTAGTGTTTGAACTTTACCCAGCACTT
>NZ_JABKAW020000019.1:0-1398 GCF_014596695.2 Shewanella sp. BF02_Schw
GCTGAACGGCGATCCAATGTGGCAAAAACACGATCTTATTTAAGTCAAAAAAACAGCAATATTAGTGCTTGATTGTTAATGTTATCGGATCATAATCCTTCCCCCAGCAACCTCGATTTCAGCCTAAACGATGTGGATAAACCGTGAGTAAACCCTTTACCGATATTGATGGACCCGCACTTGAATCGCTGATATCGCGAGTCAGTGAGGCCAAAGAGAACAACCTCGCCTTAAGTCCAGAGGATTGTCAGTTATTACTTGATGCGTTGCTGACGTTGGCGAGCATGCAAGACCGGTTAGCCCACCATGATGTCACAGTGCATAAACTGCGAAAATTGTTGGGTATTGAAAAGTCATCTGAAAAGCTTGCCAGCGTACTTAAGCAAGCGAGAGCATCCGGTAAGAAAAGCAAAAACCGTCAACACGATGAAGGTGAAGGTTTTACACCTGTTAAGCCCGTCGTTATCGTTCACGCAATGACAGATGTGGCTAAAGGTGATACCTGTACGGAGTGCTTAACCGGTAAAGTGTATAAAACTGAGCCGGGTAGCTTACTGCGTATTACAGGGCAAAGCCCGTTCAAGCCTGAGCAGCATGTGATGGAGCGTCTTCGCTGTAATACTTGCGGTGCTTATTTCAGTGCGCCTCTGCCGGATGACGTCTTAGTCGATGGTGAAAGCCAGCAAAAGTATGGTTACTCTGCGCGGTCATTGATGGCCATTTACAAATACTTTGCAGGATTGCCTTTTTATCGTCAGTGCAGTATTCAAAAGCTACTGGGGGTAAAAATTACCGCTTCAACGGTCTTTGACCAAGTTGAGCGGGTTTGTAATGATATTTACCCTGTGTACCAGCAGCTTTTTAATGTAGCCTCAGACGCCGAACATTATTATCTGGATGATACGACGCACCGCATTTTGGACGCTAAACCGGTCGAGAAAGCCGTCCGCAATAGCGATAAAACACGACTGCGTAGCGGTATTTATACCTCTGGGGTTATCGCCACACTGAAAGATAATAATACCATCGTCTTGTTTGAAACCAACATCGGCCACGCAGGTGAATTCATTGACAGCATTTTGCATAAACGCAGTCAGTTATGTGATAAGCCCGTCATCATGAGTGATGCATTACCGAGTAATCGTCCCACGGCAAGAGAGGCAACAATGTCACTGTGTAACAGCCACGCCAGACGACAATTTGTCGATGTGATTAATCATTTTCCTGAGGAAGTTGAGTATGTGCTCAAACGCTATGGAGAAATATGGGGGAATGATGATTTTGCTAAAAGCGAAAAACTATCCCCTGTGGCTAGGCTTGCTTATCATCAAGCTCACTCATTGCCCATCATGGAGGAAATTAAATCATGGGGCGAAGCTCATATCGCCAACGAAACGG
>NZ_JABKAW020000002.1:0-1017345 GCF_014596695.2 Shewanella sp. BF02_Schw
AGCATCTTCTAGAAAGTTGTGGAGCTTGGGCCTGATTTGGAAAGGATCGCAGCCAATGCTTAACTCTTTGTTTCGAGTGGCCCCAGCCCAGGTCCATACATCACCAAATAGGTGCTGATGGAGGGCAAGAACGAACTCAGCCGAGAAAATAGAATCCAGCGTTAGGCCAGAGATACCACTAACCCATTGCTGGCCTGCTAGTATATTGGATTGTTCAAGTTCGTTAAGTTGTTCTCTTGTTGTTACGTGTGGGTGTTTCAACCCTTCCATATCATCTGGATCAAGCGGTGTAGCAGCTTCTGGTTCATCAATGATCAAAATACTTTGTCTTCCTTATTTTTACCCCATAGCTTACGCCCACCGGCACGCATAATTTCTTCGGCTAGTTCATTTATTAAGATATTTTCTTTCTCTTTGCTAACTGATTGCGCCTCTAGAAACATATTTTTAGATGCTTTCTTTACTTCTATTGTCGCAATCATCAGCGCACGCTCTTGCATTGTGTCAGAAACAGCCTTTTTAGGTTCTAGAGTGTATGAGAAGTCACAGTCTAGAGCTTCAGCCAGTTGCTTTAACTGATTTAGAGTTATGTCGCCATCAGCCTCGCGCCTTTCAAGGACTGAAATTCTATTTCTTGTCATGCCAGCTCTATCTGCTAGCTGGGCGCCTGACATATCCAGAGCTTTTCTTACTGTTCTAATCCAGCCCTCTTTAGGTATTGAGGGGATTAGCGTTCCCTTAACTGCATCAACCAGTTCTCTGTACTGTCTTAAAACCGTTTTCTTAACGGGTTGTTGCTTGTGCGGATTGCTTCGAAAAGAGTACATAGTAACCTCGTTTTCCATTGTTTATGTCTTAAGCATAATCGAAATTAGATACACTTTCCATTTTGCGTATTTCAATATGATGACACAAATGTGATATTTGTATCACATTATAGATACATAATATTTTGTATTGCATTTATTTTGATTACAGATTAACAGTAAATGCATCTTAATTGAGATACATATTTTGTTAGGCGTATGAGATTATAGATACTAATTATGCTTTTGTATCTTAAAAAGGATACATCAAATTAACTATTGTAATTGGATTAAGATACAAAAAACCACTTAATAGCGGCCTTTTTGTGCTTGAAGGCTAGCTGAGGTGAGTAGCTCGCGCAAGACAATGAGGTCAAGTGTTGCCTCTTATCACCCATTACTTTTTGTATTTTAAAATCAGTAACCACCCCAAAACACAACTTGAGCCGTAGCTCACATTGGGGCGTGCGACGTGAGGTCGTATGAAGCGCTGTTCACCGCTTTTGAGTGAACCATCTGTATCACCAGATGAACCTAGGAACAATGGTTAAAATCTAGCTTTATGGTTAAAGGGCTGTTTTATCATACTAATGAGGGCACACCACAAGGAGAGGTTATATCCCCAACCTTGATGCTAATGACTCTGGCAGGACTCGAACAGCGCATAAAGTCTACAGCACTCAAAAAGGGTGCCAGAGCCAACTTTATTGGATACGCAGACGATTTCGTCGTCACTTGCGCTTCAAAGGAAGTGCTCGAGAACGATATCAAACCGTTGATCGCTGATTTCTTAGCGGAAAGAGGCTTAACACTCTCCAAAGAGAAAACGCATATTACCCACATCAGCAATGGTTTTGACTTCTTAGGGTTTAATCATAGGAAGTACAAAGGAAAAATTGCTCATTAAACCGAGTAAATCCAACACGCTGTTGTTCTTGAGTAACCTGCACGAACTCATCAAAAAGCACGCAACCATCCCTGTTAACGACCTTATCAAACTTATAAATCCGAAACTATGGGGGTGGGCGAATTATTATCGTCATTGTGTTGCTAAACAAGTATTCGGATATGTTGGGCACAAACTATTCTATTCGTTATGGCACTGGGCAGTAAGGTGTCATCCTACAAAGTCTAAAACATGGATCTTAAATACTTCATCAACCGAAAAGGCCAGTGGCAATTTCACGATTGGCAGAAGGTCATGGATATGGATTGCCAATTTAATCTATTCCAAATAGCCAAAGTGCCTATTGAGAGGCATGTAAAAATCCGAAGTACAGCTATACCATTTGCCCCTCAATACCAAGAATACTTGGCTATGAGAAAGTCAAAAAAGCAAGCCCGTAACGCTTGGAACGAACCTGCTCTCACTGCTTTATAAGTTGCTGGGTATCTAACGATACCTTTGTGGATGCTTGAGGCTTGAGCCTAGTGCAGTGAAAGTTGCACGCTGGGTTCTTAGGGGGACGGCACTTGGCAACAAGTGTCGTCTACCCGACATTTTTTGCAGCGAATTGTTGACCATTACACACATATACAAATTCAAGGCAGAGACGTTGAGGTGGAGTTATTCTACATAAAAAGTCGATAACGCAATAAAAATGGCCGACAAACGCTGCCGGAAGGGTTTGGGTAAAACGTTTTACTCTTTGTTGAATGATGCTTTGCGAAGTGATTGTTGCTTAGATGACTAGGCAGCAATCCATTCGCCTCGATTAACACATTTTTAACTCGAACAACATTCAATCAGCAAAGTTCAACAGGCCCTAGAGGTGTCAGTCTTTTGATGAACTTGATCACGTAATGATAATCTATCGCAGTATCAAGCCAATATGGTCTAATCCAGAAAGTCTTCAAACATCTCAAAACCCATCATGTTATTCAATTCCTGCTGATGGTTCCGCTGACTTAACTGTTTACGCATGGCTTGTACAGTCGTGACGTTATTGATCTTAGCGTATAATGCTTCTGATTCAACTATCAACAGATCGCCATATTGCTCCAACGTTTTTGCGCGCGACGCCTTTCCGCCGCCGCCAAAACGACGCCAAATTTCTGATTTAATGTCGTTGCCATCCAACATAAATTGATGCTCTTGGTTTAGTAATGCTATTTTTGAATATAATGCTGCCTCAACTCGCTTTATCATGTCCTCATCAGCGATGAGTTTATATTCGGGCAGATATTCTTGTGCCATCATCAGTAACGCGAGAGCATCTTTATCTTTTTTAGCCTGCGAAAGATGCTGCATTAAGTCTTTCTTTAAGGCTTTTTGCTCAGGATCTTGCTCCTTATCCGGATGAAGTAGATTAGCGAGTTGTCGATACAGTTTCGTCATCGCTCTATCTTCAAATAACGCTGTGCCCATCGGTAATTCAGAGTCATCATTTTCGAATGAAAAGTCATCACCCATATTCCAATCTGGTCCATCCCACTCAAAATCATCTTCTGCTTCTGAGTTATTGCCTTGGCTCAGCATGTCTTGAATATAAGCTTGAAAACGTTCAGGATGATGTATCATGTCAATAAGCTCTTCGTCGCTTAAAGGCAACCACTGACCGAACATTTCAAACAGATCTTCCCGAAGAGCCTCAAGCTCCTCATCACTAACAGTTTGATTTGGCATAATTGATTAAAAATCAACCAGCAATGAAGTAAAAAACTCACGTAAATCAGTCGTACTAATGGGATTAAATGGATTAGCCTCAAGTATAGTTAACTCCTCCTCAATCCAATCATAAAGTGCAATCCTTTGCTTACCCTTAATCGTTTTGCGTGGCACAAACGTTAACAAATGTCTGATCCACTTTCCGGTCGCAACACACACAACATGCTCTTTTGATTCTATTAATGGTTTAAATAGGAATTTAGTCCTATTATAAAGTGAATGCGGCGACATAGGGCAGATAACAGATTGGCGTCATTTACCACACTCGTTAATGGTTATGTCACGCGCCAAGTCATTAATCTTGTCACCTTTTTAGCAGCGTTTTACGACTATTGTTATTTAAATATCCCTTTAAATGCAAAAATTTAGATAAACAGGTGTGGTTCGTTAGACGTGTACCGATCAGCCATATCATCCACAGTATTTAAAAGGTCAAGAAGTTAACATTATTCAACAACAGCCTAAGTAAGAAACTAATTAATCGTCTGCAATCACCATAGGCCTGTCAAAGACTCCCAAGCAAACTGGTGCACAAGATCGACAAACAAAAACAAAAAGGTCGAGACCTTGATTTTATGTTGTGCAGTGAATTGTTGTTTGTCGTCAAATCGACTTTAACGCTGCTCTAGCGGATCTTGCGAATAATCATGCCTCGACTAGAAATACCGTAATCAATTATTCGTATTGAAAATTTTGTGCTTTTGCACGGTGCAATCCACGATTGCTAATGTTAAAAAATACTATGATGGAACCGGTTTTCCCACAATGTGATCAGGTAATTTTCGTTGTATTAGACTTTTAAAATCAACAAGGTGTAATGCCATTTCATTCAGAGATGCCAATAATTGGTTCGGGGGATACTATCAATTTACTCTCCACGACAAGCTCAATAACAATCTATAAGTGCATCCACATCAATTTAAATTCATCATCCCAATCAATTTATCTTTCGCCAAAATATGAATCAAAATCACCTAAATCGTTTATTACACAATAAAAAACAACATTTTTGTTGTGTAATATCATGAATAGTAAAGGATTTATTAATAAATATAAATAGTATATCTATTGTAATTACCAATAATTACTGTACAAATAGACAGTAAATAAGAGACATGAAAAATTAATTTCGGTAAGCGTCATCTATATGCGCATGAAGAATAAAAATATGGTAAATATGAAAACAAAACAGCGCTTAATTAACAGTTTTACCCTCGAGTACCATCCTTTGGTCGCAAGTTTACTCCGCGAGGAGATAACGGTGCCGTCCCCCGCCGGCGTGATTGACCATCTTCATGAGCATGAAATACATATCTTGCTGAAAACAATAACTCTGTATGTCATATCTGTAACTCATGAGCATTTTCTACTTTTAACGCCCGAACCATTGTTTGCTCTACTGAGACAACATCCCTGTGCTCAATCACAAAAAGTGAGCTTATGTGAATACCAACATTCAGCAGATAACATCGAGCAAACAATCACGACATTAATGTTCACCCTTCCAGCATTGCAAAACAGCTATCAATCTTCACACCTAAAAACGCTGGCTTCTAGACTTAATAATGCTAAGTCAACCCATTCGATATCAGCCAATACTCTGCCAAAGAAAAGCCGCTTAGCACTATTTGCAGGGGTATCGCCATCTGCAATACGGTTAGACAACAAGAAGCTAGCCCGCAATGACGATAAGAGCAAAGGCAAAGCATGAGTAAACTAAGTGCTATCAAACGTAAAGCACGTCAACGAAATAGCGGTGGAGTCTTCCCTGAGCCGATGAGCGTAGCGTTAACATTACTTACCGCTCTGCATCGATTAAAATCGCAAAGACACCCTAGCGTTAACAAAAAGATCAGCCCTTACGATCGACATTTGTTTTATTTTGTCTATCTTTGGCTCACTGGCGAACTTGTGGACTGCAAAACTATTGACGATATCCCCACGATAGACATTCTCACTGGCAGTGAACCATGCAGAGCCAATGCACTACGGCGAGTGCGTATGAATAATATTTCATGGGTCGAGTATGCATTGGCACACGACACACAACATGGCATTAAATGGCAGTGGCAGCCGTTACCGAACGGGCTCAATGCTTACTTTAGCCATGCCTTAACCCAGTCTATCGAGCATTGGGATCTATCCGTTCATGAAAAAGAGGCTTTTATTGATTGGGTAACGACAAAATGGCGAACCCCACCCTCATTATCAGGCCGATACCGCATGCGCCGTGATGGACTTTTTGGTTACTTCAAAACGTTAGCCAATCTTGATAGTAGCCTATCGACACTCAGTAAACGAACATTGCTCGGTGAAGCAGGCTTGCATCATCACTCTGCCAGTGCCTATCAATCCCAAGACAGCGATCAGCTACGTTACGAGATCTTTCACGCACAAACCCGATATCTCGATAGACTTCGTCAAGTACTGATGGATCCGAAGCTCGAACCGATGCTCAGTGTGCCGCTTCCCATCACCGCTAACGAACGTTCACTGCTACATAGAAATGACCCTCTGCCTGAACATTTACTCGTAGCGGGCCGCATTGCAGAGTTTCACCTCGATCTCACTAAAGCAACCAAAACCTATGTCAAAACACAAGCTCTTGCTATTGGGTCACAGCGGATGTTGGAGGTGGATAAAGTAAGGCATTTTTTCCGTCATTTACATCAACAAGGGCGACAGCTGACACGCCCGCAGTACACCACGATCGCCTTACGTGAGTTAGTTAATTTTCGCGCGAATGAACTCGCATTACTGTTCATCGTATTAACAGGTGCTCGCCCGACGCATGCGATTACGCTTGAACAGGCTTACTGCTTTAACTTTCAATACGCTATTGTTAGCGACAAGGGACGCTGGCGCAGTATTATGCTCCCTGATTATCTGCAGCAAGCAATCCAGCGATTTGAACAGCTCAAACAGCAACTCAATCAATTTTTCCCAAAGTTTACCCCCTCACCAATGGTGTGGTTTGAGATCAATGAAGTAGGTGAACCGCAGCCTCTCACAGCAAAGACACTGCGTTATTTTATGAGGCAGTACTGGTCTGAATGCATACAAAGTGTTCAGGTTGTGCCCTACCAACTACGGCATTTTTTTGCTCAGCACGCAAGGGCATCACTCGATCCAGTCTTATCGACTCAAGATGTTGATCAACTAATGGGACACTCCTCCTTCGGTGAGCACCTTGGCAGTGATATGCATTTCCCAGCATCACAAAGAAAACTCAAAAAACACCTTAACGGCATCAGTGATTTTTTACAGCTAGCGCCAATCATGGAGGAGTAGTGATATGTTCAATTACAGTACATTACAGCGCTACCATGATGACTTGGGGCTAGTGATAGAAAAACGCAGCGATATCGATTGGGTATGTCTACAGATTGAGCAACACGCCAGCCAACGTCAACTCAGTGAAGTCAGTCTCAAGCAAATAAATAATGCCATAAGCGACATTCCAACTGGGCGACAACGTCGGCTCAAACGAGCAAAAGCTCAAGTCTTACAATTTCTTTATGAAGTCTGTGATTGGGTGCTGCCTCTAAAAGAAGAGGCGCGGTGTCAAGATCGTGCACTCGAGTGGATGCGTGAAATACAAATCTTCAACGACGATGCTGGCAGAGTACTACGAGGCTACTCTCAGCAACGCCAGCGCTTTCTCGCCGCCCCCAAAAGTAGATCTCAGAGTGAATTAGCTTGGTTACTGGTCGTGCTCTACATAGAAGTAGCGCCCCTGCCATTAAATTACTGGCAAGCGGTGCTCTGTAGTACTGATCCAATCACATTTTTTGAAGGTCAATATACCCTAAAGGTGCCACACCCAACGCCTATCGCGGCATTTGCTAACGACACTCAGCCTAGTTTTACCCGGTTACCACTGCCACTGTTTGCTTATCGGCTATTACAACAATATATGCTACAGCAAACTCAGGAACCAACAAAAAGTGCCCTTTTAAAAGCATTAAATAGTGCATTATCTGCGCAGCCTTATTATCTTGTTCCGCGCTCAGAAGCGAAGTGGCAACGAACGTTTCAGTCATTGTGGCACCATCATTATCAAGTACCTGCCGAACTGTTGCGCGATATTTCAGATCCTCTACGCCATGTTGCGACGTTACCTCAACATTTCAGCCCAACGTTGCCACTCGCAATCAAAAAATCACTCTACCAACCTATCGTATTTCAGCGACAAGAAAACCAAGATGCCATTCATTCAAAGTCGGGGAAGCTTCATTGGCCACACAAAGAATTAATCAAATCTTACCGCCGTAAAAACAACGCATCCGCAGTAATCCCATTAGTGCCCAGTGGGACTCAAGATAACATCTTGCCTAAGCTTCTGTTTCATTTCTGCGAGTCGTTATTTATTGAGGGCGGAGTTAAACGTGACAACCTACCAGCAGACACAGTCGACCGCTACAGCAACTTTTACAAAAACCTTGCTCCGTTAACGTATCAAGCGGCTTGCGAGCCCGATAAATTAGCACTATGGGCGCAGCAAGCATTTGAAACCCTTAATGACAAAGACTCTCAGGCCTGGCATTTCTACCAGTTTTTACGCAGTGTGTCCCAACAGCCATTGACCGATCACCTTGATTTGAGTCAATTTGAAAAGCCTAGTTTACCTGCTCGAGTTGATCCCTTTCGGCTGAGTGTTGCTCAGTTACACCTAGTTATCGAGCACTTACTATCTTCATCAAATGGCCACGCTCTGCAACGACTGTTTGCCAGTGTCGCAGCCTTATTTGGCTTCTATGGTGCGTTACGTCGTGGCGAGGTATTACGCCTTCGTGTGGGGGATATTCGTCAAGCCTTCAATCAGAATAACCATTTTCAGCTCACCATCACAAAAACTGCTGAAGGCCGAACTAAAAATCGACAAACTCGCCATGTGTATATTGTCATGCCAGAAGTGGCAGCCAAACTTGTACGCATTGTCATTAAAATCCATGCAGAGAGTGATCACGCACAACCGCTATTGGCATTATGTGGTGAATCCATTGCGTCACGCGCAAGTCATTATTTATACCCGGTAACACAGGTGCTCAAAGGACTGTTTGGCACGCAAGTACGTTTTCATCATTTACGCCATTCAGGTGTTGAGCTCACCTATCTGCAGGGGTTGCATTTAGCCTATGAACGAGAAGATAACCATTTGGCCTGTTTGCTCGATGATAGAGCGATGCAAACAATGCTGACTAAACAGAACTGCTTAGCACGCTTTAGTTTTTGGCTAGAGGGGCGTGATTTTAGCGAGATAAACGACTGCTTGCTTTTTGATGTAATTAGCGCCCAATTTGGCCATGCCCACTATGCAACCACACGGCGTCATTATTTACATGGACTTGAGCGGATCATTCCACTATTTAAGCCACACAAATGTTACTACAGTCGTGATGAATTACGCTTCATTTTAGATATGCCAACCGGTTCAAATGATATATCCAGGGTACTTGCTGAACTTAGTCCTCAATACGCCTCATTGCCTGAACAAGCTAAAAAATGTTACCGCCCCTACTATAGCGAAGCGCAACTGCTAAAAAGAATCGTCCCAAAACAGCCAGCATCCATGCTTAAACAGCAATGGGATGACAATGAATGGTTAAAAATTTGGACTGCTAACGCACCAAGACAATGGCACAACGGGCAAGTATTTCATCTTATAAATGGTCAAGCAATGCGCAAGTTAACAACTGGAGAGCTTACAATGAGGTCCCTGAGCCAAGCGTGGATGCTGTTGGGGCAACACCAAGGGTTAGTGTTGGATAAAAAGCAATGCACCGCGATGAAGCACTTAGGCGGAGCAACGATTGCTGAAGCGTTCATAAGTGAACACTTAGCAAGACCGGATGAGCCAGGCAAGCTAGATATTGTATTTAATTGCCCCTGCAACCAACGAACACTTAAAGCATTTCAGAGCTTATGTCATCAAGGGTTTCTCAAATCATTCAATGCAAAATTGACTTTAGTGCAAAATCGAAAAAGCCTTAACAGTCATAAGCTTGAATTGGTCAAAAGCCACTTTGCTCGCAAGCAAGACACAGTGTTGTATAACGTTATACCCGTTGGTGACACCAGTCTTAACATCATATTGCACACACCATTTTCAGCAATAATATTCAAACGCCCACTAGCGCAGTATTTTGCTGATCTATTAACTATCACGACTTAAAAGGATCCCACCATGCCAAAACTTGAATTCAATGCAGACCGTAAACAAGGCATTAGCCACCTGGTTAACGCTATCAGTGATAGAGATCCTATTCCTTATGTCACTGTGGTGATAGAGAACAAAGAACTGGGCTATTTAATCGGAGGTCAGAGCGATTTTCCCTCTATGGTTCAATTGCCACTTAGCAGTGACTGGGGACTCAAAAAAGGTCAATGGTCGTTATGTGCAAGTAGCTTCAGTACATGGTGGCGGGCTGAACTAGATAACACGTTAAATAGAAACCCAATCACTATCGAAGTCGAGTATGGTAAACAGCAAAAGTTACCGATACTCAATGGCCTGATGGCACAAGTATCTCGTCTATACATTCAAGCTAAACCGCCAATCGAGGAGCATCTTGCTTTTCTTGAACAGCATAAAAACCAAGCTTACCAGTCATTACCTACTGATTCGGCGAGGGTGATCCTTGACGTCGCCGAGGCCCATCAGCCGTTTGATGTGTTTGAGCTCAATAAAGAGCTACAAAAAGTCCGTATTGAGCGTGACAACAATATTCAGACCTGTGCGCTACCAGAGAATATGGAAGTAACACATGGCATATTGCTGAACAAAGATAGCGTGGTACAACTAGAACGGATCTGTCATAACACTGATGCAGAACAGATCCTGTATTATCTAGATGATGAACGCGCAATATTTAGTGATGGTCACAGCGTGAACTCAAGTTCGTTAGCATCACTGCGTGAATATCGATTAAAAAAAGAAACAGCGTATCGGGTCGAGGTAAAAATTTTCATCAACGTTTATGATTTTAAAGAAGATCTCAAAAAATATTTGTCGATTACGCCACTCAAAAAAGCCAATCAAGCACTACTCTATATCGATAAAGACTATGTCATGCTTGCCAGCTTAGTTGAAGAGACCGGCAGTAACCGTTTTATTCGCACAAAACACATCGATTGTCACAAGCCCTCGTTATACAGCATCAATCTGAGTCAGCTAAATCATGTGCGAATTAAAGATATTACCAATGCTGAACAAATGAAAATCGCGGTATTAATTAATGAGCAAGGAGGGCTAAAGTTGGGGTTTTATAACGACAGAGATAATGCCGAGCCTTACCAAAGTATCACAGATATCGAATATGCTTCCCCGAAAATGGAACTGGTACTGCAGTCGAAAGCCAGACTAGAGATCATGCTAAAACAGCAGAATGCTGATGGCGATACACATAGCCAGGATGATTTATTTGGTTTTAAGGATGTTTGATTTCGGAATAAAACGGGCGTGGCGCATTATGTTGATGTGTTGTTTGAATAAGTACAATAAAACACTGGACAAATACACAGTACTGGGTATATAACTAGAACTGGTTAACGAATAAGCTATATTTTTAGCCTATTGGGAAGACACACTGAGGTGATTAACTTGCGCGTTTTACAAGTTAGGTCACCCTTAAATAGCAGTTGGGAGAGAGTGGCGGCAACCACTCTCCCCCGTACCGGCTGCCCTAGCTATTAATCCAAGCCCAGCCGATGGCTAAATTCTAACGAATTCCATCGGGTAGGGACAGATCTATTTGATGGAGGCCTTTCATGGTCCATATTCGCATTCGCCCCAATGGGCGTATTCAGTTCGACTTACATCTTTATGGTTGCCGTTTTCGTGAAGGCACCCAATTGATGGCCACCCCTAAAAACCTCAACAACGCCAAAGCCACACTAAAAAAAATGAGTGCCGAAATTGACTTAGGCACCTTCCAATACCGCGACTACTTCCCAAACAGCAAAAAAGTGGTCAAGTTTGAACAACTGCAACGCGCCACTCACCCCGACCGTCAATACCCCTTCTTTGATGACTTTGCGAACCAGTGGTTTGAACGAAAAAAAGCCACCTGGAAAAACAGCTATCGAGATTCGGTGCGCAGTGCATTGGATAAATACCTTATCCCCCACTTCGGCAACACATTAGTCAACGAACTATCGCTGTCACAGGTGGATTACTTTCGTCAGGACTTAAGTGAAGGGGTAAAAAAAGACGGTTCTCGTTTATTGTCTAATCGGCGAATTAACTTCATCCTCTGGCCTTTGGTTGCCATTATCAGCTTAGCGGCAGAAGAGTATAAGTTTGAGTATCCACTGAGACGTTATAAGGCCTTCAAAGAAGAAAAAGCAGAGTCAAACCCCATGACCATCGATGAGGTGCGCAAGTTTCTTGCGAGTGTGCCTAAAAAGTGGAAGGACTATTTTATCATTCGCTTCTGGACGGGCATGCGCAGCTGTGAGGTGCATGGTTTAGAGTGGGACCACATTGATTTTGACCATCGATTAATTCGCGTTCGTCAAAATTGGGTTAATGGTGAAGTGTGTGATGTAAAAACACCAAAATCACGCCGTGAGCTTAAGATGTGTGACACCGTATTTGATGCGTTTAAACGTATTCAAGCCGTTAAAACCGGACGATCTAACTTTGTATTTATCGCGCCGACAGGCTTACCACCTTCAACGCATTTTATAAGTCGTAAATTGTGGTTCCCCACCTTAAAAGCCGCAGGCTTAAGACTCCGTCGACCTTATGAAACACGCCATACAGCCGCAGTGCTGCATATTGCGGCTCATGAGAACCCGCTATACATTTCCCATATGCTAGGACATAGCGACACCCGACTACTGTTTGAAGTCTATGCCCCCTATGTTGCCAATGCTTCTCGCCTTGATGGTAATGCATTTGACTCATTAATGAAAAGCGAGGGACTGGGCTAAAAAACCTTTGCCACTATAGACCCAGTGACAAGGTCTATAGTGGCTTGGATTAAGACCCCATCATAATAGATGAAGTGAGCATGCCAAACGCTTAAAACGTCAGCGATGACATCTCGACAAACAAAATCTAATCTAGAAAATCTTCAAACATGCCAAACCCCATCATGTCATTCAATTCCTGCTGATGCATTCGCTGACTTAACTGTTCACGCAGGGCTTGCACCGTCGTGACGTTATTGATCTTAGCGTATAATGCTTCAGCTTCAATGATCAGCAGATCGCCATACTGTTGCAACGTTTTTGCGCGCGACGCCTTTCCGCCACCGCCAAAACGACGCCAAATTTCCGATTTAATGTCGTTGCCATGCTGCATAAATTGATGATCTTGGTTTAGTAATGCTATTTTTGAATATAACGCGGCTTCCACTCGCTTTATCATGCCCTCATCAGCGATGAGTTTATATTCGGGCAAATGTTCCTGTGCCATCATCAGTAACGCGAGCGCATCTTTACCTTTTTTAGCCTGAGAAAGAAGCTGCATTAAGTCCTTCTTTAAGGCTTTTTGCGCAGGATCTTGCTCCTTATCAGGATGAAGTTGATTCGCGAGTTGTCGATACAGTTTCGTCATCGCTTTATCTTCAAATAACGCAGTGCTCATCGGTAATTCAGAGTCATCGTTTTCGAATGAAAAGTCATCACCCATGTCCCAGCCTGGTTCATCCCACTCAACATCATCTTGATGTTCATCTTGAGCTTCTGCGTTATTGCTTTGGCTGAGCATGTCATGAATATACGCTTGAAAACGTTCAGGATGATGTATCATATCAATAAGCTCTTCGTTGCTTAAAGGCAACCACTCACCAAACATGCCAAACAGATCTTCCCTTAGCGCCTCAAGCTCTTCATCACTCACCGTTTGCTTTGGCATCGTCGATTGAAAATCAATCAATAACGAAGTAAAAAACTCTCGCAAATCAGTTGTGCTAATGGGATTAAATGGGTTGGCCTCAAGTATAGTGAGCTCCTCTTCAATCCAACCATAAAGTTCAACCCTTTGGTTACCCTTAATCGTTTTGCGTGGCACAAAAGTTAGTAAATGTTGGATCCACTTTCCGGTCGCAGCACACACAACATGCTCTTTTGACTCGATTAGCGGTTTAAACTCTTCATAAAAACCATCTAATTTTGCGCGATAGCGTTGATTACGCGCTTGTTTTTTCTCGACGTCTTGCCACAATTTGTCGAGCTTTTGCCACTGTTTGTTAGATGTGTTGAGCTCAGAGTTGTCGATAATGGCCATTAATGTCATGCAGAGTACCGTATTGAAGCTTTTTTGATTTAAGTGAGTCTATTATCAAGAATGATACCGTTTTATCAACCTTTGACACATCATCCCGGTAATACTTTTGCGCCAGAACCGTCAGTTGCGCTTTCATAACCGATGATTTCACCCTGTAAAAACTTATCTCTGGGTAAGACCAATAACTCCAGTCCAACCCCCCTTAGGGCTTTGCCTAAACTAAAGCGCTAGCTTTCGATTTATCTCCCTCAATCTCAGATAATGTCTTCCTTGTAATGCCGACCATTTTGGCATATTGCTCTTGATTTGCGAATAGCATTTCAGTACGCAACCTCTGCAAAGCCTTACCCATCGTGATCTGACTGGTAATAAGCTCAATGCAAATACTTTTCATAAGCTCATCTTTGACAGAGCTCGGCAATTTTTGACGCTTTGCAGCAAGTGGTAGTCGGCCATGACGATTCTCTTGGGCTAACATTTTGGCCTTTTCTGTCATAGTAGTTTCCAGGTTTTGAATTTCTGCTCTAAATGTTCATACCCCATACTTGGGAAAGAGAGAATAGACTGGGGAACACCTCGGTTTCCCAGCCTTTGCTTGAGTTCAACTAATTCTATTGCTGTTTGAGCCAATGCATCTAAAAGCTCTTTTGGTTCAATAAGATCAGCAAGACTATTGGCGATGTTAACAAAGTCATATTGTCCACCTAATTCAAGTCCTCCCCCCCATATAAAAGTCCTTGATATCATTTTTGGATCGGCTTTCATGGGGGCAAAGTCGTAGATAGGCGCAAGGGATACACGGTTGTTCTGCTTGATGAATGACGTATTACGACCGTGATTATCGGAATTACCAAAAGCAATATTAAGCAAGTCCCTGCGAACCCACTCGATAACAAACGCTGCGATTCCATTCTCTGCATCGAGAAACGTTGTTGTTTCACTGTTATCGTTTTTTAAAGTAAACACTTCTATTAAAGCGCGGATCACCTCGCCATGCTCCATCATAGTAGCAGGAGCAATATCTAACACAGAGTAAACTGACTCCATACCAAGCAGTTGCTGTTTATTGCCTATTGTTGCAACATCAAACCTCGGCAACCAAAGTGATGGACCTCGCTCGCTCGCTATCAAGCGCATTTCATCAGTGGGTATAGTATCGAAACCAAGCGCTTTAAGTTCGTGATAGAAGTGAAACTCAGCCCTTAAAATATCGTGGTCGATACTTGCGCTTCCTCTTGGAAATTTGACTAAGTATCGGGTGTCTAGATTGCTTGGATTATCCTGAAAGGTATCGATCCACACTCTGTCATATGGATCACAACGAAGAAGTAATTTAGGCGCAGCACCACCTGCACCAGACGCACCGCTAGCAGCGGCTCCATTGGCCTGTGCGTATTCGATAAAGTCGACTTCAAGCCTACAGACATCCTCAACGCTAAACGTTACCGGTATTGGGTTGGTAATAGCGGCAGGTACCGACTCTTTCACCCTGATATTGCCTATCGGTGCGATAGTACCTTGAGATAACAGGATAAAATTCCTGGTAAGCTTATCTTCATCGAGCAAGCGCAGTGTTCGTAGCCAGTATTTACGACTTGAGCCTGCGGGAATAATGTCATCTAAAAAACGAAACCAGTTTTTATTATTTCGATAGGGCATGGTGTCGTTTGGCAAAGTGACGCAGGCTGCGGTTTCTGCAAAATCATTATAGTGTGCAAATACATGATCTGTTTCATAGTCCAGTCGACAAAAGCTTGAATCAAGGTGTTCTGCAAACTCGATAGTCGCAACATCATGCCACTCAAAAGCGTAGTTAATTTGAATCGTAATTGCTTTCGACATTATGCATCCATTTCGGTTCAACAAAGAGAGTAAAAACCACTTATTGAAACAATATTAGCACATAAAATAGCTATTACACTACTTATTGACACGATTTAGGTTCAAAAAATCAAGCGCCAGTTTGCGACTACAGAACGCCCAAAGTAAAAGAGCGAGATCCTAGGAAATCCTACTCGCCAGAGGATAAACTCCATCTGCTAGGCATTTTCCTTTATATAATTTATCAGCGTAGCTGCCTATCAGGCAGCTAAATGTTATATAACAAATGTAACCGAACGGTTTAGGGGCTAAAGTTCTTTACTACTCACCATTATCGTTTTCCATTTTTTCAAAGATAGCTATCGCTTCTCTGGCTCACTAAATTGCTTCTTTAGGATTAACTTGGTGATTTTATGGTGATCTAGCTTAAACAATATTAGCTATATAGCTAACTTAGATGCTTTAGTTTATGATGTTAGCTATATGGCTAACTTATTGGTGATGTATGGGCAGTAGAGCAGAGATTGGTACAGCTGTTAGTCAACGCCGCAAAGCGTTAGGTTATACCCAGCAGCGCCTCGCTGAATTGACGAGTATTCATAAGGTTACTATTTCTGAAATTGAGAATGGTCGGTTCACTGGTTCATTTGATATTTTTGAGCGTTTGCTTGATGCAATTGATTTGCAATTTAGTGTGACTCCAAAGACTCATGAGTTACCAGATTGGGATGAGATTGATAGCATATTTAAGGAAGATGACTAATGGCTACTGAAATTAGTTTCCCATCTAAAATCAACCGCATAGTTGTTGTTGGTGCTGATGATGCTGAGTTAGGTGTGTTGACGTATGGTTCTGTGCATCATTACCAACCAATTCAGGATGCTAAGCATGTGTCGCTTACTATGACGAAAAAGGGGTTGGATGGTTACTCATCTTCTGCATTGCATCCTGTGTTCGCGCAAAATTTGCCAGAGGGTTTTAATCGCCGTTTTATTGCTGAAAAGCTTGCGCGCTATGCCAAGGTTAACGACATGTACTTGTTGGCACTTCAGGGTGATCACAGTATCGGTATGTTGTCTTATCAGAGTGAATTAGAAATGCCTGAGGTCGAGTCGATATCCCTTAATGATATTCTGACGTATCGAAGTACTGAACCGTTGTTCCCTCAATTACTGGAAAAATATTACCTGCGAAACTCACTCGCGGGTATGCAGCCTAAAGTCAGTATTCCTGGTGTTGGTGGCGCTATAACCGATAGAACCGTTGAGCAAAAGGACTTGATCGTTAAGTCGTTTGACCAGGAATTCCCACTACTAACAGTGAACGAATACGTTTGCATGGGGGCGGCGAACCATTGTGGCTTGAAACCTCCAGCGACTTACCTTGCAGAGAATTTTGAGACTTTTGTAGTTGAGCGTTTTGACAAAACGTCAGAGGGGATGAAGCTTGGTTATGAGGATTTCACCACGCTGCTAAAGAAGCCAAATGATCCTGATGCTAAGTACAGTGGTAGTTATGAGACATTACTCAAGGCTGTTTATCTGTACACCAATAGCCAAGTGGAAATAGAGACAATGTACCGGTACATCGTATTTAACTGCCTCATCGGTAATGGTGATGCTCATTTGAAAAATTTTGCGTTGCTATACTCACAGGATATGTCTAGGATTTTTGTGTCTCCTCCATTTGATATTACTCATACGCTTATATACGACACCATAGATAACAAAATGGCGCTTAAGCTTGCTGGCAGTAAAACGTTCCCAGACGAGTCTCACTTGCTGAAATTAGCTGAGGGTAAGGAATTTCGGATCAGAAAGGCTAAGGAAATTATTGAGTACATCAGTGATGGCATCATGGACTATTTGAAGCGTTCTGAGGAAGTGCGGTTATTTAGTGGATTGCGAGAGTCTATTGAACAATCGATATCAAGTGCTATGACCCCAACTTATACCACAAAAAATTACCGTCATGATCGCAAGAAGAAGTTTGAGTGAGTCTTTTGACCGATAAGAATAAAACCAGACTTTACTCGGCAATCTTTTCTCATTTTAGCGTAGCGGTATGCTTCGTAAGTGTGTCTCGATTGCTTCAATCATCGACTTGGTAAGTGGTAAATGCGCTTTTTCTTTCGCCCATACCTCATGGAAGCCTGCTACGGTTTGCTTGGCGGTATCTAACACCAATTTTTCTGGCAGCATGGCCTTAGCGGCTAAGTGTGATAACTCATCCAACGTGAAATCGCTGAATTTTTTGCTACGGCTAACCTTGAGCGACGCACTATCATCTGGGATATAAGGAATAGTCGAGACAAAGTCATAAGCAGGTGCAATCGATGCGGTGCGCTTGTCTTTATAAATCACAGACCAATTCTTCAAATGCATATCGGCATTGCCAATTAACGTATTGAACACTAACCTGCGAGTAAATTCTGCGATGTCCTCGTCTTGACCTTCGATGCCGATAACCTGAGCAATATTCCGCATACTCGCTTTTTTGTATTTATCTTGAGGATAGACACCAAAAACTTGCGCAAAGTCCTCAATGTGCACAGCTTGACCATCTGCACGGTCAAAACGCTTGATCGCAAAAGCCTGAGCATTTTTAAAAGAGCTGCCATATTTGCCAATGCCTTCTGGAATATTGGCAATCTGGTCAATGGAAAGTAGCTGAGTCTCTGGCACCTTAATTCCCAACATTCGAGCCAATTCCATCATCGAATATTCATTTTCTGGCACAGCTTCAAATCGAGACGACGGCAATTTCACAATCCAAGAGCCACCTTTACCCGTAGCAGGAATGGTCAAACCGCCGTTTACTTGTTGTACGGCTGAAAACTTCAACTGCACACCCGCCAATGAAAAGCGCATTGGAGCTTCAATTTTCGTTTCACCTTCAATGTCTTGATGCACATTAGGCGGCAGCGCTTCACCATCGGCCGATTCAACCGTGATCGCGCCAGCTAAATCCTGCCCTAGCACCCACAATAGAAAAAATTCCCGCGCAGGGTTCACACCGGCACGCTCTGCCAGGTAATTACGCATGGTTTCTTCTGGCAAAAGATTAGAGAAAAATGGGGTTAACTTGGTTTGGGTAGGTTTGAAGTTGGTCAGCAAGCCACCTAGCGAATCTTTAAAGCCAAGCCCTAACACGGGCCGTGATTCGTCATTAACGTACGGATCCATAAAGGCAAATAGCGTTCTGTCATTGCCCACATTAGTGATCGTTGCGATGGGTTCACCATAGAGCAAAACGTTTAACGTAGAGACATTATTAGTCATCGTCGTCTTCCTCTAACTGGTATGCTGGCGACATTTGCTCACTTTCATCGCTAAGACCGTTATTATGAGTACCGTTACTACTTCGAATGATCGACTTGATGGCAGGAACAGACTTTTTAGGTACGACAAATAACTCTAGGTCGAGTACACGGGCAAGTGCAATCAAACTGGACATTCTTAAATCAACGCCACCAGACTCGATTTTCGATATATGGCTTTGCGGTACACCCGAACGAGCGCTCAGCTCTCTCTGGCTAAACCCCTTACGTACCCGAGCGTCTCGAAGGCTTTCTAATATCTGCTCTGTTACATAGCTCATTTCAATACGTCTTAATGCATCACTGAAGAAAAATTATATATAAAAACATATCACCCTAACCAAAATAACACAAAAGTGATTAGTTATTGTATATCATAAGAGCTATTAAGATGCGTAATTATAGATAAACTATAGCGCACTCACTTGCTGTAGGCAGATGGGACAATGGGCAGTAATTAGAGTAGCGAGTTTACAAAATACCTCGTTTTAAGAGCCGAGTCGTTGATCACATTCGCTCAGTGATATCCCGCTCTATCCAGGATGAGGTGCAGCTAGCAGCGAAGCGTCCTAGCAGCGAAGCGTCCTAGCAGCGAAGCGCATCTAAATGCTATAAACATTGTGCGTGCTTGAGCAATACACTGTGGTGAGCATCTCTATTTGATAATAAAGGTGGGTTAGTTAACGGCCATTGAATGCCAATAGCGGGGTCATTCCAGGCAATACTCTCTTCAGATCCAGGGCAATAATAATCAGTACATTTGTAAATAAACTCAGCCTGGTCGCTTGTTACATAAAAACCATGGGCAAAGCCTTCTGGGATCCACAACTGGCGTTTATTAGCGGCAGATAAGTAAACGCCGACCCATTGACCAAAGGTAGGTGAGCCTTTACGAATATCGACGCTCACATCAAATACTTCACCGCTCACGACACGTACCAGCTTTCCTTGAGTGTGTTGTGTTTGATAATGTAAACCGCGTAATGTTCCCTTGTTCGACTTGGAATGGTTATCCTGAACAAAAATGGTAGGCTTGCCTGTCACGAGTGCTTCAAACTGTTGCTGGCTCCACGTCTGCATAAAAAAGCCACGATCATCGCCAAACACGGTGGGCTCTATAATCTTCACATCTGGAATTTGTGTAGCGATGACGTTCATCGTGAATACTCTTCAATGTTGACTAATGCGGCTTGCCAATCACTTTGCACAAGACCAAATTCTTGATTGATTTTATCACAATTTAAACGTGAGTTTTCTGGGCGCATTGCGGGGGTGGGATAGTCTAACGTTGTGATAGGGGTAACTTGAATGGGCTGTTTCAATACGCCTTGCGCTACCGCAAGGTCAAAAATTTTTGTCGCAAAAGCATGCCAGCTGACATAAGGAAAACCGGAATAATGGTATATCCCGTAGGCTTGATGACCATCAACGAGCTGTTTCACAATTGTCACTATGGCATTGGCAATATCACCCGCATAGGTTGGGCCGCCAAACTGATCGGCAACAACTCCTATAGACGCTTTGGTTTTAGCAAGACGCAGCATAGTGTTGACAAAATTATGCCCATGCTCAGCAAATGCCCAACTGGTTCTGAGTATAATATGCCGTGAACACGCTCGTGCAACTGCTTGTTCGCCAGCGAGTTTACTTCGGCCATACTCACTTTGAGGTTCGGTGTTATCAGTCTCAACATAAGCGACAAGAGCATCGCCAGCAAAAACATAATCGGTAGAAATATGGATAATAGTGGCATTAGTTTGATGCGCTGCAACAGCTAGGTGTTTAGGGCCATCACGATTAACAGCATAGGCCAATGCGCTTTCTTGTTCCGCGTTATCAACTGCGGTATAAGCAGCTGCATTGATAATGATATTGGGTGAAAACTCAGCAATAACCTTATTAACCCTAATAGGGTCTGTTATATCAAGCTGGTCACGATCTAATGCCAACAAGGTGACATCTGGTAGAGTATTAAGTTGCTTAACTAAACACCTAGCAATTTGGCCATTTTTACCTGTGACCAATATGTTCATACTCAAGCCTCGTTAACCGAACCAGCTAAATTCGCTAAATATTGACCATAGTTGCTGCTTATCATCGGTGCAGCCAATTTAGCAAGATCATCCGTACTTAACCAACCGTTGCGCCAGGCTATTTCTTCTAAACAGGCCACTTTAAGCCCTTGCACATTCTCTATAGTACGCACAAAAGAAGACGCTTCGTGCAAGCTATCATATGTGCCTGTGTCTAACCATGCAAAACCACGACCAAGCAACTCTACCTTCAAGTTACCCTTGGTTAAATACATTTCATTTAACGTGGTTATTTCTAACTCGCCGCGATGTGATGGCTTAACTTGTTTTGCCATTTCAACAACGCTGTTGTCGTAGAAATATAAACCCGTCACAACATAATTTGATTTAGGTTTAGCGGGCTTTTCCTCTATCGATATAACATTCATATTGACGTCAAGCTCGACCACACCAAATCTTTCAGGGTCTTTAACTTGATAGGCAAATATTGTGGCGCCACCGTCCTTGCTAGCGGCATTCTGCAATGTTTTACTGAAGGATTGCCCATAAAAGATGTTATCACCTAACACCAAGCAAACACTGTCATGTCCAATGAATTCTTCGCCAATTAAAAATGCCTGCGCTAAACCGTCTGGTGATACTTGTAATGCATAACTCAACCGAATGCCGAAATCAGAACCATCACCGAGTAAACGTTTAAAACTTTCGCTGTCTTCTGGGGTGGTAATAATTAACACTTCACGGATCCCAGCCAGCATTAATGTTGACAGTGGATAATAGATCATTGGCTTGTCATATACGGACAATAACTGTTTGGATACCCCTCTCGTGAGTGGGTATAAACGAGTCCCTGAGCCGCCCGCTAAAATAATGCCTTTCATGTGTAAATAAGTTCCTAGATGAAAAGGCCCTAGGTTTTGGATCATAAATCTAGGACAACAGATCAATAATTGCAGTAATGAGATTAAATGCCTAACGGCTCACCTTTGTAAGTTCCATCTTGGACATGTTGACACCAATCTTGATTCGTTAAATACCACTCGATGGTTTTACGTAAACCCGTTTCAAAAGTTTCTTGTGGTTGCCAGTTTAATTCATTACTGATTTTACTCGCATCAACGGCATAGCGTCGATCATGGCCGGGGCGGTCTGTCACATAAGTGATTTGCTCAGCGTAAGGCGTGTCTTTAGGCACTAGAGCATCTAAGATAGTGCAAATAGTCTGTACCACTTCTAAATTCTGCTTTTCGTTATGCCCACCAATATTATAGGTCTCACCGACTTTGCCACTGGTGACCACTTTATAAAGTGCGCGCGCATGATCCTCAACGTAAAGCCAATCACGAATTTGATCACCTTTACCGTAGATAGGAAGCGGCTTGCCTTCTAGCGCATTAAGGATCACCAATGGGATCAATTTTTCAGGAAAGTGATAAGGGCCGTAGTTGTTAGAGCAATTAGTCACCACAGTAGGTAAGCCGTAGGTGCGTAACCATGCTCTCACTAGGTGGTCACTTGATGCTTTTGATGCAGAATAAGGGCTACTTGGCGCATAAGCAGTGTTTTCAGTAAATAATGCTAACGCTTCATTTGGGCTATGGCCTTGCAACTCATCTGGGTGAGGCAAATCACCGAACACTTCATCGGTAGATATATGATGAAAGCGAAATGCTTGCTTAGCGTCAGATGACAAGGTATTCCAATACTCTCTCGTCGCCTCAAGCAGCATATAAGTGCCAACGATATTGGTTTGGATAAAGTCTGATGAACCAGTGATGGAGCGATCAACATGAGATTCTGCTGCGAGGTGCATTACGGCATTTGGCTGATGCTGTTTAAACACTCGGTCTAATTCCGCACGGTCGCAAATATCGACTTGCTCGAAAACATATCGATCACTTGACGCTATACTCGCTAACGATTCAAGATTACCTGCATAGGTCAGTTTATCCACATTAATGACGCTATCTTGAGTGCTATTGATGATATGGCGCACTACTGCAGAGCCGATAAAACCAGCGCCACCGGTGACTAAAATTTTCATTTTTATACTGGCGCTTCCAAATATCTGAAATTGTCTAAAAGTAGATTCTACAGAGACTTAATCATGAATAACGGCAATTATTGCTTTCTGTCTTATGAAAGCATTTAGAGTAATAGTGATCTATTTTTAGGACGTTTTATCTGCACTGTTGTGCGTTTATATAATAGTTTGCTAAAAGATTAAGGTTATCATGAGCGATAACAACGCTATAGTTTGATAATTTATTTGAGGACGAACGTCATTTTTTGATAATAAAGTTTGTTATTTCTAGGTTCAGGCTCACATTTGGATAAAAATGTTTCAATGCACCTTCTGATTAGTTACAAATTAAAATATTTACCATAAATGTTACAAATGAACATGGATATATAGCCCTATCCTTAAATCACAAACGTTTATCAGCATCTTTGTAAACTTCAGCGCCTTCTCTTTTTCCAACGGCTACAACAAAAACGGTGATCAGCTCATCTTGCACTTGGTAAATCAATCAATAACCCGCGCTACGCAACTTGATTTTGTAACAGTCTGGTAATTCCCGTAACCGATTAGCTTCGACACGAGGGTGAACCTGCACCTCAGCCAACTTCTTTTTAAACTGCTGGCGAACGGTACCACCCAACTTGTGCCATTCCTTCAAAGCTCGGGGATCATACTCTAATTCATAGGTCATCCAAAGTAACCTTCACGCCAGGTTGTGGATCGGCCAAGCGAGCCTTTGCTAACTCTATAAGGGCTTGGTCCTCATCGGTTAACAGTACAGGCTTAAATGGCAGTACCCCTCTTTGCGCTACATATTCTAATGTTTGGCGTAGCAACTCTGATGGCGTCACACCAAGTTTTTCCAAGGCCGCATAAGAGCGTGTTTTTAGCTCATCATCGACACGAATATTAATGGTTCCCATAATCTGACTCCGTATTTACAAATGTAATTACACCGTATGATTTTGCAGTACAAATAGCAAGCGCCAAATGTTGTCAGATAGCGACCCTAGAGCGAAGCGCCAATAATATCAAACTATATTATGAATGCTCAACGGTATCGAGTAAGTATGAAATTTGCTGCTTTAATAAACCTCAACATAGCAGTTAGATAAATTTAGGTTCGCCACGTTTAGACCGTGGCGAACAAGCTAGTCTTCAGGTCATTACCTAAACGTTAGGCGCGAACTGCATTAGCGATATGCTCTGCTTGTGCTAGTGACATTTCAGGATCGGTTGATTCAACCATCACACGAATAAGCGGTTCAGTGCCCGATTTACGTAATAACACACGGCCGTTATCAGCAAGTACCGCTTCGGCTTCAATCACTGCTTGTTTTACGGCGACTGAAGCAATAATTTCATCGGCATTATTAGCGATTAAACGCACATTAAGCAGTACTTGCGGTAACTTTTTCATACCCGATACTATCTCAGCTAATGACTCGCCAGATTGTAATACCGCTTGCAGCACTAATAATGACGCCACAACAGCATCACCGGTAGAGGCGTGATCAAGGTGTAAAATGTGACCTGAACCTTCACCGCCAATGCGCCATCCGGTAGCGTTTAATTGTTCAACCACATAACGGTCGCCCACTTTGGCGCGTTTAAACGGGATATCCATTTCTTTTAACGCGATCTCAAGGCCAAGGTTAGACATTAACGTGCCGACCACCCCGCCGATCATGGTGCCTTGCTGCTTGGCAGATTTTGCCAAAATATATAAAATTTGATCGCCGTCCACTACGTGGCCATTATGGTCAACAAACATCACTCGGTCTGCATCACCGTCCATCGCAATGCCCAAATCTGCTTCATGTACCATCACTGCTGTTTGTAAACTGTCTAAATGGGTCGCACCGCAATGATCATTAATGTTAGTGCCATTAGGCTTATCATTAATGCTAATGACCTCAGCACCCAACTCACGATATACATTCGGCGCAATATGGTAAGCAGCACCGTTAGCACTATCGACCACAATTTTAAGACCCGCTAAAGTTAAGTCTTTAGCAAACACACCTTTACAAAATTCAATGTAACGACCCGCGGCATCAGTAATGCGGCGGACTTTACCTAACAATTCAGATGAAACACATTCCATCGCATTATGATTTAACGCTTGGTCGAGTAACGCTTCAATTTCAAGCTCTTGTTCGTCATTAAGCTTAGTGCCAGAATTTGAGAAAAACTTAATCCCATTATCATAAAAAGGATTATGGGATGCACTGATCACCACCCCGGCATCAGCTCTAAAAGTAGACGCTAAATACGCCACCGCTGGCGTAGGCATAGGGCCAATTAACGCTACGTTCACGCCAGCAGCAGACAAACCAGCTTCAATGGCCGATTCAAGCATATAACCGCTGCTGCGGGTATCTTTACCAATCAACACTTCTTGTGTACCGGTTGAGGCTAAAACCTTACCCGCCGCCCAACCTAACTTCATTGCAAAATCAGGCGTAATAGGAAACGTCCCCACTTTTCCACGAACACCATCGGTGCCAAAATACTTACGAGACATTAAAAAACTCCAAAAATAAAAAAGTGTCTAGGGCGGACTCGCAGGCTCGTCAGAGAGCGGACTACATCCTTCTAGGTTCTAGGTTCTAGGTTCTAGGAGCGAAGCGCCCTAGAAGCGAAGCGTCCTAGCAGTGACGAAGTCACGTCCTGGCCCTTTAACACCAAAAAGTAAAAAACCAACTACACAAGAGTTGGTTTAAAAAGTACATGATAATTAAGTGTTACTGTTCAAGCAGAATCTTTTCAACACTTTTTTTGAAATCTGCACCCAACTTAGCATCGCGTAAACCATACTCAACAAAAGCATTCATATAACCCAGTTTATCGCCGCAATCATGGGACTTACCCGTCATGTTAAACGCTTCAACGGTATCTTGCTCAATCAGCATATCAATCGCGTCAGTTAACTGAATTTCATCACCTGCACCCGCAGGTGTTTTAGCCAGCAATCGCCAGATTTTTTCTGATAATACATAACGACCCACAACCGCAAGATTAGACGGCGCTTGACCAACATCAGGTTTTTCAACCATTCTTTTGATTTTAGCTGAATCACCCGGTGTTATCTCTACACCATTACAATCGGCTATGCCGTATTTATTGACGTCACATTCAGGTACTGGAGCCACCATAATTTGGCTAGCAAATGTTGCTCTGTAACGCGCTATCATCGCGGCTAGGTTTTCAGTTTTTTGGTTAGCGGTATATTCATCCAGAACAACATCAGGTAGCACGACCGCAAATGGGTTATTACCAATACACGGGTAAGCACATAACACCGCATGCCCTAAGCCTTTCGCTTCACCTTGACGCACATGCATAATGGTCACGTCTTTAGGACAAATCGCTTGTACTTCTTCAAGTAGCTGACGTTTTACGCGCTTCTCTAACGTAGATTCAAGCTCATAAGATTTATCAAAGTGGTTTTCAATGGCGTTTTTACTGGCGTGAGTCACTAATACAATTTCTTTCACACCCGCAGCTACACACTCATTCACAATGTATTGAATAAGCGGCTTATCAACTAAAGGCAACATCTCTTTAGGAATGGCTTTGGTCGCTGGCAGCATACGGGTACCTAAACCCGCTACAGGAATTACAACTTTCATCTAAAATCCTTCTAAAAAGAGTCTGATCTCATGTTAGTTCAGTCTAACTATAGATTAATGACATACGTAAATAGAAAAAAAATCTGTTAATCGGAAAGTTAAGATACGAGATTAATCACTTTTTTGGCCGCATCAGAATTTTTAGCTTTTTGCTGATATACCAAGTCACAAATACCATCAGTTGGCGCAAAACCAGTAGGCGTTTTGAGTAAAATATCACGTATAAGTTCATGATTAAAATTATGACAAGCCATATCTAAGCGGTCTAAAATGACAGAATACTCAGCCCAGGTTAAATACAGCTCATTGGCTGTCATGATGCGTTCATGTTCAGTACCCGTAACATCATCACCAATAAGTAATTCTTCATATAATTTCTCACCTGGACGTAATCCGCTAAATTCAATCGCAATGTCACCCTCAGGATTTTTATCACTGCGAACTTCATAACCACTTAACCGGATCATTTTTTTAGCTAAATCGACAATTTTAACCGACTTTCCCATGTCCAATACAAAGACATCACCGCCCTTGCCCATAGCGCCAGCTTGAATAACTAACTGGGATGCTTCTGGTATTGTCATAAAAAATCGAGTAATTTCGGGGTGAGTAACGGTTACCGGGCCGCCATTAGCAATTTGGGTTCTAAACAACGGCACAACCGAGCCCGATGAGCCAAGCACATTTCCAAAGCGCACCATGCAAAAACGGGTTTTATTTTGCTCACGTGACAATGCTTGTAAAACGAGCTCAGCCATACGCTTGGTGGTGCCCATCACGTTGGTTGGGCGCACGGCTTTATCGGTAGACACCAACACAAACGTTTCTACCTTGGCTGCAATCGCTGCTCTAGCCGTATAAAGGGTGCCAAATACATTGTTACGCACACCTTCAACGACGTTATGCTCAACCAAGGGCACATGTTTATATGCCGCGGCATGGTAAACCGTCTGTACTCCAAACGACTCCATAATGGCTTGTACTCGATTCTCCCGCTGAACAGAGCCCATCATAGGCAATATTCTGACGTTCAAACCGAGTTCTTTTGCTATTGCATTTAACTCACGCTCAATAGCATACAAGGCAAATTCAGATAACTCGAACAAAACCAGTTTTTTAGGTGCTTGCTTTAAAATCTGCCGACACAACTCAGATCCAATCGATCCACCGGCACCAGTGACCATGACCACTTTATCTTTAATGTTGGCAGACAACAGATCTTCGCGAGGGTTTACTGCATCACGACCCAGTAAGTCATCAATTTCAACTTCCTTGATATCACTGTAAAGCTTAGTGCCATTGACGAGATCTGACATTGCAGGAATAGTGAGCACCTGAACGGCTAATGGTTCAAGACGAGTCAATATCGCCTGACGTTTAGCTCGAGTGGCACTTGGCATTGCAAGTAACACTTTTTTGACTGATTTTTGCTTGATCAACTTACGAATAATAGATGGAGAATGAACATGAACCCCTTGAATAACCGTTCCATGTAATGAAATGTCATCATCGACAAACGCAAAGGGATGATACTCGTGACTCTGCACTAGTGAGGTCAATAACTGACGACCACTCACACCTGCACCATAAATGATCACCGGCTCACCAATACGTTTCATCCCAGAGCCAACCATTGATCGAACTATCGCCCTTGAACCACCGATAAACACCAGTGAAAACGCGGCATAGATAATGGGTACCGTCCGGGGCAATTGCGCGTCAAGATAAAAAGAGAACAACACTAATGACACCGTCGAGAAGATCACCCCGACGCCAATTGCCGTTAATGCCTGTGATCCCATATAACGCAATACCGCACGGTATAAGCCTAACTTAGCAAATGCAGTTAAGCTTACTGGCACGACAATAAACAGAAGCAGCCAATAGTGAGTATTCGCTAACACGACAAAATCGTCGATGCGCACCAGCAATGCGGTCCAAAATGCTACACAAAGAAATACGGCATCAACAGTGAGACTCACTAAGCGCTTATGAGCACGTTTTAAACCAAACAAAAATTGCAAAAACTCCATTTTTCGCTCCAAATCAATAAAATTCATCATATTTACATCTTACAACACGGCTAGACGTCGGGTAATCTGAGGTGGGCCAGTTTAGCACAAGTTGCTTTTATCGATGAACCATAAAGTACGATGCTAATACTCAGCCGACAAAAACCATCATAACAAGTCAATGCTCACTCACCTTGCGATACATCATCAACATAGTAGTAGAGACAGCTTTTTCACTGTTTCGCTGACATTGAGACACAGTGAATTCAAACAACCCTAATCAAGTTAATCACTTAGCAACTGTTCACCAATAGATAGCGCTATTTTACAGCATCGCCAGAACCACTACCCGTGACTGTCATCAAAATGTACTTAAAATAGTTTTTGATATTAAGTGTATCAATCATCTTCCTGTCAGTTTTTGCTAATAAGGCTGGCGTAGACATATCAATATTTTGTACTTGGGCCAAACCTGTTACACCTGGCAGAACATCGTAAACACCCAACGCATCACGCTCTTTAATCAACTCTTCTTGGTTAAACAAGTTAGGACGAGGACCAACTAAACTCATTTCACCTTTAACAACATTGATTAATTGAGGTAATTCATCAATTTTGGTTTTTCGTAAAAAGTTACCTAGCTTTGTAATTGAAGCATTACTAGCTAAATGACTGGCAACTGATTTTGTTTCGACAGACATAGTGCGGAATTTGATCAATTTAAAGGCTTTTTTATTCTTACCAACACGAGTTTGAACAAAAATTGGTGAGCCAGTATCAAACATGCCAATAACGGTAACGATAAATAAAACAGGCCAAAGTAAAAGCAAACCAAAGAAGGCTGCTAAAAAATCTATAATACGAATCATTTTTTATTCTCTGAAAGTGAAGCCATTGCTTGCTCCATTGTATAAGGAGGGATCCACCCTAAGACATCTTGAGCATTAGAGGAATCAACCTGTAAGTTACCTAATAACTGTTCCGCCATTGCCGACTTCCTAACTAATCCAGCGACAAATTTCATAAGACTAACAGGAACAGGTAGTTGAATTAACTTTTTATTTAGGCCTTTAGCTATCGCATTAGTAAACTCTTTAATAGAAACGGTTTCACCATCGGAAGCTAAAAAAGTATGACCAGCTGCATCAGGATGATTTGCACAAGTGACCAACAAATCAGCTAGATTTTGAACCGCAATAAAGTCGCGCATATTATTGACTCGGCCAAAGGGTAAAAGAGGCAGTTTTCGAACTAACTTAGTCAATAAACCAAAGTTTCCCGGGGCACTAGGCCCATAAACTAGTGTAGGTCTAACAATGACGACTTCTAACCCGGTTTCATCAGCAATTGTCTTTAAGCCTACTTCGGCATCGTATTTAGATTGAGCATAAGCATTATGGGGATTCGCAGTATCATGTCCACAAAATGCATTTTTTTGAGTACTTGTACCGTTTACACCAATTGAGCTAACAAACACAAAACGCTTAACACCAGCACTAGCGGCATTCCTTGCTAAATTGAGCGCCAAATCGACATTTACGGACTTATAATCACTTGATAAAGATAAATTAGAATGAGCAAGACCAGCTAAATGAATAACATATTTGATATTGCTAAACACATCATTCGACATATTTAGATCTGAAGTGTCTTTAATGAGTTGCTTAGATAAATTAATGCAATTCGAATCTAGCTTTCGTACAGAAATTACACATTTATATTCAAGTAGTTGGTTTACAGCAGAACCAATAAACCCGCTAGAGCCAGTAAGCAAAACCGATTTAGGATCAAAACTTGTAGAAATTAATTTAGACAATACCAGCCTCACAAATTATCGTTAAATAAGTGTAGTATCCAATTACGTATAGAATATTTGTTATCACTGCGCGGAACAGTTTCTATATATGAAGATGTAAAAAATTCATCAGAGATAACTACATTATCCCTATTAATAACAAAGATATTATTACTGTTGAAAAAGTCATAACTTTTAACGTCTGAATTGGTAGTAATTAACTTCTTATTTAACCCTAACATTTCAATAGTCCGCATAGTTAATCCAGTTTGCTTGGGGTGATGAATATCTATAACTGAACTTGATTGTAGTAAAATATTTTTTATTTGAATTTTAGACATTGGCCTAAATGACACATCACTATACGATATAAAATTAAACTCACTTGTGAACAATTTTTTTAATATAAAAAGCAACTTACTAGGACAATAAAAAAAACTATATGTATTCAACCCTTTGTCTTTATATAATTTTAGAACATTCTTAGCCAGTTTAACTCGGTCACTATGAACTGTGCCAATAAAAGAGGCTGCATAATGAGCGTCTAACTTAGTATCATCGATTTCATGCCTAAAATCATTGTTATAAAAAAGCGGTAAAAACCTTACATTATCAACAACCTCACGATCAGTTGGATCAAAAGAAAAAACCTTATCAAAACAGTGAACAACTCGTCTAGCATTTGATTTGTTGCGAAAAGAATCCCACATGTATAATATAGAAACCATATTTTTATTTGTAGCGATTATTTTGTTAACAAACTCTTTATCCATTGTCTCCGGAGCAATAACAAATAAGTAATCATATTTGTTTTTTAAACTTTCATTAATAATATTATTGAAATATTTGTAAATTTCATTATTAATAAAAAACTTAAAATTAATTCGATTGGATATTTTAGCTATTGATGATGTAAACGGACGCTCATCAAAATAGTCAACTTCAGCGCCTAACGCTGTTAATTCATCAATAATATCTTGTTCGTAACCAAAAAAAGATGGTGCAATAAAAAGTATTCTTTTATTTTTTAACATAATTATTCAAACTTATCGAATTGAAATTATTTATACAAACCTTTGGACTTCATTTCTTGAATAGAAGCTTCATATAAATCCTTTTGTATTTCTTGCTTATTGACCCAAGTTGTAAACTTTTTTATTCCATTTAAAAAATCAATTTTAGGCTCGAAACCGACTTTTGATCTAATTAATGTTAGATCTGCAAAATTATGACGAATATCACCAACACGGTAATTACCACTAATTGATACCGAAGAGTTAGATTGATAAACATTCTTCAAAGTTTCTGCAACTGTTAATACATCGGTACAAACACCTGAACCAACATTAAATATTTGATAATTTGCTTCATCTTTAAAAATAGAAAGCATAATAGACTCAACAACATCATCAATGTAGATAAAGTCACGACTTTCTAAACCATCTTCAAAAATATTGATATCATTACCATTTTTAATACGGGTTGAAAAAATAGATAAAATCCCTGTATATGGGTTAGATAATGATTGACCGGCGCCATAAACATTTTGAAATCTTAATGAAACGGTTGGAATACCTAGGCTTTGCCCTGTAATCATAAACATCTGTTCTTGAACTTGTTTTGTTACGCCATAAATAGAAGACGGATGAATTTTACTTTCTTCGTCAGTTGCGAGTAACTCTACACTCACAGAGCAAACCGGACATTTAACATTAAAATCTGCTAACTTCATATCTTCAGCACTACGAGCATTAGGATAAACAATACCATGTTGCTTACATAAATATTTTCCCTCACCGTAAATAGAGCGAGATGAAGCTATCACCATTTTAGAAATATTATGTGGTTCATTAGCCATCAAATCTAACAGAATTGCACTGCCACCGATGTTAACATCGGAATATTTCTTAATCTGATACATTGATTGACCGGTACCTGTCTCAGCAGCAAGATGCACAACGGTATCTATTCCCACCAATGCATCATTCCAGTCTTGACGAGATTCAACAGTACCTTTAATAAATTTAACTTTACCTAAGATTGACCGGTATAGAGGAGATAACTCTGGATTGTCGCCGTGTATTTGAGGTGACAAGTTATCTAAAACAGTGACATTAGATCCACTCTCTACTAACTTAAGCGCTAAATTAGAACCAATAAAACCCGCACCGCCAGTAATCAACACATTTCTCATAATATTACCTAATTATAAATTTTTAAAGTGTAACTTTAAAATAAACTAAAACAAAAATAACCATAAAACCATAAAACCATAAAACCATGGAATTATTAACATAAAAAACTGCAATTAACTTTTCAACTTCAATTTTATATTTGTGGCTGTTAACTTAAATTTTCAAGAACAATATCATCTACCTATTGAACAGGGCTACCGCATGAGTATTTAATTTTTAACCTAACCACTAAATCCTACCTTTAATACTGCTTCAAGCATCGATGGATTCATCATGCATCGCTTTTGCTTTCCAACAATGCTTATCTTCGTCGGCTCTGCTCGTAAAATATTCAAGCTCATATGACGCAGACATGATAGATTTTCCGTCCCGTGTGCGTTGTATATTTGACATGCATCCTCACTCATACAGAGGAGAGTAGACCGCTGGAACTTCCCCAGCAGCCCCTCGCAGAACGGTACGTGAGCCTCTCGACTCATACCGCTCCCATTAAACCATCGACCCTCTCATTCCTGCTCGCCAATGGGCAAACAAGTAACGATGAGTGCAGGCAAGGTTTTCCATAAACTTACCGGCTCTCGTTTTGCGTCGTTGAAGTTTCTTGTACTTGTGCCTCGCCCACCAGATTAACGCTTTGTTTACCTCGCGGAAGACCCTGTACAACTCAGAACGACAGAAGCTGCCATAGTAGTTTATCCAACCATTGATGATTGGGTTGATCCACCGGGCTATTTGCTCAAGACTTAAATCTGTTCGCTTACGGATACCTAGCATTCTAATTTTCTTCATCATCCCTTTTTGAGCATTTCTGCTCGCTGCGGGCGTAAAACTGATAAAGATACCCTGTGTTTGTCTATTCCGACAAAGACGTGGTCTGAAAGTGTACCCTAAAAAGTCAAAACTGATGTTCTCGTGCTTACCTTTTCTTGAACCATCTTTGCAATACGCAATTTTGGTTTTCGTTGGGTGAAGCTCAAGCCCACAGGCTTCAAACCTCTCTTTAAGCTCTACTAACATTTGTTGAGCTTCCTTCTCACTATCACAGTGAACAAGCCCATCATCTGCGTATCGACACCATTTAACATTGGCATGATTCTTTTGCATCCATTTATCAAAAACATAGTGGAGAAATAAGTTGGCTAACACTGGACTAATGACACCACCTTGTGGCGTCCCTTGCGCTCGCTCAATTATTTCACCATCCGCTTTTATCATAGGCGCTTGTAGCCATCGCTCAATATACAGCAGCAACCATTTGCAACCCGTATGTTTGCGTACTGCTTTCATTAGCAAATCGTGTGAAATGTTGTCAAACAGCCCTTTTATATCAAATTCCAGAACCCAGTCTTGATACCAGCAGCGTTTTCTTGTCACCCGCACTGCATCTATCGCTGATTTCTTTGGTCTATAACCATATGAGTCATTAAGAAACTCAGGTTCAACCAAAGGCTCAAATGAAAGTCTCGCTACCATTTGGGCGATACGGTCTTGGATCGTAGGGATACCGAGTATCCGCTCACCACCTGATTTCTTTGGTATCGCCACAGCTTTAACTGCGGGTGGAAAATAGCAACCAGAAGACATCCTATTCCAGATTTTATAAAGGTTGTTTTTTAAGTCTTTTTCAAAATCAGCCATTGATTGCTTATCAATGCCTGCGGCTCCTTTATTCGCTTTTACTAATTGATAGGCTTTAACAACTTGCCATTTATCAATATTGAATCGATGTGCATTCGTCAAGATATCTCCTCCTGCTTAACAGTTGGATATAAAATGAATACTGTTTAACACGACCCCTTCGCTCCACATTCATTACAAATGCTTCTTCACTACTACAGGTCGTTCCGCCCCAGTGCCAGACATTGGTACTCTCATACTTACCATTTTAGTGATTTGTATTTCTCCCTTAACATTCTGACGACTGGTTCCCACAGTTCCTGAAAAGAGCCTGAAAATGAGATCACGCCCACTTTACACCGGACACCACTTACACAGCCTTCGGAGCAACCTGTAAATTTATCACCAGTCTTAGACGCTACTGGCTTTTGATGTCGAGTCTTTGGTTTACGATGCGTCATCATGGGTTCGATAACTCGTCTTCTCATTTCTCACCTGAGCATTTAAATATGCTCGTTTCTTCAACGCTCACCACGAACACTCTTAATATTCGCAGCTTGAAGCGGTTTGAAGCCAGCTTCCGACAGCAGACTTCGATGGGCCAAACCATCATCTCTTCTCAAGCTTAGCCATAAGCTTTTAACATATCCTTATGCTGCAAACCTATGTGCCTGTGGCACACCATCAAGCACCCAGTGCATCGATTCTATGCCCCAATGTTCTCGGACAGCTATCGCTGCTTGCTCAGCACTTAACTCCTTAGAACTAATGTAATAACGATACTCAAGTTCGATTGGTTTTCCTTTCTCAAGGCGACAACTTTCAACCATAACGATATTTTTTAGCCCTTTCCACTTTGAAAAGTCACCGAGTAAGTTTTTACTATCAATAACATAGCACTGTCGACACTCAGTACGTCCGTGACCGTGTTCAATTACGGATTTGTCCGTATTGTTAGCTCGCTGAAATGCGAAGGCCTTTACTATTGCTTCGCGCAGCTTTCCCTGATTACTTTTAACGGCAAGCAGATAATCACCACCTTGGTCCACAATGGTTTTTGCTATCTTTGTTTGACAAGCCATCGCATCGATAGTCACTAACGCCCCTTTGATATCGAGCATTTTTATCAACTCAGGAATAGCTGTTATCTCATTACTTTTTTGTTCTGTTTTAAGCTGACCAAGCACTAATTTGTTTGATGAAGCATAAGCACTAATCATGTGTATGGTACTGGCTCTATCTTCACGATTGTATGACCCTCGAAGCGTTTTTCCATCGATAGCAATGACTTGGCCTTCAGTAAGGGTGTGTATCGAAGACATCCAATTGATAAAACATTGGTGAAACTGCTCAGGTTCAATGGTTGATATAATACGAGCAATCGTGTCATCAGCGGGAATGCCGTTCATGAAGAGGTTGTTGTTTTGAAACCAATCATGATGCCCAAGAATGTATTCGCGAATGTCAAACCAGCCTTTAGCGCCTGCGATAACGGCACATAGCGAACCAAACAGCACCTCAAAGAGGCAATAGGTCACTTTAGCCCCCTGGCGCTGGTCTGTTATTGTTTGGAAATGCTCTTTGAAGTGGTCAATATGCATGGTGTGCTCCCGAAAAAAGGGAGTATAAGATCATAGCGAGATGTTAACGTCAAATAGTGAGTCAAATTATTCAAAAAACATTCACAATCTCGCCCTGACCTATTGAATACTTAACAGAATAATTAAAGTAAATTAATCACATTAACTATAGGACAAAATAATTTTACTATAAAACCTGCCATTTTTAGACTAGAAGAAATTTTGGCATAGGAAAAATCCAAGTTTCACTATAAAATGGATATTAATATGTTAACTAATCCATCAAAGTCAAAGTCAAAGTTTAAAATGAATAGCCAGATAAACAGACAATATAAACTAGTCGAATATATCGAAAGTATAAATTAGATACTTTTAAAAATAAAGTCTAGTATAGGCGAGACAATCTTAAGCTAGAAATAACTAGAAATAAATCACCGAATATGTGTAGGACTAAAGATATAATACAAAGCTATATAAATAATTTATAGTGAATTAAATCAAGTCCTACCCTAACTCTAAAGTAGGTATTATATAAAGTAAAAAATATAGATAAATTTACATATAAAAACACAATGATATAAATTGTACACGGGATTCAGAATTACTTAAAAATATCCGAGTAAGGTGTATTTAACAGATTTTGACCGAAGTATATTGCGCCATACATCGTAAGATGTTCCCTATCGGAGCTAATTATATGGCCAAAGTCATCTGTAATTGGTACTTTGTTAGACACAAGCGTATAAGACAAAAGGGAAATATAATTCTCTGGTGGAATTTTATCACGCATATCATACTCAATGTCAAGTACATTGTCAGAAATAATATTGTACCTATTACGTCGTTCGATATCGTCAAACCTAATAAGCCAATTTAAATTGTATCCGAAGTTTTTAGTTCCAACATAAAAAATAATTTTTTTATTATTTTCAGCATATTTAATATCGTTGGCTATACAATCATTTTTAAAATCCCGAGTAGAAAAAATGATTACATTAGCTTTAGAAAAAAGTTGTTCTGACAGTGAGTTTTTATAAGGAAAGATACATCTACCTATGTCGTCACGATAAATAATATCAACATTTTGAATATTATAAGTTTCAAGAGTAATATTAGTAAAATCTCTTGCAAAAGAGTCACCAATTATAAGCAGTTTTTTACGTCTGTCATTACTAAATGAGTCTAACTTGTATGCAAAAACTTTTTCATTATAAATTCGCTTATCTATATTTTCTACCCTAATCGTTGAGTTGAAAACTCGACTGGGCACCCCGTAACTTATGTTTAGGTAAAACCCACAAGCTATAAAAAATATATTACCTACGATGGAAAAATAAAAAATTTTGTATCGATTTATTAACTTTCTATTTCTAAAAGGTGTTTCAATAAACTTCCACGATAAATATGAGAGTACAAAAATAGCAACTATCGAGACAATGAAAGCAAATATACTTGGCTTTTCAACTGAGTAAATTCTAAGAAAAGCAAAAACTGATTGATGCCAAAGGTATAAACTATAGCTAAGTAAACCCAAGAAAACTAACGAACGATGACCTAAAAAGAAGTGAGTAAAAGAACCTACTCTAGTAAAAACAATAATTAACGTAGCACCGATAGTTGGAATTAACAGATAGAAAACCAGAGATGAGATAGTTTTATCAATAACAAAAATAGAAGTAACAACAAACAGTAAACCGATAAAGCTCAATAAATTGGATGCTCTATTAGATACTAAATTTTGATAATTAGAACGCAAAAAAAGCGATGCCAAGCCACCAATAGAAATTTCCCAGGCTCGTGCGGGTAAAATATAAAATGCCCACTGTGGAGAAACCGCCATAAACCATACAGCAAAAATGAAACTGCCGATGAAAACACAGACTAAAATTAAAGGTATCCTAGATTTACAATATTTCCAGGCAAATAAAAGAATAAATGGAATAAATACGTAATACTGTTCTTCGACGCCTAAACTCCAAGTATGAAGTAAAGGTTTAAATTCGCTGGCCAAATCCCAGTAACCACTTGTGATAGCAAGAAAAATATTATTAGAAAATAGAGACGTAGCAACCAATGATTGACCTAAGTTTTTAAACTCATCAGGCATTAATGTAAAATAACCGACTACTAGACACGAAAGCATCACAATAAATAACGCAGGTAAAATACGTCGAGCTCGTCGCTCGTAAAATTTTACAATCGAAAAGTTTTTTTGCTCAAGTTCCGACAAAATGATGGTAGTAATTAAGTAGCCACTAATCACGAAAAAAACATCTACTCCTACAAAACCACCTTTAAATACCTCAATACCAGCGTGAAATAATATCACGGGGACAACAGCAAGCGCTCGAAGTCCATCAATTTCTCTTCTGTAATCCATGTTTTTTTATGCCGATATAATTATTAAAGTTGTTTAAAATAATTTATCAATCTCACATGGCAAATTAATCAGTGTTGCTGTAGTGAGAAAGATAAGGGTATAACCTTAGAAGTTTTTTAATAAATATAAATATTTTTTAATAGATATTCTTTATATAAAGCCTAAAAACTTAAATATTTACTTATTTTTCCAACTAAACTTATTTAAGATATAAATAGGAAAAAAGTAAACTAATAAAACCAGTAACAAAGTCCCTATGCTCGGATAAAGTCCCTCTCTAAATATCAATCTCAAAAATATAATCATAATAGAAGTATTAATGATCGCAACGGGTAATGAAGACTGTTCAATAAACCGTTTAAATAAATACAAAAACAATGGGAAAATTAATATTGTTACTATTAAACAAAAATACCCATAATAAACACTTTCAATTAATAAATTCGATCCTAAACCATAACCTCGGTCTATCATCAAATACATACTATGTCCTGCAAATTGATATTGTTCAATAATATCTCCTCTAAAAAAATATAATAGTCCTACACTAATTGCACCCAATAGATGGAAAATACTAGCGGAGCCAACATAATTATTATCAGCAATAAATAGCGGAAGTGTTATATAGGTTTCTCTAAATTCACCAATAGCACTTAAATACCAAGGCACACCATTAACAACATTATCACTTCTTATAATACCTAAAAACAACAATAGAGATAAAATAATAATTCCAGGGATGATAAATAAAGACTTTTTGTATATGCAGATACTAATAAATATAGGAACAAGAGAAATAAAAGCTATTGTTCTTGAACCATTTAAAAGATCTAAAGAAACAATAAAAATTGCTGGCAAAAATATTACAATCCTTTTGAACTTCCAAAACATGAATACTGAGACTGATATCATCAAATATGCCAGATTTTTCAATTTAAACGTATCACCGACCTCCCCAGAATAATTAAAAATGTGCATAAAGTCATAATTTTTAATTGTGACATAAAATACATAAATCAAATAAAAACTTATCAACAGCCAAATAACAAAGGTTATTATTCCACCTTCTTGATTTTCAGACTCATTTGAGAGTCGGAATGAAGATGTACAGAAAATATAGGGTACTGCTATACTAATAGAAAAGATAAATATCAGTATAGATGAATAGAGAATTGAGCTTTCTTCAAGCTTCCAGTTAAAATAAAAATCAATTTTAAAAACAAAAAAAGAAGGTAGGATAAAGTAAAATATCAAATAAATACCTGCCCAAAAAAATGGATTTAAAAGTACGTATTGTTTATTTTTTTTAACATCTCTAAAAATATTACTAGAAATTATCAAAAATGAAATCAGAGATAATAGGAAGCTAATGTATTGTAGCATTACTTAAATCTTTTATAAAATCGAAATAGATTAAACACCAGCCTTCTAATTACTCTAAATATAAATAAAGAGTAATAAATAAAACTATTTCTGCCAAGATTAGTGAAATAAATATCTATCATATGACTACGGAGAAAAACGTTACAAATTAAATCAAATTCGTTTTTATGGATCAAATTAGATATAGCAACCTGTTCTGAAATTATTAATTTAGAGTTAATACTTTTCCTACTTGCATTAGCGTTATGTACACGATAACTGGCGACATTAGTAGGTATGAATGCAAGACCATTAATCTTTAATAAACGCAAGTAAAATTCACGATCTTCTATTATCAAATTTTCGTCATAAAAGCCAATTATATTGTATGAGGACCGTCTGATCATGATTGTTGGACCAACGACTGACCATCTTAATACTAATTCTCGACTAATATTATTTTTAAGATTATCATAATTTGCAGAATATAAAGCTTTCATGGCTGAACTATGTATAACATTTGATTTATCATCTATTACAAAAGCATCGCCAATTACGGCATGCTTGTCGACATGTTTCATCAAAAAATCACATCTTTTTTGAATGCTATCATGAGTTAAAGTGTCATCACTAGCGCATATTGAAATATACTCACCAGATGATGCCTTGATTAATCTATTGAGTGTTTTGCATACACCCTGATTTTCTTGAGTTAATACTTTAGCACGAACAGATTTATGTTTATCTAACCAATTTTTAATTTTTTCAAAAGAATCATCTTTTGAACCATCATCACAGAGTACTAATTCAATATTTGAATAATCAAGATTTAATACTGAATCAAGGCATTCTTCTATAAATTGCGAATGGTTGAACACCGGAACTAGAATACTTACGAGGGGTTTCATTTACTGGGACCTTTTATTAATGATTTCAACTAAACTCATTTTGATCCGAGTTTGGAAATTTTCAATGGTGTATTTCTGAATAGCGTCTGTCTGTGCTGCTATAGCCAGCTCTTTTAAATGTGAGCTTTCCAATTGTTCTAGTTGATCAAGCTGCCTTTCAATATCGTCAGCAGATAGTTCGATAATATAACCAGATGAACCTACATCGTAACCACACTCTTTTGTTACAACAGGGATCATAGCACCGTTACCTACGGCAGTAATGACAGCTGTTGCAGTGCCTTCTGAACAAGAGGGCAAAAGGACAAACCCGCATTGACTGGCGAGTGTTTTAAATTCATCATCGAAAACGTTGATAAATCCATGAACAATTGCATTACATGGTAACTCAATGGCATCCAAAAACTCTTTTTCAGCTGGTGTATAGCCACAAATATGTAAGGTCCAATCTGGGTGATTTTTAAATGCCTCTACAGCTAAATCTAACCCTTTATGTAATAAGCCATAACTGCCAAACCAAAGCATAGACTTTCGACACTCATCAAAATTCTTTGAATGACCAATAGCTTCTGCATCTGGTCGTGGATGATACGTTGGGTCGACCGTGTATACATGATTTGCACCACGGGCAGTGAAAGTGCTCTTGGTAACTTCATTTCCAATGCAAATTACAGCATCGGCCATTGACGCCGCTAACCCCCATCGAGTATCGCTAGTTCGTAATGAAGAAAGCGCCATAAACGAATATTTATGATAAAAAGAAATTAAACGTTTGTAGGACTGTTCAGAACAATGAAATGGATGCGATCCCGTTCCGTAATAAATCGTTTTAGGTGAATGATGTAAACTTATTGCTTGGTATAAAGGCAAGCCTTCGCCAAATACTATATCATAAGACGATACATCTAGTTTTGTTAACCGATTGTTATTAATAATATCAATTCTGAATTCCATTTCATCAAAAATAGCGGCTATAGCATTTGATTCTTGATAATTTGAATGAGATAAATAATTCTTTTTATTAAAGTGATAGGTACTATAACTAAAAAGAACCTTTTTATTAAACTTACTATTAAATAAATTTATAATATCTTTCTGAAAACATAACTCATAAAAGTTCAAAAGGGTTCTATTTTTCTTAACTTTCATTTTCAATGTATTTATCATTAGCATGACACGCCCCTATTCTTGTAGAAATAAAAGTAACACAATGAAATAAGTACTGCCATGATAAAACCTGCGTAATATCCATAAACTCCAGCAATCCAGCCTTGGCTATCCAGATATGTATTCATAACGATATATGCTGTTAACAGAACCGACAGCCATTTAAAGAAGAAAAATAGAGCTGATTTGTTTTTTATAACAAAAGCATTCAATGCAGAATCAAAAAACACTAACGGAACAACAAAAACTAACATTTTAAACATAGCAACGGATTCAAGATAACCATCGCCATAAACAAGTACGATGAAATAATCAGATAAAAAATACATGATTGTAGCGCCTATGGTTCCTGCACAGAACATTAGACCAGATAGCTTAAGTGTGTTTTTTTCAAGTTCAAGTGCCGAGGCTCTATAAATTAATACTGGACCAAGAACAGCAAATATCATCGTTGATAGCGATGTTAATTGTTCTAATACACTGAATGCGGCCGAGTACAACCCAAATACTTTCTCACTTGCATTGTCTTGCAATATAAGCCTGTCTAATTTTAAAAAAAAGTTCATACATACAAGACCAAACCAAAGCTTTACACCTTCGAAGAAAAATTTTTTTGCAATTTTCTTATCGAAATGACGAAAGCTCACGTTCAATTTTTTATCATATTTTTTGATGAGGTAATAACACAAACCAGACACTAACATTGTTTCAATTACAATAGGCGCAATGACTACTACAGGATGAAGTGAAAAATAAACAAAGATTAACGTTAATGTTACTTTGGTTATTAATGAAAAAAGTCTCACCCTTGCAGTAAGGTGATAATAACCTTGGCACTCTAAGAGAAATCTAAATACACCAAGTGGTTCTGAGTAAATTAGAGTAATCGTAAGAATTAGAATGAAAGCCAACTGTGATGAGGACTCTATGTATAGCATTACATATACAAAAACACCTAGCCAGACTAAAATGGAAACCGTAAAGCGGTAAATAATTGATGTGACGATAATGCTATTTTCAATGGTGCCATCGGGCTTAACTTTAGAAAAAAGCGCCTCTGCGGGACATAACCACGTTAAAGATGTTGCGACAAACAGAACAGACATCGCATATTGATATGAACCAAAGAGTTCAACACCAAAATAACGCGCCACAGCTGCCGTCGTTATTAGTGTTAATAATATTGTCAACACTTTTTCTGACAAAGCCCATAAAAGGTTACTAAAATTACTACCAGGCTTCATTTCGCTTGTCTTCTTAAACGTCTCAGAACACGAACAGCAGAAAACGGGCTCAGTAAAAGAATGATTAGCATTAATTTTAATTTAATAAAATCAAAAGACAATCCATGTACTCTTAACAATTTAAATGCTTCAGACTTGTTTCCGATCAACACGTTATTAATTGCACGTTCGATATCATATTTTTGAAGGAATAACATTTTCGCGGAGTCTTCAGGTTCATTGACTATTCGCTTTCTAAGCCGAGCTATAAATGGCAGCTCATTGGTCAACTTATTTGTAGCTGTTAAGCTGTTTTCTAAACCCATATGATAATTTGAAAGACATTCAGGCAAATATGCTAATAAGCCTTGTTCTGCAATATGAAACCAGATTTCCTGATCTTCGCCCATATTCTCCCCTTCAGGAAACCATTTATCATGCTCATAAAAATAGCTTGCCTTTACAGCGATTGATGATGCGCAAAAAAATGAATCTAGAGCCCAATACTTAAAAAAACCTTTAATTATGCTACCTGATATGGGTATATTAGCGGGTATAAATGATGACGTTTTTTGGTTCCCCCTACATCTAAAATACGCTGAAGCACCGGCATCAGCTTGAGGAAAACCTTCAAATAATAAAGCTATTTCCTGCAGAAAATTAACTTCATACTCATCATCTGCATCCAGAAAAGCGATATACTGACCTTTAGCATGTTTTATACCGTAGTTTCTGGCAGATGACACCCCCCCGTTACACTTACTAAATACTATAAGTCTTGGATCGGTAATGTCACCAAGTTTTGCGATAGAGTTGTCAATGGAGCCATCATCTACGACCAATATCTCAAAATCGTCAAAGGACTGAGACAATACACTTTGGACACTGGTTATAATGTGGTCTTCCTTGTTATAGAGAGGAATGACCACACTGAATCTGGGATTTGTCATACGGTAGTATTCGCTGATATTAATGAGTAAAATAATGCTTAATAGAATGAATTACTTCATGTACTTCGGCGTCGGTCATAGTTGGACTAATGGGTAACGACAAAACCTGCTGATGGATTTTTTCCGTTAATGGCAAAGGTGGATGCACTATTTTACCGGCATAGGCTTGTTGATTATGAGGAGCCACAGGATAATGAATTAAGGTCTGAATAGACCGTTCAGCCAAGAAACTTGATAACGCATCTCGGTTCTCTGTCATTAACACAAATAGGTGCCATACATGTTGGCTTTCTTCATCGATCTTCGGTAATTTTATTACACTTATGCCAGCAAGACCTTGTCTATATAACCTCGCAATTTGTTGACGACGGGCCGTCTCTGTCTCCAAATGAGTCAATTTTATGCGTAAAAACGCAGCTTGAATTTCATCAAGACGGCTGTTCATTCCTTGATAAAGATTTTCATATTTTTTATGCGAACCATAGTTCCGTAAGGCTTTTAACGTTTGTGCTAATTCATCATCATTAGTTGTGATAGCACCCGCATCACCTAAAGCGCCTAAATTTTTACCCGGATAAAAACTAAAACCAGCAGCATGTCCCCAATTTCCAGCTCGCTTGCCCTTATGTTCAGCTCCGTGGGCCTGGGCACAGTCTTCTAACACTAATAAATCATGTTCTTCTGCTATCGCCATCAACTCCGGCATTGGAGACAATTGTCCATATAAATGCACCGGCAAAATAGCTTTAGTCTTTGTTGTAATGGCAGCAAGAACTGATTCAGGATCTAAGTTATATGTATCAATATTTGGTTCAATCAATACGGGAACTAGGTCATTTTCGGTAATAGCTAATATTGAAGCTATATAGGTATTGGCCTGTACAATAACTTCGTCACCCTTTTTTAATTTACCCAACGCTATCCAAGCACGAAGAATTAAAACTAATGCATCAAGACCGTTAGCAACACCAATAGCATGCTTCGTTCCACAATAGTTTGCAAATTCATCTTCGAACTGCGTTAGTTCATTTCCCATGATGTACCAACCCGAATCTATGACCCTTGCGCAAGCGTCTTTTAACTCTTGCTGATACTGAGCATTTATTGCTTTTAAGTCTAAAAAATTAATCATATTATTTCTCAAGATAACGAAGGATTTTGGCTGGATTACCTACTACAACAGCATAATCAGGCACATCTTTGGTAACGACGGCTCCTGCACCAACCATAGCGAATTTACCAATGGTGATCCCAGGCAATAAAGTAGCATTAGCACCTATTGAAGCATTTTCTTTAATCAAAAGTTTTGGAAATTCATCAGGATAAACTTTTGAACGAGGAATTTTGTCATTGGTGAAAGCAACACATGGCCCAATAAATACGTTATCTTCTATCGTCGTTCCGTCCCAAATATATACACCTGATTTGACTGTGACATTATTGCCTATCAAAACATCATTTTCTATTAAGGAGTGTGAGCATATATTGCAATCGGTACCGATCCTGGCATTTTCTAATACAACTGAAAATTGCCAAATTCGAGTCCCTTCACCAATCGTAGATGATTGCACATCACTCAATGCATGAATGAACATTATGAATTTCCTTTACACGTTTCGATGAAGTCGTCGTAATTTCTAACATAATCACTTTCATCATAGAGCTGATCTGCCAGCACCATTAATACGCAATCTTCAGAAAAATTAAACATTTCTCTCCACATAAAGGATTCGATTAATAAACCTTCAGCAGGGTTATTAAGCATGACTTCTACTTTTTCGCTACCATCATCCAATAGAAATTGGCAAGACCCCCGAACTGCAATAGCCACTTGTTTTAACTGCTTATGAGCATGGAATCCTCTTCTTATTTCCTCTTTAGTATTAAACATGTAATAGACACGCTTAATTTCAAATGGAATATTATTACCTTCTTCTAAGGCAACTAATGATCCACGCGCATCGCCATGGGCCTGAAGTGGGATTAATTTAATTTGCATTTATTTCCCTTAGATAAATATCTCAGCATTCTCAAAGGAACCTGAGGCCTTATCCTTACTTGATAAGCTCACATCATGGAAAGGCCAGTTGATATTAATATCTGTGTCATTCCATTTAATTGCACACTCACTTTCTTGTGCATAATAATTAGTTGCTTTGTATACAAATTCAGCAGTTTTACTTAACGTTAGAAATCCATGAGCAAAACCTTCAGGGATCCACAATTGACGTTTATTCTCTGCAGATAGATTAACGCCAACCCACTGACCAAAAGTCGATGAGTTTTTACGAATATCGACAGCTACATCAAAGACCTCACCCTCAACACAACGCACCAGTTTTCCTTGAGCATTAGGTTGTTTTTGGTAATGAAGACCGCGCAACACGCCTTTACATGATTTAGAGTGGTTGTCTTGAACAAAATTTGTTTCTTTACCTGTTACAAGTTCTTCAAACTTTTGCTGACTCCACGTTTCCATAAAGAAACCACGTTCATCACCGAATACGGCAGGCTCTATGATCTTCACGTCTGCAATTGTGGTATCGATTACTTTCATTTATGAATACTCTTTAATTCGCACTAACGCTGCTTGCCAGTCGCTCTGCTTAATGCCAAATGTATTATGGATCTTGTCACAATTTAAACGTGAGTTTGCAGGGCGTTTAGCTGGTGTTGGATAGTCTAGTGTTGTTATTGGATTAGCTTGAATAGGTTGGACAAGTACATTTTGCTCCAATGCTATTTCAAATATTTTTTCAGCAAAAACATGCCAACTTACATGGGGGAAACCAGAAAAATGGTATATCCCATACGCTTGATTACCATTAACAATCTGTTTCGAGATAGTCACTATGGCTGTTGCAATATCACCGGCATAGGTTGGGCCACCAGACTGATCGGCAACAACCCCTAAGGTATCTCTGGTTTTAGCAAGGCGTAGCATGGTTTTAACGAAGTTATTGCCGTGTTCACCAAATACCCAGGCGGTTCTTAATATAATATGTCGTGAACAAGCTCGTTCAACCGCTTGTTCACCGGCCCGTTTGCTGCGCCCATACTCACCTTGAGGATTGGTCTTATCAGACTCAGCATAAGGTTCAAGACTATCTCCAGCAAAAACATAATCTGTTGAGATATGTATGATGGTGGCATTTATTTCATTCGCTGCAACCGCTAGGTTATGTGGTCCATCACGATTAATACTATAGGCCAATTCACTTTCTTGTTCGGCCTTATCAACGGCAGTATAGGCAGCAGCATTAATGATGATATTTGGATTGAACTCTGCGACGACTTTATTTACTTGAGTAGCATCAGTGATATCGAGCTGCACACGGTCTAATGCTAACAAGGTGACATCAGGCATGATGCTTAGTTGGTCAACTAAACAACTGCCGACTTGGCCATTTTTACCGGTTATCAATATTTTCATACTTAAGCCTCGTTCGCTAAACGCGCTAAATATTGACCATAGTTGTTCTTCATCATCGGTTTAGCCAATTCAGCTAGTTGCTGCGCACTTAACCAACCATTACGCCATGCGATCTCTTCTAAACAGGCGACTTTAAGGCCTTGCACATTCTCAATAGTCTGCACAAAAGATGACGCCTCGTGTAAGCTTTCGTGGGTACCCGTATCTAACCATGCAAAACCGCGACCGAGCAACTCAACATTCAAGTTACCGTTGTTCAAATACATTTCATTTAAGGTAGTAATTTCTAACTCACCGCGATGTGACGGCTTAACTTGCTTTGCCATTTCGACAACACTGTTGTCGTAGAAATATAAGCCTGTGACAGCATAACTCGATTTGGGCTTCGTTGGTTTTTCTTCTATCGATACGGCTTTCATATCGTTATCAAACTCAACCACACCAAAACGTTCCGGATCTTTAACTTGATAGCCAAATACTGTGGCACCGTCTTCTCTATTAGCCGCATTCTTTAGGGTTTTACTAAAGGATTGACCATAGAAAATATTATCACCCAATACTAAACACACACTGTCTTTACCGATAAATTCTTCACCAATCAAAAATGCTTGCGCTAAACCATCAGGTGAAGGTTGTACTGCATATGTTAGATTGATCCCAAAATCAGAACCATCACCTAATAAACGCTTAAAACCTTCATTGTCTTCTGGCGTAGTAATAACCAATATGTCTCTAATGCCAGCAAGCATTAATGTTGACAGTGGATAGTAGATCATGGGTTTGTCATACACTGGCAATAACTGTTTTGATACCCCTCGTGTCAGTGGGTATAAACGTGTACCTGAACCGCCAGCTAATATAATTCCTTTCATAAATCCTCTAATTCTATACGTAAAACATGCCCAGTATCAAAAACTACACTATCAAGAATTAATGCCTAAACGTTCACGTTGATAGCTGCCATCTTGTACATGTTGGCACCATGTTTGATTGGTTAGATACCATTCGATGGTTTTACGTAAACCAGTCTCAAAGGTTTCTTCAGGCTCCCAGTGCAATTCATTGCTCATTTTACTGGCATCAATGGCATAACGACGGTCATGACCTGGTCGGTCTGTTACATAAGTAATTTGATCCGCATAGCGGGTATCTTTAGGCACTAATGTATCTAAAATACTGCAAATGGTTTTTACTACGTCAATATTTTGCTTTTCGTTATGGCCGCCAATATTGTAGGTTTCACCCACTTTGCCACTGGTGACGACTTTATAGAGTGCACGAGCATGGTCTTCTACATAGAGCCAATCACGAATTTGATCACCTTTACCATAAATAGGCAGCGACTTACCCTCTAGCGCATTGAGAATAACCAGTGGGATCAACTTTTCAGGGAAGTGATAAGGACCATAGTTATTGGAGCAGTTAGTCACCAACGTTGGCAAACCGTAAGTGCGTAACCATGCTCTGACTAGATGATCGCTTGATGCTTTTGATGCTGAATAAGGGCTGCTTGGTGCATAAGACGTGTTTTCGGTAAATAATGGCAGCGCTTCATCAGAGCTCAGGCCGCCTTGCTCATCAGGGTGTGGTAAATCACCATAGACTTCATCTGTTGAGATATGATGAAAACGAAAGGCTAGCTTGGCCTCAGCTGATAATGAGTTCCAATACTCGCGAGTGGCTTCAAGTAATGTATAAGTGCCAACGATATTGGTTTGAATAAAATCAGATGGTCCAGTGATAGAGCGGTCAACGTGAGACTCTGCTGCTAGGTGCATCACGGCATCAGGTTGGTGATGTTTAAACACTCGATCTAATTCAGCGCGATCGCAAATATCGACTTGCTCGAAAACATAACGTTCACTTGACTCAACACTCACTAATGATTCAAGATTACCGGCATAGGTTAATTTATCAACATTGATGACGCTATCTTGAGTGTTATTGATGATATGACGCACTACTGCAGAGCCGATAAAACCCGCTCCACCTGTGACTATAATTTTCATTTGTATGTTTCCGAGAGGTCTTAAGTCGCCTAAATAGAGGTCGATTTAGGCGAGGTGAATTGAGTAGATACAGTTTCCGATCTCAGCCTTATAAATCATGGTGAGACACTTTTAATTCATTTTGAGACAGGTCAATCTTCGCTAACCTGCATAGAACCTAGGTTTTACGGTTTTCTTAGAAACCGTCCCAATAGGCTCATAAAGAGTTGAGCCTAGATTGCTAGAGCGCTTCGCTGCTAGAAACTATAAAAGCAAAGAGTCTTAATTCTCTTTTCTAACAAAATATCTAATTAATACGAACATGACACCCAACATACCGCCTAGCATTGTGCCTAAAACACAGATTAAAGCTCGCTTAGGTTTTGATTTCTCTTCTGGTATTAATGCTGGATCAATCGTTTTAAATACATACTCATCGCGAACTTCAGCAAACATAATTGTTTTCGCTTGCTCTTCTATTAACTTATATAAAATTGAGCGAATATCGGCAATATTTGTTTGTTCGATTTGAGATTTCAAAAATGTTGTGCTGCGAGTCGCTTCTGCAACATCACGGTCTTTCATCTCTTTATTAATGTCTTGTACTAACCAATTAACCCATTGATGAGCTACTGCCGGTGAAAGATGTTCTACAGAAACGGTTACCATGCCAGTTTCTTTTGCAGCATTAACGGCAATAATTTTACTGAAAACCTTATACGCTTCCTGCATTGATGGTTCAGGCTTAAACGGTGCATCGACAATACGAAGCCATGTTTTGTCAGCTTTATTATATAACTCACCATCGTAGCTAATTGTGTTATCAGCCATATTCCATTTTTTTGCCGCCATTAAGTCAGGCAAAATATGATGTTGTTGAATAAAGTCACTGGTAAATTGACGAGACTTCATCACCTCGATAGCCATTTGGGTTTTATCAACACCACCGCCACCGCCTAGGTTGATGCCTGCCATGCTTGCTAAACCACCAAACTGGCCTGCAAGCGCTGCTAAACCACCACCACCTTGCTCTGAGTCTGCAGGCGCTAACAGCGCTTCGGACTTATAGATATTGGGCTGGTTGATAGCAAAAATAACAGCACCGATAGCAAACACTGCAGTGATGGCAATAATTAACCATTTTCCTTGCCAAATAACGGCAAAAAGCTCGCGCAAATCGATTTCGTCGTTTTCAACGCTGCCCATTGGTTGTGATGATGCAAAGTTTGCGTTATAAGTAGCTTGCAGATTTTGTTTAGTCATATGTCTTATTTTTCTTGAAAGTAGAGCGCTACGCTTCTAGGTTCTAGGACGCTTCGCTGCTAAAAGCCTAGATTCTAGGACGCTTCGCGACTAGATCGCTTCGCTGCTATAAGGTCAAAATATACCAGCAGAAATCTGTTAAGTGTTGAGTGTATTACTGGTTAGATCGCTTGTCATAAAAGCAAAAGCCTAGATTCTAGGACGCTTCGCTGCTATACAAGCAAAGCAAAAGCCTAGATTCTAGGACGCTTCGCGGCTAGTTCGCTGCGCTGCTATAAGGTCAAAAGATATCAGCTTCGCTTCTATAAAAAACAGAAAGCATACCGCTTAGTTAAATTAATCTATTGTGTAGTCGGCATTATCTTCTTTAATCAGTGCTTGTTTTTGTTTGATAAGAGCACCTAATATTTTGGCTAACTCTTTGGCTTCTTTTACCATCGACATAGCTATTTGTTTATCAAGGTATTCGATTTCTGCTCCGATATATAACTGAGTTACAAGCTCACCTAGAGACCCTTTTGCGTAATACAGAAACCTTATCTTTTCTTTTAGGGTTTCACGTTCCTCTCCCTCCGCGATGTTTGAGGGAACAGATAATCCTGAACGTGTAATTTGATCTTTGAAGCCCCAGTTACTGACTGACTCAGTCAACCGATAAATTTCACAAGACAATCTAGAAGCTCTTTTCCACACATCCAATTGCTCGAAACGCATATCAGTTCCTTCTGAAGTTGAGTATCTTGTATCTAGAATCTAGGAGTTTAGAAGCTAGATTCTAGAACGCTTCGCTGCTAGAACGGCCTTCGGCCTGCTATTAAATCTTAGCAGCGTAACTGTCCCTAGAAGCGAAGCGCACTATCCGTGAAGCGGCCTAGTAGCAAAGCGACCCTAGAAGGCTAGATCCCTGAGACAGCGGCAAATGCGACAGCAGTGTTATATATAATTTGCGTGACTTGCGACCATAGGGTTAAGTTATCTTTGTACTCAGTGTCTAGCGGTACAATAACAGTGTCGCCGGCCGAAATTTGTGAGTCGGTATTAAACCAAATACTTTGAGTTGGCATCATCACTGAACCATCAGCTTTGATGACATAAACTCGGTCTTCATCACCGCGCTCTCTAGGGCCACCAGACATAACCAAATAGTCGTCTAAGGTTAAACCGTCTTTAAATCTATGCGTTGAAGGATGTTGAACCTCGCCCATAACAGCAACAGTTTGCTTAATGGTTGGCACGTAAAGTACGTCGCTGTCTTCAAGTTGAACATCAGCTTCTTTAATGCCCAATTTAAGCGCGTTTAAATCAATCACTAATCTGCCAACTGCTTTTATGTTTTCTAAATCAGTTAGCATTAATTGTGCATCAGAATAACTAATGCTTAAGCCATCTTTTGATACACCGCGTGTGGCGATGTCTCGGCGAAGTTGGTCTGCTAACTTTTTAATTTCAATCTGCTCTTGCATTCTCACTGATTCACGTACAAATACTGCCGCAGAGGGATAAGCGTACTCTGTATATCCACCCGCTCTAGCGATAACATCTGATAACGTCTCACCACGTCTGATGTTATAAGTACCAGGGAATTTAACTTCACCTTTGACTTCGATAACCTTTCTTTCTTGCCATTCTGGAGTGGTGAGAATGGTGACCATATCGCGACCTTTTAGCTCGATATTGTCTTCTTGATTACCGTTGATTGCCGCGTAAAGATTAATTTGTTTGTGGATGATATCCGATATTGTCGATGTGGTATGAGTACGAGTCAGTTCTGCACGTTCAACATAAGCACCTTCTAACAAGCCCCCAGCAGCCTTAACTAAGTCGGTTACTTTGGCAGAGTTTGTTAACGGGTATACACCTGGGTGACGAATTTTACCTGCAATAGCAACAATCATAATGCCATGCTGTGAATTACCTTGCTGAGTTAATTTAGTCACTATCGGGTAAAGTAGTTCTTTACGTGACATAACGTTACTGAGTTTGATTAAGTCACGGTCTTCAAATAGATTCGATAGCATTTTAGCGACTTCACTGCTAACCAAGGTTTGCTCTTCTGATGCTTGCCCATTTAATGCAACACCGGCTATTTGATTGGTATATTTGCTAGCTACAGTATTATCTAAAGTTTCAAATCCAGCTTTAAACAGATCGGCATTCAGCAGTGAGTCACCTTTTAATGATTCAACTTTACTGACACGCTTTTTAACTAATGAATTCAGTTCAAAACGATTTTGAGTATCGTCACTGAAGTTAAATATCATTATTTTATCACGAGGCTGTAGAGCAATGTTTTGAATAGAATTGGGTGATGTAATAGCTTCACCAGGCGCAAATTGTAATGTTTCTATGTCGCCATGTTTGTTGATTTCACGAACCACTAAACCATAGTCTAAGTCAGCAGATAATAATAAGTCGCCCCAAATTGAAGGCAACACATCGCTAATGCGTTGTTGCTTCCACTGGTATTTACCTGGGCGAACTACTGCACCAACGATAGTAATAGCATCTTCATATTGATTAGAAGCATTTTTAACCCGGATATAATCTCCAGCTTTTGCTAAGGTATTATTGCCATTTGCAGAGGTTAAATCGACATTGATAATGGTTTTTAAACCATTGGCATTATATCGTTCGATACTACTATTTCTAGGATAAGCACCTTGTTTGATACCAGCAGCCATATTGATAACATCTGCAATGGTTTCATTCTTTTTCAGCTCGTAAATCGCGGGGCGTTGCACTTCACCAGCAACACTGACTAAGCCACCGATTGATGGGATGAATACTACATCGCCAGAACGCAGATTGATGTCTCCTGACGCATCGCCTCGGAGCAGTAAATCATATAAATCAAATGAGCCTATTAGTTTACCGCTTCGCTTAACTTGTACGTTGCGAAGACTACCTATTTCGTTTACACCACCAGCAACAAATAACGCCTGAGTAATGGTTGATAAACTTGATACGGTATATGAGCCTGGTTTGTAGGCATCACCAGCGATAAAAATGCGAATAGAACGTAATTCACCCATGGTGATATTTGATTCAATACCAATCATTTGCTGCTTAATGCGCTTAGACAATTCTTGACGTAAATCTGAAAAGCTTAGCCCAGCGACTGATACAGGGCCTAAATCGGGAATTTGCACTGTGCCATCACGATTAATAGTTAAACTGTATTCGTTACTCTCTTTTCCGTATAACTGAACTTTAATGACATCACCAGGACCGACCATATAATCACTTGGTACAGGTACATCCGTCACAGGTGCGAAGGTCGTTGGTTCGCCGGCAAACATTTCGTAGCCGAAACGTTTTAATTCATTTTTATCACTGTCTTGTTTGAAGTCATACTCGTTCTTTTTAGCTGTATCTGATTGTTGACTTGATTGGTTTTGACGAGGCTCAACAACAGTAGGGTTTGTTACGCTAACAGAGCTATTGGCACTGCCTGACAACATGGAAGGGTCTAAACCATACTGACGCGCAACTCTTTCCTGTTCTGATTTAGGCAATTGTTTAAACTGCTCTATCATTTGCGGTGTTGGGGTAACGGCATGTGCTTGTGTGGTTAAAATAATAAAGGCCGATAAGCCAGCTAGTAACACGTTTTTGGTTTTATGTAGCACCAGATATCTCCAATATTATTTTTTGTAATTAAGATGGTTCTAGGAACTCGCAGGCTCGCCAGAGGGCGGACTACGTCCTGCTAGTGTCGCTGCGCTACTAGGTTCTAGGAACTCGCAAGCTCGCCAGAGAACGGACTTCGTCCTGCTAGTGTCGCTGCGCTACTAGGTTCTAGGAACTCGCAAGCTCGCCAGAGAACGGACTTCGTCCTGCTAGGACAGCTTTGCTGTTAAGATTTTATAGCATCTAGAAACGAAGCGTCCTAGAAGCGAAGCGCCCTAGAAGACCGAAGGTCGTCCTAGCAGCGAAGCGCCCTAGAAGACCGAAGGTCGTCCTAGCAGCGAAGCGCCCTAGAAGACCGAAGGTCGTCCTAGCAGCGAAGCGCCCTAGAAGACCGAAGGTCGTCCTAGCAGCGAAGCGCCCTAGAAGACCGAAGGTCGTCCTAGCAGCGAAGCGCCCTAGAAGACCGAAGGTCGTCCTAGCAGCGAAGCGCTCTATTTCAGACACGCTACCGCCCATGGATTACGGCTTCCAATATGCCCTTCGCTACGCGAATCTTTAATTTTTATTAGCTTTAAACTGTAACAATCGCTAATCAAGCGCGGAATTATACTCAAAAATCAGCATAGATGCTTGAGTAAAACCCCCAGAACGTTTCAAAATTGTTGCAAAATAGCCTAAACACCATCTAAACGGTTAATATTCAACCTTTAAGACCAAAAACAACGCTATAAATCAGCGTCATTCAGCTTATGAATGGACAATATCCTACAAAGACTGTCGCCATTATCTGACAGCTTAGTTATTTAGTCATATTCGCTATTTATGTTGTTTGGTCATTATTTGGTACAGCTTGTAAATTCGTCAACTCGACTAAAATCCTTTTCTGTTGTCCCATGATGTTAAATAACACATGGCAACGTTTATCTGGATTACTCTCGTCAAATATTGCTTCAAGGTCTTTAAACGGTCCATCGACAAATTTGACTTTATCGCCTTTGCCTAACGGTTTGACCTCTTCTGGCACATAACCTTCAACACGCCTTTTAAGCGCTGAGATAATTCTGTCGTCAATGGGAGTCATATCTTCTCGGCAGCCAACAATACGATTAGCACCACGTGTATTGTGGATTTTGCTGACGCTGGTGACAAGAGGATCAAAATAGATAAACAGGTAGCTAGGGAAAAGTGGTGCCGTAACCATTTGCGGTTTATTGCGGACCATTTTTTGCTGGGTTATCACAGGTAAATAACTCTCGACTTCTTGTAAAGCCAAATTTTGCTGTGCACGTACTTCATGACGTGGTTTGCAATACAATAAATACCAAGATTTCATTATTACTCGCTTGTTTAAATTTGCTCATCAGTTTGAGCAAGTGACATCCCATTCACGGCTTGGGATATTAACAAAATTACTTACCTATTTGAATGGGTTTATAGGCCTTAATGACTATAAATACAGCGTTTAAGTCACCGTCTGGTTTTATATTAAGCAATAACACCATCATTTAAAATCTACATTTAGAAGTAACTAATTGATTTATCATTCTACATTGACTTAACACCTTTAGCGCACGCCACTCGGTTAATTTTGCTTTATGTATAATTAAAAGAGCTTAGTAATATCAATCGGCTTACGTTGGCGGTTACCAAATGCAAACGCACAGTCTCAAAATCCGTTGATATTTTGTATACCTAAACAGATTTAACAAAGAATTGACGGCCTTTTATCATATTATTTCACTTCCAGTTATGACAATCCAAATCTGACTTGCCGATTATTAAATCGATAAATTCTGTTTGATGTTAGTCATTAATGTCAGTTTGAGGCGCTATAGATATTTCTAGCCGACAAAAAAGAAAGCCTCGATAAACGAGGCTTTCATTAGATACTTTATGTTGTGCTAAAGGTTACTTATTCGGCTTGGGTGGGTAATTCATCATTACAGTACCAATTGCTTGATTGATAGTGTTAATTCTCTCTTCTGGAGTGCTTTGTTCACGCTCGGTATCGGCCACAGTACCACGCCAAATTAACTTACCCGTTTTGTTATCAACTAAGTCGACCATTAATGTGCCAACATCATATTCACGCACAGTCGTTTCACTATGAAGACTGCCGCCAAATCCCCAACGAGGGCCGTAATATGGGTTATAGCCGAAGTTACTATTAAAGGTGTCGATATTGATTTTTTTATCAACTTTGGTGATGTAGTTAACTAATAAATCGGCATTTTGTTTGTTGGCTTTGCTGATGCCTTTTTGGCTTAATTGAGTTTCGACAGCAGCACGGACACGTTGGTCCATGAGTCCGTCTAAATGATAGCCCGCATCTTCATTTTTTTTCTCTACCCATGAATAGGTTTTATATTGTTCAAATGATACCGATGGATCGAAGTCTGAAGTAGATTTCAAGGTGCTACATGCGCTCAATGCTAATACTGCCGCAGCGATAAATAAGGTTTTCATACAGGCTCCAAAAACAAGACGTTAATAGCTATTAGCTTATAGAGAGCAAAGGCGTTGTCAAGTTAACAAGGTTTCATAACAAATGATAACAAACGGAAATAGTGTTAAAGAGCGATGACAATCCAAGAGCCTAGATCGCTACGCTGCTAGGACGCTACGCGGCTAGATGCTATAAAATCAACAGCCTAGTCGCGCAGCGAGTCAATCTTAGCTGCGAAGCTGTTTTTAGCAGGACGTAGTCCGCCCTCTGGCGAGCCTGCGAGCTGCTAGAACCTAGTAGCGCAACGACGCCAGAGGACATAGTCCGTCCTCTGGCGAACCTGCGAGCTGCTAGGATGCTTCGCGGCTAGATGCTATAAAATCAACAGCCTATCAATCTGAGCTGCGAAGCTGTTTTAGCAGGACGTAGTCCGTCCTCTGGCGAACCTGCGAGCGGCTAGGACGCTACGCGGCTAGATGCTATAAAATCAACAGCCTAGTATCGCAGCGAGTCAATCTTAGCTGCGAAGCTGTTCTAGCAGGACGTAGTCCGTCCTCTGGCGAGCCTGCGAGCTCCTAGCACCTAGCACCTAGCACCTAGCACCTAGCTCCTAGCACCTAGCGGACATAGTCCGCCCTAGATACGTACATTGCTTATCCACACTGTTTGGTAGGGTTGCAGTGACATTGTTTGGGTGATGTCTTCTATTGGCTGTCCGCTTAATAGATCAACCCAGTTTTCCGCAATAATAAGGTTCAATTCGTTAATGGGCAGATCGGTGATTTGGTCAGATACGTTACTGATGCAGAAGATACTTTGTTTACGATTACGACTTTGACGCCAAAAACCAAATAGCTGTAACCCTAGATGTAAGGTGAATTGAGTGGCATTGGGATGAAATGCAATTTGCTGAGTACGAATATTGATTAAATTGGTCAGCTCGGTTAGCACTTGGCTATGATCGCTGTTGGCATCATTTAGTTGTTCCGTTAATTGATTGAGATCCCAACGATGACGGTTAATGGCCCGATTATGGGAAGTATTGGCCAGTTTTTCATAGTCGTTGCGAGTTCCCAGTAAACTATGAATATAAATACCTGGAATTCCTTCGAGCGCTAACATAATGGTATGAGCACACACAAAACGTTGCATTCCCCACTGGTCTTTACCTTTAGTTGTGCCTTGTAAAGCATCAAACAGGGCAATGTTCATTTCGTAAGGTTTTTGCAGGCCATCTTCTGTGGTTCTTGATGAAATTTGGCCACCGAACTGTTTCATGGTGTCTACCAGAGTATCAATCTCAGCTTCGTCGAGTAAGCCCTCTGCCGGGCGTAAACCAATTCCATCGTGAGAAGCAATAAAATTAAAGTAAGTTGTGCCGTCTTGTGCGGGCGGCATACTCATAAGCCAGCGCTTTAAGTATAAGCAACTGCCGGTAATAAGACTGTTGATCAATAAAGGCGGCAAGGAAAAGTTATATATACAATGTGCTTCGTTAGCATTACCAAAATACGTTAAGTTCTGAGTGTTGGGAATGTTGGTTTCGGTAATGATGATGGCATCTTGTTGGGCGTATTCAATTAATGTCCGCAATAAACGTACAACTTCATGGGTTTGCGGTAAGTTAATTGATTTATTGCCGACTATTTTCCATAGAAAAGCCACTGCATCGAGGCGAAAAATACTCACACCCGCATCTAAATATTGACGAATGATGCGAACAAACTCGATTAATACTTGTGGATTACGAAAATCAAAATCAACTTGATCATGACTAAAGGTACACCACACATGTTGAGTTCCGTTAGGTGTCTCTGTTGGTCTTAATAGTGTTGACGTTCTTGGCCGAACCACCGCACTTAAGTCATCATTTGGATTGGCAGTGAAGAAATAGTCATGGCCTATTCCCTCACCTTTGCAGAAATTCTCAAACCATAAGCTCCGACTAGAACAATGATTGATCACTAAATCTGACATCAATCGTCTTTTAGTGGCAATAGCACTGATGTCCGCCCATGACCCAAGGCCTTCGTTAACACTTGAATAGTCGATAACCGAGAAACCATCGTCTGAACTGTAAGGAAAAAACGGTAAAATATGCACAGCATTGATGCAACTTAAATAGCTGTCGATAAATTGTGCCAGCGTGGTGAGTGGCCGCTCACCTTGTTGGATCACACTGTCACCATAAGTGATCATAATAATGTCTTTTTCAGACCAATGATTTACAAAGGGTTCGGGCACTTGACAATACTCGGTGATACGCATGATATCGATGAGCTGATCAGCCAATGCTGGCACACTTGTGCTAATGTCGACATCGTTGTAAATACAGCTAAGTTGTTGCTGCAGCTTTTGCTGTAATCCATCCATTACTGACATAGGGTGTCCTCTTGGTCGATTTTGATATTAGCTAAACTCGGCATTATCGGCTTCAACAGCAGCTTTAAGCTGTTCAAGCACGTCGGGCATGGCACTCACGACTCGGCTCCATGTTGGCATAAACGGGGTTTCCATTGGATTATCTAAAAAGCGTTGCCCTGCCGTGACAATATTTTGGGCAAACATTTCAACCGCTTTTTCTTCTAAATGTATATCGGTGGTTAAGCCATTCATTAATGCATCATTATGATAGGTTTCGACATAATCGAGGGCAATACGGTAATAAGTTGCCTTAAGGGTTCGAAACGATTCGGTGCTAAAAGTATTACCTTGAGTGGCTAATTTTCGGAAAAATGCTTTGGTGATATCAATCGACATTTTAGACAAGCCCGCTTCTTCATTATCCAATGATAAGTCTTGATGTTTATGATCGTAATTGTCGGCAATATCGACCTGACAAATGCGATTATGGGCATAATTACGTTGCATTTCTGATAGCACACCAATTTCTAAGCCCCAGTCACTTGGTATACGTAGGTCGTTGAGCACGTCTCGTCTAAATGAAAACTCACCCGCTAATGGATAACGAAAACTGTCCATGTATTCTAAATATTCGTTGTAACCAACCACTTTTTTAAGCGCTTTAATTAACGGTGTTACTAATAGACGTGACACTCGGCCATTAATTTTCCCATTAGACACACGTGCATAATACCCTTTACTAAATTCATAGTTAAACTGTGGATTAGCGACCGGATAAAGCAGTCTAGCGAGTAATGATTTTTCATAGGTCACGATGTCACAATCATGCAATGCAACCGATTCTGTTTTGCCTGAAGCCAAAATATAGCCCATGCAGTACCAGACATTTCGACCTTTACCCAGCTCTTTAGGGGCTAAGCCTAACGCTTGTAGCTTTGCATCCAGCGCTTGTAAGCGCGGGCCGTCATTCCATAGTATTCGGTGATGCTGCGGTAACTCACCAAAAAAGCTTAGCGCGTGTTTGTACTGCTTCAGATCGGCCCTATCTAATCCAATTACAATTTCGGATAAATACGGCACCTGTTTTAATTTACTGACAATATCTTTAAGTGCGGCGCCTTCTAGCTCTGAATACAGAGATGGCAAAATTAATCCTAACGGACGCGTTTTTGAAAACTTGATTAAGTCTTGCTCAAGCTCTTCATGGGTACGTCGGGTTAAATTATGCATTGTGGTGACAATGCCATTTTGATAAAAGTCGGCCATGTTACGCCCCTCCAAATGGTAGTTGGTTTAGCTGCGATTCAGCCGATGAAGACAATAGAGTTTGCTTAATGCATTCGGCCCAACCTTTAGGGCCGCACTCACTGCTTTGAATACTTTGTTTTTGGGTCGTTAATACGGGAAATGGATGAACTGGTGACTTAATTTGTATTGCAAGATCAGCAGCTTCGAGCATGGCATTGTCATTACCACTGTCACCAAGTGCAATAGTAGTCACCGGAGCGCTATATTGCTTGGAATAGATATCGGCTAACCATTTCATTGCTTTGCCTTTATCGCTATCTCCGCCCACATGTAGAAAGCGTCCCCCCTGCAGGGTATGTGCACCAACGCTTGTCATCAACTCAATAAAGGCTTGTTTATTAACTTCATTGCCTTGCCAAAGTACTGGCTCGGCATAATGTCTAATCAAAGCCAATTTGGCATTATCGGGTGACAAATCGGTTATCTCACATAACTCTTCAACTGATAAAGATGAAAAACCAATAAAGTCATCGTTAAATGCCTGTGCATGTTGGTTTAACAATTCAAGCCAGTATTGTCGCGGCTGACAAAACTCTTTTATCCAATAATATCCTTGGGTGAATGTCCCCTCTGGCTGTTGGTCAAAGTACCCAATTGGAATATAAACGACTGCACCATTTTCAGATATAAATGGTGAGTTAAACCCGATGGTTTGTTGTAACTTCGCCATTTCAGCAAAGGTTTTACTGGTATTAGCGATAATAGGAATATGGCGTTCATTCAATGCTTCAATCACTTCAATTGCATGACTAAAACTATAGTCAAAATGGTCCAGTAAAGTGCCATCGATGTCGGTAAAGATAAGTGGTCGTGTTGTCATATCGTATCCCTTTTCAATCATTGAATGCTGACTATCAAGAATGTTATCAAGCGGTATAAACGGTGACGAGCGATATCAAGCGGTGACAAGCGTAAAGCCTAGAAGCTAATTCGCTGCGCGGCTAGATTATATAAAAGCTAAAAGCCAACGTTCGCCCGTTTCCACACCATCCGTTTGTTATGGCCCTCACTTGTTATCGCCCGTCATAGCTCTATCAGCAAGCGCAGCGTTCGCTTGTCATCGTCGGTCAAGCTCTATCAGTAAGCGCAACGTCCGCTTGTTATCGTCTGTCATAGCTCTATCAGCAAGCGCAGCGTTCGCTTGTTATCGTCTGTCATAGCTCTATCAGCAAGCGCAGCGTTCGCTTGTTATCGCCTGTCATAGCTCCATCAGTAAGCGCAACGTTCGCTCGTTATCGCCTGTCATAGCTCTATCAATAAGCGCAGTATTCGCTTGTTATCGCCTGTCATCACTAAATTCATAAGCACTGCATTCGCTTGTTATCACTAAATTCGTAAGTGCAGCGTTTGCTTGTTATCGCCTGTCATCGCTCTATCAGTAAGCGCAACGTCCGCTCGTTATCGTCTGTCATAGCTATTTCTGTTGTTGCTGTAACTCAATTAACTGATTAGGTAGATTCAGGATATGTGCCAAACGTAATAACTTTGCACCTTAATGGCACAAATAGAGTTTACCCATTGATATTTTTGATATTATTTTCAGAATAAAAACGATGATATGAAAAGGTGTATTGACCAGGATAAGAAGATATGTGCAACAATGAATAAAGGTTGCACCATTTTGGGGCAAAAAAAAGGAAGGTGAGCGGTAACAAGCGATAGAGCCTAGATGCTAGAGCGCTACGCTGCTAGATGCTATAAAAGCTAAAAGACCTAGTAACTCGAACGGTACTTGAGTCTGGTGGCTAAATCATAATAGCGAAGCTGTTCCTAAAAGCGAAGCGCTCTATCCGCGTAGCGGTCTAGAATTTAAAATCTAGATGACTAGAGCGCTACGCTGCTAGATGCTATAAAAGCTAAAAGACCTAGTAACTCTAACGGTACTTGAGTCTGGTGGCTAAATCATAGCAGCGAAGCTGTCCCTAGAAGCGCAGCGCTCTATCCGCGTGGCGGCCTAGCACTTAGCATCTAGATTAATACTGGAATCTGGTGACTAAATCTTAGCAGCGAAGCTGTCCCTAGAAGCGCAGCGCTCTATCCGCGTAGCGGCCTAGAATCTAGCATCTAGCATCTAGATTAATACTGGTTTTCGAAATAGCTTTCAATAATTAACACCGCTGACACCGCATCAATTTGACCTTTGGTTAACGCTTTAAAACCACCCAATTCAAATAAACGGGCTTTAGCATCTGCAGTGGTTAAACGTTCGTCTTGGGTGGCAATTTTAACGCCAAAACGACCATTAATTCGATTAGCGAATTTTCGAGCTCGTTGAGTCATCTCTTGCTCGGTGCCGTCCATATTTAACGGTAAACCGACAACAACAAGATCTGGTTGCCATTCTTTCAATAATTTGTCGATATCATCCCAATTAGGGACCCCATCAACCGCTTTGATTGATAATAAAGGTGTGGCGCTAGCTGTAATGGCTTGACCTATAGCGACACCAATACTTTTGGTGCCGTAGTCGAACCCTAAAACGGTTTGTGGTTGCATGTTTATCTCTTGGTTTAATCTTTAGAGGACGCTTTAAAAGCAACAGCCTAGAGCGCTACGCTGCTAGGACGCTTCGCGGCTAGATTCTATAAAATCTTAGCAGCAAAGCAGTTCTTAGCAGGACGTAGTCCGTCCTAGCAGCGCAGCGACCCTAGTGACGTAGTCCGTCCTAGCAGCGAAGCGACCCTAGCAGGACGCAGTCCGTCCTAGAAGCGAAGCGACCCTAGCAGGACGCAGTCCGTCCTAGCAGCGAAGCGACCCCGGTGTTTTTCAAGGTAGTTGGCACTCTTTACTTAAATTTTAAGCTGCATTTCTTGTTTCTGTTTCAGACTTCTTATCTGGGTTCAGTGTGACTTCACCTACAGCGTCACAATTCCTTATACCGTTTGGCCAGCGTTTAGGATTTCTTGACCTCGCTTCCTCTAGCACTATCTTACGCTTAGATAAAATAGTCCTGTCTTGCATCGCATGACGCTCACTCGGTGACACAAAGTTGAGCTTGCTGTGTTTATGCTTAGTATTGTACCAAGTCACAAATACTTCGACCCATTCTCGTGCTTCGGTGATGCTTTTAAAGCCAGAGCTAGGCCATTCTGGCCGATACTTTAATGTTCTAAACAGCGACTCGGAGTAAGGGTTATCGTTACTGACACTCGGGCGGCTTAATGACGCGGTAACGCCTAACTCTTCAAGCTTGGCTTTCATTGTTAACGACTTCATCGGAGCACCATTATCTGAGTGCAATACCAGTGGCTTCTTAAAGCATTGCTCACGCAGCATATTGCGTTGCATTAACTCGGCCGCTAGCTCACCACATTCACGTTCATGGACTTCATAACCCACAACCTTACGGCTATAAATATCCTCAAACATATATAGATAATAAAAGCGTCCTTTGATGACCGAAGCTAAATAAGTGATATCCCAAGACCACACTTTGTTCGGCTCATCTGCAACATAAGCATCTGGTTTACTTCTTTTTGTTATGCTTTGGCTTCGTCCACGTCGATTTAATTGAGCATTGGCTTTTAACACTCGGTAAAAACTCGACTCTGAAGCGATATAGACCCCTTCATCAAGCAGCGTCGGCACGATTTGTGAGGGAGGTAGACTCGCAAACCTTGCCTCATTCGAGGTTGCCAGTATCAGCTTTTCCTCGTCATCACTAAGCTTGTTGGCTGGCTCCTGTCTTACCGCCGAGGGCCTTAAATCAGCTTGTACTTTTCCTGCTCGATACCAGCGCCGATACGTCCGCTTACTTAGCTCTGCTTCAGCGCAAGCCTTGTAAAGACGTGCACCGTGGGCATACGCTTCTTGTATTAAATTCACCAATGTTATGCGCTTAGGCAAAGGCGTTAACTCTCCTCGTTGTCGTCCTCCCAAAGCGCATTGAGCTTTTTTCTAAGCACCAGTAAAGCCGCTGTTTCTGCTAACGCCTTCTCTTTGTAGCGTAGCTCTCGTTGCAGGGATTTGATTTCTGCTTTGTCTGATTTGGCTTGCTGCTTAATCGTTTTGGCTTGAACTTCACTTGTCGTAAAGCCCCCTAAACAATCTTGTTTCCACTGCTGAACTTGTTCTCGAAACAAACCATTTTCTCGGCAATATTGGCTTACTTCAGCTTCAGACATTGGCGCTGTTTCAATGAGAACGGCAAACTTAGCTTCGGCCGACCAATCATTACTGGTCAATTTTTTACCTGGCACTGGGCGACCCTCTTTTTTAGCTTTATCGCGCCAATGATACAGGGTTTGGTAGGCGATCCCTTCACTACGTGCCACTTCCATGACGGTCATATTGTGGGGAGGCAATAACTTCTTTAAAACTGCTTCTTTACGTTCAGATGAATATCGTGCCATTGAGCTCTCATTGACCGCCCCCTCTATTTAATTATTGGATGATTTTAAGGGGTGACAACAATCCTGACACAGGGGGACCCTAGCAGGACGCAGTCCGCCCTAGCAGCGCAGCGACCCTAGCAGGACGCAGTCCGTCCTAGAAGCGCAGCGACCCTAGCAGGACGTAGTCCGTCCTAGAAGCGCAGCGACCCTAGCAGGACGCAGTCCGCCCTAGAAGCGAAGCGACCCTAGCAGGACGCAGTCCGCCCTAGAAGCGCAGCGACCTATTTTTAAGCATGTCCGACTTGGCTGGACATTTGCCAAATATCAAACCCGAGCTGTTGGGTAGCCATTAGCCACATTTGTTCAGGCTCAACGTTAAATAATAACTCTGGTGTCGCTTTAATCGTTAACCAGGTGTTGTCGGCAATTTCTTGTTCAAGCTGGTCTTTACTCCAACCAGCATAACCTAGCGCAACAATAAAATTTTCGGGTGATTTATCAGAACCAATCGAGGCTAATATATCTCGCGAGGAGGTTAACATAGTCTCTTCGCTAATTTCAGTGCTGTTAACCCAGTGCTTTTGAGGCGTGTGTAACACAAAACCACGTTCGGGGGCGACAGGGCCGCCAATGAGCACTTGACTGTCTAAGGAGAATAAAAACTCTGGCGATAGATAGAGTTCCATTTGTTCAAGCAGATCTTCAACCTCAACACCGATTGGACGGTTAACCATTAAGCCCATGGCACCTTTTTTATCATGCTCACAAATGTATATCACCGAGCGCTCGAAAAATGTGTCATCTAACGATGGCATTGCAATTAAAAAGTGGTCTTTGAAATTATCCATATGCTATCCCCAATAGTGTTTTAGCGTTTTGTATTATCCACCCGCTAATTTCACAGTGAAATTTAACTTTTCTAATATGGATTTTATTTGTTCGCGATTGTCAGTTTGTACTTCAATGCAGAAGTCTTTCACTGTACCACCGCAGCCACATTGTTTCTTCAATTTTTGCGCAAGGTCTTTTAAGGCTTTTTCATCTAATTCGAGCCCTTTGATCACACTTACGCCCTTACCTTTACGCCCTTTACTGTCTTTATGGATCCGCACTATACCGTCGCCAGTGGGTACTTCAGCTTGTGGCTTTGGCTGATCAATACGACCTTTATCAGTGCTATAAACTAATGCGATATTGGGATCTATTCTCATATTATTTCTTTAGCAGTAAAACATTATTTGAGTTTAACAAATCATAAAAGCAGAGGCGAGCAGTGAAAGGCGAAAAAGCCTAGAGCGCTGCGCTGCTAGGACGCTACGCGGCTAGATTCTATAAAATCAACAGCCTTGCAGCCTAGGATCTTAGCAGCGAAGCTGTCCCTAGCAGTGACGAAGTCACGACCTAGAAGCGCAGCGCACTATCCGCGTAGCGGCCTAAGATCTTAGCAGCGAAGCGCCCTAGCAGTGACAGAGTCACGCCCTATAACTATAGAAAAGGCTTTACCAGATTGGCCATCATATTGATGTGGTCGTCGTTGTCATTTAGGCATTCAATGTATCTGAAGTTTTTACCGCCGGCATCTTCAAATACGTGACGATTTTCTCCTTTGATTTCTTCTAGGGTTTCTAGGCAATCGGCGCTAAATGCTGGGCAGATGACGGCGATGTCGGTGATACCTTTGGCTGGTAGGCTGGCGATTGTTGCGTCAGTATAAGGTTGTAACCATTTAGCCTTGCCAAAGCGAGACTGGAATGTTGCAACGTAATCGTCTTCACTTAAGCCTAATTTTTCGACCACTAAACGAGTCGTTTTCAAGCAGAAACAGTAATAGGGATCGCCTAAATGCAAATTACGCTCAGGCATACCATGGTAAGACATCACTAGTTTTTGCGGTTTACCGTGCTGATCAAAATCTTTTTGGATAGATGCTGCAAGCGCATCAATAAGATCTGGGTTGTCATGGTAGGTGTTTATAAAATGCAGTGCCGGGATATATCGCCATTTCATTAATTCTTTAGCTAAAGCATCAAATGCTGAACCCGTTGTTGGCGCAGCATACTGCGGATATAAAGGCAGAACAACTAGGTTATCTACGCCTTGTTTATGCATAGCTTGTAAGGTGCTCGACGTTGATGGCGAACCATAACGCATCGCTAAATGTACACTTGCATCGTACCCTTGCGCGTGTAGATGTTTGGCTAGTTTGGCTTGTTGACGTTGGCTGATAGCCAGTAAAGGAGAGCCCTCGTCGGTCCAGACTTGTTTGTATAAGGCTGCTGATTTAGCAGGACGAATACGTAAAATAATCCCATGAAGAATAATCATCCATATCAGCTTTGGAATTTCGACTACTCGAGGATCCGCCAAAAACTCAGCTAAATAGATGCGAACAGCTGATGCAGTAGGTGCATCTGGTGTACCTAGATTCAATAATAATACACCAGTTTTGCCACGAGCTTTGTGGCCGGTGTCTTTATCTAACCCTGAAAATCTAGCCAAAGTATCTTCTCCGTTATTGATATGGTTTTATAAATACAGCTCACTTTGGATATCTCATGAGCTTAAATCAAAATTGTATCGCATTCATTTAAAACAAAAAGAGCGCTAGGTATCGATTTTATCATCAAATTAACCCGCACTCGGCAAATATTTATTTACCCTAGCTAACTCGCTTAGGTCATTCTATTAAGCAGCTCTATTTAGTCGCTCTATTTAGTCGCTCTATCTAGTCGCTCTATCTAGTCGCTTTATTTATCCGCTTTATTTAGCCGCTAAGCTAAACAACTCTGTTTAGCTAACGATTACAAAACTGATTCAATCGCTTTTTTCAATTCTTCGCTATCAGGTTTCACACGAGAACTGAATTGTTGTACGGTTTGGCCATCAGCGGAAACTACGTATTTATAGAAATTCCATTTAGGTTCGCCAGTTTTGTCGCCTAAGTATTTAAATACTGAGTTAGCCTCACCGCCTCTAACAGGTGATGTTGCCACCATGGTAAACGTAACACCATAATTAATGAAACAAACATCGGCAGTTTTAGCTTCGTCTTTTTCTTCTTGGAAAAAATCATCTGATGGAAAGCCAATCACTACTAAACCTTTGTCGGCATATTGTTTGTGTAATGCTTCAAGTGCTTCAAACTGAGGGGTAAATCCACAATGGGATGCAGTATTAACGATTAATACGGCTTTGCCTTGGGTGAGTTCACATAAATTGACGTTTTCTGTTGAGTGTAATTTACGAGCGTCAACATTGAGATAATCAGGACAATTTGCAGCCACGGAGCCAAAACTTAATCCCAATAAGCCAATTGCCGTTAGGTATTTAATCATTGTTAGTTTGTCCTTTACTCAAAGTTTATAAGAATAGATAGAAATAGACACCGATAAACGAATTTATCGATGCCTATTAGATATAACAGGACTGTACGAAGTACTGCTTTTTTCAGATCATAAATGATTAGAAATAAAAACCAATATTAATATTTAAACGTGAATGCCATGATGTATCACCGTTATCGATACCAACACCTGCACCATCAACAAACCACATATTTTTACCGGCAATCCAATCTACATAAGAATAAAATTTACCTGCAGTGATGGCAACACCAGTCACATTCTGGATAGAATCATCAAGTCCTTGACCCGATGCCATTACCTGGCTGTAATCGTTGTAAAAATTTAAATTAGTGATTGGTCCCCAATCAACGTCAAACGATTTAGCAATGTTAACGGTAGCAACATCGGCTTCCGCAGCAATTTCAAATGGATATTGAAATGCACTCAACGCAATACGTTCACTGTTGTCTATATCATAGTCATAATGAATATATTGTAATTGTAATTGCCATTGTTTCCAGTCAAGTTGCCAATGCGCTGCAGCGGCAAGGCCATTGGTGTCTTCACCTACTACGGTAGCTGCATCAGCCATAAAATCTAATTGGCTGTATTGTAATGAACCACCTAACTTATGAGTGACTTCACCAGAAGTAAATTCACGTTCAACTCGAGCGTTGATTTGTCCTGCCTCTTCATATGGTGAATCGGCTGTTGTGGCCGCATCAAATGAGTAACGATCATAATTAGAACCGTCGCCAATTTCGTCATTAACAAAATAAGCTAAATCATAGCGCCAACCATCTTGTTCATTTTTGTAATGGATACCAGCATCGTAATCATCTTCAAAACCAAGATAATAGGTTGCGCCGAACCAAAATGAATGAGCAGCATAAGGCAATAAACCAAATGGGACTTGGGTTACACCCACTTGCACTGATTGGGCGTCATCAAATTGATAACCCATGTAGGCATGATGCACTACGTCCATGTTTTCATACCAACGATACTGAGCTGAGGCGAATAAGCCATCTTTGCTCTTGTAATTAACGTCAGCACGGAACAATTCAAACTCAAGCTTGGCGTTGTCGTCGTAATCTTTCCAACCGTAGTTCACCCGAACTGCACCGCCAATATCAACTTCATCGGTGACAGGTACAGCCGATGCCGAAAGCGGAAGTAAGATTAACGAAGAAAAGACGGTGATTTTTTGCCATAACTGCATGAAACATCCTTGAAAGAACAATGTTATAAAGCGTGATAAAAATGAGTAACGTATAATGTGTTTATACGGATAAGGTTACTAAATAAAGGTTTTAATGTACTTTTGTCATCGAAATGTCCACGACAACAGGAGTAATTATAACAATGATAACGACCATGATAACAAAAAAAGGCCGTAAGATGTTACTTACGACCTCTCATAACCAATGGTTCGATTGATAATCCACTCATTTATTAGCTCAAAACATCACTAATTCACTCATTTATTGGCTCAAAACATCACTAATCCATGTCGAGAGTAATGCCTTCCATTGATCCTGAAGAAGCCGCTTCATTATTTCGCAATTTAATCATTAAACGTAAATCGTTTGGCGAGTCGGCATGATGTAATGCATCGGCGTAACTAATCTCACCCTCTACATATAAATCTAGCAATGCCTGGTCAAAAGTTTGCATGCCTTGTTCGCGTGACTTACCCATGGTTTCTTTCAGTAAATGCAACTCATTTTTAGCAATCAAACTGGCCACTCGAGGGGTATTAATTAACACCTCAATGGCGGCGCGGCGCCCAGTGCCGTCTGATTTCGGAATAAGCTGTTGCGCTACGATGCCACGTAAATTTAACGACAAATCAAACAACAGTTGATTGTGCTTACTTTCCGGTACTAAATGCATAATGCGATCGAGTGCTTGGTTAGCGTTGTTTGCATGCAAGGTTGCCATGCATAAATGACCCGTTTCGGCAAATGACAACGCAAACTCCATAGTTTCTTGAGTACGGATTTCACCAATCAGAATGACATCTGGCGCTTGACGCAAAGAGCTTTTAAGCGCGGCATCAAATGAGTCGGTATCAATACCCACTTCACGCTGAGTAATAATACTTTTACGATGGTTATGCACAAACTCAACTGGGTCTTCAATGGTCAGAATATGTCCGCGAGCATGAGCATTTCGATATCCCACTAGCGCAGCCAACGAAGTCGACTTACCAGTACCGGTACCACCCACCATAATGATAAGACCACGCTTACTCATGACCAAGTCTTTCAAAATAGGGGGTAGCTTTAGGTCATCAACTTCAGGTATTTGGGTTTCGATACGGCGCATAACACAACCGGCTGATTCGCGTTGCCAAAAGGCACTGACACGAAAACGACCTAAATCTTTGGCTGCAAATGCAAAGTTACACTCACTAGTGTCGTGAAATTCTTTCTTTTGAACGTCACTCATCAACGACTCAACAAACACTAATGATTGCTCTGGTGTTAATCGATTATCGGATAGTTGACGTAGCTCTCCGTCGATTTTGGCACTGGGTGGAAAACCAGCAGTGATAAATAAATCAGACGCCTTTTTTTCCACCATCATATTTAAAAACGGACGAACATCCATGATCCCAGTTCCTTAGAAATTAGCTTGTTTATTCGAACTCTTCTGCATCGCATCTTCACGGGTAATTAACCCACGATTAACTAAGTTTTGCAGACATTGATCAAGGGTTTGCATACCGTGAGACATACCCGTTTGAATAGCTGAATACATTTGTGCGACTTTGTCTTCACGAATAAGATTTCGAATCGCTGGGGTGCCCATCATGATTTCATGAGCAGCCACTCGGCCACCACCAATTTTCTTGATCAATGTTTGTGAAATAACCGCCTGAAGCGACTCTGACAACATGGTACGAACCATGCTCTTTTCACCTTCAGGGAATACATCGACTATACGGTCAATAGTTTTGGCAGCTGAAGTAGTATGCAAAGTACCAAATACTAAGTGACCCGTTTCAGCGGCGGTCATGGCTAAGCGAATGGTTTCGAGGTCGCGCATTTCACCCACAAGAATAACATCCGGATCTTCACGTAATGCACTTCTTAGGGCTGCATTAAAGCTATGTGTATGTTTGTGAACTTCACGCTGGTTGATTAGGCATTGCTTGTTTTGGTGTACGAATTCTATAGGGTCTTCAATGGTTAAAATATGGTCATGTCGGTTTTCATTTACATAATCGACCATCGCAGCCAATGTGGTTGATTTACCCGAACCAGTAGGCCCGGTTACTAATACTAAGCCACGTGGGAAACTGGCGATTTTCTTAAAAATTTCTGGCGCGCCCAATTGCTCAAGCGACAAAATGTCAGACGGAATGGTACGGAATACCGCGCCAGCGCCACGCGACTGATTAAAGGCGTTAACACGAAAACGCGCTAGATTAGGCACTTCGAATGAAAAATCGATTTCTAGATGTTCTTCATAGTCTTTACGTTGTTTATCATTCATGATGTCATAGACAAGACTATGAACGCCTTGATGATCTAACGCAGGTAAATTAATTTTTCTTACCTCACCGTCAACGCGGATCATAGGAGAAACGCCTGCTGAAAGATGTAGATCTGATGCTTTGTGTTTTACACTAAAGGCGAGTAATTCAGTGATTTCCATTGTAGAGACATCCATTTAACCAACATTATGACAACAATAGCAGACAGAATATCAATCGCCCAGAGTAGAATTAGTCAAGCGGCGCAAAAGTGTTCACGTTCATCGGCCGAAATAAGCCTATTAGCAGTGAGCAAAACCAAACCGATCAGCGACATCATTGCCGCTTATCAAGCGGGGCAACGTCTATTTGGTGAAAACTATGTCCAAGAAGGCGAAACTAAAATTACTGCCTTGCAGGCTGATTACCCAGATATCGAGTGGCATTTTATTGGCCCGTTGCAATCGAATAAAAGCAAAATTGTTGCCGAACATTTTGATTGGATGCATACCTTAAGTCGCGCCAAAATTGCTCAACGTTTGCATGAGCAACGTCCAAATAACAAGCCGCCATTAAACGTGTGCATTCAAGTCAATATTAGCCAGGAACAATCAAAGTCGGGCGTTAATCCTGAGGATGTCGCCACGTTAGCACTTACTATCGCCTCTTTGAGCAATCTTAAGCTGCGCGGATTAATGGCTATCCCAACCGCGACTGATGACGTACAACTTCAACAACAAGAATTTAGCCAATTAAAGCAACTTTTTGACCAACTTAAGCAGCAATATCCTAACGTCGACACCTTATCAATGGGTATGAGCGGCGACATGGACATCGCCATCGCTAATGGCTCAACCATGGTACGCATTGGCAGTGCGATCTTTGGTGAAAGATAAAATCAACAGCCTAGGGGCTGTTGATCTTTGTTTGAATTTTGTGCGAAGAAGGTAATCTCGTATAATTCACTTCGCCAAAAACAAATACAACGAGATTACCATGCCCCGATTAATGCTCACTGATGAGATGTGGTCGAAGCTAAAAGCTATTCTGCTTGATGATAGAGTTTATAACAAGCAAGAGCATCGATTTACGATGGAAGGTATCCTTTACCGATTGCGTGTTGGCTGCCCTTGGCGAGATTTACCTGAATATTTTGGCTTATGGAATACCATTTACCGTCGATTTTTACTGTGGTCAAGAAAAGGTATTTTACTTAGGCTGTTCAAAACATTATCGACTAATAGTGATACTGAATGGGAATTTATTGATGGAAGTTATGTAAAAGCCCATCAACACAGTTCAGGTGCATCATCTGATGAAAATCAAGCAATTGGGTTAAGTCGTGGTGGTAATACAAGCAAAATCCATCTCGCGGTAGATAGCTATGGTTTACCGATAGAATTCATTGTTACAGGTGGAGAAGTTCATGATAGCAAAGCAGCTAATGCCCTTATTGAATTATTGCCACAAAGTCATTTTATTATTGCAGACAAAGGCTACGACAGTGAAGCGATTAGAGATAAAGTGCGTGAATGTGGTTCAAAGCCAGTGATCCCTAGAAGACAAAATTCGAAGCAAGGAAATGGCGATATCGATTGGTGTTTATACAAATATCGGCATTTAGTTGAAAATGCTTTTGCTCGGCTCAAGCATTTTAGAGCGATAGCTACCCGCTATGATAAATTGAAAATTAATTTTGAAAGCCTGCTGGCTCTAGCTTGCTCTATAATTTGGCTGCCAATGTGAAAGATCAACAGCCCCTAGAACGCTTCGCTGCTAGGTCGCTATAAAATCTATAGCAACAGCCTAGAACGCTTCGCTGCTAGGTCGCTATAAAATCTATAGCAACAGCCTAGAACGCTTCGCTGCTAGGTCGCTTCGCGGCTAGATGCTATAAAATCAACAGCCTAGTCGCGAAGCGACTCAATCTTAGCAGCGAAGCTGTTCCTAGAAGCGAAGCGCTCTATTCGCGCAGCGGCCTAGCAGGACGAAGTCCGCCCTAGAACCTAGAAGCGTAGCGCTCTATCCGCGTAGCGGCCTAGCAGGACGCAGTCCGCCCTAGAACCTAGAAGCGTAGCGTCCTAGGGCTGAATTAGGTAACATACACTGCAGTTGGACATAAATTCACTCTTTAATTGGATACAGACTTAATGACTCAAGCAAAAGTATGTTTTATCGGTGCGGGCAATATGACTCGTAGCATTATTAGTGGCTTAGTTAAGCATGGCTATCCTAGTGACCTTATTCATGCAACCAATCCAAGCAAGGGTAAATTGGATGCGTTGCAGCACTATTTTGCGATTCAAGTTTCCCACGATAATCATGCAGCTGCACAAACTGCTGATGTCATCGTGTTAAGCGTAAAACCTCAATTAATGGCAACGGTTTGTGAAGACTTAAGTTCACTGGATTTAGCCAATAAGTTAATCATCACTATCGCTGCAGGTATTCCAGCGTCTCGTTATCAAGTCTACTTTAAGCAACCTATTAAACTTATTCGCACCATGCCTAATACTCCGACTCAAATTGGCTATGGTATGACAGGTATTTATGCTGATGACAGTATTTCTGCCGAGCACAAAGGGATTTGTGAAACTTTAATGCAAAGCGGCGGTAAAGTGGTTTGGGTTGATAAAGAAGCGGAATTAGATCAAGTGATAGCCCTTGCAGGCAGCTCTCCGGCTTATTTCTTCTTGTTTATCGAGTCAATGATCGCCTCTGGCGTCAACATGGGGATGGCTGAAGACAAAGCAAGACTCCTTGCCGAGCAAGCCGCTTTGGGGGCCGCGCAAATGGTGATACAAAACCAACAGTTATCGGTAACCGAACTGCGTCAAAATGTTATGTCAAAGGGCGGAACTACAGCTAAAGCCGTTGAAACGTTTCAACAAGGCGGTTTAGTCGAATTGGTCGATAAAGCTATGACAAACTGCGTTGCTAGAGCCCAAGAAATGGCTAAAACATTCTAACGTTATGAGATGAACGATTATTTAACTTACGGTTAACCTCTTTGGTGTAAAATAGTTGCGTTAAACTAAGCTTATAAACACCAAATCTGAGTGATAATCCGTTATATTATTAACTCAGTTAGTCGTACAGTTAAATATTGACGCAGTTAATTTCAGTGCTAATTCACACTCTAATCTGCGCTCTAATGTAAGTACAAGATTAAGCACTAAATCACATCAACGTAAGGCAACATACATGAATGCAATGAGTTTTTTAGTCAACACTCTGTTTGACTTATACCTAATGATCGTCATTCTTCGTTTTTGGCTGCAGCTTGCAAGAGCGGATTTTTATAATCCATTTAGCCAATTTGTGGTTAAAGCGACACAACCGATTATCGCACCAATGCGTCGACTATTACCGTCTGTAGGACGTTTTGATACTTCATCGATGGTACTGGCACTGATTGTCGTGTTGGTCAAAATGTTAGTGCTTACTTTCATTGCAGGGGCAACTGTAGATATTGTTACCTTGTTATTATTCTCAGTGATCTCTGTCGTAAAACAAGCTGGCGTGTTACTTTTTTGGATGTTACTTATCCGCGCAGTATTGAGTTGGTTCAACCAAGGTTATAACCCAATTGTGATGGTGATGACCCAATTAACAGAACCTATTTTAGCGCCAGTACGCAAAGTGCTACCCGCTATTGGTGGCTTAGATCTATCTGTATTAGTGGTATTTATTGCGATGAATTTCATTAATATGTTGTGTGCGCAATATATCCCGTTTTGGTCAATTATTTAGATGTCGAACAAATCTAACTAATGAATCCAGTCAGCTATATTAACGATGAGCAGCAAGGTGACTTGCTGCTTTTTGTGTATGTACAACCCAAAGCCAGCCGCGATCAAATTGTCGGTTTGCACGGTAACGAATTAAAAATAGCTATCACAGCGCCACCGATTGACGGTAAAGCAAATGCTTATCTGTCTAAATACCTTGCAAAAGCCTGTAAAGTGGCTAAAAGTCAGGTTCATATCCTTAAGGGTGAACAAGGTCGTCATAAGCAAATTAAAATATGCCAACCGCAGATTATTCCGCCTGAAATAGCCGCCCTTTTGTGACTGTTTCTCCTATAATAACGTTATAGCTCATGCCCGCTAAGGACTAAATTATGTTCCAATCATTGCGTTTATGTCGCCCATTATTACAAATATTATTGTTGTCACTGATAACGATGACCAGTATCGGCTACGCTCAAGCAGAACAAAAACAACAAGTTGGTAATTTTGATATTCATTACATGGCGCTCAGTAGCACCTTTATTACCCCAGAAATAGCAAAAACCTATGGAATAGAACGCAGTAGTTACAATGGATTGGTGAACATTACCGTGCTCAATACGAATCTAGAAGGACACCCAGCTGTCCCAGTTGAAATTTCAGGAATCGCCAATAACTTAATTGATGCTCGCGTAACTCTGGATTTTAAAGAAATTCGCGAAGGGAAATCCATCTATTACATCGCAGAAGTGCCTTATCGTGATGATCAAGATGTTAATTTCACCATAGCCATTAAGCACGGCAACCAGCTAAACACCTCATTGAAATTCAAACAAAAATTCTATGTAGATTAAATCATCGATAAAAAGCCTAGAGCGCTGCGCTGCTAGGACGCTTCGCGGCTAGATCCTATAAAATCAACAGCCTAATCGCCCAGCGACTCAATCTTAGCAGTGACGAAGTCACGTCCTAGAAGCGCAGCGCACTATCCGCGTAGCGGCCTAGGATCTTAGCAGTGACGAAGTCATGCCCTAGAAGCGAAGCGCACTATCCGCATAGCGGCCTAGGGGGTAGTTAGAGTATAATGACGGCAAATTTACTCTCATCTAAAAAACTTATGCATACCTTAGTCAAACAACAAATTGTTCTTGCCAGTGGCAACAAAGGCAAACTTGCCGAATTTGATCAAATGCTGACAGCATTTAATATTGAAGTATTACCACAGAATCAATTTAACGTGACAGAGGTTGCAGAGACAGGCACTACATTTGTAGAAAACGCCATCATTAAAGCTCGCCATGCCGCTGAAATAACCGGTAAAGCTGCAATTGCAGATGACTCAGGTATTGAAGTTGATGCACTACAAGGCCAACCAGGGATTTACTCTGCCCGTTATTCAGGAGCCAATGCAACCGAAACCAGCAATTACCTCAAGCTACTTGATGCATTGCAAGGCGAAACACTTCGAAGTGCCCGTTTCCAATGTGTACTGGTTTATATGCGTCATGCAAAAGATCCTACGCCTATTATTTGCCAGGCTTCATGGGAAGGGACAATCAACCATGCTCCACAAGGCGAGCAAGGCCATGGTTATGATCCCGTATTTATTCCGCAAGGTTTTGAGTGCTCGGCAGCAGAGCTAACTCGTGAACAGAAAAATGCCCATAGCCATCGAGGCAAAGCACTTGAGTTATTAGTGAGTGCCATGAAAGCTCAAGGTATCATTTTATCGAACAGTACATCGAACAATACTTCTGGCGGCCACCAATAAATGATATTGCAATTACCCCCACTTAGCTTGTATATCCATATTCCTTGGTGCGTGCAAAAATGCCCTTATTGCGATTTTAACTCCCACGGCCAAAACGGTGAGTTACCACAGCAACAATATGTCGATGCATTATTAGAAGATTTAAAACAAGACTTGGCGTATGTTCAAGGTCGAAAGGTGCATACCATTTTTATCGGCGGTGGCACGCCATCGTTATTTGATGCTAGTCAAATTCAACGCATACTTGAAGGCGCGCAAGCGTTAATCCCTTTTGAAGATAATATTGAAATCACCATGGAAGCCAATCCTGGCACATTAGAGCACGACGACTTTAGTGCCTATCGTGCAGCGGGTGTCACGCGCTTATCTATTGGGGTGCAAAGTTTTTCAAAAGAAAAACTTAATCTGCTAGGACGTATCCATAATGAGGATGAAGCCAAAGTGGCGGCAGAAAAAGCCAAGCAAGCAGATTATTTAAGTTTTAATCTCGACTTAATGCACGGTTTACCGAACCAAAGCTTTGACGAAGCCATGCACGATATCGACACGGCAACGGCTTTAGCTCCACCGCATCTTTCTTGGTATCAACTCACCATTGAACCCAACACCTTGTTTCATTCAAAACCGCCACAATTACCAGACGATGAAAATCTGTGGCAAATATACGAGCAAGGTCAGCAGCGCTTAGCGGCATTAGGTTATGAGCAATACGAAATATCAGCCTATGCAAAACCTGGATTCCAATGTCGCCATAATCTTAATTATTGGAAATTTGGCGATTACCTTGGCATCGGTTGCGGCGCCCACGGTAAAATCACCCTGCCCGGCTCAAATCGGATTGTACGTACCGTAAAAATAAAGCACCCTAAAGGCTACCTCGCTGCGGATAAATATACCTTTGAAACCACAGATGTCGTTGAAGAAGACCGCCCATTAGAATACTTAATGAACCGTCTAAGGTTGATGACTCCAATCCCTAAAACTGAATTTGAGAAGCGTACAGGCCAATCAGCTGAGGTAGTAAAACAAGGAATGCAAAAATCAATTGAACGGGGATTATTGACAGAAACCACAACGCATTGGCAATTGACGTCTAAAGGCCACATGTTTGTAAATGATTTGCTGTCTCAGTTTATTTAATTTACCAGTCGATTGAATAAAATAATATGACTCGCGGTTTTCTTTTTAAACCGTTAACTGCGAGTCAATAATCAAAAATCTGCTTCTAGCGCCACAATTTACTTACCTTAAATACACACTTTCTAACATTTCTATTCACACATTTAGGCAAAGCTTGATTAGGATATGCGCTTATAACTTAGGTACTTTGGGAAGATATCAATGTCTATTAAAACTAAAACAACTCTCGTTGCTGTCGCGTTATCAAGCTTATTAAGCGCATCAGCCATGGCGAACTTGCACAACATGCCGCAATTGAGCCAACAAGAAAGTACAGCGACATCAAGCCAACAAACTGAATCAGAAAAAGCCAACGTATTGTTTGAAGCCATTTTTATGGAAAATGTGATGGCAAATCCGGTTAACCAAACTTACCTGGGTATCAAACAAGATTACGGCAAGTGGAATGACTTGTCTGATGCTGCTGCAGATGCTGATTTAGCCCGCAGTAAACAGCAACTAATAAGATTAACTCGCCTTGATGCCAATAAACTAAATGAACAAGCTGCGCTCAGTTATGAACTGTTGAAGGCCAGCTTAGAACACAGTATTAGCGACGATAAATGGCGTTATCACACCTATCCGATTAACCAAATGTATGGCGTCCATTCTGTGGTAGCTTCATTATTGATTAACCAACATCAAATAACCGATGAAAGTGATGCTAAAGCTTATATTAGCCGTTTGAACGGCATACCAACACTACTGGCACAATTAGAGACCTCATTAGAAATTCGCGCTAAAAAGCATATTATCGCGCCAAAATTTGTTTTCCCATATGTAATTTCCGATAGTAAAAACATTATCACTGGCGCCCCATTTACAGAGACTGGAAAAGACAGCGCGTTATGGGCTGACGCGAACCGTAAGATAAATAAACTCGATATAACCGATGGCAACAAACAAGCCTTATTAGTCGAAGTAAAACAAGCTCTACTGACTAAGGTAAAACCTGCCTATGAGCAGTTAATCACCTATACCAAGTCACTTGAAGCTCGAGCCGATACTCAAGATGGAGCCTGGAAACTGCCTGACGGAGAAGCGTTTTACAATAACGCCCTCGCCCGCACCACTACAACCGATATGACCGCAGACACTATCCATGATCTTGGCTTATCTGAAGTTAAGCGTATTCATGATGAAATGCGAGTCATTATGAAAAAGGTACACTTTGCCGGCAGCTTACAAGAGTTTTTTGTGTTCATGCGCGATGATAAGCAATTTTATTACCCAGAAACTGATGAAGGCAAAACGGCATATCTCGCCCAAGCAAAATCGCTGATCGATACTATGGAGTCTCGTTTAGACGAAGTGTTCACGATTAAGCCTAAAGCCGAATTAGTGGTACGAAAGGTAGAAGCGTTTAGAGAAAAATCAGCAGGTAAAGCATTTTACGATCAACCTGCACCAGATGGCTCTCGCCCTGGAAGCTATTACGCTAATTTATACAAAATGGAAGCGATGCCAAAGTATCAGATGGAAGCGCTTGCTTACCATGAAGGGATCCCAGGACATCACATGCAAATTGCTATTGCCCAAGAACTGCAAGGCATTCCAAAATTCCGTAAATTTGGCGGTTACACTGCTTATATTGAAGGTTGGGGACTTTACTCAGAATATTTCCCGAAGGAAATGGGCTTATATGCCGACCCATACTCTGACTTTGGTCGTTTATCGATGGAGCTATGGCGCGCATGCCGTTTAGTGGTTGATACTGGGATACACGCTAAAAAGTGGACTCGTGAGCAGGCTATTGCCTATTACGTTGAGAATACTCCAAACGCTGAGTCTGATGCGATAAAAATGGTCGAACGCCATATTGTTATGCCATCACAAGCTACTGCGTATAAAGTAGGTATGATTAAAATATTACAACTACGTGAGCAGGCTAAAAAGGCGCTAGGAGCCAAGTTTGATATTCGCGAATTTCATACTGTAATCCTTAAAAATGGACCATTGCCATTAGACATACTTGAAGAGCAAGTAAATAAGTGGATTAAGCAGGTTCAATCGCTGTAATTTTTAATCATTAATCCACTCGAAACATAAAACGGCAACCTGAGGTTGCCGTTTTGCTTTATCAATTTCCACAAAAAAATAACCCCAGAACAAAGTCTGGGGTAAACCAAATAAATTAGGATGATGGTTTTAAGGTTGGCATTATTTTAGTTCGAAAACCATTGCCAACACTGACTCAAAATTTGCTACCTTGCCGATTTGTACATCTCACTGAAAAGGGGTCATTTCTCAGAAAAACGTAGGGTTCAAATCATTTCGAATCAACTGAGTACTATTGTATTGATATCAGAACAGAGTTCAACTAGTTAACAAATGTAAATTGCTAAACCCTTGATTAGCAACTTACTAATAAACTAATCAATCAACACCTTAAGCACTTTAAAATCAACCACTTAATACAAAACCGCAAGGTGAGTTGCGGCTTTGTTCTAAATTTGAAATAATGTTTCCACTTTTACTTACGAAGTTTATACAAATGATCGAACTTAGCATCCCAATAAGGTGGGCTGCTGATGTGCGTTTTAATAAAATCAATGAACGCACTGACTTTTGGAGCTAGATGTTTACGACGAGGATACACAGCTTGTAATGGAAGATTGTGAGTCAACTGCCAATCAGGTAACAAAGGAATCAATGTTCCTTGAGCGATTTCATCTTCCATTAAGTAACTGGCTAAATAGACAATGCCTAAACCACTTACTGCGGCCGATTTCAATGCTGGCGCATTATCGACACGGAAATTGCCTGATACACCTATTTCGCAATAATCGTCACCCTTTTTAAATTGCCACATGCTGTGCTCATGCCACTCGCCTTGATACACCAAACAATTGTGTTCAACCAATTGTTCTGGGCGGCTAATGTTACCATGTTGGGCAATATAACCCGGTGATGCGACTAACAAGAACTGACATTTCATTAACGGTCTTGCCACCATACCCAGCGGCAATTGCTCAGACATGGTTAACAATAAGTCTAAGCCTTCACTGACAACATCGACTTTATGATCAAGTAAGCTCACTTGTAGTTCAAGCTCTGGATGCCTTGCCATAAATGCTGGTAAAGCTGGAATAATGTGCATGGTGCCAAATGATTGTGATATCCCAACTTTTAATACACCACGAGTTGCATCATTTAAGTTGTGAACACTTGAAACGGCCTGCTCTGCATCACGAAGGAGTTCTTCACCTTGCAGATACAATAAATTACCGGCTTCAGTAAGGCTTAAACTGCGGGTTGTGCGCTGAATAAGTTGCACACCAAGTTTATGTTCAAGATCTGCAACTTGAGTACTTACTTTAGATTTAGAAATGCCAAGACGTCTGGCTGCAGCACTAAAACTTCCTGCACGTGCAACATGAGTAAAAATTGCGATAGGTTCTAACAGTTCTAACATGAAAGTCGCCTTAAGCTGGTTACGACATTAATAAAAATTTCAGATATCTGTTAGCCATTGCTGGTAACTAAACCTTGCTTAGCATCAATATCGACACTCAGATATTATGATTGTTGCTGCCAAATGAGCATCAAAACAAACTAATATCTTTAATCAACACTAACAAATGAAGATTCTGAAATATAACCACATCTAAAGTAGAGTGTAATTTTGTAATAATTCTCACGAGTATAACAAAAAAAGCCTCTATGGCTCTATATTTATAATTGACAATTTTTTTATCAGAACAAAGCAACACGAGCTATAGCGGTAAACCAGCTAGAATTGGCCCCAAAAAAAAGCCCCTGTGTCTTCAAAAAGAGCACAGGGGAAGGTCAGGTGTCCGGGAAGACAGGTTGAACAAAATAAATTTACTCTTTTAGCTCGCCTAGCTTGGCCAATGTATAAGGTGCAAGTTCTGGTATGGATTTACGCACTTGGCTTTCTAACACTAATAATCCTTCGAAATTATCACAAATTTTATCGGCTCGTTGTTCAAGGCCTTGTGATTGCGACTCAAGTTGTTGCTCGATGTCTTTACCGACATTGTCCATTTTTTGTGAAAAGGTATTCATTTTTTCTTCAAATGAACCGCCTTCAGAAGACATGATCTGGCTACCTAATGTCATCATTAATGATCCCATTGAGTTGGTGACCATTTGTTCTATCTCTTGTTCAAACTCTTCATTAAATGCATGTTCAATTGAAGAGTCTGTTGAACCTAAATAAAATTTATCGCCTTGCTGATACGCCATGGTGTCAATGCGTGTTTGAATCCCTGTCATTAGCTTATCAATTTGGCTACCAGTGGCGTCGCCAAATATTGGGGTTAATGCCATATTGACTGCTTGAGATGCCATTACGACAACATCACCAACCAAATCAATTACCTCAGGTACTTGACGAGATAGCTCATCAGAATATTGAGTGAGTAACGTTTGTTGTTTAGCGGTTAAGGTGACTTTTTTACCGTCTACATATAGTTGATTGAGTTCGACGCGATATTTCTCGGATCCATTATCACTAATCTGCAATTTTTTTGGTTCAACAGTAACGTCATAGTTTAATGTCACATTGCACTTTTCATCATTAATGGACATTTTTGCCATGGCGGGAGTTAGCGCCCCTACTGTGAATAACATGCTGGTTAACGCTACACTACAAATCAACTTCTGTTTGGTCATGATAAAAATCCTTTTGCTATACATATATCAATAATTAGCTCGTATATGAGCTTTATAAAGCACAAGCTATGCCAATAGTTATAACTACATGACTTTTAATAGATTAATGATAAAATAAGACAATATATAAGCTAATGAATATACAATAGCGGAAGTGTATTCGTAAAATAAACCAATAAATAGTCTATTTTACCAATCTCAATAATAATTAATCTATCTAGGGCCCGCTGAGCTTCAGGATGAATTTTACTGCAGTTTGTATTTTGCTAGACAAGTAAGCGTATACGACGTGTGATTGTTCTAGATAAGTAAGCAATAACCTAGGCGAAAAGAAGCCACTAAAACTGCCCAAGTGGGCAGTAAAATGACTTTTAAACGTTTTGAGTCAATATTATAGATTCAGATTTGATATACAAAGAGTGAGTACGTTAAGGTCGAACAACGTTAACCGCGAAAGATTAGCCCTTGTATAAACTAAAAAATTGAACGGCCTAACTGTTGGCTTAAATGTTCTAACATGGCTGTGCCCGCAAGCGAGTTACCATTATTGTCTAGCTCAGGTGACCACACACAAATAGACATATCACCAGGAATAACCGCAATAATGCCGCCCCCCACGCCACTTTTACCGGGCATACCTACTCGATAAGCAAACTCTCCTGCGCCATCGTATAATCCAGATGTCGCCAGTAATGCATTGAGTTGCCGAGTTTGCACTGGTGACACTAAGCTGTCACCATCGAGTGTCTTACCGCGATTAGCCAAATAGAACATCGCACGGGACAAGTCAGCGCAATTCATTCTTAATGCACAATAATGAAAATAACTTTTAAGTACGGTATTGACGTCGCCTTCAAAATTACCAAATGACTTCATTAAATAGGCAATAGATGCATTACGTGCACTGAACTGGAACTCAGAATCCGCCACAACTTTATCGTAGGCTAACGTCGGGTTCTGGCTCAATTGACGCACAACCTCAAGCATACGATGCTTAGGCGCCCCTAAACGGGCTTGCAACAAGTCAGCAATAACTAGCGCACCGGCATTAATAAAAGGGTTGCGAGGTTTACCGCGTTCTAATTCGACCTGTACCAGCGAGTTAAATGAATGCCCTGAGGGTTCTTTACCCACACGACTCCAAATTTCATCTTCAGTATATAAATTAAGTGCCTGAGTAAGGCTAAAGACTTTAGAAATACTTTGAATTGAAAAAGGCTCAAGGTAATCACCGGCACCAATTGTTTGGCCATCAAGGGTAGTAACGGCAATCCCTATTTTGTTAGGGTCAACGCAGGCAAGCGCAGGAATATATCCTGCAACCTTGCCTTTACCCAATAGCGATCTTACTTTATCGACGGCTTGTTGAAGTAATAATTGCTCAGGCAATTTAGCTTAACCCCACCAGATATCGTACAAATCACTCACTTCGAGGTTAGAAACTGGCTTGTCTTTCCAGAATGCATTCACTGCTGCGGTATCTTCATCAGTACATTTACCGATAGCTTGGGTAGCAATAATACCTTCCCATTGCTTGTGTCCACCACCGTGGAAACCTAATTGACGAGGTTCAATGACCTCAACAAGAAACTGATCAACTAAGTTATCAATATCTTCTTCAGATACCGACTCATCAAAAGTCCAGTTGATTTCAAAGCCTAATTCTTGAAACTCATCAACTCGTAATTTTTTACGTAAACGACGACTACGATTTTGCGCCATGGTGTATTCTCCGATTGCTGAAAGTGTAGTTGTGATTAAGCAGTACGCTCAAACATGATATCCCATACGCCGTGACCGAGTCTGTGGCCTCTTGCTTCAAACTTGGTAAGCGGACGATGCTCTGGACGTTCGACAACTGTACCAGTTGTTGATTGATTTTTATAACCTTCTGCTGCATTCATTATTTCTAACATATGCTCGCTGTAATTTTCCCAATCGGTTGCCATATGAAATACACCACCAATTTTAAGCTTACGGCGGATAAGTTGTACAAATTCAGCTTGTACAATCCGGCGCTTATGATGACGTTTTTTATGCCATGGGTCAGGGAAAAACAATTGTACGCGCTCAAGTGAACCATCAACAATGCTGTGCTCTAGCACTTCCATTGCATCATGATGATATACACGTAAGTTAGTCACTTCAGCTGCACCTGCATCAGAAAGACACGTACCAATACCAGGTTTATGAACTTCTATGCCAATAAAGTTTTGCTCTGGGGCAGCTTTTGCCATTTGGACTAATGATGCCCCCATACCAAAACCGATTTCTAACACGGTATCAGCATCGCGACCAAACACTTGAGTTAACTCCAATGCTTGTGGGGTATAATCAAGTCCCATTGCTGGCCAATGTGCTTCAATTGCTTGAGATTGGCCTTTGGTTAAACGGCCTTCGCGTAAAACAAAACTTCTGATTTTACGAATATACTTACCGTCTTCGTTAAATTCAGCTGTGGTAACGTCGCTCATCTTTGCCTCATTGTCTGCGTACTTTGTTGTGCTGTGTTACTAAATGTCTAACCGTTAAGCAGCCACTATTTATCAACACATTACGCATTTGCTATCTGTAATAGATCAATTTTAAAATCAGTTGGGCATTATACCTAAACTCATTGCACATGTTTACGCTAATTTAGTGCAAACGTGTGATTTAAAATAGCAGTGCCACTTGTGTAATAAAATGGCTATGGCTACACTGCGCCCATGAAAAATCTGACTCCATTTTCTGAGCGTATCATCGCTTGGTATGACCTACATGGTCGTAAATCACTGCCTTGGCAGATCAATAAAACGCCTTACCGTGTTTGGGTGTCGGAGATCATGCTCCAGCAAACCCAAGTCGCGACGGTTATTCCCTATTATGAAAAATTTATGGCGCTTTTCCCCAGCGTGGTAGATCTTGCTAATGCTCATCAAGATGAGGTGCTGCATTTGTGGACTGGCCTAGGTTATTACGCCAGAGCACGCAATTTACATAAAGCAGCCCAACATATTCGTGATGCTTTTAATGGCGAGTTTCCTACTCAGTTTGATGATGTGCTCGCGTTATCTGGAATCGGTAAATCAACTGCTGGCGCAGTATTATCCTTGTCGCTCGGTCAACACCACCCTATTTTAGACGGTAATGTAAAACGAGTATTGGCCCGACATGGTGCTATTGAAGGTTGGCCAGGGCAAAAAAACGTTGAACAACAATTGTGGCAATTAACCGATACGTTCACACCTGCCAAAAACGTTGAAAAGTTTAACCAGGCAATGATGGATATTGGTTCAAGTGTTTGCACTCGCAGTAAACCTAATTGCGCAGCCTGCCCTGTAGCAATTGATTGTGTGGCTCAACAGACGGGTCATCAAAGTCTATATCCCGGTAAAAAACCTAAGAAAGTGACGCCAGAAAAATCAGCTTTTATGCTGGTATTAGTCGACAACAGCGGAGATTCTGTAAAAGTTCAGCTTATCCAACGCCCACCAGCAGGTATTTGGGGGGGGTTATGGTGTTTTCCGCAATTTGAACAGCAAGCAGAATTAGAAGATTATTTAACGCTGCATAATTTGACAGAGTCAGAACAAGGGCTTGCAGGGTTTAGGCATACATTCAGTCATTTCCATCTTGATATTCAACCAGTATTAGTTGAACTATCTGTCGATCAAGCAACAGGCATCATGGAACAAACCTCGGCTCTCTGGTATAACATAGAGCAACCTGCGAAAGTCGGGTTGGCAGCCGCCACAGAACGTATTTTGGCTAATTTAGCCGTACTTTTCGCGACATATTAGTTTTTAGTGTAATTAAAGTTAGTAAGGAATCATCATGGCTCGCACAGTTCACTGTCAACACCTAAACAAATCAGCTGACGGCTTAGATTTTCAGCTTTACCCAGGCGAATTAGGTAAGCGTATTTTTGACAATATCAGTAAAGAAGCTTGGGGCTTATGGCAAAAGAAACAAACCATGCTCATTAATGAGAAAAAGCTCAATATGATGAATGTTGATGACCGCAAATTTCTTGAAGAGCAAATGACTCACTTTTTATTTGAAGGTAAAGACGTTGAAATTGAAGGCTATGTTCCACCTGCTGAAGATGAATAACCTAGTAATATAATAGATAACTATATTAAACAACAAAGCCGCTTAACTTAGCGGCTTTGTTTTTGGTTATCAATGACTAAATCCGACAGCTTATTGTTTAACGCCTTCCACTACCAATGCTAATTCAACGTTAGCAGAAGCTGGACCTAAATCCATTTTGACACCAAAATCTTTCATCGCAAAAGTGGTTGTGCCGCTAAAACCAGCACGATATCCACCCCATGGATCTTTACCTTCACCAATAGCAACGGCATCAATGGTTAACGGCTTTGTCACACCATTTAAGGTAAAGTCACCATTAATCACAAACTGGTTATTGCCTTTATCAACAATCGAGGTTGATGAAAAAGAGGCTTCAGGGAATTTACTGGTATTTAAAAAGTCTTCGCTGCGTAAATGCTTGTCACGCTCGGCATGATTAGAATCAACACTGTTAGTATTAATGTTAACATTCACTTTGCCATCTGCGACTTTGTCAGCATCGAAACTGAAGTCGCCAGAAAACTCATTAAAGCGCCCAACCACAAAGCTATAACCCAAATGGCTTACACTAAATTGAATTGATGCATGCGCACCTTGAGTGTCGATAACATAGTCGGCAGCATTAACAGCAACAGGTAACATAAACGTTGTACTGATAAGTGCTGCTATAAGGTGTTTTTTCATGGTTTTTTATTCCTTTAAGTTAATAACAAGTAGATATATAAAGAGGTATTGAGATATTCATCAAACATAACGGTTAATATATTCAACGGTTAACAATTCAACGGTTAAACAATTCGATTATTTGCTAATACGATTTGGCATCAGCATTCTTTTAAGGGTGTTATCTTTATCAATAAAATGATGCTTAATCGCACCAGCTGCATGCAACATAACCAAACCAACTAAGCTATAGGCAAGGTATTGATGTATTAACCCCGCTATATCAGCTTGATCATCAATAAAAGCATTAGGAAATGGCACGGCAAACCAGTCAAAAATCCAAATATCTCGACCATCGGCTGTCGAAATCATAATTCCTGAACTCATAATAAGTAACATTAGCGTATAAAGAACAGTATGTGCCCACTTTGCCAAGCGTTTTTCCCAAGGCTGATGATTCGATAATGGGCTCGGAGTGTGTGATATCCCTCGCCAAGCTAGCCTTAATAGCGTTAACCCAAGTAAAAGCAAACCGACACTTTTATGCAGATGCGGCGCAGTTTGGTACCAACTACTGTAGTAGGTAAGATCTACCATCCAATAACCAGCACTAAATAGACCAATAACTGCGATGGCGGACAACCAATGGAAAAAAATGGTTACTAAGCCATAGCCAGCTGAAGTGTTTTTTAACATGTCTTACTTTCCTCTAAAAAAGTCACAACATTTTAACGTTAATTTTAGGAAAGAAAATCAGTAAAAATAGCCAAAATCGTTCTATAAAATAGAAGTAACAGGTATTAAAATAGAGAACAACCAAATAATTAAGCAACTACTTATTAAACATGTCTCAATTGTAGTCACTAATTATCAAATAGCATCTAGGATGTATTGATCTTTCTTGGCTAAATATTTTCAAGATAAACGGCTTAGTTTTTTATATTAAAAGACAGCGCAGTGTTAGACATTAAGTCTCTAACTACGCTTATGCACTGTAACAAACATATTCTATAAAGATTGAACTGAACTCTTCGGGCAGCGTTTGTGGCTTCTTTCTACGACGTTATCGCTTACTGTTTACTGTTTACTGCTTAATGCTTACTGAATAACGAATAACGAATAACGAATAACGAATAACGAATAACGACATACCATAGCTCTGTCTGGTATCAATAGTCACCACAGTTAACGGTAAAATTGAGCTTGAAAGATCGTATGGCCTTAAATAACCATATCCGAAGCACCTCTATCCCGTTGAGTAAATGCCCTAGCATTTCAGCTCACATAAATTAAGATAAACGACGCTACAAAAAGTTCACTCATTTACATGTAAATAAGTTATTCATCAGCCTAACAACTCAAGCTTACCGTTCTTGAACTTGCAATTAAAACTAGGACACTAACCATAAGTTAAAAATCAAACGGGTCTAGTGCTGAGCAAAAAACAAATGACGAATTCATTTTTTGGTTTCTCTTTAGTTATTTTATTTAATCGTCAACAAACTTCTATGACTTTATTTTTGTCGATTAGCGCTTATAAACGACTTTTAATGATGAAAATCGATAAAAAACCACCAGTTTGCACATTAACTAGCCGAACGAGTAAAAACATTTGAAAAACCACTTGCACGATAAAAACCATCACTATACTATGTGCGCACTCCAGACGAGACGGGCATTGATTACCAAGTTAATACCTAGTCTGCAGTGATTAACTAACGCTTAGTTAGTTGCCCGAATAGCTCAGTCGGTAGAGCAGAGGATTGAAAATCCTCGTGTCCCTGGTTCGATTCCGGGTTCGGGCACCATATTTAGCCGGCATAGCTCAGTTGGTAGAGCAACTGACTTGTAATCAGTAGGTCCCGAGTTCGACTCTTGGTGCCGGCACCATAAAAACAAAAAAGCCACTCAATGAGTGGCTTTTTTGCATCTGCTATTTAGTCAAATCTAAACATCTTAATTCAGATATTGTATTTATTGAGTTTAACTTCCCCAAACAAAACAGGCACTCAATTGAGTGCCGGTTTTGTTTGGGGAAGCCCGAAGACTATCTACCGAGTACTTCAACACGGGCTAAACGATTAACTTGGTTTAAAGAACCCAAATGGCCATAAATTGGGCCTAGTAGACCGCGCTTTTTAAGCTCGATAAACTCTTCGTCGCTTAGTGCATTTAATTTAGCTTCATCAATAAGGTATAAACCATTGATATTACGCTTCTCACCCGCTACATCAACAGTGAGAGTCTGATTAATCAACAGCCCTTTTTCATCTAGAAACCCTAAAATACCGCGAGTCGCTTGATCTTGTTCATAGTGGCTAATCAAAGCTTGCTTACGCGCTTCTAAAAATGGAGTTTCTTTACCATCTTCAAATAATGCTTGGCCGTCTGTTTTAGTCACTTCTTTGGCATCTTCGCGTATACCAATCCATACTTTATCTTTAACGTCTGGATTAACCACTAAACCAAGGGGATAGTCACGAACAACAGCTGGAATATACAAACCTTGCCACTTACCATCTTTCACACTTAGATTTTGACCTGGTTTTAGACCTAACATCGCAACTGATTGAAATTCGTTAGTGTCACTGTTTTTAACAAATACGATTGGATACTCAGTGGCAGCACGGTTAATTTCGTGCAAGGTAACCGGCACAATGTGCTGCTCCGCCACGTGAGAAAAATCACTTGGAGTCAGTTTTAAATCACCATGCTTGGTTTGTTCTAATAATGTAATCTGGTTAGGCATCTTGGCTCCTTGAAGCACTGATTATCTTTTATGGTATAAGTACAACATCATTGTCATACGTTGTGTTAACAAATAATTAATAACTGAAACTACCAAGTTAAATCTTAAATTCAAGTAGATTTAAGTTAAATTGCGTCAATAAACGTCAAATGACCAATTCTTGTGCAAAATAGGCTTTGTGTTTAACAAAGCCTATTCGTTTATATTGATAGTAGCTCAACTCTCTATGTGATTACTCGCCTAGTGTAACTTGAGCTTAGGACGTTGCCAGCGCAGTAGCTTTTGGGCAATACGATATACAGAAGCCGAGAACCAGCCATACAAGCTGGCTAAATGACGCTGATACAGAGAGATGTACATCAAACGAGCAATGTGTCCTTCAACAAAAAAATCTCCTGAACGGAGGCTTCCCATTAAGTTCCCAACCGCCGAAAAACGACTCAGTGATACTAGTGATCCATAGTCTTTATATACGAAAGGCTTTTCTGGCTGCTGTTTCATCTTCAAACAAATATTGGCATAGAGACGATCTGCCATTTGAGCCGCGGCTTGGGCTCTTGGTGGTACCGGCTTACCTGATGGTAAAATTAATTGAGCACAGTCGCCTAAAGCATAAATATCATCAATGCCTTTTACACGCATGCAATCATCTACATCAATTTGATTACGTGGTGTGACGGGAAGTTGAGTGAAATTTTCAAATACTTTGGGACCTTTAACACCTGCCGCCCACACTTTGATATTGGCTTTTATCGTCTCCCCTGTCGCAGTAACAAAGCCTTCTTTGGTTACTTCTTTAACCTGCACACCTAAATGCAATTTAACCCCTAATTTTGACAGTACAGTTTGCGCTCTTGTACTGACTTGCTCTGGCAATTGAGGGAGTATTTTTGGGGATGCTTCTATTAAATTTATATCTAAATGATCTTTAGAGATGTTTTGATAACCGTACTCTCTTACTGATTCAATAACATGATGGAGCTCAGCGGCAAGCTCGACACCTGTAGCACCCGCACCAACAATGCCGATACCTAATTGATCTTGGGTTTCATTAAGCTGTAACAGTGCATCCATCAGCTTATGATGAAACAGATTAGCACTGTCTAGACTGTCTAAAAAAATACAGTGTTTTTCGGCTCCTGGTGTATTAAAGCTATTTGATACGCCCCCTAAGGCTAGAACAAGAGTATCGTATTCAATATTGCGCGCGGCAATGATCATCTCGCCTTCATCGTTATACACAGGAGCAAGTTGAATTTTCTTAGTCGTCGGATCGCATTGCTCAATGGCACCTCGAATATAACGGTAACCATTCTTTAATCCGTGATCTCGATATTGTAGGCCTTCGATTGATTGATCAATTACACCAACAGCGACTTCATGTAATTTAGGTTTCCATATGTGGACGGTATTTTTATCAATCAAACTAATGTCGATTAACGGATTTTTACCAAATTTCCGGCCCAATTTTGAAGCCAATGCTAGCCCTGCAGCCCCACCACCCACGATAACAATTCGTTGCACCATACACTACCTCGGAATTACCTTATACCAACAACATAATCACACAATATTTACAGTTATAAAAAAAGGCCCTTATGGGCCTTATACTGCTTCTTCATTTTCTTCGCCAGTGCGAATACGAATCACGCGTTCGATATCAGTTACAAATATTTTACCGTCACCAATTTTACCTGTTCTGGCTATATCAACGATAACATCAATCGCACGTTCCAGAATGTCATCTTGGATCACTAATTCAATTTTTACCTTAGGTAAAAAATCAACCATATATTCTGCACCACGATAAAGCTCTGTGTGGCCTTTCTGACGTCCAAAGCCTTTAACCTCTGATACCGTCATACCAGTAATGCCAATTTCAGCAAGTGCCTCACGCACGTCATCAAGTTTAAACGGTTTAATAATCGCTTCGACTTTTTTCATTAAATACTCCTGTCATCGGCTAAGTTTTTGATTAACCTCAACTCGGGATAAGAGATGGGATAAATCGATAAGAAAATGGTTTATTTCAAATCTGCAATATCGAATTTGCCATTTGTTTTACTAACAAGTCACATTTGCACGTCAATATGGTGCCTATTGCAAGACAATCCACGACAATAAACAGGACAAAAGCAATTTAATCACCATTGATAACCCCATACTGAAGTTGATTAAGCACATGTCCTCATTGCAATTTATATACTCGCTAACATCGTCCAAATATCTTACTTGAAAGCGAAGCTAATTGTCGCGGCTATTTTACGTATTTATGAAAAGATATTTCTCAGCAAAGCTACTGGTTATTTTCTATACTAATTTAATCTTACTGCAGGACGCAGCTAACGACGTTTAAGGATGAACAACAGTGAAATTTCCTATCCAAGCAAAAGGCTTTAGCCTGATTGAAGTTATAGTCACCACATTGATTGCCGCAATAATGTCACTCATCGCAATCCCCTCTTTTTCTGGAGTAATTGAACAAGTACGAGCAAAGAGTAATATTCAAGTTATTCAACAGACGATACAGTTAGGTCGACATATGGCCATAAGTTATGGTTCTAGAGTAACGGTTTGCCCTTTAATCGATAATCTGTGTTCAGCAGATTGGAGTATTGGATTAAGCGTATTTATTGATCATGGGCAAAAAAATCAACTTGATGCCAATGATCGCTTACTTCAACAAACGGCTCCTTTTCATGAAAATGACTATATTGATTACAATCGTGCAGCGATTAGATTCCAACCCGATGGATTAGCTTCTGGTACTAATGGCACATTAACGTACTGCCCAGGAAAATTTGACAGTAAATACTCAAAAGCCGTCATTGTAAATCAAGCAGGAAGGGTAAGAATGTCGAAAAAGAAAAATATTAAATGTAAGCTTTAACAAAGTAGGAATTAAATAGGGTATTTGAATAAATATCAAATCAGTAGTTCGGTCAAAATGGTCAATAAAACACTGTAATTCATGCTGCGCTTAGTTATACTCTGCTTTATATAGCAGAGGATTTATGCATGAAAAAATTAACGTTTGGGTTTACTTTAATAGAGGTGATGGTCACTGTTGTGATAGCAGCAATACTCATGACCGTTGCAGTTCCCGCATTTAAGTCGCTTTATGAAGGCATTAGAGCGAGAAGTGTGATAAGCACTATTGATTCATCGTTTGTCTTTGCCCGCAGCCAAGCGGTTAGTTACGGTAGCAGAGTTTCTATTTGCCCTATGACATCTACAACTTGTGGCAGTAATTGGGCCCAGGGTTTTAGTATATTCATCGATAATGGCGTTACTGGAACAATGGATACAACCAATGGAATTGCTGATGTGATCTTACGTAAAGTGGATGCATTTAATAGTAACGATATTATAAAGTCAGATCTAACGCGGTATACTTTTAATCCTGATGGAATGATGGCTAATGGTCTCAATGGCATTTTTCGATATTGCCCTGGCAGCGCGGACAGTAGTTCATCTGAGGCCGTAAATATAAATTCGTCAGGCAGAATGTCTAAAGTTAGCACCACCGTTACTTGCAGTTAGTAAAAAGACTTACATTGGTAATATCTTTTTATTTGATGTGTCGTGGTCAAGTTAAATTAGCCACGGTTTTAGAGCCATTCCGATATAAACATTTTGACTCATTTGGCGTTAACCCATCATTACAAAGGAGTCTAGTTTCACTGTAATATCCAGTGATGTAATTTGTGATCGTTTTGTCTGCTTCGGTAAAATCCCCATAACCACTGGCGGGTAGCCATTCATATTTCAAACTTCAAAAAGAAACGCTCCATTGATGCGTTATCCCAGCAATGCCCGCGACGGCTCATACTTTACTCAATTTGAAGACGCCATAATAATTGTCTGAATTTCAAGCTTGTGTAATGTGAACCTTAGTCGCTGTGATAGATCACATTATCAGGTTTACCCCTTAACTCAAACGCCAAATTCAAGGCTTTGCACGTCAGCTCGCTATTTGGCGATAATGACAACGCCCATCCCACAGGTTCACGATAAAATAAGTCTAGCTTTTCCGTTAGATTACGCACTCGATAACGACTGAGACCAATCCCTTTATTAGTCACTAATTGCGCTATCGTTCGAGCACCGGCAGAGCCATTACTAATACGATGCGCGGCCTTCACCTCACTGTAAAAAATGGCAAAGTCCGCATTAATATGTTCTTTCCTTTTTAGCCAATATTTATAGCTACTTAGATGCACTTTGAATGCACTTTGAATGCATTACAAATTGTGAGAATAGAGTGGCTCTGCTTGAGTGCGCTGATTAGCGAAAATTGTTCATCGAGTCTGACATCAAGAGAGCTGTAGCCTTTTTTAGGATAAGATTATGCTCCTCAAGACGAGCTATTTGTTTTTTAAGCTGACGAATTTCAATTTGTTCAGGGGTTATGGGAGAGGCTTTTGGAGTGCCACCCTGGCGTTCTAGTGTTAACTGTCTGGCCAATTATCCATGGTGGATTTACCCACGATCATCGCCTTTGCAGCTTCGATGATGCTATGTTTTTATCGAGGACTAATTGGGCTGTTTCAAGTTTGAATTCAGCACTAAATGTTTTTCTGGTTGTCGATCTTATGTGTTCACCTGAAGTCATCTACGAGGTAATAATATCACCTCTACTTAGGTGACCAAAATAACTATGCCACTACAAAGACAACTGATAGATACAAGATTGGCAATATTTTGAGGCGAGTTCATTATTTTAGGCAATAAAAAAAGGAGGCTTATGGCCTCCCTCTTTACGGTTAAACTACTTACAAAAGTAAGCAGATGTCGAATTAACGACGTAAACCTAACTTCTGGATCATAGCAGTATAACGAGCTACGTCAGTACGCTTTAAGTAAGCAGAAAGCTTACGGCGTGCACTAACCATACGTAATAAACCACGACGAGAGTGGTGATCATGGATGTGCTCTTTAAAGTGACCTTGAAGGTGATTAATTTGAGCAGTTAACAAAGCTACTTGAACTTCAGTTGAACCAGTATCGTTTTCGCAGCGACCAAAATCAGCCAAAATTTTTGCTTTTGTTTCAGCACTTAGTGACATGTGTATCTCCAAAAAAAGTAAATGTATCTCTAGCCGATCACTAACTCAGCCAGAGTGAGCGCGATATTCTAACCAGATTGTTAGTTAACCGCAATAAAATTCGATTATTTATCTGAAAAAGCCAACGACGAAACCGACTCGACTACTCAGCAGTATCATTATCGTGGATTACAATCAAACGTTTTGGCGCTAATAAACCATCATCATTCATGATACCCATACCAACAAATCGACGTTCATCGCCAATAGTGATACGAACTAACTCATCAGGCTTAAGTCCCGCAGCTTGAATTGCTTGTCCTTGCATGACGTAATATAACATCGCCTCAGGCAAGTTAATTTCAGCAAATTTAGCCACTGCAGTGTCCATTGGTAACAATAACGGATCCATTAGGGTCTGAGGAGCAACATCTTGTCTATGAGCTTGTTCAAGTAGTGCTTCTAATTGCGCTAAGGTAACCATTTTTTCATAAGGATATTCGGCAACTTGAGTACGACGCAATATAATAACATGTGCTCCACATCCAAGCATTTCACCTAAATCATCAATAATGGTACGTATGTAAGTCCCTTTAGAACAATGAATGTCTAGGGTTAGTTCATCACCTTCAAGCTTAATAAAATTTAGCTCAAATACGGTAATTGGCCGTGACTCACGTGGAACTTCAATCCCCTCACGGGCATATTTATACAAAGGTTGACCTTGGTATTTTAATGCCGAATACATTGACGGTATTTGCTGAGTGGTTCCTCGAAAAAACGCGAGCTTTTCATCTAGTAATGCTTGAGTCACATTCACAGGGCGCGTTTGCACGACTTCCCCATCAGAGTCACTCGTATCAGTACGTTGACCCAATTTAGCGGTCACCAGGTAGCGCTTATCCGAATCTAATAGATGCTGAGAGAACTTAGTCGCTTCTCCGAGGCAAATAGGCAACATACCTGTTGCTAACGGGTCTAAAGCACCTGTATGGCCAGCTTTATTGGCATTAAAAAAACGCTTCACTCTTTGCAGGGCAAAATTAGAGCTCATGCCAGTATCTTTATCGAGTAATACGATTCCGTCGATGAAGCGACCTTTAGGGCGACGAGCCATTAATCTTGCTCCTTTTCACCATCAACAGACTCGCTGTTATCAGGTGCGTCAGGCGTAAATTGCTGCTGTTTGGCTTTATCTTTATTTATGACTTGTGTGACTAGGTTAGACATACGCATGCCTTCTACTAGCGAACTATCATAAATAAAACGTAATTCAGGCATAACACGTAATTTCATACGTCCAGCAACTAAAGTACGTACATAAGGCGCGGCTACAGTCAGCGCATCAATTTTTTGTTGAACAAGTTCAGTGTCTTCTTCAAAAAAAGTCACATAAACTTTTGCATAACTTAAATCACGAGAGACGTCGACGTCATTTACTGTGACAAAACCAATGCGAGGATCTTTCATATCGCGTTGCAACACCATTGCCAGTTCTTGCTGGAGTTGTTGTGCAATACGGCGGGTACGACTAAATTCTTTTGCCATGATGATATGCCATATCGTTAGGTCTACAATCAAAAAGGGCGGCTAAAGCCGCCCTTCCATTGGTACTTATAAGCTGCGAGCAATTTCGACTATTTCGAAGACTTCAATTTGATCGCCCACTCGGACGTCATTGTAATTCTTCACACCGATACCACATTCCATGCCATTGCGGACTTCTTGTGCATCGTCTTTAAAGCGGCGTAATGACTCAAGTTCACCTTCGAAGATAACCACGTTATCACGTAGTACACGAATTGGTGCGCTACGTTTAACAATACCTTCGGTAACCATACAACCAGCGATAGCGCCGATTTTAGGTGACTTAAACACATCACGAACTTCTGCAAGGCCGATAATTTCTTGTCTAAATTCAGGCGCTAACATACCTGTCATTGCAGCACGAACTTCATCAATTAGATTGTAGATGATGCTGTAATAACGTAAATCAACACTTTCTGAATCAATGGTCTTACGAGCCTGTGCATCAGCACGGACGTTGAAACCAACAAGAATCGCATTTGAAGCTGCTGCTAATGTTGCGTCGGTTTCGGTTAATGCACCTACACCACGAGCAATAATATTCACTTTAACTTCATCTGTAGACAGTTTAGCTAAAGATTCGCAAATCGCTTCAAGAGAACCTTGAACATCAGCTTTAAGTACGATATTCAGCTCTTGTACTTCGCCTTCTTCCATGTTCGCAAACATGTTTTCTAGCTTAGACTTCTGCTGACGCGCTAACTTAATGTCACGGAATTTACCTTGGCGATACAATGCAACTTCACGAGCTTTACGTTCATCACGTACAACTGTCGCTTCATCACCAGCTAAAGGCACACCAGAAAGACCTAAAATCTCTACTGGAATAGATGGACCAGCTTCGGTAATAGCGTGACCGTTTTCGTCTTTCATCGCACGAATTTTACCGTACTCTAAACCACATAAAACGATATCACCTTGGCGTAACGTACCTTCTTGAACCAAGACAGTAGCCACTGGGCCACGACCTTTATCAAGTTTTGATTCTATAACAACACCCGCTGCCATACCATCACGTATTGCTTTAAGTTCTAATACTTCAGATTGAAGTAAGATACCTTCTAACAATTCGTCAACGCCCATACCAGTTTTGGCTGAAACGTGAACGAACATGTTATCTCCGCCCCAATCATCTGACATGATACCATGTTGAGACAGTTCGCTCTTAACGCGCTCTGGATCAGCATCTGGCTTATCCATTTTGTTAACAGCTACGATTAACGGTACGTTACCCGCTTTAGCATGTTGAATCGCTTCAATCGTTTGTGGCATTACGCCATCATCGGCAGCAACAACCAAAATAACAATATCAGTCGCCTTAGCACCACGAGCACGCATTGACGTAAACGCCGCGTGACCAGGAGTATCAAGGAAAGTGATCATGCCGTTTTCAGTTTCAACGTGGTATGCACCAATATGCTGAGTAATACCACCGGCTTCGCCAGCAGCAACTTTCGCACGACGGATATAATCAAGTAATGACGTTTTACCATGGTCAACGTGACCCATGATAGTCACAACTGGAGCACGAGACTCTAGTTGGATATTGTCATCGCGATCTTTCAGTACTTGATGCTCAAGTTCGTTTTCACGAATAAGCACCACTTTATGACCTAATTCTTCAGCAACCATTTGGGCTGTTTCTTGGTCAAGTACTTGGTTAATCGTTACCATAGTGCCCATTTTCATCATTTGCTTGATGATAACAGTGGCTTTAATTGCCATTAAATGCGCTAATTCTGATACGGTTACGGTTTCACCGATACGCACATCACGACTAACAGCTGCAGCAGGTTTATTAAAACCGTGTGCCATAGATTCAGGTGCTGTACTGCGGTTACGCATGTGTTTTTCACGACCGTCACGAGCATCTTTTCCGCCACGTTTTTTGTTGGCGTTTTTGTTGCGCGCACGACGACCACGTTTTTCATCATCAGCATCTGAACTGTCTTCTGCTGCACGAGCAACTTTAGAGGTTGTGATGTGGTGATCGCCATTCTTTTCAGCATCTAAACGTTGGCGTTCTTCTTCAGCCCAACGCTTTGAGTTTACTTCAGCAAGGAGGCGTGCAGTTTCAGCTGCTTTAGCGGCTTCATCTTTTTGCTTTTGAGTAAGCACTGCTTCTTGAGTCGCTTTTAAACGATCTGCTTCAACTTTTGCTGCTGCAGTTTCTGGGTCAGCAACTTTAGTTACTTTAGGTTCAGACTTTACTTTTTCTGATTTCAATTTGGCTTCTGCTTCCGCTTTTTTCTTCGCTTCTGCATTCGCTTTCGCTTCTGCAGCTGCTTTTGCTTCAGCTTCCACTTTTGCTTGGGCTTCAGCTTCTGCTTTGGCTTTTGCTTGAGTTTCTAATTCAGCTTGTTTTGCTAATTCTGCATCATCGCGCTTAACAAAAGTACGTTTTTTACGTACTTCTACCTTCACGTCTTTCGACTGACCGCCAGTGCTTGCAACACTTAACGTAGACACCGTTTTACGTTGCAATGTCATTTTAGTCGGAACTGAATCTGCACCATGCTGTTTTTTTAGATAATCAAGAAGTTGTTGCTTCTCTTTTTCTGAAACAGTATCGAGTTGTTTTTTGTTCATACCAGCTTGTGAGAATTGCTCGATTAATCGATCAACCGATTTTCCCACTTCCGCTGCTAATTTTTCTACGCTTGTATCTGCCATCAATTAGATCCCCCTGTTGATCGACTTATGCTTCTTCGCCAAACCAACAGATATTGCGGGCAGCCATGATGAGCTCGCCTGCTTTTTCTTCTGTTAATTCTTCAATATCAATTAAATCGTCAATACCTTGCTCGGCCAAGTCTTCTAAAGTCACTACGCCTTTGCTCGCAAGAACATAAGCTAAATGTCTTTCTAATCCTTCCAATGCTAGTAAATCATCACTTGGCTCTGCACCATCTAACGCTTCTTCCGACGCTAATGCTCTTGTAGAGATTGCCGCCTTTGCACGTTCACGTAATGCTTCAACGATTCCTTCGTCGAAACCTTCTACTGCTAATAGTTCAGATTCTGGGACATAAGCAATCTCTTCTAGCGAAGTGAATCCCTCATCAGCCAATACGGCTGCAAAATCTTTATCTACATCCAGATAAGCTACAAACAAATCAATCACTTTTGCACTTTCGGCTTGGTGTTTTTTGTTCATGTCTTCAACTGTCATTACGTTTAGTTCCCAACCAGTAAGTTGAGTGGCTAAACGTACGTTTTGGCCATTACGACCAATAGCCTGTGCCAAACTGTCAGCTTCTACAGCAATATCCATCGAGTGGTTGTCTTCATCCACAATGATAGATGCAACATCAGCTGGCGCCATGGCATTGATCACATATTGTGCAGGATTATCATCCCACAACACGATATCGACTCGCTCGCCACCTAATTCGTTTGATACGGCTTGTACACGTGCGCCACGCATACCAACACAAGCACCAATAGGGTCAATGCGACGATCATTTGATTTCACAGCGATTTTAGCACGAGCGCCTGGATCACGAGCGGCACCCATTACTTCGATTAATTCGTCGTAAATTTCTGGTACTTCAACCCGAAACAGTTCAATTAACATTTCAGATTTACTGCGGGTTAAAAATAACTGCGCACCACGTGCCTCTGGACGTACTGAGTACAATAATGCACGCACACGGTCACCAGGACGGAAAGATTCACGGCTGATTAAATCTTCTTTAAATAACACGCCATCAGCATTGTTACCTAAATCAACAACTACGCTTTCACGGGTGCTTTTCTTAACAACACCAGTAACAATCTCACCTTCACGTTCAATAAATTGTTCAACAATTTGTGCACGTTCAGCTTCACGTACTTTTTGTACGATAACTTGTTTCGCGGTTTGTGTGGTGATACGGTCAAATGCAACTGAGTCGATTTGATCTTCAATAAACTCACCCACTTGAATCTCTGGTTCTTCATAACGAGCGGCTTCAAACGTAATTTCGCTGTATGGATTTTCCAGAGCTTCGCCTTTATCGTCAACTACCATCCAACGACGGAAAGTGTCGTAATGGCCTGTTTTACGATCAATAGCAACGCGAACTTCGATATCGCCTTCATATTTTTTCTTTGTTGCGGTAGCCAGTGCAATTTCTAGCGCTTCGAAAATTTTCTCGCGCGGAAGGCCTTTCTCATTGGAAACCGCTTCTGCGACTAGCAGGATCTCTTTATTCATTTGGTCTTGCCTCGTTCTTCACCTGAAACTATCAAAACTTAGCTATAACGTTGCCTTTACGGATATTATCCAAAGCAACAATCAAGTCTTTACCATCAACGGTGATAGTGAGCATTTGCCCATCAACACTACTGATGACGCCTTTTAAATTACGACTACCGGCAACAGGCATAGTCAATTGTACTTTTGTTTCTTCACCTATATAAGCTCTATATTGCTCGGCGGTAAATAACGGTCTATCTACGCCAGGTGAAGATACTTCTAATGTGTATTCTGTAGAAATAGGGTCTTCAACATCCATAACTGCGCTAACTTGACGACTGGCTTCTGCACAATCTTCAATATTGATGCCATTCTCGTGATCAATAAACACACGAAGAATTGAGTGACGACCAGCTTGAATATACTCAATGCCCCATAGTTTAAAGCCTAGAGCTTCAACAGGTACTGTTAACATTTCAACTAGCTTGGATTCTATTGTTGCCAAAAATGACCCCCAAAAAAACAAAAAAAGGGCTAATAGCCCCATTGCAACCCGCATCTAACACGGATATTTAAAAGTTCATATAACAAAAAACCCCGTAATCACGAGGTTATTTTATTATAAAACCTGTAAATTGTGATTTATTCTCTTACGAAATTAAATCACAAGGAGCTGGTTGCGGGGGCCGGATTTGAACCGACGACCTTCGGGTTATGAGCCCGACGAGCTACCAACTGCTCCACCCCGCGTCAACTGATGCAAGTATATTGATTTACACTATATCTTGCAATAACTAATCAAACTCAATCCATGATTTGTTAGTTTAAATCTGGTGCCGAGAGCGGGACTTGAACCCGCACGTCCGTTAAGACACAGCCACCTCAAGGCTGCGCGTCTACCAATTCCACCACCTCGGCGACACCTGGTATACTAGTCAGGAATTTTCGTTTCTGACTGTTCGGTCTGAACGGGCGCATCATCAATGATTTGCTCTGCTGCTGGACCTAAATCTTTCCACTGATCATTTTGCTCAGTATGATTAGCACTTAAATTACCAATCACTAAACTTAATGCAAAAAAGCCAATGGCTAATACTGCAGTACTGCGAGTCAGGAAATTACCTGAACCACTTGAGCCAAATAAAGTGCCTGAGGCACCGGCTCCGAAAGATGCGCCCATATCGGCACCCTTTCCTTGTTGAATTAAAATTAAGCCAATAAGACCTAAAGCTACCACCAAGTATACAACTATCAGAACTTCGTACATATAATTACGCGCTCATTGCTATGGTACATAAACTTAAAAACTCACTTGAGTTCAAACTTGCACCGCCAATCAGACCACCATCAACATCAGGCTGGGCAAATATATCTGCCGCATTGCTTGGGGTGACGCTACCACCGTATAGAATTCTGATATTCTCACCAATAAAGGGAGATACTTCAGAGAGGCGACTGCGAATAAACGCATGTACTTCTTGTGCCTGTTCTGGTGTTGCGCTTTTACCTGTCCCTACAGCCCATAAAGGTTCGTAGGCGATAATTGCGTTATCAAAAGCCATGGTACCGTTTTTTTCAATTACTATATCAAGCTCTTCCGCAATCACCTCAAAGGTACGTCTTGCTTCACGAGCTGGCCCTGATTCACCTACGCATAAAATCGGTGTCAGACCATATTTTTGTGCTGCGGCAAACTTCTCTGCCACGATATTACTCGTCTCTCCGTACATACGGCGACGTTCGGAATGGCCGATAATAACATATCGACATCCAGAATCTTTTAGCATCTGCCCGGATATTTCGCCGGTATATGCACCAAAATCATGTTGACTAAGATTTTGTGCACCCATTCTAACAAGCGCACCATCTAAGGTTTGCTTATTGGCTTCAAGCAGCTGCCTAACACTTTCAAGATAAATTGAAGGCGGGCATAAAACCACTTCAGCGGAATCATTTTGGAGCTTTGTAGCAAACTTCTTAAATAGTTCTTCTGCTAGTGCTGAATTACCATTCATTTTCCAGTTGCCAGCGACCATAGGACGTCTGAGTGCCATTCACTGTCTCCTCTGAAAGCGGCGTGAATAGTAGCGAACCACTTATCAAGTTACAAGAGCTAAAAGGGGAATATTTCACATAAAGTGTCGAAGCGTCTACTTTTTAAGCGAGCAACAACATATCTGAATATTCAAATGATTAACATGCTGCCTTTACCGCGTCAGCAATACGATTTGCATGTGCAAGCACTTGCGGATGATCATCACCTTCAACCATCACTCTGATTAACGGTTCGGTACCCGACTTTCGTAATAAAACCCGTCCGCGAGCACCTAATTGCAACTCAACCTCAGCTTGCGCAGTTTTCACCGCATCGGTATCTAACGGATTAGAGTCCCCTTCAAAGCGGACATTAACCAATACTTGAGGCAACATCTTCATCGGCTCTGTTAATTGTTCAAGCGACGCATTTTGACGACGCATCGCTGCTAACACTAAAATACCTGCAACAATACCATCACCGGTAGTACCATGATCTAGGTTGAGAATATGACCAGAGTTTTCACCACCTATACGCCATTCATTCTCCCTCAGCATTTCCATGACATATCTGTCACCGACTTTAGAGCGAACAAAAGGAATATCAAGTGCTTGCAACGCTAAATCTAAACCTAAATTAGACATTAAGGTGCCGACCACTCCACCTTTTAAAATACCACGTTTTTGAGCATCTACCGCTAAAATATACAGGATCTGATCACCATCGACTACTTCACCATGACGATTAACCATCATAATACGATCGCCGTCACCATCTAATGCAATCCCTAAATCAGCTTTTTCAGCCAATACAGTCTCACAAATCTTAGCCATTGATGTTGCGCCGACTTTATCATTGATATTGAGTCCATCGGGTTTATCGCCAATAGCAACCACGTCAGCACCCAATTCACGGAATACATTAGGGGCAATATGATACGTTGCACCATGAGCACAATCGACGACAATTTTTAAGCCCTCAAGAGTTTGGTCGGCAGGAAAATTGCCTTTGCAATATTCGATGTAACGCCCTGCAGCATCTTCAATTCGACGAGCTTTGCCTAATAAGTGAGATTCAACACACACTAACGGCTTTTCAAGTTCAGCCTCAATTTCTAATTCAATTGCATCATCAAGCTTACTGCCATCGGTAGAGAAGAACTTGATACCGTTGTCATAGTAAGGATTATGCGAAGCACTAATTACCACACCAGCTTCTGCACGAAAAGTACGAGTTAAATAAGCCACTGCTGGGGTCGGCATTGGGCCAAGTAATAACACGTTTAATCCAGCAGCTGATAATCCAGCTTCTAACGCCGATTCAAATAGGTAACCTGAAATACGGGTATCCTTACCAATAATCACTTTTTGAGTGCCATTTCGAGACAATACTCGTCCAGCAGCCCAACCGAGCTTCAATGCCAGTTCAGGGGTCATTTTACCCGCCCCGACTCTGCCGCGAATACCATCGGTTCCAAAAAATTTTCTTTGTTTCACAGATCCCTACTTAAGTGATTTCACTGTACTTATAACGTTATTGTGCCGCTGCCACTACAAGTAGGCCATTGTTTCTGACATCACTTTAAGTACATCGACAGTTTCGGGTACATCATGGACACGTATAATATGCGCACCTTGCTGAGCAGCAATCAATGCCCCTGCGAGACTCCCCGCAAGACGTTGATCGGTATCACGCGCTAACAGGTCACCCATCATGCTTTTACGTGATAAGCCCACCAGTAAAGGTAAGTGAAACTCATGCAATTTTGGCAACGCAGCTAACAGGCGGTAATTATGCGCTAAAGTTTTGCCAAAGCCAAAACCTGGATCAAGAATTAAGCGTTCGCGCTCAATTCCGGCTGCTTCGCAGTAAGCTATACGCAATTCAAAAAAAGCGGCAACCTCATCAATTACATCCTGATACTCAGGTTTATCTTGCATTGTTTTTGGCTCGCCCTGCATGTGCATCAAGCAAATTGGCACATCTAACGTCGCAGCCATTGCTAAAGCCCCAGGCATTTGTAATGCGCGCACATCATTAATCAAATTAGCACCGGCATTTACCGCCAGTTCCATCACTTCTGGTTTACTAGTGTCTATCGAAATCCATACGTCGTGTGTTTTTGCAGTATATTCAATAATAGGAATAACCCGTGCAAGCTCTTGCTCAACAGAAACCTCTGCTGCTCCAGGGCGAGTAGACTCACCGCCGACGTCTATAATTAATGCACCTTGTTCAACCATATAATCAACATGTCGACAAGCTTGTTCGAAATCGATGTATTCGCCACCATCAGAAAACGAATCTGGTGTCACGTTTACAATTCCCATTACTACAGGGGCTGACAAGTCGAGCGTTTTATTGGCATGAGTTAATTGAAACAATGGTATTTTCCTACAGTAGATTAAAAACAAGAAAACCCCTTGCGGGGTTTTCTTTATTCACTAAATTATTTATTTAGCTGGTGATTCATCCGCATCATTAGTATCAGCTTTATTATCGACTTTAGCGTCGGTTTTAGCGTCATCTACTGGCGTTTCAATTTCAGATTTGGGCGTGGTATTGCCATTATCTTTATCGTCAGATGATTCATCTTTTTGCCATTCAGCTGGCATACGCACTTCACGGCGATGCATTAAATCGTCAATTTGCAACGAATCAATCGTTTCGTACTTCATCAGTGCATCTTTCATCGCATGTAAGATATCCATATTTTCTGTCAACATGGTTTGTGCACGTTGATAGTTTTTATCGATAAACATTTTGATTTCTGAATCAATTAATGACGCAGTATCACCTGACATAGCCTTTGATTTACCCATACTGCGACCTAAGAAAACTTCGTTTTCTTCTTCTGCATAGAGTAAAGGCCCCAACTTGTCAGAGAAACCCCATTGCGTAACCATGTTACGTGCAATTGATGTCGCGTATTTAATGTCTTGCGAAGCGCCGGTAGAGACTTGTTCGCTTCCGTAAATAAGCTCTTCGGCTAAACGTCCACCGTAAGCAACTGAAATCTGTGATTCTAATTTGCGACGGCTTTGACTAACAGCATCAGCTTCAGGTAAGAAGAACGTCACACCTAATGCACGACCGCGCGGAATAATGGTCACTTTATGTACAGGGTCATGTTCTGGCACTAAGCAACCAACAATAGCATGTCCGGCTTCATGATAAGCCGTCATCTCTTTGTCCGATTCAGACATCACCATAGAACGGCGCTCAGCACCCATCATGATTTTATCTTTAGCACGCTCGAACTCTTCCATACCGACTACACGACGATTACCACGAGCAGCAAACAACGCAGCTTCGTTAACAAGGTTTGCTAAGTCTGCACCAGAAAATCCTGGGGTACCACGGGCAATAACACTTGCTTTAACATCGTCTGACAAAGGTACTTTACGCATGTGTACTTTAAGGATTTGTTCACGACCACGCACGTCTGGTAAACCGACGACGACTTGGCGGTCAAATCGACCTGGACGAAGTAATGCAGAATCGAGTACGTCTGGACGGTTAGTTGCCGCAATGACAATAACGCCTTCATTACCTTCGAAACCATCCATCTCAACCAGTAACTGGTTTAATGTTTGCTCACGCTCATCGTGACCACCACCAACACCAGCGCCACGTTGGCGGCCTACAGCATCAATTTCATCGATAAAGATGATACAAGGAGAAGATTTTTTAGCTTGTTCAAACATGTCACGCACACGAGATGCACCAACACCGACAAACATTTCCACAAAATCAGAACCTGAAATAGTAAAGAATGGCACCTTAGATTCACCAGCAATAGCCTTCGCTAGCAAGGTTTTACCTGTACCTGGTTGCCCAACCATTAACACGCCCGTAGGAATACGGCCGCCTAATTTTTGGAACTTAGTTGGGTCACGCAAATAATCAACCAGTTCTTTCACTTCTTCTTTTGCTTCATCACAACCAGCGACGTCTGCAAAAGTGGTTTTAATTTGATCTTCGCTCATCAATTTGGCTTTACTCTTACCAAATGACATTGCGCCCTTACCGCCACCACCTTGCATTTGACGCATGAAGAATATCCATACTCCAATTAGCAGTAACATTGGGAACCATGAAATAAAGATTTGAGTTAAGAAACCAGATTCTTCAGCTTCTTGGCCTTTATAGTCAATACCTTTAGTTTGAAGATCATTGATTAAATCTTGATCATATATAGGCATAATTGTGGTGAACTTCTCGCCGGTACGTTTAGTCCCTTCAATAGTTCGTTGATCGCTTTTTATTTCGACCTTGTTAACTTGACCATTTCGAACATTGTCCAAAAAGGCGGAATAATCCATCTTCTGCGAATTCGAAGAAGAGGGGGAATAACCCTGGAAAACTGACATCAGCACAACAGCGATGACAACCCAGAGTATTAAATTTTTAGCCATGTCACTCAAATTACTCGACCTCTTAACAGTCCTGCGATTATTAACTTTAGACTACTACAACTTGTAACCAGTCGCCACTAGATAGACTTCTCGAGAGCGCGCTCTAGAGGAGTCTGGTTTACGGGTTTTTACTACTTTGAATGCCTGTTTGACTGTTTTTATGTAGTCGTCAAAGCCCTCCCCCTGAAAGACTTTAACAGCAAAACAGCCGTTAGGCGTCAACACTTGATGACACATATCTAGCGCTAATTCAACTAAATACATAGCTCTTGGCTGATCTACAGCACCCGAACCACTCATGTTCGGAGCCATATCTGATAGTACCACATCCACTTTATCTTGACCTACTCGCTCAAGCAATGCCTGCAGTACTTTATCCTCTCTAAAATCACCTTGAAGAAAATCAACGCCAACAATAGGATCCATCGGTAAAATATCACAAGCAATCACTTTACCTTTGTCGCCAGTAAGTTTAACAGCCACTTGTGACCAACCACCGGGAGCAGCACCTAAGTCAACTACTGTCATACCCTGTTTTATTAAGTGATCTTTTTGTTGGATCTCTTCTAACTTGAATGCTGCTCGTGAACGTAAGCCTCGTTTTTGGGCTAATTTCACATAGTGATCATCAAAGTGTTCTTGCATCCAGCGAGTTGAGCTCGCCGTACGTTTTTTGGTTGTCATTTAAATTCCGCAACGATTCAGAGTTACATAAGCTCTATATAAGGGTAGAATACCCGTTTTTCAACAGTAACTCAGCAAAAGTTGGTACAAATGAACTTAACAACCAAACAAAAACAGCATTTAAAAGGTCTGGCGCACAGTCTAAAACCAGTGGTGCTGCTTGGTGGCAATGGACTAACTGAAGGTGTTCTGGCTGAAATTGATAGCGCTCTTACACATCATGAATTGATTAAAGTGAAAGTAGCCTCTGCAGACAGAGAGCTAAAAAATGCCATCGTTGACGCCATTGTACGTGAAACCCAGTCTACGAAAGTGCAACTTATCGGTCATGTGTTAGTTATTTTCCGTCATTCGGCTGAAATGAAAATTGCTTTGCCTAAAGCCAAATAATTTCGCACCCTTTTATAAAAAGCCGCTGATTACAGCGGCTTTTTTATTGGAGATGAATTATCGTTAATCAGGGATGATCAGGTATTGGGATAACTTGATAATGCTCTGCCTTTAAGCCTAGAAACTCAGGCAAGGTAGCACCAATTGAAATCGATGACCAAGTACCGGTTAAAATACCAATAAACATCGCGATAGAAAAACCTTCAAGCGGTGCCCCACCCAGAATCCATAAAGCCACAACCGTTATCAATGTAGTTCCTGAAGTGACCATAGTTCTGGAAAAGGTTGATTTAATTGCTAAGTTGTTAATGTCAGTTATATTCCACTGTGGTTTAGCCACTAACTGCTCCCGGATCCTGTCCGCAATAATAATTGAATCATTGAGTGAATACCCCAAAATTGCCATTATTGCGGCTAATACAGTTAAATTAAATTCCATTTGGCTTAACGCAAAAAAAGCCAACACAAATACCACATCATGTACCAAAGCAAACAGTGCACCTGACGCTAAACGCCATTCAAAACGAAAACTTAGATACCCCATAATACATAGCATGGCGACTAATAAAGCTAAACTGCCTTGTTCAACCAACTCTTGGCCTACTTGTGGTCCGACGATACTGCTATTTAACACGTTGATGTCAGTCTTTAATGGCGCCAATACTTCACCCAGTTCTGGGCGTTGATTCTCATCAGGTATATTGGCATATCGTAATACCCAACGGCCTGGTTCACTAGCTGAAATAACACTGATCTCTTGTTGATATGCTGCAGTCATTAATGGCTGTATTTCACTGGCAGTGATGTGATGATCCACTTGAATCTCTGTGACCACACCGCCGGTAAAATCTAAGCCCCAATTAAACCCTTTTATTCCTATCGCGGTTAACGATAACAGCATTAATACAATCGAAATCAGACTCGATGCATAACGCCACTTAGTTAAGTATTTGAGCTTGTCTGTTGAATAATTTGTTTGAGTTGAGTTCATAAAATTACACCTTAATAGCGCGACGAGTGTCACGACCATAAACTAAGTTGATTAATGCGCGTGAAGCAAAAATACCGGTAAACATACTGGTTAATAACCCCAAACCTAAGGTCAACGCAAAGCCTTGAATAGGGCCATTACCAATCGAAAATAACACCACTGCGGTGATCATCGTGGTGAAGTTAGCATCAAAAATGGTTGAAAACGCACTATCAAATCCCACATCAATCGCATTGGCAAAGCTACGACCTTCCGCAAGCTTTTCTTTTATTCGCTCAAAAATAAGTACGTTAGTATCGACTGCCATACCGACAGTAAGCACTAACCCGGCAATACCTGGTAAGGTCAATACCGCTCCAGGAATGAGCGCTAACAATCCAAATAACATCACCAAATTGGCGATTAACGCTACATTTGCAACCCAACCTAAACGGCGATACCAACAAGCCATAAACAGTAATGTAGCCGATAAACCTAAGGCTAGAGCAGCAAAACCATTAACAATATTCTCGGCCCCTAAACTAGGCCCAATAGTACGTTCTTCCACTATGGTTACAGGTGCAGTCATAGAGCCAGCTCTTAATAACAAAGCTAATTGCTGCGCCTCTTGATGGCTACCTGCTCCAGTGATTTCAAAGCGGTTACCGAGTTGACTCTGAATGGTTGCAACACTGATAATTTTAGTGGTTTGTTTGGCTTTACCTTGTTCATCACGGCTGTATTCGCTATAAGCTGTTGCCATAGGTTTACCGATATTATCTCGCGAAAAATCTGACATTAACTTGCCACCTTCCGCATCAAGACTGATATTGACTTTCGCCATACCAAAATCGCCAGTAGTGGCTCGAGCATCAATAATGTGATCACCACCAAGTACTGGTTTTTTTGACACATAGACAGGCTTATTCTGCTCATCATTCATCACAACAGCATAAAGAGAGTCAGCTTGCACCACTGGATAAAATGCCAAACTAGCGGTTGCACCGATAACATTTTTAGCGGTGGCAGGATCTTGCACTCCTGGTAACTCAATCCTAATCCGGTTCTCTCCTTGACGTTGAACTAGCGCTTCGGTAATACCAAGTTCTTCAATACGGCTGCGCATAATTTGCAAGTTTTGCTGTACAGTTAAGTTGGTTAATTTGAGCTGTTCACTTTGGGAAAGATTGATACTCAAAGTTTGTTGATGCCCTGTGACTTGCCATTGAGGGTATTGCTGAGCAATAAATTGTCTTATTTGACCACGAGCATCATCACTGGCGCTGTTAACCGTCAGTTCCGCTCCAGTGCCAAAACGCACCATTACACCGCTGATATGCTGCTCTCTGACAAATTGCTTTACAGCATCACTCACGAATACGGCTTGGTTTTGAAACACTAAATCAAGATCCACATCCAGTAGAAACTGCACTCCACCGCGTAAATCTAAACCAAGTTTAATCGGTTTAACGCCTAAATTTAATAACCAATCTGGGGCCGCTGGAGCTAACGCTAAGGTCACTTGAGCCTGATGTTCAAACTGTTGTGCTAAGGTCTTTTTAGCTTGGGTTTGCATATCGGGATCATCTAACACCACAAGTAAATTATCTTGTTGTTGTTCGATACGCTTACTATTTATGCCCGCTTGTTGTAGCACATGGTGAATTTGTTCCACTGTTAATGATTGGGTCGGTTTAACGGCAAGTTGTACGGCAGGGTCTTCACCATACCAAGATGGCAATGCACTCATAAATAAGATGATGAGTGTGCAAATTAATAGCCAGTATTTCCACTGAGCATATTGATTTAACGGTTTGGTATTCGATTTTGATTTCATAACACTTGATCTCACTACATCGGGGTAAAACCTCGATAAAAATGTATGTGAGTGATGATAGGCATTGACCTAATTCATCTACCCACAGCAAAACTCATTAGCAAGGCTAATGACATTTTTAATCAATATAATGTAGTTAACAGGTGTGAGCGTGAACGAAAAGTAAATTAGACTCTTTCCAAGCGGAAAGTCTTGAAGGGGCTGAAGCTGTTGATAATACCCAGTCCAATTGCGGACTAAAGTTAATTTGATAACCTATGGTTAAACTCGGTACTGGCGGAGAAACAAATTCATAGGCCAATAGATAATTAGGTTTTGATTCATCCGATTGATATTGAACAATACTGAGGTAACGCGCTGAATAGGTAGGAACAAAATGAATATCGTTTGAACTAGAATTCTCAGAAACCGAACGTTCAGAGACAGATTTTTCAGAGACTGGGTTGGTTGATGAAGGTTCGCCAACGTAGCCCAACAATGTGCTATTAACATCAATAAGCGTATTGGTTAACGCAGTTAGTTGATTTGAATCTACTGGACTGTTAACGAGAGTATCAATTGTGCTATCTGCTGAATTATTTTCTAAATTATTTTCTAAATTATTGGCTAAATTGTCGATTGAACTGTCTATTGATTTAACTGACGCCAAGGTGATATTAACAGGGGCTGAACTTATTGGTTGTTCACAAATTCGATCATCTGTCAGCGAATCCACATTATATGAACAAGAATAAGAAGTAGACGAAGCAAATGGCATCGATGCTAAAACTAACACACGGCTATTGAGGAGGAAGATTGAACACAACCCCACAATTACCAGCATTAGTAGTATACGAGCCCATGGAAACGTCATAATGACCTTATTTAATCAAGCTACACAATTTCTAAAATTCAAAATTCTAAAATTAACATGTCAAAAACACTATCTAATAAAATCATCTAACAACACTGCCTAATAAAGTAATCTAACAAATTAGTTTTTAAACGATTTTCTAACAGATTGTTCAAAGAATATTATTGCTCATACGGTAAAATGTAACAACAATGTAAACTTAAACGATAATATCTATTGCACCTTTAATCTGCAAATGAATTTTTTTACATGTTCTATCATATCTAGCACATGCATTAACTCTACGATGGATATAAAAAAGCACTAAACAGTATTCTATTTAGTGCTATGTCTGGCTAGTGGCCATTATATCGGTATTGGGTTGTGCATAAAAGTATGATAAATGCTTAAGCAGTTAGTTTAATACAATAACTAAAACAAATGGTTAAGAAAAAGGCACACTCGATTATTCACAATACTTAAAGATATTTAACCGTTATGATTTCATAATCAGTCAATCCACCTGGAGTGGTAATCGATACTTCATCGCCTTCACTTTTACCAATTAATCCACGTGCAATAGGTGAATTAACAGAAATTAAATTTTGCTTAATATCCGCCTCGTCATCACCGACTATGCGATACGTCACTTCAGCATCAGTATCTATGTTCAAAATAGTTACTGTTGTACCAAAAATGACTCGGCCAGTATTTTCTAACTTTGTGACGTCAATAATTTGAGCGTTAGATAACTTGCCTTCGATGTCACGAATACGTGCTTCACAAATGCCTTGATCTTCACGGGCTGCATGATATTCAGCATTTTCTTTTAAATCGCCTAATTCGCGTGCTGAAGCAATTGCTTCAGTAATTTTTGGACGGCGATCGAACTTTAACAATTCAAGTTCTTTACGTAATTGATCAGCGCCAACTACAGTCATTGGGACCTTACTCATAATGTCTTTGTCTCCTTTAAAAACAAAAGCATCCCGTGCTGACGATAAGTCAACACAGTAAAAATTCAGTTGGAAGTACGCAATCGACTTAGCGTGCGTATCTAGGATGCATCTTTTCGATGATGGCAGACAGCTTACCTAAGCTTTTACAGACTTGCTAGTCATCCATCATCAAAATGTCATAAAAAAGGTCGCCAAAAGGCGACCTTAATCGTTAACGCACCATAAAAATTAGCTTTTGATGCGTTTGTGTAACTCTTGTAAAGACGTCACCTTGATACGATCATCTGCAGAATGCGCTAAACACGTCGCAAAGGCAGCATTTAATGTCGTAGTGTAATTCACTTTATAGCGCAATGCTCCACGACGGATCTGACGTGAGTCTTCAATGGCTTGACGACCTTCAGTGGTGTTAACAATGTAGGTATATTCACCATTTTTAATACGATCAAGAATGTGTGGACGACCTTCATGCACTTTGTTAACTAAGCGAGGATTAATCCCTGCTTCACCTAAAATAATCGCGGTACCATGAGTGGCATCAATTTCATAACCTAGCTCAATCAGCTTAGAAGCTAAATCGGCAACGCGTTTTTTATCACTGTTACGCACAGATAATAACGCACGGCCCGATTTAGGCACTTCAGATGTAGCACCAAGCTGTGCTTTGGCATAGGCTTCAGCAAAAGTATCACCCACGCCCATGACTTCACCGGTTGAGCGCATTTCTGGGCCTAATAGCGGGTCAACACCTGGGAACTTATTAAACGGTAATACCACTTCTTTTACCGAGAAATATGGTGGAATCACTTCTTTAGTAAAGTTTTGCGAAATTAAGCTTTGGCCAGCCATCACTCGAGCTGCAATTTTAGCTAACGGCACGCCTGTCGCTTTAGACACAAATGGTACTGTACGAGCTGCACGCGGGTTAACTTCAATCATATAGATTTCGTTATCTTTTACCGCAAACTGCACGTTCATTAAACCGATCACGCCTAATTCAAAAGCCAGTTTAGACACTTGGTCACGCATTCTGGCCTGAATATCAGCACTCAAGGTGTAAGGTGGTAATGAACAACCTGAGTCACCAGAGTGAACTCCTGCTTGTTCAATATGCTCCATAATGGCGCCAACCACCACAGTATCACCGTCACACACTGCATCGATATCCACTTCAATCGCATCATCTAAGAAGTGATCAAGTAATACTGGTGATGCATTAGATACTTTAACCGCTTCATTGAAGTAGCGTAGTAAATCTTGCTTGTCGTATACGATTTCCATCGCACGTCCACCCAACACATAAGACGGGCGTACAACCAACGGATAACCTATTTTTTCCGCTTCTATCACAGCACTTTCAACAGTTGTCACTGTCGCATTTTCTGGCTGCTTCATGTTCAAACGTTGAATGGCTTGTTGGAAACGTTCGCGGTCTTCTGCACGGTCAATCGCATCAGGGCTGGTACCAATAATCGGTACGCCTGCGGCTTCTAATTCGCGCGCGAGTTTAAGCGGAGTTTGGCCACCGTATTGGACGATTACACCTTTTGGCTTTTCGATACGCACAATCTCGAGTACGTCTTCTAGCGTTACAGGTTCAAAGTATAAGCGGTCAGATGTATCGTAGTCGGTTGATACCGTTTCAGGGTTACAGTTAACCATGATGGTTTCATAACCGTCTTCACGTAATGCTAATGCAGCATGGACACAGCAATAATCGAACTCAATACCTTGGCCAATTCGGTTAGGGCCGCCACCCAAAATCATGATTTTGTCACGGTTCGATGGGTTAGATTCACATTCTTCTTCGTACGTTGAGTACATGTAAGCCGTGTCAGTTGAGAATTCAGCAGCACACGTATCTACACGCTTGTATACCGGATGAATTTCATGGCGATGACGTAGTTTACGAATTTCGCCTTCACTCACACCTAACACATCAGCTAAACGTAAATCAGAGAAACCTTTACGCTTTAATTGACGTAAGTAGTTTTGCTCTAAACCTGACATACCAAGCTCAGCGACTTTCGCTTCTTGGGTAACCAAATCTTCGATTTGAACGAGGAACCAGTGATCAACGTTAGTCAGAGTGAAGATATCATCACGACTTAAACCAGCACGGAATGCATCGGCTATATACCAAATACGGTCACAACCTGGCTCTTTTAATTCATGACGGATACGTTGCATGGCTTCTGGTGATTGTAAATCAACCAGAGAATCAAAACCGTTACGACCCACTTCAAGGCCACGTAACGCTTTTTGTAATGACTCTTGGAAAGTACGGCCAATGGCCATTACTTCACCCACAGATTTCATTTGGGTTGTTAGACGGTCATTTGCACCGGCAAACTTTTCAAAGTTAAAACGGGGGATTTTAGTCACAACGTAATCGATTGCAGGCTCGAACGACGCTGGTGTTTTACCGCCAGTAATGTCGTTGCTAAGCTCATCAAGCGTAAAACCAACCGCTAACTTAGCAGCAATTTTAGCTATCGGGAAACCGGTTGCTTTAGAGGCTAAAGCAGATGAACGTGATACACGTGGGTTCATCTCAATAATAACCATACGGCCAGTATTAGGACAAATACCAAATTGTACGTTTGAGCCACCGGTTTCAACACCAATTTCACGCAGTACCGCTAAAGAAGCGTTACGCATTAATTGATATTCTTTATCGGTTAGCGTTTGTGCCGGTGCAACGGTAATTGAGTCACCGGTGTGAACACCCATCGCATCGAAGTTTTCGATAGTACACACGATAATACAGTTATCGTTGCGATCACGAACCACTTCCATTTCATATTCTTTCCAACCAATTAATGATTCATCGATCAATAATTCGTTAGTTGGCGACAAGTCCAAGCCTTGAGAACAAATCTCTTCAAACTCTTCTTTGTTGTAGGCAATACCACCGCCGCTGCCACCCATGGTGAAAGACGGACGAATGATACAGGGGAAGCCCACCATATCTAATACGCCATACGCTTCATCCATGTTATGAGCAATACCCGCACGCGGGCAGTCTAAACCAATGGATTTCATCGCTTTGTCGAAACGACTACGGTCTTCAGCTTTATCAATCGCATCCGCTGTCGCACCAATCATTTCAACATTAAACTCTTTTAGTACGCCTTGTGCTTCAAGCTGAAGCGCGCAGTTTAGTGCAGTTTGTCCACCCATCGTCGGTAGAATTGCATCAGGACGTTCTTTGGCGATGATGTTGCGAACCACTTCCCAATGAATAGGCTCGATATAGGTTGCATCGGCCATTTCAGGGTCGGTCATAATCGTTGCTGGATTAGAGTTGACCAGAATAACGCGATAGCCTTCTTCACGAAGTGCTTTACAAGCTTGCGCACCTGAATAATCAAACTCACACGCCTGACCAATAACAATTGGACCGGCACCTAGGATAAGAATACTTTTTATATCTGTACGTTTTGGCATTGCTTCTGTCTTCTCCCAGATAACTACTTGGCGTGCTGACGGTATTGTTCAATTAGCTCGATGAAATGATCGAACAGCGGTGCGGCATCGGTTGGCCCAGGACTCGCTTCAGGGTGTCCCTGGAAGCTAAATGCTGGCTTATCCGTTAGGTGAATACCTTGTAACGAACCATCAAATAACGACTTATGCGTCACCTTGATGTTTGCTGGCAATGTGGTTTCATCAGCAGCAAAACCGTGGTTTTGACTGGTGATCATCACGCGACCATTTTCAACATTACTCACTGGATGGTTTGCACCATGGTGACCAAACTTCATTTTTAAGGTTTTCGCACCAGAGGCTAATGCAAGTAACTGGTGACCTAAACAAATACCAAACACTGGAATATCAGTTGTTAATATTTGCTGGATAGCAGTAATAGCATAATCACATGGCTCAGGGTCGCCAGGACCATTTGATAGGAAGACCCCATCAGGGTTCATGGCAAGGACATCTGCAGCAGATGTTTGAGCAGGCACTACCGTCACATCACAACCACGGTCAACCAACATACGTAAAATATTACGTTTTACACCGTAATCGTACGCGACAATTTTATATTTGAGTTCCGCTGCTGGTGTTTCAGACGGTAAACCACCGACTAATTTCCAGCTACCGTTACGCCATGTATAAGCTTTATCGGTGGTCACTTCTTTGGCTAAATCCATGCCTTTTAGACCTGGGAACGCTTTCGCAGCTGCCAGAGCTTTCGCTTCATCTAGGTCGCCGACCATAATACAACCGGCTTGGGCGCCTTTTTCACGCAAAATTCGAGTTAGTTTGCGGGTATCAATATCAGCAATACCAACCACATTATTCGCTTTTAAATAATCGCTTAATGATTGTTGGTTGCGGAAATTACTCGCCATAAGCGGTAAGTCACGAATAATTAAGCCACATGCATGAACCGAATCCGATTCTGTGTCTTCATCATTAGTACCTGTGTTACCGATGTGAGGATAGGTTAATGTTACTATTTGGCGTGAATATGAAGGATCTGTAAGGATCTCTTGATAACCTGTCATTGAAGTATTAAATACCACTTCACCAACAGAGATACCGGTAGCACCAATTGCGGTGCCAGAGAATACTGATCCATCTTCGAGTACGAGTAAGGCAGACTGTGTCAACGCGACCTCCAGAAAAGAGCCAAGCCACTTAAAATTATGTGTTTTTATTTTGCACTAAAATACCAATTTTCGATAAATTACGAAATTTTGACAAATTCTAGCGATTGTATAAGAAATTCGTTTTTACGTCTATATTTTGTAGGATTGTTTTCAAAAAAAAACACCAACGAATGGTGTTTTTATTATCTAGTTCAATCCTAATACTTGTTGCATGTCATACAGACCTGCATTTTGATCGGAGAGCCAAAAAGCCGCCCTCATTGCCCCATTAGCAAAGGTCATTCTACTCGATGCTTTATGGGTTATTTCCAGCCGTTCGCCTATGTCAGCGAACATTGCGGTATGTTCACCGACAATGTCACCAGCACGAACCGTTGCAAAACCTATGGTATTAGGATCACGTTCACCAGTAATACCTTCACGCCCAAATACCGCACATTGGTCTAAATCACGACCTAATGTTTGGGCTATAATTTCACCCATTTTAAGTGCAGTACCTGACGGTGCATCCTTTTTATGCCGATGATGCGCTTCGATTATTTCGATATCGGTATAATCACCCATCACCTCTGTAGCCAGTGCGAGCAACTTCCACATCACGTTAACACCGACAGACATATTAGGCGCTAATACCACTGGCACTTGTTCTGAATAGGCACCAATTTGCTCTTTTTGAGCATGATTAAAACCTGTGGTACCAATGACAATAGCTTTGTGATTTTTTGCGCACCAATCGAGATGAATAATGGAAGATTCAGGTGACGTAAAATCAATTAATACGTCAAAGTCGTCAACCACTTTATCCAGTGAATCGGTAATGGCAACATTCATCGCGCCAACACCAGCAAGTACACCAGCATCAATACCGATTAAACTTGAACCTGTACGTTCAATAGCTGCGCCAAGTATTATGACTTGTTGCTGTTTAGCAGATTCAATCAGTGTACGGCCCATACGGCCACTGGCACCAACTACAGCAATTCTCACTTTTGCAGTCATTTCATTCTCCCAGTGTTAACTAAAGGTAAACACACAAACAGCATATACAAAAACGCCTAAGATAACTTAGGCGTTTTTAACAACTAGATAATTTCTAACAATTCAACTTCGAAGACCAAAGCTGAATAAGGCGGGATTGAAGCACCCGCGCCACGCTCACCGTAAGCCAAGTGATGCGGGACATATAATTTTAGCTTAGTGCCAACTGGCATTAACTGTAATGCTTCAGTCCAACCAGCGATAACACCAGATACTGGGAATTCAGCAGGTTGGCCACGAGCAACAGAGCTGTCGAACACATCACCACTGATGAAAGTACCATGGTAATGAGTACGTACGGTTGAATCATACGTTGGTGTTTCACCGTCGCCTTGTACAAGCACTTCGTATTGAAGACCAGACTCAGTTATCGTAATACCGTCACGCTTAGCGTTTTCAGCTAGGAATGTATCACCTTCAGCGGCAGCAGCTTCTGCAGCAGCTTCTTGTGCTTCTTGTAAACGACGACTAATTTCAGTAAATGCAACTTGAAGCTCTTCCATTGATACTGCGCTTTCTTTACCGGCAAATGCATCAGCAAGACCAGCCTGAACAGCAGGGATATCAATACCTTCAAAAGAGTTTGCTGCTAGTTGCTCGCCCATTTGACGACCTACACCGTAGCTAGCATGCTGTTCCATAGTGCTGAACAAATCTGACATAATAATTTTCTCTCAATAAACATAAAAAATTCGCACAAGAGTTTATCACAATAAACCCCGTAAATGTTGGCAAAAAACGCTATTTAACTTGAGCAATTTTACACTCAGCCAAAGACTGTTTTCTTGCCTGTGTATAAAGCGGCATCACTTGATTCTGTGCCGCTTGCAAGTCTTCAATTCGGTGACTGTGTGACGGGTGAGTCGATAACAGTTCAGGGCCTTGGGCTCCGCCCGCTTTAGCCATGTTTTGCCACAAATTAACACTTTGAGCTGGATTAAAACCTGCTTTGGCCATTAGCTCAAGACCAACAATATCAGCTTCAGATTCCTGACTGCGGCCAAAAGGTAAAATAATGCCCACATTCGCCCCGAGCCCCAGTCCGGCCATGTACAAATCTTTATTGGCAATACCCGATGCTCCTAATGCGGCATCCGCAGCTTGCATGCCAAGACCCGTTATCTGCGCTCTAGATACTTGCTCGTTTCCATGTTGTGCTAAAACGTGCGCCACTTCATGTCCCATAACCGTAGCCAACTGATCTTGATTCGTCGCCACATTTAGTAAACCGGTATAGACACCAATATGGCCACCAGGTAGCGCAAACGCATTGACTTGATCTGATTCAAACAACACGACATCCCATTGCTGCGATTGGTCGGGCAACACCGCAGTGATACGTTTGGCAACACAGTTCACATATTGAGTTTGCGCTTGGTTTTGACTTATTTTTTCACTTTGCTTCATGGTCTCAAACGACTGAGCACCCATTTGCTGCATCTGGGTATCAGAAAACAACAAGGTTTGCCCTCGCCCTGTTGGCGATTGACTATTAACACAGCCAACTAATAAAGCAGAAGCGAGTAGGGTTAGCGCGAGAGGTTTCATGTTGTCATCCCTTAAAATTCATTTAGCCAAAAAGCTAATCGATCATTCATTTATTTTATACCAATCAACTGGACCAATGCACCATTTGCGATATTAAACATCAGCCAGCATTCATGTGTTGATTAACGTGTTGATTTACGTTTAGCGAAATCACTAATACTGCGTTTATTGGCGGTACGACGATTAGCTTGCTTATCGCGCGGCGCTCGCTTACTGTTTTCGCTAATCGGTTTGTCTGTTACCGCAAAACCAGCTAATTCAACTAATGGTAATGCCTGTCCGGTTAATTCTCGAATAGCCTCTAAACTGAGTAATTCAGAATGACCGACTAATGATAATGCCACGCCGCTTAATCCCGCCCGTGCAGTACGTCCAATACGATGAACATATACTGCTGCTTGGGCAGGCAAATCAACATTAATGACTACTGGCAATGCGTCGACATGAATACCGCGCGCTAATACATCGGTTGCGACTAATACAGTCAGTTGTGCCGTTTTGAATTGCTCTAAGGTCTTACTTCGCAGCGCTTGTTCTTTATCGCCATGAAGCGCCGCAGCGTTAATACCCGCTTTAATTAACTTTTTACACAATGCATCAGCATCATCTTTAGCATTCACAAACACCAATACTTGCGACCATTGATGTAAAGCAATTAAATGAATCAGCGCTTTGGCTTTGCTGCCTTTATTGACGTGATAGAGAGTTTGATCAATATCAGCCACTGTACTATTTAAAGCATGCGCTTCAATTCGTACGCAAGATGCAGACTGTACTTTTTGAGCTAATGCGACCAAAGATTCGGGTAACGTCGCCGAAAATAATAACCGTTGGCCACTTGGCATTAATGTAATCAGCGCATTAATATCGGCGATAAATCCCATGTCCAGTAATCGGTCTGCTTCATCAAGGACCAAACTCTGCAGATGTTCAAAATCAATAACACCTTGTTGTGCTAATGCGAGTAAACGGCCCGGTGTAGCAACGACGATGTTAACCGGTTGAGCTAAGCGATCAATTTGAAGCTCTATTGCTTCACCGCCACACAGTACCTCTACGCGCAAATTAAGCGATTGTGCCAGCGGCACTAAGTTTTGCGATACTTGTGATGCTAACTCTCTGGTCGGTACGATGATCACGGCAGACAAATGAGCCGTTGGAAGCAGACTAATGCGTTGCAATACAGGCAAACCATAAGCATAGGTTTTACCGCTGCCGGTTTGGGCTAATGCCAACACATCTTGCCCCGCCAATATAGTTGGAATAGCCAGTTGCTGAATACGACTCGGCTGATTCACTGTCGGTGGTAATGCGGCTAATAAACTTGAATCGAGTGATAACGCTGAAAATGACATGTTAACGCCTAATGTTAATAGGATAAATTGACGATATTCGCCAATAAAAAAGGCTGCTTACCCAAAGTAAACAGCCTTTAACGAGGTCGCTAGATCATCGCGATTAACTGTTTAAATCCTGAAAGAACTTTTTAACGCCATCAAAGAAGCCTTCAGCTTTAGGGCTGTGCTTTTTTGATTCGCCAGTTAACGTTGCTTCAAACTCACGCAATAACTCTTTTTGTTTTTCATTCAAGTTAACCGGTGTTTCCATTACCACTTTACACAGTAAGTCACCTACTGCATGGCTACGGACCGACTTAACCCCTTTGCCGCGTAGGCGGAACATGCGCCCTGTTTGGGTTTCTGTTGGGATTTTAAGGCTAACTTTACCGTCTAATGTCGGTACTTCAATCTCGCCGCCTAATGCTGCTTTACTGAATGAAATAGGTACTTCACAGTAAAGGTTATTGGCGTCACGGGTAAAGATAGCGTGTTCTCGCACACTAACTTGAACGTATAAATCACCTGGTGGAGCACCAAACTCGCCTGCTTCACCTTCGCCAGTAAGACGAATACGATCGCCTGTATCGACACCGGCAGGAATTTTAACTGATAAGGTTTTGCTTTTCTCAACTCGACCTTCACCATGGCACTTGCCGCAAGGATCTTTAATGATTTTACCGCGACCATGACAAGTAGGACACGCTTGCTGAACAGCAAAGAAACCTTGACGCATTTGCACTTGGCCTTGGCCATGACACGTACCACATGTGGTTGCAGATGTGCCTTTTTTAGCGCCACTCCCGTCACATAAATCACAGGCAGCTAAAGTAGGAATTCGCAGTTCTTTGGTTAAGCCGCGTACGGCTTCTTCTAAAGACAATTCAAGGTTGTATCGTAAGTCACTACCGCGCGCAGCTTGACGTTGACCACCACCACGGCGACCACCACCAAAAATATCACCGAATACATCTCCAAAGATATCGCCAAAATCACCTTGGCCACCGCCGTGTCCACCACGATTAGGGTCGACGCCAGCATGACCAAATTGATCGTAAGCCGCTTTTTTGTCGCTGTCGGTTAAAATTTCGTACGCTTCTTTAATTTCTTTAAAGCTAGCTTCTGCGGCTTTGTCACCCGGATTACGGTCTGGGTGAAACTTCATCGCTAAGCGTTTGTACGCTTTTTTAATTTCGCGTTCACTGGTGTCACGTCCAACACCGAGAACTTCGTAATAATCACGCTTTGACATAGTGTTCTGTTTCTCGAAGGTGTGAGTAAATTGTTAAACTTAAATTATACAAACGGGCGTTTGAGGATAACCCCAACGCCCGCTTTAACGGTAACCAGCTGAAATTGCTAATTACTTTTTGTCGTCTTTAACTTCTTCGAACTCAGCATCAACAACATCATCAGCAGGCTTTTCTTGGCCAGCATCGTGCGCTTGACCTTCTGCTTCACCTTGAGCTTTAGCTTGAGCAATTTCCATTAACTTAGCAGACGCTTCGATTAGCGCTTGAGTTGCTGTATCAATGGCTTCTTTATCTTTGCCTTTTATGGCAGTTTCTAAAGTTGCGATTGCTGCTTCAATCTTTTCTTTTTCGTCACTAGCTAGTGCATCGCCAGCTTCTTCAACTTGTTTTTTAGTTGAATGAGCTAAACCATCTGCTTGATTACGCGCTTTAACTAACTCTTCAAATTTAGCATCTTCATCAGCATGAGCTTCAGCATCACGTACCATTTGTTCAACTTCTTCATCAGATAAACCTGAAGAAGCTTTGATAGTAATGTTTTGTTTCTTACCTGTTTTCTTGTCTGTTGCAGACACATGTAAGATACCATCAGCATCAATGTCGAACATCACTTCAACCTGTGGTTGGCCACGTGGTGCTGGCTCAATACCTTCAAGGTTAAATTGACCTAATGACTTGTTAGCACTCGCTTGCTTACGTTCACCCTGAAGTACGTGAATAGTCACGGCACTTTGGTTATCGTCAGCTGTTGAGAATACTTGCTGAGCTTTAGTCGGGATAGTGGTGTTCTTCTCGATAAGCTTTGTCATCACACTGCCCATGGTTTCAATACCAAGAGATAGTGGGGTAACGTCAAGTAGAAGTACGTCTTTCACTTCACCAGAAAGTACGCCAGCCTGAATCGCCGCACCAACAGCAACCGCTTCATCAGGGTTAACATCTTTACGAGGCTCTTTGCCAAAGAAGTTAGTTACTGCTTCTTGTACTTTAGGCATACGAGTCTGACCACCCACAAGAATCACTTCATTGATATCTGATATTGATAAATCAGCATCAGCTAGTGCAACTTTAAGCGGCTCTAGAGTACGTTGAATTAAATCTTCAACTAATGACTCTAACTTAGCACGAGTAATTTTAACCACTAAATGCTTAGGACCTGATGCATCAGCAGTGATGTAAGGCAAGTTAACTTCAGTGTGGTTAGTGCTTGAAAGCTCGATTTTTGCTTTTTCAGCGGCTTCTTTCAAACGTTGCATTGCTAAAGGATCTCTACGAAGATCTAAGCCTTGGTCTTTTTTGAATTCATCAGCTAAATAGTTAATCATACGGTTATCAAAGTCTTCACCACCTAAGTGAGTATCACCATTGGTTGCTAGTACTTCAAATGTTTGGTCGCCATCGTTGCTGTCAATTTCGATGATAGAGATATCGAATGTACCACCACCTAAATCGTATACAGCAACAATGTTGTCGCCTTGTTTCTTGTCGATACCGTATGCAAGTGCAGCAGCAGTAGGTTCGTTGATAATACGCTTAACATCAAGACCTGCGATACGACCAGCATCTTTAGTGGCTTGACGTTGTGAATCGTTAAAGTAAGCAGGAACGGTAATAACCGCTTCAGTCACTTCTTCACCTAAAAAGTCTTCAGCAGTCTTTTTCATCTTTTTCAAGATTTCAGCTGAAACTTGTGGTGGTGCCATTTTGTTACCACGTGACTCAACCCATGCATCACCATTATCAGCTGCGATAATTTTGAATGGCATGATGTTCACATCACGTTGAACTTCGTCATCTTTAAAACGACGACCGATTAAACGCTTGATGGCAAAGAATGTGTTTGTTGGATTGGTTACAGCCTGACGCTTTGCTGGCTGGCCTACAATAATTTCATCATCGGTATAAGCGATAATTGATGGGGTTGTGCGATCACCCTCTGCGTTTTCAATTACGCGTGCTTTGCCGCCATCAAGGACTGCTACACACGAGTTTGTTGTGCCTAAATCGATACCAATAATTTTGCCCATGGGGTCCTCCGAAATTGACGTTAGTCGTCACAAATATGTTATTTGATGTTGATATGGGGATGAACAACAAGTATTTCAAGCATTTTGTTGCTTAACTTGAGATTCAAAATTAACCACTCATATCAGCCTTGATACCTATATTGGGACAACAAAGTGAATTACAAGGGGATAAGTAAATATTTATCCTGTTTTATGGATTTTTTTATGCGGGCCATACCAATAATGTAAGGTGGGTGAACAATAAGTCACAACCACAGCCAAAATAAGCGAAATAGTGAAAAAAAACAGTAAAAGCAGCCGGAATAGTGCAGTAACAAAGCGTAGACACGGTAATACTTTACCGAAAGGCACCCACTCTAATGATGAGTTAGATTGTAATAGCGATATAATCGTTACTCATACCAGTATTGAACTTATTAAGCACATCGTTCATTTTCAATCGACATTGGTTTATATCATATTAACCTGCTTGGCATTTCAGCGGTGTTAGTCGTATTTTGCTGTCACACTGCAAACAAAAGCATTAAATAACGCTAATCATTTGATAAAAAATACAACTAGCGTTATAAAAGTATATAGATGTTTAAAAAAGTACTAAAAATTCAAATGATTGTAGAGGAAGTAAGGCAATGGGACTGCCAAGATGGAATTTCAGTGATAATACCGAACGTAAGATACGCATTGTTACCTTAGCAATTGTTATGGTAATTCTAGTTTATGAAAAGTTTTATGGCGTAAGTACCACACAATATCCAGCTATGTATTTGTGTGTATTTTCACTTATCGCCACTTTTATGACCAATGCAGTACAACGTCGATATTTCACTTATGTGATGGAATACGCGCAAGCATTTAGAATTGTGGCGATATTAATGACTTGTGCCTTTTTTGCAATTTGGTTATTAACCACCTATGAACGTTTGGTTGAGCCAGTAACGCCCAGTCATCTTATTTATAATTTATAGCGCTCTGTTATAGCGTCTCTCAGCACAAACAATAAAGGGCGCTTATTTGCGCCCTTTATTATTATAAGTACAACAAAATGCATTATTGCCTACAGGTGTAATCACCCCAAGCTAGCCACTTGTATGTGGTCAGTGCATCTAACGCCATTGGACCACGGGCATGTAATTTCTGGGTGCTCACGGCCACTTCAGCGCCAAGACCAAATTGTGAACCATCGGTGAAACGAGTACTGGCATTCACATACACTGCGGCGGAATCAACTTGATTCATAAAGTCACTCGCTGTGTGAATGTTATCCGTTAAAATGGCTTCAGAATGCCCTGTAGAATAATGACGGATATGCTCCACGGCTTCGTCAATATCATTAACCACTTTGATCCCTAACGTGAGCGATAACCACTCTGTTGAAAACGATTCATCATGTGCAGGTGTAACATCAAAACCTAACCCATCGAGATAAGGTAAAGTTATTGCACAAGCATGGAAATGAACCCCAAGTGAGTGTAAATGTGAGGCAATATTAGGAATAAATTCGGCAGCAACCTGTTGATGTATTAATAATGTATCTAAGGCATTACACACAGTCGGGCGTTGAACTTTAGCGTTGGCAATTACATCGATTGCACGCACTAAATCGGCTTGTTTATCGACAAATAAATGACAGATGCCAATGCCGCCTAAAATGACAGGAATACTCGATTGCTCAGCACACAATCGCTGCAGGTTTTGTCCACCACGAGGGATAATCATATCAACATATTTGTCGAGTCTTAGTAAGCCACTGACAAGACTCCGCTCTGGTGAATCAATGAGCTGCACGGCATCTTTAGGTAAATCTAAACTCACCAATGCATCACGGATAACTTCACTTAGCACTTTATTTGAGGTTAGGGTTTCTTTACCGCCACGCAAAATCACTGCATTACCGGTCTTTAACGCCAACACGGCAATATCAACGGTGACATTTGGCCGAGCCTCATAAATAACCCCCACCACACCTAATGGGACACTGCGACGAGTTAAGCGTAAGCCGTTATCCAATACCCGACTGTCAGCTTCTTTGCCGACAGGGTCGGCTAGTGCGATGACATTATCAATGTCAGCTATAATTCCGCCTAGCCGCCCTTCGTCCAGCATCAACCTATCGATCATGGCTTCGGTTAAACCACTTTGCTTCGCTGCAATGATATCTTGTGCATTCGCTTGTAAAATATCATTTTTCCGCTGCGCTAAGTGGTCTGCAATCGTAGCTAACAATACGTTTTTTTGTTTCGCTGTTAAACTCGCTAAGATAAAACTTGCAGCCTTAGCACGTTGCCCTAATTGAGTTAAATATTCTGTTTCTGTGGCTGACATATGTTTATCCTTAATTATCAAGTACGACCATATCATTGCGATGAACCACGGCATCGCCGTAGTTATAGCCCAGTAGACTTTCTATATCATCAGAATGTTTACCGCTAATTTTGGTTAAATCATTGGCGCAATATCGGCTAATGCCTTTAGCCAAAATCTTACCGGTTTGATTCACAATCAGTAAGGTCGCCCCGCGCTCAAAATTGCCTTCAACATCGACAATGCCTTTAGATAATAAACTACGACCATTAGCAACAACGGCAACCGATGCTCCAGCATCTACAACTAATTTACCTTGTGAAGCAGGACCAGCCAAGATCCATTGTTTGCGACTTTCTAATGGATTTTCGATTGCACTAAAATGAGTACCGACAGACTCCCTCGCCGCCACTTTGGCAATAACATCAGGGTGATGACCGGAAGCGATGACAACTTCTATGCCCGCTCGTCGAGCCACATCCGCCGCTTCAAGTTTAGTCGCCATTCCGCCCGTTCCAAGTCCTGACACTGAACCGCCAGCCAATAAACGTAAACTGTCGTCAATATTGACAACTTGTTTAATTAACTGTGCGTCGGGATGGGTGCGTGGGTCGGCATCAAATAAGCCTTTTTGGTCGGTCAGTAAGATAAGTAAATCAGCATCGCAAAGTAAGGCTGCACGGGCTGATAAATTATCATTATCACCCACTTTAATCTCATTGGTTGCAACTGCATCATTTTCATTAATTATCGGGATAATATTATGAGCTAATAATGCATTTAAGGTGTCGCGCGCATTAAGGTAACGTTCACGATCTTGTAAATCAGCACGAGTTAACAATAACTGGCCAACATGCAACCCGTAAATACTGAACAATTGTGACCAAGCCAAAATTAACTGACTTTGACCCACAGCTGCAAGTAACTGTTTATTGGCCATAGTGTCTGGCAACACTGGATATTGTAAATGCTCTCGCCCAGCAGCTATAGCGCCTGATGTACACAATACGACTTCAACGCCTGAACGCATAAGCGAGGCCATTTGCCTGGCTAATTCAACCATATGTGCTTTATCAAGCTTTTTACTGCCCGATGTCAGCACGCTGGTGCCTAACTTAACTACTACGCGGCGATAACCCATTTGTATTACTCAGCTTACAAAAAATATTCAGTTCATTTTTATACCCAATTCACTCGATAATTCATAGTGAAAGCCGCTAATACTGGAATATTTGTCTAGATTAACCATTTTCAGGTTAATAAATAGTTATCAAACAGTCCTTAATTCTGCTAACTCAGTTGCATTGAGCTGCAATAGGGTAGTTATTGGCGCCTTATTAGAAAAACAAAAAAAGGGCTAATAGCCCTTTTTTATATTGGCTTTAGCCAATTTATTAACTCACTGTACTCATGGACAGCTAATTAACCGTAAATAAACTTGGCAATAAACAATGCGGCCACCACTAAAATACCTGGATTTAAATCTTTAAAACGCCCTGTCATCAATTTGATCGCAGCATAAGAAATAAACCCAAGCCCAATAGCATTGGCAATAGAAAAGGTTAACGGCATTAATAAGCAAGTCACGACAACAGGAGCGGCTTCAGTTAAGTCTTCCCAATCAACATTGACTAGGCCAGACATCATTAAAATAGCAACATAAAACAAGGTTCCAGTTGTGGCATACGCTGGCACCATACCCGCTAATGGCGACACAAATAACGCCGCTAAAAACAGTAATCCAACTACAACGGCAGTTAAACCTGTGCGACCACCTGCACTCACCCCTGCGATACTTTCAATATAGCTAGTGGTAGTTGATGTACCCAATGCAGCACCAGTGATCGTGGCGACGCTGTCTGCGGTTAAGGCACGTTTTACTCGAGGTAAACGGCCTTTTTCATCAAGCAGTCCGCCACGTTGAGCAACAGCGACTAAGGTACCTGATGTATCAAATAAATCGACAAACAAGAAGGCAAAAACCACCGATAACATGCTCACGTCTAATACACTAGACAAGTCCATCTTCATAAATGTCGGTGCAATAGACGGTGGCATTGAAATTAAGCCTTGGTATTGCACATCGCCAAATATCATTCCCAGAACAGTCACAATTAGGATACTGAAAATAACAGCACCCTTTAAGCCACGTTGAACCATAGCAATAATTAAGAAGAAACCTAACGCAGCCATCAATGCAGGAAATGAGGTGATATCGCCCATAGTCACTAATGTTGCAGGGCTAGCCACTACAATACCGGCATTTTTTAAGCCAATTAAGGCTAAAAATAATCCAATACCAGCTGCGATACCAAAACGTAACGACATTGGAATACTGTTGACTATCCACTCGCGGATCCTAACTAAGGATAAAATTAAGAAGCACACTCCTGACATAAAGACCGCGCCAAGTGCTGTTTCCCAGCTGTAACCCATTTCACCAACAACGGTGTAAGTAAAAAAAGCATTCAGTCCCATACCCGGAGCCAATGCAATCGGGTAATTAGCTAATAACCCCATAACTAAGCAACCGATGGCAGCAGCTAAACATGTGGCAACAAATACTGCACCATGATCCATCCCTGCATCAGCAAGCATCATAGGGTTAACAAAAATGATGTAGGCCATCGTTAAAAAAGTAGTCAGACCGGCCACAGCCTCTTGCTTAAGACTGGTGTTGTTCTGTTTAAGTTTAAATAGTTTTTCTAACATGGAACGGGGTTCCTTGGGCAAAGGTTAACATTGGATTAATGGTTAAATTGCTACAGATGAGGATGCGGTAAGCCTTGTGCTACTGACCATACTCGCTGAGTCGACATCATTACAGAGGGCTTACTTTATTGCGGGGAATTATAAATACTTACGACCTTGATAGCTATCAATAGCCTTTTTGTTGAAAGATTTCAGTTTTTTATATAGCGCACTAATCAATTAGCGACTAACCAATTAGCTACTAACCAATTAGCTACTAACCAATTAGCTTGAATCTAACTAAAAGCTAGCTGAATTTAAGACAAAAAAAAGCCTACTCAATAGAGTAGGCAGACATGTTACAAGCATCCCATATGGGGAAAGGAAAGCTAGCACCACTTAACGTGATGTGGCGATAAATTAATTAATTTACCACCCTGTCTAAAACCGTCAAACGAGACGAACAAAAGGTTGATGGATATTAACACTACGTAAAGAGGGTCAATTCTTAACGTTTCATGGCGAATATACCGCCACGTAAAACTGTTACGTCGGCAAACCAAGTGTTTTGCCAATAAAATTTGCTGTTACCTGTATAAGACATAGTCATGCTCCTGATTAAAGTAAAGTTGTATAAACCTAGTAAAGCTTGGCTCGGTTCCCTGGAACGTACATTTCTCAAATCCATTGAGACAACTTGTCACTCAGATCCTTGGAGGTTATATCCATCCTGGATTAACTAGAGTCGACAAACACATTGCTTGTCGACGAAGTGAATTATACAAAACTGTAATTTAATTACAAGTATTATTTGCTTTAATTCACAAAAACATCATTAAAAGTGATTTAATTACAATTACTTCGTATTAAAACTATGTATAACTATTGTTATCAACATGTAAACTATAAATAAATCCATTATAAAACAAGTAATTAAATATAATATGACTACACCTTTGAAAACTGTAATAAAGCAACCAAAGGGCTTGCAGTTGGCTTTCCATATAGAGGATCGCCCTCCACCGCACTGCCTGCAATATCAATATGGGTAAATGCCAGCTCTGTTTGAGCTAATCCAGAGGCTTTTATCAAGAAAGCGGCAGGATATTGATGCCCACGAGCCGTAATTGAAGACGGACCATTATTCGATGACACCACATCTGCAGCGCCATTTTTATCGGCAACTTTATCAAAGTCTTCTGGACGTAATCGTGAAACCTCAAATGGTTCACCGCATAACTGACCCACTTCAGCGAGTGTTGCTGCAACCCCTTGCTTTTTAGCCGCGCTATTTTCAACTAATGCAGGGTAACCACCGTAGGCTCGCACAACATGACCGGTTAACGTCGCCACCGAAAATAATTGTGGATTCACTGCGGTTTGAGCCTGTATTCGCAAATGCGATAATAAGTCAGCCAATACTAAGCGACCTTCTGCATCAGTATTACCAATACGGACTCGCACACCTGCGTGGCTAGTAATGATCTCATCGGTGACAAATGCATCACTGCCAATACTGTTTCTTACTAATCCGAGTTCAGCAATGACTTTAATACCTTTAGGTTTCAGTATTGATAGTGCTTTCATTAAACCGGCAACTGCTGCCGCGCCACCTTTATCACGGCTCATTCCAGCCATAGATCCTGCAACTTTAATATCAGCGCCACCTGTGTCGTAAACCACACCTTTGCCAGCAAAGAATAAGGTTTTTGTAATAGGGCCTTCACCAGCATATTCAAGCTTTACCACTCGTGGATGATGACGTGCAACATCAAAAGAGCTTCTGCCCACTGCACAGAGTAATGGGTATTGCGCTTTTAACTGCTCGACTTGATCAACCACAGATACAGCCAAATCGCTATCAGCAAAAGCATCAACACAATATTGTGCAAACCCAATAGCCGACATACGCTCAGGTTCTGTACCACAAAGATCGCGCGCCAATACTCGTCCAGATTCTGCCGCATTAAGTAATAAACTATGGGTGGCAGTATTCAATAGTCCAATCGCGGTAAAACTCGGTTGTAAAGACTTTGCTTCTCGCGCCTCTAACGGTTGCCAAAGCTCTTGTCCACACGCCAGTGCGGCAACTTGTTCTGCATTGGCAAAGCGATTGTCAGTTACCCTTGGAACAACAAGTAAAGGTTTAGTGGCACCTGCGGCTTTAGCAATGGCAATACCTTCTCGAGCGGCTTTGGCAAAAATCCTGACATCGCTATACTCATTGTCGCTATCTGTCACTGGGGAGATAATCAAACGACCACCGGCTAACCCTGGCGCAAAAAGGAGCGTGGCACTGTTACCGACACGGAAATCTATTTGACTAGCGTGTGCAGCAAGCAAACTCACTTCATCTTGTTTGATCTCAGCTAAACTCGTCGCTATCACAACAACAGCGTCCCAACCTTCGCCTTCAAAAATAGCCTCATCACTTGTGACATCAATAATTGGCACTTGGTACGCGGTAACCGCTTTATTCACTTGGGTCATACAAGATCCTTACTCTTTAGGAATATAGATAAATTAGTGGGTTCATAATTATTTACAGATTTGTGGACTAAACCTTGGCAAATCGCTATCGCAATATCAAGTAACTGCGCAGAATATGTTAAAATAGTGGCAGTAATATTTTGTGTCGTATATCGACTTGATTTCATCTTAGAGGGCGTTTCGTGACTGCATTAACTCAATTATATCCTCAGCCTCTATGGCAATGGTTTGAACAAATTTGTGCTATTCCACATCCATCAAAACATGAACATGCGTTATCACAACATATTCAACAATGGGCAAAAGCTCAAGGCCTTGCGGTTGTTGAAGACAAAGTGGGTAATTTAATCATCCGTAAGCCTGCTACTGCAGGAATGGAAAACTGCAAAATAGTGGTGTTACAAGCGCACATTGATATGGTGCCGCAAAAAAATGCCGACAAAGTACATAACTTTGAAACCGATCCGATAGAAGCCTATGTAGACGGTGATTGGGTTAAAGCCAAAGGCACTACCTTAGGTTCAGATAACGGTATTGGTATGTCTTCGGCGCTGGCCGTTTTAGGCAGTAAAGACATTAAGCACGGGCCACTCGAAGTGCTGCTCACCATTGATGAAGAAGCCGGCATGACGGGCGCTTTTGGTTTAGAAGCCGGTTACCTTGATGCTGAAATTTTAATTAATACTGATTCAGAGCAAGAAGGTGAAATCTACATGGGTTGCGCCGGCGGTGTTGATGCACAGATAAGTATACCAATGTCTTGGCAAGCACCAGAACAAAGCAACGCCAGCTTTTCACTGACTATGTCGGGTTTAAAAGGCGGCCATTCTGGTGTCAATATTCATCTTGGTCGTGGTAACGCTAACAAGTTATTAGCGCGATTTTTATTTAAATACAGTGACGAATTAGCCTTAGAGCTGGTCAGCTTTAGTGGTGGTTCGCTGCGTAATGCTATTCCACGTGAAGCTAACGTTCAATTGATGTTGCCAGCTGAAAATGTTGAAGCATTAAAACAAGCTATTGAGTCATTTCAAGCGTTAGTGCGTGAAGAGTTAGCCGTAGCTGACCCATCGATGTTACTCACATTAGCCGCTATTGATGCACCAACAAAAGTCATGGGCGAAGAAGCGCAAAATACCTTAATCGATTTATTACATGCTTGCCCTAACGGCGTAATGCGCATGAGTGATGAAGTGGAGGGTGTGACTGAAACATCACTAAATATAGGCGTGATCAGTACTGAAGATGAAAGCGTAGAAATATTATGCCTTATTCGTTCATTAATCGATTCGGGGCGTGAAGAAGTCACCGGTATGCTAACCGCACTATCAAATCTATCGGGTGCTAGCATTGATTTAAGCGGTGCTTATCCAGGTTGGAAACCAGACACTAGCTCATCTGTTATGGCAATTGTGCGTGACACCTATAACGATATTTATAAAAAAGATCCTACTGTGATGGTTATTCATGCGGGTCTTGAATGTGGTTTATTTAAAGAACCTTATCCACATATGGACATGGTATCGATTGGTCCGACGATTCGCTATCCGCACAGCCCAGATGAAATGGTTAACATCACCACGGTTGGTCAATATTGGGAATTACTGCTAGCTGTATTAGAGCGTATTCCTGCTAAAGAGGCGTAATCAATCAAGTGATTATGGCCAAGATTATAATTGGCGGATAAGCTATAAATCAAAGGCGACAGCAATGTCGCCTTTTTGCTCTCTATGGTTTCCGTTATAAAATGGGCGCCTAAAATTGTAAATCGAGTTGAGTAATTTGATCGGCACTATTCTCGGAAGAAACCAACGTCACATCCGCTAGGCCAACGCTCACACCGAGTAACCGAATCCCTCGCCCTTGGCTTCGTTGTAATGCTTGCAGTAATAATTCATGAAACAGGTTAATTGAAATCTCATCACTGCGATGCTCGATGGTGGTCTGCTTAAAATCATTAAATTTCAGTTTTACAACCTGCTTATGGATCTGTCTATCTTTCGCACTCCGATGAACCCGAGCACTCAGCTCTTGAATAAGCTGTGGTAATACTTGATGACATTGCTCTAACGTAAAAATGTCTTTAGCTAACGTGGTTTCAACCCCTACTGACTTACGCACTCGGTGCGGGCTAATTTGCCTTGAATCGATACCTTGTGCACGCTCAGCCAACACATGGCCAAACTTACCAAAGGCCTCAATTAATTGCACTTTAGGGTATTGTTGCACGTCATAACAAGTGGTTAAGCCAATATCGGCTAACTTTTTTGAAGTGACTTTACCGACGCCAGGAATTTTACTCAGAGGTAGGTCTTTTACAAAATCAGCAATTTGATTTGGGGTGATAACATATTGTCCATTAGGCTTATTTAAATCGGATGCAATTTTGGCTAAAAACTTAATGGGTGCAATACCTGCTGAAGCCGTTAATCCAGTGACCTCATAAATGTCATCACGTATCGCTTTGGCAATTAATGTCGCACTGCCTTGATGAGAATCGCAATCTGTGACATCAAGATAAGCTTCGTCTAAAGACAAGGGTTCGACAAGATCAGTATATCGATGAAAAATCTCACGTATTTGGAGTGACACTGATTTATACACTTCCATCCGTCCAGGCACTAAAATTAACTGCGGACATAACTGCAACGCATGATAACTGGACATAGCACTTCGCACCCCAAATTTGCGGGCTTCATAACTGCAAGTACTTATCACACCACGGCGATCACTTCTGCCGCCAACAGCAATGGGCTTTCCTCTTAACTCAGGAAAATCACGCATTTCTACCGCAGCAAAATAACAATCCATATCGATGTGAATGATTTTACGCATTCTATAACCATTATCATTAACTCAATTACCATGATGGTACTGTATATATAAACAGTATTCAATCGTTGCTTATTATTAATATAATGAATAAATGTGACTCAAGATATTTTTAAATGTCAAAAGCTAGCTTCAAGCCATCCTAAAACGCAATAAAATATTATTCTGAAAAAAAGCTAAATCATCTAGCAAATTATTCAATTTATAAATTGATTGTAGACAACATTCTTATGACTTCAATTCGATTTATTGAGTCATTCTTTCTTTTCAAAAGCAGTACAAAATCATAAGCATTTAACCGTAATTGACTATCTAGCAGTTGAGGGTCACTGCCTTTGCTCAGTAAGTATTCAACTAATTTTTTATCATTGAGTAAGATTGCGGCATGAAGAGGCGGTAGTCCATCAATCTTACTTTTAGTATTAACGGAGGCACCATTGTCGATAAATTTATCTAAATAAACATATCTTTTTTTCTGATTAGAAATGCCAAATAAAAATGCTATACCACCTACAGACTGAAGATCATCTAAGTCTTGTTTCGTTAATCTAAAATTAAACAAATAAAATTCACAGAACGAATTTGGTATGTAATGCGTATTATCTTCGACACTGCATAATACAACATCTTCAACACGGCTATTTTCAAGAGAATAAATAGCACCTAATGAATACATAATAATAATAGTAAAAGCGCATCCAATTAGTAACTTAAGTTTCATTTTAACTCCATATAACTTTGTTATTTAGGTTAAAAGCTAAAACACCAAAATGTCGACTGTTTGTTTTTGCTATTCCATTTAAATACAACACTAAAACACGACCGAAGCTATATGATAGTTGTTCTCTCACTCTGTCATGGATTTTTATTTGCATTAAGTCTTTAGCTGTTGCATGACTAAACCAATGTTTTGCAGCGCTGCGCCCAAATTTTATTATGACTTTTTTAGCACCATCTTGAGGATTCATTGTTGATCGAAATAAAGAGTCGATAAATCCCATCGCATAAGATGCATCGACAGCCTCAACTAACAAACCTTGAGCAAACTCACGAACTTCATCAGTAATATCTAACTCATCTATAATCGAATGTTGACTGGAAAATATGAACTTTAAAATAATTATAGTTTCATCATTATCAAATATGAGTTCACTACTTTTGAAGTTTTTAAGGTGTACATTTCTATTCATTTCCATTTCCATTTCCATTTCCATTTCCATTTCCATTTCCATTTCCATTTCCATATAGTTTAAAATACGTCCTATTAAAAACTAAATATATCAATTTAATTAGAAAAAAACCATTATCACTTTTAATGTATCTCTTCCAGAGCAGGGTGAAGACCCCAAACGTTTTTTAAACAAAAATAGTTTATTTAATGAGTTGTTATAACCCATAAAATCTTCATGGCTTGGACTATTTTTTGTTTGCAGGTTAAACGAATAGTTCAAAAAGCAAGCACTAATGCGGTTAACCTGTCTTCCAGAGCCTCCACATGAGTGTTGAAATGACACAAAAAAACCCAAACGCAGTTGGGCTTTATTAACATGTAACATATCAATTAAGACATTACATTTTGGTCTGTAAATAGTTTTGTAAACCAATACGTTCAATTAGACCGAGTTGCTTTTCTAACCAGTACATGTGATCAGATTCAGTGTCATCTAATAACACTTCTAAAATTTCACGGCTTTGGTAATCAGCTTTTTCTTCACATAGCGCGATAACTTTACGCAAATGATCAGCTACATGATATTCGTATGCAAGATCATTTCTCAGCATTTCTTGCACATCTTTACCAATATTCAACGCTTCACGGCTGCCAACATCTGGAGTGCCTTCTAAAAACAAAATGCGTTGAACTAATTTAGCTGCATGCAACTTCTCGTCGTCTGACTCATGCAGAATACGGGTATACAGTTCATTGAACCCCCAGTCTTCATACATGTGAGCATGGACAAAATATTGATCCATGGCAGACAATTCGCCGGTTAATAAACTATTTAAAGCGTCGATGACTTCTGGATGGCCTTTCATGATAATTTCCTATTAGTCGTTAATTTGTGATTGAAGATAATTTTGAATACCGGTTTGATTGATTAGCTCTTGCTGCGACTCAATCCAATCTAGATGTTCTTCTTCGTCTTCGAGTAAATCTTCAAATAAATCGCGGCTAACATAATCTTGCTGAGTTTCGCATACCTTAATGGCTTCACGCAAAATGGCAATTTGTTCCGTAATTGCAGTTAGATCACAGCTAAGCATTTCTTCAGCATGTTCACCAATGCGCAATTTATCTAACTGTTGTAGGTTAGGTAAACCTTCAAGAAACAATACACGTTCAATCAGCTTGTCAGCATGCTTCATGTCTTCAATCGATTTTTTATACTCTTTCTCATTAAGCTTTTCCAATCCCCAATGCTTAAACATGCGAGCATGTAAAAAGTATTGGTTAATGGCGGTCAGCTCACAGGTAAGTACACGATTGAGTTGGCTGATGACTTTAGGATGACCTTTCATAGTAATGTCCCTCGATAAATAATGTGATCTCGATCAATTACAAACAGGATAAAACACTATAGGGGTAATTGCAAATTTTCCTTTATTTTCACACACTTACAATTGATAACCATTATCATTATAACTAAGCTTTGTAACTCGTTAGCAATACATAAACATAAAAAAAGCCTTCAAAATGAAGGCTCTTTACAAAGCATCAGTTTATTAACTTAAGCTTTAGGCAATTAACGGTGTTAAATAATTCGATTTTGATTTAGCAACTCATTGCGAGCTTGCTCTTTTTCCATACGGCGTTTACGTTTGTCACATGGATCATCACAGTCACACGCTTTTTCAATTCCTAAAACACCTAAACCACCACAACTACCTTCTACCGCTTTCTTCTTTACGATATAGCCGATAGACATTAACAAAAAGAACAATAATAACACTACAAATGCTGCTATAAATGTACTCATTACAAACTCCAATTACTCATTCAGATAAGGGTATAATACTTTTTTAATCAATCAGTTTAAAATAAAGAACCTACTTAACATACGATTTAAACGCATCGCTGTAATAGACCTGATAACCCTGTTCTTGCTTCTCAATCAACATTATTGCTAAATTTTTCTCTTTAGCAAGTGCCAATGAAGCCTCAGTACCTAACACCATCATAGCGGTGGCATATCCATCTGCGGTCATACAACTAGAGTGTAACACGGTTGCAGAGGCAAGTTGATGCTTAATAGGATAACCGTTACGAGGATCGATTAAATGTGAAAAACGTTCGCCATTCTCTTGATAAAAGTTACGGTAATCACCCGATGTTGCTAATGACATGGTGCCGGGTTCAATCACTTGCTGAACGGCTTGTCCTTCACTCGTAGGTTGCTCAACAGCCACTCGCCATGGAGTTTTATCGGCTTTAGTACCTTTAACATTAAGCTCACCACCTATTTCGACTAAATAACCAGACACATGATATTTGTCTAATAGCGCGGCAATTTTATCGACACCAAAACCTTTTGCTATTGAAGATAAATCAACATACAGGTCTGCATTATGCTTAGTTAATGTTAAGCCTTTTATCGACAGTTCCTTGATGCCCATTTTAGCTTTAGCGTTATCGATTTGAGCTTGCGTCGGGATGGTTGTAGGTCGTTTATCGGGACCAAAGCCCCACAAATTAACCACTGGTCCTAAGGTGATATCTAACGCCCCATCAGTCTCTTGATAAAGACGCATACCTTCTTCGATAACCTTAATGGTATCAGCGGATACTTTAACGCTTTGTTGAACTTGTAATTGATTGAACTTAGACAGTTCTGAGTCCGAACGATAAGTCGACATTTGATCGTTTACCACTTCCAATGCCATATCAATTTCAGCTTGCAGTAACTGCGGTTCTGGCAAGCGGTCATTGTTGACTACTTTAATATGATAAGTGGTCCCCATCGTACTACCAGATAATGAAATAATGGGCTCTGGTGAACTGCAAGCACTCACCAATAGCAATAACGCCGGCAATAGCAATAACTTGATTGAATTTACAGTCATGTCAAATTTACACTTGTAATAAATAAACAAAAAAAATTGCAGCGTGCAAGACCAGTGTTTAACCACCCTGTCTGCACTGCTGCAATCTCATGACTTACATGTCGATGTTATGGATTAACTCATTAACCACCGAAATCATCTAGTAAGATGTTTTCGTCTTCGACACCTAAATCTTTTAGCATACCAATAACTGCTGCGTTCATCATTGGAGGTCCACACATGTAGAACTCACAATCTTCTGGCGCATCATGGTCACGTAAGTAGTTTTCATACAATACGTTATGAATGAAACCGGTATAACCAGTCCAGTTATCTTCAGCTTGCGGATCTGATAACGCCACGTGCCATTTGAAGTTTTCATTTTCAGCCGCTAAGCCGTCAAAATCTTCAACATAGAACATTTCACGTTGCGAACGCGCACCGTACCAGAAGCTCATTTTACGCTTAGATTTAAGACGTTTTAATTGGTCAAAAATGTGTGAGCGCATTGGAGCCATACCAGCACCACCACCAATGAATACCATTTCTGCTTCAGTGTCTTTAGCAAAAAACTCACCAAATGGACCAGAAATCGTCACTTTATCACCGGCTTTTAAGCTCCAAATGTACGAAGACATTTTACCGCAAGGCAAGGTTAAATTACGTGGCGGTGGCGTAGCAATACGCACATTCAACATAATAATGCCGAACTCTTCTGGGTAGTTAGCCATTGAGTAGGCACGAATGGTTTCTTCGTCTACTTTTGACTCTAACTTGAAGAAACCAAAGTGTTCCCAGTCGCCACGGTATTTATCAGGCACTTCAAACTCAGCATATTTAACATGATGAGCAGGAGCTTCAATCTGAATATAACCACCAGCACGGAAAGGCACAGATTCGCCGTCAGGAATTTGCAGCTTAAGTTCTTTAATGAACGTCGCTTTGTTATCGTTAGATAGAACCGCACATTCCCATTTCTTGATGCCGAAAATTTCTTCATCAAGTTCGATTTCCATGTCAGTTTTTACATTTACCTGACAAGATAAACGACAACCCTGACGTGCTTCGCCTTTACTAATGTGATCAAGCTCAGTAGGTAGAATATCACCACCACCAGACTTAATGTGTACACGACACTGGCCACATGAGCCACCACCGCCACACGCACTCGATACAAAGATACCGTTGTCAGCTAAAACACTAAGTAGTTTGCCACCAGCACCTGTTTTAATTGCTTTATCTGCGTCGCCGTTAATACCAATCATGATATCACCGCTTGCCACTAGTTTTGATTTAGCAAATAAAATCACTAACACCAAAACCAAGACAATCACAGTAAACATACTCACACCTAGATAGACATCTAGCGGAGTAGATTCAAGAATACCCATTCACTTATCCTTAAAGGTTCAAATTAATGCGTCTTCTCAAGGTCTCTTAAAGAGAAACACCTGAGAATGACATGAAACCTAGAGCCATAAGACCTGCAGAAACAAAGGTAATACCTAAGCCACGTAAGCCATTTGGCACGTCAGAATACTTCATCTTTTCGCGGATACCGGCTAACAATACAATTGCTAACGCCCAACCAATACCAGAGCCAATACCAAATACTACGCTCTCGCCAAGGTTATAATCACGCTCAACCATGAAAGATACTGCACCAAAAATCGCACAGTTCACAGTAATCAAAGGTAAGAAAATACCCAACGCGTTGTACAAAGGTGGAAAGTACTTGTCTAAAGCCATTTCCAAAATTTGTACAAGTGCTGCAATCACACCGATAAAGGTGATGAACTTCAAGAAGCTCAAATCAGCATCAGGAAAACCAGCCCAAGCTAATGCGCCTGGAGCTAATAAACCTTGATAAATAATTTGGTTAGCAGGAACCGAAATAGCCAGTACCACGATAACTGCAACACCTAGGCCCATTGCAGTAGTGATTTTCTTTGATACCGCTAAGAAAGTACACATACCCAAGAAGAACGCTAGCGCCATGTTTTCAATGAAAACGGAGCGAATTAATAAACTAATATAATGTTCCATTGCGTTTACCCTTTTGCTTCAACTTGCTCTGGCTTATACGTACGGATCAACCAGATCAGACCACCGATCAAGAAGAATGCACTCGGTGGCAGTAGTAATAAACCGTTAGGCTGATACCAACCGCCGTCAGAGATTTTGCTGAGGATTTCTACGCCAAATAATGAACCATTACCAAATAGTTCACGCACAACGCCAACAGACAATAGAATTGCACCGTAACCTAAACCGTTACCGATACCATCCATAAAGCTCATCATTGGAGGGGTTTTCATTGCGTAAGCTTCAGCACGACCCATTACAATACAGTTAGTAATAATCAAACCTACGAATACCGATAACTGTTTAGAAATGGCATAAGCATAAGCTTGTAATACTTGGTCAACTACAATCACTAATGAAGCGATAATGGTCATCTGTACAATAATACGCACACTGCTTGGAATGTGGTTACGAATAAGTGAGATAAACAGGTTAGAAAACGCTGTTACCGCAGTTAATGCAATCGTCATTACTAATGCTGTTTCTAATTTACTAGTAACAGCAAGAGCACTACACACACCCAAAATTTGCAATGCAATTGGGTTATTATTGATAATCGGTCCGGTCAGAACCTGTTTAAGTTCTTTAACGTCAGCCATTAGCTTAACCCTCCGTTGCGTGCTTTAGCGATAAAGTTTGCGAAGCCTTCTTTACCTAACCAAAACGTCAATGAGTGTTGTACACCGTTACTGGTAAGTGTTGCACCTGAAAGAGCATCGACACCATGAACAGAACTAGCCACTGTAGGGTTTTTAGTTACACTAATGGCCAAGTTACCTTGCTCATCAAATAACTTTTTACCTTTCCACAATGCTTTCCATTTTGGATTTTCAACTTCGCCACCCAAACCAGGTGTTTCACCTTGGTCATAGTAAACAAGTCCTTGAACTGTGTTTAAGTCAGCCTCAAGTGCCAAAAGTGCATACATCGTTGACCACAAACCATAGCCGTGAATAGGAAGAATGACGCTAGTCAGTTTACCTTCATCATTATGAACAAGGTATACAACGGCGGTATCTGCAACACGTTTGATCGAAGCAATATCGTTTTCTGGCACTGACGAAGTGTCAGTATCACGAGACGCTTTGCGTTGATCGTAAAGGTTAGCATTACCCTCAACAAACTCACCGGTTTTAAGGTCAACTAAGCGAGCATCAACATATTGCTCATACTTGCTTAGAATTTCTTTCTTTGTGACTTTGCCTTCTTTGGTGTTTATCAGGCTCGCCGCTTCAAGAATATACTTTTGCTTATCGAGTAACTTATTTTCTTGCTGAATAGGCTTTAACACCACGGCAGCAGTCGAAACCAGTACTGAACAAACAAGACATAAGCCGACAACAACAAATAGCGTTCTACCGAACGAATCTTTATTACTAGCCACGAGCAATCCTCCGCTTGATATTTGACTGTACGACAAAGTGGTCAAATAATGGAGCAAATAGGTTAGCAAACAAAATAGCTAACATAATACCTTCTGGGAATGCAGGGTTAACCACACGGATAAACACCACCATTGCACCAATGAGGAAACCGTATGCCCACTTTGCAGTATTGGTAAACGACGCAGAAACCGGGTCTGTCGCCATAAACATCATACCGAATGCAAATCCACCTAACACTAAGTGCCAATACCAAGGCATTGCAAACATCGGGTTGGTGTCGCTACCTATCATATTAAGCAACGTCGCAATAGCGACCATACCTAAGAAAACACCACTAACGATTCGCCAAGAGGCAATACGGGCGTAAATGATAACTAGACCACCTAGCAAGATAGCAAAGGTAGACACTTCACCAACAGAACCTGGAATGAAGCCCATAAATGAGTCAATCCAGTTAGCCGTTGAGGCGTAGTCAAATGTACCTTGCGCTGCTTGGCTTAAGGCCGTTGCCCCAGAATAACCGTCAGCAACAACCCACGTGGTATCGCCAGACATGCTTAATGGGTAAGCAAAGTACAAGAAAGCTCGACCAGCTAATGCAGGGTTTAAGAAGTTACGCCCTGTGCCACCGAAGATTTCTTTTGCTACAACCACACCAAAGGTAATACCTAAAGCGACCATCCATAAAGGAATTGTTGGCGGTAGAGTTAATGCAAATAGCACTGAAGTAACGAAGAAACCTTCGTTAATTTCATGGCCACGCACTGACGCAAAGAGTACTTCCCAAAAACCACCAACAATGAAAGTCACTGCATAGATAGGTAAGAAGAAACACGCACCATAGAACATCAGAGACGTAATGCCCGAGTCTGCAGAGAGTTGAGCGCCAAATAATTCAAATAAGCCTACTTGCCAAACATCTGGTGTACCGAAACCGGCCACCATCGCTACTTGAGCCTGTAAACCTACGTTGTACATACCAAAAAACATTGCTGGGAATGTACATGCCCAAACCGTAATCATAATACGTTTTAGGTCGACATTATCGCGAACGTGGGTTGCCCCTTTGTTCACTTTACCTGGAGTATAAAATACTGTGGCTGCCGCTTCGTAAAGGGCATACCACTTTTCGTACTTGCCGCCTTTTTCAAATTGCGGCTCAATACGTTCGATAAAATCTTTCAAACTCATTAGCCTTCCCTCTCGATCGTATCTAAACAATCACGTAAATATGAACCATAGTCATACTTACCTGGACATACGAACGTACACAATGCCAAATCTTCTTCATCTAACTCTAATGCGCCTAAACGGACTGCGCCATCAAAGTCGCCAGAGAGTAAATCACGAAGTAGCATAGTAGGTAGAATGTCTAGAGGCATCACGCGTTCATAGTTACCAATAGGTACCATTGCACGGTCTGAACCGCCAGTACTAGTGGTCATATTAAATAGACGCGATGGGCTTAAATGGCCTAGGAATGCACGTGTAATAGAGAATTTGTCAGCACCAGGCATAGCCCAACCAAATAATTCTTTTTCATCACCTTCTTCCAGTACACTCACCTGCTGATGATAACGCCCCAAATAAGCTTGAGGTCCTACCGCAGTACGGCCGCTTAACACTGAACCCGAAATCACACGAACACCATCACCAACTGTTTCATCAGCAGTCAGTTCAGTCATGCTAGCACCTAAAACGGTACGAACTAGACGAGGGTTTTTCGCTTTAGGACCACCAATAGCAACCACACGTTCAGTGTTTAACACACCTTGAGTGAACAGTTGACCAAAAGCAATCACATCCTGATAGCCAATATGCCAAACAGTACGTGTTGCAGAAGCTGGTAGAACGTTGTGAATATGCGTACCTGCAAGACCTGCTGGGTGTTTACCCGCAAACTCTTGAACTTGGGCATTAGCTGCAGGGATATCGGCACCTTGAGCTTTACATAGGTAAACTTTACCTTCAGTTAATCGTGCTAGGACCTTTAGGCCATTTGCAAAATCTTCTTTATGTTGAGCTATGACTACCACAGGATCGGCAGCAAGAGGTTGAGTATCAATTGCAGTCACAAAAATACCCGCAGCAGTAGCATCTACAGCTGGCACTTTACTGAAAGGGCGTGTACGCAAAGCAGTCCATAAACCTGAATCAATCAGATTATCACGAACAACTTGTGCGTCTAACGTGTCTAACTTATCAGCATCGTATTGAGCAAAAGCAACGCTATCGTCACCTTCCACAGCAATAACAACTGACTGAAGTACACGTCTTGCACCTCGGTTGATTTCTAAAATAGTACCACTGGCTAAAGCCGTATATTTAACGCCTAAATTCTTTTTATCTTCAAAAAGAACTTGGCCTTTTTGTACTTTGTCGCCCACTTTGATTTTCATCGTTGGACGTAAGCCAATATACTCTTCACCCAAAGTCGCTACGTGTCTAATGGCTGGGCCATTATGGATAACTTGCTCTGGTCCGCCTGCTATAGGCAGTTCCAATCCTTTCTTAATTGTAATCATATCCACAAGCACTACGTTTGAAGGAAAGACAATGCGCCACGTTCCGCTACAAAAACAAAGTGTTAACAAACACTTGCCATTTGAGCTAGCGCAGATTTAACTCGAAAATGCGATCATAATCACGCTGGTCGCGCGCATTTTACCGCAAATATGAGACTATCGCCACGAAAATTATAGGTGTTTTCAAACCAATACCTAACACAATCGGTGGCTTTTAGATCAGACTAATTAAATTAGAACCTAGGAGTGAATGTTATCTGCTGAATTCTGATTTAAAAAAAATATAGCATTAATTTTTAAAGAAATAATTTTAGTTGTTTGTTTACAAGAACAGTTGCGCCTCAAATAACACCGCCCAAATGAGTCATCACTTGAGCAGTATTAGTATTTGGGAATAAAAGGCACAGCAAGCAGCGTTCAAATAGTGTTCAACACTGCCTATGTCTGGAAAAAACCACTTAGAAATGGCCTTGGTAACCAAAGTACGTAGTCATTTCAGATTGTGCTTGAAATCCCATTGCGGTGCTATTTGCCACTAACTCTTCGTCTAACAAATTCTCTACACGTAAATACAACTCGTGCTGCTCAGTCAAACGGTAAGTTGCAGCGATATCAACCTTCCACTGACTATCAATAGCACGTTCATTGGTGAACCCACCTTGATAACCTAACTCAGATTGATATAAAGCTTGCGCCATAACGGACATATCACCATAAACAACACCAGAACTTAACGCCAGTTGCTGTTCTGACACCCAAGGTAGTTGGCTATTGGCAGCAAAACATGCCATCAATTCATTGCAATTAGCACTGTCTGTTTCTGCTTGGGTATATTGGTATTTGGCTTTGAATGGAATTGAAAAGTGATCAAATGTTAGTCCATACGCTATGCTCAAATCTGCGCCGACAACAGAGACATCCTTAATATTCTCTTGTAATGATATTTGTTCATAATCACATATCATGCCCTGCATACAGCTTACATGTTGGTTATCGTAATCATGCATATAAGCCGTCATGGCAATCGATAAAGCATCTTGTTGGTAGCTTAATGCTAATTGATATTGCAGCGCTTCTTGCGCTGTTTGCTCAATATTGCCGGCTGAAGCAGCTGTCCAAGCTTGTTTAGCTTGTAACGCGGCTAACCATGGCCCACTCTGATAAGCCACTTCAATAGAAGGCGACCAGCCATCATCAGAAAAGTCTGCAGCATTAAGGCTCGTATTTACATCACCAAGCTCACGAGAAACGCTGACATGCTCATAACCTAAACCGAGATTAATAGACCACTGACCATAATTTAATTTAGTGTCTACCGCTGATGAAAATGCCGAAGCATCATCAGTATACGTCAGTGCATATTCATCATCTGTTGTCGGCGTCAATGATAAATCATTGTTCCAAGACCAATCACGTTGACCTAAACGCATTTCAGCTTTATCTGTATGGTAGCGCGCACTATAAGTCACCTGATGCTGACCGTACATGCTGACACCTTTAGTTTGCATACCAAACCCAGCAAAATCGTTATTTTGGGTTAACGATCCTAAGTTTATCCCATCGGCGGTAGGTGTTGCTTCAAACATGGCAATCCGAGACAGCAACGCACTATTAATTTGTTCGCCATCAACAAATTGCATTGCTTGAGATTGTTGTGAATAGGTTTGATAATAAAAGTCGGTAGCCATCGTCGAAGTGGATGACATGATTAGCTTATGTGCTAACACGTAGCGTTGACGCTCGCCTTCAGTATTGTCGGTGCTGGCTGCTGAATATAATTGAGTCGGATTTACCGAAAAATCAACACTGGTTAACCCCAACGTTCCGCGGTCAGCTTCTTGCGATGAGTACTGATAACTAAATTCGGTCATTTGTTCATTGCGTGCTCCGGGTAAACTATCGGCAGCGATTTTGAACAGAATATCTTTTTGTGTCGTGTCGGCATCTCGGGCGACACGATAACCCACATCGTCAGCTGCAGATTGATAATCCACGGCTAATAACATGCCATTTTGCTTCGAAGTACCACTTAGCACAACCCCACCATTGATGGCATTATTGTCACTGCCTTCAACGTTGATATCGGTTGCATATTTTTGCGGACTAATTTGTACAGACTGATAATCAAGCTTACCAAAAGCAGCTTGTGAACTTTCAGTCACACTGGTCATGCTTGAAAAAGACACTTTTTGCTGGTGCAATAAATTGGGCTGCAATACTAAATGTTGTCCAGAATACGGCGCTGGAGAAAAGAATATACCATCTTGTAAAATGGCAACACCGTCAGTGGCACCTGCATGTGTGATCGTCACATCCTGATGTGGTCCGGTAGGTAACACTGTCGCGCCCGTCAACCCTAGTGCAATATCACTTTGGCGATAATGAAATTGGCTTATCGATAACTGTTGTAAATCGAGTTGATTATTAAGGTTATCAATAGACTCGGTCACCGTTTCTGCAACGGCATTGGTAGAATGGCAAACATAAAGCACTGCGGCTGCTATCACTGACAGGCTAAATGGGTGGTTAGACATATTAATCTCCGTATATGTGTCTGTTCACGCAAAAAATCGCTAAAATGGCGAATCACTTAGTAAAAATCGTTCATTACAATAACGGTTTCAGTTACATAAAAATAGCGTACTGTTAACGTTTACTCGACATATTAATCGTTGCTTCGCAAAAAAAAGCGGCTAAAGCCGCTTTTTTATCAAGATATCAGTTAATCGATTAGATTAAAGATTCCCTAAAATTTCGTCACTCAGTTTCAAATCATCGTTTTGGTTGACGCTCACGCCTGCAGCAATGATCATCCGAGCAATATCTTGCGCTTGTTCTAATGAATGCATTTCGTAAGTACCACATTGATATTCATTTAACTCAGGAATATCTTTCTGATCAATCACATTGGTTACATCAACCATTGCCGCTAGCCAGGAATCTGCAACTTTACTTTCTGTCGGTTGACCAATTAAGCTCATGTAAAAACCGGTACGGCATCCCATCGGAGAAATATCAATAATCTCTATACCATCACCGTTTAGATGTTCACGCATAAAACCTGCAAACAAATGTTCAAGTGTATGGATGCCACGTTCGCTGAGGATATCTTTATTGGGTGCACAGAAACGTAAATCGAATACCGTAATGGCATCGCCACTAGGGGTGCTCATGTGCTTGGCAACGCGAACCGCTGGAGCATTCATACGTGTATGATCTACGGTAAAACTGTCTAATAAAGGCATTGCTTTCTCCAAAGTAAATAATAATCTGACAATATAAAGCCTAATAACACGATAATATCACTATTTATGCATGGTCACAGTGAGAGTTTACGGTTGATGTTTGCCATCTAACTCAAAGCGACTTAAGGCGTCTTCTGTGTAACTAAAGTAGCGCTTTACTGACTTCTCGTTTGCCATGTAAGACTTCAGTACTTTATTAAATAACGGGTCTTTAGCCGCTTCACTGTTAAGCACATCATCTTTTGCATATTTTAATGCGCGTATCACAGTGTCGGGAAAAGGTTTAACTTGCACATTATGCTCGTTAAGCAATACGTCCATTGCAGCAATATGGCCTTGAGTATAATCATCTAACATATCTTGATTAATGGCTCTGGCTGCAACTTTAACAATCATTTTCAAATCATTGGGCAGAGTGGAAAATGCCTGTTTGTTAATCAAAAACTCCATCGTCGAACCCGGCTCGTGCCAGCCAGGGTAATAATAATATTTAGCCACCTGATCCAACCCGAGCGGCAAATCATTATAAGGCCCTACCCACTCAGCAGCATCAATCGCGCCAGTTTGCAGTGCGCCATATAATTCTCTGCCAGCGAGTGCATCAACGGGAACGCCGCCGAGCTTCTTGAGCACTTCACCTCCTATGCCTGGTAAGCGCATCTTGAGGCCTTTAAAATCTTCTGGGGTTGCAATGATTTTATTAAACCAGCCGCCCATTTGCATGCCAGTATTTCCACCAGCAAGCGGCAATACGCCAAAAGGCTGATAAACTTCCTCCCATAATTCCATGCCACCGCCATAATGAAGCCACGCATTCATTTGCTGTGCATTTAATCCAAATGGTATTGATGAAAAAAACTGAGCGGCAGGCGCTTTACCTTTCCAATAATATGACGCGCTATGAGCCATTTCAATCGTGCCATTACTCACACCGTCAAAAACCGACAACGCTGGCATTAATTCGCCGGCACCATAAACGGAAATCACTAAGCGACCGTTAGACATTTGCTCGACCAATTGAGCAAATCTTTCTGGAGCCATGCCTAAACCGGGCAAGTTTTTTGGCCATGAGGTGGCTAAACGCCATTCAATCACTTGATGAGGAATATAATCATTTTGCGCAACAGAACTTGTCTTCGAAGGCGTATCTTGTTGACAGCCTAACAATAACGTTAAGCCCAGCAACCAGCAGGTTTGTATCACCTTGCTCATGTAAATATCCTATCTCAATCGCACGCTTATTTTCATAACTGTAACATAATCATAACCAGTGACAAACATCACCTCACTACAATACAAAATAAAAAACCTCACAGGACATGTGAGGTTTTTTGTATAGTTCTGTCAGCAAGTTAATAACAATTAACCTTTATCGTTATCCCTTACAATTAGGAGTCCTAGGCACTTCATCCAAAGCTTGCCATTCTGGCTGGCTATAAGCATTTATGGAAAGCGCATGAACGCCATTGGCTAATTCATCTGCTAGCGCTTGGTTTACCAACCGGTGACGGGCAAGTAAGCGCTGTTCGCTAAATTGATCGCTAACTACAACCACTTTAAAATGGGTTTCTGAGTTAGGCGGCACATGATGACGATTACTCTCATTAATCACTTCAAGATGCAAAGGCGAAAAGGCGTGATTCAATTTATCGGTAATGATTTGTTCGACAGACATAGTGATACTCTTATTAATCCATATCGATTAAATCAAAGGGTACTGGTTTGCCGAATAAAGGTCAAACAAGCAGGGTAAAAGTTAACGTTTGAGCACAACTTTCTCAAGTCGATCTGAAATTAACTCCTTGGCCAATCGGTTATATCAACACTATCGATACAATATGACGCATGACTCTCATTGTGTTGCTGTAATGCCTCACGTCCCAACCATGCATTAATAAATAATCCTTGTGGGTCGTATGTCTGCTGCTGTTTTTGCAGATTAAAACGTCTCGAACCGCGTGGATCGGCACCAACACCGGCTAGATACTGCCAATTACCCCAATTCACAGCTGAATCATAATCAATTAATTGCTGTTGAAAATACGCCGCCCCATAACGCCAATCACATTGCAGTTCATTGACCAAGCAACTTGCTACAATTTGCCTGCCGCGGTTTGACATATAGCCAGTGTCATTTAACTGCTTCATCAATGCATTCACAAACGGATAAGGTGTAGTGGCGGTTTTCCAAGCTCGAATGCGTTGGGCGTAAAAACTGGTTAATGGTTTACGTCCATTAATGCCTGAAAATCTAAACACCAACGTATTGAATTTATGCGCGTAAAAATGGAAATACTCACGCCAAAGCAGCTCATACAAAATACACTCGGTCGATTCGTTAGCACCTTGTTGTAACTCAAATTGCTTTAATGCTGCGACGACTTGTCTTGCCGATAGACAACCATTGGCTAACCAAGGCGAAAACTTTGTTGAACATTCCCAGCCATCAAGTTCGTTTCGTACGGCTTTATAGTTATGGGCTAAATTTGACGAAAAGTAACTGTCTAGTTGCAATTTTCCTTGTGCTTCACCACCGCAAAAGACATTATTCATCGTTTGAGTTTGTGGCAACCAGCTAGGATAAGCCAGCCAAGACTGAAGTTGTTTGTCTTGTGGCTTAAGTGCGACCGTAGACGGGAGCCAAGATACTGCATCAATGGCAGGGCTGATATTAACGTTGTCGACCTTTTTACGGAACTGACTAAATGTCGGAGCCAGATCGGCTAATTCAAAAGGCAGTTGCTGCAGATCAAACAGAGTTTGGGTGGTAATCGTCGAATATTCAACATTGGGGCACTGCTGCTGAATGACTTGCCAAGCCGATTGCTCATCAACACCACTATGGTTACTACGATATACCCTTGAAATATTATGGGCTTGAATTATATAAGGTAACGATTTTTGCGCTGAGGCATAAACAATATGCACTTGTTGACCATATTGATTAAGCGTTTCATCTAAAGCCCGCAATGATTCTAATAAAAACCGCAGTCGGTACTTACCGACATACTCAGCCTGATATTGAGCTTGGCGAAACCAGTTAGGGTCGATGCAGTACACCACCATCAACTGTTGTGCATGCAGGGCTATATCTGCAAAGATGGCATTATCTGCTACCCGCAGATCATCACCTAACCAATAAAGTGCATTGACAGTAGAGTGTGATGTCGATTGTAAATTCGTTTCTTCGAAAGTTTGCCCATCAGCATTATTCATCTATTCATTACCACAGCTTGTACTAATGCTAATGAGTACGTATACATAGCGGTTAACGGTTCAATAATGATCCATTTTAGCGATATCCCCAAACTAGCTAGACCTTCGGTCTTCGAGGTCCTAGAGTCGCTTCGCGGATAGAGCGCTTCGCTTCTAGGAACAGCTTCGCTGCTAAGATTTTATAGCACCTAATCGCGCAGCATCCTAGGTGCTTAGCTTTTCGCTTATTATCGCTTGTCATTTATAGGATAGGAACCGCTTGGCTGCTAAGGTTTTATAGCATCTAGCCGCGCAGCGTCCTAGCCTCTAGGCCTTTCGCTTTTAGCTTTTAGCTTTTAGCTATGGCCATTAACGAGATTTGTTAACCATAGTAATTAGGGATAATGTGTCGAAAAGTAAAATTAATACGCGGTTCAGTTACCTTAAGACGCTTAGGTAACGCATGTTGCCAGTGTTGCTGCATACCGGGATGCATAATCAGTAAGTCGCCGGATGCCAAGGGAAAAGTAACTTTGGTTTGCGTCGGTTTATGGCGCACAACAAAATCTCTACAGGCGCCTAACGTGATAGACGCAATCGCCGAACCCGTGACGATTTCAGGTTCATCGTCACTGTGCCAGCCCATACAGTCACGGCCATCGGCATAGCGATTAACTAACACTGAATTACTGTCTATTTGATGATCGTTACGTAATTTTGCACGTAATCGACTTAATACTTTTGGCCAAGCGAGCGCGGTGATGTGCAATTTGGAATAGTGATAATCGCAACCCAGATCGCCAAACCAAGCTTGGGTGCGAGGAATAAAATGCTGCTTGCCATAGACTTCAATCGCCACGCGATCTAATGGGTATTGTTCTACTTCCATCATTAACAACTGTTGCTGCTTGGGTGACAAAAAACCTTTAATCCAAGTAACTGGTGGACTGATTTGGTTCATCGCTGTTGGCACAACAACGGTATCTTGAGTGAAGCCGCTTTGTGGCTCACCAAAATCTAATCCATGTTGAAATCCTGTCACCCGATCACCCTTTTATCTCGTTTACCTTAATTAATACCAACGTTTGATTCTCGCAATCCATAAACCTGAAACCACAATGACTGCCATTAAGATTAATACCGAAAAATAGCCAAAATGCCATTTTAACTCAGGCATATTGTCAAAGTTCATTCCGTAAATGCCGGCGACTAATGTTAATGGTAAAAAAATCGCGGTGACCATTGTTAATGTCATCATCACGCGGTTAGTTTTATGGGCACTCACCGAAATATAACCATTGATTAAACTGTCCACTAAACCTTGGTAAAGGCTGGCGCGACTCGATAGGCGTTCAAACTGATTATATAAATAGCTCAACTGTTCATAGTCCATCTTAATATGCAGATGGGTGTCATCGCCTAATAATTGTTGCAAGATTTCTTCGTGGTAACTAAACGAACGTTTGGCTTTTTGTAGCTTACTGCTATAAGCGATTAGCTCTGCTAATAAATCATCTGTAGACACATCAAAAATTTCATCTTCTATTTCCCCTAAACGCTCTTCTAATGCCAACATCACCGCCAGATAATCAATCACAATTTGGCGCATCAATTCAAAACTGACTCGGCTCATCTCTGAACTTTCGAGGCTACCTTGTGCACTAATGCGTTGGATAACTTTGTTCACACTGATAGAAGGTTTCAGGTGCTGAGTGACTAAAAAACGGTCATTTACATGCAATAACAACTGGCTGCGCTCGAGCAGAAGATACTCATCTCTAGCCATAAGCTCGTGGGTTAACAAATATGAATGTGAATCATATTCTTCAAACTGAGGGGGATGACGCTCCCGTTGTGCTTCTTCAAAATCGAGGTGGTCAATCCCAAACAAAGGATATTGCTTGAAAAACGCTTGGCTGTGCTGGCCTGAAATATCGACCCATATTAGCTGCTGTTGCGGGTCATACTGGCTCATGAGAGTCTCATCACCTTGTGATATCAACTGACCTTGCCCATTAAATAATAGTATTTGTATCGCCATGAAAACCCTTTCAACAACCCATTATTACTCTATATATGGCCTAACTGATCATCTCTGACTCGCCAGCCGTTTCAATGTGTTGTTTAATCTGCTCAAAATGACTATTGACCCAAGCACTACTGATTGGGCCCCAAGTTGAAATGCGATAATAACCTTCATTATGACGCTGACCTTGCTGCACAAAATCCACTTCAATACCAATATCAGCAAATGCAGCTATCGCATCTTGCAATGTCCTTCTTGGCATAAAAGTCAGTTTATGTAAGCTTAATAAGTTGTGTTGTTCTTCATCCAGCAGGTGCGCTAAATACAATTTTCGTAAAAATGCTTTTTGCGATTTATTGATCACGTAATTATTCGAAAACATCCTTCACACGCCCTATTACCTCTTCATCACTTAATAGAAATTACTGCATCTGTAGCCAATCACGCAAGCACTATTGCCAGTGTCAGTCGATTGTGACTGAATTAATCGCAGCATTGCGACTGAATTAATCATGGATCAAAGGATAATTGATTGATTTATCAATAACCCATTATGATTAACGCTACCTAAGTAGAGACAATCTGGTTATAGTTTTTAACAATCGATAGCATCAAAGATGGAAAACCAATAGACATGGATACCCCGCCGCAGTCAAAGAGCCCAATAGCACAACCGCAATCAACTGATCCGTCAGCGGTAAGTGATACAAACTCAGCTACGTCCTCTGCAGGAGACACATTAGCGCACGTTTATGACCATGGGCCACGTTTATCCCAAGATGAGTATATTCAACTTACCGAGTTACCACTGAGCAATACTGATCCTAATTACCCTAAACTATTATTGATCATTAGCAGTGTCGTGGCGGTGATAATCATAACTGTTTTAAGCGCATTTCTATTAATCACTAAACCGCTGCCATTGATGATAGCTTCAGTTGGTTTGGTTTCAGCCATGTTATTGGCCGTTGTGATGATTAAACTTATCCACCTTAAAGCACATAAAATTGCTTACGGATTGTTTAAACATGAAATGGTGTTTCGTGAGGGTTTATTTTGGGTATCAACAACGGCACTACCTTACACTCGGCTGCAACATGTTAATTTGTCTCAAGGGCCGCTCGAGCGAAAATACAACTTAGTCACCTTAAAATGCTTCAGTGCCGGCAGCGGATTAGCTGAGATAGATCTGCCAGGTCTTAATGCCGATTTAGCTGAACATTTACGTCAACATTTATTGAGCCAAGCAGCAGCAAGTCATCAATTACTCAGCACCGAAACAGAAATTGTTGATCCAACGCCATCTGACGCTGAAACGGATCCGTTATCCATTCAACCTCCTCAACAGGATAATCACAATGGATAAGTCATCAACATCATCAGATGATGCCCAGCCTGTTGATACCAATGGCATCGCAACGAATAGTTCATCCGATGCCAATATTGCCGAGGTGGCCAATACCCTTGATACGACAATAGAAAACAATAGCGCCGATACAAGGGAGCAGAACAGCAATTCAATAAGTGATTTACAACAATGGCAAGCACTGTCGGCTTGGTCCATTGTCAGCAATATTTTCAGTACCTTGAAAAACATTCTTAGTAATGGTTTCGCTATCGTGCCAATTGCCTATACCGGATGGCAGCAAGGTTTTGATATGCAGTGGGGCATATTGGCGTCGAGTGTTTTATTATTACTGGTGACAATTTTCGCGATAATAGAATGGCGTAAATTTCGTTTTCGTCTTCATAACCATCAGCTTGAAGTTAAACGTGGTTTAATATTTATCAAAAAGGATGAAATACCGCTAAGCCGAATACAAAATATTCGTTATGAACAGCCGTTTTACTTTAAGCCGCTGTCACTCGGCACTCTAGTGATTGAAACCGCTGGTTCTAAAAAAGACGAAGCTCATTTAGCAGCCTTAGATACATTACAGGCACAAACGTTAAAACGTTTACTGTTAAATTTAAGCCATACAAAAGCAACCTCGACAGATGAGCTTCCAAACGTAAACAGTCAACAAAACGTTGATAACACCCAACCCATTGTGCGTAAAAGTTTAGCTGATTTAGTCTTATTTGGTTTTTATCAAAACAATTTTATTTGGTTTGCGGTTATCGCTGGTCCCATTGCTGGCCAAATAGATTGGGATAAAATATTCGACTCACCGCTCGCGCAGCAGTTTTGGTTATGGGTCCAGCAGCAAACCCATCAAAACATTGGTTTACAAACCATCATGGTCATCGTGGGGTTATTTGCGATTTACAGCTTGTTTTCGTTAATTTCAATTGTGGCAGCCATTTTAAAATATCATCCATATCAGCTCGACAAACATGATGAAACCATACAGCGAAGTGGCGGTGTCATTTCACATCAACAAGATGCGTTGGCCATAAAACGCATTCAACTAATCCAGGTTCAACAACCTGCTATTGCACGTTTATTTAACCGCTGGACCTTATACTTTAAACAAGTCAAAGGCCATGAGGTTGAACAAAAAACCAAGCAGCACATGCTAGTTCCTAGTGTAAAGTCAGCTGAAATAGCATCACTCTTGGCTAGCATTCCAAATATTAGTGGCGGTGCAAGTGCATTACACAGTAGTTATAAGCCTATCCATATTAATTGGCTCACAAAGCGAATCGTTTTACCGCTGTTTGTAGCCATCGTACTTACCATTGTGGGTTACAGTGGTCATCATAGCCATGAGTTTTTTGAGTTTACTTGGTTTGCTACAACAATGATGATGTTAGCGATTTATATTCGTTATAAACAATGGGGATATGTATTAGCAGATAAGGTTATTTGGCAGCATAGCGGCTTTTTCGGTCAACAATGGAAACGGGTCGCATTTGACAAAGTTCAACATGTTAAAATTACCCAAACTAAAGGCCAAAAACATGCTCAGCTAGCCTATGTTGAAATCGGATTAGCCAGTGGCAGTGTGATATTCCCGTATATTCCCATATCGGTTGCACAACAAATAGTGGCCCAGTCGCTCAATGCCACGGTCCATAATAATCACAATTGGATTTAATATAATGAATGAAATACACACAACAAATGTCAGCGTCGACGATGTTATCGACTTTTGGTTTGTTCAAATATCCCCTAAACAATGGTGGGTAAAAGATATCGAGTTAGATTTGCACATAAAAAACACATATGGCGCCACGATACAGGCGGCCATCAAGGGTGAGTTACAACATTGGCGTAAAGATGCCCAAGGCCGATTGGCCGAAATAATCGTATTAGACCAATTTTCGCGAAACATTTATCGCGATACTCCAACCGCGTTTGCCGCTGACAATATCGCGTTAGAGCTTGCGCAACAAGCCGTTGCACTAGGTTGTTTAGCAGAGTTACCCATTCAACAGGCTGCATTTTTAATCATGCCCTACATGCATAGCGAATCAATAGTGATCCACCAGCAAGCGTTGCCTTTATTTGAACAATATGCACCCGACAATTTACGCAGCCAGCGACAACACCAAGCGATTATTGCTCAATTTAATCGCTATCCACACCACAATGCCTTATTAGGCCGCGAGTCTACGGCTGCCGAACTCACATTTTTAACTCAACCCGGTTCTCGCTTTTAAGCAGACGAAAATCACCACGACATAAACGATAAATGTCGATTTTATTTAACCACTAACACCGGGCAATCAGCTTTATTGGCAATCGCTTCAGCCACATTATCATGCAAAAAATGAGACAGTCCGCTTCGACCATGGCTGGCAATAACCACCATACCAATGTCACCGCTGTTGGCCTCGGCCAAAATTTCATCAATGGCATCACCACGTCGAATAACCGTTTCAATCTTTAAATTAGTATTCAACTGACCTAATAACTCGTGCATTTTACTCGCCGCTGCATCTTCCATACTTTTAGCCAACTCTTCGGGCGTTATCGCAAGAATCATATAATTCTCATCACCGAAAGGTTGATCTACAACGTGTAAAATACGAATGCCCACTTGATATAAATTCGCCATTTCAATGGCATATCGTAAAGCATGTGCCGCTGTATCAGAAAAATCTGTAGGCCATAAAATATTACGTGTTCGCATATTATTATCCTCCACAATGCAAAGTGTGCTTTTGCAACGACATGACACCCTTTACTAGAACACACTCGGATCCATCTCAACAAATTAAGTATAGTCAGTATTAAAAACTTACTTAGTGATCAAAATCAAATCAAATGCGAAAACTTGCTTTGGATCATAAACAAGCATAATATCAGACCGACTAATCAGTCGGTTTGTTAGCTCGATTCATGTAGGGTTTATCAAATCAACATCGTTATTTTTGCTGGAGCTTTAATATGAATATGGCCGTTGATAATAATCAAACTCAATTACGACAGTTACTGACTGATCAACGAGCACGTTTTCAGTCCAATCCGGCACCTGATTACCAATCACGGGTAGATAAATTAACCAAGCTAAAACAAGCTTTACTTGATTACCAACAACCCATCATCGATGCATTAATTAGTGATTACGGTCACCGATCGCCAAACGACACCATCATTTCGGATATTATGCCTTGTGTAAATAACATCAATTACACTATCAAGCATCTTAAAACATGGATGAAACCCAGTCGTCGTCATGCCGGTTTATTACTCTCCCCTGCCAAAGTGTCGGTGCAATATCAGCCCCTGGGCGTAATCGGTATTATTGTGCCGTGGAACTTCCCGGTAATGTTATCTATGGGTCCGTTAACCACCGCCATTGCTGCTGGTAACGGGGCAATGTTGAAAATGTCAGAATTTACGCCGGCGACCAACACCGTATTACGCAAAATGTTAGCAACTATTTTTGCCCCTACTGAAGTCGAGCTAGTGGAAGGTGAAGCTGATGTAGCCGCTGCATTTTCAGCATTACCGTTTGACCATATTCTGTTTACCGGCTCAACCGTTGTTGGCCGCCATGTTATGCGTGCAGCAGCTGATAACCTGACACCTGTAACATTAGAATTAGGTGGTAAATCTCCAGCCATCATCGCTCCCGACATGCCAATCGACACCGCTGTAGAACGACTTATTTTTGGTAAATGTTTAAATGCTGGCCAAATTTGTGTCGCGCCTGACTATGTGTTGTGCCCTGCGGAAAAAGTTGACGCGTTTATTGCTGCTTATCAACGTCGCTTTAATAAAATGTACCCTAAATTCGACACCAACCAAGATTACGGCAATATCATTAATGATCGCCAATACCAGCGTCTGCTAGCGGTGCTAGAAGATGCCAAAGCCAAAGGTGCAACAGTCACCTCCGCAATTGATGGTCCAATATCGACAACTCAGCGAAAAATAGCCACTCAACTAGTCACACATACCACAGACGATATGCTCATTATGCAGGATGAAATTTTTGGCCCTTTATTACCCATTATTAGCTATCAGTCGATAGATGAAGCAATAGGTTATATCAACCGAAATGACCGACCATTAGCCTTGTATCTCATGAGTTTTGAACAACAAACGCAGCAACAAGTATTGCAGCAAACTCATTCTGGTGGCGTTTGTATTAATGACACAGTATTCCATGTGGCCGCGGATGACGCGCCCTTTGGCGGTATTGGTCCGTCTGGCATGGGGCACTATCATGGCAAGGAAGGTTTCTTAACCTTTAGTCATGCTAAGACCATATTGAACAGTGGCAAAATCAATACCGGCATTTTTGTTCACCCTCCTTATGGCGGCGTGATTCAAAAATTATTGATGAAGTTTTTCTTACGTTAACTCTCTCATAGTCGCGACTGCAAGTATTGCTGTTGTTAGCGATACTTGCTGAGCAAAGTTTGTCATAAAATAGACTAGATAAATTATCCATAACCTAATAGATCCATAGATAAATAGACCAAAGATTAATAGCTCCATAGATAAAGTAGGTATGTTGACTCCATGAGCAGTAAATCGATTGTGAACACCGATAAAAAACAAGCCATTTTAAACGCGGCTTTACAGCTGTTTGTTAACAAAGGCTTCAATGCGACATCGACGGCATCCATAGCCAAAGCGGCGAGCGTGGCAACAGGCACGTTGTTTCATCATTTCCCGACAAAAAAAGACATCATGAATCAGCTTTTTTTATCGATTAAACAAGAGTTTGCTACCAACATGGTGAGCAGTACCGATTTTAGTGGCGATATCGAACAAGATGCCAATACGTTATGGCAAAAAGCCATCGACTGGGCCATTGCACAACCCTTAAAGCAACTTTTTTTTCTACAATACTCGATGTCAGCAGACATTGATGCTGAGGTCAGAAAGCAAGCAATGAACAGCATTCTTGGATTTGTCGTCGAATTGATTACTCAAGGTAAACAACAGCAAATTATCGCTGACATTCCCAACGCCTTATTGCTCGAAAATTGCCATGGTCAATACCTAGCTGCCATCCGCTTTTTTACTGACAACCCGCATTTAGGTGATGACGAAATATACAGACACGCCAGTTTCAGACTATTTTGGCAAGCAATGAAAGCGTGATAGAAAGTATTAATCTAAACTAAAGTTGGTTAAATCAACATCATCAGAAGGTGTTGACGCACTATCAAAATCTAATTGTGGAGTGTGTGACGTTTGCTGGGTTTGTAACTCCAGCTGCTTAGCTTTATGTAAGGCATATTGACGGCGACGTTTGCGCTGTGTGCACAAACGGATCACATCTTGTTTTTGCAATTCGCTGTAACTCATCCAGTTAAAACGTTCATCACGGCTTCGAAGACAGCCCATACAATACCCACGACTGTCTGACTGACAAACGCCGATACATGGACTGGGCACCGCAAAAAAACTTAACTGTTCCATCATTAGAATACTTAACCTCAGCTAATATTGAATTTGGTACTTAACATTTAAATACACGATATAGTTATTTGTAACTGAGATAGAAAGCCATCGCTTGCCATATCAACCAAAGCCAGCATTAAACATTGTTATATTAAGGTTATACTAATTGAGCTAATTTTGTACATTATTGCAAGTTAATAAGGAGGGTCTCATGATAAATTTAAGACGTTCAGGGCAAGATTCAACACGTAAACCAATGTGGATTAAAACTATTTTACTGTTAAGTGGCTTAGTACTACTTGCATCTTGTGCAACAAAACCAAAGCAAGATTATGATGTTAATTATGATTTTTCAACACTCAAAACATTCAACCAACTCACTGTAAAGCAAACAGATGATCCGTTAACTGCAGATCGCATTAATGATGATATTAAACAATCATTACTTAGCCAAGGTTATGTATTTAAAGCCGATAATGCCGACTTTGTAGTGAACTATGCTTTTGTGACTGAAAACAAAGAAAAAGATTCAGGATTATCTATTGGCTTAGGTTCGGGTACTTGGGGGTCTGGTGGCGGTATTAGTCTTGGCACCAGTATTGGTATCCCGCTAGGCAGTGACACCGCTAAAACTCAAACCATTCAAATTGATATTATCGATCCCACAGATAAACGCCTCATTTGGCGTGGTAATGGTCAGTACCACTTTGACGAGGGCGGTGAAGATAAAGCCAAAGGTATTAATCAAACGGTTGCTGCTATTTTGGCGCAATTTCCACCCAAAAAATAATCTACCATCGATTTAGCCGCAACTTACTCATAAGTGAATTGCGGCTTATTCAAATAGAGACTACCGCTCAGCTAAGCGACCAAACACAAATATCTATTTAGCAATTTGCCACTACACGGTAAACTAGCCATCACACTACTTTATTGACCCAGTTGAAATGACGACAGAAACATATAACCAAGCTTTATTAACACTTGCGCTAGCTGGAATAGAAGCCATAAACACCTCCGCGTCACAGCACAAAGCGGTCAGAACGCCAGCACAAGAAAGCCATTTTTTATGTAACTGGATGGTTGAGTCGTTAAAAACAAAACGTTTTTCAAAACTAATGGCCGACGACTTAACGGCCTGGATCCGTCAAGCGCGTAGTCAAGGAGCTGGGGCTCAACTAAAACGATTATTAATCTGTATTGCCGATCAATACCAACAGGCTAACAACAGTGACATCGCTACAGGTGTTGGGCTTAAGAACATGTTAGCGGAGCTCACAGCACAAGAATGGGTAGTGATCACCGATACCGATATTGATGCAAAACTGAAACTCGACAGTGATGGTAAATCCAGTTTAATTATCTCAGCAAAAGATTTTAATCAACACATTGTAGATGACAAAATAGTAAAACCCATCTCAATGTACATTCGTGGTGATGAAAAGCTGGTGGCTCGTGTAGCGCTAGAGCAAGGTATATTACTCAGTCCAGGCAATAAAAAAACCTCATTAATCAAACACCATAAAACTTACGTATTAATGCCAAGCAATTTACACCAGAGTTTATGCTTACTGTGTCTTGATCTATATTAAGTATTAAAAGTTGGTGTAGTATTAATACAACGGTAAGAATAAGGAAACACCATGAAAAAATGCTTTATTGCACTCACCTGCCTTGTGATGTTTTTTTGTGGTCCCACCGTTCAAGCGAACACAGCGCTGAAGTACAACGTCAACGCTTCAAGCAGTTGGGTGCCCTACTACATTACAGAATCGCCAAAAGAGCCTGGAATATTAGGGGAGTTGGTTCCGTTACTGCTTGCCAAAGCTAATATTGAAATTGAAAAACACAATTTTCCGCCGAAAAGAACAAACTATGCACTCGATAATGGCTTATTAGACTTTGACTTTGTGAGCCCTGGTTGGTTTCCTAATCAAGAATTAGGCACTCTTTTTGTCCAGTCAAACCCAATTATCGCTATCCAAGAAAACATTATTACCTTAGAAGAAAAAGCCAACGATTGGCAAAGTATTGATAACATTAAAGGTAAAGAAATAGGCACAGTACGTGGTTATTTGTACCATGATGATGCTGAATTTATTCGAGTCGATTTTACTTCTGAACGCGACCTCATAAGAGCACTTTATAAAAATCGCGTTGGTGCTGCTATATCTGGTGATTTACCAGCGTTGTATTGGGCCAAAAAACTCAACAACCCAATTACCCTCGCTGCTATTCATTCAAAAGGCCACTTAGTTATGCGCCTTCGTAAAGAGCATGCGGCCTTACTGCCACAAATTAATGCCGCTATAGCAGAACTTGAACTAAATGGTACAACTCAAAGCATTATCGACAAATACACCAAGCAAGATATATTTAATCGATAATTCAATAAGACAATTACGCTAAAACGGGTTTACGCTGTAGCCTTCGTGGGCTAATACTGCATGTGCAGTTAACGCGGATAATGCCATGGTAACGCCTGGTAATAAGTCTTGTGGTGTAATGCCGTAATATGCAGCTGTTTGACCACACACATAAAACCTAACTTGATTATTAATCAGCTGCGCAATTAAATCTTTATTAGCATTCTTTTGCCCTGCATTAAGTTGCTGATAAAAACTGTCCTTAGTCATATCATTAGCCGCTTTACCATGCACCACCATCGCAACAGAAATGTCCTCAAGCTTAACCCCAGCAGCGACGTGCATATTAATAAAGCGCGCCAGGGTATCGATACTACGATTTAATTCTGCTGGTTTAGATGCACTACTTAAATCAAAAGCGACTTTAAACTTCATACCGGCTGGTATGACTAAGCCGCTATTTACTTCAGCCACTTTGCCATAGTCTTTAATCACAGAACCCGATTTAAATGCATCAATACCCGCTGTTGCCGTAAATGATGAACATGCAATTAACGTCACTATTGTCGATGTAAACAGGTTTTTACTCATTGAACGTAAACCGAGTTTCATTATGTTGATATTCCTTATATCTATTTTTTATACTTACTCTAGCACAGATTAACGCTTAGGTTTTAGGCTGTTTCTGAGTATAATTGTCACTTAAATAATATGAACACTGAGTGATATGTCAATCCGCCCAATTACCGCTACAGACTGGCCCGCTATTATGGCGATACAAGCACTATGCTATGTCGAACTCACGCCAGAATCGCTATCTGTCATGCAGAGTAAATGGCGATCTTCGCCCGCTAGCTGTGTGGTGTTTGAACAACAAGGTAACATGCTAGCCTACGCGCTTGTTCATCCTTGGTTGCAAGGCGATGCCCCATCGCTGGATACCGAGATAAGTGGCCAGATTAATGCCGATAGCTGGTATTTACATGACATGGCCATCTCACCCAACGCTCAAGGTTTAGGCATAGGTAAAAAGCTGTTTAATCATATCGTCAATCAGGCTAAATCAGCGGCGGTTAATGGCATTGGACTAGTGGCTGTGCAAGGTGCACAAACTTATTGGCAGCAACAAGGGTTTACACCAAGCACCACCTCAGCAAAACTGACAAAGTCACTCGACAGTTATCCTGCTGGTGCATGTTACCTGTATTTATCCTTATCATAAGGTCTATCTCATGCCCATCTGTCATCACCATTGGTTTATTGTGTTATACCAATCCTATTAAATATGTGCTCTTTCAGCGGGAGTTCAAAGTGCTGTAGGCAAGGCAGATGATTGAAGCGAATAGTGATTCTCGGTAACGAGCTCCTGCGTTACTCTACCTCCAGCATCTGACTGCCATGGATGGTGGGAATATCTTATTTTTTATGGAAAAAAAATAGACCATGCCGTCGTATTTTGAAAACATCTAACGCAGCATAAAGTACTTTGAAACCCGCCAGAATGGAGTCTCTCAGGTATTCCACTTCTGTGTTGCATCGATTTAAAAGGCAACAACCATTTCTACATCAATGCGCCTTGAATTGAAAAACCTGAGAGACTCTGAACTGAGCAGATATTTAATGAGATTGGTATTAGTTATATCTTCATGACTTTTGCTTGGTATGGTCATTTAAAAACCTTAAATAGCAAACCCTGGATTATCGCGGCTTTAGTGAGCAGAGGTATCGTCTTATTTGAATATTTATTGCAAGTTCCTGCGAATCGTCTTGGTTATACCGTGATTAACGTGGGACAATTAAAGATTGTGCAAGAGGTCATCACCTTATGTGTATTTATCCCTTTTGCCGTTAGATATCTCAAACACCCCTTAAAGCTTAACTGTTTATAGGCTGGGTTATGCCTTTTAGGTGCCGTATTATTTATATTTAAAAGTGAATTACATTAATTTCAGGAGTTCTCCATGGCGCGCCAAGTGATCTATACCTTTAAAGGCCAAACCAAAACTATCGCCTTTAGCTATGACGTACATCATGATCTTTATGAAGCAGCAGCTGAAGCTGAAGGGATTGATTTAAAAAAGTTTCTAATCTTAGAAAAGCAAATTGCGTTAACGTCCAAAAAAGGCGCTAAAGCAGAGAAAGAATTTCGTAAAACCGAGTTTGCACGTTTTGGTTTTACGAGTATCAAATTTGTTCGTGAAGATGATGAGATTTAATCGTTTTGGTTTACGTAAGGGCTAACTATGTTGAATTCAGATCATGCTAATTTCCCACGAGCGAGTTTTGTTCGACGTTTAGGTGCAATGGCATATGACTCAATGCTTGCTATTGCCGTTTATATGTTTGCTGGTGCGTTAGGTTTTGGGTTTTTCTTTGGTCTGCAGAGCACCGGACTTATCGCGATGGGTGAGTACGAGCATGTGTCAGACTTGCTCAACAACACCCCGCTTTACCATGGTATATATCAATTCTGGATAGCCATTTGTGTTGGTGGGTTTTACGCCATGTTTTGGAGCAGAGGTGGACAAACTTTAGGTATGCGAGCTTGGCGACTTAAGGTTCAACACCCTAATGGTCAGAACTTAAGTTTTATTACGGCCTGTGCTCGCGTCATTTGGTCTTTATTAGGTGTTGGTAATCTGTGGATTATCATCAATGCTGATAAGTTAGCACTACAAGACATGATGACTCGTTCTGAGGTTGTCGTGTTATCAGTAGAAGCCAATCAAATGCGTAACTGGCGTGGTGCATAAATAAGCCACATACCAAACTAACTTACCTGCAAAACGAATCAACACGCATCAAACAAGTAATAAAAATGGCAACCCTTGGGTTGCCATTTTTATTACACTTTCACTTTCACTTTCAATATAGACTAAACAACCAAGTGATTATTTACGAATATAATACAAAGCTAAACCAGTAAATAACATGCTGGGCGCAATTGCACCCACCGCCGCTGGCAATTCATATACTATGCTCATCGGGCCAAATATCTCATTACTGATATAAAAGCTAAATCCTGCCACAACACCCAGTAGTACACGAGCTCCCATGGTCACCGTGCGTAACGGTCCAAACACAAACGATAATGCCACCAGCATCATCACAGCTACCGTTACCGGCTGCATAACCTTGCGCCATAAAGCCAGTTCATAACGACTAGGATCTTGTTGGTTAACCTTCAAATAATCGAGGTAGTCAATTAAGCCGCTAATGGATAATGCCTCTGGCTTAACCGACACTACACTCAACTTATCTGGTGTTAACGAAGATTGCCACACATCAGTATCAAGGTGATCACGAATAACCCGATCATCTTTAACCGTGGTATTTTCAACCACAGATAACTGCCAAGCATCGTCAATAAATACCGCGGTATTCGCATGGGTCACTCGGGTTAATTCTTGTTGATCGTTAAACTCATATAAACTGATGTTACTGAGCGTATTAACGTCTTGAACCTCACCAATATTAACGAATAAATCACCATCTTTTGCCCAAATACCACGATGAGACTTAATCAAACTGCCACCGGATATTTTAGTCGCTTGAAGCTCTTTTGCGCTTTTCTCCGCAATGGGTGCGCCCCACTCTCCCAGCGCCATGACCATAATCATCAACGGAATAGCCGTTTTCATCGCAGATTGAGTGATTTGTAAACGTGACATTCCAGAAACTTGCATCACCACTAATTCAGAGTTTGATGCCAGCATGCCCATACCAATTAACGCACCAAGCAGTACCGCCATTGGGAAAAACATTTCAATATCACGTGGCACTAAAAACAGCACGTAAATACCGGCATCTAGCATGGTATAAGCACCGCGCCCGACCAAACGTAATTGATCAACCCACTTAATGATGCCTGATAACCCAGTCAAAATAAGTAAACACAAGCCTGATGTACTCACGATCATACGGGCGATATAAAGGTCTAATATTTTCATGCCGTCACCTGCTTACGTTTAAATAAGCCTAAGAACTTCATCCCTGTCGGGCGCTCTTTAATAAGTAACAACAATCCTAATAACAGCGCAAAGCCATGGATCCACCACATGCCTAAATACTGCGGCACCACCTCATCTTGCAGGGCTTTTCGGCCTGCAATCATTAATCCAAAGTAACCTAAATACAGCAAAATAGCGGGACCCATTTTAGCAAACTTACCCTGGCGAACATTAACCCGCGCTAACGGCACCGCAATCAAGGTCAATAATGGGATCGCGATAGGGATAGCTAAGCGCCATTGAAATTCAGCTGCAGCTTCAGGTCCTGGAGTATCCAATAATTGATCAACTGGCATTGCAGATAATTTACGTCGCCGCTCATCCACTTCCTGTTCTTTAATCTCCATTTTATAACCACCAAACTCAATCACTTGCAGTTCGAGTGATTTAGGACTGCCCTGATAACGGAAGCCTTTTTCAAGTTGTAACTGTTGGCTGCCAATATTATCTTCAATCACACGGCCTTTATTAGCGACGACAATATTTGTCAGGCCATTTTCATCTTCAGGATCAGGAAGCTGCGCCACAAAAACTTTATCTAAGCTATTGTCTTTATTTATTTTTTCAACAAACAAAACGGCTCGACCATTCGGACTAGCTTGAAAACGACCTTGTGTTAAGGCTGCTAATCCAGCTTCAGATTGGGCTTTTTCTAATACCTGATTCTGACGTTCTTCGGCCCAAGGTCCGACATAAACCGACAAATAAGCTGTGAATAATAAATTGGCAAAAGCAAGCAACAGGGTTACTCGAGTGACATACCATTCACTCACGCCGACGCCATGCAATACCACCATTTCATTTTCAGCATACATTCGCCCATGAGCTAATAATATCGCTAAAAAGAAGCTCAGCGGTAACACTAACACCGTCAATTGAGGCAGATTTAGCCCTAATAATGTCATCACTAACGAAGCGGGGAATTCACCATCAGATGCATCGGCTAAAACGCGCACAAATTGTTGACTAATAAAAATAGTTAACAGCACCAAAAGTACCGCAAATTGTGCTTTTAAAACTTCACTAATAAGATATCTAAATACAATCACAAGTAGGATCCGGTGGCTAAACTTATCTTTTTACTGGTATCAGAGCAACTTTCATGTAAACTGTCTACTTTCAGCAGTTTTGCTAGTTTTCTGACCAGCGCGGAAGGTGCTTTGGGGTCATGGTTAACATCTATTTTGGCTGTCAATTTACGCCTCTTTTTCGTTAATAATCCCAAACAGTTATCACCTTTTCGTTGATTATATGCCAGATGGCCTAATGCAAACATTATCTAATAAATATAAAAATTTGTCTTTAAGAATCTAGGAGTGCTCATGGAGTTTAGCGTAAAGAGCGGCAGCCCAGAAAAACAACGTTCAGCCTGTATCGTTGTCGGCGTGTACGAACCTCGCCGTCTGTCTGGTATCGCAGAGCAATTGGATAAAATCAGTGAAGGTTACATTAGTAACCTACTTCGTCGGGGTGACCTTGAAGGTAAACCAGGGCAAATGTTGCTATTGCATCACGTACCAAACGTACTAAGCGAACGAGTTTTACTGGTTGGTTGTGGCAAAGAGCGTGAGTTAGACGAGCGCCAATACAAACAAATTATCACAAAAACCATCAGTACCCTAAACGAAACCGGTTCAATGGAAGCTGTGTGCTTCTTAACTGAACTGCATGTCAAAGGCCGCGACACCTACTGGAAAGTTCGCCAAGCCATTGAGAGCACCCAAAATAGTCTGTATTCGTTTGATGCATTAAAAACCCGTAAAGGCGAAACTCGTCGTCCATTACGTAAAATGGTATTCAACGTGCCTACACGCCGTGAACTCACCATTGGTGAGCGCGCAATTGAACACGGAACAGCCGTATCTGCAGGTATGCATTTATGTCGTGACGTGGCCAACATGCCGCCTAACATTTGTAACCCTGCGTATTTGGCATCTCAAGCGCGTCAAATGGCTGAAGTGTATGAAAACCTTAAAGTCACGACGATAGGCGAAGAGCAAATGGCCAAGTTGGGCATGAACGCTTACCTTGCTGTGGGTCGTGCTAGTGCCAATGAATCTATCATGACTGTGATGGAATATCAGGGCGCCGTTGACAGTACTGAAAAGCCAATTGTCCTTGTCGGTAAAGGGTTAACCTTTGACTCTGGCGGGATTTCATTAAAACCTGGCGAAGCCATGGATGAAATGAAATATGACATGGGTGGCGCTGCTGGTGTTATTGGCACCATGAAAGCATTGTGTGAAATGAAATTGCCTATCAACGTTATTGGTGTATTAGCTGGTTGTGAAAACATGCCTGCTGGTAACGCATATCGTCCAGGCGACATTTTAACCACTATGTCGGGCCAAACGGTTGAAGTGCTTAATACCGATGCCGAAGGTCGTTTAGTGTTGTGTGATGTATTAACCTACGTTGAACGCTTTGACCCTGAATTAGTGATTGATACTGCTACCTTAACCGGTGCTTGTGTTATTGCATTAGGTAAGCACGCTTCTGGTTTATTCAGTTCGCATAACCCGCTTGCACACGAAATGCTAAATGCTGGTGAGCAAAGTGGTGACCGCGCATGGCGCATGCCGTTATGGGATGAATACCAAGACATGCTAGACAGCCCATTTGCTGACATGACTAACTTAGGTGGTCGTCCTGCAGGTTCGATTACTGCAGCGTGTTTCTTGTCTCGCTTTACTAAAAAGTACAACTGGGCGCATTTAGATGTCGCAGGTACAGCTTGGAACAGCGGTGCAAACAAAGGCTCTACTGGTCGTCCGGTACCCATTTTAAGCCAGTTCTTAATTAATCGTGCTGGTGTTGAAATTAGCGAATAAGTATTAACTTTGGCGCATATTAAAGGGTAAAGCTTAAGGCTTTACCCTTTTTTTATTGTCGAAGACGTCAATACATTAGCCTGTAAAGTAAACTCTCAAAACCATCTGTACTAGGCTAACCATTGACGATGTAACTGCTCTTCATCGCCTAAATAATCCAATACCCAAGCTAGTGCGGGTGACATTTGTTCATCATTCCACGCCAAACAGCAGGCGCTAGGTTGTTTAACTCTATGGAGCGTTTTACAGACTAACTTACCTGACTCAATTAACGGTCCAGCCAAATGCTGCGGCATGTAGCCTATCCCTAAACCTTCGACAAAACAGTTAATGGCACTGTGCCAGTCGGGCACCACTAAGCGTCGTTGACTGTTTAACAACCACGTAATCCGTTTAGGAATATCACGAGAGGTATCTTCAAGACAAATAGACGGAAAAACACGCAACTCATCATCATGAAGTGGACCCATAATATTTGCCAATGGATGATCAGGGCTGACCACAAACAGCCAATCAATATTGCCCATATTAGTGAATTTAAATGCCCCACCGACTGGATTTGCGGTTGTCGCACCAATGGCAATATCACTTCTTCCTGCGGCAAGTGCTTCCCATACGCCATTAAATACTTCAATCCGAATAATCAGCTCAACATCTTGAAACTGTCTATAAAAATCTGCAATTAACGCATGAACGCTATCCGTTCTCACAATATTATCCAATGCAATAGAGAGCGTAGGCTTCCAGCCATTAGCCACTCGTTGAGTATCTCGTTTCATTAACTCCATTTCGTTAAGAAACTGACGAGCTTTGACAGCGAAATGCCTTCCTGCTGGGGTTAGGCTGACACTGCGATGATGACGAATAAATAACTCGACCCCCAGTTCAGTTTCAATTTGTTTGACTGAATAACTTATCGCTGACGGTACTTTGTGCAATTTTTTCGCAGCTGCGGTAAAACTGCCCGTTTGGGCGACAACGTCTATTAGCTCAAAAACTTGCTGTGAAAGCATATCAATTTAACTCGCTAGAAAATGTACGGTAACAGCACAAGATGAATAACGCATTCGAGGTTTAATATTGAACTTAAGCCATAACTCTAGGATCCTTTAATTACATCGTGGCATCAATACTTTTGATAGCAGCTGTCAAAAATAAACGTTTCCAGCTAATTTAGTAAACCATTAAGCTAGCGGCCTTTATTGAACTGACGAAAATAGATATGCCTAATTTGAACAATAACAATATATTAATCAACACAAAAAAAACAAATATAACATTCTATTTGTTTCTGTTTTATTTAGCCTTACTGAGTATGTTAGGTTTTGTCGCTACCGACATGTACCTGCCATCATTCAAATCTATTGAAGGGACTTTTAATGCAAGTACCTCAGAAGTGGCCATCTCGTTAACCAGCTTTTTGGCTGGCCTCGCTATCGGACAGTTATTGTATGGGCCGTTAGTGCATAAAATAGGTAAACGGAATTCACTGTTTGCGGGTCTAAGCCTGTTTATGCTGGCAAGTGCACTCATTGCGTTCAGTGACAGCATGTTGATGATGAATATTGCCCGCTTCTTCCAAGCCATTGGCGCTTGTAGTGCAGCCGTCATTTGGCAAGCGATTGTGATAGAACAATACCCAGCCGATAAAGCTCAAAATATTTTCTCTAATATTATGCCTTTAGTGGCATTGTCTCCAGCATTAGCGCCCATTGCTGGCGCACTAATACTGAATAGTTTTGGTTGGCGTGCGGTGTTTATTAGCTTATGTATCATTGCAGTATTACTCATTGCCATGACGTATTTTTTTGTGCCAAAAGAAAAAGCTAGCGTACACAAAAGCAAAACTCATATCCGCTATAAGCAACTACTGGCCAATACCCAATATCTAGGTAATGTAGTAATTTTTGGTGCGTGTTCTGGGGCTTTTTTTGCTTACTTAACGTTGTGGCCTGCTGTGATGGAACAGTATGGTTACGCCGCGACAGAAATTGGCTTAAGTTTTATTCCCCAAACCATCATGTTTATTGTCGGTGGCTACTCAAGTAAATTACTGATCCGCAAATTTGGCACAAAAGTCAGCCTAAACTGTTTACTGATATTGTTTGGTTTGTGTGTTGCGGCCATTTTCACCTCCAGTGTGATCCTCGATACAGAAACAATATTGCCACTGCTCATTGCATTCTCTTTGCTAGCAGGAAGCAATGGCGCAATTTATCCTATTGTGGTCAATAATGCTCTGCAAGAGTTCAGCAATAACGCGGCTAAAGCTGCAGGATTACAAAACTTTTTGCAGATTACTATCTCTTTTGGGGCATCAAGTCTGGTGGCAATTTGGGCAAGTGCGGGTGATAACGCTATTGGTTGGGGAATTCTGGCCTGTTCAGTATTGGTTGCCGTTGGCCACATAATTAAAAGCCATGATTCTTGGGCACAAATACATCAGAATTTTACCTTTCCTGATCCAGCAAGATTATCTCAAGCCTCAACTAAAAATGACCAGTAACCGTGGTCTGGCGATAAAATAACGCCTTATATGATGAGGTTATAAATTTGTCTATAACTTCATCATATGCTAGGTTATTTATTGAACAATTTAATGTTCCAATTAATCATAAAATTAACAATCACAAGGAATGGATTGAATGACACAACACAACCGCTTGATAATGTCATTAGCGTTGGCAAACCAATAAATGAAACGCTTGCCTTTAACGCTTTATATCATCTTCCTCAGCGTTTGCTTTGCACTCACGCCAACGGGCGATCTATTTGCAAAAGACCATCCGCAAGTTCGATTTATCACCCATCCTTTACCCCCATTTAGTTATCTTGACAATGATCTTTTAAGCGGTTTTTCTATCGATATTGTTCAAGCGATGATGCAACATACCCAGCACACAGCCAACATTGAAATGTATCCCTTTAATAGAGCATTTCAGATATTGAAATCACAACCAAACACTGCGTTGTTTGTCATTGCTAAAAGGCCAGAAAGAGAAGTAAACATGAAATGGGTAGGTCCCATTATTAGCAGCGGAGTGTATTTTTACCAAAAACGTAATTCCGGACTCTCATTAGCATATTTAGAAGACTTAAAACGTGTCCGAAATGTTGGTGTAGTACTTGGTAATGCTGATCACACCTATTTGGATTCCCAAGGATTCACTAACCTCAGTACTGATAAATCCCAATTACAATCGCTCAAAATGCTCAGTTATGGCCGAGTTGATGTTGCGCCAATGAGCGAACTAGTGATGCCATTTTTGGCAAAAGCAGCCGATATCGATATCAACTCAATAGAACGTACCCCGATTAAGTTATACGACTCTACCTTGTATATCGCATTTTCAAACGACACTTCTGATGAGATTATTGCACTATGGCAGCAAGCATTTGATGAGTTAAAATCATCAGGTATGTACCAGACCATTTATCAAGATTATTTTCCAACTGATACCGATATTGCTAAGCGATAACGGATCATTAATTTCCAATACATAACAACTGCAATAAATAATTTTTACTATCGAATTTTCGTTATCCGCTAAATATGCTTAATGCTATCTCCCCAAAAGATCCTCTCTAAACCAAACTGACTAAGAATAAACAATGATTAACTTGTTACATGTAAGTAACAAATTTAATATAAAACCTAAAATAGCTTAAATGTATAATTTAATGAAATAAAACTCACTGAAAGGAATGTTCAGATGAAGGCGATGAAAGTCATACTCATTTCAATCGTCAGCGCGTTGGCGCTTTTTGGGTTAATGGCTATTTTATTGGGCTGGCTACTCAGTTCCATGTGCGGTAATAACGTTTACACCGAATCACTTTCATTAGATAAAATGTACAAGGCTGTTATCTTTGAAAGAAGTTGCGGTGGCGCTTCTGGCTACTCAACTCAAATATCAATCATAAAAGCTGACGAGCAACTGTGTGACAATTGTGCTGGCGACGTGTTCGTTGCCAATGACCATCCTAACGATAATAAACTCAACTTAGTCTGGTTAGGACAACAAGATTCTGACGACCAACAACTGCAAATTCATATTCCAGCTGATATCGTAATTGAGACTCAAGAAACGACTTGGTCCTCTTGGTTTGACAGTATCGATATTTCCTACCCTGTATTTGACCATTACCCATTAGCCTGTGAACAAACGCCGCAACCTAAAGCGTGTCAGTTTGTGACAAATGATCAGAAACTTATTGATGTGTTAATCAAGTATGAAGGCTTTAAAAACCATAAAGCACTGGCTGTATCGGTTAACGATATGGGTAATGTTAGATATGGATACGGTTATGGTTATGACTCAATGTTAAAAGCACAACGCAGAGCTTTAAAAGAGTGCACCAAAGGGACTCGTCCTACTCATGTAAAATGTGAGTTAATCCGTTAAGGCAAACCAATGCGATTTGAACCCAAACAACACAAAACACATTTAATTGATAATCAGAAAATAGATGTCTATTACAATCGTGTCACCACCCGTTTTAGCTTATCCATAAATCAGCAACAGGTTTATAGTCGACTACTGCTGTTAAGCCCATGGCGAAAGCAACAAATCCTTATAAACAACACGCCATACAACTTAACCATCATTTGGTTTTTATTGTGGCGATCCAGTTTAACCCCTACTCAGCAGTCAGACCGCCATCCTACAATTATAGAACTTCTGCCTGAACGGCGCAGAAAATCCATTATGATCGCGATATATTTAGGATTAATTAGCAGTATTAAACTGACGCTAGGGATATTAATCTATTCCAACGTCATATGAATATCGCATCACGAGGCCATTAACCCGCAGACGATTTTAGTGTAAACTCGAGCACAACTTATTAACCTGTTATAAGCATCAACACATGACTCAAGCCTTGTTTTACCTTATGCCTGATAATCATAATCAAATGAGCGCATTAGATGCGCTCTATTTAGCTGCTTGCAGGTTAGCTGAACAACAATATCGTCAACAAAAAACCGTTTACATTCACTGCAAAGACAAACAGCAAGCTTATGCCATTGACGAATTACTGTGGCAATTTGAGCCAAACGCCTTTGTACCACACAACTTAAAAGGTGAAGGCCCAGTAACAGGTGCACCTGTGGAAATAGGTTTTGATACCTTAGGGCCAAATAAAAGTCGCCAAGTTCTGATTAATCTTGCAGACCAAATGCCCAGTTTTGCGGTAAACTTGCCCCATATTATCGATTTTGTCGCTAATGATGACGAACTCAAGCGCATTGCTCGCAATCGCTACCGTCAATATCAGAATGTAGGCATTACGCCCAGCACTCAAGCATTAGCTGAATAAACACTTAATTTAGATAGAGAACATAACGCTCCTATGGAAAAAACATACAACCCAAAGTCTATCGAACAAGCCCTTTACCAAAACTGGGAAGAGCAAGGTTACTTCAAGCCGCATGGTGATGAATCAAAAGGCAATTACTGCATCATGATCCCGCCACCGAATGTAACCGGTAGCTTGCACATGGGTCATGCCTTCCAAGACACCATCATGGATACCCTTACCCGCTTTGAGCGCATGAAAGGTAAAAATACCTTATGGCAAGTCGGCACCGACCACGCGGGTATTGCGACTCAAATGTTGGTTGAGCGGAAGCTTGAAGCCGAAGAAGGTAAAACTCGCCATGATTTAGGCCGTGACGCCTTTATTGATAAAGTGTGGGACTGGAAAGAACAGTCTGGTGGCACGATTACCAAACAGCTTCGCCGTATGGGCGCATCGGTTGATTGGGATCGCGAACGTTTCACTATGGATGAAGGCTTATCAAAAGCGGTTCAAGAAGTGTTTGTTCGTCTATACGATGATGAACTTATTTATCGTGGTAAGCGCCTAGTTAACTGGGATCCAAAGCTGCACACCGCCATTTCAGATTTAGAAGTTGAAAACAAAGAGAAGCAAGGCCACATGTGGCACTTCCGCTATCCTTTGGCCCAAGGTGCATTAACAGCCGACGGTAAAGACTATCTAGAAGTGGCCACTACGCGTCCAGAAACCATGTTAGGTGACAGCGCAGTAGCCGTACATCCAGATGATGAACGTTACCAGTCATTAATTGGCAAATTCATTCTATTGCCTATCGTTAACCGTTTAGTGCCGATTGTTGCCGACGATTATGTCGACATGGAATTTGGAACTGGTTGTGTAAAAATCACTCCAGCCCATGACTTTAACGACTATGAAGTCGGTAAACGTCATCAACTGCCTATGTACAACATCTTCACCTTAGATGCCGCCGTACGCAGTTTTGTTGAAGTGATTAACACTGATGGCACCCCAAACAAAGGTGTCGAGATTGCCTTGCCAGAGCGTTATGTTGGCCTAGACAGATTTAAAGCCCGTGATGCTATCGTGGCTGAATTTGACAACTTAGGTCTACTTGAAAAAGTCGCTCCGCACGGCTTAAAAGTACCTTATGGCGATCGCTCTGGTGTGGTGATTGAACCATTACTAACCGACCAATGGTACGTGGCTGTGCAGTCAATGGCTAAAACAGCCATTGAAGCGGTAGAAACCGGTGAAATTAAGTTTGTACCGCAGCAATACGAAAACATGTACTTCTCATGGATGCGCGATATTAAAGACTGGTGTATTTCACGCCAGTTATGGTGGGGACACCGTATTCCAGCTTGGTACGACGAAAACGGTAAAGTCTACGTTGGTCGTAACGAAGCTGAAGTCCGCGCTAAACATAAATTTGCTGACTCAGTGGTATTACGTCAAGACGACGACGTATTAGACACCTGGTTCAGCTCAGCATTATGGACATTCTCAACCTTAGGTTGGCCAGACAATTTAGAAGATTTAAAAACCTTCCACCCAACCGACGTGTTGGTGACCGGTTTTGACATCATCTTCTTCTGGGTTGCCCGCATGATCATGATGACCATGCATTTCATTAAAGATGAAAACGGCAAGCCACAAGTGCCTTTTAAAACCGTTTACGTTACCGGTCTTATCCGTGACGAAGTCGGCAATAAAATGTCAAAGTCTAAAGGTAACGTACTTGATCCATTAGACATGATTGACGGTATCGAGCTTGAAACCTTAGTTGAAAAGCGCACTGGCAACATGATGCAGCCGCAACTTGCCGCGAAGATTGAAAAGAGTACCCGTAAAGAATTTGCCGACGGCATTGAAGCTCATGGTACTGATGCTCTGCGCTTTACCTTAGCAGCAATGGCATCAACTGGCCGCGACATCAACTGGGACATGAAACGTCTTGATGGTTACCGCAGTTTCTGTAACAAGTTATGGAATGCGTCACGTTACGTGTTAATGAACACTGAAGTGCAGACGGATCCTGATAGCGATGAAGCGGGCGAGCCTTTAGATTGCGGTCAATTGTTAGTTGATGGCAAACCAGGTGCGATGGAATTGTCGTTAGCCGATCGTTGGATCATTGGTTTGTTTAACCAAACCGTGAAAACCGTTGAAGATCACATGGCCGCTTTCCGTTTCGACTTAGCCGCTAACACCTTATACGAGTTCACTTGGAATCAATTCTGTGACTGGTATTTGGAATTAACCAAGCCTGTTATGCAAAATGGCACTGAAGCGCAAATGCGCGGTACTCGCCACACTTTGGTCAATGTGCTTGAAAAAATGCAGCGTCTAATGCATCCATTTATGCCGTACATTACTGAAACGATTTGGCAACGTGTCAAACCGTTAGCAGGCGTAACTGGCGATACCATCATGCTAGCATCATTCCCAACTTATCAAGCAGATCAAGTTGATGCGACCGCGATGGCCGATCTTGAATGGGTTAAGCAAGTGATTGTGGCTGTACGTAATATTCGTGCTGAACTTAATATTGCGCCATCAAAGCCGCTTAATGCGTTACTGCGTGGAGTGAGCTACGAAGATCGTATTCGTCTTGAAGCAAACCAAACATTCTTTGCAAGTTTGGCTAAACTCGAAACGATGACCATTTTATCTGAAGGTGAAACGGCGCCAATGTCGAGCACTCAGTTAGTCGGCAATATGGAGCTATTAATCCCAATGGCAGGTTTGATCGATGTAGGCGCAGAAATGGCCCGTATCGATAAACAGTTAGAAAAGCTTGCTCAAGAGATTGCCCGTATTGAAGGTAAATTATCTAATCAAGGTTTTGTGGCTAAAGCCCCTGCTGCGGTAATTGATAAAGAACGCGCTAAAATGACCGATTTAACTCGTGACATTGAAAAGTTAAACGAACAAAAAGTCGAATTAGCTAAGATTTAACGGCAACCATAAGTTGTTGTCTTAAGGTTTACTTTGTTTAACAAAGCACTCTTCAAAAAAACCAGCGAATAACTCGCTGGTTTTTTATATTCGTTGATGTGACCCATGGCGATAATATTAGGTTTATTTGGTTCAAAATTGAAACTTTGATATCTCAACTTACATTTTTGGTGTATAAGCTTCGGCCAATATCATCATTCTATCTAATGGGTCAAAACCATGTCTGATAAATACTTTTTTAAAGGTCGTAGAACCCCTAAGCCAGCTTATGGTGAAAGTGGTTATAACACCAAACGTGCCGCCAAACTGGGCACGGAAGCGTTACCGTTAATATTGTCAGTTCAAACCGAAGCTCGCCAACATGAAGTGGCTGCTATGGTCGCTGAACAGCAACTCTTTGCTAATATCACTATTGATGCAGATAAGCCTGAAAACATTGTTGATTTAACTGGTTTATTGAATAAACCCAAAGCGGTTACTTCTGAAGCTAAGCCAAACCGCAATGATGCTTGCCCTTGCGGCAGTGGTAAAAAGTACAAAAAGTGTTGCGGTGCTTAAACCAAAATACCAACGTTAGGCTCGTTGGTCACTAACGGGCCAATGATTAAATATTGAAGCGGATCTTACGATCCGCTTTTTTATTGCCTTTAGATTGTTAGCGTTAACGTTGTATACACTTAACAGTCGAGGCTTACCTATGTAACCACATCACAAATTCACAAATGAGCGGCACTCTGGGCGGATCACTTATGGATAGGGTTTGGTATTAATCACGAACTTAGGTAAAGTGTCAGCCTTTGTTATAAAAATGAAACAGACCATAAAATAAAAGGGTGACTTATGAGCACTAATTCGCACTCAGACAATGATTTGAGTGAAGTAAAACAGTTAGGCATGTGGGCCGCGATCACCAGTTTAGGCTATATATTTTGGCTTGTCGGTGGTATGGAGCTAATAGAACGCATTGCCTATTATGGTGTCAAAGCCAGTGCTGGCTTATACGCTAAAGCGCCAGTATCACAAGGCGGACTGGGCATTAATTTAAGCGATTACGGTATTATTATATCCGTGTGGGCGTTGCTACAAACCTTCGTACCAGTGCTAACTGGCGGAATTTCTGACCGTGTCGGTTACAAAGAAACCATTTTCGTTTCTACCATCATCAAAATCTGTGGTTATTTAACCATGGCATTCTTCCCTAGCTTCTGGGGTTTTCTCGCTGGCGCCATGTTGCTAGCCATGGGTACAGGGGTATTCAAACCTGGTATTCAAGGCACTTTAGTACTGTCAACCAACCGAAATAATACTTCAATGGCTTGGGGCATTTTTTACCAAGTGGTTAACATCGGTGGATTTTTAGGTCCATTGGTGGCGGTACATATGCGTCAATTATCTTGGGATAACGTGTTTTACGCCTGTGCAGCCATTATTTCGTTTAACTTTTTATTCTTATTGGCTTACAAAGAGCCTGGCAAAGCTGAGCGCTTAGAGCGCGCACGCCAAGTGAAAAATGGTGAAATCACACAAGAAGCACTGTGGAAGGATGCCTTAAGAGAACTAAAGAAACCTGTGGTGATTTACTACATGCTGGTGTTTGCCGGTTTTTGGTTTTTATACAACTCATTATTTGATGTATTGCCTATTCACATTGCGGAATGGGTTGATACCAGCGTCATTGTCACCTCCTTATTTGGCCCAGAAGGCACCAGCAGCGGCATATTGCAGTTCTGGCTAGGGTTGAATAATGACGGTACCAAAGTGATGCCAGAGGGCATGCTTAACCTCAACGCGGGGATGATCATGACCACTTGCTTTATTGTTGCTGCGCTTACGGCTAAATATCGCATTACCACCACCATGTTTGTCGGTTGCTTATTGAGTATTTTAGCCATTGCCTTGGTCGGTGCATTTAATGCGGCTTGGATGATTGTATTGGCTATTGCCATGTTCTCTGTCGGCGAAATGATGATCAGCCCAAAGAAAAACGAGTTTATGGGTAACATCGCACCTGAAGGTAAAAAAGCCATGTATTTAGGCTTTGTCATGCTTCCTCAAGGCATAGGTTGGACGTTAGAAGGTTATTTCGGCCCTAAGCTTTATGACATGTACGCGTCAAAAGAACGCATCGCCCGTGAAGCGCTATCTGAACATGGTATGAACTTAACCGATATTGCTAACATCCCTCAAGGTGAAGCATTTAGTCGCTTAGTCAGTACCACAGGTCAAGACCCACAGGCATTAACCCAAGCTTTATATCAAGCCAACAATATCGGCATGGCTTGGTATATTATCGCCGCTATTGGGATTATTTCAGCGGTAGGTATATTCATCTACGGGAAATGGCTATTAAGGATGCAGCGCCAACAAGTGGCGTAGTTGAACGGACTGTAGAGTAATTACTATAAAGTACCGATTTGATATAAGGGAAGCAGCAATGCTTCCCTTTTGTTTTTCATCCCAAATAGGTTAATAGGTTTTAATGAAGCAATAATACAGTCCCTCGTTAACGTCCCTCTCGTCAACTTACTTCCCATTAACTTATAACGCATTAACTCCGTTGTTATTACCGACTATGGTTTATTACCTACCCTATTTATTACCTACCCTATTTATTACCTACCCTATTTATTACCTACTCTATTTATTACCTACTCTATTTATTATCTACACAGTCCACTGCCAATTGGTAGCCCATATACATCAAATGACGCACATCAAATAACAGACGTAATGTGTCAATAATCTCAACGATTTACATGCCGAACTGTCTGGCCCATTAAGTCATTATCAGTTTAGATAAAGCGCCACTAGGTTAGATGATTCAGTTGACGTTGAAATGTCATTAACCTCTTCAATGGTCGATTAAATAGCGATAACTAAAGCTATTGGCATTGGTTGGATTGAGCAGATTTGATTAGGTTGGTTTGGTTTAAGTCGGATTAGATTGGGTAATAAATGATACTGAACGATATCTTCTTGAGAAGAAATATTAATACCGGCTGGCCATTAAGTGCTTAGTAAGCGTCCGGCGAACTACGCCTTGTCTAGCTTAACCTGCCAGGGTAAAAGGCTGTTGAGATCGCATTTAAGGTAGGATAATTGTTCTAAGCAGTGTTCGATGTAATCGAACGGGATGAGTCCATTCGCTTTAGCCGTTTCTATGATGCTGTACAAAATTGCACTCGCCTCAGCGCCGCGATGGTTGTGATTGAATAGCCAGTTTTTACGCCCTATCACAAACGGTTTTACTGCCCGCTCTGCACGGTTGTTGTCGATATTGAGTCGACTGTCTTGCGTGTAACAACTCAGCTTTGACCATTGATTGAGGCTGTAATGGATGGCTTTGCCTAGCGGACTCTCCTTTGATACTTGCTGCACTGATTTATCCAACCATTGCTTAAATAACCCCAGTTGAGCACGTGAGTGGGTGCGCCTAAAATACAATCGCTCTTCCAGGCTCAGTGCTTGTATTTGGGTTTCAATACGGTACAGCTTGGCTATCATGCTCAATGCCATATCCGCTTTACTGATTTTGCCTACTTTGGGCTTGCCTTGTGCTATTAGCGCTTCTTTGAATTTACGCCGCGCATGAGCCCAACAACCGACCAGTTTATTGTTTGCCTGCTGATAAGCCGCGTAACCATCGACTTGTAAATAACCATTAAATACCGTTTGCTCGGTAGCCAGAAAACGGCTCACGCAGGTGCCCGCGCGGCTACCGTCTTGATAGTCGTACAGTACTATATTGCGCAAACCTTGATATCGAGGCTCAGTGCTTGGTTTATCCGCGCCAGCGCAATACACCCACATATAGGATTTTACTCGCTCATCGTTAATCACTTTGAGCGTGGTCTCATCGGCGTGGATGACATCTTGTGTTAATAGATGTTGGTGCAGTAAATCATGTAAGGGCTTGAACAGCGCTGCAGATTTCATCATCCAATCCGCCATGGTTTGCCTGCTTAAGGCGATACCGTGTTGCTTGAATAAGGTTTCTTGCCGGTAAAGGGGTAATGCGTACTGATATTTACTGGTAATGAGCTGGCTTAACAAGCTTGGCGTCGCCACGCTTTTAGGGATAGGACTGACTGGCACGGGCGCTTGTTTGATATTGGCCTGGGGTCCTTTAGTCTCACAATGCTTGCAGCTGTATTTTAATCTAACGTGCTCAATCACACTGATTTTCGCCGGAATAAACTTCAGCTTCTCACTACTGTCTTGGCCCATTAACGCCAGCTCATGACCACAGCACTCACACTGCTTATCTTCATCACTGATATCATGGATAATCACTTCACGTGGCAGGTCTTTAGGCAGTAATTTACGCTTGGCGCGCTGTTTAGGTGACACAGGCGCGTCAGCATCTGCTGTTAATTCAACAGGCTCATCAACCGTCACTTCTGCTTCGTTAAACAACTCACCTTGATAGTCATGGCTTTCACTGCTGGCGCCGAAACGTTGTTGCTGGGCTAAGCGAAATTGTTCAAGCAAACGCTGCACAGAGTGTTTAAGTTCGGCGATTTCAGCGTCTTTAGCCGCCAACGTCTCAAGCAATAATTGCTTAAGTAAATCAACGTCATTGGGTAAGTTATCAGGGTTTAGTTTCATGGCATTATTATACCAAACATACCCTTAGATAAGGCTAAAGCAGTGATCTAATTATCGAAAACAGCCTTCGCAATGGCGATCAATTAACTGTAATTCAAGCCGTTCACATGCTGATGACCCAGCACATCAAAGCCAGATAACAGCCAATGAAACTGTTGCTCAGATAAACTCAGGCACTCATCAATACTTTTCGTCGGCCACTTAAACTTATCCTGCTCGAGGCGTTTGTACCACAGTGCAAAGCCGGTGTTATCCCAGTAGAGGATTTTTAATTTATCACGGCCTTTATTACAAAAGACAAACACACTGCCGTCGTTGGCCTGTAAGGATAATTGCTGCTCAACGATAACAGCTAAGCCATTTATCGATTTACGAAAATCCACCGGTGCACGGTGCAGATAAACACTGGGAAGCTCACGAAACATCAACATGCTTGTAGGCCTTTTATAATCTCCAGCAGGTATCGTGCAGGCAAGGTGCTGGGGAAAGTCCATAAACCGGTTTGATGCTGAAAATGGATAGCCTGGGCTGAAGCGGAAGGTTGAGCTTGGGTTGTCATCGCAGTGGGCGATGTCACGGTAGCCTTAACAAACGGCGCTATCTGTTGGGTGCCCATTTTAGCCATGTCCGCTTTGCGGGCGTAAAACCCACTAAGACTAAGCTTGTGCACACGACAAAAATTTGAAATCGTTAAGCCGCTAGCGGATTGCTGTTGTATCAAAGCAACCCAATCTTGATGTGAACGTGTAGCCATGTTAACTCCTGATGTCATTATCAGTCGTTAAGATAAAGGCTCGATGAGCGCAGTTGAAGACGTACTTGCCCGGACGCATACAGTGCTTATACACTGATGGATAAAATGAATAAAAAAAGGGAGGCATTGCTGCCTCCCTCTTACTTACTTTCTTAAGTGATGATTAAGAAGTTATCTAGATATTTAGTGCGCTGCACCAGAGTGAACTTTATCAAGACCGTAAGTTTTACCTTCAGCATGACAAGTTGCGCAAGACTCAATTGGTACACCGGCAGCAGACATTACGCTATCACCAGCAACTGTCGCACCATTACTCTTGAAGTGAGCTAGAGCAGCAGCACCAGAGTGAGCGTGACAACTACGACATGCTTCAGCGACAGGAGAAATAAATTCGCCACCACTGATTGCAATTGCAGTTCTGCCAGATGTTAACGTACCAGTGCCAGAGAAGAATGGCATAGCATCCCCTGCAGCATTCGCATCTTTATGACAAGCTTGGCAATTTGTTTTAGTTGCAGGATAGTTAACCCAAGTTTCACCATCTGTACCTAAGTAAATGCCAGCACCTGTGCTACCTGCAAACAAACCACTGTGGAAGCGATGTGCTACGGTCACTAGATCACGGTTGTTATAAGTTAACCCTTCAACAACTTCAAACGTAGGTTCGCCATCAGCATCTACACCAGCTTGCTTGTAAACATCTGCATGGTAAGAACCTGCATAGTTGTTGTTATGACAATCAGCACATTGTGTAAAGTTAGTCACACCATGGTTAGGTGATTTAACGTGAGACAAGTTGTCATGACAAGCATTACATTTAGCTTCGTCAGCTGTTGTACGGTCGTTACCAGCCTGTGTAGGTGAGGTATAAGCTGTCAACTCAGGACTAACGAAACGTAGATTGTCCTCAGTTAATACGCCTTTAGCCGCAACTGCATCAAACATAAAGTACTTAGTGACAATGTTAGCTGGAACAGGTACATCACAAGCACCAGTATCGGTTCCTGCACCTTCAGCTAGTTTGGTATTAACAACAACCATATCGGTCGTTGTATTACCACACATGTTCATTTCAGAAGTAACTGAAAGTATTTGGCCGTCTAACTGATTCGGTGTAAGTGCTTTAGTTAAGGTTAACTTGCCACTTTGAACCACAAACATTTCTGGATTAGAAGCTGTATTGATACTTAAACCACGCACATAATCGCCATTGCCATCAAGTGTACCGATTAAAATATCATCACCTGATTTAGCTTTGTTTAAGTACTGAGTTAAATCAGTACCATCAGCCGCAACCACACCATTTAATTTAACATCAATGATGACAGTTAATACGTCTGACGCGACTTCAGCAGAAGCAACCTCTAGTACCAAACCATTTTCAAAGGCGGCACGGCGATCAACACTGTGAGCTTCGATTGGGCTTAAACTACCTGCGCCATGACAACCAGAACAAACAGCGTCACTAGCAGGAACGATACCTCTATGGTTAACACCCGTCGTTAAATCAACATCAACGTGACATGATAAACAGGCTTCAGCATAGACATTGTCGTTCCACTGTGTGCCATTATCATGACAAACAGTACATTCATTTAACTCAGCAGGAAATCCAACTCCACCAAACATTTCTTTGGCTTCACCAGTCAACTTGTCAGCAATATGATGACCAGCATGAATGGTATGGATCATGGCATTGAAGTTAACGTTAAAACCAACTTCAGGATCGTCTTGTCCACCAGCATAAGCAGGATTATGACAAGCTACACAATTTTCAACTTTTTGGTAATTATGATGAGCACCAATGTTGGCAATACGCATATCAGTATCAGCGTAACCTTCCATTGGGCTATGACATCTAATACATGCTGCACTAGACACAGCATCTTTTGCAGAAACAGCAAGTTCGCCAGTAGCAGGAATAAAATCTACTGGAGTTGATAAAATCTTATCACTTACTGCTGTACCATCAGCCATCGTAACGTCATAGGCACGAATAAACACACGGACTAAATCGTTTGCATCACCACTTGCTAATACCACAGGCGCATTACCATCATGTGCCCAAGAACCAGTATAAGTACCAGGATTAGCTTCATCTTCAACTAATGTACAAGCATCGACTACAGCGCCGCCTCGAGCTGCGGCAGTACCGGTTAAGGTACAATACATGCTGCTACCAAAATCATTGGCAAGTGCATGGTTTGTCCACAACATTGGTGCGCCAGTGTCAGTAGCATTAGCTGATTGACTGGTCACGTATAACGCAACTTTATCAAGCCCAGTGTATGGAACGTCCGCTCCGCCACTTCCTTTACCTGTTACAGTAAATTTAACGTTAAATGGATCAGCACCTACTACGACGATATCCGTAGGAGCCAGTGTTAAGGTAAAGTCATAGGCATTCTCAACTGTTGTAACAACCGAACCAGCTGGAGTACCAGGCGTGCCAGGTGTTCCATCTGTACCCGCGGCACCAGCAGCTCCGTCAGCACCATCACTGCCGTCAGAACCACAACCGGTCACACCTAACGCTGCAATAAACGCTGCAGCAAGTAATGTTCTATTATATTTCTTCATTTTAAATCCCCCGATTTAAATTTGTAGGTTTTACGCATCTAAAATATAAGGAAATAGAACAAAACACCCGTCTGCAGTGGTAAACCTGTGAGGTTTGGTTACAAATTCGTTAACAGTAATCGATAGTTTTAGTTTTAGGTATACGCAAAAATGAAACCGTCAGTTTCAGATTAAGTAACCCTAAAGAGGTATTAAATGTATTTTGATAATGTAAAAAATAGTGGGTGACCAATAAAAAACCATAAAATCAGCGATTTACATAAATAATGGCTATAAAAAAGATTCAGACCACAAACTTAAGTGTTCTGAATCTCATCAAAAAATGTTACCAATCTTCACACTAGCAATGACTTAATGATATTGATTATCACTTCCTTAACATTTGACGAATAACGGCGGTAGTGTTCTGCTCGCTCAATTAAACAATAACTTGGCATAGCCATCACGCTATTGAGCTTATTAAATTCATCATGTGGAAGTTTTTCTACTCGTAATTGAGGAATTTGTTGCGCAAACGAACCTTCATTACAAATCGTAATGGCCAAGCTGTCCATGGTCAGTATGTGCCAATACCAATCTTCGAGTTTTCTTGCGCACTCAATATCTTCTAGTAGCAAACCATGGGTTTGACAATATAACTCTAAAGGATCAATACGATTGTTAAAGCCTTTACAGCGTAAATACACCACAGGGTGTTGAATAATATCTTCTAACTTGATGTTCTCAACACTACCCCAAAATGAATGGTTAATATTACCTACAACGCATAAAGACGTCACATTGGCAATAGGATAAGCCTCTAAACCATGAGCATCTTGAGTTTCAAAGCCAATACCAAAATCGAGTTCGCCATTGTAAATCAACTCTTCCGTGTCAGCTTGCCAACTGTGAAGTTTAACTTTGCCGATAACATCACGCGGAAGCTTACTTAACGCAATGGCTACACTGGTAATAATGCTCGGCGATACTGCAATATGTAAAATCGGTGTTTGATGGTGATTTAAGCGGTCGTCTGCCACTCGCTCAATTTGGCTCACCATGTCACACAATTGGCATACAGGCTGGTACAAACGTTCAGCTAATGGGGTCGGTTTTAGCCCTTGTTGGCGACGAAAAAATAATTCGTCATTAAAAATAGCCCTTAATGATGTTAAACATCGACTAATTTTTGGCGCGGATACAGCAAGCTCTTTGGCTGCAAAATTAGCAAAGCCGGTTTCGTAAATGAGCTTAAACACCAACAAACTAAATACATCTAATTCGCTGACTTTTTTCAGTGCTTGAATATCCACATATCACCTAATCTGCTGTAATGAGGCGATTAAATTAACATGTATCCAAATAAAAAAAATTGATCTAGTGCTGAAAAATGCTATCAACTTCAGCTTTTGTTAATGAACGAAATTCACCCAACGCTAACTGGCTATCAAGCACGATTTCACCAATAGATTCACGATGCAGCGCCACCACCGGATTTCTAAAACGACCAAACATTCGCTTAATTTGATGGTACTTACCTTCACGCAACACCACCCGAGCTTGATGACTCGATAATACCGTGAGTTGTGCCGGCAATGTGGTGATGTCTTCAAATTCAAAATACATCCCTTTAGCGAATGCCTCTACATACCCTTGCTCTAGCGGATTAGCTAAGGTTACCAGATACTGTTTGTCGACTTTATGCTGCGGCGACATTAATGCTTCGGACCATTTAGCGTCGTTGGTTAATAATAATAACCCGGTAGAATGTAAATCTAATCTACCGGCAATATGCAACATATCAGTGTTGACGCCAGTTATTAATCCTAATGCCGTAGCGTGTTTATCATCAATGGTCGCACTCACCACCCCATCAGGTTTATTGAGCATATAGTACTGTTTTTGATATTGACGCAGCACCACACCATTACATTCAATATGAGTAAACTCATCAATTTGTAAGTCTGGTGACTTAGCAAACTGGCCATCGACAAGCACTTTATTGGTGACTAACAATAGCCGAACCGCTTTTTTGGGGATTTGTAACGTACCAGCAATAAATTGGTCCAGTCGACCTCGTTTAGACACCATAAAACTTCACCAATATAGAATGATACCAATTTGTTTAAGAATACCTTATTCTGTTAAAAGGCAAAAACATTAAGGAGTAACATGCTTTCGCAACCTGCTAGTACAGATTTGCGCCCAGATATGACCAGCGCTGAATTAAAACAGGCGATTAAGTCACTGGATCAATATTTACAAGATAACATTTTTCAAAGTGCAATTAATGACACCTTGAATAAGCGATCACATTTTTTCGATGCGCTATTATGCCAACTTTGGCAACCCTTCGAATTAGATCCCGCGCGTATCTCGCTCAATGCAGTTGGGGGTTACGGCCGGCAAACCTTACATCCTTTCTCTGATATCGACATCTGCGTTATTCACGATGGTCCATTAACGCCTACGGAAGCTGCTTCTGTAAGCCAATTTCTGACTCAACTTTGGGATCTTAATCTCGATTTAGGTCACGCTGTACGCAGTTTAACTGACACATTTCAAGCCTGTAAGGATGACGTAACCATTGCAACCAGTTTACTGGAAATTCGTCATTTATTCGGTAATAGTCAGCACCAACAGCAAGTGTTGAATGCACTGTACGGCCAGGATTTATGGCAAAGCCAAGCGTTTTTTAATGCCAAACTCAGCGAACAACAAGAACGTCATGCCAAAGCACAAGGCACCTCATACAGTATTGAACCCAATCTTAAAACCAGCCCAGGTGGTATGCGTGATATTCAAACCCTTACCTGGGTTGCTCGCAAACATTTCGGCGTTGCCAATATGCAATCACTACGTCGCTTTGGTTTTTTAACTAATGACGAATATGCTGAATTAATGGAGTGCCAACACTTTTTATTTAGAGTGCGCTTTGCCTTACATCAAGCAGCCCAACGTTCTGAAAATCGTTTATTACTGCAATACCAAGCTGAAGTGGCTAAATTAATGGGTTTTGGTGATGGTATGCCCATCGGTGAAAGCGGCAATATTGCTATTGAAAAAATGATGCGTCAATTATTTCGCGCCATGAAGCGCATCAGCGAGTTAAACAAAATTTTAATGGCGTATTTCCAACGAGAAATTATTCCAGAGCTCAATCCACAAATAATCGCGATTAACGATAATTTTGAAATTGTTGATAAGTACATTCACGTTCGCGACGAAACCGTATTTATCGATCGCACCCAAATTATGGCGTTATTTGAGTTTATCGCGATTCATCACGACAAAATAATCGGTATTACCGCAGAAACCTTACGATCTTTACGCCAAGTAAGACGTCGTTTAATGGGTGATTTACAAGATTTTCAGCGTTGTCGAGAGCAATTTAAAGCGATATTTGTTCACCCTCAAGGCATGGGACTCGCCATCACCTTGATGCATCAACACGGTATTTTAGCCTCTTATTTACCGCAATGGCGTGAAGTTGTTGGCCAGATGCAGTTTGACTTATTCCATGCCTATACAGTCGATGAGCACACCCACAAGGTGCTTAAAAATATATATATCTACGGAAACGACATCAAAACGTTGGATAAAGATCTGGCATTAGCCGCTGATATTTATCAAAAAATGTCTAATAAGTCGACGCTGTTATTTGCTGCATTGTTTCATGATTTAGCCAAAGGCCGTGGCGGTGACCATAGTAAACTCGGTGCTGTTGATGCCAATTTATTTGCTAAGTTTCATGGCTTAAAAGTGTCACAAGAGAAACTGATTTGCTGGCTAGTAGAAAATCATTTGTTAATGTCTATTACCTCACAACGCATGGATATTTATGATCCTGATGTCGTGAATGCTTTTGCCAAAAAAGTAGGTACCTTAACCCGTTTAGACGCCCTGTACTGCCTGACCATTGCCGACATTCAGGCAACCAATGATGATCTGTGGAATGACTGGAAAGCGTCACTATTAAAAGATTTGTATTTTGTTACTCGTAAAGCACTGCGCAATGGTTTTGAAAATATTCTGCAACTGCGTACTTTGGTACGGGAACACAAGCAAGAAGCACTGAATTTATTAGCCACAGATGACGATAGCAGTGACGATATCAAAAAATTATGGCGTCGTTTACCTATCGCCTTTTTCAGTAATGCCGAAGCGGATGATATCGCCAGATACACCCAAGCGATGATTAAACACGATCTTACGCCTGTAACAGACAATCAATACAACACGCTAATTTTACTCGACGATGTCGTGGTAAAAGGTTGCAGTGACGTGTTTGTTTACACCAAAGACAGACACGGATTGTTTGTAAAATTATTCAATACATTAGCGACATTACGTATTTCGGTTAAACAGGCACAAATAGCCCGAACTAAAGACGGTTATGTGGTTGAGTCATTTAAAGTACTCGATTTTGATGAAAAGCCAATTACCAGCGCACAACGTCGTGAACAAGTCATCAACAAGTTACATCAGGTGCTGGATAAAGGTATTAATTTACCGAAAAAACGCCAGTCGAGGCGACATCAGAGTTTCGATAATCAGCCCAATATCGAATTTTTGCATTCACGTAAATCGACCCGTAGCTTAGTCAATGTGTCAGCATTAGACACCAGTGAGTTTATGGAACAAATTGCCAGTGCATTCAGGGAATTGGATTTGAATATTCATTCGGCCACCATCAGTACGGTCGGCGAACGCGCAGACAATGTATTTTTATTATCCAATAAAGACGATCAGCAGTTAACCCCTGAACAACAGCAGCAATTGTCGGCAACATTAATGCAAGCTATCACCACAGACGAATAACGACCTTAATCAGTCAGTGTTGTTGATATAAATGAGCCATGTGTGAATGAATCACCATGGCGCTTTTATTTCACCACTAAGCAGGCTTTGAGCAAACTGATGACTATGCGATAATCATGCCCATCAACTGCCGTAAATTAGGTCATCATGTCACAAGCCTTTAGTTATACTGCTGAATATGTACTAGACAAGTCGTACTTTGAAGAATGCTATCTGCAATCAATTCATCCCAGCACCTCACCAAAACGTTTTATTAAAACCGCCATTTTTGCACTGGTTGGTTTGGCTATTTTAATGCTCGACACACTAAGCCCAACATCAATGAGCACCAAAGAAACCTACTATTTAGGTTACTTTTTTATTGGCTTAGCCGTGGTAGAGTTTTTGAGTATTCGTTTTAATAAAACCTGGTGGTTATGGCGTCAAATGATGAGTAAAGCGGCAGGTGAGCATGTCAATCTTACAATAGATGATAATGGTATCAGTAGTCAGTCACTGCATGTTAATCAACAGATTTTATGGACCGATATTTATCGAATTACTGAAACCGATGCAGGCTTGTTAATTAAACTGCAAAAAACCACGACTTATTTGTCTAAACGCTGCTTAGATAAAAGCGCTATCGACTTTATTAACCAAAAAAAACAATAACTTAAAAATAACTGAGTACTAGTTCAAGACAGTATTTAAATATAGTAGATCAAAAAACACCACGTTTAGGCTAACGCATTCGCAATGCGTGGACGAATGTCGCTAAGTAACTCATCTTCAAACCATGGATTACGACTAAGCCAAATATTATTGCGCGGACTGGGGTGTGGGATTGGGATATAACGAGGCCCAAACCTGCGCCATTGCTGCACTGTTTCGGTTAATGTTTTCGGCTTATCGGTTAAATAATACTGTTGTGCATATTGCCCCACCAGCAAGACCAACTTGACGTTAACTAACTGCTGCAGCAATAAACCATGCCATTTAGGCGCGCATTCTGGCCGAGGAGGTAAGTCGCCAGACTTTCCTTTACCAGAACCGGCATAACTGCCCGGATAACAAAAGCCCATCGGCATAATAGCAATCTGTTTGGCATCGTAAAAAACGTCTCTCGTTACCCCTAACCATAGCCTTAATCGGTCGCCACTGGCGTCATCAAATGGAATACCCGACAAATGTACTTTACGTCCAGGGGCCTGACCGATGATCAACACTTTTGCTTGCGGATCAATTTGCACTACTGGGCGTACACCATCTACCAGGCTTGATACGCAAAGTTGACAACTTTTTACTTGAGTGAGCAACGAAACCATATTCAATACCTTACTTTTTGTATATAAAATCATAAAAAGCGCGTTAATCGCTATATCTAACGGAACTAAGCTGCAGTAGTATTTGTCAAAATAACAAAGTTCTCCCAAGAAGGAACAACCATGCAACATTCACGTCATTCACGTTTAGCCCTTACGACTTTAGCTGCTATGTTAATTAGCGGTACAGCGATGAGTTTTAGTGCTGCTGCACTTCCCCAAGCACCCGTTAACGATGTAGTTTCATTAAAAGAAGCCTGCCAGCAAATTGCACTTGAAGACCAACTGCCAGAAAGTGAAGTCGGCGCATTTTTGCTTGATTGCGTTAACGACCAATTAACCGAAATGGGCTACGAACGTGTTGCGAGTCTAGATTAAGCCAATACTAAGCCTAGACTACCCTCATGATGACGAGTATCAACTGACTCCCATAAAAAAACGCCATTAAGGCGTTTTTTTATGGGAGTCAGTGTTGTTTGAGTAACATAAGCTTAAAACGCTTGGCAAAATATTCCAATCGATGCACCGATGGCAACAAACCAAGACAATGAACGTAATGTTCCAAAATTCAATAAATACAGCGCATGGTAAACCAGCCGTGCGACCACATGTACTATGGCTAAAAGCGCAACAACATCGGTGACATTATTGGTCAGTAAGGCTGTTAATACTGCAATCCCAAATACGATTAGCGATTCAAATGCATTTTGATGCCCTGCTAATGCTCGCGCCCCAAAACCGGTTAATTGAGCTTGCTGGGCTCTTGGATGGTCATTGTCATATCGGCCTAATTTAGCCATTGCCATCGCTAATGGAACTTTTGCCGCATACGGCAACAGCATGGCAATCAATAAACATATCAGTATCGTCTGCATAATCTATCCTTAGTTATTAATATTCTTATTATGTGTAGCTGTGTTTTAGTTGTATTCGTTGTATTCGTTGTATTAGCTGTATTCGTTGTATTAGCTGTATTCGTTACGATTGAACGCGTTGTGTTAACCACTAATGTAATCAGAACAAAATAACATAATCTACCGGCCTTAATAACAACCTAATTCATATAATGCTTAAGCACTCATCTGCAAAATCGTAAATTATTGTTTCACCTTATAAATCAATCACAAGTTAACACATCAACAACATTTTAGTGACTAGTCTACACTTTAACTTGAAAGATCTTTCGCAGCACCACGGTCATTACTAATACCTCCTAACAAGAATAATGGCTGTACCCAGTCAATCTTGTCATGGGTAAACATGAATAGCAGTAAACATAATAACCACAAATGCAAGGAATACATCATGAATATGAAAGCACAAAGCAGCTTAACCGGCGCAGCATTAGCACTCGCAATGGCAAGTTTATCAGGTCAGGCTATGGCCGCTGAAACAAGCACGGCACCTTTGGCAGCAGGCGAAACAGATTTAGTCCATTGTTACGGCGTTAACACCTGCAAAGGCCATAACGATTGTAAAACAGCCGACAATGCCTGTGGCGGTCAAGCAAGCTGTAAAGGCACTGGTTTTGTTGGCATGCCTTCAAAAGCCTGTGCTGATGTAGGCGGCACGCAAAAAGATGATTGGGTTGGTAAAGTCACTAAAGCCGATTTAGTACATTGTTACGGTGTTAACGTCTGTAAAGGCCATAATGACTGTAAAGGTGCCGATAACGCATGTGGCGGTATGGCAAGCTGTAAAGGTACTGGTTTTGTTAGCACTACAGCAAAATCTTGTGCTGATATTGGCGGTAAAACAAGCTAATTAAGCTTCGTTTGATGACGCTGCCACCTACTATTGTGGCAGGGTCATCAGCTTACTATCTCAATGATTAACGCAAGTTTTGCCTAAATCAAGCTAGAACATTTGCATTAAAATAGGATTCACCATGCCAGATACGCGCATTACAGAAGACTTTCTCGGATTTGGCTTGGGCTTACGAACCGACCATTTTGAATACATTTTGCAACACCAGCCAGATATTGACTGGTTTGAAGTGCTATCTGAAAACTACTTAGTCGCTGGTGGTAAACCTCGATATTATTTAGAAGCCATTGCCGAACAATATCCTGTAGTGATGCATGGCGTATCAATGTCGATAGGCAGTACAGATCCTTTAGACATGGATTACTTAAAAGCCCTTAAAAAGCTCAGTAACGACATTCAACCTAAATGGATATCTGATCATATTTGCTGGACCTCAATTCACGGCGTCAATAGCCATGACTTACTGCCACTGCCTTATACCGAAGAAACCGTTAATCATGTGGCGCAGCGAGTTCGACAAGTACAAGACGTACTAGGTCGTCGAATTTTACTGGAAAACGTATCGAGCTATTTGTCATACCAAGACTCGACCATGGATGAATGGGATTTTTTAAGCCAAGTAGCAGAAGCCGCAGATTGCTTAATATTACTCGACATCAATAATATTTATGTCAGCGCCCGTAATCATCATTTTAATCCACTCGATTACCTTAAAAAAATCGACCCACGCCGGGTACAACAGTTTCACTTAGCTGGCCACAGCGATTTTGGTGATTATGTCATTGATACCCACGACCATGATATTCCGCCGTCAGTGTGGACCTTATACCAAGCGGCACTAGAGCGCTTTGGCGCGGTTAGCACCATGATTGAGCGCGACGCTAATATTCCCGAGTTCCCAGCGTTATACCAAGAATTACTCGAAGCGAAAAACATTGCTCAGTTAACCTTACCCGACGACCCAGCCCTAGCACGCTCACAGTTTGGCACTCGTTCACTTGATGACGTCAGCAAATTCATCAGCGCTAATCATGCTTCATCGCAAAAAGTCAGGGCATAACAATGAGTCGTTTAGCTGAAATTCAACAACAATTTATGCAATATTTACTGTCTGATGGTTCGGATACACAACACGGACAGATTCAATCGGTGATGAAAGCAAACGTGTCTGAACAAGCGGGGATCAGCGCCGATGATCGCCTACAAATTTATGCCAACGCTTACCGAATTCGATTAAAAGAAACCATTGAAACCGACCACCAGCTGCTAGGTTTGTATTTGGGTGACGATTTATTCGATAAAATGGCAGCCGACTATACTCGTCAATATCCATCAAGTAATAAGTCATTGCGCCAGTTTTGTGATGGTTTACCGGATTTTTTACAACAAGATGCGTTTTTTAAACAGTATCCGATTATCGCCGATTTAACCCGATTCGAGCGCCGGTTACTCAATGCATTTGATGCTGCAGACTGCGCCCGTACAAGCTTTAGCGACTTACAGGCCATATCACCAGAATTGTGGCCCAATTGCTGTTTACGCTTTCATCCCAGCGTACAAATATTCACTTGTAACAGTAATGCCGTCGAAGCTTGGCAAGCGTTAAAAGTGGATACCGCGCCGCCAGAACCTGACTATCAGTCACCTAGGGCATGGTTATTATGGCGGGGAGAGTCGCGGTTAACAGAATTTGTATCATTAACGACAGAGCAACATGCGTTGTTACTCGGGTTTATTCAGGGCAACAACTTTGCCGACCAGTGCGAACAAATGTTGCAATGGCACGACGAGCAATCTGCGCCAATGATGGTACTGCAGACCATGCAAACCTGGTTTCAACGCGGCTTAATTCGAGCGGTAGTGAGTAAGTAGCTAATTTACGTTAACTCATTTCTGGACAAAGCTTGATAACTACTTTCTCGTCGTCCCGGCAGTACTTTTGAGACGGGATCCAGGTGATATTCTTGCTTTGTACTTATGTACATATGGCCTGCAGCCACTAACGTCGTGGCGCTTCGCCCACACCAGACCAAGAGGAAGCAACGGCGGTTCCCTCTTTATTTTCTATAAAAGAATTGGCCCAGCCACCACATCAAAATTATCCCATTTGATTTAAATAATAGAAACAATAATTTCGCGACGTGGTTGAATCCAGCTTTTAACTTCGTCTGTGTGTTCTTCGGCCACCTCTTTATAGTAAAGAATGAAAATGCTAACGCTTCAGATGGGGCATCCCTTCCCCTCTAAAGCTAGCTCGCCGTGCATGACCAGCTCACGTATTCTCATATAAAGAGTCTTCAAAGGCCTCAAGTTCAGAGTTGAATTTAGGCATTTCAAGCTGAGGCATCTAACTCATTTATGGACATTTCCGAGTTATACCATTAATTCTAATTCGTGAGTTTCAGGTTAAATTTTCTATAGGTAACGCCCAAATAACGGACAAAAAATAGTTGGTTAAAATAAGCGACGCGGGAGCAAAAACCAACTGTTTTTTGTCCTGTTGATTTGCTTGATACTCATTGAGCCCCCTCCCTAGCAAGCCGCATCAGCGGTATGCTTAAGGTGACTAAACCAACAGGAGAAAACTCAATGAGATTTTATAATAACTCACATCCATACTACTGTGGTATCGATTTACATGCACGTTTACTTTATGTCTGTATCATTGATTCTAAAGGGGAAGTTGTAGCTCATAAAAAGATAGGTGCCAGTAAAGATGACTTATTACTCATTCTAGAACCCTATATCGGCAATGTGATTGTCGGGGTTGAGTGCATGCATTGCTGGTATTGGGTGTCCGACTGGTGTGCTGAACTTGGGATTGATTTTATCTTAGGTCATGCGCTTTATATGAAGGCGATTCACGGTGGTAAAACCAAAAATGATAAAGTCGATTCCTTTAAAATTGCCACACTACTGCGTGGTGGTAACTTTCCAATAGCTTATGATTATCCAAGTGAAATGCGCGCAGCTCGTGATCTACTGCGCCGAAGAATGAAGATTGTCCGTCACGGGGCCATGCTCAAAGGTCATGTGGTTAACACCAACAGCCAATACAATTTACCTGCCACTGAACTTAATCTTAAAAACATCTCTGCAAGACAAAAACTTCGCGAGCAATATCAAGATCCTATCGTACAACGCAACATTGATTTAGACATGGCACTACTTGATTGTTATGCAAAGGAACTCGCACAGGTTGAATGGTTCATTGAAAAACAGGCCAAAAACCATAATCCCGTCTATTTAGAATTACTGAAAACAGTACCAGGTATTGGCAAGATTTTGTCACTGACAATCCTCTATGAAATCGGTGATATCAGTCGATTTGAGTCAGTACAAAAGTTTGCTTCATACTCTCGATTGGTCAAATGCAAAGCAGAATCAGCGGGTAAAACCTATGGCACCAATGGCAATAAAATCGGTAATGCTCATTTGAAATGGGCATTCTCAGAAGCAGCGGTGCTTTACCTGCGAGGCAATGACAAAGCACGTAACTACCTTAATCGATTACAAAAACGAATGAGTAAAGCAAAGGCGTTGTCTGCACTGGCACATAAGCTTGGTCGCTGCGTCTATTTCATGCTGAAGAACAAAACGGTGTTTGATGAACAACGATTCTTAAAAGGATAAGTCGCGCAATAAGGTGAGCTGAACGTCTAACTAGATACTCTTAAAAAGAGAAGCGAGCATGACCGTGAATGATGTGGCTAATGAAGCAATGACTTCTCACCATCATCACTATGCCAAATGCTATTTAAGCTACGTTGCCTTGATTAGACACCTTATTGGCGCGCATTAATAAATACAATCAACAAAGTCGTTTACACCCTAAATGAGCCTGAAACTAACTGTGCAAAAAGCACCTCTGACTTGAATAGTGCCATCTTAGGGTTAACCGATAAATGTCTAGTGCCCCTGATATTTCAACGGATTGAAAAGAGTCAGGCAGCGATAAGATCGCACTAAGAGAGCCTCTATATGTGTTTGCTGTAAACGATGATTTGACAGCTAAATGACAGACGAAGTAGATGAATTTGTTGATTGATTTTAATTTGACTGCAAAAGCAGTCAAATAAGTTAGGCTCGCCTATTGACTGGTGGAAGGCTCATATGTGTTAGCAAGCTTTATCACTGAAACATTTAGCAAGTGTTATCTCTAATTCAGTCAGTGCCTGCGGTATTGTACTAATACATAACTGTACTTTAGGATCATTGCCATCTAAATGCAGACGACTAAAAACTGACCTAAGATTGGAGTGAGAGTCACTACAAAGTTCATTGTAAACTGTATCGTAAAAGTCTTTTAAATCTGCCAGATCAAACTTTGCACCAATTCTAATTGTATTAAATTGATCACCAAGGTCAGCCTTTTCTTTGACGAGCTGAGCTTTGAACTCTACTAAGTCGTCAAGTTCAGCAGACTCTTTTAACCACTCTAAATGCTTGGGATCTAGATTATCTAAGACCTTTATCCATTCTTTCAACCGATTTGATTGTAACCTGTAGCTATAAGCACGATTCGAGGACAAATTGTGAAAATCAACAAAGGTTTCAGAAAATGTTCTATACAGAACAGGAATGCCTGATAGTTTCCCTGCATCATTGAGAGTAATTATTGCATCAGCTAGATCTAGCAAACTGGAAGAATATGCCAACAAAGTATATTTGTATAAGTTTTGTTTATACATCGGAATTAACCGATCCACTTCATCTTTAATATTAATAATTCGTTCTGCCGGACTCACATTACCACCTTGCTTGCTAACGCCCTAATAACAGGCAAAAAATTGTTTGCTAAAATGTTGAGGAACGAAAACAGCAAACTGTTTTTTGTCCTTGTTGATTAGCTTGATACTCATTGAGCCCCCTCCCTAGCAAGCCGCATCAGCGGTATGCTTAAGGTGACTAAACCAACAGGAGAAAACTCAATGAGATTTTATAATAACTCACATCCATACTACTGTGGTATCGATTTACATGCACGTTTACTTTATGTCTGTATCATTGATTCTAAAGGGGAAGTTGTAGCTCATAAAAAGATAGGTGCCAGTAAAGATGACTTATTACTCATTCTAGAACCCTATATCGGCAATGTGATTGTCGGGGTTGAGTGCATGCATTGCTGGTATTGGGTGTCCGACTGGTGTGCTGAACTTGGGATTGATTTTATCTTAGGTCATGCGCTTTATATGAAGGCGATTCACGGTGGTAAAACCAAAAATGATAAAGTCGATTCCTTTAAAATTGCCACACTACTGCGTGGTGGTAACTTTCCAATAGCTTATGATTATCCAAGTGAAATGCGCGCAGCTCGTGATCTACTGCGCCGAAGAATGAAGATTGTCCGTCACGGGGCCATGCTCAAAGGTCATGTGGTTAACACCAACAGCCAATACAATTTACCTGCCACTGAACTTAATCTTAAAAACATCTCTGCAAGACAAAAACTTCGCGAGCAATATCAAGATCCTATCGTACAACGCAACATTGATTTAGACATGGCACTACTTGATTGTTATGCAAAGGAACTCGCACAGGTTGAATGGTTCATTGAAAAACAGGCCAAAAACCATAATCCCGTCTATTTAGAATTACTGAAAACAGTACCAGGTATTGGCAAGATTTTGTCACTGACAATCCTCTATGAAATCGGTGATATCAGTCGATTTGAGTCAGTACAAAAGTTTGCTTCATACTCTCGATTGGTCAAATGCAAAGCAGAATCAGCGGGTAAAACCTATGGCACCAATGGCAATAAAATCGGTAATGCTCATTTGAAATGGGCATTCTCAGAAGCAGCGGTGCTTTACCTGCGAGGCAATGACAAAGCACGTAACTACCTTAATCGATTACAAAAACGAATGAGTAAAGCAAAGGCGTTGTCTGCACTGGCACATAAGCTTGGTCGCTGCGTCTATTTCATGCTGAAGAACAAAACGGTGTTTGATGAACAACGATTCTTAAAAGGATAAGTCGCGCAATAAGGTGAGCTGAACGTCTAACTAGATACTCTTAAAAAGAGAAGCGAGCATGACCGTGAATGATGTGGCTAATGAAGCAATGACTTCTCACCATCATCACTATGCCAAATGCTATTTAAGCTACGTTGCCTTGATTAGACACCTTATTGGCGCGCATTAATAAATACAATCAACAAAGTCGTTTACACCCTAAATGAGCCTGAAACTAACTGTGCAAAAAGCACCTCTGACTTGAATAGTGCCATCTTAGGGTTAACCGATAAATGTCTAGTGCCCCTGATATTTCAACGGATTGAAAAGAGTCAGGCAGCGATAAGATCGCACTAAGAGAGCCTCTATATGTGTTTGCTGTAAACGATGATTTGACAGCTAAATGACAGACGAAGTAGATGAATTTGTTGATTGATTTTAATTTGACTGCAAAAGCAGTCAAATAAGTTAGGCTCGCCTATTGACTGGTGGAAGGCTCATATGTGTTAGCAGTTTTGCCATCCGCTCTAAATCACTAGCTACATCATTGAAACCGAAGTAATTTGTAGGATGCTCATAAGCACTATCGCGGTACCCATCTGATGGCTCATAATCAGTTAGACGAGTTCTTAATTCATCTCTGAGTAGCATGGCGTCAACTTTAAATCTGCGATCATATTCTGCATTTCGTTCATTGGAAAGTCGCATGATTTCGCTGGTATTCTTTTCCCACGCCTTATTTCTTTCTTCTTCTGTTAGTGCTTCTCGCATTACTGAACGCTCAATACCACTTACACGATCATCTTCTTTCTTATGCCTTTCTATAAAGTCTCGGAGGTTTTTTACCACTTCTAGGGTTTTCTCTTTCAACGCGATTTCATCTGAACCAACTACTTGTTGAACATTATCATCATATTTTAATGCTCTATCTTTGTACGATTCGGCTTGCTCTGTTTTTAAAAGTAGCCTCTCTTTTAAAGTTTCATTTTTTGCCTTAACTTCATCGACAAGAACTGTGAATTTAAATTTTGCGGCTAAATAAGCAAGGGCAAACATTAATGCCCCTAGTATCAAAAAAGCAAACGGTGCTTGAGATATTACAGCCCATTCTTTTGATATGTAATCAAAAATTTTATCCATATACGACCCTGTATGATTGAACTGCTAACGCCGTTTTAAGCGGCAAATTGCTGTTGGCTAAAATAAGTGAGGCACGAACAAAAAGCCAACTGTAATTTGTCCGACTTGAAAACCCTTGTTAGTGTGAACTTGGCTCAAAACCGTAGCGCCATTCATTTAACCTACCATCTGAAGATTCAATTTTATAGATATCCATGATTTCTTCCATATAAGATAAACCACGATCCATTTCTTCAGAGTCCATTTTAGCGAATTGTTTTGCTGCAACTTTTAAAGTTGACCAAAACTCATTTTCAGTAAAACTATCAGATGGTGACTCAATGAGTTTTACCAAAGCTGAATTTATTACGTTTTCAGCTTCGATTCGAATTAATTCGTCTGGTGCTCCTGGGTAAAATAGAGCTAAGTTTGCAAGGAATTTTTTCTGTGACTTTAGTTCTCGCAGAGCCTCTTTGACTTCACTTCCATTTGATAGCATTTTAATTTCCATTTCATTGCAGCCTTGAATTAAACATAAGACTAACAGTATTCGCAAAAGCTTCATTTGTTCACACTAACGCCTCGTTGAGAGGCAAAAAATAGTTGGTTAAAATAAGCGAGGCACGAGCAAAAACCAACTGTTTTTCGTCCTAGTTTAACGACTTGTTATGTGTTTAATACACTGATGTACTTAGCTATTTTCTCTACTAGTAATTCAGACTCAGGATTTTTTGCATTAACAATGTAGCCAGACCAAATATCCCACTCCAAACCAATAATGGATTGGTTTAAAATAAAGTCTTGGAATGTTTCATCAAGACCATTAATAAGCTCGGTATGAGGAATTAATTTGAATTCTTTAACAACGGATTTAGTGATTCCATGATAATCCTTTGAGGATATCTTATCAAAATCATATGTTAGCCTATTGCTGCAATCTCGATGTTTATTCACCCAACCTTCCTAAACACATAACGCCGGTAGCAAAGGCGAGCGTTAGCGAGTCCAGCCCGCGCCTTTTGCGGGCGATTTTGCCTACCCTTGTTACGTGTTTTCATGGCTCTTTAGTGCCTTGTACTCTTTAACTGATGAAGGCCAAAGAATGACCCTATAAATATCATCCGCGTCTTCCCATTCCTCGGTTATTGAATCGAGGCCTTTGGCTAAAGAAAGTGCTGCATAGGCACCCGGTTTGATTTCTATCTTTGCTGCATCAGGTAAATAGTCTGTGCAACCGAACACTGCGCAACTACCAGACTTGATAGTGAGGTACCCTTTCGAAGCATGATCCCACTCTTCGAGATTGATATCAGGCTCACTATCGTATATCTCTACCTCAACTGGCACATCAACATTGCGGAATGTCCCAACTGCGAGAGTATTTGGCGGTAACCCTAGTTTTAGATCAAGCGCCTCATCAGTCCACACTTCCGAAGTATCGTCATCTGCCTCAGTATCCATAAGATAGACCTGAAAGTAGTCAGCGAATAATTCAAACTTATAATTCTTCATCGGTGCTTCCGTGACACGTAACGCCCTGCTAAGGGGCTGATAATAGTTGGCTATAATGTGCGAGGAACGAAGCGCAGCCAACTGATAGCAGTCCGTTTTGAGCAGCTTGTTATCTGTATTATGTACACCACTCTCCGAGTACATCTGGTGAAGAGAAACCATGCATCATAATTTTATTTGGAGTATCACCAAACCCCAAAGCAAACTCATTTTCGTTTTCTAATGTTAGCAACCAGCTATTTTCATGTTTTGCGATTGCCCAAACCTTAGAGCTTTGATATTTCTCAATATCACCGTTCTTTACGCATGTAGATACAACAGTTGCTACGATAGGCGTTATAACATTTGCCAATAACTCTTTAGACAACCTTTCAACGAAGTCTTCATAAGTTTCACCTTTAGGAGTAATGACTTGAGAATCCCCTGCTAATGCGGCTCTAATTTTCGATAATGCTTCAGACTTATTCATACACATAACGCCCGCATTTGCGGCGACTGAAGTGAAGCGTAAGGAGTCCGGCCGCGATAGCGGCGAGCAACATGCGCTTGTTAGCGCTTTGTTGAATAGTATTGATAGATACCTCCGCCTAATAACGAAAAAACGGCTAAAGCTGCTGGAACTTTCATTGCTGCTAGGCCCCAAGTGGAAAAATCTATACCAGGGCCTAGAAAAATCAAATACACAGTAAGGAGGATATATGTGGTGATGGCGAAAAACCCGGCAAACCACCATTTTTTTACGTTAGAAATTTTAACGCAGATGTAGCCCGCTATCACGATTAAAAGCAGCTGTACGATATTTGCCAAATAGCTATCAATGGCTGATTTTTCCTCACTCCAATAGTGCAGCAAAATAAGGACATGAGCCAATGCGAGCACGCCAAAGAATAGAGTGGATATAAATACTGCAATTATGTTTTTCATATAGTATTGAGCACTAACGCCGCGTTAAGCGGACTAAAATTGTGGGTTATAATGTGTAGCGAAGCGAAACGTAACCCACTGTTTTAGTTCCGTTTTAAACGCCTTGTTATGTGTGTAAGCGACCATTTTTTCGAATTAGAAAACTCGTAAGAAAACATAGACCCGCACCTATAATTAACCCAAGAGTCAACATCATTGCAATTGCAATTCCCAAGCTTCCTCCAGCTCCACCATGATAATTAGGCTGAGACACAGCGTATATATGGTCGATCCACAAATATGTGAGCCCTAAAGTTGGGATGCTAATGTAGAAATACATTATATATCTATGTATAAAATATAAGATTAGAGGAATAACATAAAATATAACCGCACAATACAGATATATATGGTCTAGAAAATGCTCCAAACTTACCTCGTCACATAACAGCTTATTGAACGGCTCGCCCGATAAAGTCGGCTGTTCAAGTTATTGATTTATATCATCCTACATTCTCTATGTCTTTGATGTAAAGCGATAAAACACTCTCAACATCCTAAAACAAAACGAGCTTGCGCGTTAATGTCGTAAAAAAATAAGCGATGAAATTTATTTTCAATATTATCAATCAATTATAGTTTTCTAATTAAGCCTACGTTACGACTTTAGGCTTACTTAATGAGTTGTTTGATTTAAATTAAGTCAAATCTCATTATACCTGCATATAAAACCAGTTCAGTAGATTATGCAATCTAGGCAGTAAGAATGGCATCGGTAAAAGAGTAATATCAATTAGATTTTTGTATGGAAAACAAAGGTAAGCATTGTTAAATAGAGCTTTGGTTCTAAGTAGCTTTGGAGCATAAACGTGTCAGATATACTGACTTTAAAAGGGACAAATTCAACTCTGAACTTGAGGACGTTGAAGAAAATAGCGTGAAGCTCACATGGATGTGAGCTTAGCTTTCGCGGTACAGGATGTACCATCGGAAGCGTTAGCATTTTCGAATAAGGCTGAGGCAGTTACCCAATAAAGTCAAAAGCTGGATCTACCCCATTGCGACCTTTTCGCTGTTTGAAAATGTTGCAGGGCGGCTGGGTGATCCAAGAGGGAACAGCCGTTGGTTCCTCTTGGTCTGGTGTGGGCGAAGCGCCACGACGTTAGTGGCCGCTGGCCATATTTGAAAAACGCTTTAAGGCTTCAACTCTCTTTTGGAAAATATAACTCGAAACAATCAGACTTTATTCATCATTAGTCAGTGTTAATCCTGCTGTGAAGGCAACCATACTTTAACGCTTAAGCCACCCTCTACGCGGTTTTGCATACTAATACGGCCACCATGCGCTTCAATTATTTCGCGGCACAAAGGTAAGCCAATGCCAGTACCAGATTGTTTAGTTGAGTAAAACGGTAACAAGGCTTGCGACAATACCTCGCTAGACATCCCGCAACCTTGGTCATCAACTTTGATTAATAACCCGTTAATTGGATGAGTCACTTCCTCAAACGTTATCGACACAGTGTCTGCCACCGCGCCAGACTCGTGGGCGTTTTTAAGCAGATTGATAAAGACTTGTTCTAATTGCACTGCATCGAGTTTTATCGGCTTAACCGGTAAAGGTGATAACAGATTAAATGGGTATTGCTGCGCTAATTGCTGGGTCATCTTAGCCCAATCAATTGAGGCTTTTTGTGGCAGTGGTAACTTCGCAAACTGAGCATAATGGGAAATAAATTGGCTCAGGTGTGTGGTGCGATTTTCGATGGTATCAAAAATCAATTGCAGCTTACTGTTGTCTAAGTGCTGGGTTAAAAACTTACCGGAGTTGACCATAGAAGCAATGGGCGCGACCGAGTTATTAAGCTCGTGGCTAATAATTCGAATCACCTTTTTCCACACAGCCACTTCTTGGCGGTTAAGTTCTTTGGTGAGCTGTTTAAGCAAAATTAAATGGTGTTGCTGATTGTTTTGAGTGAAGCGGCCACGAGAGATATGCCAGGTTTCAACGTCGCTACTGTCAGCATCAGTATTAGAATGACTATCAACACCATCTGCCCCGCTACCGCCCATCGAAAACAGACCTTCTTGCTCACTGCTTAACGCCGCTTTAAGCGTGTCGGGTAACATCACCACAAGATCAGGTAACAACATGCCTTCTACTTTGACACCCTGATTAAACAAATGCCTTGCGGCGCCATTGGCGTAAATGACTCGCTGGGAATCATCAATTAACAGCATGACATTAGGTGAGTTCTGAATCACCTTATCGAGCATTAACTCGCGCTGATAAATAAACTGTCGCTCACTACGCAATTTTGCCGATGCTTGGTTATATAAGCTCACTAGCGCATCTAATTGTGGTTCGCCGTAGGGATGCAGCGACACACTAAAATCATTATCTTTAAAGTTAAGTAGACCGATTTCCAATGCTTGCAGACTTTCACTTAATCGTCTTGTTAGCCACATACTGCAAAAATAACACACCGCCAGCATCACAATAATAGCCAACCATAAGGTGTCATCACCCAATGTAAGCCACACTAAAGCGCCTGACATCGCTCCCAAAAGGCAGCTCAACATGTTACTGATCAGCAATTTAGTGCGCAGTGATAACATCATTATCTAGTCACCCTAAGGCCATATTTCTCCATACGGCGATAAAGGGCTTGTCGACTTAAGCCAAAGGATTTTGCTACTCTGGCAATGACGCCATTATATTGCGCTAAAGCGTCTTCTAGCTGTTGCTTATCGGGTTCGCAAATCGACTGAGTATCATCAATGCCCTGATCTTGTTGGCCAAGATGATGTTCAACAACAAGCGCATGCTGGGTAGCCGCGCCGCCATTAGCTATCGCCATCAAGCCAAAGTCATCAATCGTTAATTGTGGTGACTTAGCTAATAGCGCCGCCCTTTTACAGGCGTTTTCTAATTCACGCACATTACCCGACCAACTGTGATTAATTAACGCCTGTTGGGTCGACTTATCAAGGCTAAAATGAGCACCTATAAAGTGTTTTACTAAGGGTAAAATATCGTCCTGGCGTTGATTCAATGGTGATATGGCTAGCTCAATGACATTTAAACGGTAAAACAAATCTTCACGAAAACGCCCATGAGCAATGTCGTCGGCTAAATCCGCGTTGGTGGCGCTAATCACTCGCACATTCACTTTACGGGTTTGATGACTGCCTAAACGTTCAAACTCACCGGTTTGTAATACCCGTAATAACTTTACTTGGCCAGATAATGGCAAATTACCAATTTCATCTAAAAATAACGTGCCACCATCGGCAGCTTCAAAACGGCCCATACGGGTTTTATTGGCGCCCGTAAAAGCGCCCGCTTCTGCGCCAAACAGTTCGGCCTCTAATAAATCCATTGGTAAAGCACCAATGTTAACCTTAATAAACGGTTTGTCTTTTAGTGGCGAATTAGCCTGTAAAATATCGGCTATTTTGTCTTTGCCCGCACCATTTGGGCCAGTGATCATCACCGACACATCGGATCGCGCAACTTGCAAAGCCAAATCAACACAGCGCTGCATTGCACCACTACCGAAAATTAGGCCACATAAATCGGCGCCGTTAATAGCCGACATCCGTTCACTGTCTATCCGGGTTAATTGGCTATTTTGCTGAGACAGTCGATAAATTGATAATAGGTTACTAATACTATTGAGCAGCTTAGCGTCATCCCACGGTTTCCCCATGTAATCAGCTGCCCCCGCTTTAACCAACTCGACAGCGGTTTCTAATTGGGTCCACGCAGTCATTAAAATAATCGGTAAATTAGGCTGTAACTGACGCAATGCGTAAAACAGTTGCTTGCCTTCTTCACCCGAGGTGGTGTCGCGGCTGAAGTTCATATCTTGGATCACCAAGCTGATTTCTTTGTTGGTAACAATCTCAACTGCAGCTTCTGGTGAATGACAAAAAATAGCTTGATAGCCATGCAGCTCAATCATTAGCGCAAGCGCTTGGCAAATGGCGTGATTGTCATCAACAATTAAAATATTATCCATTAGAGTATGTTTGAGTCCAATTAGGTTGCTGTTATACAAAAACAAGTTATGCAACTGCATGTTTATACAATAAACATTTACTCATAAAAGTATGTTTATCCAATGAACATTTACTCACAAAAGTAAATAAACAATAACATGACAGAAGACCTCACTGTCACGTTATTGTTAAGCGCAAGCGCCGTATTTTATCGGGTTACACACTGCGTGTTGCCATGGCGGGTGAAATATTAGCCGCCTTAGCTGCGGGCACTATTACCGCTAGCGTAGTTACAACCAGCAAACCAATAACAGAGATAATCGGATAAATCACCGGTACCATAGGTAAGCTATACAGTGACATTAATTGCTGCCCAAGTACTAACGATAGCATGCCACCGATGACCCCACCGACAATACAAATTAGGTAATTTTCCACCATAAAGTATTCAATAATGTCACGCTTACGTGCACCCAGCGCGCGGCGAGTGCCTATTTGTTTGGTGCGGCGTTGAATATTAAACATCACCATACCGGTTAATCCCAACGCTGTAATTAACAGCAATAACACCACCATAATACTTAACACTGTCGCCATTAAACGGTGGTTACTGTAAGTTAAATTTTTAATCGTGGTGAGGGTTTGGAAGTTCTCCACTACACGGTTTGGGTTTTCTGCATACAAGGCTTTACTAATGGCTTCTTCTAACGCTGGAATATGTTCAGGTAATGCCCGCACCATGTATGATTTATTACTGCTACTGCCACCAAAATCGATATTCTGGATCACGCTGTATTCAAAGTTTTCGTGGTCAACCCAAGCACCTTGCAGCTTATCCACTACGCCTATAATGGTCACGGCTTGCTCACCTTGATACATGGTTTTACCTAAAGGCGACTCATCGCCCCAAAAGGCTTTGGCTAACGGTTGCGACACTAACGCCATCATGCCGCTGTCATCTAAGCTGGTATTAATTTCATCGGCGGTAAAATTTCGCCCGGCAATTACCTTCGCTCCCATCACATTGAGTAAGTGCTCATTACCCAAATAAAAGGCAAACCCAGGGGTGCTTTTAGCGGTATCGGCATCTGGGCCGTCAACATAGCGATCCATCCATCCGCTGCCGCTTAACGGCAACATATTGCTGTAACTGGCATCAATTACATTAGGCAGCGAACGCAAAATTTGTTGGTCAACTTGGTTTTGTTTCATGTTGTCGATAGCAGGATCGAAATTATACAGGTTAAAGGTCAGGATCTGATCTTCGGCATAGCCAGATTCTCGCTGCATTAGCGACAAACGTTCGTTAATAATAAAACTCGCATTGGCGACTATCGCAACCGACAAAATAATCTGCAATAGCAATAAAACCGGCGCACTTTTACTGCGCATTAAACTGGATAAAATCGGTTTGATATGTAACATGGTGATGTCCTTTCTTAAGCTTAACTGGAGTTATTGGGCTTTTAAATACACACTGGGTTTAGTGCGGCACACCACCCAAGCAGGGTAAACCCCAGCCAATACCGCGGTAGAAATAGCAATTAATGGCGTGATAATCCACATACTGGCATCAAGTCCAGTAACACTTTGGTCCATTGAAAAATAGCTGTGCAGCGCCGTTAACGAACCCCAGGCCCATAACAAACCCACTACGCCACCGATAAAACCAATCATACCCACTTCGACCATGTACTGACTAAAAATCTGTCCACGACTGGCACCAATAGCACGACGAACACCCACCTCTGGCGCACGCTTTAAAAACTTGGTTAGCAACAGCCCGAGAATATTCACCAAGCACACGCTTAAAAACAGCAAGCTTAAGCCGACTAGTATTTTATTATCTTTAGGCACCACATCGTTATCTTCAAGCCATTTATCGATATCGCTAATTTGCACTGACTCGCTAGGGGTTTTAGCGGTATCAGTAAAGCGGCCGAGCGCTCTTTGCTGCTCAACATAACGCGTTAACCAGCCTAAAAAGCTTTGTTTCTGCTCATCGGTGTTCAGTTCAGTCCAAAATTGAATCCATACTTTTTCTGACGCTAAGCGGTCGCTGTATGTGATCATGGGTTCGAACTTCCAACCGCTGGTGTTACCCCATACATCAAATTCCTCTTGGCCTGTTAACGAGAACGGAATGAATATCTCTTCAGCATCATTAAAGGCACCATTAAGTGGGTCATAGTATTTAGGTTGCGGATTCCAGTCATCAATCACCCCAACAATTTGATAAGGTTTACGGTCTAAAAAGAGTGTTTTGCCTACGCTATTTTTACCTTCAAAAAAGCGTAAATTTAATTTTTGACTAATCACTACTTGGTAAGCTGGGCGTAAATCAGCACTGGTATCCCAGTAACTGCCATAAATAAAGGGTACCGAAAAAATCCTAAAAAAGTCTCTGTCGGTTAACCGAACGCTGTTCAACACGGGTTCAATTTTAGGATTGTCAGATTGTAATGCTAAGCCGGTTCGATAAGTCGCTGCTTTGAGGCTTAATTCTTTGTTATTGCGCAAGTTCATCGCATCCATATAGGTGATGCTTGGAATAAACTCATCCCAGGTATCCAAGCCTTGGCTCCACAACTGCACTGAATTAATCACCTCACTGCGATCGCCCGCCGGATTATAGGACATAGTTTTATAGACATTGAGCGTAGTGATAGTAATGCCGATACCAATCGAAATCGCTAATACCATCAACATCGATAACATCGGCGTTTTACGGATACTTCGCCACGCTAAATCACAATAGTAAAAAAACATAGTGTTCCCCTTAGCGAGTGCCAGTAGCAGCTGGTTGGTACATCGAAAAATCACATACTTGACCATCAACAATTTGAATATTGCGCTGGGCACGACGCGCAAGCTCTGAGTCATGGGTCACCATAATAATAGTGGTGCCTTGTTGATTGATATTTTCAAGTAATTCCATCACCTGGCGCGCCATTAAGCTGTCTAAATTACCAGTAGGTTCATCGGCTAATAAAAACCGTGGTTCGCCTGCTAATGCACGCGCAATAGCGACACGTTGTTGTTGTCCGCCAGACAATTGCGTCGGTAAGTGTTTCATCCGCGCACCTAAGCCTACTTGTTCTAATGCTGATTCGACTCGGCGCTTACGCTCATTGGCATTCATACCGCGATAACGCAATGGCACTTCGACGTTTTCGGCCAGGTTAAGGTCGGGAATAAGGTTGAACCCCTGAAAGATAAAGCCAATTTTTTCATTACGGACTTTAGCGCTTTTGTTGTCACTTAAATTCGACACATTAACGCCATCAAGGCTGAACTCGCCAGAGGTAAAGCCTTCGAGCAAACCCGCAATATTCAAAAAGGTGGTTTTACCTGAACCAGACGGGCCTGTCACCGCAACAAACTCACCTTCTTTCACTTCAAGGTTAAAGTCCCGTAGCGCATGGGTTTCAACTAAGTCAGTTTTGAATACTTTACTGATATTTTTCATGGATAACATAATGGCTTCCTTGGTTAATTCGGTTGTCGCATCCCAGCGCCTAGGGCTGATAATGTCAATCTTGCAAATCTGAATACGGCTTTGTTAAATACTTTTGTTTTTAATGCTATTGGCGTCAGCGCCGTTAGCATTAGTCATGGCTAAAACAGCAGCTTAATCTTGACCATGTCGCTAATATCAATATGCAAACTAACGGTAGGACTAATATCTCTTAATCGATTCGAAACCTGGCTACTCATGTCAATTAACTGCAAACTAACCGATAACCAATCTGTATGATTATCAATGCGATAACTCACCGCTATTGCGAGAATAAATAACGCCAGTAGCGCGATAAGCTGTCTACGTTGAATAAAAATCATAGAATGTCCTTACTCAGTTGAGTGTTTGGTTATTTGATTCGTTATTGATTTAGCTATCGACTTAATTATCAACTTAGCTATCGGATTTGAATTGTTGGATCATTTTTAAAGGTTTCGGTACCGGATATCACCCATACATCACCCTCTTCACCGCCTTCAAGCACTTCAACCTGGCTCATACTGCGTGCGCCCAATTTAACGACTTTCTTATGAGCAACAGCGTCACTCACTTGATACGCCACTTCGCCGCCCATATTGAGAAAATCACCGCGTTTCACTATCAACACATTGGGTCTGTTTTCCAATAATACTCGAGCAGACAAACGCTGATTTTGACGTAACGATAAAGTGTTACTGTCAGCAAAACGCACTCGGGCGGTCACTTCACGATTACGTACTTCGGGTGAAATTGACGATAATTGGCCAACCACATTAACGTTGCCAAAACTCAACTCAACATCCATCCCTAAACCCAGTTCATCGGCATAAGACTCTGGCACAGCTAACTCAGCTTCAAAGGCAGTTAAATCGACCACAGTTAATATTGGTTGGCTGGCGGCAATACGGGCTTTTTGTTCCACCAGCCAGTTACCAATAATGCCGCTAACCGGCGCGATAATACTCAAGGCGTTGGCTTGACGAGTTAACTCTCTCACGACTAAAGCCTGGCGTTGTACTTCAAGGGTGCGGTTTTTAATTTCAAAACTGAGGGTATCGCGCATAAGCTCCACTTCTTGCTGGGCATGCTTATGCAGTAATTTGGCTTTGTGTAAATCATCTTTGCTTTTTTCATAATCGATTATGCTGATCAAACTCGCCTCAATCAGTTGATCGCCACGACGACTTTCGCGATCTGCGGCTTCTAAATCTACTTTTGCCATGTCTAAAACCTGGCTAACGCGCAATTGCTCTCTGCGGGCATCTAACTTGGCACGCTCTAAATTTCCTTGCATACCTTCAAGCATCGACTGCTGTTGTTGTAATTCACTTTGTAAACGCGGACTTTCAATCTTGGCCACCACTTGCCCCAGCTCAACTTCATCACCAGGCTGACTTAATAACGTCACCACACCTTCTTCCGTGCTATATAAAATGGGCGCATTGGCCGCGACAATTTTACCGGTAGTGGCAATATCTCGCACCAACGTGCCACGGGTTAAGGTTGCCAAACGTAAATCTGCACCATCAACCGAGCGTTGATTACTGTCATGACTTAAACTCGCCCACACCAACGCGCTCATCAATATGGCACCGCAACCTATCATCAAGGGTAAGCGCAATTTACGACCTAACTTAGGCGCAATAACAGTATCTTGGCTACTTGTGTCTTTAATCATCTCAGGTCCTTAGGTAACGCGCTGACCGCACCCACATCTTCACATTTATGCCAAGATAAAGCACAAGCCATGCCAATAGTTATTTATTGTTTATTTTCAGAATGATAAGGGTTTATAAAGATAACCGAACACCCTAAAAGTGTCCGCGGACAGCGTTAAAAACTGTCCGGTCATAGAGAAAGTGTCCGAGCGGACACTTATGGTTTGCTTTGTACTTATGGCCTACGGCCACGAATGAATAAGATAGTCAGATTGCCCTACACAGGCCAAATACCGCGTCATTCCGGCAATGTTTTTGAGCCGGAATCCAGGTGTTATTTTTGCTTTGCACTTTTGTGCTTTTGTACTTTATGGCCTGCGGCCACTAACGCTTAAGATCGCAAGGTTCCACCCTGCACTGGCCAAAAGGGGATCAACAGCAATCCCCTCTTGGATCACCCCTGCCGTTCCGGCAACATTTTCGCTATTTAACCAAACAACAGCAGCGAAAAAATTGCGACGGAAATTGAGCCAGCTTTAAACCGTATTTGTAGCCGGCCTCGGCCCATTTTGCAATAAAGAGTGAAAATGCTAACGCTTCCGATGGGGCGTCCCTTCCCCTCGAAAGCTAGCTGGCCGTCCATGGCCAGCTCACGTCATTTTCTTCAACGGCCTCAAGTCCAGAGTTGAATTTATAAATTTCTAAGCAAGGCTAACTGATTTTTGGACAGAAACTTGTTAGACTTTTCATGTTAATGCGAATAAATCAGATAAAATTAATCTTCAATTATGCGGTGCAGTTTTATTCAATTGTCCAGGTAATTACTCAGCTAACATTAGCTTCGCTTTAAGAAAAGTCAGGTTAATTTCATCAGTATTAGTGAAGTTAAACTTTCCGCCAGTTAAAGCGTTGAACCGTTCTAAGTAGTAGTGTAACAATGGATCGTATCTATCACCGTGTATCCAACTATAAAATTTCCCAAGTTCATAACTCAACTCTCTGCTAAGATCTGACCTAATTCTTAGCTCACAGTCATTTTCCAAATCAACGATATTCATAGATTGAAGATTAGTCTTAATTTCATCAATTAGGGGTATGAGAGAATCTTTGTAGCTATCAGCAATTGGCATAAGGTCAGGATCCGTTACTTCTGCTTCGAAAATCATAATCAGATCATCAATCTCACCGTTATAATAATCGTTGTCTAACCTCTTCACAGACTCTGCTTTAAGAACATAGAGCTGTTCTAGGGGATCGAACTTACTCTCAATTAGCTGCTTTGATAAATTTTTCTGATACTCGATGAACAAACTTTCTATCTTGTCTGCAATTACATCAAGATAGTCATATCGAGTCGTTAGAAATTCCAATAATTCATTTCTGTTTAGATGAAGTGGTAAATCTTCATCATTTATATTTGAACTATATAAATGAACAGTAAGTTCGGCAGTGTTGGAATGACTATCGAACGGCCAACTAGCGAAACGCTTAGTATTAGACTGATTAAGATTAACAGGGTGAGCACCAAAGCAAGCTCTTACCGTTTTAAAGTAGCTATTATCATCTTCATCAGCGAATAGTCGATTAGCAAAGCATTTCTTCTCACCTGTAAAGGGGATCGTTTGGGGGTTGATAAATACACGGTGCAATTGAGTGATTGACTCTGAAATAAGGTCAATTGAAGAGATAAGGGTAAACATTTGCATAACTCTTGTATCAATATTTTTGTCAAAATCAGGCACATTCTCTAAGTGTCGAATTGATACTGTGATCCAGTCCATACAAGAACAGACTAAGTTGAAGAGATTTTTTCCATTTTTATCTTTATAAGTCTGATAGACAAAGCTTGAATTAGAATTTACTAAATCTCTAAATTCTGTGATCTTATCGTCACTAACCACGTTTATCATTCGTTAACTAACCTAATAACTGACTAATAAGTATTAAAATACCATCAATTTAGCATTAGTCTAGAACTCTGAAAATAATTACGAAGCAAAATTAATGGGATAATAATACGACTGTTTATCTAATTTAATAGAAAATGCGCTTTGGAATCTTTTACAAAGAGGCTGAAACACAGAAAGGGGCATAAACGTGTCAGATATACTGACTTTAAAAGGGACAGATTCAACTCTGAACTTGTGAGCGTTGAAGACTCTTTATAAAAAGAATGCGTAAGCATACTTAAACTTCCAGTATTCAATACATTGAGGACGTTGAAGAAAATTGCGTGATGCTCACATGGATGTGAGCTTAGCTTTCGCGGTACAGGATGTACCATCGGAAGCGTTAGCATTTTCGAATAAGGCCGAAGAAGATTTCAAACGAAGTCAAAAGCTGGATCAATCCCCATGGCGACTTTTCGCTGTTTGAAAATGTTGCGGGGCGGCTGGGAGTTCCAAGAGGGAACAGCCGTTGGTTTCCTCTTGGTCTGGTGTGGGTGAAGCGCCACGACGTTAGTGGCCACAGGCCATAGCCAAAAAACCAAAAAACCAAAAAACCAAAAAACCAAAAAACCAAAAAACCAAAAAACCAAAAAACCAAAGAGCAGAGCTGGATTCCGGCTCAAAAGCATTACCGGAATGACAGTTTTTTGTACTCGTGCAGGGTGGAACCTTGCGATGTTAATTCAAACGAAGTTTGAACAAAAAAGCTGGATCCAGGATGACGAAATAAGAAATCGAATATGCCGCCGCGACGAAATAAAATCTTACTTTCTTACTTTATCCAACGCCTCACAAACTGCATTTACACCCAAAATTGCCCTTGGGGTTGCCCGATGCAGTAAATCGGCGTCAAACTGATATATATGCTGGTTTTTTACCGCGGGTAGCTCAGGCCAGTCAGACCAGTTAATACCTAAAATATTGCCTTCATCTTGGCTTTGTAAAATCACTTCAGCGCCGGTTAGTAACACATTTTCGATGCTAATTTGTGGGTACTCACTTGCTGCATCATAAAACACATTTTCACCATGACACACTTCAATAAGGTTTTGTATCCAACTGCCTTTAGCCACTGTCATCAGTGGCGTTGACCATAATTGATAAAACACTTTTACCGCAGATTTCGTTTGGTTTTGCAACGTAATATCAGCCAACTGCTGACGATAGTCATCTGCCACTTGCTTGGCTTTAACCGAATGTCCGGTGAGTTTACCCAGCAGTTCAATATCCGTCGCAACATCAGCTAAGCTTTTAGGATCACTATTCACAACGGTAAAACCTAAATCACGTAACTGATTAATGTCTTCCATTTTATTACCGCTTTGCCACACCAGCACCAAATCGGGATTCAGTTCAATCACTCGCTCGATTTGAATACCGTAATAACCACCAATACTCGGAATATTCTTAGCTGCTGCAGGGAAATCGGCATAATCGGTGGTGGCAACAATTGAGTCGCCGGCACCAATAGCAAACAGCATTTCAACTCCATGAGGCGATAAAGCAATAATCCGTTTAGCTGGCGGCTTATCTTGTAAATCATCTGAAGCCGTCGATTCAGCCGCGGGTAAAACGAGTGATACAGATGAGAGTCCAATCACTGTGATGAGCGTTAAAAATACACGTAGCAAAATACTGTCCTTAATCGAAATGTTTTTAATAATGATTAGTAATAGTGGTGACTATTAGTGGTTGCTATTAGTGGTGACTAATAGTGGTGACTAATGGTGGTTGCTAACACTCGTTATTTAATGATGGTGTTAACACAGATTATTGCACCAGTTTATCGGGCCAACCATGGTTATCAATGTAATTTACTAAATTTTTCGGTCGATAATTACTGTCATTCAGCCAGCGCGTTTTAACCGACTGATGCAATAATATCGGCACTTGCTCGGGGTCAAGCTCGCGTATAAAGCGTTTTTTAACCCGATAAAAGCTGCGATATGAATCTTGAATATCCGCCATAGGATTAGGCAATAAAGCATCGGCTAAATGTAACTCGACCGTTAAGTTAACTGCTCGCGCTTGGCTTATCATCCACTGCAACGCTATATCAGACAAGGTGCTACCGTCATCATTGGGGGCAACGCTACCACCAATATTACTGTGGGCGCCAATAAACCAAACCTGCTGTATGTCTATGCTGGTACGAGGTGCCCAAATGGTTGGTTCAAAATCGCTGCGATGCTCATCTAACGCGAGTGCATGGCGAGCCACTTTGACATTTCGGCCTAACTTGGCGTCATAAAACTCATCTTTATCTTCAAACATACCTAAAAAAGACAGCGGGATCCCCATCGCCCCTACTGTGTCCCACACGCCAACAAAAGCCACTTCACGTGAAGGATGCGAATGTTGCTGACGAAACGCCACAGAGCGATCACCATCTGGTGAAAAAGGTTGAGTTTTCATTTTATAGTGGTCAAACGCTTGCTGAATAAGCTTGGCATCTGGTCGAGTGACAATACCGCAATTATTGATGAGGCCACACAAACAACGCACTGTGTATGCACCACGGCTAAAACCAAACAAGTATATCTCGTCGCCAGGAGAGTAGTTTTGCACTATGTAGCGGTAAGCATCCATAATGTTTTTATGTAAGCCGCGCCCAGTTGCCCCACCAATCATGGAGTCATAGTACGAACCAATTCCCCAATCGTAAAATACCTGTTGCGGTACACCATCATCAGCAATGGGTTTGATGGCTCTTGCGAGTTTAAGTACATTAGTGGCGTGATCTTTTTCAAGATCTTTTTCTGGCCGATTCCAGGTTCCATCGGCACAAATGACAATACGTTTATTCATATCAATCCCTGACATTCTTTGAGTGAACATTCATAAAAATTATCATAGCCATAATAGACTAAATGCTTATTTGCACCACGGTAAAAATAACCAATACTCGACAGCTCACTTAATCATTCGAGTAACTGACCATGATAACAGCAGAACAAAGTGTATTAATGATTGTAGACGTACAAGGCAAGCTAGCCCAGGTTATGCAGCAATCAGCTCAACTACACCAAAAACTTGCAGTATTAATTCAAGGTGCACAACTATTTGATATTCCGATTATTTGGTTAGAACAATTACCCAATAAATTAGGCCATACCAGCGACGAACTCGCACAAATATTATCGCAAACAACTAAACCTATCGCTAAAGAGCACTTTAGTGGCTGGCATTGTGAAGAAGCAAAACAACAACTTAAAGCATTAAACCGCAATAATGTCATTCTTGCGGGTATCGAAACCCATGTTTGCGTTTACCAAACGTGCAAAGATTTACTGGCCAACGACTATCAAGTGCATCTTGTTGCCGATGCTGTTGCATCAAGGGGTACAGACAATAAAGTACTTGGGGTGCAAATGATGCTTAATGATGGTGCCAATCTCACCAATGTTGAATCACTACTGTTTGAGCTACAACATGTTGCCCAAGGTGATCGCTTTAAGGCTCTACTGAAATTGATAAAGTAGCCATATGATAATGGTGTGGGTATGATGTTAAAAAATATAACAAAAACATCATACCGCTATGCATCAATTTGATCGGCCCATTATTATTTTATCCGCGCCTCGTTCAGGCAGCACTTTGTTGTTTGAAGTTCTATCAAAAAGCCAGTCCATATGGACCATTGGCGGCGAAAGTCATGCGCTGATTGAAACCATACCCAAGCTGAATATCGCCTATCGTCAATTTAGTTCTAATGCGTTAACGGAACAAGATATCGATGACGAATTACACCAGCAATTACTGCTACGTTTTAGCGATGCGCTGCAAGATAATCAGGGTAATAAACCCGATAGTATTGATACGACTAATATCCGCTTTTTAGAAAAAACCCCAAAAAACAGTTTGCGGGTCGACTTTTTTAATGCGCTGTTTCCCGACGCTTTATTTATCTATTTAGTGAGGGAGCCTAAAGAAAACATCAGCAGTATTATGCAAGCGTGGCGGTCGAATAAGTTTGTCACTTACCCAAATCTACCGGGATGGGATAAGCGTAATTGGTCGCTACTGTTACCAGAAAAATGGCAGCAACTTAATCGCCAGCCATTACAGGCTATTGCCGCGTTTCAATGGCAATCCGCTAATGAAGCGATTATGGATTCATTGCAAAAGATTGACAGTAATCGCTGGTGCATGGTGTCTTATGATCAATTAATTGCAGATCCTGCGAAAACCGTTAAGCAGCTATGCCAATTTACCGGTACGGATTTTGACCCTGCTTTAGCGCAATTATGCAGTAAGCCATTAGCGCATTCTCGCTACACCATCTCGACACCTAAAGCCAATAAGTGGCTCGAAAATTATCATGACATCGCCAAAATTTGGCCGAGTACGGCTGCAACACTGAACAAAATCAATCGTCATTTACACCAGCGTAGTCATCCCATCTATGACACTCAATGGCAGCAACACGACATTGCAGAGCCTGTAGCACTGACACCCGAACCAACTGAAAAACTCGCTACGCCAAGCGAGCAAAATGTATCTCGTAACAGTCCCTGCCCTTGTGGGTCTGGCAAACGATTTAAGCAATGCCATGGCCAGTTGCGTTAGCCAATTGCATTAGTCATTTGTAAATAGTCAGTAGAACGGGTAAAAATACCTGTGTAGAAAATCATAACGTTAAGCGCCGTATTACAGAGAGCCCAATTATGAAGTTACCCCATGAGTTTTATCAGTTACCTTTTCGCTTTGATGTTGGTCAATTAACCAAAGAGATCGGACAATTTACCGAAGCAGATTGGGTAACTCATCATGAAGGTTTTCAGGGCAATTCGGCTATTCCGTTAATATCGGTCAATGGCGAGTTTAATAATGACTTTAAAGGGCCAATGCAGCCCACTGCGGCGTTAGCAAAAAGCCCTTACATAAAACAAATACTCGCCTCGTTTGGTGAGGTGCTCAGCCGCTCAAGATTAATGCGCTTAGCGCCAGGTGCACAAGTGCCACTGCATTCAGACATTAATTACCATTGGTATAAACGGGTACGAGTGCATATTCCCATTACCACCACTGAGCAAGTGCAGTTTTTTTGTCATGACAAACAAGTGCACATGGGCGCAGGAGAATGTTGGATTTTCGACTCGTGGAAGCTCCACAAAGTGGAGAATAACAGCGACCAATACCGAGTTCATTTAGTGGTTGATTTAGCAGGTTCTAGTCAATTTTGGCGCACGGTGTTTCAACACTCGCGTTCAATCGCAGATGATCAATCAACAACATTAAACAGTCAATTCGTCGGTTTTAACCCAAGCTCATCTACAACCTTTATCACAGAGCAATTTAATGCCCCAGTGATCATGCCTGTTGCTGAGGTTGAATACTTAACTAATGAGCTGTTAACTGAGGTTAAACACAACCCTGTAAATCAGATTGCCGAAGTGAATGCATTTTCAGTAGTCATCGCAGAGTTTGTGGCCGATTGGCGGATGTTATGGCTGCAATATGAGTGCACTAAAGCAGGTTGGCCGCATTATCATGCGTTACGTGAACAAACCATGATAAAAGCACTACAGTGCGCTAAGTCACTGCAACTGACCCATTCTGGTTCAGCGGTAAAGGCGTTCGAACAATTGGTTATCGTGGCGTGTATGAATGTTGAACTTAGTGAGCAATTAGCAACACGCAAACAGGCTATTACTTTACCAAAAAGCTCACCAAAAAGTGCAAATTTAGCATCCGTAAAATCTGCATCAGCAACATCAACATCAACATCAACATCAACATCAATAATACCAAAAATAGCAGCTGAAAATAACACTCGCACTATTGCTGCACCGCCATCTCGCAATAGTCCTTGCCCCTGCGGCAGTGGCGAGCGCTATAAAGCCTGTCACGGTAAAGTGAGTTAGTAAGACGAATACCTGCATAGGTTTATCTGAGAATATATACAAAAATGGCGCCCTGAGGCGCCATTTCTATAAAGTCAGCCAAACTAGGTTGTTTTGGCTTATAGCAAATTCTTATTCCAAGTTCTGCTTAACTAAAGAATTGCAGTGCTGCTTTTTTCGCAATGGCATCCAACTCGGCTATTTGCTCAGGTATAAAAGCTTGATATTTGTCTGCCTGACCAATTGCCTTAGGATTCATAGGCTGCCTAACTTGACTAGCGCTAGGCGTTAATACGGCTCGGTCAGACTCATAAAAGGTAAAACATTGCGCTTGAGTCGTTAACTCACAGTAATCTAATATGCGTTGAATTTGTGACTCTGGTTCACGCACTAATTGCTCAAAACAAACATGTAAAATCTCATTAGGGTACAACCTATCCCAATGTTGCATGATGTCTAAATAATGTTGCCAGTAACTTGAAATACCCGTAAACGAATACGAATAGTCATGACCAAAACTGAAAAACTGCTTAAATACACTTAAGCCATTGTCGACGGTATTACGTACCACATTGATGATTTTTGCTTGAGGAAATAAGGTTTTAATTAGCCCTATGTGTAAAAAGTTATTTGGGTTTTTATCGATTACATAGGTTGGTGCATCGCTAAAGTAATGATTCACTTCAGCTAAATACTGTTGGCGGAATTGATCGATATGACTGGCAGAAAGCTGACTTAGTCTTGCATTATAGCCACCCGACATGTCCATTTGCAGCGCAAAGCGTTCCATAAACGGTAACTCATCGGTAGCACCAACGTTCCTGTGACAAGCCAAAATCTGCTCTACTAATGTGGTACCAGAACGAGGCATACCAACAATAAAAATTGGTGTTTGACTCGCGGTCGGCAAGCTATCAATATGTGGCGATGGTGTATGCCCAAGTAGTGACAACACAATATTGGCAAACTGGGCTTGTTTAAACGGTCTGTGCTGCGCCATTATTTGATTGGCTAATAACATCGACTCACAGGCTTTATCGATTTGCTGTGTTTGCTCGTAAGCTTTACACAAAGCAAAATACACCAATGCCTGATTTTGTTTGCTTAACGACTCATCGGTTGCAAAACCTTGCAATAAGGTTACATCAGCCGTGCTGAATCGATACTGCTTTAAATCTGCCAAACTCCAATAGCCTACACCCACTTGCTTTGGGCTTAATTGAATATATTGCTGATAAAAATCTGCCGCTCGTAACGTGTCGCCTTTGGCTTTATAAATATGACCTAAATTAAGCTGCACAGCGGGTTCAGAAAAATCATTTGCTACACACCATTCAAAACATTGTTCAGCTAAGGCCATATCACCGACTTTAGTGGCGACTAATCCGAGTTTGTATTGATTTTCCCCTAGGTTACTTTGGGTATTAATTAATTGTAATAAATACGTTTTCGCCAAGAAAAAGTCTTGTTTCACTTCAGCAATAGCCAATAAGCCAGTCAACACTGAAACCGCATGGGGATCAATAGTTGCTGCACTGACAAAATAGTTTTCGGCCTCGTTATATTGTTGTTGCTGTAAATGAATCTGACCTAATAAGCTCAATGCCCCAAGGTGTTTATCATCACGCTTAACCACTTTACGTGCGTACATTCTGGCCGATGAATAGTTTTTAGACTGAAACAGCGCTTCAGCTTGACTTAAATATTGTTCAATAATACTCAAACTAGGGTCCTTATTATTGTTTTGCTCACCCAAAGAATGGCTTAAATGCCTCGAAAATCAGAGTAACATAGAAAATAGTAAATTTTGACCACGCTATTGGCTCATATTGAACGAAATAATCAACTTCAGCGTACAATTATTTATATTCGCTACGAGTTCATGCGACACAAGTGAGATCTGATGAAAAATAATGAAGCTAAAGTGCCAACCAGTCGATTGTCCCGATTATCAAAAATGGGCGGACTGGCTTCTCGCCTTGCGGGTAATGTGCTGTTAGAAGGGGCAAAGCAGCTTAGCCAGGGTAAATCGCCGTCAATGCAACAACTGATGATGACCCCTAAAAATATTGGTCATGTGGCAGATAAGCTGTCGCAACTGCGCGGCGCTGCCATGAAAGTGGGGCAAATGTTGTCAATGGATGCCGGTGACTTAGTGCCTCCTGAATTGGCTGAAATATTGGCGAAGCTGCGTTCTGACGCTAAAGCCATGCCGCACAAACAATTAACTCAATTATTAGTTCAGCACTGGGGCCATGACTGGCTAGCACCTTTTGCCCAATTTGAACTGCGCCCGTTTGCCGCCGCATCTATCGGCCAAGTACATTTAGCCTATTTGGATACTGGCGAAAAGCTGGCGATAAAGATTCAATATCCAGGGATCCGCGACAGCATCGACAGCGACATAGATAACGTTGCCAGCCTATTAAAAGTCTCGCGGTTAATCCCCGCTAACGTAAAACTCGATACTTTATTGGCCGAAGCTAAAGCGCAGTTACATAACGAAGCAGACTATCACTTTGAAGCACAGCAAATCGCACTTTATCAGCAACAGTTAGGCGACAGCCCTCACTTCATCGTGCCTAAGGTGTATCCGAAATTGAGCAACGACAGCATTTTATGCATGCAATTTGTTGAAGGCGTCGCGATTGAATCGGTCGAACAGTATCCGCAAGATGTGCGTGACAAGGTTGCCAGTGCCTTGATGGAGCTGTGTTTTAAAGAGCTGTTTTGTTTTCAACTGGTGCAAAGCGATCCTAATTTTGCCAATTTCCAGTATCAAGCCGACAGCCAGAAAATTGTATTACTCGACTTTGGCGCCACTCGCACCATTAGCGACACATTATCGCAAGGTTATATGCAATTGATGCAAGGTGCGATTGCCGATGATAAACAACAAATGATACAAGCGGCACAACAAATCGGCTTTTTTCAAGACGCCATCGACCCACAACAAAAACAACTGATTATTGATATTTTTTACCAAGCTTGTGAGCCATTACGTACTCAAGGAACGTATGATTTTGGTGCAAGTAATTTGGCTAAAAGGATCACTCAGGCAGGTAAAGCCATGAGCACTCAACAAAATGAATGGCACACACCACCGACCGATGCTATTTTCATACATCGCAAGTTAGCAGGCATGTATTTATTAGCCGCTAAACTTAACGCCAATATTAATGTACACGCCCTGTTTAATCAGGTAGTTAATAGTAAAAACGAATAAGTTAACAAATAAGTAAAATAGATATATAAAATTGGTGTTTATTCACCCCAACAAGGAGAGTCACAATGTTCAGCCACATCATGCTTGGTGCTAATGATATCGACAAATCAAAAACCTTTTACGACGCCACACTTGGCGCACTAGGCATTAAACCTGGGATGATTGATCCTAAAGGCCGTTGTTTTTATGTTACTAGCGCAGGTGTATTTGCCCTCACTAAACCGCTTAATGGTGAACCCGCTTGTAATGGTAATGGCAGCACCATAGGTTTTCATGCCGATAGCGCAGAGCAAGCCAATGCTTGGCATGCTGCTGGTGTTGCGAGTGGTGGCGAAGCTTGCGAAGATGCTCCTGGTGTTCGCGACAGTCCAAATGGTCCATTATATCTAGCTTACTTACGCGACCCTTCTGGTAACAAAGTCTGTGTATTGCACAGACCAAAGGCATAATCGTCGTTATTTATAGTAACGTCTCTTATCAATAACTATGTCCAAATATAGATGAAACCAGTACGGTTTCATCTATTATTGATAGCTTAAGAATTGATAGCTTAAGAATTGATAGTTTTGAATTAATAGCTTAAGGCTATTGCCCATCGATTCGTTCAACACTATCCGCTTAACTCAACCAATGTCATCAGGCATGACTTCCCTCTATGTTATCCATTACTCACAAATTCAGTGATACACTTTAACGCCTATTCTTTTCGGCTGAACTTTGACTGAACGTTAATTGAGTACCATTATGTTTTCACGAATATTGATATTACTAGTTGGTTTTATTTGCTGTGTACCGCTTGCGATGAGCGCTGAGTCATCAGGCCAACTGACTATTACACCGCTCAGTAGCAATGCTTTGGTTACGGCTAACCAAGCTCAAGCGACACAAATCCAACTATTTGAATACCAGTCATATTTCAAAACTGAAGACTTTGGTTTGGTCGATGCTAATGGCTTAGTGGTTGTTGAAGGCAAAGAGGCTTATTTAATCGATACTCCATGGAGCGAGAAAGACACTATTGCGTTAGTCGAGTGGATAAAGCAGCAAGAGTTTGTACTCAAAGCCAGTATTTCGACTCATTCTCATGCCGACCGCACGGCTGGGATAGGTTATTTAAACAGTATTGGGGTTAGCACTCATGTGTCTGCAATGACTCAGAAAATATTGACCACACAACATCAAACTCTCGCAAATCAGCCGTTTGATGGTGACTCGTTTACCCTAGCTAATGGTTTACTCGAAGCTCGCTATTTAGGCGCTGGCCATACGCTAGATAACATTGTGGTATGGCTCCCTAAGGCGCAATTACTGTTTGGCGGCTGCCTGGTAAAAAGCGCTCACAGTAAGAGTATGGGCTACATTGCAGAGGCATCGTTAACCGATTGGCCAGTAACGATTAGTAAGGTTAAAGCGACATATCCTGACGCTGAGGTTATTGTGCCAGGGCATGGCGCCATTGGTAATGCTCAGTTGCTTGATCATACTCAAGGGTTGGTTAACGATTTCCTTGCCAAACTACGTTTAGATTAACATTCCAAAACAACCGAGCTCAGTAAATAATGCATCTGCTAGTTTGAAAGGGTAAAATAGCCGCCCTTTAGTGTAGTGAGTGTGTTTTTGATGTCTGTTAACGACCCGTGCTTTATTCCTTTTAATGATGCGATAGCTTTCAATAACACGCTTGCCGAACAAGGGTTACCTGAATCTTTTACCTTCCCGTTTTATTATCAACCTCATCCATTGACGATACTGGCAGCACAGCAGTTGCAGCAGGTGTTACTTGAGACGAATCCCTGGGGACATAATTTTGGCTTAGACAGCGAACATGACCTTGGCATGGTCATTGGTAAGATGTTTGGTGTGTTGGTGGTTAAAGACACGCACGGGCAACTTGGTTTTTTAGCCGCATTTTCAGGTAAGTTAGCCGACCAAAATATCTTGCCGCCGTTTGTGCCGCCGGTGTTTGATATGCTGACCCAAGACAGTTTTTTCAGTCATGAAAATAAACAGATTAACCAAATTAATCTGTCGATTAGTCAGCAAGAAGCCAATCCAGTACTGGCAACATTAACCGCGACGTTAACTGCGCAACAACACCAAGCGGAAAGTGAACTTGAGCAGCAACGTAACGCAATAGTTGAAGGTCGTAAAATGCGTAAGCTGCAACGTGAGCAAGCAGATGATGCATTAGCGCAAGCAAGCATTAACGACGGTAGCCATAAAACATTGTCTATCGAGTTAAGCCGTCAAAGTGTGCAACAAAAGCATCAGCTGAACGCATTAAAGCAACAGTGGCAGACTCAAATTGAAGTCACTAAACTGGCCTTAGATGCACTTGCGCAGCAAATCAAACAGCTTAAACGTCAGCGCAAACAACTTTCAAATGGATTACAAAACAAACTTTTTGCTCAATATCAGTTTTTGAATGTCTTGGGTGAAGCGCGAGATTTAAACGATATATTCAATGACGCACCTAACCATTTGCCACCTGCAGGTGCGGGTGAATGTGCTGCACCTAAGTTATTACAATACGCGTTTACACATCAATTGACCCCGATTGCCATGGCAGAGTTTTGGTGGGGTTCATCGCCTAAATCTGAGATAAAACAGCACAAAAACTTCTACCCCGCTTGTCACGGAAAATGCCGACCTATTTTGACACACATGCTAAAAGGCATACAAGTTGATAACGATCCACTGTTGATTAATCCGGGTAAAGATCAGCACATTGATATTATTTATCAAGATGATGCGATGGTGATTATTAATAAACCTGCGGAACTATTATCGGTACCTGGCAAAAATATCACCGACTCGGTGTTTAGCCGTATGCAGCAGCTGTTCCCCAATGCGACGGGGCCGCTGATAGTCCATCGCCTAGACATGTCGACCTCAGGCTTAATGGTGATTGCTCTCACCAAAGAAGCCAACAAAGCCCTACAACAACAGTTTATTCAACGCAGCGTGACCAAACGTTATATCGCGTTAATTGAGGGGGTGCCTAGCCAAGATGAGGGTGATATTAGTTTGCCATTGCGGGTAGATTTAGACGACCGTCCTAAGCAGCTAGTGTGTTATGAACATGGCAAGCATGCCGAGACGCATTGGCAGGTATTTAAGCGTCAACAACATCAAACCTTAGTTCACTTGTATCCTAAAACGGGTCGAACCCATCAGTTACGCATGCATTGTGCTCATCATGACGGATTGCACATGCCAATAGTAGGTGATGATTTATACGGTGTTGCGACCAACAGATTGCATTTACACGCCCAATATTTAGGCTTAAATCATCCAGTGACCGCCGAAGATATGGTGTTTGAAATCAAAGCCGATTTTGAATAGAGCAGTCGTATAATATAATCGCTTTTTGCTGAAAGTAGAAACGATAAAACCGATATTGAATTAACAATATCGGTTTATTTGATTAGTCTCAGTTCTATTGATTAGAAGTTACTAGGTTGCTCTTCTAAATGCATTTGCTCGACTAAACCTTTACCAGTACGTTGTTGGTAGGTAGATTCCGCTTGTTGCATTCTACTACGGCCGCTCGTCACCATGTTTTGGCCTTGTTCAATTGAACTCTCGCCTTCAGCAACGTTGGTATTGCCGTCTTCAATCAGCTCTTTACCATCTGCATACTTATCATCAGCATCTTCCCAAGCATCGGCTACATCATCCAACCTATCGACTAACACTACTGCACGGGCACCATTTTGAGCGCCGTTTAATGTATTCGCCATCGACTGAAATAGTTGACGTTGTTGCTGCGCAGCTTGTTTGGCTTGTGCTATTAACGCTTCACCTTCACGAATTTGGTTTTTACCTTTACCGATTAACTCACGCCCATCGATTAATAAACTGTTACCTTTTCTGAGGTCTTTTTGTCCTTGTTCCCACTGCTGAGACAAGTCGAGGTGTTGCTCACCTTCGGCTTTCACTTTAGACGCGAAATTATTCTGCGGTGCAGCACATCCAGATAGGCTAATAACACTGACAACAAACAAACTACACAGTACTGATTTCATGTAAACGTCTCTATATATGTGGTTAGGAAAGCGGCGCAATTAGATAGTTTAGTCAGTAAAATAGCAAGTACTGCGGCACATTAAATCGCGTTAATGAATCTAGTGTACTCGGGGGACAACAGCGCCGATTGATAAACTCAATAGTAAAAAACTCATCGACTTTTTATCTGTTTACTCAATTGATTTATTGCACCGTATCACCTCTGGCTATCAGTATGTTTTTGTCACTGCTAATGGGTAAAAATGCTATTCATATCACTGGCTATTTACGCTGATAATTTTATTTGACGAGCATTCGCCATCACAATAGCGCCCCCGAAGAGTAAGCTTATTTGATCAGCTTTATAGCAGTTTATTCTTGAAAGAGATAAGCGAGTCAGTTTGATAGCAGCGTGCTTATATGGAGCAGAAAATACATGGCGGATTACCAACATCGACTTAATTCACGAGGATTACGCAAGGAGAAAAAGTACAACAATGGCTCTAAAAAAGCGAACCTGGTGCTTTATTTAGTTAAAATAATACAGTGGTTAACTAATGGGTTAGCTTATCAATAAGCTAACCCATATAGATAAATAATGTTACAACTCAAACAACACATCAGTGCGGATAATGTATTTAACCCCAGAGAAAATAGGCTCTGAGCTGTGAATACAATGCAGCGGATGCATGCCATGTGGGAAACACAACACACTCCCCGCAGGCGTTCGCACATCAACTTGGCGCATATTATCACCGTGTTTTGCTGGTAAGCTTGGGTTGTCGGCATTGACTAAAAAGCGCGTTGCACCGCCTTCAAAGTCTTCTGTCAGTAAAATTAAAAATGTCAGCAGACTGTAGCGATCACCAAAGGCATCTCGCACTAACTGACCATCTACAACTTGGCTTCCAGGCCACGAACCATCTGAATGTGGCTTAAAGAAATCGCCTTCGTTATAGCGATAAAAACGAAAACGATTATTTAATCCTAAAGCAGCTTTACCACCAAAAATGCCCAAGTTATCATCCATAAGATGCTTAACTCTACTCCAAATCACTTGCTCTGTGGTGTTATCAACTACCCAGGTTAAGCTGTCGTTATGGCGTACATTGCGTGGTAATGACACCGCGGCGTCGGGTAAAAAGCCCATCGACTCACTGACCGAAATTAACCGTTTGCACTCATCTGGCGTCAATACATTCATTAATTGGAACGCACCTGGTACTTCGGCTAACATTTTTTTACTCACGTTAGCCCGCTCAGCATCCGTCAGCTCTGCTTCATTAAGCTCAGCCACATTAGCTTGATGATTAGCCCATGTTGGCAAAGCCGGATGTTCAGCACCGGGTTCTAGTGCCACCACAAAATAATCTGAATTTACACTTGTTGTGTTCATTTGTTTATACCTTTAACCATAAAATGGGCTAGCAATGCTTTACTAAAAAATGTGCTAATGACTGTTTACTAATGATGTTCTACAAATAAAAGCTTACTAATGACGGCTTACTCATCAATATGGGTTAAACCCAAAAATTAATAACTCATCACTCGCACTTGGGCAAATTGGCGATGCCCTGCAGCAGTACCATGAAAACCAAAACCACTATGCTTTGCTCCTACCCATGGAGCATTGCCCGCACCAGCACCTTGATTAACCCCAACCATGCCAGCTTCAAGTTGTTCAGCAACGGCTTTGGCACCTTGACCACCAAACACGACTGCAGCTAAACCATAGTGACTGTTATTAGCACGACGAATGGCTTCATCAATATCACTAAAACGGCTGATAGCCACCACAGGGCCAAAGGTTTCTTCACGTTCTAGGAGCATGTCAGGGGTAATACCTGAGACCACAGTAGGTTGAATAAACGGTAATGGATACTCATCACTACCGAGTAAAAAGCTCGCTCCTTTGGCTTTGGCATCTTGCAACTGTTCAAGCACTTTTTGGTGTTGGGTTGGATTCACTATGGGGCCAATATTCACATTAGCGTCGTCCCATTTACCGACACGGTAACGACTGGCTAAAGCCAACACCTTTTGTTCAAACTCATCAGCAATACGCTCATCCACGTAAACGCGCTCTGTTGAAGTGCACATCTGTCCGGCATTTTCAAACGAACTAGCGACTGCAAATCTAACCGCGGAATCGATATTAGCGCTAGCCATCACAATCAAGGGGTCATTACCGCCAAGCTCCATCACTAACCTTTTTAAGCCAGACGCAGCATTGGCCATAATGTGTTTACCTGCGGCCATCGACCCAGTAAACGCCACCATATTAATGTCTGCTGCCACTAATGCTTGGCCAAGGGCTTTATCACCTTGAACCACTTGCAACACATGTTCTGGCAGCACCTTATTAAGGGTATTAATGAATAACTCGGCCACCAGCGGAGTTTGTTCAGACGGCTTTAATATCACACTGTTACCCGCAATTAAGGCAGGCATTAGTAAGTTGTTAGCCATGGCTATCGGATAGTTCCACGGCGAAATCACTGCCACTACACCTAATGGTCGATATTGTAATTCGGTGCGATTATCAACTTGTTCAGTGGTTAGTGCATCGCTTATTTCACCGGCAAAATAAGGTGCATTTTGCACTGTACCGCCAACTTCATAGGTGGCACGGCGATAATCTTTACCCATTTCTTGGCCAATTAATGTTGCCAGTTCATCTTGCACTGCCACAAGCTGCTGATATGCCTTAACCACATATTGTTGGCGTTCAATTAATGACAAACGAGCCCACGCCTTTTGTGCAACTTGAGCGTTGGCGACAACTTGTGGTAACTGAGATATCGCTAAGGTTTCAACACTGCCAACCGCAGTGGCTTCAATATGCTCTCCGCCATCGACTTTGCGATAACTAGCGGGATCGTAAGAGGTTAATACTGCCATGGAGAAACATTCCTTAATGGTACTAGTCTAATTAATGTCTATTTTGCTACAATGGAATACAAAAGCAACCAGTATACTTTTAGTAACCTAGAATAACTTAAGTTAAATTTATGAAAACTAAAATTGAAACAATGACTAACGGTCAAAAAAAAGTTATTAATGCTTGTGCTGAACCCTGCTCGGTCGAGCGTGGAATGCGGGTATTAGGCGGTAAATGGAAAGCATCGATATTATGGCACTTGCAAGATGGTCCAGTGCGATTTAATGATTTATCGCGCATGTTAGGCGGGGCGAGTAAAAAAATGGTCGATCAGCGCCTTAAAGAATTAGAAGCCCAAGGACTGGTGACTCGACATGTGATTAGTGACCGTCCTATTGCTGTGTCTTATAGCATTACCGAACTTGGCCGAACTGCATTGGACATTTTAGAACGTTTAAAAGATTGGGCTGATGAATATATTGTTTAACAAAGTACGATGGCCTGTTTATCATCACAGATTATTAATTATCTGACAACACAACGGGTTAATGATCACAAAATAATAACACTATGTTAGACTTGTTATAAAAACGGATATGAAGTGCATGGAAGCCTTAAATTAAGGTGTTGTTATTTATGTTCCGCTACTTATCTGTGGTGATTTTCATCATTACATTTTTCAGTTCGCCAGTTTCAAATGCTAGACCTGCAGTCACTTTTTACACAGAAAGCTATCCTCCATTTCAGTCGCTAAATTCTCAAGGAGAATTGGTAGGCTTTTCGATCGATATTTTACATGCTACCCAGCAATATCTTGATTTTGATATCAATATTAAAATCATGCCTTGGAGCCGCGCTTATTATAATGCGCAGAAGTACCCGAATACGTTCATTTTTTCAATTGCCAATACCAACAAACGCTTAGCCTATTTCAAATGGATAGGCGACTTTTATACTGTGCAAGATATGATCTATAGAAAAAGTAATCGTCCCGACATTCAGCTTAAAACCATAGATGATATTAATCGTTACTCTATGGCATTATCGCGAAACGATGCCTCACTAGATCGGCTTAAACTCGATGGAATACATCCCAATGTATACCTAGTAAGAAGCCAACTAGCGGCGTTAAGAATGCTTAATTTTGACCGCGTAGATTTGATTTACAATAACGAAGTGGGTTTTCGCGAAGACGTTAAAAAAATGGGCTTTAAACTAAGCGATTTTACCGCTGTATTGCCTGTGGTAAACATGCCCATTGGTATTGCCACCCATAAAGATACAGATGAAGCATTAGCCAAAAGCATGCGCCAAGCATTAAACACCCTAAAACAAAATGGCCAACTTGAAAGTATAACTGATCGCTGGTTTGGTGAAGATTTAAGTGCTCAATCAATCATAGAAACGGCTGACATAAAGGCCTTAACTCAAGCTGTACAAAAATAGATTGTTAGTCATGACATCTCTGCTGTGATTTATCTCAGTTATTCCTAACTTACGCATTAGACGTTTGAACATCTTCAAGCCACTGGGCAATTTCTTCATCTTCTAAATCTGCCCAAGGTATAACCTGCCAAGTTTCATCTAGCAAAAACTCTTGTCGTAACATCGCCAACTCTTGATCAGTATCATCTTCCCATTCACTAGGCGGCCACTGACCACTTGAATATTCCAATAACATACCTGGTTCAGAATAGATCACCCCGTCAGGTACAACCGCTGAAAACTCAAAGCCCATGTCATCAGTTACTGTCACCAACGTAATTATTGGGGCGAATTGTTGCAGTTTTTGAATCATATCAGTACGAGTCAACAACAACTCCTTTATGTATATACTTTGATTAATGATTTAGTTGATTGAAATATAATCGACATACGAAATAGATGAATTTGATAATTAATTTAAATTTTACTATAAAAACAGTCAAGTACAGCTTTTATAAAATGGCTCGTCTATTGACTGGTAGGAGGCTCATATGAGTTATATTTACTTGACCTCGCTATATGAAAGTGTAGCAAAAGCTTTACCATCAATTGGTGTATCATCGTCCTCAAATGAAATGTTTGTAATTTTATTATCCACGAGTCCAACAGCTACATAGCTAAGTTTTTTGTATTCATCAGGTGCCCCGGATATTTTGTAAATATATCTGCTGCACGCGCTATTTGATGGTGCATAAACTCCATGGATTGTAATGTTTTCATGGAGGTAGTAAAGCAACGCTGTATAATTAGCGATTTTGTCAGGTATTTCATTTTCTGGAATATCAACTGCACGTATTTGGGTGTAAATGTATTTAACATTAAACCTATTTATAGGGTTAATGGAGTTTTTCAAATCAGATATAAGGTTAATGTAAACTTCTGAATTTTTTAGATTGCAAGTTTCCGCCTGCGCGACTGCCGGCAGCATTAGAAATATCGTTAGCAGAACAGATGCTTTCATGGAACCTTCCTGGTAAATATAACGTTATAGTTTTTATGCGTTGTGTGGTTTTGCAAGGAATAAATCGCTTGTTGGACTTAGCCTATGCCATATCCATATTAATCGGTAACTTTTTACTAAATGCAAGATGCTATAGGAATTTGATTTTTTAGGTAGTTGTTTTTTGTACAGCCTTGTAGCTAATCACCTGTGCTGATTGCGCCTTTTAAGAGAGGTTTTTCGATACTTTAGCTTTTATATTACCCATTTATGAGTTTTGCCACATAATGGGTCATAAATAAGTTACTTGCCTTGCTTGTAATGGGTTTGATTCAACTCTGAACTTGAGGACGTTGAAGAAAATGACGTGAGCTGGCCAAGGATGGCCATCTAGCTTTCGAGGGAAAGGGACGCCCCATCGGAGGCGTTAGCATTTTTGAATAAGGTCGAAGACGATTAAATACGCGATTTAAAGCTAAATCAATTTCCGTCGCGACCTTTTCGCTCTTTGAAAATGTTGCCGGAACGGCAGGGGTGATCCAAGAGGGGATTGCTGTTGATCCCCTTTTGGCCCGTGCAGGGTGGAACCTTGCGAGCTTAATTCAAACGAAGTTTGAAATATCTGGTGTGGGCGAAGCGCCACGACATTAGTGGCCGCAGGCCATAAGTTCAAGAAAAAAATGTTAATAATCAAAGCCTAACTGGGCTTTAATACCTTCGTTAAACGCATGTTTAATCGGCTGTACTTCGCTGACCGTATCGGCCAACTCAATGATATCACGGTGACAAGCGCGGCCAGTAATAATCACATGCTGCATCGCTGGGCGATTTCTCAAAGCGGTTAATACTCGCTCAAGTTCGATATAGTGGTAACTGACCATGTAAGTCAGCTCATCAAGCAGCACCATATTTATCGATTCGTCTTTAAGCAGTTTTTCTGCCTCAAGCCAGGCTTCCATTGCGGCTTGGGTGTCTTTTTCTTTGTCTTGAGTTTCCCAGGTAAAGCCGGTACCCATTACATGGAATGGCACTCCAGCACCTTCGAGTAAATTACGTTCACCACAAGCCCAAGTGCCTTTAATAAATTGCACCACTGCGGCTTTATGACCATGGCCCACAGCGCGGGTAATCGAACCAAAACCAGATGTCGATTTGCCTTTTCCGTTACCGGTTAGTACCAGCAAAATACCTTTTTCGTCTTGCGCTGCGGCAATTTTGGCATCAACGCCCACTTTGACTTTCTGCTGGCGGGCTTTATGACGTTCAGCTTTGCTTGCATCAATAGTGTTAGCTTGTTCATTTTCGTGGTTATCAGTTGTCATGAGATTATTCCTTTCAATGTATTCATGTCCAAATGCGCTTCTAATACGTCGGCAAGACGATTTAGTTGCTGCTCGCGAATTTGGTTAATATCGATAGTATGGCGACTGTCTAAGCCAGCCCATTGCAAAATAAGTTGGCATGCAGCGGGATGGTCAAATAATCCATGCACATAGGTCGCTAAAATTTGTTGATCATTACTCACCATGCCATCAAGCTTGGCCATCGCCATTGGCTGCTGGGCGAATTGTTCAATCGATAGCGGCTGGATAACGTCGCTTTGAGTGAGTGAAGACTCACCACAATGGATCTCGTAACCACTAAACTCTGCCTGCTGGTCTTGTAAGCGTAAGTGACCCCTTACTTGAGTTAAGGTTTTGCTGGCAGTTAATACGGTCGTAATCGGTAATAAGCCCAATCCGTCACTGCAACCAGCATTATCTTCAATACCGAAAGGATCATCAATAAGCTCACCGAGCATTTGGTAACCGCCGCAAATCCCGACGACTTTACCGCCATAACGTAAATGTTTTGTTAAGGCGATGTCCCAACCTTGCTCACGCACAAAAGCTAAATCTGCACGAACATTCTTACTGCCAGGTAATATGACTAAATCTGCAGCGGGCCAATGGGATGATTGAGCCATGCTCTGCATACTCACATAATGAAAATCAATATGCGGGTGTAAACGCAGCGGATCAAAGTCGGTATGATTACTGATCCTTGGGTACACTAACACCAATACAGACATACGCTGGTTGGCAGATAATGCTGTCGGTAATGAGCTTTGAGGGGTATCAATTAACGCATCTTCAGCGTCTATACTCAAGTGAATTCAAACTGCAGGTTTTAATTTCTGAAAGTTATCATTAATTGTATCACCGAGTGTATCGGCAATATCGGGGAGGGTGATGCTAAAAAAGTCAGTGATTTTTCGTCGGAATTCTTTTGTCGTTGCGAAGTATTGCCCATTCCTCGCATGCTTATTCATTACCTTCCACAATCGTTCTATTGGGTTTAAATTTGGACTATAAGGCGGCAGGTAATGCAATGTTATATTCAGATTTTTAGCCTCTTTAACTACTAAGGCATTTCGATGGTATCCAGCGCCATCAAGCACCAAATGGATAACACCACTTGTTGAGTAACGCGCTCTAATTTGGTTTAAAAAATCGATGATGGATGCACCGTTAACCGTTTTGCTATATTGCTCAATGACCGCTTCTGTTAAGTGACCAAGTCGGATTGCACCAACCACGTTAATACGGGTTCGGCTTCCCGTCGTTTCTATCGGTTTATCAACGCCTTTTTTTATCCAGCCTGCGGTGATTTTTGTGGCTTGGGTCGGATGAACCGCATCCATAAATAATAACGGTTCATCAGGGGTTAACGAGGATTTTAGTTGCTCATAATATTCAATGAAAGCCGTTTGTTTGTCTTCATCAAATTTGTGAGGAACCCCTTTAGGGTTTTTATAGCTGAACTGATGTTTATGCAGCCATTTATTGAGGCCTGACACTGTGTACTTAATCTGAAATTGTTCTGAGATATAAGCGACTATTTGATGGCTATGCAAGTAGGTCACCTCACACAGGTGTGCAATCAATAGTTCAGTTTGCTCTTGACTCAGATAACTTAAGGAGCCGCCACTATTACACGTGAGTTTTTGGTCGTGAGCATAGGCATCAATGTATCGAACTACGGTCGTTTCGTGAATACGTAACGCTTGGGCAATCATTGGCGTTGGCCAATTTTCATCGCGTAGTAAAATGGCTTTAATGCGATCACACTCACGCCTATCACTCGAGCTTTTATGTCGAGTTTCCAATGCTACTTTTTGTTCTGGCGAGAGTGTAATTTGTTTCATGGGGCTATGATGATCCCATTTGGGACAAAATCAAGCATTTTCAATGATCACGGGTATAGATGTAGATCGTGCAAATATGGTAATACGCCTAATACAGGTTTGTTGGTATAGGCTTCAAGCCAATCAATTCCTGGCTGCAACAAGCTGATATCACCGCGAAAACGATTTATCACAAAGCCTTTTACTCGCGCTTGCTCAGACGGGCTTAATAATGCCAACGTACCAACTAAATGGGCGAACACACCGCCTTTATCAATATCAGCAATAATGATCACTGGGCAATCTGCCTCTTCGGCAAAGCCCATATTGGCAATATCACCTTCACGTAAATTGATTTCTGCCGGACTGCCCGCCCCTTCAATCACCACTAACGAGTATTGTTGCTGCAAGCGCCTGTAAGATTGCATCACTGCCGCTAACGCTAAGGTTTTATAACCATAACTCTCGGGTCCGAAAAAGGCCTTGGCTTCTAATGTAGTTAACGCTTTACCGTGAATAATGACTTGGGCGCCAGTGTCTGAACTTGGCTTTAACAACACCGGATTAAAATCTGTATGGGGCGCTAAACCACAAGCAATAGCTTGCAATGCTTGGGCTCGGCCAATTTCACCACCATCAATAGTCACGGCACTGTTTAGCGCCATATTTTGTGGTTTAAAAGGCGCGACATTAATGTTTTGACGGGAAAATAAACGACATAAACCGGCTACAAGCGTACTTTTACCTGCATCAGAGGTGGTACCTTGCACCATTAATGCGCCACGTAATGTTGGAGCTTTTGGAGATTGATCGTCAACCAATGACATTATGCTTTTAAGGCCAACGGTAGGCCTGCGACCACCAAAGTGACTTGATCAGATATTGCTGCTATTTCTTGGTTGAGCCAGCCCGCTTCATCAACAAAACGACGATTTAACTCACCCATGGGAACTATGCCCGAGCCCACTTCATTACTGACTAACACCACATCGCTTTGCAAAGCAGACAAACTGTCGATGAGTAATGACTTTTGCGTGGCCCACGAGGCGCCGTCATTTAACAATAAGTGATTGGTTAATAATAACGTCAAGCAATCGAGCAATATGACTTGTTGTGGTTTATCTATCGCCACCAATGTTTGGCCAACGTCATAAGCTTGCTCGTGCAATGTCCAGCTATGGACGCTGGACATACGGTCTTGTTGGTGTTGATTAATGCGCGCAGACATTTCATGGTCTAACGCTGTGGCTGTGGCTAAGTAAACACAGGAATAACCAATAGCAGCGTATTCCGCCACACATTGCTCTGCATATCGACTTTTACCGCTACGCGCACCGCCCAACACCAAATGAATCATTAGCTTAATCCAACCGCTAAAATAACTAAGTAACAACACACTTCGCTGATTTGCTGCGCAGCGCCTAGTGTGTCACCGGTGTAGCCACCAATTTGTTTACGGAAAAAGCCGCCTAACAAAATGCGTACTAGCCACAAGGTAATAAATAGCACAAACGCCGCCAAACCGTTAAGCCATAACAACACAAAAATACCGCTGGCGATTAAAATAAATAAATCATTTAATTGCTGGTCTTGGGCAATCGGCTTTGATTTGCTGGTGTCGTCATCACGGACGTATTGCTCACTAAAAATCAAGCTTGATGCCACAACGCGGCTGAGTGTATGGCCTGCTACAAGCGCACTGACCGCCGCCATTGGGCTATATAAAGCCAGCTCGACTAGCAATTGCCATTTTAGCAATAACACTAATCCCAGCGACAAGGCACCATAACTGCCCAAACGCGAATCTTTCATGATGCGCAGCTTGTCTTCTACCGTCCAACCACCACCAAAACCATCTGCGGTATCGGCTAAGCCGTCTTCATGGAAGGCGCCGGTCACTAATACACCCGCGACCATGGCTAATAAAATGGCAATGCTTGCCGGTAAAATCAGCTGTGCGAGCCAAAATACTAACGCACAAATTAAGCCAATGAGTAAACCCACTAAACCAAAATAACGGCTAGCTTTATTGAGTTTATCACTATCAATCACCACCCACGATGGAACAGGGATCCGAGTAAAAAAACTCATCGCCACAAAAAATAAATTTAACTGCCGCAACCATTTTATCTCGCCAGACATGTTGTTCCCTTAAACCACATTATTAACGCCAGCATCATCGAAACTGGCCATTTGATTGTAAAAATTCACCGCAGCTTGAATTAACGGTAACGCTAACGCAGCGCCAGTGCCTTCTCCAAGTCTTAATCCCAGCGACAACAATGGTGTTGCTTGTAGCTGTTGTAACAGAAGCTTATGTCCTTGCTCTTGCGACTCATGAGCAAAAACTAAATAGCCTCTTGATTGTGGAGATAATTTTACCGCAACTAATGCTGCAGCAGTAGCGATAAAACCATCAATCACCACTAATATTTTTTGTTCCGCAGCCGCCAGTATCGCCCCGGTCATTTGCACTATTTCAAAACCGCCAACGTGAGCCAAAATAGCTTCAGGAGAAACTAACTCATGTTGATGCAAATCAAGTGCTTGGTTAATGAGTTTTGTTTTAATAACCAAGGTAGCATCATCAATTCCCGTGCCTCTACCAACACATTGCTCAACATCAATATTGAGCATAGCTGACATTACCGCAGTCGCAGCAGAAGTATTGCCGATACCCATTTCACCTAAAGCAATTAAATTACAACCGGCATCAACATGGCGAGCAACCAACTGTCGAGCAAATTCAAACCCTTGGGCGACTTTTTCAAGTGGCATAGCCGCAGCTAAATGCATAGCCTTAGTGCCTGCGCCTAAGCGTTGGTCGATAACATTGGCTTGGCCTGTAAGCGGTTGTAATATTCCGCAATCGATAATTTCAAGCTCAAACCCGACTTGGCGACAAAACACATTAATTGCCGCGCCGCCTTGGACAAAATTATGCACCATTTGAGTGGTCACTTCGCTTGGCGCAATCGACACGCCGTAAGCGGCAATGCCATGGTCGGCAGCAAAAACTAACATCGTTGGTTTAGTGATTTGCAGCGGTGTGCTTAACGACTGTTTATCGCCGCGGTACTGCACCCGAGCAATCTGTAGCGCCAAGGTTTCTAGCTGCCCTAATGCCCCTAATGGTTTGGTTTTTTGATTAATCTTATGTTGAATATTGGCATCAACATCTGACTTAACAGCTTCTATAACAAACATGAAAACTCCAGCAATTTGGGCAGATAAATTCAATATGATGTATTGCAGCACTCATCCAGTGCTTATCAAAGAGCTTATCTATGTGCTTATCTAATTCTTAGCTATGTGCTTAGCTATGTGCCTATAAAAAGAGCTCAGTGTTTAACGGCGTTGACGCAAAATAAACAAGAAAAATACGCTGCCCAATGCAGCAGTAATAATGCCGACTGGCAATTCTTGGTTAAATAAAATGCATCGTGCTATCACGTCAATCCACACCATAAATAAGCCACCTAACATCGCGGTTAAGATCATCGGCTGACGTCCGGAAAATAATAGCCTAACCGTATGCGGGATCATCAAACCAACAAATCCAATGCCACCACAAGTTGCCACCAACATTGCCGTAATAAGCGAACACAGTAACAGCATACTTAAGCGCAATTTAGCGACATTTATTCCTAACGTATGAGCCGTTTCATCACCCGCTTGCAGCGCCATAATTTGCCGTCTAAATGCCAACATAATCAATAAACTAACCCCTACCGTCACACTGGGTAATAGTAGATTAGACCAACTGGCTTTAGCAAAACTGCCTAAACTCCAAAACAGTACTGACGCCGCAGCTTGAGGGGTTGAAAAATACAACAGCAAGCTAGTCAATGCCCCAAACAGAAACGACGTTGCTACACCAGACAGCAACATACGTTCAACTTGGCTACTTCGACCAGGTCCCGACAAAATAAACACCACCAACACCGATAAACTGGCGCCGATGAATGCTCCTATCGGTATGCTTAATGTCGACCAAGACCACCAAGGTTGCGCGGTAAAGCTTGGCGCTATAGTCAATACACCAGAAAACATTTCGGCAAACAAACCGGTTTGACTGAATAACGACACCACCAGCACTGCACCAAATGACGCCCCGGAGCTAATGCCAAACAAATACGGGTCGGCCAACGGATTGCGGGTCACGGTTTGTAATACACTGCCTGCTATAGACAACCCTGCGCCAGCCACAAAGGCCAACAAAATTCGCGGTAAGCGTAATTCAAGCACAATACGTTGGGTTATCGTCACCGCATGTTCACTGCCTTCAATCGCACTCGGCATGTTGCCGCCTAATAAGGTATTAAATATCATTAATACGTCATTAAGATGAATGTTAGCCGCCCCAAAACTGGCGGCAAATATCGGGGTAAGCAGGGTAGCCAATACCAACAGACTGAAACAAACATAGTAGCGACGTTGCGATGCATCAATCATGATCGGGGCATCCTTTCTGACTCGGTTGGTAACCATAAAAATAACTGATCAGCGGCTTACCGTGTTGCGGGTGAAGATTAATGTCGCAGCACACACCAAACACGTCACTAATTTGCCGCTCGGTTAGCACTTCTGTTGGGGTACCTTTAGCAATTAATCGTCCTTGGTCGAGTAGCAGTAATTTATCGCACATTGCACTGGCTAAATTCAGATCGTGTATAGAAGCAATAACACTGATGCCTAAAGATGCAACGAGTTCAAGAATTTGAATTTGATAACGAATATCTAAGTGATTGGTCGGTTCATCTAAAATAAGAATATGCGGCTGTTGCACAATGGCGCGGGCAATTAGGGCACGTTGTTTTTCACCGCCAGATAACAGTTCATATTGTTGCTGAGCTTTTTGCTGTAATCCAACTTTGGTTAAGGCACTCACCACACGTTCACGGTCTTGGGCTGTGTTAGAGTCAAACAAGCCTTTATGCGGAGTAAGCCCCATCGACACTAATTGCTCGGTGGTCATGTCAAAATAATGCGGGGTATCTTGTTGCACCACAGCAATATTCTGCGCTAACAACTTAGAGGAATACTCACTGATGGGTTTAGAAAATATCTCAATATCGCCACTGGTTGGCACAATATAACGATACAAGCAGCGTAGCAGGCTCGACTTTCCTGCACCATTGGGGCCAATTAGTCCTAGCATCTGGCCTTTAGGCAAACTGAAATGAATGTCCGCCAGAATCGTTTTATTATCGACTTGCCAAAAAAGATGATTTACATCTAATACAGATTCAGACATGAAAGTTAGCCCGCCATGTCCAATTATTTAACACAAACATTTAATTAATAACTCCCCTAAGTCACCCGCTTAGGCATGGATATTGAGGCGATTCAAAGCTGGTATCTGACTTATGCACCAATACTCGATGGGTACATCTACAGTTGCGGGTACAGTTTGGGCTTATCCCAATTCCCAATACCTTGAAAGGCACTATGGTTTCGACGCAGATTATTACGACAATTATGACGCAAATAACTATTCAAATAACGGCGCTGATAACTATGCCAATAACTATGCCAATAACTATGCAAATTGTGACACTAATGACTACGCACGTTATGGCGCAGATTATTATGCAAATTATTACGCAAATTATTACGCAAATTATGGCGCAAAAATAATGACATTATGGTTGTAACGCTCAGCTAATGAAGTGTTACGGCCAATGTAAGGTAAAGCTCACTTTAGCGGTATTGTTATTCATTGCTGTTGCTTGAAAAGCGTCAACCTTATCAACATCATCAGGCCAATAGACATCGAGCACCATAATAGCAGCATAGGGGATCGCTAGGTTAGCGAATATTCCGCTAGATTGGCCAACCTTAAGCACGTAGCCCATTAAACAGCGCATCACCCCACCGTGAGTAACCACTAACGCATGGGGACAATCGACAGCTTGAGCAGTTTGCGGCAAGCTTTGCCCTTGTTGTTCGTCGATAGACAGTAAACAAGAGTGCTGCTGATGACGTGAGCGCCACAGTTCATCAACCACGCTCATGAGCCCGGCTTCTACTCGCGCAGCAAAATCGCTTACCGACTCGGCTTTATCAGGCGTGCTATCAGCCAACCATGGGTTATGCCAGTAAGCATCAAATTTACCTGGGTTTTGCTTATAAATTGCATCAAACGATTGCCCATCCCAGACACCAAAATCAATTTCTTGCAGTGCTGGTATCGTCGTTAACGGTAATGTTAATCGCTGCGTTAAAGGCTGGCTAAATTGCTGACACCGTTGCAATGGCGAACTAAACACATGGCTAATGGGGAATTGCAGTTCAGCAAACGCTTGCTGCATTTGGGCCATCCCAGTGTCGGTGAGCTTTACATCGGTTTGGCCGCGAAATATAGACCCACCTTCGCATTCTCCATGGCGCATTAATATTATCTTGGCTTGTTTCATTTAATTCAGCCTTGCTCTAGTGATAAAAATTCGCGTACTATGGACGTCTATACGTTTATATGTCTAAAATACTATCTTAAAAGATAATCATTTAGAAGATAATCATTGTACGCAACAATTGTCCACGGCAGTTGTCTGTAACGGTTAACGCAACTGCTGTAGGTAACCGTTGTACATATCCTTTGTACATAACAATGATGTTATCGCCCTACTATTGTAAAAATAAGGGTATGCTTATCTCAATCAAGGTATCAAGCAACATAGTGATAAAAAGGTAACTGTTATGGCGAAATCGACTTCTTACAGTCAAACACTTAAACAACTTAATGCATTGTTAGCGCAGCGTATTGTGATTTTAGATGGCGCCATGGGCACCATGATCCAAGACTATAAGTTGGAAGAAGAAGATTATCGTGGCGAGCGTTTTAAAGATTGGCATTGCGATGTTAAAGGCAACAACGACTTATTAGTACTCAGCCAACCGCAAATCATTAAAGATATTCATACTCAGTACCTGCTAAACGGTGCCGACATTATTGAAACCAACACCTTTAATGCCACCACCATTGCCATGGCCGACTACGATATGCAGTCGCTAGCCGCTGAAATTAACCTTGCTGGCGCCCGAGTCGCCCGCCAAGCGGCCGACGAAGTGGCCGCGCAAACAGGTTCACCACGTTATGTTGCTGGTGTATTAGGCCCAACCAACCGTACTTGCTCTATCAGTCCAGACGTTAACGACCCAGCGTTTCGTAATGTCAGTTTCGACCAATTAGTCGACGCTTATGTCGAATCCACCAGCGCCTTAATTGAAGGTGGCGCCGATATCATTATGGTTGAAACCATTTTTGATACTTTAAACGCCAAAGCCGCCCTATTTGCGATTGAAAAAGTATTCGATCAACTTGGCGATCGCCTACCTGTTATGATCTCTGGCACTATTACCGACGCCTCTGGTCGTACATTAACCGGCCAAACCACCGAAGCGTTTTATAACTCTTTGCGCCATATCAAGCCGTTATCGATTGGCCTTAACTGCGCCCTCGGACCAAAAGAGCTGCGCCCGTACGTTGAAGAATTATCACGTATTGCCGAATGTTATGTCTCTGCCCACCCAAATGCTGGCTTACCCAACGAATTTGGTGGCTACGATGAAACCCCAGAAGAAATGGCCGAAGTCATTAATCAATGGGCGCAAGAAGGCATGCTCAATATTGTCGGCGGTTGTTGTGGTAGTACACCCGCACACATTAGTGCTATTCGTGAAGCGGTACTCAGACACGAACCAAGACAGATACCAGATATACCTGTTGCGTGTCGTTTATCGGGCCTAGAGCCACTCACCATCGACAAAAACTCGTTATTTGTTAACGTCGGTGAGCGCGCTAACGTGACCGGTTCGGCTAAGTTTTTACGCTTAATTAAAGAAGAAAAGTTTGAAGAAGCCTTAGATGTCGTGCGCGAGCAGGTTGAAAATGGCGCGCAAATTATCGACGTCAACATGGACGAAGGTATGCTTGATGGCGTGGCGTCAATGGCGAAGTTTTTAAACTTAATCGCCTCTGAGCCCGACATCTCCCGCGTGCCCATCATGATTGACTCATCAAAGTGGGAAGTGATTGAAGCTGGGCTTAAATGCGTTCAAGGCAAGTCGATTGTTAACTCTATTTCGATGAAAGAAGGCGAAGCCAAATTTATTGAACAAGCCACCTTAGTAAAACGCTATGGTGCGGCAGCCATTATAATGGCCTTTGACGAAGACGGCCAAGCCGATACACGTGAGCGTAAAACCCAAATCTGTACCCGTGCTTATCGCATTTTGGTTGATGTTGTTGGCTTTCCACCAGAAGACATTATTTTTGACCCTAACATTTTCGCCATTGCCACCGGTATTGATGAACACGACAACTATGCCGTCGACTTTATCGAATCGATAAAAGACATCAAAGCCACCTTGCCACACGCAATGATCTCAGGCGGCGTGTCTAACGTGTCATTCTCGTTCCGCGGTAACAACCCAGTACGCGAAGCCATTCACGCGGTGTTTTTATACCATGCCATTCAAGCCGGCATGGACATGGGTATTGTTAACGCTGGTCAGTTAGCCATATACGATGATATTGAACCAGAGCTGAAAAAACGGGTTGAAAACGTAGTTCAAAACTTACCATGTCCGGTAGCCGACTCAAGTAACACCGAACAACTGCTCGACATCGCTGAAAGCTTTAGAGGCGATGGCTCGCAAGTGGCCAAAAAAGAAGATTTAGCTTGGCGCAATTGGCCGGTGTCCAAACGCTTGTCGCACGCATTGGTTAAAGGCATTACCGAATTTATTGATGAAGACACCGAAGCTGCTCGCCAAGAAGCCGTGCGTCCGCTCGATGTTATCGAAGGCTCGTTAATGGACGGCATGAACGTGGTCGGCGACTTATTTGGCGCGGGCAAAATGTTCTTACCGCAAGTGGTCAAATCGGCACGAGTAATGAAAAAAGCCGTCGCTTACCTAAACCCATATATTGAGCTTGAAAAGGTTGCTGGCCAGTCAAACGGGCGAATTTTAATGGTCACCGTAAAAGGTGATGTGCATGACATCGGTAAAAATATTGTTGGAGTAGTACTTGCCTGTAACGGCTACGAAGTGGTCGATCTTGGGGTCATGGTATCTGTCGATAAAATTCTCGATGCAGTAAAAGAGCATAATATCGACATCATCGGCATGTCAGGTTTAATCACGCCAAGCTTGGATGAAATGGTTCACAACGTGAAAACCTTCCACCGTGAAGGCTTAACCATCCCTGCGATTATCGGTGGTGCAACCTGCTCTAAAATTCATACTGCAGTAAAAATAGCACCGCATTACCCACACGGCGCAATTTACATTGCCGATGCATCTCGCGCTGTACCTATGGTGTCTAAGCTGATTAATAACGCCACTCGCCAAGCAACCATCGACGAAGCCTACGCAGAATACGACATGATGCGTGAAAAACGTTTGTCGCAAACCAAGCGTAAAACCATCGTGTCGATTGAAGCCGCGCGTGATAATCGCTGTAAACACGACTGGGAAAACTACACCCCATTTACGCCTAATGTATTAGGTCGCCAGGTGTTTGATGACTATCCATTAGAAGACCTAGTCGAACGTATCGATTGGACACCGTTCTTTAGAAGCTGGGAACTGCACGGTCATTACCCTGAAATTTTAAAAGACAAAGTCGTTGGTGAAGAAGCGGTTAAATTGTTTGCCGACGGCCAAGCCATGCTGAAACAAATTATTGCTGAAAAATGGCTTACCGCCAAAGCCGTGATCGGTTTATTCCCAGCCAATACCGTCAACCATGACGACATTGAACTGTATACCGATGAAAGCCGCACCACATTGGAAATGACCACCCATCATTTACGTATGCAGCTTGAACGCGTCGGTAACGACAACTTCTGTTTATCAGACTTTGTTGCACCAAAAGATTCAGGCGTTGCCGATTACATGGGCGGTTTTGCGGTAACGACGGGACACGGTATTGATGAACATGTTGCCCGTTTTGAAGCCAATCATGATGACTACAACGCGATTATGCTCAAATGTTTAGCAGACCGTTTAGCCGAAGCTTTTGCCGAGCGCATGCACGAACGTGTTCGTAAAGAGTTTTGGGGTTATGCCGCAGATGAAGTGCTCGACAATGAAGCGTTAATTCGCGAACGTTATAAAGGTATTCGCCCAGCGCCAGGTTACCCAGCATGCCCAGACCACACAGAAAAAGGTTTGTTATGGGATTTACTCAAACCCGATGAAACGATTGATTTGAATATCACCGAAAGCTTTGCCATGTACCCAACGGCAGCGGTATCTGGCTGGTACTTTGCCCATCCGAAATCGCGCTATTTTGGCGTGACCAATATTGGTAAAGATCAAGTTGAGGATTATGCCCAGCGCAAAGGCATGACGTTGGCAGAAGCAGAGAAGTGGTTGTCACCGATATTGGACTATGATCCCGAATAGATTTATTTCGAATAGAATGAGATCAAGAGTAGAAAGATATCCTGAATAGAGAAAGACCCAGAGTAGATAGTGCTTCTGAATAAAAAGTGAACCTGAACAAAGAGTAACCTTGAGTCATCACGGTTACTCTTTTTTATGTCCAAACTTCGTTTGGATTTTGGTCAAAAGGCTCCATACTGCACGGGTCAAATCAAGCGTTATTCCGGCAATGCTTTTTAGCCGGGATCCAGCTTCGTCGTTCTTACAATAAATAACTTAAAACGTCTTTGATCTTCTCAATTTAATTTACTGCTGGATAAAGTAAAAATATCTCAACTGGACATACCCTTTTCATCATTACACTATAAAAAATAGTCATTTATAATAATAGATACCCTTAAAGAATCACTCTACAATAACTTCGTTTAAAAAATAATCATATGAATTAAAAAGCAGGGAGTTGCTTCATCTATGGCCTATAGAGCATATATTGGGATTTTTGCATTCCTGTGTCTGATTGTCGCCGTTAGTTGCTACTCGGAGGAGTCAATGTTTAGCATGTTTAAAAAAGTCGATGTCGAAGTATTTCCTGAAGTGATAGGTAGCTTAACCCATGAGGGAAAACCTCTAGCCGGTATTAAGCTAAAAAGAGGTTATCAATACTCTGGTGTCATGGAAGAAAAAGAATGGGACTACACCACTACAGACGCTGATGGAAAATTTAGCTTTCCTGAAATCATTTACAGCACAGCACATCCAAATAAGCCTTTTGCAGAAACACGTGTATCTCAAACTATTAAAGTGGATGAAAATGAAGAGTCAGACATCATTGAAGCTGCTAAAGATGAGTATTCTGAAGTAATACTTTGGGCATCGATATCTAGGGGCGAGAAACATATATCTTATCTCTCTGAGAGGCTAGCCAAATTAGATTGCGACTTATCGAATGAAGCCATCAGGAATGAAATCATTGATGAAGCGTTCCCTAGTGGGGTAGTGCACTATAAGGTATTTAGTATTTGTCGCTGGCCAGTATTGGACGAACTAGAATTCGAGAAACATAAAAAATACGATAAATAAATTTTTAATTAACAAGGAACGTTTATGAATCAGTTATCACCCAAACTAACTTCTGAATTGGCATTTAGTGTTTACGATTTAATTAGTCCTGATGATACAAGACATTTTGGCAATCAATACATTAACAATCACTTTAACTTCCATAATGTTGGCATAGGAAAAACTGGCGGGTTTATTTTTAATCGCCAGTCAGGTTTTGCGGCGATGGGGTTAGGCAAAGGACAATACCAAGGAGATGCTATCATAGCGATCCGCGGCACAGAATTTAGTTCTGCAGCAGACTGGTCTACGAATGCGCAAGTTGGTTTAAGTGTCGGTGATGGTAGCCAAATAGTGCACGCTGGATTTAATAATGCTTTTACTTCATTAAGACCGCAGTTTGCGACTTTTTTAGATAAGTGGCGTACCTCAAATCCTGGTAAGGCGATACATTTTGTCGGACATAGCTTAGGAGGAGCAATCGCCTCACTTGCTGCCGACTGGGCATCTGTTAATAATTACGCTTCAAATATTAATTTATACACTTTTGGTGCCCCAAGAGTTGGACAACAAGGTTTTGCCACAGCTAACACCCATAGACTAAATCAAATTTTTCGCTGCACACACGGCGCCGATGTAGTCCCTAAAGTGCCTTTATGGCCTTTTATTCATGCGCCTTATCAAGGAGTGGAATATCGCTTAGATAACAGTCAAGGTTTGAGGATTAGTGCTCATGGTATGGATCCTAAAGCTGGAGCCGAACCAGGTTATTTAGTCTCTGCAAACACTGAGCATTGGGGCCATTTACATGTTAAAGCTAGCGAATATTTAAAGCCGGTAAAATTACGTTATGAAAACCGCAATCAAGCAAGCTATTCAGACCAGTGGAGTGACAAACTCAGCGCAGCATTAATTACGGTCTTAAAAGCGGCAGGCTATTATGGCGCAATTGTAGCGCAAGCGACGGCATCTTACGGTTTGACATTCTATGATCTTGTCGCTAAAACCCTTGAAAAAATTGCTGCCGCGGCAGATTCTTTCGCCGACGATGTCAGAGGACTACTTGGCCATATGTTGTCTTTTGCAGGAGCTGTAGTCACAACCGTAGTTGACTTAACTTATGCCACTATTCGAGCCATTTTCAATAAAATGCTTGCACGCTTATATAGCAGCGTGAAAGACGCGATTAAATCAGTACACAAGTAATAAAAAATAATGACATTTTAAAGGTCCTTGTCGCTGCAATATATAATCAGTGACCGGGACCTTTTATTTATATCTCCAAATACATGAGTAATCCCTTATCCCATCAACAGAATCATCATGTATAAGCACTAAACTCCCGAACTCTATTTAGGTGGCCAAAATAACTATGCCACTACATACCCAAGCATTAAGCTTTGCTTCATATTGATAATCTTTACTGACTGGATTAAGAAATGTATGATGTTAAGACAAAGTTTACACTCCCCTTAAAGTAAGTAGAGGAAATAAAATCAATAAATTGACTATTTTAAATCATCAAAACTCTTAATTTCTTCTAAATCTTCACCATAATAAGTTGAGAACAATTCATCTTGCCAGTAGCATATAGAAACAATAGGTTGATCACTAATTAAACCAAACAGTTTTAAATCAACTTCATATTGCAATTCTTTATTTTGTAAGTCTGCATTTAATTGCATTAAATACTGATGTAAATACGGTACTGAAACCCAGTTCTTACTTATCCTCCAAAGCCAATACGAATCATCTCCATCATCTTTTATCTCATCACGGTCTTTCTTAATAAATATATGTTGTTTCAAACGTGCATTTTGCCCAAAAATATTACCTGGGGCATTAGACTTAACTTTAACTTCGTTAAATGAAAACTCACCATTTGTATCAGTTAATGCATAGTCAATAATCGGTTCACCTTTATCATATCCACCATAGGAGAGCTCTCTAACAACCTCCATACCCGAAACCGGAATGCCATTATGGGTAATACGGCCTTTGACAGGAGCCGATAACTCAACTTCATATCGTTTCAAAAATCCGAACACTGTTTCATCTCCTTCAGGATAAAAATATGAAAAAAACGATTACAAATAAAATAATGAAACAGTAAGTAATAGAAGGTAACGATATTTATTAATAATATTTTTTAACATCCTCTCAACCCCTTGCTCAGCGATACAAATACATATCCATTAGTAAAGTAGAGATAAAACTGGTCTTTACTACTTTAATTAGCCTAATTTTAGCCAAAAACCTTTTCGTTATATATAGCCCCATATAGTGAACAAATTAAGTTTTAAAAAATGCTAACCCTGTACGTAAACGTTCGTGTTCTCAACCTGATTATTTTATCCTTAAAATAAAAATTTAAATATTCTCTATTTAATTAATTTTTTAAATCATTAAAATTTATCACTACATCCATAGATTCACCGTAATAAGTCGTAATTAATTCATCTTCCCAGTAACATATTGAAAGTAAAGGATGATCACGTCTAAAACCAAATTGAGTTAAATCTACCTCATGCTGAACTTCTTTATTGTTAAGATCGGCATTTAACTGCAGCAAAAATTTGTTTAAATAAGGTACTGAAGTCCAATTTTTACTTATAAACCAAAGCCAGTAATACTTATCTTCCCCATCTTTTATCTCGTCAAGATCTTTCTTAATGTAAATTTCTTACCTAAGACGAGCATCTTGTCCAAAAATATTACCTGGGGCATTTGACTTAACTTTAATCTCTTTAAATGAAAACTCACCATTTGTATCGGTTAATGTATAGTCTATAACCGGTTCGCCTTTATCATAGCCACCATAGGAAAGCTCTCTAACAATCTCCATACCCGAAATTGGAATGCCATTCTTGATAATACGCCCTTTCACAGGAGCCGATAACTCAACCTCATATCGCTTCAAAAATCCAAACACAGCTTAATCTCCTTCGGGGTAAGCATATGAAATAAAAACGACCACAAATAAAAATAATGAAACAGTAAGCAATAGAAGATAACGATATTTATCAATAATATTTTTTAACATCCTCCCAACCTCTTGCTCAGCGATACATATCCATTAGTAAAGTAGAGATAAAACTGGTCTTTACTACTTATTGAGAACCTAATTTTAGTCAAAAAATCTTTCGTTATCTATAGCCCTATTTGGTGTAACAAACGCACTAAAAACATCAAACCTACTAATCCATCATTCTATTTTTACATATGAATTAACAATATAAAAAGTATGCACTAATAAAAATTTACTTAATCGATTCAAGCCATTGGTTGAATGATGATGCAGGCAAGGCACCTGATTGCTGAGCGATAACCTTGCCTTGCTTAAATACCATCAGGGTTGGAATTGATCGAATATTAAATTGGGCAGCCAGGGCTTGCTGCTCTTCGGTGTTGAGCTTGCCAAAACGGAATTTGGGCTCCCACTTTTTAGCTGCTTGAGTAAATACTGGAGCAAAGTTTTTACACGGACCGCACCAGCTAGCCCAAAAGTCGACGACCAGCAGTAATTCTGATTGATTAGCATGGTGGCTAAAATTGACGGCTGTTAGCTCTATCGGTTCACCAACGAATAGGCTTTGTTTACACTTTCCGCAAGTTGGTTGTTGTTCAAGACGTTCTTCCGGTACGCGATTTAAGGTATCGCAATGGGGGCAAGCTATTATCATGATTAGACCTCATCAACTTCATTATCGAGACTCTTTAATCATAAACCTTGTTGGTGTGTTAAACGAATAATCGTTTTAATTTTTTTATCATATTATGGCCTGCGGCCACCAACGTCGTGGCGCTTCACCCACACCAGAATTTTCAAACTTCGTTTGAACTAAGATCGCAAGGTTCCACCCTGCACGGGCCAAAAGGGGATCAACAGCAATCCCCTCTTTACTGTTTATAAAACAATTTGCCCCTGCCGGTCCGGCAACATTTTCGCTATTTAACCAAACAACAGCAGCGAAAAAATTGCGACGGAAATAGCTCTAGCTTTGGACTTCATTTGCAGCCTGCTTCGGCCTTATTTGAAAATGCTAACGCTTCCGATGGTACATCCTGTACCGCGAAAGCTAGCCTGACGTCCTGTCAGGCTCACGCTATTTTCTACAACGGCCTCTGTTTAGAGTTGAATTTGTAAATTTCTAAGCAAGCCTAACTGATTTTTGGACAGAAACATGTCAGTCACTCTGCTAAATTAGCATTTCCGGATTACTTCGTGTATCGCAATGCTTCTATTTAGGTGGCTAAATTCACTGTTCCAATAAATACTTAAATAGAATTCACTAAGATGAGTTTTATCGCAATAAGCATCAATATAGATCCTGCCGCTTTATCAATTTTTTGTTTATGCTGATTGAATCGAGGCAGAATATTTGGGTGTGATAACAGTAAAACAACCCCGATGTACCAGATAAAATGTGCCAACATAATGATCAAGCCATAACCTACCTGCATTATCAGTGGAGTATCTAGTGACACCACTTGAGTAAAAATACTTAAGAAAAAGATCGATGTTTTAGGGTTCAATATATTGCAGGTAAAACCTAAACGTACCGATGCAAAGGGTGAAATGTTAACCGTTTGATTGTTTTGTTCTGCATTTAAAAGCGCGCGTGTTGTTAATAACTGCCAAGCAATATAAATAAGATAAGCAGCTCCTAAATATTTTATTGAATTGAATAACCATGCCGAATTTGCAATCACGACGGCTAATCCTGCAATTGAATAACTGGCGTGTATACAAACAGATAAAGCCATACCTAAACTAGTATATAAACCTGCCAAACGGCCATTGTAAATACTCGTACGGGTCACCATCACAAAATCAGCCCCGGGTAACATCGCCATAAAAATAGCAATGGTGCTCACCGTAATAATTTCTGCCATATAAGTATTTATTAACAGCTCCATATTTACCTCTCATTATTTAAAATATGCTTACAACGATGTATTTATTATGCTGCTATGTTAATTTGTGACAGATATAAAACAATACACATATTTGTAAAAGGACTTGTGCTTCATGGACACAAATAAATTAATTCCTTTATTACCCGATATGGCTATTTTGGTCACTGTGGTTGAGCAGGGGAATTTTAGTCAAGCAGCCAGAAAGCTGGGGGTAACCCCCTCTGCGGTGAGCCGCCAAATTAGCCGATTAGAAGATGCATTAGGCATTAAACTATTACAGCGTACGACGCGACAACTGGCGTTAACGGAATCAGGTAAAATCACGTTTGATTATTGTAAACAGATGCTTGAGTCTGCAGAACAAGCTGTTAATGCTAGCACTTCTACAACATCGACGGTGAGTGGATTATTGAGAGTGGCAGCGCCAAAATCGTTAGCAAGTAGGGTATTACGACCGCTCTTTGTTGAATTTTTAAAATGCTATCCAGATATTCAGTTGCATTTAAAAGTGACCGATCGTGTTTTAGATCCCATTCATGATGGTGTTGATTTTTTGATTCATATTAATGACAATCCCATTGAGGCATTGGTTAATGTTAAAATTGGCCGCGTTGAACAGGTATTATGTGCCAGCCCTGATTTCCTCGCCAATCATGATTTGCCAACACACCCCGAAGACTTAAAATATCTAGCATGCCTTTGTTTAGGTGAAAACACGGTCGACAACCGTTGGCGATTTAGCAATAAAAATCAACAAGCAACAGTCCAAGTAACTGGGCCATACTTGATTAATCACAGTGAAATGCGTTGTGATGCCATTGAACAGGGTTTTGGTGTTGGTGGTTTGCCGGATTATATCGCACAGCAGGGTATTGAAGCGGGGACACTCATTCCGCTATTAGAAGATTGGCAGTTACAGGGTAATTATCACGGTGATATTTGTTTACAGTATGTGCAAAGTAAATACATGCCGAATAAAAACCGCATATTTATTGATTTTATGAAACAGAATTTACTCGTGACTAAGTCTGATTAAGTGTGTTAATTCAAATATTTTTACAAAAAATCTCTAAAATATCCTACGTCGCACCAAGGTAATCTTGCACTATCTTTGTGTATATCCCTTTCACGTTGATTCTAATTGAAATGCTTTTATAACTTGGGGTACACGTCCAATAGCGTTAACAGTTGTTGTATGCCCTTCCATCACTTGAGAAAATATATGGCAAACCGAGATGAGCATATTGTTATTGAGCTGCAACTCTAAATGACTTTGGGGCAAAAATGATTTGCATACTTTGCTTGCAGTTGGCGTGATTCAACTCTGAATTGAGGACGTTGAAGAAAATAGCGTGAGCCTGACAGGACGTCAGGCTAGCTTTCGGTGGCCATGGATGGCCTATCGGAAGCGTTAGTATTTTCGAATAAGGCCGAGGCTGACTAAAAATAAAGTTAAAAGCTGGATCTACCCCATGGCGACCTTTTCGCTGTTTGAAAATGTTGCGGGGCGGCTGGGCCAATTCTTTTATAAAGAATAAAGAGGGAACAGCCGTTGGTTTCCTTTTGGTCTGGTGTGGGTGAAGCGCCACGACGTTAGTGGCCGCAGGCCATAAAATCTAAAGAATAAAAAAAGAGCTGGATTCCGGCTCACAAGCATTATCGGAACGATAGTGGATTTGGTCCGTGCAGAGTGAAACTTGCGACTTTGATCTGGTGTGTATGATCTGCCCACTGTATATAGAAAATAAGTTAAAGATGTATCTACATTTGAGTTAAAAAAACGGGATTGGCGCGCAGTAACCAATCCCGTTTTTCACTTCTTGGTGCTTATCAGCTAAGCGCTGGTGTGCGTGTAGGGATCAGGCGCTTGCTGCCTGTCGCTTCAAATGCACCCGCAAACTTGAGTAGGTTGTTGTCGTCATAAGCACGGCCTGCGAAAGTTAACCCTACTGGCATGCCAATATCGGCCATTGTCCCCATCGGCACAGTAACTGTTGGTACACCTAAGTGGCGAATAGCAAGATTGCCATTAGCAACCCAAACACCGTTGCTCCACGCAATGTCAGCTGAAGCAGGATTAAGGTGCGCATCTGCTGGACCTACATCTGCCATGGTTGGGAACAGCACTGCATCAAGTTTGAGCTCGTCCATCCAGTCTTCCAGATCCAGCTTGCGCGTCTTCTCTAAGCCGCGCAGACCATCCGGTATGCTATCGATTTGGTTATACGACTTGAGACCTCTTTTGGCCATATTGACGTACTCATCCATGCCAGCTGCGAGGTCACCCTCACGGTTCGGCAAGGTGCCTAAGTCATGCGGGAAAATCAAATGCCCATTAACGTCAGCTAATTTGTTCAGTTTAGGGTCATTGTTAGCACGTAAGAATTCATCCAAAGCCCACCCCGATAGAGCCCATAGCTCATCCTCGAGAAACTCAGGCGTGACGATGCCGCGATTGAACACGGTCGGCGCACCAGGTCGGTCACCTTCGCAGTTGGAAACCAGCGGGAAGTCCACTTCAATGACCTCGGCTCCGGCAGATTCCAGCGCTTTGCGTGCTGCTTGCCAAAGGTCGATAACCGACGCACGAGTATTGATGCGCTGACCAGTTGGGCCGCCGATGCCTGGGTTTTCGCTGGTGCCAGCCAATTCATCTTTATTAATGTACATGCGCGGTACCCCAAAACGCTTGCCTTTAAGCGTGTCGGCTTGAGCAGCAAGATCCAGATAAGATTTTGGACGCACGGTTGATGCTTTTGGGATATCAACCCAAGATTGTAGACGCCATAAATCTCCGCGAGTGATAGGGTCGTCTGCCACAATAACGTCAAGTACTTCAAGCATATCCGCCATAGTACGAGTATAAGGCACCACAACATCCATCGTCGGTGTTAACGGCCAGTTACCGCGCACAGAGATTACACCGCGTGATGGAGTATATGCACACAGGCCATTATTCGATGCAGGACCACGACCGCTCGACCATGTCTCCTCAGCTAGGCCGAAAGCAGAATAACTTGCGGCGGTACCAGTACCCGCGCCATTGGAAGAACCTGAGGCAAAGGGAGCTGTAAGATAATTAGCATTGTATGGGCTTTCGGCACGGCCATAGTGACCGCGCTGCATACCACCATTAGCCATAGGTGGCATGTTGGTTTTGCCCAAGCAAATAGCACCCGCTTCGCGCAGACGTTCAACGGCAAATGCATCGTATTGAGCAATTAAGTCCTTAAACGCTGGACTACCAGAAGCCGCAGTGAGCCCTTTAACTAAGTAGCTGTCCTTCGTAGTGTAAGGAATACCATCGAGTGGACTCAGCGTTTCACCACGCGCTCGGCGCGCATCAGAAGCTTCAGCTTCCTTAATCGCATCTTGATTGTGAACCACCAGCGCATTTAGCTTGGTCTGTGTCGCTGGGCCGTCGTAAACCTCAACCCGAGCTAAATAAGACTTGACCAGCTCAACCGCTGTGGTGCGACCGGATTCGAGGGCTGCACGCAGCTCGGCAATAGAAACCTCAGTGACTTCGAACATGTTACGACCTCTTCTTAAAAGCCAAAAGTATTGACAGTCAATTTTATTAAAACAATAGTGACATTAATGGTCATTGTGTTCTCGTTGGTTTTTACTTACAGACCAGAGGGGATCTGTTGGGTGATGCAATGGATGTTACCACCACCTAATAAAATCTCACGGGCAGGCACACCGACAATCTCATACTCAGGGAAAATTTCTTGCAATTTTTGAGCTGCAATATCGTCAGTTGCTGGGTCGAGTAATGGGAACACAATACGATTGTTGGTAATCAAAAAGTTCGCATAAGAACCCGCTAAGCGTTCACCCGCGGTGCGTGGAACACCAGTTCCTTCTGCTACTCCTTGCGCTTCTTCTTCTGTGCAATACAAAGGACCAGGCTGCGGTATTAGATGAACTGTTAACTTACGCCCTTGTGCATCAACGGTATTTTGCAAAATATCCAAAGCGGCTTTTGAACGAGGATATTGCGGATCACTTTGATCATCAGTCCAGTGTAAAACCACTTCGCCTGGACGAGCAAAACAGCATATATTATCAATGTGTCCGTCGGTTTCATCCATGAATACGCCGTCTGGCAACCAGATAAACTGCTTAACATTTAAATATTCAGCCAGTAATGCTTCTATCTGTTCACGAGTCAAATCTGGGTTGCGGTTGCTGTTAAGTAAACATTCAGCCGTGGTCATGCAGGTGCCTTCACCATCGACATGAATTGAACCACCTTCAAGAATAAGCGGAGCCTGATAACGCTCAAAACCATGCTGCGTAAGCATCTTTTGCGCGACTTGCTCGTCCTTATCCCATGGTGAATACAAACCACCGTTATCGCCGCCCCAGGCATTAAAGCCCCAGTCAACACCACGGCATTCGCCCTTGGCATTGACCACTACAGTAGGACCGGTATCGCGAGCCCAGCAATCGTTGCTATCTATTTCGACCAACGTAACGTGAGAAGGCATAACCGTTTTGGCCTGTGCCAAAAACGCCTTAGGTACCCCCATATAAACAGGGGTAACAGCACCAATGGCATCGGCCACTTTAGCAAAGGTTGCCTGAGCATAAGTCCCTGCAGAGCGCCAGTTGTCAGGACGATATGGCCAAATCATCCACACAGCTTGCTGCGCCGCCCATTCGGCGGGCATGCTAAAACCATCTTGAGATGGTTTAGTGGTTAACTGCGTGGCATCCACATTCACGTTTGTCATGAATTTTATCTCCAGTAATGCTTAAAAACGATAAGGGTGAGCGCCCTAACATAGGACGACAGAATAGAAATACACCTAACATTAATCAAATAAACAAATCGAAATAGCGTATTCATCACGCGGATAGCTAGGCCGAAATTGCCACGTCCTACTAGGTGAGTTTTAGCTTCGTTGAAATATGACTGTATATCATATCATTTAAGACTGCTTGCGCTAAATAGTTGTATGCATAGGATAGATAAGAATTTGTAGGATAATAAGGTGTAAGTTTATTGCTCACTAGATATAAGTGCAATCACGAAATAGGTCAAAACCAGTGAGTTCTCTTGATTTTAAAATGAACAGATTCAACTCTGAACTTGACGATGTTGAAGACTTTTATAAAAGAATGGGTAAGCCTGACAGACCTTTCATGCACATCTGAACTATATGGATATTGGAAATGCCAGAATCATATCGGCCACATCATTGACCATGTACGTCAAGTAATACTGCCTATCAGAGTCAGGCTAGCTTTCGCAGTACAGAACGTACCATCGGAAGCGTTAGTGTTTTTGACTCTTTGCGACAAAATTGGCAGAGGTAGGATTCAAATAAGGTTACAAACTGGATCCATTTCCGTCGCGACCTTTTCGCTGCTGTTGTTTTAGTAAATAGCGAATATGTTGCTGGATCGGCAAGGGCCAATTATTTTATAAACAGTAAAGAGGAGATACTGTTGATCCCCTCTTGGCTCGTGCAGAGTTAAACCTTGCGATCGACTCTTGTTTCTAAAATTGATGTGGTCGCAGGCCATAAATCTAAACAATAAAAGAAAAACTGGATTCCGGCTGATAAGCATTACCGGAATGACAAGATTCATAAATCAATAATGATTAAACCTTAAGTCGCCACATATCAAAAGCTTCTTGGCAAAGCTGTTCTCTAAACTTAGGGTGGGCAATGTCGATAAGCGCACGGGCTCGTTCTCGTAACGATTTACCGCGTAAATAAGCGGTTCCATACTCAGTAACAATATAGTGTACATGCGCACGGGTGGTTACCACGCCTGCGCCTGGCGATAAAACGGTGGCAATCCGCGACACGGTGCCATTAGCCGCAGTACTGGGTAATGCGATAACAGAACGACCACCTTCAGAAAGCCCCGCGCCGCGTATAAAGTCCATCTGACCGCCAACACCTGAGTATATTTGAGTACCCAATGAATCAGCACAAACTTGCCCTGAAATATCGACCTGCAGTGCTGAGTTTATCGACATCACATTAGGGTTTTTACGGATAATAGCCGTGTCATTAACCTGCTCAATATCCATGAATATTACCGATGGGTTGTCATCAACAAAATCATAAAGTCGTTGGCTACCTAATGCAAAGCCTGTCACTGTCTTGCCGGGATGGACTTTCTTACGGCTATTATTGATCACGCCAAGCTCGACCAAATTAAGCACGCCATCAGAAAATAACTCAGTGTGAACGCCCAAATCTTTATGTTCGGTTAAGCACGCCAGCACGGCATCTGGAATAGCGCCAATGCCCATTTGTAAGCAAGCGCCATCAAGTACCAATTTGGCCACATTCTGGCCGATGGCCAAGCTTATCGCATCACTTGGGGCGAATAGGTGTTGTGGTAGCGGCATGCTCTGCTCATACACTGCAGCGAACTTATTGTAATGAATAAAACCGTCACCATGGGTGCGAGGCATCATGGGGTTAATGTGAGCAATGATTTTTCCCGCCATTTGGCAGGCTGCTAAGGTTGCCTCTACCGATATGCCTAAAGAACAGATACCATGTTTATCTGGCGGGGAAACTTGAACGATGGCGGTGTCGATGTGTTGCTCGCCTGAACGAAACAACTTAGGCACCTCAGAGAGAAAAATTGGCACATAATCGGCATCACCTTGTTGTAGCAATGAGCGTGTGGGTGAACCGGTAAAAAAGCAACGATGACGAAGATGCTCCCTTAAACGTGGATCACTTAGCGATTCAGCCCCCTCGGTATGCAACTGCAATAATGTTAAACCATGCTTTGTTAACGCATGTTGAGCTAACGCATCGAGCAGTAGTTTTGGGGTTGCCCCCATGGAATGAGTCCACAAGGTTTCACCACTTTCGATTAAGGATACGGCCTCTAAAGCACTGCTACAAATAATTGGTTTCATTAATATTACTCAAGGTAATTAAGCTATTTGTAGTGTAAGCGGTTCATTAACGCTTTAATAGTGTGGACGATGGTAACGTTGAACTAGCACAAAATAGTGGAGAAATTGAGACATATAGGACGTTAATTGATAATAAGTGATGTCTAACTTACGGCTGCTTCAGTTAATCAAAACGACTCTTTAACGCCAATCACAATATCGCCGCCGTTATGCTCAACAGGATAAAAAACCAACATAATTAAAGGGAATTATATAACACTGTCCTCGCTAGCTTTTTAGCCATACAGGTTGTGCGGATAAATTAACTGAGAGATTGCGAGGAAGGGCTGAAGTTTAACTCAGCCCTCATTAATGAAAACGTTAGGCTATTTTAAATGTCGCCACTTGACGTTGCATTGAACGAGCCAGTGATTGTAAGTCGTTGACAGAATGGGTGAGTTTTTCAGTCGCCGCTGATGAGGCTTTAGTAATATCATTTATTGCGATGATACTTTTATTGATGCTCTCAGCCACATAGGATTGTTCTTCTGCAGCGGTAGCTATTTGGGTATTAAGCTCATTGATACTGTCGACCGAAGTGACAATTTCACTTAGCACAACACCTGCACTACTCGTTTTATCGTTGGCATTATTAACTAGAACCAAGCCCTCATCCATTGAAGAAACCGCAAGCACGACACTTTTTTGTAACCCACCAATCATGGTTTCAATTTGCAGTGTTGAGTCTTGAGTACGCTTAGCTAGAGTACGAACTTCATCAGCAACAACAGCAAATCCTCGACCTTGTTCACCGGCTCTTGCGGCTTCAATGGCGGCGTTTAGGGCTAAAAGGTTAGTCTGCTCGGCAATACCTTTAATGACACTTAACACTTGACCAATGTTTTGACTTTCTTTAGCGAGATGAGATATCACCTCCGCCGTGGTGCCAATTTGATTAGATAACTGCGATATACTGTCGATTGAATTTCGAACAATAATATTACCATTTTCAGCATGATCATTAGCTTGTTTCGCCTGTTCAGCAGCAAAATTGGTACTTTGAACGACTTCAGCCACTGTTGCGGTCATTTCATTCATAGCCGTTGCGGTTTGTTCTGACTCATCTTGCTGCTGTATCATTCTATGGTTAGTGTCTTCTGTGAAACGCTGCAACTCTTCTGATGAAATATTGATGGTATTAGCGGCATCTGAAATTGATTCGATAATGCTTCTTAGATGGGTGATAACGCCTGTAAGGCTCGTTGAAATCATGCCTAATTCATCATCATTATAAGGAGTAAACACTTGGGTTAAATCTGAGTTTTGCTTGATGAGCTTTAGTTTCATCAAAATATCAGTCACAGGCCTCATCACACTGCGCAGCACCCAAATGGTTAACACGACACTGATAATGACGGCACAAAACGTAAAGAAAATAAACAACTTAACTGATGATTGGTATATATCTTGAGTTAATCGCCATTCATCGCCTGCTACTTTTATTTGCAATGACACTAATTCGGCTATTTTACCGCTAATGGGATCAATTACGCCGTATAAAGGCATAATATCATCGGTCAATTGACCTGAAATATTCCCCGACATGTTTTGCAGTTTATTGATAAGAAAATCAATTCTCTCATCCGCAGGACCAAACATATCATTGGCTTCAATACTAAGTTGGCTCTCTTTGGGTGTTAACGTAGTGGCTAAATATTTTTTCCACAGGGTATCAATATTACTTTTTGCACTCATTAATGTCTCAGCAGCATCTTGAGCGGTTGAGCCGCCAGCATTGGCTTTGTTTATTGCATCAATGACTAAGACAGCATAGTCATCACCAATGATTTTTAAATCTTCTAATGGCACCACCCGATCAGAATAAATTCTCATCACTCCATCTTCGATTTTCCCCATCATATTGACAGCAATTCCACAAATTATGATGAGAATGGCTAATGGAATTAACGAACTAATGAGCATTTTTTGTTTAATTTTAAAATTCAGCATAAATCTACCACCAAGTAAAAATGAACTAACTACAAAAGCTCGATCAATCCTTGGAGGAACTTTACGATGAAAAACAATAATCAATGCAAATGTTACAATTATGTTATTGAGGGTTTTAATATAATATAAAATATAACTCCAATCAAATATATAAATCACATTTTTATGCCTATACTTATCGATATATATGATTTTTTTCAGGGTATTAAAAATCTGTAAACTAAATTTTTTAAATAATGAGAAAACGATTCAACACGACAAAAATAAGTTGGAGAACTTAGAATCTTGGTCTTATAAAAAACACTTTGCAGATATGTGCAGCTAAATCAGCAACAAGCAGTTTACGTTAAAGTTAACTAGCAACCAAAAGCAACGATAAACACAAACAACTCGATAACTTTAAGCTTACAATTCAATATATTAGCTAAAATAAATAAAAAAATATAATTATCGTTATCGAGAATTTACTTTAACTGACTAAAATTAAATAATTACTTTGGATCGAGTCCAAGATATACAGTTAACGAGATCACCGATCGTTTACTATATAATTGATTAAATAGTAAAAATATATCAGCACATCTAAATGAATAAAATATTACTCGTGATGACTTTTTAATAATTTAAGTATAAACGAAACGGTTTTTATGAGACGTTCAATTACTCAATCATTTTATTCGCAGATTAAATCATCAAAAAGATGAATTATTCAACTTCACGGCAAGCAACCGAGAAACCCTATCACAATCGTAAATATGCATTCCTAAATCAGTATGTTACCGTACATACTGCTAATTTAGATTCAGCGCAATCAAAAATTATGCAATGACAATCAAGTGAATAAGCCTAAATCGGGCGACAATGAATAGGCCGTCTGATTTTCCCCTTTAGAATAACTGAGGTGAGATATGGATGTATCTAACGCGTCGAGACGGACCTTTATAAAACAATGTGTTATTGGCGGGGTCGCGGTATATTCCGCGCCTTTACTGTGGGAAATGAGTCGGGCCAATGCGTCCATCATTTCGCCTGAACTGGCTGCACAATGGCAAACTCAGGTTAGCGGCCAATCTAAACCCAAATTTCGTAACGACGGTATTGCTAAAGTCACCGGTCAAAAGGTTTATGGTCGTGACTACCGGGCAATGGACATGGCAGGCTGGCCAAAACAACAAGGCTACGCGTTTATCTTACGCGCTGCAGATGCATCCCATGTCTATCAAGGGTTCTCCCTCGACCACCTCCCAGCTTCAGCTAAGCCTTATAAAGTCATTACTGCAGCAGACCTTGCCCGCGACAAAGTTAAATTGCCTGAGTTTTACGGTGACAATATGTTATTGCCCGAGGGACAAACCGCAGATTATCTTGGTCATGCGGTAGCCATATTATTATTTGATAGTTTTCCTGCATTTAAACAAGCTAAGTCATTGTTGCAGTTCGACAATACCTTATTGCGCTTTGGTGAAAAAACGCCCTTTGTGTCAGACACTAAAGACCCTTATGCCAGCTGGCGTCTTATTCGGGTTGAAGGCGAAAATGGTGCCCGTGAAGATACTTATAGCCCACTACACGATGGACTATTTTTCCCCAGCGTTAAGCACCACAAACCGGTATGGTCAGGTGATGCTAATGCTCAAGGCTCGGTTTCTGAGCGCGGGCTGTATTATGCTGGCGAGATAGAAAAACAGATTGCGAGTGCCAAAGCAGATCAACAGTGGCAAGTACTAGAGCGCGAATATCGCACTCAAATCATCGATCCTATGATGATGGAGCCTGAGGCCTTTAATGGCTGGTTTGATGCCAGCAGCCAAACCTTTCATACCGTTATTACCTCTCAGTCGCCGCAAGACTTTCAAGAGATGGCCGTACACATGCTGTCATCTGGGCCATTGGCTGACAAAGTCAAAAATCTAGTAGTGCATTCTCCTTATATTGGTGGCGGTTTTGGCGCTAAAGATCACTCAATATTCCCGTATTATGGCGTGTTGGCAACCATTTACGCCAACGGTCCGGTTCGGTTAGCTAACGACCGCTTCGAGCAATTTCAATCCGGTCTTAAGCGTCATCCTTTCATCATGAAAAGTCGTTTAGCCGTTGATAAAGCAACCTTGAAAATTCAAGCGTTAACCTCACAGATGACAGTTGATGGCGGTGGTCGAGTTAATTTCAGCCCATCGGTCACCTCTGTTGGGGCGACGGCAATGCAAAGCATTTACTACACCCCACGTAACGATATTATCGCCACATCTTATGCGTCACGTAACCCTGATGCAGGCTCGATGCGCGGTTACGGTACATTGCAATCGATGACCGCAATGGAAGGCATGATCCACGAGATGGCCGCTGAGTTAAAGGTTGATCCCTTTAAGTTACGCGCGGCTAACGTGATGGAGTCAGGACAGCGTAATACTCAAGGTGCTATCCCTAATGGCACGCTTAGATACCGTGAAATGCTCGACATGGCCGAACTAGACCCTGTGTGGCAAAACCGTGCAGATAATAAAGCGCGTTATGAGGCTAAAAACCCAGGCATGCTTTACGGCGTTGGTTTTGGTATTGCGACGAAAGATTATGGTACCGGTGCTGCAGCACCAAGTGCGGCGGTTAGATTATCTAAAGACGGTAAAATAACCTTAGAAATTGGTTTTATCGAAATGGGTACTGGTACTCAAACGTCACAAGCCGTGGTAGTCAGCGAGTCATTAGGTAGTTTTGCTCATGAAGTGAAACTTGCTGAGATAGATATTTGGGATGCAATGCAATTAGTGCAAACCGACAATCCATACATTATTTCGCAGCAGCGCCAAGATGAAATGACGGCAAATCCACGTTGGACACCGGTTAAAGCCATGGCATCGTCGGCATCTATGTCGGCATATTATCAAAGCCATGTCACTCGTATTGCCGCCGATATTATTTATCGTCACGGACTCTGGCCTGCTGCGGTGTCGATTTGGAACGAGCTGTATTTCAACACCCCAATGGGCAAAACTAATCTCAATCACTCTCGTGACGGCCGCTGGACTGATGGCAAGCTTACCGCTATGGGATTCCCGCCGCTTTCAATCGACATTCTCGCTAAACGAGCCCACGATTTGGGCTTAGTGGTTGGCGTAATGGGTCATGCCTTTAACCGTTGGGCTTGGGCCGAAGCTGATTTTGAGATTTTCGGTACCAAAGAACGCATTGCACTGGATGCATTGGCACTGCAATACGGCGAGGGTGACAAGTATCATGGCAGCGCGGATCGCAAAGCCCGCATGAGTTCAAACGGCTATCACTTAATCGATCGTCAAGAGATGAGCTATCCTAAAGCCGAGCTGAATAACGCCATGGTGACTTACTACGCTCCATGCGCCACTTTAGTAGAAGTAGCCGTTAATGAAGGTAATGGCGAGGTCAGTTTATTGAGCTCTCATACCTGGTTAGAAGCCGGTAAAGTGATTGTGAATGAGTTAGTTGAAGGCCAAATTCAAGGCGGTCTTGCTATGGGAATTGGCCATGCATTGCATGAAGAATTACCCCCATTTGAAGCCGGCGCTGGTAATGGCACCTGGAATATCAATCGTTATAAGGTGCCGTTAGCGCGACATGTTGGTGTTTGGAGCCAGCGACATACTATTTTACCGCAGTTGTCCGAAACCGATCCTAGCTGCGGCATCGCCGAAGTGGTGATGATACCTGTTGTTTCCGCGCTGGTTGAAGCCGTTTACCAAGCTACCGCAGTGCGTTTTTACGAATTACCAATGACAGCGAAAAAAATCAAGGAGGCCATGGCATGAGCCAGTCAATTAAGTTAACCATAAATAACCAAGCTGTGGGCCCGATTGACGTTGGCGATGGCATCATGATGATTGAGTTTTTGCATGAGTATTTAAATCTCACCGGGACTAAATTTGGTTGCGGCGCGGGTGTATGTCATGCCTGCACGGTAATCGTCGATGACGAACAAGGTATGAGCGAATCGGTTCGTACTTGCATCAATGGCGTCGAGCGTTTCAATGGCAAATCGATTCGCACTATTGAAGGTCATGCTAAGCAAAATGCCCAAGGTGAAATCACTGCACTTAGCCCTGTACAGCAAACATTTTTAGAACATTTCTCGTTTCAATGCGGTTGGTGTACTTCAGGCTTTGTCAATGAATCGACTGCACTGATTGAACGACTAGAGCGTAAACCTATAGCCAAAGATCAAGTTGAGCAAGTCATTGAAGATGCCTTGGGCGAACACGTCTGTCGTTGTACGGGTTATGTAAAATACTATGCGGCGATCAAAGATTTGATCCTCAAGACAGAGGGGCTAACCCTGTCATGAAGCCATTATATCAATGTAACTTAAGCCGTTTAATAAAGGCGCAAAAACATCTCCGCCAAAATCTTTTACTCAGCTTAGGCCTAATTTTAGGCTTGGGTTTGTTCGCCTGTTCCAGCAGCGCGGCTGATAAGGCGAGCAATAACAGTAGCGATATCGAACGTGGGGCTTATCTGATGAAGATAGGCGACTGTGTGGCTTGTCATACCGCGGTAGGCGGACGAGAGTTAACCGGTGGACTGCCGTTCGAAACCCCGTTTGGGGCGGTATTCTCAACCAATATCACCTCAGATAAAGATACCGGAATTGGCAAATACAGTTATGACGAATTTTTTGATGCCATGCATCACGGTGTCGGTATTAACGGTAATTTGTACCCCGCTATGCCCTACACGTCTTATAGCCTATTGACCGATGAAGATACAAAAGCGATTTATGCCTACTTGATGAGCACCAAACCCATCAAGCAAGCTAATCTCGACAATGATGTCTCCTTCCCTTTTAACGTTCGATTTGGTCTCAAGGCGTGGAACTTAATCGCTCATGATGCTGAAAAATTTGCCCCCAAGAAAGACAAAAGTGAGCCCTGGAACCGAGGTAATTACTTAGTCAATGCGCTAGGCCATTGTGGTGAATGCCATACTCCTCGAGACAGCTTATTTGCCATGGAGCAGGATAAGCATTTTCAAGGCGCCGTTATCGAGGGCTTAGAAGCATCAGATATTACCCCTGCTGAACTTAACCGACAAAACTGGACTCATGACGATTTAAAGTCTCTGTTTACTGAAGGTTATTCTCGTAAAGGTACAGTATTTGGTGGCATGTATCCTGTGGTATACCACAGCTTTAGTCACTTAACCGATGCCGACATGCATGCAGTAAGCAGTTACTTACTTGATACTGACGAGACTGTAGAAGCCAAACCACTGACCTTTAACGGCCACCAGCGTGAATTACCAGGATATAACCTATACATGGGATATTGCGCTGGATGTCATGGTCAAAATGGTGAAGGTCGACCTAATGTTGCTCCGGCAATGGCCGGTAACGCCACATTAGATAAAGCCAGCCCGCACAATATCGTTGCGGTAATGCTTAAAGGTATAAAGAGCCAACATTACAATACCACCACCAGCTTTTATGCCATGCCTGGTTATGCCGATGAGTTAAGTGATGAACAGCTTAAAGACTTAAGTAATTATCTGCGCGTCACATGGAGTAATCAGCCAGGTGATGTAGATTTGAATACAATTAATGATTTAAAAGAAGTGATATTCGAACGCGATTAACCATTGTAGTCCGTTGTAGAATATCCGTTTATGCAAAAGCCGACATTTGGTCGGCTTTTTCGTTTCACTAACGATTAATGGCAAAACTAACGCCATAATAAGGTTTATCCAACGAGGTTACAACACATCGTTAAGGTCTTGTATTGCATCAATTACCATACCTGTACCAATGCTAATCAACAGCAAATCAGTACCAACACGGACAATCTTTTGTCCTTCTGGCGTACGACCTAGCTGAACAGTAAGCGCTGATGGTACATCGTAGTAAACAACATCAGCAGGTAACGAGTAGCCTTTTCGCCATTGCTTAGCACTGCCCGGTGGTTGGCAACGATTGTGTTTTTTGGCTAATCCTGGTGGACAATGCTTAGCATCACGGTTGGTATAATAGTAATTATTAACGATGACTTGGCGATCGTTACTAAAATAGGTCTGATAAGTTTCTTCCTGTTCGTGATCATGCTTCTTGTCATGCTTTTTTTCATGTTTTTCAGATTTGTGTTTACCGCTATTACCATGCGAGTCGTTGTCTTTAGCAACGCTGTAACCGGAAGCACACACCATTAAGGTGCTGATAATGATGAGAGGTAGTATATGTCGATTCATAAAATGGATTCCTTTGCGATTAAATAGGCGCTTGTCATAATAGTTAACCAGCAATATGCCTGACCGTTAAAAAAACCAATACTATTAATATTACGGTTGATATGGGTGCAAAGGTAGTTGTATTGCGCTCTATTGTCGACACTAATCTATATTATTGTTAATTAATGTTCGCGTAGAATCGTTACTTTTGTTTCAATACCAATTGTGAAAACAACACCTTATTCGTTCCGCATAACCCCAGCAATATTTGATGTTTTAATCCTTATGACGTTACTCGTTAAGACTTTTTTATCGTTGATAAAGGGACACAGAAAAGCAGAGAATATACAAAAAAATTGATAAACAAGAGTGCGTTTGCCCCTTTAGATTTTAATAATACCGTTAACACCCAACGATTACCGTTGTAATGACAGGCTCTCCAGTACTCTGCCAGTGATACTGAAAGTAACAACTGGTTGCAATAACTTCGGCTGCAGTCGGCTCTGCAAGGGCAAGTGCACTTTTGGGGGCTGCAACAACAGCATAGCTGCTATTAGATGTAAAAATGCGATATGACCAATCATTCATTTCTAACCCAGCCGCTTTAAAGATTTCTGACGACGTTGTATAACCGGCATTAAAACCGCTACCACTAGTATTGGCCGCTGCGGCCCAAGGTTGGTAATTACTGCCTTTAACACCCGAGAATTCAACCGTATCTGTAAGCGCATTGCCTGAGGTTAATGTTTTTGTTTTAAATAACATCACTGCTGTTTTAATTGAGCCTGTGGCACCTTTGATTGCTGCAATATGTGCATCTGTTTTTAAATTAATAAACTTAGGCGCTGCGAAAACAGCCAATACGCCAAGAATAATAATGACAACGACAAGCTCTATAAGGGTGAAACCGGATTGACGAGAGGAAACGATACTGCGGTTAAGTTTGATCATATGATGAATGCCTCCTGATACAGTAAACAAACTGCTCAGCTAGAAAGAGTTTACTTAAAACAATTACATGAGACGTTATTTTAACCTAAACACGAGCTTAAGTTATAGAGGCTTTCATCATAGTTTTGCGTATTGAGCCTTGTTGTATTGAGCCTTGTTGTATTGAGCCTTGTTGTATTAAGCCTTGTTGTATCGAGCCTTGTTGTATTAAGCCTTGTTGTATTGAGCCTTGTTGTATTATGCCTTGTTGTATCGAGCCTTGTTGTATCGAGCCTTGTTGTATTAAGCCTTGTTGTATTAAGCCTTGTTGTATTGAGCCTTGTTGTATTAAGCCTTGTTTAGCACCTAGGTTATTTAGCCTTTAATGCCTGTTGCGAAAATAAAATACCATCCCAGCCATGTTGCATAAACTGACGAATATTTTGATGATCCGTCCCTTGCGGCGTCGCCACAACATCTCGGTAATGTTGGCCAAACATAGCCAAGGTTTGTTGCACCGTTAACTGATGAATTTGCCCAAACGCAAACACCTTACAAGAACCGGAATTTTCTCCAGCGTCATTAAGCTGATCACCATTTTTAAATGCACTTATCGTGAAGTCATACTGGCCATCAATGACAGCCATAGTCTCTTCAAAACGGATAGTATCTGCTTGCGATGTTAGCGATGAAATAAACGGGTTAATAGCCGTTGATGGCATAAAATTGGCCCTGCCTTAAGTTAAAGTTAAAGTTAAAATAAAATTGAATTAAAAGAAAAATAAACAGTAAAACTCCCGACACTATAGTTCGAGACCTTATCAAAATGATCACATTTACTATAGTGAAAAAGACTCAAGCAAACGATTAAAAAGCTCAAAAGCAAAGCGAGGCCCATACCCTCTGTAACTGCCTACTACAATGTTAAATTCAATAAAGTTTGCAAGCATAGACCATCGACACTTAATCCAACTTTAGTGCAGTAAAATCTGGCCGTGGTAACCTTTCCAACTTACTGTATAAATACATCACCACCAACGACAATAATGCGCCGATGATAAACAACCAATATCCACCAAGATGATCCAGTATAATCCCGCCGCCCAGCGGCGCAAATGCAAACCCCAAATCATAAAATGAAGCTGCGCCAAAGTACGCTCCACGTAAATGTTTAGGGGCTAGCCTGTCAATGTGCACGTTCATCGTTGGGAATAAAATGGTTTCTGCTAAGCTCATAACAACAACAGCGCCAATCCAGCCCCAAAACAAATCAATGGGGTTATACGCTAACCAAACTTGTGAACAAACCAACAGCATCAATCCAAACTGAATCCGATGCACCAAACTGTAACCAGCCATTAATCTTAACAATAAAAATTGGGTCGAGATAATGACTAAGGCATTGGTAAAAATCATTGCCGAAATCAGTGTTAATAAATCGGGGGCATTTGAACGAGTAAGATATTGGATCAACGAACTGTCCATTTGCGCGTAAATAAACATACACAAAATGTTTGCAAAAATAAGACCTTGCAGTAATTTATCTTGCCATAAAATCGCTATTATTTGCTTTCGATTCATCATAGCAGGTTTGCGCTTAACAGCAGCTGTGGCATCGCCCATAACCGGAATGAGTCCATCTGCAACCAACTCTGGAGCCGATGAATGAGTCTGGCGAGCTTGATGCCTAAAACCCCAAAATAATAACCCCAATAAAGCAGCAAAAGCCGCTGCGGTAATGTAAAAACTCGATTGTTTTCCGGTTAAGCCCAACCATATTCCTAACATAGGCCCTACGGCGCAACCTACGTTAACGATAAAATACAGTGATTGCATCGCCAACTCACGGGTTTTAGGATCGTCAATAATGTCGCCAATGGTGGCAGACGTTAGTGGCCGCCATATTGCAGTCGCAATAGAACACAGTGTCATGACGACAACATAGCCTTTGACGGAATCGACTTGCGCCAGTAATGAAAACGAGATGATATAAAGCACACCGGTAAAGTACATTAGCTTGTGGCGGCCGATTCGGTCTGACAGTGCACTACCAATAAAGCTGGTAAATACCGATATAATCGCCGCACTCGACAGTACTAAACCCACTTCTGTGGCGCTTAAAGCAAATTTTTCATACAAAATGACAGCCAAAAATGGCCACACCATGTAATAACTACCGCGAGTAATAAACGAGCCAAATAACAGTATCCACATTAATCGTGGAAATTGCTTAAACCGCGCTACAGAAATATCGCTATGCACTTTTTATCCTTAAAGAGTGATGCTGAAATAGATTATGACAGACTAAATTGATGGGGTTGTTATAGAGCTAATCCTAACGGCATTTGCGCGGATGAACCACTATTTATTGCCTAATCCTATGTTATTACTGATCATATACTCAAGTGAATTCAAACTGCAGGTTTTAATTTCTGAAAGTTATCATTAATTGTATCACCGAGTGTATCGGCAATATCGGGGAGGGTGATGCTAAAAAAGTCAGTGATTTTTCGTCGGAATTCTTTTGTCGTTGCGAAGTATTGCCCATTCCTCGCATGTTTATTCATTACCTTCCACAATCGTTCTATTGGGTTTAAATTTGGACTATAAGGCGGCAGGTAATGCAATGTTATATTCAGATTTTTAGCCTCTTTAACTACTAAGGCATTTCGATGGTATCCAGCGCCATCAAGCACCAAATGGATAACACCACTTGTTGAGTAACGCGCTCTAATTTGGTTTAAAAAATCGATGATGGATGCACCGTTAACCGTTTTGCTATATTGCTCAATGACCGCTTCTGTTAAGTGACCAAGTCGGATTGCACCAACCACGTTAATACGGGTTCGGCTTCCCGTCGTTTCTATCGGTTTATCAACGCCTTTTTTTATCCAGCCTGCGGTGATTTTTGTGGCTTGGGTCGGATGAACCGCATCCATAAATAATAACGGTTCATCAGGGGTTAACGAGGATTTTAGTTGCTCATAATATTCAATGAAAGCCGTTTGTTTGTCTTCATCAAATTTGTGAGGAACCCCTTTAGGGTTTTTATAGCTGAACTGATGTTTATGCAGCCATTTATTGAGGCCTGACACTGTGTACTTAATCTGAAATTGTTCTGAGATATAAGCGACTATTTGATGGCTATGCAAGTAGGTCACCTCACACAGGTGTGCAATCAATAGTTCAGTTTGCTCTTGACTCAGATAACTTAAGGAGCCGCCACTATTACACGTGAGTTTTTGGTCGTGAGCATAGGCATCAATGTATCGAACTACGGTCGTTTCGTGAATACGTAACGCTTGGGCAATCATTGGCGTTGGCCAATTTTCATCGCGTAGTAAAATGGCTTTAATGCGATCACACTCACGCCTATCACTCGAGCTTTTATGTCGAGTTTCCAATGCTACTTTTTGTTCTGGCGAGAGTGTAATTTGTTTCATGGGGCTATGATGATCCCATTTGGGACAAAATCAAGCATTTTCAATGATCACGGGTATATAAGCTAATAGCTGTTTTTCATCGGCTCTATTTGACAGCGATAATCCTTGAACCACACCTTGTTGATCACTTTGGTTACGGTGCTGCCCTAATTTTTGCTTACCTTGTAACTCATCGATGACAATCTTAAAACCAACAATGCCCTTGGCTAGTTTTTGTTGGTAATCATCGGCAATAAAGCCACCACTTTGTAGTAATGAAGGTTCATATTGTTGAATGGTAGATTTGAGTACTTGTGCGGTGGTCGCATCATCAGTTAATTCAATAATGCCTTTTGCATGTACTACGCTGTAATTCCAAGTCGGAACAGCTGGATAGGAGTCATACCAAGTGGGTGAGATAATACCAATTCCAACAATTATGTGACATTTCAGAGTCGCTCAGGTTTTTCAGTTTGCGGCGCATTGTTGAAAGAATGGTCGTTCCCTTATAAAACAATGCAACAAAAAAGTGGAAAGCCTGAGAGCCTCCCGCAGGGCGGGTTTCAGCACTCTCTATGCTACTTAATAAAATTTTGACGTAGAACAACTATGCCTGCAATCTTATTACTTGCCTATAGAGTGCTGAATTCCCGCTGAATGGCCAAATAATTGTTGGAGTTGGTATCAGCGTGAGGACCATTGAAAATACAAAGGACTCTAGTACCCGCAACACTTTTCCAATGCGGATTACTACGAGCAAAATGGCCATACAGGGTACCATTTTCGCCCTCTGAGGCAATGAGTAATAACGGTAAGTGCGAGCCCTCTAAATCAATAGACACAACAGTCGCAAAACCATATTGGTTGATAAACAGATGTATTAACTCTCTAGATCCCATATCCCACTTATCAGGCACTTGCATCATTCACTCTTTACTAAAATAGTCTATAAAGTCTTTATAGTGAATCTGACGAATAAATGCCATCGTTTTATGGGTTTGTAGCGATTATTACAAATGGCCTACTTTGACCAAAATCACCGTGTCTTGCTCCACATACGGATTATGCTGACTTAAATGCGGACTACGGATCCACGTACCTGCAGGATAGCGACCCAGTTCATCGATAAACTCTCCGCTAATGACATAGATTTCTTCGCCGCCAAAATGACGGTGTGGTTGAAAATGTGTCCCCGCAGGCCACTTAACTAATGCAGTCGACTCAGTACCATGTTGGTGTAGCGGCATAACCTGCAACTGACCATGACCCGGCAACCATTCTGTCTCATTGGTATTAATGGCCACTTGTTGTGAGTCTGTAGGTTGAAACTGGTGCAGCTTAACCAACAACGTACAACCTTCTACGCTAAATGGCGCATGGACAAAACCTTCAGGATTACGCAAATACGTGCCTGCAGGATAGTCAGCGGTTTCATCAGAAAACACCCCGTCGAGCACTAAAATCTCTTCGCCTAACGGATGAGGGTGTGAGTTAAATTTAGCACCAGCTTGATAGTTTACAATGCTGGTCGCATGGCCACGCTCAGCCTCTTCGCGCGCTAGGCGTTTACGTAATACGCCCGCTGCGGGGCTATTTTGCCATTCAAGATCGGCTGTGTTTATCACCACTCGTTGGCTAAGATCCATGTTTAACATATTGCTACCTTACAACCGTTTAATTGCCACTAGTGTAAGGCTTTAACAATCGATAAAACAGCAGGTACTTTATGGTACCTATGGATGTGAATAAGCCAACATCAAAAGTAAATTGATAAAAAAAAGCCCATTCAACAAAGTGAATGGGCGTTAATTGTGGTCATTCAGCGATTAAATACTGTTATTCAGAATCGCTTGACGTTGTTTTTTATAGGCTTTAGCCGATGCAGGGATCGGTGTTGTACGTCCGGTTTCTAGCCAGTTCTTTAATCGGTTGGCATCTGCCATGTGGGTGTATTTACCAAATGAGTCCAGTACCACAAATGCCACTTTACGCTTGTTCATTTCAGTTAACATCACTAAACAATGGCCCGCTTTATTGGTAAAGCCCGTTTTGGTTAATGCAATATTCCAATTGTTTTTAAATACCAGTTTATTGGTGTTTTGAAAATCTAAGGCATAACGTGGTGATTCAAAGTTAACGTGCTTTTTAGTGGTCGAGCTCAGCTTACCTAATAACGGATACGTTTGACTGGCTTTAAGCAATAATATGAGATCGTTAGCGCTAGATACATTGTCAGGTGACAAGCCTGTTGGTTCAACATAACGGGTTTGGCTCATGCCCAGTGCGGTCGCTTTGTCGTTCATTGCACGCACAAAAGCCTTAAATCCACCTGGATAATTATGTGCAAGTGAGGTCGCGGCACGATTTTCTGACGACATTAATGTTAATAACAACATGGTTTCACGAGTCACCACGCTGCCTAAACGCACTCGTGAATAAATATTGCGCATCACAGGTGAGTCAGTAATTTTTACTGAGATTTTTTCATCTAATGGAAGCTTGGCATCCAATGTCACCATGGCAGCCATTAACTTGGTAACTGACGCAATAGGCACAGGTTGATTTGGATTACTTGAATATAAAACTTCATTGGTGGCTAAGTCGACCAACATAGCACTACCGGAGGCTAACTCTTGTTGAGGTTTGATTTGCACAACTTGTGCTGCAAATGACATTGGGCTGCTCAACGAAGTTGAACATAATAAAGCGCAGGCAAAAAAGAAACGAAGTTTCATTAACATCACTTGAAAAATAAACCTAATAAGTCCACTGAGTATACGATAAAGGATTAGACCGACAATAGATAAATAATCACTATTAGTAAGTTTTTAGTGAATTTGGCGCAGTTGAGTCAAAAGCATTCGCAATGACTCATCTCAATCCGGCTCAAGCTAAGTGATAAACAGCTAAACGATAACCCTGCATTCGCCAAGCGAGCTATTTTAGTCATAGTGTTGGCAATCGATTAGTGAGGTCTTTGTTATTGAATAAAGGGCACAAGAAGATGAGCTTCAGCACAGATAACGCTTTTTGTTGTCTTCATGTTAAGATTGAATAAGTCGTTTAAAAAGAGAGTATAGATGGACATTAACTTGCGTTTTTTTAGTCGATTAAACCCATGGCTCAATAGCTTATTGACCTCTAAAGCTACCCTAAAAACAGAGGCTGATGAAGCGCAACAAGGGCAGATGTCGCTCAAGACTATCGCCAACCAATATCCGCTTCAAGCTCGTCGGGGTCCAATTACTCAGGTGATGCTATATCAGTCACTTTATGCCAGTGATGATTTCGTTGGCCGAGAAAAACAACTCAAGCAAATTACCGATGTGATAAACCAATGGCGTCATCATCACGGCGAAATCAGTGCCATTGTCTCGCCTGCTGGAGCTGGAGGATCATCTTTTTTAGGCCAACTGCCGCCTTTACTGCAAACCATTATCGCCGAAGACACTAAAAAAGCACCGATGCCTGACGTAAAACCGTTGCCGTCCAAGTGGCTATTGATGAGTTTTTATCAAGCGCCATTAGGCGCAAATGACGCGATAGCCACTGTTTGTTATTGTTTTGGTATTACGCCACCAAACACCATCACCGAAACGATTGCCGCCATCAACCAGCAACCACCACAGTTAATTATGATAGATGATATGCACAAGCTGATGTTGAGAGTGATGGGAAATAATCAAGCCTTGGTAACCTTTGCAACTATCGTGATGGAAACGCGTAAACATCATTGTTGGATCATAAGCTGTGAAATATTTGCATGGCAACGATTAAGTGCACAGTACCAAATTCATCACTTTATTAAGCATGTTTTTCAGCTCGATTATTTCAGTGAAACCGAATTAGCCACAATACAAACAAAGCATCTGCTTGATTTAGGGTTAATCAGTAACGACGTGATGACCAAAGAAACCGCTACTGCAGCCGATAAAAACACCAAAAAAAGCACTGCACAGCAAGCTGATCAAACCAATAATAATCAAGCGGATATTGTAAATCCTTATAAAGACCAGCTAAAACAGCTGTACACTATCAGCCAAGGGCACCCCAAATTAGCATCATTGTTGCTACAGTATTCTCTCGCGCACCAAGTCGATATCGGTTCGGATAATAGCTCAAATAGTCGTTCAAATAATGGCATTGATATTTGCCGCATTAACTCATCTGTATTGCAACAATGCCAAGACAATGACCTATTTTCATTAGCAGAGATTTATGTTCATGGTGGCTTACGAGTGAGTCAGCATGCACATATTTTTGTCATTACGATTGAACAAAGCAGCTTGCAGTTAGAATATTTAGCTCGCCAAGGACTCATTATTGCGCAATATTCACAACAAGATTTTGCCGAGCATTTCTACTTTATTACGCCAACATTAAGTAAAATTGTCGCCAGCCATTTGGTGAATCACAATAAGTTGTTTAATTAAACGAGGCGACTATGGAAGATTCCCGTAAAGCATTACAAGCATTTTTAGAGATCATTTCGTTTGACCGAATAATCAGTATTTTACTGCTGTGTCTAATGGCGTGGCTGTTATTGGTACTGATCCAATTTTGCTTAAATCAACTGAATAAAGCCTTGCCTAAATACCGCTTAATTTGGAATCGGTCATACCCTTTTGTGCGTTTATTTGTGTGGCTGAGTGTGATTGTTTATTCGATCGTTGGCATTATCGATCCACATGAGAACTTAATCCTCGCAGTGGTAGGTTCAATCAGTATTGTGGTGGGTTTAGCGACCCAAGAACCAGCCAAAAACATGATTGCTGGGTTTATTATTATGATCAACCCGCCTTATCGCGTTGGTGATATGGTAACGTTATCCGGACATTATGGTGAAGTCATTAAACTGGAATGGAGCGTAACTTGGCTGCGTACCTTTGATGATAATACCGTGATGGTGCCTAATGCTGAGGCGTTAAAAACTGCAGTATCCAATGCAAATAGCGGCGCTTTAGATGAAATGGTGGTAGTGAGTTTTACCATTCCAATGAATGCCGATCACAACAAAGCCATCGCGCTGGCCAGAGAAGCAACGCAATGCTCACCATATACCTTTTTAAATAAGCCCATTATTGTCAACTTAGGTAACGAGCACGACTTTGGCCAGTTTTTACAAACCATCACAGTCAAAGCGTATGTGATGGACGTAAGATTAGAGAAAAAGTTTATCAGTGACATCAATATCAGGGTATTAAGCGCATTTAAAAATGCCCAATTTTATGATGTACAACAAACGGTATTTCAGTAATTTACGCTATAATCGACTCAATTGTTAGATAACACTTTTTGATTGTTAAAATGGAGAATTTGCTATGACTCAAGATGAAATGAAGAAAGCGGCAGGTTGGGCAGCGCTGCAGTATGTCAAAAAAGACACCATCGTCGGTGTAGGTACAGGCTCTACAGTCAATCACTTCATTGATGCACTTGCCACCATGAAAGATGACATCGAAGGTGCGGTATCAAGCTCTGAAGCATCAACGAAAAAACTCATCGAACTCGGAATTGAAGTATTTGATTTAAACAGTGTTGATTTGATTGATGTCTATGTTGATGGCGCGGATGAGATTAACGACCGCATGGATATGATTAAAGGTGGCGGAGCTGCATTAACGCGCGAGAAGATTGTCGCGGCGGTAGCTAAACGGTTTATTTGTATTGTAGATAATACCAAACAAGTGCCCATTTTAGGTGAGTTTCCGTTGCCTGTTGAAGTCATCCCGATGGCACGATCTTATGTGGCGCGTGAGTTGGTAAAATTAGGTGGCGACCCCGTTTACCGTCAAGGCGTAATAACCGATAACGGCAACGTTATTTTAGATGTCTACAATATGAAAATTTTAGACCCTAAAGTGATGGAAACTAAAATCAACGCCATTGTCGGTGTAGTGACTAACGGTTTATTTGCTAACCGCGGTGCCGATGTACTACTAGTAGGCACCCCTGATGGCGTTAACACCATCACACTGTAAAAACTAAACCATTCGCTTGATTAACTTGAATGTTTAGCAACAGCACAAAAAAATGGCCTAGCATTACTGCTAGGCCATTTTTTTATCTGTTTTAGTACCTGTTCTGCAATGACAACGAATTACACTGTGAACTGGCTTACCGCTTCATGCAGTGCTTTGGCTCGTACTCTCACATCTTCAGAAGCCGCGGCATTCTCTTCCGCTGCTTGCGATGATTCATCAGCAATATCACGGATAACCACCACGTTTTTACCCACTTCTGCGGCAACCATGCTTTGCTCTTCAATTGCCGCTGCAATTTGAGTACTCATGTCCATAATATTGGTCACGTCATTGGTAATGGTTCGTAAAACATCACCCGCGATGGCGGCTTGTTCAGCACTCTCCCGCCCTTGTTGTTGGCTTTCGTGCATAAGGTTAACAATAGAATGAGTTCGCGCTTGTAAGGTTGAAATGATGCTGGAGATTTCTTGAGTCGACGTTTGTGTTCGCAAGGCTAGCGTGCGCACCTCATCGGCAACAACCGCAAAACCACGACCTTGTTCACCTGCTCTTGCTGCTTCAATCGCCGCGTTTAATGCCAATAAGTTTGTTTGATCAGCAATGCCTCTAATCACATCAAGCACACTGCCAATAGTGACACTGTCTCGCTCAAGTTCGGTAACTACAGCGGCTGAATCGGCTAATTGCTTCGCTAGCAAGGTGATTTTTTGAACGGTGAGTTCTACGCCCTGTTGACCAGATTGAGCATTCTCATGAGTTTGGCTGGCTTTACTGGCCGCCAATTCAGTATTCTTGGCAATTTCGTCAATGGTAGCCCCCATTTCGGTAACGGCTGTAGCGACCATGTCGGTTTCATTAAGCTGACGTAACACGCCTTCTGAAGCTGTCATAGCATTTCGAGACAGCTCTTGGCACGACTCATTCATTACGGTAACCGACTCGTTCACTTGTTGGATCAATTCTTGAAAAGTCATGACCATTTGGTTGAAGTGATAGGCGATTTTCGATAATTCATCATTACCAGAATCATCACAACGCATTGATAAGTCTTTACTTTTTTCAATTGAAGAAATTACATAGGTAATATCTTGCACCGGCTTAATAATACTACGAATAATTAAATAGGTGAAAATACACAGTACTGCAGCGATTAACAAAAATATGCTTAAGCCAATAATAAAAGCCTGATTTTTACCATGTTCAATTTCGGCCAAGGTTTCCTCTCGCAGGGTAACGGTATCATTATCGGTTTGATGAATTTTATCCCGCAACTCGGCCATTTTACCGTCTTCGTCCGACAGACCAAATAGCACTTCTTTATTGACTAAATTGTTAAAATTCACTCGATAATCTTTAATATCTGCGCTCAATTGCTCTTTGTCAGAGAAGGACAAAGTAGACTGTTGTACTTGAGCTAAAAAACGGCCAATTCCATCATCAAAAGCTTGTACATATTTAGGATCACGACGGAGCATAAAGTCTTTCTCACTGCGACGCAGCTGAAGCATAGCCACCAGCAGGGCATCATCGGCATTGCCACTCAGCACAGTTTCGACTTTTTTAACTGCCAAACGCAAATCGCCATATAAACCTGACTCGGGAGTTAGCCCTATCTCAACTTTTAGCGCGATGAGCTCATGGAATATCGTTTTATAATCATTGAGGTTGTTTTCAAAATCATCTATACTCAAGTGAATTCAAACTGCAGGTTTTAATTTCTGAAAGTTATCATTAATTGTATCACCGAGTGTATCGGCAATATCGGGGAGGGTGATGCTAAAAAAGTCAGTGATTTTTCGTCGGAATTCTTTTGTCGTTGCGAAGTATTGCCCCCATTCCTCGCATGCTTATTCATTACCTTCCACAATCGTTCTATTGGGTTTAAATTTGGACTATAAGGCGGCAGGTAATGCAATGTTATATTCAGATTTTTAGCCTCTTTAACTACTAAGGCATTTCGATGGTATCCAGCGCCATCAAGCACCAAATGGATAACACCACTTGTTGAGTAACGCGCTCTAATTTGGTTTAAAAAATCGATGATGGATGCACCGTTAACCGTTTTGCTATATTGCTCAATGACCGCTTCTGTTAAGTGACCAAGTCGGATTGCACCAACCACGTTAATACGGGTTCGGCTTCCCGTCGTTTCTATCGGTTTATCAACGCCTTTTTTTATCCAGCCTGCGGTGATTTTTGTGGCTTGGGTCGGATGAACCGCATCCATAAATAATAACGGTTCATCAGGGGTTAACGAGGATTTTAGTTGCTCATAATATTCAATGAAAGCCGTTTGTTTGTCTTCATCAAATTTGTGAGGAACCCCTTTAGGGTTTTTATAGCTGAACTGATGTTTATGCAGCCATTTATTGAGGCCTGACACTGTGTACTTAATCTGAAATTGTTCTGAGATATAAGCGACTATTTGATGGCTATGCAAGTAGGTCACCTCACACAGGTGTGCAATCAATAGTTCAGTTTGCTCTTGACTCAGATAACTTAAGGAGCCGCCACTATTACACGTGAGTTTTTGGTCGTGAGCATAGGCATCAATGTATCGAACTACGGTCGTTTCGTGAATACGTAACGCTTGGGCAATCATTGGCGTTGGCCAATTTTCATCGCGTAGTAAAATGGCTTTAATGCGATCACACTCACGCCTATCACTCGAGCTTTTATGTCGAGTTTCCAATGCTACTTTTTGTTCTGGCGAGAGTGTAATTTGTTTCATGGGGCTATGATGATCCCATTTGGGACAAAATCAAGCATTTTCAATGATCACGGGTATAGAGCATCAACATTCATATCTTGATGCTCTAGCGCGACACGTACTTCAGCCATATAAGCCAAAATATCATTCATGCTATGTTTGAATTTTTCAATATAAACAGTGTCGTTACGATGGAGGAAATCCTTTTCTTCAGTACGTAATTCAAGCACTTTTTTTTCAATTTCAACAATACTGCTCGATGCGGTTGATAATTCCAACAGGACTGATTCAGAATAATTTTGTAACCCGAACATCGCGAGTACTGAGGAGATTGAAATGAGCGAACTTAAAATAAGTTTCGAACGAATAAGCATATTTTCTACCACCCCAAAGTAAGATTTAACGTTATTGTTATTGTTATTGTTATTGTTATTTTATAGTTGTTTTGTAGTTATTTTTAGATCATTCCTGCAACGAAAGTATAACATCTAGTTATCGGCAAACATAAGTAAAGCTAAACTCTTTTAAAAATAAGTGATTATTTATAATCACTCATATAAACCTTTTGCCGACTTGAGGCTGTCAAATAACTACACCATCATATTGGATATGTTGTGACATTAAGGATGCCACTATTAATCAGTCAAAAAACGAGCAATTAAGCCACTTAGCGGCACTTGACGACAGCCAGTTGGTCGCAATAGCGGTTACTGGTTGCAAACAGGCATTCCAGCAACTCTATCGGCGCCATCATAAGCGGGTTTACGCCATTTGCTTTAGATTGAGTGGCCAAGCTCAACTTGCTGATGATATGACCCAAGTTTGTTTTATACGCTTATGGCATAAATTGGACCAATTCAGAGGCGACAGCCAATTTACCACCTGGTTGCATCGCTTGTGCGTCCGCCAAGCGATTAACGAACTAAAGGTACAACAATCGTGGTGGCGACGCTTTATACCGACAGAGCAACTTGAGCCGCAGGACATACCCACGGTTGCCTTTGATGAATATCACCAATTAGATAAGTGTATTGCCAAATTACCTCAACGGACTCGTATGGTATTTGTACTGTGTGCGATTGAAGGTTATCAACATAAAGAAATTGCTGCCCTACTCAACATTGCCGAGGGCACGAGTAAAGCGCAGTACCATAATGCTAAACAATTTTTACAGGAGATGCTTGCATGAACCCGTCACCGCAAGACCTCGATAGCCTAATCAAGTCATTGCCGCTAGAGATGCAACCTACAACCGATTTGTGGCCAGCGATTGCAGCTAAGTTACCACCTCAATCTCAGCAAAAAAAACATCTGGTTCGCCCTTGGCTTATCGCCGCTAGCGTTGCAGTTTTTTGTATGCTGACCATCCTGCTTTGGCAACGCCCAGAGGGTAATTCATTGCTGCCGCAAACTGCCACAATAACCTCAACCGCCCCAGGGTCGACATTGAATACTGAGGTAAGCCTAGTAACATCACCAACCCACACCCAGGCAACATTAGCTGAGACAACATTAGCTGAGCTAGTCGATCAAATAGCCATGACTCATCAGACCCAACTGGATGTTTTTAATCAAAACCAATACACCGTGAGTTGGCAATTATCATCAACTGATGCTCCACAACAGATACAGAGCGATATTAGCCAAGCATTAGCCGAGCTGGATACCGCCTCAAAACAAGTACAAGCAGCATTGAAACAACAACCGACTAATCAAAAAATGTGGCAATTATGGCGCTGGATCATGCAACGTCAAATAACCCTATTGCAGCAAGGCCAAAAGCTCCCATTTACGTCTAAACAGACACCACAAGGAAATACAATATGAGCATTCTTAAATACGTGTTAATCGTGCCGTTAATCGGTATCAGTTTTATCTCAATGGGCAAAGAAGCCGTTGACCAACAATTAACGGTCACAGATAACCCTTCGGTCAGCATGAAAATACAACGGGGTAACGTTGAGCTAGTCAGTTGGGATAAAAATAGCATTCAGATTAAAGGTGAACTTGATGAGTTAAGCCAAGGCTTAATATTTGAGGTTAAAGGCAATAGCGTTATTGTAGAAGATAAATTACCCCGCAGTTATCAGGGCAGTAATAAACAAGGGTCACAACTGACCATTTACCTGCCTAAACAGCTAGGTTTAGATGCCGAGGGAGTATCAGCCAGTTATCAATTATCACAGCTAAATGGCCAAATATCGTTAGCGTTAGTCAGCGGCAACATTAACGCCCAACAACTTAGTGGCAATACTAAACTCACCACGGTGTCAGGCAATATTAATACCTCTGAGCTAGCAGGAAAAATTAACCTCGAAACAGTATCGGGCGATATCACTGATAGCAATAGCCAAGGCGAGGCTGAGCTGCGCTTAGTCAGTGGCGAACTAAAAAGCCAAAGCGCTTTTACACATTTGTCTGTCGACCAAGTGTCTGGTGACATAACCGCAATCGTTAACCAAGTCACTGAGTTGAATATTGTTACCATCAGTGGCGATGCACAATTAACCTTAGGGGCCGATTTAAACAAAGCTCAACTCGAAACCATAAGTGGAGATATGGCACTAACGTTTGCTGCTATGCCTAACATCAGTTTTATGATTGATGGCGGCCCTGGTGGAAAAATCGACAATCAATTAACCGATGATAAACCGCTAAAACAAAAGTACTCACCAGCCAAAACGTTGCAGTTCAAAACTCAAGCTGGCACAGGTCAAGTCAACATCAATACCATTAGTGGCAAAATTAGCCTGACTCAATAAGTGTAAAATAACATTAGCTCGGGGTAAGCGATGCTTATAAAAGAGCGCTTTGCTCGCAATTGATTCTGTATTGAAAAAGTGATTTTGTATTGAGTAGAAATTGATTTGCAATGAGCAGATAAAAAAATGCCCGGTAATCATTATATGGTGACAACCGGGCACTTTTATATATTCAAATAATGACTACACAGATTTCATTTCAGCATCGGTTAAAAAGCGCCATTCACCTGCGGCTAAGTCCGTGTTTAACTCGATATCACCTACCGCTTCACGGTGTAAATTAACAACTCTATTACCCACCGCGGCAAACATACGCTTAACTTGATGGTACTTACCTTCGCTAATCGTCAATCGCACATGGGTTGGATCAATAATATCGAGCAAAGCAGGCTTGGTCAGCTCATCTTCATTACGCAGCTCAACACCATCGGCAAATACCTGGATTAAACTGTCATCAATAGGCTCGGCTAATTCAACCAAATAGCGTTTGCCACAATCTTTCTTTGGCGAAGTGATTTTATGCGACCACTGACCATCGCTGGTAATTAACACTAAGCCTGTGGTGTCGACATCTAATCGACCAGCAATGTGCAAAGTGTCCATTTTCTCAATATCAATCAAACTCAATACGGATGGATATTCTTCATCGATGGTTGAACAAATGGTGTCTACCGGTTTGTTTAACATGATGTAACGCTCGCCAATCACGCTAATTAATATGCCGTCTAAATGCACCGCCATTTGTGGTAGTACTTTAAAACCTGAGTTTTTGACCACAACACCATCACAGGTAACGTCACCACGATGCAAGGCTCTCTTGGCCAATGACCGAGTCAGTTCGGTACTTTCACAGATAAATTTGTCTAAACGCACAATGATTACTCAATCTAAAAATATTGACGCTATTATGCTGCTTACACGCTTAAATAGAAATCAATCACCGACATTTTTCACCGCTAAGGTAATTTTTGGTTACACATCCTCACAAAAAACACGCTAAAAAGGCCTCCTTGCGGCTTGTTTTATAGGCGGATAAGGCCTTAACATACAATTCACAATAAAAAGTAATAGCTTTTCCCTTTGGATAAAGGGGTTATTACTGAATTAAGCGACACTGATCGCAATGCCCCATTGAAGGGCTTTTTACATCAAGCAAAGGAAACAACATGAGAAAATTGGTTATTGGCGGTCTATGCGCCTCATTAATTGCAGGCTTGAGTGCTTGTAGTGATGACAAGGCAGTCGTTACGCCTGCTGCAGATGTCGCAAAAACAGCTACTGCTGCTGCAGTAGAAAAAGCACTTACGTCTGGCATCACGTTTGACAACATCGACAAGTCAGTGCGCCCACAAGACGATTTTTATATGTATGTTAACGGCGCATGGATGAAAAATGCAGAAATCCCTAGCGACCGTACCAACATTGGCGCATTTTACGACTTACGTGAAAATGCACGTGATGACGTTAAAGCCATTATTGAAGATTTAAGCGCGACGCCAAATCTAGCCGATGGCACAGATGAACAGAAAGTGGCTGATTTATATCGCTCATTCATGGATGTTGAAACGCTTGATAAATTAGGTATTGCACCAATCCAAGCTGATTTGGATAAAATTGCAGCCCTGAAAGATAAAAAAGAATTAACCGCATTTTTTGGTGAAAACCAAGCAAACGGTGGCGGTACACCGCTAGCATTCTATGTTGAAATTGATGCTAAAGATTCAAGCCGTTATGCCACACACATTTGGCAATATGGTTTAAGCCTGCCAGAGAAAGATTACTACTTTAATCAAGAAGAACGCTTCGTCAACATCCGTAAAGCCTACGTTGAACACATTGAGAAAATGTACAACCTTGCTGGCTTACCAAATGCAAAAGCCAACGCTGAAGCCATTCTTGCACTTGAAACTCAAATTGCAGAAAAGCATTGGGACGTTGTTGAAACGCGCGACAGTACTAAAACATACAACCTATACCAAGTTAAGAATTTGCCAGAATTGGCTTCAGAAATTAACTGGGATGGTTATTTAGCGGCGCTTGGCGGCGACAAGCAAACAGATATCATTATCAACCAACCAAGTTATATCCAAGGCTTAAACGAGGTGCTTAAAAATAACGACCTTGATACTTGGAAAAACTACATGACTTGGATGGCATTAACTCATAATGCCAGCAATTTATCTGAAGCATTAGATAACGAAAACTTTGAGTTTTTCTCTAAGACGCTTAATGGTCAAGAAGAACAAGAACCTCGTTGGAAGCGTGGCGTGAGCACTGTGAGTGACACGCTAGGCGAAGTAGTGGGTAAAGTGTATGTGAAACGTCACTTTGCACCAGAAGCTAAAACCCGCATGGAACAGTTAGTTGAAAACCTACGTGGCGCTTATAGTTCAAGCATTGATTCATTAGATTGGATGAGTGCTGATACTAAAGTTGCTGCAAAAGATAAATTGGCTAAGTTTAATCCTAAAATTGGTTACCCGAACAAATGGGATGACTACAGCAAACTAACCATTAAAGCAGATGATTTAGTCGGTAACGCCAAGCGTGCAGCGATTGTTGAGCATAACAAAAGTCTTGCTAAGTTAGGCCAACCAATTGACAAAGACGAGTGGCACATGACGCCACAAACCGTAAACGCTTACTACAACCCAACCATGAACGAAATCGTGTTCCCTGCTGCGATTTTACAACCGCCTTTCTTCAACTTAGAAGCTGATGATGCGGTTAACTATGGTGGTATTGGTGCTGTTATTGGCCACGAAATGGGCCATGGCTTTGATGACCAAGGTGCTAAATTTGATGGCGAAGGTAACATGCGTGACTGGTGGACCGAAGCTGACTTAAAAGCATTCGAGTCAAAAGGCAATGCATTAATCGCTCAGTACAATGGTTATCAAGTGTTTGACGACCTACACGTGAATGGCAGCTTAACATTAGGCGAGAACATTGGTGACTTATCAGGTGTGACTATCGCCTATAAAGCTTACAAAATGTCACTTGACGGTAAAGAAGCACCAGTTATTGACGGCTTAACAGGCGATCAACGTTTCTTCATGGGCTTCACTCAAATTTGGCGTGTGAAGATGAAAGAAGAAGCCATGCGTAACCGCGTAGCAACTGATCCGCATTCACCTGGTCATTTCCGTGCATTAGGTGCGTTATCTAACATGCCTGAGTTCTACAGCACTTATGACGTGAAAGAAGGCGACAAAATGTACATTGAGCCTGCTAGTCGCGTAAAAATTTGGTAATCACCAAGACGAATGACTGACTTAGGTCACATTTACACACAAAAAAGGGCATCGAAAGATGCCCTTTTTTTATAAAAAAACTAACCAATTGATAATAAAAACAAATACAACACAAAGCCACGTTAATATATATCATTAAACCTTGTTCATTCAGCCCCTATTCAGCCAAAAAGCGGTACATTGGATTAACAGACATTTTTGCTGGAGCTATTCAATGAATAAGTTGTTTCGTACCTTCTTTATATTCTTAATTTTACTGTCTACACGTGGTGCTATTGCCCAGCCTAACGAGCTTAAATACACCAAGCTAGCTCAGCCATCTGACTTCAGCCAAAAATCATCTAATGATATTGAGCAGCTAATGGCGCTTTATGATCACAACAGCGACTTGGTGACACAAGATAGTGATAACTTGCATGCTCTGATGTCACGGGCACCGGCGGCGCAGCAAGAACTGATTGACCTACTCCACTTCATTGATCAATCAAGTAATACCAAAACCATTCTTCCTGCTACCAAAAGTTATCAGCGTGCAGCTCAAAAAGTGCAAACTAAATTTAATGGCGATGCCAGCCAACTAACCGACATAGCACGGGCAAGTGTGGTGGCCTATGACGTAAAAAGCTTGCTATCAAGTTACCAACAGTTGAGCCAATACACCGAAATTGTGCAATTAAAAAATCGTTTTTCTCATCCTAAAATGTCAGGTTATCGTGATTTAAATGTATTAGTGAAATTACCCGTTAGCCAAATGGTGGTTGAAGTACAATTTCATTTAAATGATATTGCCGACATAAAAAGTGGCCCTGAACATCATGTTTATGAGCAAATCCAACAGATAGAGTCTCAGGCGAAAGCCACATCTAGACACTTAAATGACATTGAGCAAGCCATGATAGCCAAGCTTCGTCAAGACTCGCACAAGCAGTATCATAAAGCGTGGTTAAGCTATAAACGTCAAAGTTTATATAGTTCACAACAACAAGTAGCATAAATACTGATAACTATCCTTATTATGAATAACTCACAACCCCTAACGTTTTTCTAATCACAGTAAGTTTCCACCCTTTTAGCGCTCATATGAGCGCTTTTTTTTTGCCAAACAAGATCCGCAACAATCACTTCTGCTATACTCGCGCCCATTACAAAACGATCTGCTGGACAATGCGATGAATGACATTATTGAACAACTACAAGAATTAAGCGAAACCGTACCGGTGCCGTTAGAATTGCCAACTTTTGAGCAACTTGTAGAAGTTGAAGAACAGATCTTAATTGGTTTACCCAACGATCTAAAAGAATTCTTACTGTATGGCAGCGATGTTATTTATGGCACGCTTGAACCTGTTACCGCTGCCGATCCATCTTCACATACCTACTTACCTGAAGTGGCTTGTTATGCTTGGTCTATTGGATTACCTCGCGAACAAATTGCCATTTGCCAAATCGGTGATAGCTTTTATTGTATTGATGAAGAAAGCCAAGTGTTGTTTTGGAAAAAAGGCCGATTTAGCGACAAAGTATGGGAATCATTTTGGCATTGGGCCGAAGACGTATGGCTTAATCGATAATCTTATTTATTAGCCTCGGTTGGAGTTAACTAACCCAACGCGAGATAATAAACGGTTATCAAACAAATTATCACTAACAATGAGAACGATCATGTCGAAAAATACCGGTTTAAATGCAATTGAAATTCAATGTTTACGTCAGTCTTTAGGCCTAACAACTGAACAGGTTGCTAGCATCACTAAAGCCAGTAATGAAGACGTGATGGCATGGGAATCTGGCGAGAAAGAAGCACCGATTCCGGCTCAAAAAAAGTTACTAGAAATCGATGAGATTATCGAAATGCAAGTGCTCAACACCTCTGACGGTATTGAAGAGCTATTTAAAAAAGAGCCTAAGCGTCGGTTAGCCTTTGTGGTGTATCCGACTCAAGCGCTATATACCCAATACAATCCAGAATTTTTAAGCACTTTACCATTAACTGAATTGTACAATGCCGCAGCTTGGCGTATTAAAAAAGAATGTAAACTCGTACTTGAAGTGGATGTAAGCTTAGTCGCGCTCGATGCCGAAGCCTATAAAGCTTATCGTGCTGATAACGGCATGAGCGAAAGCCGAGAAAGCCGTGCAAAATGGGCTGCTACTCAGTTATAAAAAACCTCCATTTTGACAGTCAATCACTAAAAGGAAGCTTCGGGCTTCCTTTTTAATAACGGTTATTTAGCGACATCGGCAAGTGCTACTGTTTTGGCGAGCGCAGCAGCCAAAGCAGGACGTTGCTTTAGCCTATCACGATACGCTGACAACTTTGGCGGAATGTCTTGCTTGAATCCCAAAGCCCATCCTAATGTTTGGCTTAATAGTATATCGGCGACCATTGGCTCGCAGCCACATACAAACCCAGACTCCGGTATCCAAGTTTCAGCAATAGCTGTCGCCTGATCAAACTCCCATTTAGCTACAGTAAACATAGTGTCTACACGCAGTTCTTTTGGCAACGCAAAACGATGCTTTGCAATACTCCAAATCGGTTGTTCAAGCTCACTAATGACAAAGCTCATCCAGCGTTCATGGATAGCAGACTCTTGAGTACCCGGTTTTGGCAACCATTTACCTTGGCCGTACTTTTCCGCTAAATAACGCATAATGGCCGCAGATTCGCTTAACACAAAATCACCCTCTGTGAGTACTGGCATTTTGCCACTAGGGTTAAGGGCTAAAAATGCGTCACCTTTATGTTCACCATTAGCAAAATCGATAGCATAAAACTGCCATGCAATACCTAACTCTTCTAAAAGCCAAGATACGCGTAGCGCACGACTTTTTTGGGTTCCGTATAACGTAATCATTTTGGCTCCATTTTGTATGATGAGGTTGATGAGAATAAAAAAAGCCACATTGCACCTTAAGTGAATGTGGCTGTTGTTATCTTATGACGTTGTCATTAGAACTTCATTGTGACTTTAGTATAAATATAACGGCCTAATGGGTTATGTACACCCATTGCGTAACCATATAGGTCTGCATCACCATCACCAATCGCAAATGATGGCTCTTCATCAAACACGTTATTAACACCTACAGATAGCTTAACCGTGTCATTGAAACGATATGAACCAGACATATCAACTAACAACTGTGCATCAACGGTACGGGTTTCGTTGAAATCTTCAAACTCGCCGATGTAACTTAAGTTAACGTTAGCGGCAAAGTCATCCATGTTCCAGTTAGTTGTAGCTAACCAGCGGTGTTGTGGATACTCATACTCACCAGTGTAATCAATGATCTCGCCATCAATTTCTTTTTCAAAGCTGATTAAGTAACTGTACTCTAGACCAAACTTAACGTCACCATAGCGGTTTAATTCAAGACCATAATGAGTTGATAAATCCACACCTTGAACTTCTTGTGAACCAATATTGACGAATCCAGATTTAATCACATCAAGCGGACCAAATGTCTGACCTGCTTGCGGTGCATTTCGCAAACAGACCGTACTGTTTTGATCATTACAATTTTCATCATAAAGAACCTGGTTTTGCAGTGAATCAATCTTGTGATCTTGGAGGATATTGTACATATCGACACCAATATCAAACTGCTGACTTGGAGCCCAAATCATGCCCACATTCCAGGTTTCTGACTCTTCTGCTTTAAGGTTAGGGTTACCGGCAAATATAAAGTTGTAATCCAATAACTCACAATCTACGTTATCAGCTTCACAACGATAGCTATCAATTAAAAAGTCACTTTTTTCAGATGGGCCTAAGCCTATTTGCGCTAACGATGGTGCACGGAAACCAGTTGACCAAGAACCACGTGCAGTTATCTCGTCACTAATGCCCCATTGGAAGGCAATTTTAGGGTTAGTGGTTGAACCAAAGTCACTGTAGCTGTCATAACGACCCGCTAACTGCAGTTCAAAGTTATCTGCAATAGGAATTGATAATTCTACATAGGCAGCATGTTGATCACGTGAACCAAATGCAGACACCGCTTCAGTACCAAAAATCAGACCGCGCTGGAACTGCTCATCTGGCACGTCACTGACGCTTTCTTCGCGATACTCTGCACCTGCAGCCATCATGATATCGCGGTCGGCGATAGTAAACGCATGGCCCGAAATACTCGCATCATAAGCTGTGATGCTCGACTTACCTTGTCTTACTAGGCTAGTAGTGATGCGATCAATTACATCTGCTGAGTTAATCGTGCCGCCAAAAGGATTGTAATTACCCGCATCAATTTCGGCTTGTAAGTAATCAGTTCTTACCCAACCTTGTGAACGGTCGCCTGTTTGAGTTGATTCACTGCGACCACGTTGCGCTGATACTTCCCAGTCCCAATCGTTTATTACACCGCGAAGACCGGCAACAATACGCATAGTATCTGATTCGATATCCCAACGACGAGCGCCAGCATCAACCGTACGGTAACGGCCGATATCAATGTCTTGTCCAAATGGGTTGTTAGGATGAGAACCAGGCACGGTTAAACCAGCATCTTCATCTAATGGCGTTGGTGCACCACCCGCTTCAGAAGTGTTATGTTGTACAGATAACTCTAAAAATGCGGTTAAATCTTCACCTAGCATGTAATCAAATTGGCCAATAGCACCAACACGCTCAGAGGTAGGAATGGTTAAGTTATATGGACCGTAGTCAAATAAACAGCTGCCACTTGCTGTGGCATTCTCAGCGGGGCAATCAGGATCGATAGTTTTCACACCATTAACATAAAAATACCCTGGAAAGCCTCGTGATGAACGGTAATCTTCACCGCCGTAAGGTGATTGGTTAGCGGTGCCAAAACGACCCATATCGCTTGCTGACAACGTGCCATTGGTAAAGTAATCAAGAATAATTGACGCACTGCCTTTGTCGGCTTTTACGCCCCACACTAAGCTGGCTGTGGTTTCGTCATAACCCGTACCGCTGTCATCACCATAACCTAGGTTAATTTCAAGCCCTTCGATATCTTTTCTTAATATGATGTTAACCACACCAGCGATAGCATCAGAACCATAAATGGCTGAAGCACCGTCTTTAAGAATATCAATGCGCTCAATCGCTGATACTGGGATATTGTTGATATCAACAAATGAATTCGAAATCCCTTCAGCAAAGGCACTCGATCCCACTCGGCGACCATTGATAAGTACCAAAGTGGCATCTGGCCCTAAGCCACGTAAACTGATTGATGCACCACCGTTAGCGGTAGAGTCTTGGCTGTTTCCACGAGTAGAAAATGCACCAGAACCGTTTGCAGGCATACGCTCAAGCAATTGTTGTAGGTTATCGAAACCCATATTGGCGATATCGTCTTTATTTAACGATTGTACTGGCGAAGGTCCTTCAATATCAGTTCGTTTGATACGAGAACCGGTCACTTCAATTCGTTCAACTTTTGATTCAGCACCGGCTTCGGCTGCTTGAGAAACGAATGCGATAGGGGCAAGGGACAGCGATATAGCGATAGCGCAAGCACTACGCAGTAGGTTAGTTTTTTTCATGATCATCCTTAACGTTAATTTATTGTTTTACATCCTTGACTGTTGCACACTGCCGTTAAAGCTATAACGACGCGCAACTCGTGCGGATTTATACTTACGCAACTAAGTTAAGTCATTTCTTAACAAAGTCAACACAAGCCCGTAATGTAAATGTAACCAGCTACTTAAACAAGAATAAATACTTAAAAAAAGTGAATTTAAATGATTTTGATATGGAGGTCAGATGAGTGACAAAACGCTAGTTAGTGCCCACTTTCATGTAAACCTAGGTCTGTACTGGTTATTGTCTGGCGGCTTAGTCTTTTGCCTAAGTGTTGTTGGTATTCCATTGTTATTATTATGGTTTCCCCTAGGATTACTGGCGACAAAGCGTTACATCAATAACATGAGTGCTGAATTAACCGAGCAAAAACTCATCGTCCGCAAAGGGTTGTTTACTCGAACAGAAAATACCGTTCCATTGGATAAAATCACCGATATGGCGCTTATCCAAGGCCCCATCATGCGCATGTTTGGCATACATAAACTTACCGTAGAAACCGCCGGGCAATCTGGTGCTGGGGCGTTAATTAACTTAACGGGCGTCATAAATGTAGTCGATTTTAGAGCACAAGTACTGGCACAAAAAACACAACTCACTGAACGGAAAGACCACACATCGGCCCGCTCCAATACCGATGCATTAATCCTCGACAATCTACAACAAATGAACGCTACTCTTTTGCGTATTGAACAATCATTAACCGCTAAACAATCAAACTAGGTCTTTTTTAACATGCTTAATCAACAAACTGCATCAGCCTTACCGTGGGTATCTCGTGTTAACACACTTTTTAAAGCCACAGGACCTGGGATCTTAATGGCCGCCGCCGCGATCGGCGCTTCTCACTTAGTCGCCTCAACTCGAGCGGGTGCCGAATTTGGTTGGCAACTGGCGTGGCTCATTTTATTAGTCAATATCGTTAAGTATCCTTTCTTCGCCGCTGGCGCTCGCTACACAGCAGCAACTGATGAGAGTTTATTGCACGGTTATCAAAAGCAAGGCCGCGGGTATTTGATGCTGTTTACGGGGCTTAATGTTATTGCCGCCATTGCCAATACGGCGGGGGTATGTATGTTAACGGCGGCCATGCTAACCCAATTTATTCCGCTATCGATTGATGTATTAGCGCTAATTGTATTGGTCAGCTCATTAGCATTATTAATTTTCGGCCACTACAAACTACTTGATAAAATGACCAAAATTATCATGTTGGCTCTTACGTTAACCACCTTAGTCGCCGTGGCATTGGCTTTTAATCGTCATAGCGGATTTGGCACTCCAGTGGTTGGCGAATCTCCTTGGCAATGGGCGTATGTCGGTTTTTTAGTGGCGATGATGGGTTGGATGCCTGCTCCGATAGAGGTCAGTACATGGAACTCATTATGGTTAATAGAAAAACGTAAAACTCAAACGGTAACCGCCAAGCAGGCTATTTTTGATTTTAATCTAGGCTATGTCACCACGGCATTACTGGCGATTGTATTTTTAGCGTTAGGCGCATTAGTGATGCACGGCAGTGGCGAGCGTTTTTCTGACTCTGGCGCGGTATTTGCGTCGCAATTGATCACCCTCTATAGCCAAGTTATGGGCAATGAAAGCCGCTATCTCATTGGGATAGTCGCGTTTTTATGTATTTTTAGCACCACAGTGACGGTAATTGATGGTTATAGCCGCACACTTGATATGGGCTGGCGATTACTGTCTAACAACACGTCCACACGCAGTTATTTAACCCAGGTGATGCTCGGGATCAGCGCGCTGGGTTTATTACTCATTTTATTCTTTAAAGGTGCCTTATTACCGCTGCTTGAATTTGTGATGATCCTTGCCTTTATGACTACCGTTATTTTTGCTTGGCTTAACTTCCGTTTAATGACCAGTGACACCTTGGCTAAAAAACATCGTTATGGCCGGGTGATGGTTGGATTGTCTTGGATTGGTTTATTGTATTTAGTTAGCTTCGCTATTTTGTTTATTTATTGGTATCTCACAAAATAATCTCACTAAAAGCCTAGAGGCTAGGACGCTACGCGGCTAGATCCTATAAAATCAACAGCCTAACAGCGAAGCGACACTAGCAGGCCGAAGCTCGCCCTAGCAGCGAAGCGATACTAGCAGACCAAAGGTCGCCCTAGCAGCGAAGCGATACCAGCAGACCGAAGGTCGCCCTAGCAGCGAAGCGGCACTAGCAGACCGAAGGCCGCCCTAGCAGCGAAGCGATACTAGCAGACCGAAGGTCGCCCTAGCAGCGAAGCGGCACTAGCAGTGTTAGAAATCGATTGCAGCTCAAGCAGGATTAATCTGACTAATCAATGATTACCCGTTATACTAGTGTTTCGTCAATTGACCTAAACCATTTATGCGCAGCCGCGCCAGAGAACCTTATGATTAACAATGATATTCTTCGCCGTATTCGCTTTGTGTTTGACTATTCAAATGCCAAAATGATTAACATTTTCAGCCAAGCCAAAGTAGACATGTCTTCAGAGCAAATTATTGCGCTGTTGAAAAAAGAGGAAGAAGAAGGTTATCAAGCGTGTAATGACACATTAATGTGTCAATTCTTAGATGGTTTGATCATTCAAAATCGTGGATTAAAGCCAGGAGCTGAAGTACCTGCGCCCTTAAAGCAATTGACTAACAACCTTATGTTCAAAAAATTACGCGTAGCGCTTGAAATGCGTGAAGAAGATATTATTGCCACATTAGCCTTAGCAGATTTTTCAATGACTAAATCTGAGCTAGGCGCGCTATTCCGTAACCCTGATCATAAAAACTATAAGCCTTGTGGCGACCAAGTATTAAGAAACTTCGTTAAAGGTTTATCAATCAAACATCGCGGTAAGTAAAACCTACCAAGTTGTTGAGATAATGCTTTATAAATGCGTAGCTTAGGCTGCGCATTTTTGTTTGTGAGATTTACATTTAAACAATAATCATTTTGCATTTACACCATGCGATTGTTCACATAGCAATGACACAATAGTGAGAGGTGAGTAAAAGTACCTAACAATTATGTGATTTTACTCACTTAACAGACCACAAAAAAGATCAGACGTGATAATCTACAAGCACAAAAAACCAGCCCAATTCTAATAACGATCTAACTGGATCTCACACATTAAGGTTCCCCATGGACGATAACAAACGCCCCCTCTATCTTCCTTTTGCCGGCCCAGCGATTCTTGAATCACCCCTGCTTAATAAAGGCAGTGCATTTAGTGAAGAAGAACGAATTTATTTCAACCTCGAAGGCCTCATTCCTTGGGTCATTGAAACCATTGATGAGCAAGCCGCTCGTGCTTACGCACAGTTTAAAAACTTCACCAATGATCTCGATAAGCACATTTATTTGCGCAACATTCAAGATACTAACGAAACCTTATTTTATCGTTTAGTGCGTAATAACATCAGTGAAATGATGCCAATTATCTACACGCCTACGGTTGGTTTAGCCTGTGAACGTTTCTCAAAAAACTATCGTCGTAACCGCGGTTTATTTATTTCGTATCCTAACAAAGATCGCATTGATGATATTTTAAATAACTCAACCCGCCATAAAGTCAAAGTCATCGTGGTGACGGACGGAGAACGTATTCTCGGTTTAGGCGACCAAGGCATAGGCGGTATGGGGATCCCAATTGGTAAATTATCGCTATACACCAGTTGTGGCGGCATAAGCCCGGCGTATTGTCTTGCGGTGACCTTAGATGTTGGTACTGATAACCCACAACTTCTTGAAGACCCTATGTATATGGGCTGGCGTCATCAGCGTATTGGCGGTGATGAATATGCTGAATTTGTTGAAGAGTTTATGCAAGCAGTCAGCCGTCGCTGGCCAGATGCCTTAATTCAGTTCGAAGATTTTGCACAAAAAAATGCCATGCCATTACTTGAACGATATAAAGATCAATATTGCAGTTTCAATGATGATATTCAAGGCACTGCAGCCGTTACGGTAGGCTCACTACTGGCAGCTTGTAAAGCCGCTAACAGTAAACTTAGCGAACAACGTATTACCTTCTTGGGTGCGGGTAGCGCTGGTTGTGGTATTGCCGAAGCGATTGTGGCGACAATGGTGTCTGAGGGCATTAGCGATCAACAAGCTCGCTCACAAGTGTTTATGGTCGATCGTTGGGGCTTATTACTCGATAACATGCCTAATCTACTTCCATTCCAACAGAAGCTAGCGCAACCCTGTGCCACGATAGAAGCATGGGACAATTACAGTGACAATATTTCGTTACTTGATGTGGTTAACAATGCCAAACCAACAGTACTTATTGGAGTATCAGGCTCTCCAGGGTTATTTACTGAAGAAATCATTAGAGCAATGCACAGCCATTGTAAACGCCCTATTGTATTTCCATTATCGAATCCAACGAGCCGTGTAGAAGCGACCCCGAAGGACATTCTTAATTGGACATCTGGCCAAGCACTCGTGGCAACGGGTAGCCCATTTGAACCTGTGGTCGTCAATGGCGAAACCTTTGAGATAGCACAATGTAATAATAGCTTTATCTTCCCAGGTATTGGCTTAGGCGTATTATCTTGTGGTGCAAGGCGTGTATCGGATGAAATGTTAATGGCTTCAAGTCGTGCTTTAGCGGAGTGTTCGCCATTAGGCAAAGAGGGTGTTGGCTCGCTATTACCTCGTCTAGAAGATATTCAAGCTGTCAGTAAATATATTGCTTTTGCTGTTGCTAAAGCTGCCATTGATCAAGGTTTAGCATTACCTTGTACCGATGAGTTACTGCAACAATCGATTGAGGCTAACTTCTGGGAACCTGAATATCGTCGTTACAAACGTACCTCATTCTAACAATGATTAAGTACGACTCAGCGCTTTAGAATTGTAAAGCGCTGATTGTCATTAGTGTGATAGTGAAACTCATTGATTGAAAAGGTTATGCGCTTTTTAACCATAAAAAAATCCCAACCTAAGTTGGGATTTTTTATGTCTGTAATAACAGTAAATTTATGCCGACATCACTAGCTTAAAACTATTCAACAATGGGCGGTCGGTGCGCGCTTTTTTAAGCTTACGTAAACACTCTTTCAACGACTGCTCAGCTAAGCGTCCGAAGACACCATCATATTCGTTATTATTCATCTCTTCTTCAGAGTCAGCACTATCAGCAATTTCTTGCGCAACACGGCTTAACTGCATCCACGCATTGGCAATATAAAAGCCATGAAACTCTGCTTTGGTCATTAACTTTTGCGCACTCGCAGGTAATGCATCCCAAGCATGAGTAAATGTATTGGCTTTATCTTCAATAAGTTCGCTAAACAAGCCTTCATAGGCCTCAAGTAATGTTTCAGGTAACTTGTCCATCGGCAGTACTTTGTTTGCTACGTTATACGAAATTTGTTTTGCTACTTCTTGATACTGCGGGTCAACTTTGGTCATGGTTATCTCTCAATTAACATTCTACACATGGATTGGCATCAGAATGTTTGATGGCATAATAATCAAATTATTTATTGAAATTAGGCCAGAACAAACGCACTCTTAATGCCATATCTATGCAGTGATATGTCTTTTACTCATGTAAATGAAAACAAGCTAATCCAATTATGACATGATTTTTTACTGTTTGTATTATCAGTTTTTAAAGTAATACTCCGTCGATATATTAACTTAATGAGCAGATCAGTCTCTAAATATGGACTTTAATCTGCAGGTCACATCAATTTATCCTTGATAAAACACCTATTGTGCACAATAATTGCTCATCGATAGTAAAGATGTATATAAAAGTGCTATAACTACGCCTACACAATGATTATTGTTGCCAACAAAAAACTATAAATAAAAAAGCAGCTTATTATTTTGAATAAATCACTAAATTTTCACTTTTTTATTGCCATTTTTATCGCAATATATTTTTTACCTACTCCAGTTTTTGCCGCTTATTACGACAACGACAAAGCTGATGCTATCTATAAAAAAATAGATTTAGCTGATTATATTGATCAGATCGCTGGCGAAAAGCTACTCAACGAATATAAGCGGATCATTGCCTCTGACGATGAAATCCGTCAAAAACTCTATGTCCGTTTAAACTGCTGGAACCAGCCTTCTACTACAGAGAGTGAACTTACCAACGCCATTAAATATGCAGAGCAGCAACTGCTGATATATTCAGAACCCTATCCATCCGCAATTCATACCGATTTATTATTATGTTTGGGCTATTACAAACAGTTTTCAGGGCAATTAGACGAAGCTCTGGACGATCTTTCTAATGCAATAAATAATGCATACGAACTTGAAGATCCTCGACTTATCGCTGACGGTCGCAGCATTCGAGGGGCAATGCTGTCCTATCAAGGCAACTATTCATCTGCATTAGAAGATTTAATTACATCGCAACAATTGTATGAAAATCTTAATTTAACTTATTGGGCAAATGATAACTTGAGTGAACTTGCTGCAAGTTATCGGCGTTTTGGTGATGCTGAAACCGCTCTTAAATACCAAATAAAACTAGAACAAGTTTACCTTAAGGCCAATCAACAAATAGAAGCTGATAACATCAATAATCAGATCGCATTTTCACTTTTAGAGCTTGGACGTATCGATGAGTCTACAGCTCGATTTAAGCAGTCGCTCACCTTCTGGAAAACCCAAAAAGATAACGTTGCGATTGCAGATGCCAAAACTAATGTTGCAGGAAATCTGATTAAACTAGATAAAATAGATGAAGCATTAGTGCTGTTAAAGGAAGCAGAAAAAGAAATCCCAGTCAGTCATGATGGGCCGCATAGTTCATTAATGTTATACCTAGCACAAGCATATTTAGCGACAAATGAATTAGATAAGGCACTTGAATATAGTCAGCTTGCATCTATTGATTTTAACCGTGGTGGCAATCAACGCGGTGAAAGTGAAAACATCTATCTCAAAAGCGATATCTACCAAGCTAAAGGTGATATTGCAAATGCATTAAAAACTTTGCAAAAATTTATCAAAATGCATATGGCTCTTGATAAGCAGAATATGTCTGATCGCAACTCAGAAATGCAAGCGCGCTTTAATACCAACAAAATTCAAACCGAAAACGAATGGTTAATACAACGCGACAAAGATAAAGAGCAACAGTTACAAATTTTACAGCGTAACGAAAGCATGCAAATCATCATTATTATCTTAGTTGCGATTATTTTAATTATCGTATCAATGTTTGCTTATAAACAAGTCATTCGAAAACAACTCTTTAGGCGTTTAGCCCTAACCGATGAGCTGACTAAATTGGCCAATAGACGTGACACCTATTCTCAGGGGCATTACTTCTTAAAATCATCCAAACTATCAGGCAAGCCGTTTTCCATTATCTCTTTTGATGCTGATCATTTTAAAATAGTAAATGATACATTAGGCCACGACATGGGAGATAAAGTACTGGTAAAACTAGCGTCAATTAGCACAAGCATGATGCGTGATACCGATGTTGTTGGACGTGTTGGCGGTGAAGAATTTTTGATTTTACTGCCTAATATCGACAAAACTAAAGCCATTGAAATCGCTAATCGGTTAATTGAGACCATTGCTGATTATGACTGGACTCAGATTGCGCCGAACTTACATCAAACCGTCAGTGCCGGGGTTGCCAGCTATAGTAATGAAGAAGACTTGTCACCATTGTTACTAAAAGCGGACAAAGCGCTCTATTCTGCCAAAGCTGCTGGTCGAAATTGTGTCAAAGCTGAGTAAAACGCGTATAATTTTAGCGTGTTTACTCAATGATAGTGTTATGACAACAACGACCGCAGCATTAACTCCAAATCCTACTCCTGATCTAGGAACCGATCTAACAACTGAGCCCTGTCCATTGACCGCGGTTCAACTTGATGTGCTCAATAGGCAAATCAAGCTTTGGGGTAAAGAACTTGGCTTTGCTCATATTGGTGTTGCTGATGTCGACTTAACTCAGCATGAGGCAGCATTACAAGACTGGTTAGATAAAGGTTATCACGGTGAGATGGCTTACATGGCTAATCACGGAATGATGCGTGCTAGACCCGCTGAGTTACATCCCGGAACCATTAGAGTGATTTGTGCTCGGATGGACTATTTACCGCCTGACGCTGGCTTTGCCAGTAATTTAACCGACCCAAATCTTGGTTATATCTCTCGTTATGCAGGTGGACGTGATTACCATAAACTCATCCGACAACGGCTTAAAAAGCTCGGCGATAAAATTAACCAGTATTGCCAACAGCTCGACTTTGATACGACTGATTTTAGACCTTTTGTGGATTCTGCACCTATTTTAGAACGTCCATTAGCCGATAAAGCCGGACTAGGCTGGACAGGCAAACACTCGTTAATTTTACACCCAGATGCAGGCAGCTGGTTTTTTCTTGGCGAGTTACTCATTAACTTACCGTTACCGTTAGATATCCCGATTGAAGAAGGCTGCAACACTTGCGTAGCCTGCATAAAGTCATGCCCAACTGATGCGATTGTCGAGCCCTATGTTGTCGATGCAAGACGCTGTATTTCTTACTTGACCATTGAATTACAGGGCGCTATCCCAGAAGAGTTTCGCCCGCTTATAGGCAATCGTATTTATGGCTGTGATGACTGCCAGCTAGTGTGCCCAGTCAATGCTAAAGCACCACTGACAAAAGAAACTGATTTTCATACTCGCAGTGCGCTTATTCAACCCGATTTACTGACTCTATTTGCTTGGTCTGAACCTTATTTTCTCAGCCAAACAGAAGGCAGTGCGATTCGACGAATTGGTCATAAACGTTGGTTACGTAATATCGCGATTGCATTAGGTAATGCCCCTGCTAATCCGGCCATTATTAATGCGTTAGAGCAACGTAAACACAGTGAAGAAGTGGATGATATGGTACTTGAGCATATTGAATGGGCATTAGTTCAACAAATACAAAAAGCGCCACAGTCGGCGCTTTCACGTAAAACTCAACGAGTGATCAGATCAATACAAAAGGGTTTACCAAGAGACGCATAAACAAAATAAGCATTAGCCATTAGAGTCTAAGGTAAAACCCACTTTAATAGTCACTTGCCAATGAGCAATTAGGCCTTCTTCTAAGTGACCACGAGTTTCGATAACTTGAAACCAACGCAAATGTAGTAAACTTTTATTGGCTTCTGCAATCGCATTTTTGACCGCCTCATCTGAACTTATTGGTGATGATCCCACGAGTTCAATGACTTTATAAGTGTGACTCATAATTGCTCCTATTGTTAACTGCACATCTTTAGTTTCAGTGTAGTAAACAATAGCGCTATTCACCGCAGTATCGTTGAATAATAAACAGATAATGGTAAGCCGTTGAATCCGGGGGGTGCTCACACCGTTTTTCCCTAAGATAAGATTTTTTCAACTAATCTCAACAGAGAACAACCAAATTCAACTTCATACAACTTCATACAACTTCATACAACTTCATACAACTTCATACAACTACATACAACTACATACAATTGCCAAGTCTACATTTGGCTTCGCCATGTCTGCCAGCTAATATTGATAAATTATTTTCATTTGAATCAATGTTATCTATAACGAGTTCATCCCAATTAGAACCGACGTCGAAGCACTTTAGTCGCTTCAATCATATTCCGCAGCGCGGGCTCAACTTCATCCCAGGTACGGGTTTTTAAACCACAATCAGGATTAACCCATAACTGTTTCACCGGCACTTTTTGCGACGCTTTAGTTATTAAGTCGACCATTTCATCAACGGTTGGAATATTTGGCGAATGAATGTCATACACACCGGGACCAATTTCATTAGGATAATGAAAGTCTTCAAAGGCGCTCAGTAGCTCCATACGTGAACGTGACGTCTCAATGGTGATAACATCAGCATCCATCGCCGCTATGGCATTAATGGTGTCATTGAACTCGCTGTAACACATGTGCGTATGTATTTGAGTTGCATCTTCAACACCTGCTGCCGATAACTTAAACGCATCCACCGCCCAGGTTAAATAATCTGCCCATTGGCTTTGTTTAATCGGTAAACCTTCACGAAATGCAGGTTCATCAATTTGAATAATGCCAATACCTGCACTTTCTAAATCGACCACTTCGTCACGTACTGCTAATGCAAGTTGGTTAGCAATATCTTTACGTGGAATATCTTCACGAGCGAACGACCAATGTAAAATGGTCACCGGACCCGTTAGCATGCCCTTAACGGGCTTGTCGGTTAAGCTTTGCGCATAGATAGCCCAGTCGACCGTCATTGGTTTGGGGCGAGACACATCGCCATAAATTAACGGCGGCTTAACGCAACGAGAACCATAACTTTGCACCCAACCAAATTGAGTAAACCCAACGCCCTCTAATTGTTCACCAAAATACTCCACCATGTCATTACGCTCAGCTTCGCCGTGAACTAGCACGTCGATACCCAATTTAAGTTGACGAGAAATGGTGTCTTGAGTGACTTGCTCAAGCTGTGAACGGTAATCATTGTCATTGATTTCGCCTTTACGCCAGCGACTGCGTAACCCCCGAATAGCTGGCGTTTGCGGAAATGAACCTATGGTGGTTGTGGGTAATAATGGCAGCGCTAACTTTTGTTGTTGGGCAATGATACGGCGGGCAAATGGACTGTTACGTTCAAAATCATCAGCGGTTAGCTGCGACACACGTTCTACAACCTGTTGATTAGCTGCGGCAGCTTTTGCCAAGCGGCGTTGCTGGCAACGATCAATAATCGCTCGGCTAGTTGCTGAACCTTGCTCAACGATTAATTGATGAATTTCGTTAAGTTCAAATAATTTTTGTTTCGCAAAAGCTAATTGGCCAAGTAATGGCGTAATTAATTGGCTTTCAACCTCGACATCCACAGGACAATGCAACAATGAACATGAAGGTGCAATCCATAAACAATCGCCTAACGTGGTCGCTAACTCGGTTACCTTCTGTGCAATCACATCAACATCAGCAGCCCACACATTACGGCCATTAACCACCCCAACAGAAAGTACCTGCTGAACGCCTAAAGCATTAACAAACACATCAAGCTGTTCTGGCGCAGTGACTAAATCAAGATGTAGCCCCTCAACCGGTAATGCACTCACCAATGCTTGATGATGGGCAATAGAACCGTAATAACTGGCGAGTAAAACCTTTAATGATGTTGGCTTTTGTTGCGCTAACGTTTGATAACTGTGGCTAATGGCTTGCTGCCACTCATCGGTTAAGTCTGCCGCTAATACCGGTTCATCAAGCTGTACCCAACTCACACCTTGGGCAGCAAAACGAGACAAAATTTGTTGATAGGCAACTAATAACTGCGGTAACAACGTCAACTTATTAAACTCAGAAAGGCTTTTAGATAAGTATAAATACGTCACCGGACCGAGCAGCACAGGTTTTGCTTGATGACCTAATTGCTGTGCTTCTGTGACTTCATCAAACAATTGTTCGAAGGCAATCTCAAATGTTTGATCAGCGCTTAGTTCTGGCACTTGGTAATGGTAGTTAGTATTAAAAAACTTGGTCATTTCTGCCGCACACGCATGTTGGCCGCTTTGCGAACGGCCACGAGCCACGCGAAATAAGGTATCAATATCGACAGCAGCTGGGCTGCCATCAGCTTGAGTGGCCCGATGACGATCGGGGATCACATTTAAGGTCGCGCTCAGGGTTAGCACCTGGTCATAATAAGCAAAATCCCCTACTGGCAGTAATTCAACACCCGCATCTGCTTGCCACTGCCAATGAGTGCGTTTTAATTCACTGGCAACGTTTTTCAGCTCCGTTAATGTTGCTTCACCGCGCCAATAACGTTCTAAAACAAACTTCAATTCACGCTGACGTCCTATGCGGGGAAATCCTAAACTTGAAATTTTCATACTGCTTTCCTTTTCGTTGAGCAAAAATTTATAGCCATTTATGTAGAAAAGCTACATAGGCGTCTGGACGTCTAGAAGTTTATTGTGTTACTCTGCTGTCAAGCAATCGAATTGATTTCATCAGCTAGTTGAGCAAGATTCATGTGGAGAGAAAATGATAGAGCTTAGACACCTTCGCACCTTGATGGCGTTAAAGGAAAGTGGCAGTTTAGCGGGTGCAGCTAAAAAACGGTTTGTAACCCAGTCGGCGCTTTCTCATCAAATAAAAGAGTTAGAGACACGAATTAACTCAACTATTTTTGTTCGTAAAAGTAAACCGTTAACGTTTACTCACGAAGGTTCACGTCTGCTGAATTTAGCGGAAGAAATCTTACCGAAAGTGATTGCAACCGAGTCAGATCTTAAACGCGGTTTAGAAGGTGAAAGCCAACAGCTTAAGCTCGGCATTGAATGCCACAGTTGTTTTCGTTGGTTAATGCCCGTTATTGAGCAATTTAAACAGCATGCGCCAGCAGCTCAAATTGACATTTCGAGCCGTCATTTATTTGATTCACTCAATGCGTTGGAGACAGGGAGTTTAGATATAGTGCTAACATCTGATCCTGTGCCAGGACATAGCGTCGCATATCAGCATCTATTTGATTTTGAAGTAAAGTTAGTCGTTGCTAGTGATCACGCATTAGCGGCACAAGCGTTTGTCACGCCAGCGCAATTGGCAAAGCAAACCTTAATTAGTTACCCCGTGCCTTTAGCGCGTTTAGACATATACAAACACTTTTTAGAGCCCGCGGGTATTGAACCTGGCGAGCAAAAGCAATGCGATTTAACCTCTATGCTGTTACAAAGAGTAGCCTGTAATGATGGCGTAGCAACCCTACCAACTTGGTCTATCCGAGAGAGTCAGGGGCTAAGCCTTACTGCGGTAAAATTAGGAGCAGAAGGACTAAAACGTCCTTTGTTTGGGGCCTATCGTCGCGATGCCACTAATGCAAATTTAATCCAAAAGTGGCTCGAACTGGTAGCAAGTGAAGGCATAAATCTACAACGGGTTGATTAATAAACCTCGTTTAGACAGTACGCGTCGAAGCACAAGTCCTGGAGAATCAGGGTTTTGTGTTTGGCGTAAGTTATGTGCAATCAAAAATTCTTCGCGTAAATCATCATCTAGCCCTAATGACGCAAATGCTTCGAGCGATAACTGCTGTTGTTGTTTATCAATAAGCGACTTCAATACTTTTAACGATACTGGTCGAGATAACTCAGCATTTAAATAAGCAAAAGCGGTTAACGCAATCACCTGCCCAAACACACTAAACAACGCTAATGTTTGCATTTCATCCGCATCGATTTTAGTGCCTACACCAATATCGTTGTCTTCACGTAACAGTTGTATGCAATCCACCGCAATGGTTTCATTTAATGCCCAATAGCCTTGAACCAGTTTTTTGTAAGGCTCAGAAAGTTCATCAAGCCTTTCTTTAAGGTAAAACGAAAACGCGTAGCGATAAATGTTCACTTGGCCCAAACGGATTAAGGCATCTTTTACACTACGGCTTTTTGTTGATATGACACCTGCTGTTTGCGCGGTATTACTGCGTAACAATAAATGTGCTGCCAAAGCAGGATCCGCTGAAATGATATCGATAACGACTCGAATATCTGCTTCGTTAATCAGAGATTTTTTTAATGGAATTAATATGCCACGACGACCAATGACTTGCTCTTCATTGCCAATAATAGCTTGAACTTGAGTAAGGACTTGTTGCTCAAGATTAGTCATATTCATCAATTACCTTTTCTTAGAATAAATCACTTTATTCATTAATTTAACGATATATTAAAACGAAAGCCAGTAATAGTTTACTGGCTTTCGAAAGGTTATCCGCTAAAAAAAGATAATCTAGAAACGATAACCCGCAGTCAGTCTAATTGAGCGACCAGTACCAGAATAATAACCACTGCCATAAGCCGAGTAATAACCAGTGCCAACATAATCTTCATCAAGCAAGTTATCTACACGTAAGCTACCATTCCAACCTGAATAGGTATAGTTAAGCGCAAGGTTTGTTAGCACGTAACTGTCTAACTTATCACCGGTATTGCTGTTGTCGCCTTCCATGTATCGCTCACCAGTGTAAACGCCTTCAACAAACGCTTGCCAATTATCAGCAAAATCATAGCTTACGAAGGCTTTACCTGAATGTTTTGCCACCCAGGATAACGCTTTACCGTCGTTCTCACCTTGAGTGAACTCTGCATCAATATAGTCGTACGAAGCACCTAGCAGCCAGTCATTTGATAACTGCACATCATAAGCAGTGCTCACACCAAAGCGGCGAGATTCATCGGCGTTTACGTTAGCCCCCCCCCCATAAGGCCCATCTGTACGACCGCCTTCGTAAACAATCTCATCTTCTAACTCAAGTTGATAAGCATTGATTTTTAATGTTTGAGTTGTAGTGGTAAAGTCCCAACCTGCTTCGTAAGAACGGCCTGTTTGTGGATTTAAACCTTGTACATCAAGCGGGGTGTAAGCTTGTTCATCGACTTTGGCAAAACGGAAGTTATCATTTGCACGGACATAAAAACGATGTTCACTGCTTGGGCGATAATTTAACCCTAACTCCAACGCATGGGCGTCATTATCGATTTCAATACGGTTCGGATAAAGTAATTGGTCATATAAATCGTCAGTCACTTCAGAATAACGACCACCAACAACATAAGATAACGTCGGCGTTATCGGTACCGATGCTTGCACATAAGCGCTCTTTTGTGTTTGTTCATTATTTCGTTGCGTATACAGTGTATCGAAATCAGCTTCACCTTTACTCACATCAATACCGGCAACAAAATTTAAATCACCATGTTCTAAATGATAGTTAGCAGTAGCTTTAGGTGAGAAACTTAATAAGTCGCGCTCAATACGCCCTGCTCCACCAAATAACAGACTCGTGGTTGATGTATCCGAGTAGGTTAAATCAGCACCTAAGGCCCAAATATTATTCAGCTGGTATTGATAACCGCTGCGCAATGCTGTGGTTATTTCATGAGAGAATTCACCTTCAGAAAATGATGCTACTTGGCGAGGATCTGCTTCGTACTGCGCCAGCGTTAGCGCGCCTGGTGCTTGGCGATCGTTATCAAAATGATTAACTTCAACATAGAAGTCTTCGGTATCTGTTTGATATTGTAAGCGACCTAGAATAGAACTAGTTTCATTGTCATTATTATCGCGGTAATTATCGCTTTCGTTATAACTGGCCGCTAAAAAGTAACGCCATGCATCATTGATAGCCCCTGAAATATCGCCCTTAGCTTCATAGGTATCAAAACTGCCACCACTAACCTGTAAACCACCACCCGTTTCTGTCGGTGCTTTGGTAATGATATTGATCACGCCGCCAACAGCTTGGTCACCATATAGTACCCCTGCACTGCCTGATAAAATCTCAATACGCTCAACTAAGTTAATCGGGATCGACTCAATGCTCGGTGCCGCAATATCAATATTATTCAGTCTGCGTCCATCGACTAAGATCAGCGTGTTATTAGCGGCTTGTGATGCAGAAAACCCACGCATAGAAAATACACTGCCCGAGTTATTATCCGACACCTGAATACCAGATTGTCCACGTAATAAATCGGTTAAATTGGTGGCGCCGCTCATTTGAATATCAGCAGCATCAATGACATTAACATTGGCAGCAATATTTAATGGCTTGGCAGCATTACGGCCAATAACCACAATGGTTTCATCCATGCTGATAGCCGAAGACGAGGGGGATGTAACAACTGATTCAATCGCAACAGCATTAACACTTGCGACACTGAAGACAGCACTTAATAACAGTGCAATTTTTGTTGGTTTAGTACCCATTTACCTTTAACTCCTGAAAGGAAAAATGGGGCAATAACGCCGCAATATAAAACTCCTCTTGGGCCTTATTCTACAGAAAGGTTCTATAAATAAGCCCACAAGCGGTATCACATTACATTTCGAGATCTGCCCACCGAAATCATCGAAATCACCTTTAAGGCCGGTCTCCGGACTAAGGTTATGGCGTTACACTAAAGGTAAACGCACGCGAGTCGAGATGATTAACGCAAGGTTATTGCGCACCTGACTCTCACCAATCACCGTTGCGGGGGCAGTACCAGATTTACACTGGTTTCCCGATTATCCTGCTTTGGTCTATCGTTTCAAAGCAAGCACCGTAAAGATTGACTATTAAATTATCATAAGTTGATATTCAACTCATGATTGAAAAATATCTGTTGTTATGTCGGCGTTAGCATTGAGTACCATAGTACTGTCTGACTAATGAGTGACATCCCAAAATATTAGCGCGGCGATTATAACGGATCCTAAGGTGAAGTTGATACTAACAAAAGCTTAACTCACAGATTATTCAACTTGTCGGGCATTCAACATGTTACGAGAGTGACACTAGAAATGGCCAACAACGCTATCAACACTGCACTAATTATATCAACACGGCGCTAATATATGAATATGTCGTCAATGTTAGCGATAAATGTCGACGTTAAGGTTGGCTCATGAAGTTACGATAATTATCGATAGTGATAGGAGCTGTCTCTGTGGTAAAAATGGCTGTACGAATGGATTTATGGATTAAGTAGACATTTTCGTCATCACTTATCACCGTAAAATAGCCCATCTCACCTTGCGGGCTGGAAACATAAGACGCTTCAACCACTGTGGAAGAATGATGAATATTAGGCATACTGGTGCAGCCTAATAAACCATGTACAGCCTCGAGCCCATCGACTTTAGAACTGCCTAGCTGTTGATAAACAATTTTGCCTTCACAATGTTCTTGATATGTCGCCGCCATCGAATCTAAAAACTGGTCGGGTTCAACGTCATTTGCTAAGCCTTTAAACCCCTGCATACAGACTAAACGAGACCAATCATTTAATGATTCATTGGATGGAATAAACTCAGCCATTGTCATATCGCCACGTTTATCGCTGAATGCAAGCTTCCAATCTAATGGCGGTAAAAAGCCAAATTTTTCAGATAGGGCCGTGAGTTTTTGAACATCCTCAGACATCACCATAGCACCTGATGAGTTGTCATCTTCGCCAAATGCCATCAGTGCTGGAAGTGTCGCAGATGCACTACTCGGGAACAGGAACATAATTCCTAGACAGCCCGAGCAGCCGATAATTGCAGCAATCTTGTTCATCCAAATGAATCCTTATTTGGTCAAGAAAGAGATAAGTTGACTAAAAATCATTCTAATTAGGTATATCCTATCCTGAACATACAAAAATTGACACTTATCGATAACATTTACATCGTTGGTAAGATGTTAGTTTAGTTCTTCGTCATCTTCGTCTTCAGCATCGAATAACTCTTCTTCATCGACGGCAGATTCTGCAGCTATAGCCGCTGCTAAACTTTTAGCTTTAAGGTGCTTTTCAGTTTTACGCTTGTTACGATCAACTTGCTTAGATAAAAAACCTTGCAGTGATTGCTCGCCCCATGCAGTAGCTTCTGCTTCTGAAGCAAAACCATCTTGGCTTTTTGATACTATGGTTTTAGTCGATGTCATACGACGAGTGATTTCGGTTTTCCACGTGTTTTCAATTTGAATAACACGTAAAGCATACTTTTTGCTATCGCTCATAATCTATTCTTTCCTACTTAAGGTATCACAGGCTAAAACCCATGAAATTTCAGCCGCGCAGTGTACTCGAAACGCACGAGTTTGGGCAGCTATTTAATGGTTATTTTTGCAGCTTATTTGAAAAATTAACTCAGTGGCAAGCGTAATGCTGCCACTGGAGAAAATATGATGAATAAAATCTCGCTGCGATGCGGTTATTGTTTCACTAATTGGTTAGAACCAACAATCATCATTTCACATTTATGGCAGTCAAACACCAACTTCAATTTATCTTTACCGACGTCTAAAAACATTGGGTCGGCTTTAATCCCTTCAACTTCTTTCGGGCATAAGTTAAAGCTGTAACGCAAACAATGTTTGGTCACCATTAACGGCGCATCATGCAACACGTTATTTTTCTCATAGGTATCTTCAATTTGAATCACCCCATGCTGATGATAAAACGATTTAGCTTTTTCGTTAGCCACGTTAGATAAAAAGCTCAATGCTTTTTGTGGAAAACGCGCCGTTTTATCGTGCACCCAACGCTCTGGTCGTTGGTAACTCGTCACCCTTGTGGCCATTAATGCACTCACAGCATCGCGGCGTAGCTCGTTTACCACCGAGGCAGGTAAAAACCACATTTGCTCCGTCAGTAAATTAACCTTATTCAATACAAAATCACTGCTGCCAAGTTTGCTAAGTTGCTTTTTCAGATTTTCTGCCGTTTTAGCTTGATCATTCGCAGGGGCTTTATCACAGGCTAAGGTAACGGTTGCACTTATACCGTGTACATCGGTGATGGTTAATCCGACGCCGTCATCGGTATCAAAAAATTGCATATCAACAGCTATTTTACGGGTGGCAGAATCTTTATTTAAGATAGCTTCAAACTTATGATCGAAGTTACGGAACATCATCACGCCAATTTTAAGATCTTTAGGCACCTCAGTTAAATACAAGGTATTACCGTCGGCGCGGTTAATGCGCACACCGGAGAGCTTATCGTCAGACAACCGCTGGGTTTCATAATGTTCAACAAAGAAACATAAGCCATCACCATTGTTAAAATGAATGTCTTTGCCACTTTCACTGGTATCGATTTTAATAAAGTCTTTACCTACTTGGGTGATACGGCCCACTTTTTCACCGATAAACTTAGGCGAACTAAAATGCTCAATGGCCTCAGTGCGTTCATTGACAAAATAATCTGTTTTACCGCGGTTAAAACTTTTATCAGGATCGGGCGTAAAATTAAACTCGCAACGACCATGAGAAATAGATTCCAAATCATTGCGTTTAGCAATAATGGCATCCAGTTGTTGACGGTAATGTGCGGTAACATTCTTAAGGTAAGTAATGTCTTTTAAGCGGCCTTCAATTTTAAATGAGCTAATGCCCGCATCAATTAAGGCTTCTAAATTATCCGTTTGGTTATTATCTTTTAGTGATAATAAATGCTTATTTTCAGCTAATACTTCACCTTCACGCGTAGTTAAATTACACGGCAATCGACACATCTGTGAACATTCACCGCGATTAGCACTGCGATTAGAATACGCATGGCTTAAATTACATAAACCGCTATAACTGACACATAACGCACCATGAATAAAGAACTCTAACTTCATCTTTGTGCTAGCAGCAATGTCGCGAATTTGTGGAATATTCAACTCACGAGCTAACACGACTTGTGAAAAACCGACTTGTTCGAAAAAAACCGTTTTTTCTGGGCTACGGTTATCAGTTTGGGTACTCGCATGTAACGCGATAGGTGGAAGATCTAATTGTAAAACCCCCATGTCTTGAACAATCAAGGCATCGACACCGGCTTCATAAAGTTGCCAAATAAGCTTTTGCGCTTTATCAATCTCGTCATCCATTAAAATGGTATTGAGCGCCACAAACACTTGGGCATGGTAACGATGAGCAAATTCAGCTAAGCGAGCGATGTCTTTAACGCTGTTGCCAGCATTATGACGCGCGCCAAATGCAGGGCCGCCAATATAAACCGCATCAGCACCATGACGAATAGCTTCAATGCCATAATCAGCATTTTTAGCCGGTGCTAACAGTTCAAGTTGGCGCTTTACAGGCGCCTCAGGGGTGAACAATTCTACAGAAACCATAATGTTAATTAAATTTCGCATTGATTCGGATAAAAAAGTGCGCCAGCATACTAATATTGTCGCATTGACATAAGTATGTTGACGCACTCACATAGCTTTATACTTTAGCAAACTTTGAACAAAGTTCTAAGTAAATTCGTTGCTAATTACCGCTTAAACAACTGCTGAATATAGCTTATAAAAACAACTCTTGGATGTTTTTAAAGTCAGCTTTGCCTTCAGCAATTTCTTGCGGATTAAGCCCAGACACTTCATGGGGAAACACTAACCAATCTTCAGATGAATGAATAAAATATTCAGGTTTCAAGTCTACTTTAGTGTTTTTTGGCTTGTAATAAGGGCATGCGATACGGATATCGGTTGGCATGTTCAAACGCATGAACTTTCTTAATTTACCAATAAGTGCATCAATACTGCGGCCAGAGTCAAATACGTCATCAACGATCAACAAACCATCGCTAGCATTGGCATTTTCAATAATGTAATGCAAACCGTGTACTTTGATATTCTTATCTTGTTTGTCAGTGCCAATACCATAATAAGAAGACGTTCTAACGGCTATATGGTCAGTTTCAACTTTCTTGAAATCAAAATACTCTTGGACTGCAATACCAATTGGAGCGCCACCGCGCCAAATACCCACGATAAACTGAGGTCGAAAGCCACTATCATATACTTGTGCAGCGAGTCTAAATGAATCTTCCAGTAGTTGTTGCGCACTAATAAAGTGTTTATCTGTCATTGGTTAAGCCCCCGATTATTTTATTGCGGAGAATTTTATACCAAATAAAGCTTTCTTGCCTGTAAGAATAGGAATTAATTGATCAAACCCATAAAAATAAAAATGTTAATCAAATCATAATATGACTCAATATTGATTGTTACCTATTTGAAGCATGCTCGTATCGGCTATCATGTCACGCGGAATCATTTCACCTTTGATAGGCATGCTATCAACAACCGGCCAAGTCGATGCACTTGCTGATTGGTCGAACAAGCTTATCGGTGCAGATAAATCTACTTGTCATTAAAAACGACTATGGCATAGTGGGTTTTAATGACAAGTAGATTAATCGCCAATTCAGGATGAATACGCCACTATGCTGCTCAATAAAACCTTACACAATACTTACGGTACTGGACTGGCAAACACCACGGACAGCAACGAACTCAATGTGCCCAAAGGTGACAACCCGCTCATATGGCCTGTGCTGAGTTTATTGCAATCATCAAATCAAAGTTGGAAAGTGCATCATTTAGCCAGTGAATTACAAACTAAAGGTTTAATGCATAACCTTGACCCATTACCCGAAAAAGACCTATTCAAACGCAATTTTCTCCTGATGAACGCCTTGTATGAATTACAAGACATACTGATGCCCAAGCAGTGGTTGCAAGTGAAGGCGATGGAAATCCAAATATTTCGGATCATTCCAGCCAGTGCTGATATACAACATATTCGCGATGGTGCTTTACGCGATTATTACCTCGATTGGAACAATTATGATTCCAGCGTAAACGTTGTACGGGAAATGCTTGAGTCATTCTGGTCTAGCTTTCAAGAGTATATTGGCGTTAACACACAGTTGATGCACAAAGGTCATGCGTTGAAAGTGTTTGAACTTGATGAAACTGCAACCGACAGGGACATTCGTAAACAGTGGCGTAAGTTAGCGCTAAAATGGCATCCCGATCGTGAACAAGGTAATGCTGAACGCTTTCGAGAAGTGTGCGAAGCATGGCAAACACTCAGAGATTAGCGTTGGTCGGTAAACTACCGTGGTTGAACACTCTTCATCCACAGCCCTTATCGTTGTCAGCACTAAAATATTCAGTGTGACTGTTCTACATTCATCCTTCCACATCAGCCCTGCTAATTCAGCATGCCATATCGGCCTTGCCACATAACCCAACAACAATGAACCGCTTATGACCACTCTTCATCCACAGCCATTATCGTTGTCAGCATTTAGATTACTGTTCTACATTCATCCTTCTATATTATCCCTGCTAATTCAGCATGCCATATCGGCCTTGCCATATAACCCAACAACAATGAACCGCTCATGACCACGCAATAGTGACATTGGCACAGATCATTAACCTCACAGCAATATCTGAACTTTATTAAAGGATTATCCTCATAAAGCACGCATCGATCACGAAATTAGCGTCTTTTTGATTGATGATTTAAGCCATAATTCAGCTAACAAACTTACCCTATTTAGCTAAAGTAGATTAATCGAACCCTAGTGACTATTTGCTACTAATATTGATTTACTACTACCATTAATTCGTTATTAACACTGATTTACTACTAACAGTGATTAGCTATTAACATAGATTTGAGGTTTACATGATTAAATATTTTGCCATAGTACTAACGCTCATCACAGCCTCGTTTAGCACATTTGCTACGCCATTTGTTGAGGGTAAGCACTATACCCAGATTTCTAACAACATGGTTCCAAGTGAACCTAAAGTCACTGAATTCTTCTCGTTCTATTGCCATAACTGTTTCAATATGGAAAGCCAGTACTTGCCTGAAATCAAGGCCGGTTTAGACAAAAAAATCGCTTTCGACAGTAAACATGTCGACTTTATGAATAGCGATTTGGGCACTGAAGTCATGCGCGCATTAGCGGTTATTCATGAACTAGATAATAAAGAAGCGTTAAAAATAGCCATGTTTGGCGCGATCCAAGGCAAAGATAATACCGGCGGTCACGACCACGCTGCAGCTGGACATGAACACCAATCACAAATTAATAACCGTGATGATATTAAAAATGTTTTTGCTCAGTTTGGTGTCGATGCAGAGCAATATGACACGGTAGCAAACAGTGCAGACACCAATAAAAAGTTAACCATGTGGCGTCAACAGCAAGTGTCGTATGCAGTACAAAGTGTACCGGCATTTATTGTTAACGATAAATACGCTATCAATTTAAATGAAATGCGCAGTTTGGACGATATCATTGAGGTCATTAACTACTTAGCATTAAAGCAGTAGTGCTAACCAATACAAAAATGGCTATCCAATGGATAGCCATTTTTTTATCTCTATTGCTTAACTCGCTGTGGTATAAATTGCATAACTTAATCGCGGTAAGGTCACCGTTAACTCTGCTGATACGGCCTGTGCGGCATCTTCAATTGGTGGCACTACAACATCTGGCCATGTGGTCATTAAGCGATAACGCTTGCCCTCTTGGGTGACATTAATCGTCTGCGCTTGCTCACCGCTATTAAACACCATCAAAAACTCTGCCCCTGTTTCAGGGTCTACCCGAGCAAATGCAAACATGTCTTTGTCTGCTTGATAAAAGCGGTCTTGATATTGACCACGACGCAAAATAGGATATTGCTTACGCAGTTCACTCAGTTGCGCTATTGCTTGATACAAAGGGTGTTTAGGGTCAAAGTTATCATCTGCGGTCGTCGCGTTCGTGCCCAGTAAAATATTGTCATTGTAGCTAGCAACGTGAGATGCAAACATATCCTCTCGTGCGTCAATGTCATTGCCATCGCCCGTAAACCCTTGCTCATCACCATAATAAATCACTGGAATACCGCGAGATAAAAACATAAACGCATGCGACAAAATACTGCGTTGCAGTTTATCGGCTGAGCTTACATCAGGATTGGCTTGATTGACGAAATAGCCAGTGCGGCCCATGTCATGATTACCTAAAAAAGTCATCAATAAATCAGCCTGGCTGTCGTCATCTTGATATAACGAATCTTGGGCAAATAATTGCTGGGCTAATACAGGACTCTTGCCGCGATAAAAAATATCTGCCGCAGTTTGTTGAAACGCAAAGTCCAATACCGAAGGTAACTTGCCTTGGGTAGTAAAAACGCTGAGGTTGTTAGGGTTGGTATCGTACACTTCACCAAACACATGAAACTGAGGAATGCCTTGCGCCTTGGCAAAGTTAACGATTTCAGGGCTAAACGTTTGCCAAAATGACAAGTCCACATGTTTAACCGTGTCGATCCTAAATCCATCTGGCTTAAATTCTTTAATCAGATTTTGGTAAATATCAACCATGCCAGATACCACTTGAGGATCTGCGGTATTAAGATCATCTAAGCCACTAAAGTCGCCATTTAATGAGCTCTCACCTTTGAATGTGCTATCACCTTGGTTGTGATAAAAACGCGGGTCATTTAACCAATCAGGCACTTTTACACTCGCTTGATCTTGCGGCACAAACGGCGTGTAACTGTCGCCCTTTTCAACTTGAGCTAACGACTTGTATTCGCAATGGGTTTGCGGCGCAATAAACTCTCCCGACGCTTGATGACACTCTTGGTACTTGATGACATCGGCCGTGTGGTTAGTAATAATATCAAAAAAGACTTTTATACCGCGTTGATGTGCCGAGTCTATTAGCTGTTTTAAGTCTGCGTTAGATCCAAAATGCGGGTCTATTTCGGTAAAGTCGACAATCCAATAACCATGATGCGCAATGCCATCTGATTGAATGGCCTTATTTCGCAATAATGGCGTCATCCAAATCGCGGTAATACCAAGGTTTTGGAGATAATCTAACTTTTGTTCAATGCCTAAAATATCACCGCCATGAAAACCGCGACTGCTGCTAGTATCAAAACCACCCGCTGAAATTGGTTTAGAGATTGAGCCGTTATCATTACTGCTATCGCCGTTATAAAAACGGTCTGGTAATACAAAATAGAAAATATCGTCCCGAACATCACGATGTAAGTAATCTTGGTATATATCAGCTTGTACGCTTGGTTGTGGCAAAGGCTGAACCGCCGACGCGACCACTTCTGTTTCTGCTTGCTGACATCCACTTAACACCAATGCTGCACTCAATAGTGCCCATGTTGTCTTGCTCATATTGTCTTAGAATCCTTTAATTTAATGGCATCGAGAAATGCTCGGGTATTGCTCAAACATGCTGTAGTGATGATTAAGGTAACTCATGTCCTTTAGCGCTGACATACAATGCATACCAGTGCTCGCGACTTAACGAGACGTTAGTGGCTTTTGCACAAGCCTTAATACGCTCAAGGTTGGTGGTGCCAATAACAGGTTGAATTTGGCTAGGATGCTGCATTAACCAACTTAATAACACGGCTTCTGGGCTGGTGTGGTATTCAGCGGCTAACGTAGCAACAAGCTGGCTGGTTTGCTGCACGGCTGTCGACTGCTCCGCTGTTGCTATGCCACTGTAAATCCCTTGACATAAGCTGCCCCACGCCTGAAGTTGTATATTATGTTGATTGCAGTACTCTAACGTACCAGGGGTAAAGTTGATGTCTTTGCCGTCTTGATTACCCGCATAAATGGTTTCGTCTACCCATGCGTGTTTTTGCAAACTCATTTCAATTTGGTTTACCACTAATGGCTCACCAAGCATACGCTGCAGCGCGCTAATTTGATGTTGCTGCATATTCGAAACACCCAGAAAACGTACCTTACCAGCAGACTTTAGCTGTTGAAACGTTTCGGCAATTTCTGCTGGTCGCATTAACGGGTCTGGGCGATGAAGCACTAATACATCAAGGTATTCGGCATTGAGTTGCTTGAGGCTGTTATCAACAGAATACTTAATCCACTCTGCTGATAAGTCGTAACGCTTAGGGCCCTTGCTGTCTTCAAATCGAATACCGCACTTGGTTTGCAGGTATATTTTTTCACGCAACTCAGGGCGCTGAGCTAATATCTTGCCAAAAACGGACTCTGCTTTGCCAAAAGTATAAATGTCTGCGTGATCAAAATAGTTTATTTGGTTATCCAGCGCAGTATCAATGACCTTATGGGCTTGCTGAATATCCGCTTGAGTAATCGCATTATTATTCCAACCGCCACCCAGTCCCATACAGCCATAAACAATAGGGCTAACGTTGGGTAAAAATTCAGTTAAGGGTAAACCCGTCATATTGATGCTCTTTTTATAATGGTAATGAATATGAGTGTATTGGATCCTGCATAAAAATGAACCGTAAAAACCAAAATCATTATTTGGTATATCTACCAATAACAGATTACAGTTCTCTATAAAATATTATTGATGGTGATAATCATGAGCCGTGAACACAAAAAATTTGAGCGATTATTCTTATTCAGCGAAGTCGCCAAACAACTTAGCTTTACCGAAGCGGCGGCCTCGTTAGGGATATCGAGAGGATATTTATCTGAACAGATTAGGCAGCTCGAAAAAGAAGTAGGCCGACCATTACTCATACGTACAACACGCAGTGTAAGGCTAACCCCTCAAGGTGAGATGATTTTATCGAGCATGGGACAAGTGAAAGCCGACTTACTCATGCTAGACAAAAGAATTCGTCACGACAACGACGATATCTCAGGGCGGATCCGCATTACAGCGCCCAGCCAACTCACTCAACGCCATTTGCTTAATATTTGCCATGAGTTTACGCAATTGCATCCGCAGGTACATTTTAGTATTGATTGCAGCTATACCCTGCACGACTTAACCCGTAACGATTTTGATCTCGCATTTAGGGCTACCGCAACACCACCGCAAAACATGGTCGCTAAAAAGCTATTTGATTATCAGCAAATCTGTTGTGCGGCCCCAGCGTATCTTCAACAACATGGGACACCTGATTCGATTGAGGATTTGCAACATCACCTATGCCTAACAGCAACAGAACAAACTCACTGGACCTTCAATGCTCAGCCGATTTTAATCAATAGCTGCTTGAGTGTTAACGATAATCATATGCTTAAACAGCTGGCATTATTGGGTCGAGGAATTATTGTCGGGCCAGAGTATTTAGTCGATAAAGAAATACAAGCAGGCACATTACAACCCATCTTAACCACAGAAACCATGAACGCATCGACCACTTATTTAATTCACCCACAGTTGGTACAACAATCCGCAAGGCTAAGCAATTTTATTCAGTTTACGTTAAATTGGTTTCAGCAATTGAATACCCAATAATGAGTCGATTTGAACTAAGCCATTCTTCTGGTGACAATGCTGATGACAATGCCGGTTTGCCAGCGACTCAGGCACAGTTAATTAAAAAAATCGCGAAGATGTAAAAGAGCCAATAAACAATGAACCACAATAAAGCCAATAAAACCCTTAGCAAACACAATATGATAACCGCGCCATGCTAAAGCATTACTAGGATCTGCTATGTACCAACCGGCTCCGCTACACACCACCAGCAGTAACAAAATAACCCCAATGCCTTCAATGACACTGATTAAACCTTTACCACCAGAATGTGGCAATTGACCGTGCACTAACCCTCGCACATCTGCAAGCAATGGCGTTAACTCAAAGGTAAGCCAAGGAAAAAACTGCCGCCACTGCCCGGCCGCACACACTTTATAAGTAAACATCAATGCTAACAATGTGGTAAACAAGCCACCATAAACATGAAATACATCCCAAACACTGGCGCGAGGACTTAATTGACGTCCAATTAATATCCATGGGCTGGTGCAAATTAATAACAACGACATCAATATCATCAATGGATGCAATACTGCTTCAATACGCTGCCATAACGGCTTTAGTACCATTAATTATGCCTCTATTATTTGCTGAGCAAACTCATCAACTTTTTGCCAATCGGTAAACTCAACTTTGGTATTAGGGTCTGTCGGCCCTTTGGTTAGCCACATAATAAACCGAATAATATTCCGGTCCATGGCACCATAACCTTGGTAATCTAAATTACCGCCAAACACCTGTAATAACCTTGGCTGCCAAGGGCTTTGACTTAAAAACTGTTGCATATAGCTGTTAGTTTTCGGCGTGTTTTTATTGGGTTTGCGCGCCACTAAACTCACCGAGAAAAAACCACTGGGTTTGCTGTCCAATTCCGCACGATGATCTTCAATAAATTGATACAGGGCTGGGCGATGTTTGCCATGACGAATACTGGCGCCAATGTACACTTTATCAAATAGGGCTAAATCGGGAGCTTCCGCTAAGGATGCGACCGTGACCAGCTCGCCTTGCTCAACCAGTTGTCGCTGTAAATATTCACATATTTTTTGAGTGTAACCATGGACACTTGAATGGATCAGTAAAATTTGGCTCATGCTGACCTCGAATGAAATCATTTAAAAGTAATACAGTATCTTAGACCACTGGCGCGAAAATTTACATGAAACAGATCACGTCATCATCATCCACAATTACCTCAATATGAACTACCGTAATGCAATGTGAACTGCCGCGCAAAAAAATACCCTAGGCATAAATGTCTAGGGTCTGCTGAACTTTGTTGGTTAAATTTTGTTCGAGATAAAAACATTTTAATCGAGGCGAGTGGATTGCTGCCTAGCAATCTAAGCAAAATTCGCTCAACAAAGAGTAAAACGTTTTTAGCCGAACCCTTCGGGCAGCGTTTGTTGGTCATTTCTACTGCGTTATCAGCTCTTAATGTAGAATAACTACACTACAAAGCCTCTGCCTTGTAGCTCATGTTTAAGTAATGACCAACAATTCGCTGCAAAAAAACCTTGAAAGATCTACAGACCCTAAGGTATTTGAGCTCTACAGCAATTTATAACGACTGTAAAAAGGCGATAACTTGATCACGCTCTGCTTGCGTTAAGGCCATAAAGTCTTGTTTAGACGTTTTAGATTCTCCGTCATGCCACAAAATGGCTTCTTCCAAGGTTGCTGCACGGCCGTCATGTAAAAATCCGGCTTGGGGATTAACCGTTTGAGTTAAGCCTATGCCCCACAATGGTCGAGTACGCCATTCATTACCGTCGGCTAAAAAGTCTGGACGACCATCTGCCAGTCCTTCACCCATATCGTGCAACAACAGGTCACTAAAGGGATAAATAGTTTGGCCTTTTAAGCTGTCGCTCATCGGTAATCCGCCAATATCACCTGAGGTTTTGGTCACAAACGACGGCGTATGACAACTGCTGCAATTAAGTTGCTCAAATAACCTAGCGCCTTCGCGCACTGCCGTTTTATCAACGTTACGTCTTGCTGGCACCGCTAAAGTTTCGGCATAAAACACCACTGAATCACTGAACTCTGCACTGGCCTCAGGCGCACCGTTAACATCTTCACCAGTATCAACAAATCCCGTTCGTGTTAAATATGAATCATGTAAACTAGTGCCAACAATGCTTTCATCAGGAAATAACGGATTAGTAATACCAATATCACCACGTAATGCACCTAACGATTGTACTCGCACACTTGGAGTGTTGGCTTTCCAACCAAAGCGACCTAAAGACACGGGTGTACTGTCACCATTTTGTGCTTTTATGGCATCAAATACCCAATTAGCCCGTCCAGAAATATCATCTTTATTGCTGTCATCAGCATCAACATTGGCGAGAATGCTTGCCTCAGGTATTGCTTCTAGCAACCCTAAACCAAACACAGGCATGCCGTTACGCCAACCCATTAACACATCATCTTGTAATAGATTTGAAGTTACATTGGCACTTTGTTTGGTTTCGCCAGGTGCATCATATGGATTTTCGACCGCGAAAATAGGCTTCTTCAAACTAATGGTACGTCCATCGGCATACACTTCATCATGCCGCTCATAAGACAAATACACATCTGCTTGACCAACAAATGCATTGTCTTGCCAATCTGGGCGCGCTTTTAACACTCCGCGATGAAATAGCTGGTCACCAAAATCTGGCACTTTAATCGGCGCACAGTAATTATTATCTGCAGTTCCTACACTACAAGGCTCAGCGGGAGCTTTACTGATACGTAAGAAAATACCCGCTGCCGAACCCAGTTTTACCCGAGTTTCATCTGCGGCCAAAAAGGGAGTGGAATTTCGACCGTCGCGTTGATGGCAAGAATTACAGTCAGCATTATTAAATACAGGGCCTAAACCATCAAGCTCAGGGTGTTGATCATTCGGCGCTGTAGTAAACGAAACTTCAAAGTTGGTATCACCTTGTAAATGTAATGCGAGTTCATCTGCCGTTAAATTTAACGATGGCGTTGAAAAACCATGGCCAGAGTTACTGGCATCGAATGTTGTGGTGTCACCGCCTAAAGCAACAATTGAGGTATAGCTAGGATAAGTCACTACCGGATCAATGGGGTCTGGCGAGATTTCATCATCGCCGCTGCCACCACAAGCACTTAGGCTAAGCCCCAGTAATGCTACAAACCAATAAGGTTGTCGTAATAATTTGTTCATCTTTGTCTCACACATTCACACTAAAATTGAGTTTATGTAGCAGTAATGCGACCTTGTTATGAGTTGAGTCTCTATTTTTTTGGTCACACTTACCCTCTCAATAAGGTCGTTCCATGGCCTTATTGAGACGGTAACAGCTAAATTATGAGTTCCAATCAGATAATAAAGGCAGCACATCGGACTGCAGCGTCGTTTGTAACTTTGTTAATGCATCCACGGCGACTTGGGTTCTAGCTCGGCCATCAGCATCGAGAATCGCTTGGCGGAACGGCATGCTAGTGCTACCCGAAATGGCTTGAATTTTTAAAATAGCATCATCAATTTCGCTGGCGACACGCGTAGCTAAAGTCGCATCAGCTGCTGTTACAAAATCAATTAAACCTTGCTTATCCGCACCACCCGTAAACTCACCTTGATAAACGTTACGTACACCAATGATGTTATTTGAAAAGTCGGTTAGTGAGTTCCACGAATACTGCGACTCCACCTTAGAGGTGTCTGCCGTGGTTAATGACTCTCCGAATGGATCGGCAATTTTACCGTTACCCACTTCATCGACAATACCAATCATGCCGTTGATCAATTCTTCAATAACCGCCAACTGAGAAGAGTAAATAGTGTTAGTGGCATCGCCAGGAGTTTTAAGCAACTCGGCATAAGGTTTGGCGTTAGTATCTTGTGGGTTATGGCTCACTTGCCAAGCATCGTCTAATTGCGCGGTGTAATCGCGGAACACTTCCGCTAAGGCGATTAAATACTCACGTTCTTTGGTGCTAAGATCTGCAATCAACTTTGTGTTGCTGTTAACACCATCGCCAAACAACAGATATTCCATGGTATGGAAACCTTGAACGTCATCATTCCAACCTTTAATGGTGTCGGCATCAAAACCATTACTGTTGGCTAACTGGGTTTGTAAGTCAGTTGTGTTTAACGGCCAGCTGTCTAAATGCGGATCGATACTCAATGAGTCGACTGGGCCAAAGATATGCGACTCCCCTTGTTCCCAAGGTTGACGAGCCGACTTCCACGCATTTTGTGCTGCCACTAAATCGGCTTGTACCGTTGAAGTAAGTAAGGTTTGGGTTGCCAATAATAAGGCATCACCTTTAGCCGCTAAATCAGCATAACCAGCCACAATCACATCATCGGTTAAGTTAGTGATCATTTCTGTCGCGACAAAACTAAAACCGGTTGGTGGTGTAGTTGGGGTTGTCGGGGTGCTAGTGTCATCCGAGCCTGAACCGCCACACGCGGATAATGTTGCCACTAGTGCTAGTGAGATTGCAGTGTAGTTAAAACGCATAATAAAACTCCATGTAAAAAATAAGTCAAAAAACAGGTCAAAAAATTAAATTCGCTTATAGCGAGAACTGATATCCCACACCTAAAGCAAAGAAATTGGTGTCAGGAATACTGGCAACAGCCACTTGATGAAGACCACCTTCGGCTTTAATCACAATTTCAGGTATCGGGAAATAGTTAATACCCACACTGCTCCAAGTATTTTCATAACGCTTGGTTGCGGTGCCCGTTTCAACGGCCATAAGTGGATTGGAATAATCGATATTGGCAAACACGGTCATCGGAATATCAAACCATTCATCAAGTTTGACGCCCGCCTCAACAAAGAACGACTGCGACTCTGAACCCAGTTGGGCAAAATTACCTGGACGTAAACCTGGGGTGGTTTTATTAGCCTGGGTAATAGCGTCAGCATTGTCTAACGAGCCATATAAATATTGACCGCGGAGGATCCATGGACCTTCAACAAAGGCTCCGGCAACAGACACAATGCTAAGAGCACCATCAACATCGAGTTTGTTACTCTTATGGCGATTACCACTGGTATTACCGTAGTAATAAGCCACGCCGACTGCACTGCCGGTTTTGAAATTGCCATAATCAATACGGCCAGCAAATGCCAAGTCGTCAGCATTCACCTCTTCAAAGCGTTTTTGATGGCCTGATGCCACCCAATCATAAGTGCGAAAATACTCAGAGTTTAACCCACTGACAACTTGTGCCTGATAATGAAAATCGGCAACCTCTCCGTAAACACCAATACCATTTTCGTTCCAAACGGTTGGCATCATCGCAGCTTCACTCTTGTGACGTTGCACTGTAAGATATTGATTAGGTTTGTGTAACATGCTCGATAAGCCAATAGGCAAGTGAATGTTACCGAATTTCACCCCAAAGGCTTTTGATGGACGGTAACGAATTTCCGCTTTTTCAACCACCACTTCGCCACCCGCTTCAACTTCGGATTCAAACTCACCAAATTCATCAAAGCCGTCATATTCTAGTGAGGTGCCAGTGCCACCATGCTCATATTCAATTTCAACTTCCATACTCCAATCATCAGTGAACTGATAACCAAACTCGGTCACAATCCGCTCTAAATCAGTACGACTACGTCGCTCTGCGGATGTATCTTGTACGTTATCGAAATATTCATCACTGGTGTAAACAGCGCTGCCATATGAGTTAAAGCTAAAACGGCTCAATCGGTCTTGCGCTTTAGTGGCCTGTTGCACCACAGTGTCAACTTGAGTCGCCACTTGTTTGTTTTGCTGCTGTTGTTGTTTTTGTTCGGCTGCTAATGTAGCAAGCTGCTGTTTCAATATCGTAATTTCAGCTTCTTGCTTGGCAATGGCTTTGGCTAATGTTTCGGTATTCGTTGCAGCTTGAGCATTAGGCATCCCACTCAAACCCAATACACTTGCCACAGATACTGCCAACAAGGTTAACTTTTTATTCATCTGTTTCTCCGACACGTCACGTTAATACTCCCTCAAAAAACGCAACAACCATACATCAAACGATAACCATTCGCATTATAATTTACATTAAGATTAGCAATTTTATTTACACTAAATTACATTTCACTTAACAAACTGTTTTATGTCACTATGGAAAACAACAATCAAAAAACCTCCTATAAACCGAGTACTTTCAATGTCAAACATCAGTAATACTGCCCTCTTTAGTGGTAAATCGGCCCGTATTGAGCGCACTAATCCACAACATTTGCTGCTATGGATGACCTTTGTAATGTCCATGGTGTTTGCAGTTTGGCAGGCTTTGTTAAATAACTTTGTTATTGAACGCGCCGCATTCACTGGCGCTGAGATTGGATTACTGCAGAGTTTAAGAGAGGTACCTGGATTTTTAGCTTTTACCGCGGTGTTTGTATTGCTGCTGATCAAAGAGCAAACTTTTGCCTTATCATCCTTGGCACTATTGTGCATTGGAGTGGGAATTACCGGCTGGTTTCCTGATGTCATCGGGTTGTATTTAACAACGATACTCATGTCGATTGGATTTCATTATTTTGAGACAATAAATCAATCGCTTACGTTACAGTGGGTAGATAAAGCCGATGCACCTGGCTTTATGGGCAAAGCGTTAGCGTGGCGCTCCGCTGCAGCACTTGTCGGCTATGGGTCAATTTGGTTAATAATGAACTGGCTGAGTCTAGATTACATCTGGATGTATAGCATTATTGGCGGATGTGGATTAGTTATGGTGTTCATTATGGCAGTGTATTTTCCTCGTTTTGCCATAGGCTCCATTCAACACAAACACTTAATACTGAGAAAACGCTACTGGCTTTATTACTTACTAACCTTTTTCTCTGGAGCGCGCAGGCAAATTTTTATGGTGTTTGCTGGCTTCATGATGGTTGAAAAATTTGGCTATTCTGTGTCTGAAATCACCGCTTTATTCTTAATTAACTATGTCGTTAACTTACTCTTTGCCCCCACCATTGGTCGCTTTATTGGAAAAATGGGTGAACGTAACGCGTTAATTATCGAATACGTTGGCTTAGTGATTATTTTCAGTAGTTACGCTTATGTCAGCGATGCCAATATTGCGGCTGGATTGTATGTGATTGATCACCTGCTTTTTGCTATGGCGATTGCGATGAAAACCTATTTTCAAAAAATTGCCGATAAACAAGATATTGCTTCAACCATGTCGGTCAGCTTTACCATTAACCATATTGCCGCGGTAATTATCCCTGTTTTATTAGGCATTTTATGGCTCAGTTCGCCTAAAGCAGTATTCTTCATAGGCACTGGGTTTGCCGTATGCTCACTCGCACTAGCATTCAATGTGCCGCGTCATCCGGAGCCTGGTAAAGAAGCCTTATGGTCACCGTTAATGACAAAACGCTAAAAGATTTAGCACAGATGTCATACCATACAAACATGGCGAAAGTGTAATGCATAAAGGGAGTTAATGATGACTGATATTGATGTGACGGCAACACAAGATGACAATACTCAAGTGTCCGCACGCAAAAAACCTTATTACTCGGGCGCATTATCGGCTTAGCCAGCGAGGAAGATTATCGCCCTTCAACAGCCTCCGTTGCCGAGCGTGCTGAGCACCGTCAACGCAAGCAACTCAGCCAGCATCAGACCAACCTTGAAAGCATTTTTGCCTTAGCACTCAATTACACCCCATCCGATGTAACAGGAGTCGAATTAGATCCAGATTGGCGCTATCAATTTTTTCAAATGGCTGAACAAATTCATAACCGTAAAATGCAGGATTTGTGGGCCAGAATTTTAGCCAGTGAAGTCGTTAATCCAGGTAACTTTAGCCTTAGAACTTTAGCGGTATTACTGCAACTGACGTTTCGAGAAGCACTGATATTTGAAAAAGCCTTAGGCATGTCAGTTAAAATTAATACCGAGCCCCGATTTAAATTACTCAGTAGTTATCGTATTAATGGTGGGATGAAACAATATTTTCGTAAGCATACTCACACTAACTTCGGCCTGTCCCAATTCGGCTTACCTTATTCGAGTATTCTTACCTTAGTCGATGCGGGAATTTTACATAAAAGCGAGTTTGAAACCGGACTATTAAGCAGTAGTGAACATATTCAGTTAACTATGTGTAATGCCACTTTGTCGCTCAAACCTAAGCATCAGCACTTATTATTTACGTATTATCGATTTACCACTGTAGGTGATGAGTTGTGCCAATTAATTCAGGCAAAAAGTGATGATGAATTTATCAATGCCGTTAAAACCATGTTAGCCAAAGATTTTATGGTTAGCGGTTAATATTTTTGTAAAGGTGCGAATACTTAGCCTTATGTTCGCTAAACAAAAATTGACGCAGTATTTCACGGGATTCACCTTCAGCACTAATTTTTGCTGCCATTACCCCATTTTCAGTTCGTACCGGTTCAAACACCATATCGAGGTGCACACCATTAGGTAAAATTAGCTGTGTTAAGCGTGGCACTTTATCGTTAAGTTCTTGCGGCACTTTAATGGTCATGCCTGAACTCGATAAAGAGAGTACCTCAACAAATTTAGCCGTATCGTTATCAATGACTTTTATATTTTTGACATTATTGAGCCGCCAGCTACGTTCACCGCCGCGCATATCAATCACTTCAGGAATACCCAACTCAGGCAAAAATTGCCCAAGCTCATCTTGCTTTAAGGTTAATGGAAACCATAAACGGTAATAACTAATTTCTGCCAATAAGGTTAATTTGGCATTCCCCAAAATATGAGCAAGCACTTGCGGTATTTCAGTCGCAACACTTAATGAATGTCTCGATAAAGCATTATCGGTACTGTCATCTTCCGGCGAAAATACACCGCTAAAATAAGCGAGCTCTTCATCAGATAAAGTCGACATAATCTAGCCTTTTTTTACACACTAACACGACCCCTATACTAACACCTTAGTATGATAGCGAACAAACTTTAACCAAAATACACCACCACTTATAATGCACAAGAGTTGCCGAACAGCGTAAAATACATCACAAAGGATAAGCTGATGTGAATGAACAGTACTCACACTTAAATGAAAAAAGACGAACTCAGTTCGTCTTTTTAGTGCCGATACAATCTAATCATTATCGATCGTGTTCAGCTTCTATTTGCATGGCTTTTTTAAACGATGCATGGCTCATTAGTTGTTGATAGTACTTAGCAATATTAGGATACTTGTCAAACTCACCGTTTTGGCCAACAAGCTCTGCAATAAACGACATCATAATATCTGCACCGCTAAGACGGTTACCGACTAGGTATGACTTATCTTCTAAGCGGTCGTTAACATAGCTGATGACTTTTGCCGTTTCTGCATCGGCATATCCACCGATAAAACGGGTTTCTGCGCCATCCATTTTAACAAAAATTTTCAGCAATAGTGGCAAAGCAGCTGAGCTTTCAGCAAAATGCATCCATTGTAAGTAATCGATATAATCTGCTGTGCCGAGTGCTGGCATCAGTTTATCAGCGCCATAGGTATGAATTAAATACTCGGTAATCGCGCCCGACTCAGCAATGGTATAACCGCTCGCTTCTAATACTGGTGATTTACCTAATGGATGAACCGCTTTTAACGACTCTGGCGCTAAAAATGTGGTTGTATCACGCTGATAAGCAACCAGCTCATAGTCCACTCCCAATTCTTCTAATAACCAAATAATGCGTTTTGAACGTGATTTATTTAAATGATGTAGTTTAATCATTAAGCCATCCTTGTATTGTTAGTGATAAAAAATAAACCCAATGAACAACTCACTGGGTTTGCTTCTATCAATCTACGTATTCTGTTATTTCGAGTTACAGTTAACTGTAACCACTAAACTAAACAGCAGATTAGCTTAGTAAAGCTAACATTTTCTCTGCCACTAATTCAGACGATGCAGGGTTCTGACCGGTAACTAGTTTACCGTCAACTACTGCATATGGATGCCAGTCGTCACCCTTAGAATAAGTCGCGCCATTTTGCTGCAACATATCTTCAACTAAAAACGGTACAACGTTAGTTAACTGTACAGCTTCTTCTTCACCATTAGTAAAACCAGTGACATTTTTACCGGCAACGAGTGGCGTTCCGTCTGGCTTTTTAGGGTACTTAAGTGCAGCCGGTGCATGACATACTAAACCTAAAAGTTTATCTGTTTTGTAGCACTGTTCAATTAATGCAATAGAGTCTTTGTCATTGGTTAAATCCCATAATGGACCATGACCGCCTGGATAAAATACCGCGTCATAATCTGCTACGTCAATTGATGCCAATGTGAGTGTATTGGCTAGTAATGCTTGCGCTTTAGTATCGGCTGTAAAACGACGCGTAGAGTCAGTTTGAAAATCAACTTTATCACTTGTAGGATCCAATGGCGGTAAACCACCTTTAGGAGATGTTAGCACTACCTCAACACCTTTATCGGTAAATGCGTAGTATGGAGCCGCTAATTCTTCTAACCAAAAACCGGTTTTCTCGCCAGTGTCGCCTAATTTATCGTGCGAAGTTAATACCATTAATACTTTCATAGTGATTCCTTAAATACTGTATGTTTAGTTGTAATCACTTAGATTACAGAGGATTGTTTACTTTAATGACAACCTTGCCGAAGTTTTCGCCTTTTAATAGCCCGATAAAGGCTGTAGTCATATTTTCAAGACCATCGACAATTTGTTCACGATATTGAATCTTACCTTCACCAAGCCATTGGCCCATATCTTTGGCAAACTCTGGATAGCGGTCGCCATAATCGTCAAAAATAATAAAGCCTTGCATCTTAATGCGCTTAACCAGCAATGTGCCCATCAGTAATGACAAACGATCAGGTCCCTCGGGTAATGAAGTTGCGTTGTACTGAGAAATTAAGCCACACACTGGCACTCGAGCACCAGTGTTGAGTAATGGCATTACCGCATCAAACACCTTGCCGCCAACGTTTTCAAAATACACATCAATGCCGTTATCACAATGGGCTGTCAGTTGCTGCGCAAAATCAGCCGCTTTATGGTCAATACATTCATCAAAGCCTAATACTTCTTTTGCGTAGCGACATTTTTCTGCGCCACCGGCGATACCAACAACTCGACAGCCTTTCAACTTAGCAATTTGGCCAACCGTTGCGCCAACAGGCCCAGTAGCTGCGGCAACCACAACGGTTTCGCCCGCTTTAGGCGCGCCAATGTCTAATAGCCCCATATACGCAGTAAAGCCTGGCATGCCCATAATACCCAACGCATAAGAAGGATGGCTTGGGTTATCGCCCAATTTCATCAGTCCTTCACCATTAGAGACTAAATAATCTTGCCAACCACCAAACGCTAACACCCACTCACCCACTTTATAATCAGGATGATTAGACTCTTCCACTTGTGATACCGCAGCGCCCACCATCACATCGTCAATTGCTACTGGATCTGCATATGATTTGGCGTCATTCATACGGCCACGCATGTAAGGATCAAGCGATAAATACACCGCGCGCAATAACACCTCACCTTCTGCTGGTACAGGTTTGTTGACGGTTTCTAAACGGAAATTATTAGCCACTGGCTCACCTTGTGGACGGCTGGCAAGTACTATACGACGATTTTGAGTGTTCATCTTGTGTCCTTTAAATAACATAAGCACCATAAAGTGGTACTTGAGAAGACAATATGACCTCGGTTGCTAAAAGTTGATTACCGCTGTAATACTGATATCAACTAAACACTGGTACAATAAACAACCGAGGCCAAATAATACGATCTTTTTACTTAAGTTGATCAATTCAAATATGGTCAACAACTTTGCGAGCTAAGCGATTGATATGAATAAAAACAAACATCTATTACTCGAAAATCAGTTGTGTTTTGCTGTTTATTCAACGTCATTGGCTATTACCCAACTGTACAAACCGTTACTAGACTCTATTGGGCTAACTTACACTCAATATTTGGTGATGTTAGTCCTCTGGGAGCAAGATGGTCTAAGTTTAAAAACCTTGGCCAGCAAACTCGGGCAGCAATCGGGTGCATTAACACCGGTCATAAAACGTCTCGAAACTGATGGCCTGCTAAAGCGCATTCGCGAGCCCTTAGATGAACGGACCTTGTGCATGCAATTAACTGAAAAAGGTCATCAACTGCAGCCCCAAGCAGAACAAATCCACCTATGTATTCTTGAACAATGCGGTATCGAAATGTCTGAAATCACCGATCTAAAACGACAGCTGGATCAATTTAGGCTAAAACTGCCTAGTCATATTGAGTTCTAACGCACAAAATGACTCAAAATTTTGAGTTTAATTTGTTTTGCTTAGCTATATGATAATCACGATAACTAATTGCGCGCAACTTAAATTAACAATTTTTAAGGTCTATAAACGATTACGTGATGCCGCCGCATTGTTTGAAGAGAATAAAACGCGATGAAATCCCACTTTGCCATCTGACTGAAATGGTTATCAAGCACTTGCCATTACGCGACATTGACACTATTGCGACCGATATTTTTTGATGAGTACAACGCTTTATCTGCCCGCTTAAATATCTCTAAAAATGCTTTATCCTGAGAACGTAAGGTTGCAACGCCAATACTAATGGTTATCGAAGGAGCTTTTTGTTCGTCGTACTGTTGTTGAGCTTCTCTTAACCGTTCAGCCAAGATATAAGCAGAGTCAATATCAGTATCGGGTAATAAAATAGCAAACTCTTCACCGCCAATTCGAGCCAATACATCGGCCTCCCTAATATGTTCATTGCATATATTGGCAACGCGCTTAATCACTTCATCACCCACTAAATGGCCATAGGTATCATTCACATTTTTGAATAAATCAATATCAATGATCATTAACGAGAATGGTTGAAAATAGCGAGTAGCACGAAAAAACTCATGTTCGCAAAAAGACGTAAATGAACGACGATTAAACAAACCCGTTAACGGATCGGTATTAGCAAGTCGCTCTAGTTTTGAACGTAAATGATAAGCAGCGGTAATATCGGTAGAAATACCGATGAGGCCAATTAATGTGCCTTTATGGTTATATAAGGGTTGTTTAACTTCGTGATATACAATGAGCGAGGCTGGGGTATCAACAATAATATCGTCAGAGAGTTTACTTTGCGAGTTAAGCACTTTAGTGTCATTCACGTGCAAAATATCTACAACATTCGCGGGAAAGTAATCGCTATCGGAAGTGCCCTTTAGCTTTTCAAGCGTCACACCAAAGTAGTCAAGCGTTAGTTGATTCGCATAAACATATTTGCATTGAGTGTCTTTTAAATAAATATAAGCATCAACTTGATCAAGGATAAGCTCATAGGTATCTAATATCATCTTTTTTGCTTGCTGCTGACGGTATCGGTTTAGGTTAAAAAACAGCAAAAAAGCAATGATTAACAATAAGATGAAAATCAATAATCCAACGATTTCAAGCGACATGAGCATTCCTTAGCTACCATCTATATCCATATACGTCATTGATGATGTTAATGACGCAGATCCAACAATATACTCTTATTACTTACGGTTAACCATACCGTATAGTAAACAGGGTCAAGTATAAAAAGATCTATTGTGACAATCAAATAATGAATGCCTGGATTCAACGCCGAAATGCGTTGCATATTATTGAAATATCGCAATATAGATTCTGATTATCGTGTTGAAATCGACAATATTGGGGCTCAAGTCAAGTTAACCTTAGCTTCCGCTAATAAACGGTGATTAAACTGTCTACTGTTTTGCTAACTAACCTCAACTCAAAACAAAACAAGCGTTAAGGTTAGTTATTGTCGATACTATTGACCTACAATAATAAATAACATTAACGCTTATAAATAACTCCGCTCTTCATCACAAATGACACATCTAATAACGCTTCAATTTGCTCAAGAGGACTTTTATGCGTTGCGATGATGTCGGCATATTTGCCAACCTCCAAAGTGCCAAGTTTATCTGACATATCAATCAGTTTTGCCGAATTAATCGTCGCACTGATTATAATATCCTCATTACTCATACCCGCTTTGCTCATCAATACAGCTTCTTTAGCATTATCACCATGATGTGACACCCCACTGTCGGTGCCATAAGCAATATTAACCCCAGCTTTATAAGCCGCACTAAAGTTTTGCATCATGTCGCCACCAACACGTATTGCCTTGGCTTTTATGGCAGGAGACATAAAGTCAGCCCCTGCGGTATTGGCCATTTTCACTACCGTGTCGCCCGCCAACAATGTTGGCACTAAAAACGCGCCACTTTTTTTCATTAATTTAATACTTTCTTTATCGGCGTAACTGCCATGTTCAATACTGTCGACACCGGCGCGCAACGCTGCATTAATACCTTGAGCAGCATGGGCATGGCTGGCCACTTTACGACCTAAGGCATGCGCAGTATCAATCACCTCTTTAAGCTCATCATCATCCATTTGCTGGCCAGTACCCGTATTAGTGTCCGATAACACTCCTCCGGTAGAGGTGATTTTAATCACATCAGCGCCAAACTTTATCGCCCGACGAGTCGCGCGGCGGCAATCATAAGGTCCGTCACAAATGGTTTTAGAGGTAAACTTATCAAGTAAATCAGGACTCATACCGTCAACATCACCATGGCCTCCGGTAACCGACACGCCACCAGATGCAATAATTCTCGGGCCATCAATCCAGCCTTTATTAATGCCGTCGCGTAAGGCATAAATCTGTTCCGGTTTCGCGCCTAAGTCTCGCACCGTAGTAAAGCCTGCTAATAAGGTCTTTTTAGCAAAATAAGCACTGCGCATTGCCACGTCAGCATCCGACATTCGCAAAGCTTCGCTATCATTATTCGGCCCTAACTCGCCTTGTAAATGAACATGCATATCCATCATGCCAGGCATAACAAAGCTATTTTTTAAATCAATCATCTCAACATTGTCATGCTCGTCCACCACCGGTGCAGACTGATAACCTGAAGTGATAGAAGTGATTACCCCATCTTTTATCACCACAGTTTGCTGAGTTAAAGGTGACTCGCCTGGCGTAGTTAATAATGTGCCAGCATAAATAACGTTAATATCGGCAGCCTCAACCACCGTCGATGCCATCGTTAATCCGAACACCGCTAAGGCGATGGTGGTAATAGTATTATTATTCATAGACGCTCACTGTTGATAACGAGAAAGAGGTTAAGTTTCTACACTGCCAAAAATGCTGTTATGTTACAAGAGAGTAAAATATTGTATTAGAAAAATCGTTTCGTCATTAACAAACAGTGAATGAATAAAAAATGAATATTGCAATTTTTGGCGCGGGTTCAACAGGCTGTTATTTAGCGGGTCAGTTATGTATTTCGGGGTTACAAGTCAGCTTAATTTGTCGCCCAGCAATTAAGCAAAAAATCATTGCCAATAACGGCATTACCTTGACCGATTATAACGGCTTAAAACAAACGATTATGCCGCAAGCGTTGATCACCGATATCGACCAAGAATCATCAATCAATGGCAAATTTGATGTAGTATTTGTCACCTTAAAATGTCATCAAGTTAGCAGTATTGCCAATCAATTAATGGCGATTACTCACGACAACAGCAGCATTATATTTATGCAAAATGGCTTAGGCAGTTTTGACAGCATTAAAGACTCGCTCGATCATTACCGCTTACTCCAAGGGATCACGCCATTTAATGTGCTGCAACTGCCCAATGGCGTATTTCATAAAGGCACAGAGGGTGTGTTTACCTTACAAGAAAACCCTCATACCATCGCAATTCAATCCGCACTGGTTAACCACGGATTTGGTTGCGACATTGAAGCAGACTTTACCCCAATGATTTACGGTAAATTATTATTAAATCTCAATAATGCATTAAATGCGGTCACCGATTTACCGATTAAACAGCAATTAAGTGACTACAAAAATCGCCGAGTTTTAGCCAAAGCAATGAAAGAATGGCTAGCAGTATGCGAAGCGGCAAACATTACATTGCATCAATACACCAAGGTTAAACCCTCCTGGTTACCCACCATTTTATCGTTGCCAAATGGGTTGTTTAATCTGGTCGCTAAACAGATGCTCGACATCGATCCCAAAGCACGATCATCAATGTGGGAAGACATTCAAGCGAAACGAAAAACAGAAGTCGATTACATCAATGGCGCGGTGGTCAGCATTGGGAAAAAATACGGTATAAAAACACCGGAGAATCAAGCGATAGTAGAACAAATAAAGCAGCTAGAACAACGACATTAACCAAATGCCGTACGCGATATCGTTGTCGAGAAAAAAGTAAATCTATTGTAAAATATTGCAAAAAAATACAATTGACGTAGTCGCACGATACAATCAAACAAGCAGAAGTAGTACGCCTAAAGATGACTCTCAATAAGAGTCATCGTGACGTAATCTTTATTGCTTATAACTTAACGCGATTAACCAATCGGAAATTAATTACAGATGAACGACAGCACTTTCTTTTTTGGCGATTGGCAAATTAATCCACACAGCAATAGCATTCAGTCTGGCGATGTTATTCGCAGTCTTGAACCCAAAGCCATGGATGTGTTGCGTTTACTGTGCCAACACCAAGGGGAAGTGCTAGCAGCAGACGATATTATTAACCACTGCTGGAACAGCATCGCCATTGGCGATAATCCGCTGCATAAAGTCATTACCCAGCTGCGTAAAGCATTAGGCGATCAAGCATCTAATCCGCAGTACATAGAAACCATCCGCAAACGCGGTTATCGCACCATCGCCAGTGTTGAATTCCCTATTGGTCATCATGCCAAAGTCACTACCCAACAATGGCAAGGCGCCTCGCCGTTTCCAGGTTTACGCGCATTTGACACCAACGACTCCAATGTATTTTTTGGCCGAAGTGAGCAAGTTGACACTTTATTAAATCGCATCACAAAACAAGTTGAATTTGGCCGTGCCTTTTGCTTAATCCTCGGCCCCAGCGGTACAGGTAAATCATCGTTAATTAATGCCGGCATCATGCCTAATTTAATGTCCAAAAATGGCTTTAACGGGGTTGGCGTAATCGATAATGCTAACCTAGATTTAGCCGATGTCACTAAAGGACGCTTAATTATCGATATCGCCAGTGCGATGCTCGACTGGGAAATCAAAGACCAAGCGGTGTTTACCGACTGTAGTGCCGATATGCTGGCAAACAAACTGCAAAACGACATCAACGCCGTTATTGAATATTGTCAGCTAGCTTTAGCCAAATACTCATCAATCAATGATGACAATGCCCCAAAATACAGTCGGCCCCATTTTTCATTGTTTATCGACCGTTTAGAAATCTTATTAGCGTCGCCATTATTTACCGAATCCGAACGCAACAATGTATTAGATATCCTCGAAACCCTTGCGGTTTCAGGGGCAGTATTAATAATTAGTGCTTGCCGCAATGACTTTTACCCTCAGGTTGTTAGCCACCCAAGCCTAATGGCAGGCAAAGCTAATGGCTCACATTTCGATTTATCGGCGCCAACCCGATCAGAGCTGATGCAAATGATCCGCTTGCCGGCCAATGCAGCTAACCTCACATGGACACTCGATCCCGATACGGCAATGCCGTTGGACGAAATACTTTGCAGTGAAGCCGCCTCAAACCCCGATGCTCTGCCCATGTTGCAATACACCTTGCAATCACTGTATTTGCACAAAGATGACAACAACCAATTATTGGTGTCGGTATACCATTCGCTTGGGGGGATTGAAGGCGCCATCGGTAAAAATGCCGAAGAAGTGCTCAACCAATTAAACAACAGCGAACGCGCCGCACTGCCTAAAATACTGTCGATGTTAGTCACCCTAACCGAAGATGAAAAATCAATCACCAGCAGCACCGCCCGCTGGAGCGATCTCAGTAGTGATGCCGAAATAAACCTCGTCAAAGCCATGGTTGATAACCGTTTGTTTGTTTCGCATCTGCAACAAGATCAACCCTGCTTTAGTATTGCTCACGAAGCGCTATTAAGGCGCTGGCCCCGCGCCACCCAATGGATAACCGAGCACAAGGACAGTTTAGCCATTAAAAGCCGTTTACAGCATCAATCTAACCGCTGGCTGGCCGAGTCAAAGAGTAATGCTTATTTACTGGCAGAAGGCAAACCATTAGTAGAAGCAAGCACATTGCTCGATAACCAATTGTTTAGTTTAGAGCCTCAAGAACTGGCACTCATTCAAGCCTCAACCAAACAAGCCAACATCGGCCGCTGGCGCCGCCGTGCAGTCATGCTAGCCCTTGTGGCACTGACACTCATTTCGGTCGCCATGAGTATTCGCAGCATTGAGGCCGAAACCCAGGCACAACAAAAACGCCTTGCGGCAGAAAACTTACTTGGTTTTATGGTCGGTGAGTTCGCCGACAAAATGCGCGGCATTGGCCGCATGGACTTGCTCGATGGGATCAGTAACAAGGCATTGGAATATTTCAGCGACTTTTCTGCCGACGATGCCAGCTATTTAAGCTTTGAAGCGCGCTTTCAACACAGCCAAACCTTAGAGGCCATGGGCGAAGTGGCCTATTCTCGCGGCAATATCGACGAGGCCCACAGCGCCTTAATCGCCGCCCGTGAGCGCATGCTGCCGTTACTCGAAATGCAACCGCAACACCTCAGTTTACTCAAAACCTTAGGTGCCAATGCTTTTTGGCTCGGCCAGCTTGAATACGATCAAAATGATTGGACAGCGGCACAGCCTTGGTTCGAACAGTATTTAACATACAGCCAAACCATGTATCAATACGCGCCAGACGATAACGATGCGCTAATGGAGTTGTCCTATGCGCAAAATTCTCTTGGCTCCATATACATGAAGCAGCAAAACTTTACCGATGCCCGTGAGGCATTTGAGCAATCATTACAACTTAAACTACAACTGTGGGATAAAGACCAAACCAACAACCAGCTAATAGCCGATATTGCAGACACTCGCTCATGGCTTGCCAGTGCCGCCAGTGACCAAGGTGATATCAGCACGGCAATTAAAATCCATCAGCAAATTCAGCAACAATTTAACAATAACTCCTTAGAAAAGCAGCCCTACTTACTGGAACGATTATCAAGCAGTTATGCGTTACTGGCTAGATTATTAAGCTACCAAAACCATCAGCAACAAGCTTTTGAGAAAGCACAACTCAGTTTAGTGACCATCACCAATGCCCTTAAACAAGACCCTGAAAATGATGTTTGGAAAATCCAGCAATATTACGCCTACCTAAAGATGTTGGCTTATAGTACTGAGCCGATTGAACAGACTATGGGGCAGAGTCTTGACTCATTAGCAACCATGCTCGAGAAAGATATTACCTTAAACAAATCAGCCCAAAAAATAGAGGTTTGGGCAACATATCAATTGGCTGCCGCCAACTATTTGGCCTCTAAGGGACTATTGTCAGAAAGCTTAGTATATGCACAGCGAGCCATTACCTCATTTAAGCAATTAATCACTGAATTTAACCAAAGTTCACTTTATGTCGCGAGTTTAGCCCAAAGCAATATGTTAACGGCTTCATTATTGACATCCCTAGGTCAACCTAAGCAAGTTAACTCCCTATGTCAGCAAACTAAAAATCAATTGGCCGATATTATTGATAAAAATAAAGAACCGAGATTTACTATGCCCTACGCGAAGGCCCTCGATTGTCTAGGAGAGCTAGATCAACACGATGACTTAGTGCAACAGCTACAACAATCGGCCATCACAGATTATAAGTTTAACCCTAAACCCTAAACCCTAAACCCTAAACAAAGTATGGAGAATAAAATGCCTAATGTCCAAGGCCAAGCAACCATGTTTAACGTCACAGTAATCCTAAACGCGAACAATGAACCCGTCTTTAGCTATACTAATATTGATGGTTCTGCAGTATCCGGCAATATGGTCGTAACTCAATACGGAGTCATTTCTTACCAGTTGATTGACAAGACTGGTAAGGGCCTTAAATTTGTTGGCGCAGCTTTCACTACCACGTTTGACGGTATTATCGATGCCACCACCATCAGCAGCGATGGCAACTTGATACAATTAACCGATTTAAATGAAGTGCCAGGCAGCACCAGCTTTCAATTTGTGCTGTCAAACAGTGCCAATACCCTGCTAGTACTTAGCCCAGATCCTCAAGTTATTAATCGCGATAATAAATAAAAAATAGATAAAAAGCTCAGGGCTACCCTGAGCTTTTTATCTTGAACAAGATAACCACACTACAAAGCAGTTAATCGCTTAACCAAGACTAAAACAACTTGTGTTACCCACTAACCCATTGCAAGGTTAGATTTTTAGTCCTCAATCCTCTGCTAAAATCCAGACAAAAACCTCTGTTAATCATCGCCAATAACACTGTGTTGTTTACTAATATTTTCACTAAAACATTCGCTAACCAATTCGCGAAAAACTCTAAAACTTGCCGATGAATGGCTATGACAATTGCCATGACTTACCCTATAAGTCGCAGCCAGATTGATGCAGACATTTTAAGCTGCAACTAAAATCAATCTTTTTTATACCAAAAATCATAATTTAATTAAATAAAAATCAATAAGTTAAAACCAGAAGATTACCGAAAGGTTAAAAACTCCCATTCCTAATAGAGTGTTTGTCATCAACAAGGGGTTACCAACACCAAACGCTTGAGGAAATGCACCATGTTTACCAATGATAAATTAACTGAACTCAATGACACGATTTCTCGTGTGACTAAATTAACAGACTCATTGTCTAAATATCCTAACGCGGTAAAAATACCACTGCGTGTTGAAGCTGAAACCCTAGCCGACTCGTCATCGACAGCGGTGATGTTTGATGCCACTTTTGATGCCACTTCAGCAAACCAGAATGGCAAAATGGCTGTAGTAGATAACTTACAAATTCGCACCTTACTCAATGTGATTAACGCGATTTCAGAAGCGATATTTGTGATTAACTCCGCTGGCGTTATTGAGATGATTAATCCGTTAGGCGCTAAATTATTCGGTGCCCCAGCCGAAATGTTAATTGGTCAAACCTGGACCGATTATCTACAAAGTCCTTTTAAAGATGAGTATCAATCTTTATTTGACCTGTGGAACAACGCCAGCGATCAAAGCAACAAAGTAACTCAGTTTAATCATGGGCCTAAAGAAATTATCATTAACCGCGCCGACAGCACGTTGCTCGAAGCCGATTTATCATTGTCATGTTTACCGTCAATACAAATAGGCTCGGAGCCATTATTTATTGGCATTATGCATAACCTGACTTCGCATAAAGCCGAATACAATAAACTGCGCCACTTAGCGCATACTGACAAATTAACCGGTCTTGCCAATCGACATGCTTTTGATGATGCCCTGCAAACCAACTGGAACGACAGCATTAATCACGACCAACCGCTGTGTTTAATCATCATCGATGTCGATTATTTTAAAATGTTTAATGACCAGTATGGTCATGTTAACGGTGATAAATGTTTGCAAAAAATTGCCCAAGTACTGGCAGAGGTGCTCCCGTCTAACAATGCGATGGCTGCCCGTTATGGTGGTGAAGAGTTTGTGGTCATTTTGCCCAACAGTAATCCGTTAACTGCAGAATACATTGCCAAAAATATTCAACGTCGTATTAACCAGTTAAGCTTTACCGATATAGGGTTACCTGCACAAACCAAAATCAGTGTCAGCCAGGGCATTGCCTGTGAACGCAGTGGTCAATACCGCACGCCAACCGCACTGGTTTGCGCCGCAGACACAGCACTTTACCGCGCCAAATCAACAGGCCGTAACCGCATTAATATGAGTAGCTAATATCTATTAGCGTCTAAACAATCAAACAATCAAAGGGTTAACAACACGCTTGATAAGTTGCAATGCCACTTTGTTGATTTGCCTGCTGGGCCATATTATATTCAGCTGGCGTGGCAAAATGTGCATCCCAATGTTGTAATTTGGGCAGCATAAGTCGATGCCATAAAGGCGGAATGAGGGTCAATACAAAGGTACTAAGGTAACCGCCAATCATTTGCGGTGCATCGGGATAAGGCGATAACTGATGGTAAGGTAACTGCCCTTGAGCGTGATGATGTGAATGTCGGGTTAAGTTAAACATTGCCCACGAGCTTACCCGCTTATTGGTATTCCAAGAATGATGAGGTTTTACTGGCGAGTTAAGTTCGCGAACCAAACCATAATGCTCCATGTAATTGACTATCTCTAAAGTCGCTTTAGCCCATAACGCCATTAATACAAAAAAGCTTAACCCCTGCCAACCAGCAAGCCAAAATACCCACACCATAATAGCGACACTCATAGCGTAACCTCGTAACGCTTTATTCTGCCAACTCCACACAGCTAACTGTTTACGCACCAGCCTTTGTTGCTCAATATGCCACGCACTAATATTGCCCTTAATGGTCGAAATAATAATATGTGCATAAACACCACGACCACGCGGAGCGGTAGCAGGATCGTTCAAGGTACTAACGTATTTATGGTGGCCATATACATGTTCAATGGCAAAGTTAGCATCAAAGCTAAATGCCAATAACCAGCGTCCAATCAATAATGACACCGGCTGCCAAGTACGATGGGTTAGCTCATGGCCTGTAATCGTCGCCATTACGCCAACCACTAAGCCCAAATAAATCACCATCACCCCATATTGAATCATGCTGGTGTTTTGCCTTGCTAACAGGGCGTCATACCCCGTAAAACGAGTGACCCATGCGCCATATTGGCCAATATCTTGGCTGGCAAATTGCCAGCAACACACAAACACTAATATCACAGTCAATGGCAGTGCCAACCACAATTGCCACGTAAGCAAAGCCGGATAGCGATATTGTGGCGTCGCGGTATCATCACCAAACACGATGTCACCACCCAAATACACCGCAACCCAAATAGCAAAGCCAATGCTGATATAGGTTCCACCCAAAGTGATGCTGATAATAGCGATCACCGCCATAAGATGAAACGACATAAATTTAAGGTATTTAAACATGGCCACGTCCTTATGCTTGCGGTTCGTCAGCTAAAGGACGCTGGCGTAAATTAACGTGAATGTTCACATAAGTTTTAGGCAGACTCTGACAGGCCAAAATCATTCCTTGAGCGATGGCTTCAGCTGATAAAACATATGCGCTGTCGGTTAATTGTTTCACTTCGCCCGCAACCAACTTGCATCGACAAGCACCGCAACTGCCTACTCGGCAATGATGCGGAAAGGCAATGTTGGCGGCCAACGCGGCGGTTAAAATAGAGTGTTTAACGCTAGTTTGCGCTATCACTATTTCATCATTAATGGTTAGGCTAACCGTTTTGGCAGTAAACATAGACAACATACGCATTCCTTGGTGATTAAAGGTTTACTGTACGCCAACCAGAAATATAACAAAGAGGGAAGAATGGATATTAAGGGGTCATTAATAGACAAGCACAGCAAAATCCGTTACAACTAACTCAAAGCCATTAATAAGATTGCTATGCAGCTGCTTCCTGTATTTTACTTAAACCAAGTGTATCAACAGCTGCGCCTGTGGGAATGCAATGTCGATATATGGCTAGCCCATAACGGCCTTATGCTTGAACAACTACAAGACCCTAACTTTCAAGTGACTTTTGATGATTATCAACGACTGATAACGTCTGCAATTCATCTATCGGCACGGCCAGACTTGGGCTTACATGTCGGCAGCCGAATAGGCATTAACACCCATGGCATGATGGGATTTGCCATCCTTAATAGCAGCACCCTTAAACAAGCTGTTGATACATTGAAGCAATTTATCAATACACGCACACCATTGGTTAATGTTAATACCCATGAAACCGCCAGCAGTATGGTTATCACACTGCAAGCGATACAACCATTGGGCGTGATTCAACAACCGTTTATGGATGCTTTGCTCGTCACCATTGCCAATTTGTTACAACAAACCACCCCGTTGTCACCTGCAATAAGCCAGGTTAATTTGGGGTTCGCAGCACCAGCCTATTGGCAGCAATACTCCGCATTACTCAAAGTACCAGTGCATTTTAATCAAGCCAGCACCCAGCTAATATTAACTCAAGCATCATTAACTCAACGCTTGGATATGGCCGATCCCAGCTCGTTTGTTCAAGCCAAACAATGGTGTATTAACGAACTTAAAAAACTTAATTTACAGCAAAGCCTTAGCGATAAGTTGTATCAGTATTTACTACAAAGTCCGATGCCACTACCAAGCTTAAGCGATACAGCCACGCATTTTAATATGACCCCACGGACTCTTCATCGCCATTTAACCCAACAACAAACAAGCTATAGAAACATTGTCGCGTCGGTGAATCACCATATTGCGAAGCAATACTTATCACAATCTAATGGCAGTATTAAGCAATTGGCATATCAATTAGGTTATGTTGATGTGGCTAACTTTCGACGGGCATTTAAACGCTGGCAAGGCACCACACCCAGTGAATACCGCCAGCAAAAAAGAGTAAAATAACATTCGATTTAGGAACGCGAGTGCGTAAGCACTAAGTAACTAACTAAGTGATTAACTAAGCCCTAAGTAAGTAACTAAGCTATTAACTAACCGACAAAATCCGTTAATTAATAGCACTAATGTAATTAGCTAGATTGAACTGTATGTTTTTGGTTTCTAGCATAACGGGCATACGCGATTAACAAGCCAGCCCCTAAATACATCGTTAAACTATACACTCCAGCTACCACAGCATAACTGGGCATATGCAGTAAACTGATGCAAATAAGCATTGCCATAGTGGAGTTTTGTAAACCTATTTCAATGGCCAACGTTAGACTATCTTTATGGCTTAATTTGAATAGTTTGGCAGTAATTACGCCCACCATCATGGCAAGCAAATTTAACAACATGCACGCAATAAACACCTCGTTAAAAGCATCGCTGATAATGTCACTTTCTTGAATCACCACCCCAGTAATCATCAACAATAAAAACACTAACGCAAAGCGCCTAAAATACACCTCAACCTTCACAGCCCAATCGCGATAATAACGCCGCACAATCATGCCAAACATAATCGGTAGCAAGGTAATCAACAATAAACCTAATGAAATACTACTTAATGACACTTCAATATCATGGCTATCACTAAAATAGCTAACCGCAAATTGGATGATAAACGGCGCGGTAAAAACACATACAATGCTACTCAGTGCAGTCAAACTCACCGACAAAGCCAAATTAGCCTTAGCAAGATGACTTACAACATTTGAGGTAGTCCCACCGGGGCAGGCAGCCAAAATCATTAACCCTATCGACATCGCTGGCGATAAGTCCATCAACAAACAAAGCGTAAAAGCCAACAAAGGCAACACGATAATTTGGCCAATAAAGCCGCCAATAATCGGCATTGGAGTTTGCCATAAACGTAAAAAATCAAATTGAGTTAAACTTAAGCCCATGCCAAACATAATGAAGGCGAGCGACAATGGCAGCAGTATTTCGGTAATAATCGAACCTGTCATAGGGAATTGCATCCTTGCTCGCTAAGCAGACTTAGCGAGTATCATAAGCATCAGTACAGAATACGTTCTTGCGAAATATAGCTGCATGCATACGGTTTTATCAAAATCAAACCGCCCTTTGGCATCGTTAACAGGCTTAATCTAAAAAGCTGTTATCTTGCGCCAACATGACCTGATACAAAGGTTGAAAATTACCCCATGTCACTAAATCTGAGCCATTAATTTGGCGAGTTTTAGTCGCAATTTCATGGCCAATCAATTTAAGTTCACCCGCCGCCTGTGCCAATAACTGGCTATGGCAGCAACTGTCTAACATGACAAAATTAGCCGTTGCCGCATCAACAGACTTACCGACAGTGAGTAAGCCATGGTTTTGTAAGATAACCGCAGCATGGCCTTGTAGCGCCTCAGCAATCATATCGCCTTCAGATAAATCGGCGACCACGCCGGTAAAAGTCTCAAACACACTGTGGTTTTCATAAAACATGCATGCGTCTTGAGAAATAGGTTTAAGTAACTCACCTAGTGATGAAAATGCACGCCCATAAGTAGTATGGGCGTGAGCCACTGCGTTGACATCGGGGCGAGCATGGTGAATACGCGAATGAATCGCAAATGCGGCATTATTGATTGGATGCTTACCCTCCAAAATATTGCCTTTATGATCAACTCGCACTAAATCAGAAGCCCTAATTTTAGAAAAATGCACCGCTAACGGATTAACCCAAAATGACTCAGGGTCAATACAATCACGCAAGGTGATATGCCCCGCTAAACCCTCATCGAATCGATAATGGGCAAATACTCTAAATGCCGCCGCTAGACGCTGTTTTTCATATTGTTGTTGCTGTTGTTTATTATCAAACTTTGGCGGTAACGGCATTGGATATTTATCTGTGCCAATGGTCATTTTTTGAATTTGCTGTGCTTGAGTGTCATTTATTGCGGTCATGTTGAGTCTACTTTTATTGGTTTAGTTTGACTTTAATTTAACCAAGCCTAAAATAAATTCAAATGATACTAAATCATAGATAACTATTAATATGCTGCATAGTAAGATTGATTTAAACTTATTCCTCATTATGAGCACGGTATATCAGCACGGCAGTATTACTGCTGCGGCCAGTAAACTGCACCTAACACAACCCGCTGTAAGCCATGCTATTGCTCGGCTACGCGACAAATTTAACGACCCATTATTTGTCCGCCATGGCCGTAAAATGGTGCCAACAGCCTTATGCCAAAAAATCATTCCCGACGTGCAACAAGCGCTGCTGTTACTCAATAATACCGTTAGCCAACCCGCGATATTTGACATACAACAGCACAAACGCGAGATAAAACTAGGCTTAAGAGACATATTAGAGTCAATGTTCTTTCCTATTCTTATGCCCGATTTACTCAATAACACCCCCAATATCACCCTAAACAGTCGTCAAATTAAACGCACTGAACTTGAGCCGTCACTGACGCAGCAAAGTTTAGATATTGTTATCGATGTACTGATGCCAACCCATAAAGATATTTGCAACACTCTAATATGCAGCGAACGATTTTCACTAGTGTGCCGCCAAAACCATCCGATATTACAGCAGCTCACCCTCGCCAATTATGCCGCCGCATCTCATGCATTAGTGAGCTTAAAAGACTTCAGCATCGACACCGTCGACATGGCGCTCGCCCATCAAGGCGTTAGCCGCAATATTGCATTACGTTGCGAGCATTACTTTGCCGCCATCAGCGTGATCTGCCAATCAGATTTAATCATGACCATGCCAAACACCTACGCCATGTTGTTACAACAAACCATGCCAATTGTAGTGTCGCCATTGCCCTTTGAAGTACCAGAACTGGCGGTACACATGTATTGGCATCAACAAGCCCAAGACGATCCGGTAAATCAATGGATCAGAAATAAATTGCTTAATATCTCGGCCCAGTTGTTTTAGTTTCTGTTAAGTAGTTAGTAAGTCATAAATAAACCGTAAGAAATAAATCGCAGAAAATAGTCAAAAATAAAAACCCTTTTTTATATTTGCACCGTTTACACTCATAACAGACCCACTTTACCTGTGTGAAAACAGTATTTAGCTAACCATTAGCGGAGTTATCAATGAACAAAATATTACTCACAAGCATCATTTCAGCTTCATTATTTACCTTAACCGCCACCAGCAGTTTATCGACAGTGCAAGCGGCCGAGCTCAGTTTTGCTCATATTGAAACAGTGGGAACAAGCACCATTGAAGCTGTAGCAGACATGGCTATTATCAATGTTCAAGTATCTATAGAAGCCAATAGCGCTAAAGCAGCTAAAGACAAAGCCGACGAAGCCGTCAGCCAATTTATGCAACGATTACTCAAGGCTGGAGTCGACAAAAAACACATCCAAAGTGCTAACTTACAACTTAATCCGCAATATATGTATGTGCAAAATGAACCGCGTAAACTCACGGGTTATAACGCTAGTCGTCAAATGACCATTACCGTAATTGACCTTAACAGCTTAAATGAATTACTCGACAGCGCTTTGGTTGAAGGGATTAATAACGTTAATAATATCGAGCTAAAGTCGAGCCAAGAAGCCAAAATTATTGCGCAAGCTCGCCAAGCCGCGATTGATGACGCCAAGCAAAAAGCTCAATCTTTAGCCAAAGGCTTTGGTGAACAAATTGCTGGGGTATGGCAAGTAAGATACTTTCCGCAACAAGCCAATCAGCCAGAAATGTACCGCGCCAGCATGAAAATGAATGCCGATGTGGCGCAAACCTATCAACAAGGCCAAGTTAACATTAGCGACAGAGTTGAAGTGGTTTTTAGATTGAAGTAGCAATAAACAAGCAGGTTGAATATCATTTATTCAGCCTGCTTTGTTGTAACAGCCATTGTTGTAACAGCCATTGTTGTAACAGCCATTGTTGTAACAGCCATTGTTGTAACAGCAATGGTTGCAACAGCGATGAATCCTCTCATCACAACCAACTGTCCACAATTGTGAACAATGACAACAAATCATCACTCTCCTAGCAATAATTACGAGATAAAACCACAAGTAGTTAATTGTTTATTATAACATTAATATAAAATACATATTTAATCGCAATAAAAATGATCTAAGTCACATCTGGAAATCACTCATCAAATTAAACTTGATACATAGACTGTAGATGCGAGCGCAAGGTTATCAGCTTAATCTGCCATTGCTGACATTAATCCCACTTTAGGTTTAGTTGTTTATCCCTATTGACGCCCTACTCGTCCCATCCTCAAAGGCATTAGACTTTGCCCGTGACTCAAAAAATGAAAAGGCTTTGCAATGATTGATATCACTATCGACGGAACAACACTTTCGCTTCCTAAAGCTGACAGCTTGTTACAGGCAGCAAAAAACGCCGGTATTAACATCCCTAGCTTATGTGATTATTCTCATCGCCAAGAGAGACAACACTGCAATTTGTGCCAAGTACAAATCAAAAACCAAGATGGCAGTTTACGATGTGTTCGCGCCTGTGAAACACCGCTAGAAACGGGTTTAGAGGTCATTACTCAGTCGAGCCACTTAAGCCATCTTCGTCAACAAGCACTCAAAGATATTCTGAGTGATCACTTTGCTGATTGTGAAGCACCTTGCCAAACCGCCTGTCCTGCCGGCGTTGACGTGCAGTCGTACCTGTATCATATCGGCAGAGGTGATCATAAAGAAGCCGTCAAAGTCATCAAACAAACCTTACCTTTACCCTTGTCTATTGGCCGTGTTTGCCCGGCTTTTTGTGAAGCCCAGTGTCGCCGCGGACTGGTAGATGAACCTGTGGCAATTCGCCAATTAAAACGTCATGCAGCAGACTTAGATTTACAAGATGCAGAGTCTTATGTCCCGCCAAAAGCACCCACTACCAACAAGCGCATTGCGATTATCGGCAGTGGCCCAGCAGGACTAACCGCGGGTTATTATTTGTCTAATAATGGTCACGATGTCACCATTATGGAGTCGGCCCCTAAAGCAGGTGGCTGGTTACGTTACGGCATCCCAGAGTACCGCTTACCTAAAGATATTCTCGATAAAGAGATTGAACTGCTCACCCGCAATGGACTTAAGATCAAGACCGGATGTGCACTGGGTCGTGATACCAATTTAACCGAGTTAGTGGCCAATTATGATGCGGTTTGCCTCGCGATTGGGGCACAAAAAGCCGTGCCAATGAATTATCCTGGCAGTGATTTAATCGGCTGTTATTTAGGGGTGGACTATTTACGCGATTATTGCACCGACAAAAAATTCATTACAGGCAAAAAAGTGGCCGTCATTGGTGGCGGTAATACTGCCATTGATTGCGCCCGTACCGCTGTCCGTGATGGTGCTGATGTGACCTTAGTCTATCGTCGTAGCCGTGATGAAATGCCAGCTGAGCCCTATGAAATACATGAAGCAGAAGAGGAAGGGGTTAAGTTTCATTTTCTCACTAATCCTCTGGAAAACCACAGCGATAACCAGGGCCGGGTCAAATCCGTCACCTTTGCTAAAATGGCGCTCGGTGAGCCCGATGAATCTGGTCGCCGCTCCCCTAAAGCGACCGGCGAAACCTTTGAAGAAGCGTTCGACACCGTAATTCCTGCGGTATCTCAACAAGTGGATTTAGCCTTTTTAGACCAACCAGAAAATCAAATAGACACTGGCCATATCGCCCTGACCCGCTGGCATACTTTTCTTGGCTGCGAGCAAACCATGTCTGCTGGAGTGGAAAAGCTATTTGTTATCGGTGATTCCCGCACCGGCCCAGGTACTGCAGTTGGTGCGGTGGCAGATGGCCGCAAAGCCGCTGAAGCCATTGAAGGATTATTAACTGAAGGCTTAACATGTCATTTAGAGCCTGGACTATTTAACTCACGAAAAGCCAACAAAACAGCCTCGTTATCTGCAGCGCTACATCCCAACGCTTACCCTAACTTATACCCAGAGACAGCCAAGCGTCGCCGCTTAAAAATGCCAGAGCTAAACCAGCTCAATCGAGCGCTTAACTTTGCCGAAGTAGAGCTAGGATTCATTCCCGATGAAGCAATGCAAGAAGCTATGCGTTGTTTAGAGTGTGCTTGCCAAGCCAATACCGATTGTAAGTTACGCGATTACGCCACCGAATATAAACTCGACGGAAAAACACTGGATCAAACCCAGGCACGTAAATTTAAAGTCGATAACAGTGCGCCTTTTATTACTTTTGATGCTAATCGCTGCATCAGTTGCGCCGCTTGTATTGACGCTTGCCATCAGCAAAGTGGTCATAACGTTATCAGCTTTGAAGCCAATAGTTATCAAGCACTACCCGATGCTACAACAAGAGGCATTAGCCGCAACGCCCCTCGTGTTGGCTTTACTGCGTCGATGAATGACAGTGATTGTGTGCAATGCGGTAACTGTGTTCAAGTTTGCCCTACTGGCGCTTTGGTTGATGCCCGCGATAAAACCCAAGGCAGCGACAGAGCGTTAACCAAAACCTCAACCGTGTGCACATATTGTGGTGTCGGTTGCCGGGTTGAACTGCATGTCGACCCGGCCAAAAATCATGTAATGCGAGTATCTGGTGACATTCAATCAGTGGTCAATGAAGGCATGCTATGTGTTAAAGGGCGCTCTGGTTTTGACTTTTTAAACAGCCCTAAACGCCTTACCACACCATTAATTCGCAAAAATGGTCAGCTACAACCGGCCACTTGGAGCGAGGCTATTAGTTATATAGCACAGCAACTTCAACCGATTAAAGATGCTGCTGGGCCAAGCAAGTTTGCGGCATTGTCTTCAGCTAAATGCACCAATGAAGAAAACTATTTAATGCAAAAATTCACCCGTAGCATTATGGGCACCAACAACATCGATCACTGCGCACGACTATGTCATTCATCATCTGTTGCAGGGTTATCCGATACCATTGGCGGCGGGGCCATGACCAATGATATTCCCAGCATTAAAGACTCAGATGTAATTTTTATCATTGGCTCCGATACCACCAGCGCCCATCCTATTATCGCCTCTCACATTAAAAGAGCGGTCAGCCAACACGGTGCGCGCTTAATTGTGGCGGACCCAAAGAGAACGGCTATTGCAGACAGTGCCCATTTATATGTGTCACATAAACCGGGCACAGATGTGATGTTACTCAATGCCATCATGCAGCAAATTATCATCAATAACTGGCAAGACATGCACTACATCAATAGCCGTATTGAAGACTATGAATTGCTCAAGCAAGAAGTGATGAAGCCAGATTACAACTTAGCCAATGCAGCGTTGATTACTGGCGTGAGTGCAGAAGACATTGCCGCTATGGCAAAATGATTGGTACGGCGAATAAAACCGCCTTGTATTACGCCATGGGGATTACTCAACATACTTCGGGTTATGACAACGTTGTGTCCACCTCCAACTTACAATTGTTGTGTGGCAACATTGGCGTAACGGGCGGCGGACTCAACCCACTACGCGGCCAAAGTAATGTTCAAGGTGCTTGTGATATGGGCGCGTTACCTAATTATTATCCCGGTTATCAGCAAGTCGATAACCCACTCAATAACGTTAAATTTGCCAAAGCTTGGGGCAATACATCGCTAAATTTAGAGATAGGATTAGCAGCAACTGAAATCATGCAGGCGATTGTGAAAGGTAAACTCGATGCTCTGTATGTTTTGGGAGAAAACCCAGTGCTAAGCGATCCGGACCAAGCTCACGTAATCGCTGCACTATCCAAAATTAAATTTATGCTGGTGCAAGATATCTTTTTAACCGAAACCGCGCAGATGGCTCATGTGGTACTCCCCGCGACCGCCTTTGCTGAAAAAGATGGCCATTTCACCAATACAGAACGTCGGGTACAACAATTACGTGTCGCGTTAACCCCTCCAGGGGATGCGATTGTAGACTGGAAAATTATCCAAATGATTGCCAACAGCCTTGATGCTAATTGGCATTACCACAGTACCAAAGACATTTGGGATGAAATTAATCACGTCACCCCGCAATATCAAGGTCTGACTTGGCAACGGCTTGAACACAAAGTAGATGGTTTACAGTGGCCATGCTTTGATGAAAACCATCCTGGCACGCCGATTTTGCATACCGAAACATTTTTACGCGGTAAAGGCAGAATGATGCCAGTGAGTTATCGACTACCTGCCGAAATGCCCGATAGCGAATATCCATTAACCCTTTCAACAGGCCGTTTACTGGAACAATTCCATACTGGCACTATGACCCGCAAAACCCCAGAACTGGATATTAAAGGCGCGCCCAGAGTAATGATTTCAGTTTTTGATGCCGAGCAATTGGGAGTCAATAACGGTGATATGTTGAAACTGAGTACTCGCCGCGGAGAAATAGACATAGCCGCCTTTGTGACTAAGCGGGCTCAGGTAGGAGTATTATTTTTACCATTCCACTTTGCCGAAGCCGCAGCCAATAAACTGACCATTAATGCATTGGATCCCATTGCAAAAATTCCAGAATATAAGGTGTGTGCCGTTAAAGCAGAAAAGTCACTGCAGCCAAGGGGCGCTACGCTGCTAGGTCGCTAGGTCGCTGCGCGGCTAGATCCTATAAAATCAAGAACCTAGCCCCTAGCAGGACGCAAGTCCGCCCTAGTCGCGAAGCGACCCTAGCAGGACGCAAGTCCGCCCTAGTCGCGAAGCGACCCTAGCAGGACATAGTCCGCTCTAGTTGCGAAGCGACCCTAGCAGGACATAGTCCGCTCTAGCAGCGAAGCGATCCTAGCAGGACATAGTCCGCCCTAGCAGCGAAGCGATCCTAGCAGGACATAGTCCGCCCTAGCAGCGAAGCGATCCTAGCAGGACGTAGTCCGCCCTAGCAGCGAAGCGACGCTAGTCTTTTTTGCTTAACGCAACAATAACAATGGGATGTGGCTTTTACTGATCATCCGTGTCGTGTTACTACCAACAAAAAATTCACGAATTCGTGAATGACCGTAAGCACCCATTACCATTAAATCAATTTGGTGTGCTAGCTGGTAAGCCTCTAGAGCCGTTTGCACCTCGCCCTGACAAACCGCAGTTGTTACCTCAAAACCAGCCTCGGTAAGAGAGTCTGCAACTGAAGTCAATTCGGTCAGCGCTTGAGACTGATTGTCAGACACCATCACTAAATGACATCCGAGCCCTTTAAGTAGTGGGCTGCTAATCACTCGTTCAAGCACGGTTTTCGAAGTGGCACTGCCATCATAAGCGATCATAAAACGGCTTGGCATTGTAAAATCAGCCATCACCACTAAAATCGGCTGCTTAAGCGTGCGAATAACACTTTCTAAATGACTGCCAATCGCTTGCGCTTGATCTTGATGTTGCTCACCTTGACGACCAATAACCACTAGTCTGGCATCAGCTTCTTGCTCAAGCAGCGTTTCCACTAAATCGCCGTGGCGTTGCAGTGTTTGCACCGCCACAGAAGGTTGCGCCGCCACAATGCTCGTTTGCGCATCTTGTAGCATATATTTACCTTGTTCGAGCGCGAGTTTGCTCATGCGCCCTTCAAGTTCAACCATTTCAGCAAGCAGATGCTCTCGGCTACCAAGGCCAATATTTCCCGACAGATTTAACTCTGTAGGATAGGCAGACTTATCCAATACATGTAGTAAAGTCACTGGGGCATTCAACTGCATAGCCGCCCAGCCACTAGCATCAGATACCGCGCGTGTTGCTTTTGAACCATCGATACAGGCAATCACATTTGTCATCATTATTATCCTTTTATAGTGTTGCTATGGGCTTAGTGACCTGACATCATTTTTTCAACGTCTTCGGGTTTATCATGCACACCAAATTTATCCACAATGGTAGCGCTGGCTTCGTTAAGACCAATTAACTCAACTTCAGTGCCCTCACGGCGGAATTTAATCACCACTTTATCGAGCGCCGATACCGCAGTAATATCCCAAAAATGTGCCAAAGATAAATCAATAGTCACCTTATCAACCACTTCTCTGAAATCAAATGAGTTGCTGAACTTATCTGCTGAGGCAAAAAAGACTTGGCCAATAATTTGATAATGACGGCCAGTGTCTGCTGAAGTGTCGGTGTTTTTAACCACCATAAAACGGCCCACTTTATTGGCAAAAAATAACGAGGCAAGTAACACACCTACAAATACCCCAATCGCTAAATTATGGGTAGCGACAACCACAACAACTGTGGCAACCATCACAAGATTGGTCGATAAAGGATGATGTTTAAGATTACGAATAGAATCCCAAGAGAAGGTTCCAATAGACACCATGATCATCACGGCAACGAGTGCAGCCATAGGGATCATTTTTAACCAATCACCTAAAAACACGATCAAGATTAGCAAAAACAAACCGGCAGAAAATGTCGACAAACGCCCACGCCCGCCTGATTTAACGTTGATAATTGATTGACCAATCATGGCACAACCTGCCATGCCGCCCAATAAACCAGCACCGATATTCGCAATACCTTGGCCCTTGCATTCGCGGTTTTTATCGCTTGGCGTATCGGTTAAATCATCAACAATGGTCGCTGTCATCATCGATTCCAATAAACCCACAACAGCAAGACCAGCAGAGTAAGGGAAGATAATCATTAACGTTTCAAGGGTTAATGGCACTTCTGGCCAAAGGAAGATTGGTAACGTATCAGGAAGTTGTCCCATATCGCCTACGGTACGGATATCTAATCCCATGTAAACCGCAAAAATGGTTAAGCCGACAATACAGATCAAAGGTGACGGCAACGATTTACCAATAACTGGGATGAGTGGGAATAAGTAAATAATACCCAGTCCAGCGGCGGTCATAGCGTATACATGCCACGTCACATCAGTGAGCTCTGGCAACTGCGCCATAAAGATCAGAATGGCGAGTGCGTTCACAAAGCCGGTCACCACCGAACGCGAGACAAAACGCATCAAACTACCAAGCTTTAAGTAACCTGCTGCAATTTGAAATATGCCGGTCAATAACGTTGCTGCTAATAAATACTCAAGACCATGTTCTTTAACTAAGGTCACCATCAATAGCGCCATAGCACCAGTAGCCGCAGAGATCATTCCAGGACGTCCACCCGTAAACGCGATAACCACAGCGATACAGAATGAAGCGTACAAACCCACTTTTGGATCAACCCCAGCAATAATAGAAAAGGCAATCGCCTCAGGAATTAACGCTAGCGCGACGACTATACCTGCTAACAGATCTCCACGGATGTTGGAAAACCATTCTTTTTTCATGTTTTGTATCATGTATTTTACTCTGTTTTAATGTTAGCCAATATGCCAATAACATATGTTAACGCCTGAGATATCAGCGTGCGTCAGCGGTGAAATTAACTCATTAATGCGACAAAATGATATTGGATAGTGATATACAACAAAAACTACCAACATGGCAGCAATTACGGACGGATCTTAACGATCCAAATAGGGAGGGAAAACTAATGCGGCTTAATATTCATTATGGAAAAACGACCTCGGCAATATGTGTAAATTAGGCTTAAAATTTATTAAACGCGCAGTGCATAAAAATGCAGCGGCAAGTATAAAGGGTTGCATAAGTAAAATCAAAGCGTTTAAACAGTAACACCGCGGACACGTTTACTGGTTTAGAGCCTTGTCAGAGCAGTTAAAGTGGATACAACACTCAGCTATCCCCTTTTAATGCTCAACTGAATAAAGCCCAACGTTATGATGAAGAGATAACCGCAATTTTTTCTGAGGTAAATTTGTTGTACGCAACGATTAAGCCGTAAGCCATTAATACTGAAACACACTCTGAAATAGAGCCCAATAACCGGAATGCTTCATAAGCAGAGCGAGGAATTAATGTTGCATAAGTTGACCCGAAACTTATTATCACAAGCAGAAAAAATGGTAACTGCATCAAAACAGCAGCCTTAACATTAAAAGGAGACCTAGGAACAACCTTTAATTGCTTGCGGTTTCAGCGCCTAAATTAACATCATTTTTGAGCATCAACACCACTAAATAGATCAAACCAAATAGCGGTACAATTGATAATACAGCGCCAAGCACGCCCGCCATAATCGGTGATTGTGTTTTACGACGACCAAGAAAATAACTGATAACACCCACTAGCAATGCGAAAATAACAATTAACTGGCCAACCAGCGTTGCATTAATATTCATCAAAACTCTCCTTGTTGTTTTATACATAATACAGCCTAAAATACCTCTACCAAACGGTCGCAAGGCATTTATTAACAAGCATGCTACATTTGCTAGCGATTTGATGCAAAGCAATTTGATGCAAAGCAATTAATGTCAGCTCTTAACAATAAACCATGCGATATGAAGCTTGAAATTCATTACAGCGTTTACATTTAGCGACATTATCGTCGTTATAATCACAGTTTAATCCCTATACAAACACCCCAGTAAACTTGCCATTTTGCACAATTATCGGTAGTTTTACTGCATTGAACGACGTAAAAATAATAACAAAGGATTACGGATGGGAAACATACTTTGGGTGGCCTCTTACCCTAAATCGGGTAACACTTGGGTACGCGCATTTTTAGAAAACTATATTCAAAATCAAGATCAACCGATTGATATTAATACCATGCACACCATTTCGACGGCAGAGTCGGCCGCGCATCGTTACCTGCATTATTTACCAAAAGACAAAGCTGCCACCACCGAGCTGACGTTAGAAGAGGTGAGTGTATTGCGGCCAAAGGTTCAGGCTGATATTGCGCATCAAGCTAATGGCACCACATTTGTAAAAACCCACAACTACCTAGGCGAATACAACGGTCATCCACTGCATAATTCCTCAGTCACATCTGGGGCAATTTATGTGGTTCGTAACCCGCTAGATGTGGCAATCTCAATGGCCAATTACTTTGGTTACAGCATCGATGAAGCCATAGCTTATATGGCAGAAGAAATGACTGGCACGCCAAATGAAGCACCGCATGTGCCACAAATTATTACCTCTTGGTCTATGCATGTGTCTAGCTGGACTGCCGATGATGCCTCAAAGCTGATTTTACGCTATGAGGATATGCTAGATGATCCTAAAAAGGTCTTCCGTAAAGTAGAATCCTTTTTAGGTTTGAAAAAAGATCCTGTCCGCCTGAAAAATGCCATTAAGCACTCCTCTTTTGCTCAACTAAAAGCCCAAGAAACCAAACTCGGCTTTGTTGAAAAACATGAAAATGCTAATGCCTTCTTTAGAAATGGTGGCAAGCATCAGTGGAAAACCAAACTGACACCAGAACAAGTACAAAAAATTGTTGATACCCATTATGAACAAATGAAGCGATTTAAGTATTTACCTGCAGGTATGTAATGCCAAGTAAAAGGCATTAAATCCTGACTCAGATTACTCATAAAAAAACGTCCTATCGCATTAGCCATAGGACGTTTTTATTGGATATCACTTTCAGTTTGTAAGCATATTAGCTGCGTTTACGGTAAGCCATAACCAGCAATACAATACCCGCGAATAGAAACGGTAAACTTAACCACTGGCCGGCACTGAGCATTGACTCATGATATGCCGCTTGGCTGACTTTCACGCTTTCAATCGCGATACGCGCAGTAAAGACCAATACCAAAAACAAACCAAAGATAGCGCCGTGTTTTTGCTTCATATTGGTGTATTTATAAATGGCGAATAAACCGATAAATATTAATAAATAGGCAAACGATTCATACAACTGCGCAGGATGGCGCGGCAACATATCAATACGTTTAAAAATAATGCCCCATGGCTGATTAGTGGGTTCGCCCAAAATTTCTGAATTAGCAAAGTTCGCCATACGCACAAAAAAGCCAAATATGGCTGTCGCAATAGCTAAACGATCGAGTAAAAACAAAAACGGTAACTTCACTTTACGTTGGTAAAAATACAGACCCAATATCGCTCCTAACCCGCCGCCATGGCTAGCAAGGCCGCCTTCCCAAATCGCAAATATCTTCAGCGGATGAGCAAAGTAATACCCAGGGTCATAAAAAATACAATGAGCTAAACGAGCCCCAACAATAATGCCAATAACGCAATACACTAATAGGTTATCAAGAGACTCAACATCTAAGCCTTCTTTTTTGTAAAAGTGCTTCATCACCTGAAAACCAGTGGCTATAGCCAACGCAAAAAGCGCGCCGTACCAATGTACGGTTAATCCCATAAACGAGACTAATATAGGATCAAAATCCCAAACGATGTGTTCCAAGTTACCTACTCCAGATTGATATGGTGTTTTGTCGCGTTATGCTAAAACAACTTTACGACAGATGATACATAGATACTTAAGCGAAGAGAAAGTTTCATTAACTAATCAACATTGAAGCGCTAAATAAGGTAACATTTAGCGTTATTTACTGCTGATAAACTGCATTGTTAGAGTTAACCAAATGATGGCCGATAAAACCGAATACCATATTGATATTACCGAGCACAGTACTGACGCTATTGAGCTTTTGGCGCAAGCCAGTAGCCTGAGCAAGCAAGTATTGAAAGATGCTATGCAAAAAGGTGCTATCTGGCACAGCCATGGTAAACAAACTAATCGTATTCGCCGTGCAAAAAAGCCTTTGCAACCTGGTGACAAACTGCATCTCTATTACAATCAATACATTTTAGACGAACAAGTCACACCGGCAGAGTTATTGTTTGATGAAGGCGACTACAGCATTTGGTACAAGCCCTATGGTATGCGTTGCCAGGGCTCAAAGTGGAGCGATCACACCACCATTAATCGCTACGCTGAATTAAATATGCAGCCGCAGCGCAATGCCTTTATTATTCATCGTCTAGATCGTGCTGCTACCGGTTTATTAGTATTGGGACACAGTAAAAAAGCCGCTGCCGCTATTGCTAAGCTGTTTGAAACTCGCGAATTAGAAAAGTACTATCAAGTGATTGTTGAAGGTGAGTTTCCGAGCAATCCCGTTACCATTAATACTCCAGTCGATAATAAGCCAGCACTATCCCACGCCACCTTACTGACCTACAACTCAGAGTTGAATCAATCCAAAGTACAGGTGAAAATAGACACCGGCCGTAAACATCAAATTAGGATTCATATGGCTAGCTTAGGCCACCCGGTTGTAGGCGACCGTTTGCATGGCAATGGCGACGAGCACTCGCCCGACCTTGCACTGACATCGTGTTTTTTCCGTTTTGTTTGCCCATTAAGCAACACACTAAAAACCTTTGAACTGCCAGAGCATTACCGACCAGCATTTATTACCACTTAAGCAATGAAGTAAATAAGCAATTATTGTGCTTACACATAACACACAATATTGTTCATCAACATCAATGGAACCACACACTATGCGTCATATCATCGCGTTACTTTGTCTTACTCTTAGCCCTATGGGCATCGCCGCCAGTTTACAACTGCCAGACAGAGTCGAAACGGTATTAGTTAACGGTAAAGCATCACAACAGCAATCTAGTGTAAAACTGGACTTAAGCATGCCCGATAACATGCAACAAATCGCTTTTCGCTATCAAGCCCGTTATCGCGATAATGGCAGCCAAAATAATTTTGTTTCTGATGTTGTTATCTTACGTTTTCAGGCCAGCGAGCAAAACTACCAACTCACATTGCCGACCATTAACTCTGCCTCACGCGCCAATCAATTTAATGATCAACCCACTATAACGTTAACCGACAATACGGGTAAAAGCATTGTATTTACTCAAGATAAACTGATGAAATCAGGCTTACAAATTGGCCGTGATTTTGCTCAAGAGATCGCACAATATAATGAATCTGGCGCCATAGCTGCAATTGCATCAGCTAAACCTATCAACAAAAAAACAGCTACTGCAGCGCCAATTGCACCAGTAGTACCAGTAGCGCCAGTAGCGCCAGTAGCGCCAGTAGCCATAGTACCAGTCGCAAAAACGGCAGAGGTTACCGCAAGTAACAATACCGCCGACACTCAGGTTAATAAAACTGAAAATATCACCCAAGCAGAAATCAGTAGAATGCTCGATTATTGGTATCAAAAAGCTAATCCCAATACCCAAGCAGAGTTTAAAGCCAAAATAAATTGATAATGAAGGGTGTTATTGAACGAAGGTAAAACCTAGAGTTTGAACTTGAATAGTTCGATACTCATTCTTTTGAAACTAATGATTTGAGACTCACTCTTTTGAGACGAACTCGTTCAAGAGCAGATATTTTACGATTAAATGTTTGAGATGAATTGTTTGAGGTGAATTGTTTGAGGTGAATTGTTTGCGGCAAATGTTTACGGCGATCTCTTTATAGCTAACCTTTTATAGCAAACTCTTTGTAGAAAATTATTGGCTGTGAAATGCTTATTTCGAAATGTTGGCTGCGAAATGTTTGCTGCGAAATGCTTGCTGCGTATTGCTTGCTGACAATGGTCATTAAGCTAACAATCTCATCGGCCAGTTAATGGCAAATAGACGTTAGCGTTGGGCACAAATATCAGCAAAGGTGGCTTTCAATAACCGTTGTAAATCAGTAGGGCTTAGCGAGATATCTACGCCTCTTTTGCCGGCGCTAATGTAGATACGTTGATGCTGCTGTGCAGAAATATCGATGACTGTCGGCAAAGGTTTTTTTTGCCCTAATGGGCTCACTCCACCCAGTACATAACCGCTAGAACGCTCAACGACTAATGCCTCTGCCATGCGGGCTTTTTTTGCGCCTGCGGCTTTCGCGATTAACTTCATACTCAACATCGACGACACTGGCACAACCCCAACCACCAGTGCTTGATTATCTAAACTCACCACCAAGGTTTTAAACACTTGTTCCGTTGGCACGCCCAGTTTTTGCGCTGCTTCTAAACCATAAGATTCACTATTAGTATCATGGTGGTATTCATGTACTTCAAAATCTATTTTATGCTTTTTTGCTATCTCAATTGCTGGGGTCATATACGCTCATTTATGGATTAGCCACCAAGACTCTACTCGGTTGATAAAAATGCAGATATCGCAGACAAACATAACTGACAACCACGGTAGCGACAAGCAATTCAAACTCAGCTAATGCATTAATTTGCTGTACATATTCCGCAGCCATGCCAACACTTTCCATCCAAACAGACATCTTAAATAATGCCGTTGCCCCAATCACCATCGGAAACGTAAACGCGGCATAACCAGGACTAAAAGGTAAACGCATCAGTTTGAAAAAACACAAATAGATAATTGCAGTCATTAACACTCCAATACCAAATAATAATCCAACAATGACCGGCGATGGTTGTTCAATTACGGTTAAATAACCCGCCAAAGATAAACTGGCTGGCGCCGCTAAAATCGCTAAGGTTGGTTTGGCTGCATCAGGGATTTGTTCTGTAAATATAAGACGATAAATCATCATCGGTAACATTATGGCATAACTTAACATGCCAAAAATCAGCGCGGCATGAGCAACCCACGCGAGATGAATATTGCCTGAAAACGACACATCTGCCACCACAATACCAATAGGAGGAATAAACCAACTCGGCACCATATGATGCAGAGAAAATTGCTTACTGCGATGATAAATAAACCCGACCAAAAAACCGATGTGTAGCAAAACGGCAAATGACCATAATAAATCACCTGCGAGTGCCGAGGCATAACCCAGCGAATTCGACACCACCATTAACGCCATTGCAAAAGTAGGTACCACGCTACCAACGACTGGATGAGCGAGATCTTGACGTAATAAATGTGAATGTAATAAAAATTTAGCACTTAAAATCAGTAATAATACACTTGCGATTACAGCCCCTGCCCACTGACTATAATGATGGAAATCAACTAGGAGTTCCCAACTCCAACCTAAACTTGCAATACCCAACGCTAATCCAGCCATAGGGGTTGGAACAGTCGTTAGTGTTTGTTTTACTGCTCGAATCATTACAACCTCAAAACAACCCATCAGAGAATAAGCTTATATTACGCTTGCACTTTGTTTATATATATCCAATTATATGAAACATACGTTCAGAAAATATGAACGAAATATCGATCATAACAATAACGATGAAGATAAAACCGTTCACATTAACTTTATAACCATCAAACTAATGCTATTTCAAACTCACTCTATATCAAACTAAGCGGCGCTATGCACATTTCATTAAAGCAGCTCAACGTGTTTACCAGTGTTACCCAACATAAAACCTTAACAGCTGCAGCCGAGGCGCTGTATTTGTCTAAAGCCGCGGTGAGCATGGCACTGGCTGAACTCGAAAAACAACTGGGTCACCCGCTATTTGATCGGGTCAATAATCGCTTGGTGCTTAATCAAGAAGGACACAAGCTATTACCACTGGCCGACGAGCTGCTTAGTAGAGCAAATAATATCAGTCAATTGTTTGATGCAGACCACGCTTTTACGGGTCAATTGAAAATAGGTGCCAGTGACACCTTAGGTAATCATGTTGTACCCGGGTTATTGAGCCATTTTCGTCAGCAACATCAACATTTTTCACAAAGCGTGGTGATTTCCAATTCACGTCTAATCTGCCAAAAACTACTGGATTACGAGTTAGACATTGGCTTGATTGAGGGTAAAAGTCATCACCCAGAACTCATCGCCAGTCAGTTTAGCCATGATGAAATGTGTATTATCGCTGCGCCTCATTTACCCATAAGTCTGCAGGCACAATGGACGTTTAATGATTTAGAACAAAGTGAATGGATATTACGTGAGGCAGGTTCTGGCTCGAGAGAGTTTTTTTTGCGCACTATCGCGCCGCAAATAGAGTCGTGGCATGAAGTGTTTGAACTGAATACCACTGAAGCATTAATTAACAGTGTCGCCGCCGGACTTGGCTTAGGGTGTTTATCTGCTTTGGCGGCACAATATGCGATTAACGATGGACGTGTGACTCAGCTTGATTCTCCAATTAAGGGGAATCATATCAATATGCAGCGACCGTTTTGGTTGGTGGTCCACAAAGATAAATATCACAGCCCGCTGTTGAAAAGCTTTATTGAGTTTTGTCATCAATGGGATAATTCATAAAGCGATTCTTGGTTGAATATGGCCTTCGGCCACTAACGTCGTGACGCTTCGCCATACCTATTTTTCAAACTTCGTTTGAATTAAGACCGCAAGGTTCCACCCTGCACGGGCCAAAAGGGGATCAACAGCAATCCCCTCTTGGATCACCCCTGCCGTTCCGGCAACATTTTCGCTTTTTAACCAAACAACAGCAGCGAAAAAATTGCGACGGAAATTGATCCAGCTTTTAACTTCGTCTTAGTGTTCTTCAGCCTTATTCGAAAATGCTAACGCTTCCGATGGTACATCCTGTACCGCGAAAGCTAGCCTGACGTCCTGTCAGGCTCACGCTATTTTCTTCAACGTCCTCAAGTTCAGAGTTAAATTTAGACTTTTGCAAGCGTTACTAACTCGTTTGTGGACAGAGATCGTTTAGTGGTATTGCTCTAAACGACTTGTGCTAAATTAGAAAAAGTATCTTGGAACATCAAACCTATGTTATATGTATTCAAATAGCTTCGCTCTCAAATCAGTAGACTCTACACTAGAGCCCATAAACGATATTATTTGCTCGATATAATCTTTGTTAGTACCTACTAAATACCGATGGCACTGCTTTTATGTAGCCATTGCCAAGTAAGTTGTAAAGAGTGGTTCAAGATCCATTGTCTGATTAATAGTTGGTGAAAAGGTTATTAACTGATTATTTGACAAAGGCATAATAAACTTAGATTTAAAAGCAAACATTTCACTCGTTTCTTCAAAGATTAACGGGTTATCTCCCGTTAAAAAGTTATTCCATCCCCCATCCTCTGGCGAAACATGATGAACTTTCCATGACTCATAATCGCTATCGTGAACTCTGAGATCAAACGTCAGGAGTGGTAGCATAAAACTACGAAAGTAATGTCTGAAACCTGAATCTGTTTGAATTGCTGACTTTATTTCTTCAACTTCGCCAAGATTAACCCCATTGAATGTAATTCGATTTTCAAATTTAGTTAGGTCCAAATTCTTGATATAGCTTTCAGCTATAGGATCTAAAACAGGCATTCTCCAGAATTGAAATGCAATGAAGACCTTAAGTAAATATATTCCCTCTTCTGAGATCAACTCATCAGCCGATATTCCTCTGCGGACTAAGTTAAAAAATTGTCCGAGTGGAGCTTCTATTGTGCCATATGCTTTTTCCAAAGCATCAGTACGCACACCGTTTAGGTTGATCGTATTTCTATGCTTTTCAAATAATACTGTGCGAGGTGTTTGTTTATCTTTTTTGAACGAATTTAGTTTTTTATCAAACACTTGGATGCGTCCTAATTCTGTAGCAAAGCCTCGCAAATACAACTGTGGGACATAATGATGATTGATTGAACTCACAACTTACCTCATTCATATAAAGCTTTGTTATAGATCATCGCTACATCGGTATTTTTCAACTCGATGTTGCTCTGTAGTGGCAGAGTAGAGGATTAGCGTATTTGCCCACATCGTTAGATGTTATATGTATGAGGAAAAGTAAGTCAAATTAGCGAGTTCAAAAACAGGCTTAAACTCTAGCTGATACACTTTGGTGAAAAAACGAGTTGATTTTTGACTTAAAAATGTACAAATTCAACTCTGAACTTGAGGACGTTGAAGAAAATAGCGTGAAGCTCACATGGCCTTTCTCGCACATCCATGTGCTACAAGGCATTCAGGCATCCTGCCTATCAGATGTGAGCTTAGCTTTCGCGGTACAGGATGTACCATCGGAAACGTTAGCATTTTCACTCCTTATTATAAGATGGACCGAAGAAGGATTCAAACGAGGCCAAAAGCTAGATTAATTTCCGTCGCGACCTTTTCGCTGTTCAGAACATGTTGCCGGAACGCTGAGGGTTTGCAAAGGGGTACAAGCGCTTTACCCATTTGCTCTGGTGTGGGCGAAGCGCCACGACGTTAGTGGCCGCAGGCCATATCTTAAATACACTTTTAGCCAAAAACGTTTTAAAACAGACTCAAATCTTACCGAGTAACGGCTATGACCTAATACAAATTCAACCATTGTTTGCCTAATCGATATAACCAACTATGCACCGGATAAAGCATAAAAAAAACAGGCCATTTTGGCCTGTTTCGATTAATCACCCACCCAATATCACTTAGTAAGCAACGCTAATACGTTGATTAATATGCTGAGCATTTTCGGCTTCATCGAGCATGGCTTTGGCATAATCCACTACTGATACTCGGCTTTGGCCTAGTGCATCGGTAAAAAATTCGTTGCCGCCTATACGGTATGGGCCTTCTGACTCACCAGGGAAAATAATCGCTGCGGGGCTAACATAAGTCCACTCGATAGCAGAATCTGTATCACGGAACACGGCTAGTGCCTCACCTTGGGCGATGGCTTCAGCTTTATAATCTTCAGGGAACTCTGGTGTTGACACTAACGTCACGCCTGGTGCGACTTCTAAGCTACCTGCACCGCCAACCCATAACAAACGCGGCGTGCCAGCTTTAGGCAAGTGTTGCAATAATTGCTTAGCGGTTTGAGAAACTACTTGATGGTTTTGTGCGGTGCGGCCACCGATTGACGCTATAACAACATCAACATCGGCAAATGCGCTAGCGATGGCATCGCTTGTCATCGTGGTTAAATCAAGCGTACGTACGGCCACATCTTGAGTGACTTTGCTGGCGTCGCGCACTACGGCAATCACTTCATGGCCTCGGCTTATCGCTTGTTGCATGATAGTGCCACCAATCCAACCTGTTGCGCCTAATACTGCTAATTTCATTTTGTGTCTCGCTCTATTAATTATCAATGGAGCTAGTTTAGTGGGTAATCTTTTAGAGATAAATATCGATAATTGCGCTTAATTGTTTCATTTAAAGATACAAAGTAAGATGTAAAATCATTACGTAATTGTGTCCTTAAAAGCAATCTAAACCGCAGGCTAGTGCGTATCTAATGGCTCATTCATCATGAGATTTTGGCGCCATGCCCGACACAATCAAACAAGCTATTAATATTGTCTGGTTTAAACGCGACTTGCGCTTGTCTGATCATCAACCGCTCGTCGATGCGTTTAACCACAATTTACCCTGCTTGCTCATTTACACCTTTGAGCCATTTATGCTGGCTGACTCGCATTATAATGAACGCCATTGGCGCTTTGTGTGGCAGTCGCTGCAAGATATGAATCAACAACTGCTCCGATTTAACGGACAGGTGTATATGTTCAGTATGCCGATGATTGACTTACTAGATGAGATATCCCAAACATTTGAAATTAAGAATATTTATAGTCATCAAGAGATAGGTTTACACAACAGCTTTGAACGCGATAAAACGGTTGCTCGCTGGTGTAATCAACAGCAAGTTAATTGGCAGCAGTCGCCTACTGGAGCTGTAGTTCGCGGCCGAAAAAATCGTCAGGCATGGGATCAGCACTGGCAACAAGTAATGAACAGCCCTATTGCCATCCCCAACTGGCAACAATGTCAGTTACAAAAACTCGATAACTATCAAGAGCCGACTCTTGATCATGCCATCATTACACACCATGGTCAGTTTCAAATAGGTGGCCCCAAAGCAGCCAGAACAATACTGAGCAGTTTTTTAACCCTTCGGGGTAAAGACTATCAACGCAGCATTTCAAGCCCGAGCTTAAGTCGGACTCATTGTTCACGCTTATCGCCTTATTTAGCATGGGGAAACATCAGTCTAAAGCAGGTATATCAAGCGACATTAACACGTTATAACCAGGTGCAAACCAGCAATAAAGCGTGGAGAAAACCGTTATTGGCGATGATGTCTCGTTTACATTGGCATTGCCATTTTATGCAAAAATTTGAAAGCCAATGCAGCATGGAATTTACCCCGGTTAACCCTGGGTATGTTGATTATCCCTACCGTACCGACGACAAAGTGCAGCAAGATATTCAACGCTGGGCTGACGGCCAAACGGGGATCCCTATTATCGATGCCTGTATGCGTTGTTTAAAAAAAACCGGCTATATCAACTTTAGAATGCGCGCCATGCTAGTCAGCTTTGTGACTCACCATCTCAATATTGCCTGGCAGCATGCCAGCTTACCGCTAGCCAATTATTTTCTCGATTTCGAACCCGGGATCCATTATCCGCAACTGCAAATGCAAGCCTCGGTCACAGGTATTAACACCATAAGGTTATATAACCCCGTAAAGCAGTCACAGGACCAAGACCCACGCGGTGAGTTTATTCGATTGTGGTGCCCAGAGCTCACCAATTTACCCAATGAGTATATTCATCAACCTTGGCAACAACCGCCTATGGAAGCGATTTTTAACGACATTATCTTAGGTCGAGACTATCCAGAGCCAATGATTGATTTAACTCAAGCATCACAAACTGCCCGCGATCGTTTATGGTCGTATCGCGAACAACCTCAAGTTAAACAGCATATTTCTGCGGTATTAATCCGTCATGTACGCCCAAAGCCCAAACAGAAGAAGGCTCGCCATGACACATAAAAAACCGCATTTAACCCATAAAATCTGTTTGGTATGCCAACGCCCTTTTGCATGGCGTAAAAAATGGGCCAAAGATTGGGACAACGTTAAATATTGTTCTGAACACTGTCGCCGACATAAATCTGAATAAAGGTAATCACCATGACGACGCTTTACACCCATGTTTCACCAACATTATTGCCGCAAACCAGCACATTGAGACTCATCTTGGGCGATCAACTTAATGCGTCACACTCCTGGTTTAAACAAGTCGATCCTAATGTGGTGTATTTGATTGCCGAGTTGGGACAAGAAGCAAGCTACGTCACTCATCATGTGCAAAAGGTCTGCGCCTTTTTTGCCTCTATGGCGCAATTTGCACAGGCCTTAGCCAAGAGTGGTCATCAAGTGATGTACCTAACATTAGATGACACCCAGCACTATGCAGATCTCCCTGCATTACTTGAAAATATCACCACAACCCAGCAACTGACGATATTTGAATATCAACAGCCTGATGAATATCGCTTAGCGCAACAATTGAGTGAACTCGCACTGCCAAAGGTGACTAAAAACAGCTATGACACAGAACATTTCTTACTGCCATTTGACGATATTCAGCGCGAATTCACACCGAATAAACATGTGAAAATGGAGTTTTTTTATCGACGCATGCGCAAACGCTTTAATGTATTAATGCAAGAGGGTGAACCATTAGGTGACCAGTGGAATTTTGACCAGCAAAACCGTGCGAGCTTTAAAAAGAATGACCTTGCTGATGTTCCTGCGCCCTTGGTATTTGCTAACGATGTCAGTGATATTTTAGCCCGCCTTAAGCGCCATAACATCAACACCATAGGCAAGGCAGAAAGCCAATTGTTATGGCCAGTGAATCGACGCCAATCGCGTGAGTTACTCGACTATTTTTGCCAGCACTTATTGATCCGCTTTGGTCATTTCCAAGATGCGATGACCGAAAATAGCCGTGCGGATTGGAGCTTATATCATTCAAGGCTATCGTTTGCGCTTAACGCTAAAATTATTTCCCCCAGTGAAGTGATTAATAAAGTCATCGCGCATTGGCAAGCGCATCAACATGATATTTCACTGGCTCAAGTTGAAGGTTTTGTTAGGCAAATACTTGGCTGGCGTGAATATGTCCGCGGTATTTATTGGTGCAATATGCCCAACTACGCCACTAAAAATGCCTTACAAGCACAGCGGCCGCTGCCAGGGTATTTTTGGACCGCCAACACCAAGATGAATTGCATGCACCACGCCATAAAACAGTCGCTCGATTATGCCTATGCCCACCATATTCAAAGATTGATGGTGACTGGCTGCTTTAGTTTACTCGCGGGTATCAATCCAGATGAAGTCGACCACTGGTATTTAGGCATTTACATTGATGCCATCGAATGGGTCGAAATGCCCAATACGCGCGGGATGACTCAATTTGCTGACGGCGGAATTGTGGCCACAAAACCTTATGCCGCCAGCGGTAACTATTTGAACAAAATGAGCGACTATTGCAAAAGCTGCCATTACAATGTCAAACTCAAGACAGAACATAACGCCTGCCCATTCAACAGTTTATATTGGCATTTTATTCAGCGGCATCAAGACCAATTTAAACGTAACCCTCGCATGGCAATGGTATATAAAAACTGGCAAAAAATGGATGTGCACACGCAACAGGCCATTATTAACAAAGCCGATAGCCTATTGGAAAATATAGAAAACTTATAACCTTTAGCTGTCGCGACAGGATGATTTTATGGACAAAATATCTGCTATACGCAGCTTTGTTGAAGTGGCCAGTTGTGGCAGCTTTACCCAAGCGGCCGAGCAACTTGGCTTAAGCCGTTTACAAGTGTCGCGCCATATCAAAGAAGTTGAACAATGGTTAGCGTTGCGATTATTACATCGCACGACTCGCCGAGTTAGCCTCACCCTACAGGGCGAAGAAGCGCTTAATTACTGCCAACGGATTTTAAGTGAAGTGACGGCGATGGAAAGTCGCGCCAACAGCCACAATAATGAACTGGTTGGCAGTATTCGTATCGCCTCGCCCATTGGACTTGGGCAACACAAACTGTATGACGTAGTTGAGGCTTTTTGCCAGCAACATCCTCAGGTTAATATTCAGCTGTTACTGTCGGATAATGTCTCGCAATTGGTGAATGACAGAGTCGATATTGCGCTGCGTTATACCCACCAGCCTGATGAAAGCTTAATCGCCAGACGCTTAATGCATATCGACAATGTGGTTTGCGCATCCCCTGACTATCTCGCCAAACATTCGACCATATTGTCAGCTAATGACTTATTACAACACAACTGTTTACGCCACTCGAGCCAACCAAGTTGGGAGATAATCGATGAGTCTCGAACCTGTTTACTTGATGTGAGCGGTAATTTACAGGCCAATGACATGGGTGTATTAATCAATGCGGCATTACGCGGCAATGGTATTGTGTGCTTGCCGACCGATTTAGCTAATCACTATCTTGAACAAGGTGAATTGCTTGAAGTGCTGCCCAACACCACTGCGCCGGGTAAGACGTTGTGGGCGGTTTATTTGTCGCGCAGCTACCAGCAAACCGTCGTCAGAGCCTTTATCGACTTTACCGCCAATGCTTGGCAGCAAGACATTAAAAAATGGCAAGCAAGCTAAAGTGAATGATTATGTGATTGAATGACTAATCGCCACTATTTAGCACTTTCAATTTAGTACTCTCTGTTTAATACTCTCGATTCAGTACTTTCTATTTAAGAAGCACTACTCTATAAGCCCTAATGGATAAGTCCTACTGAATAAGCTCTAACGAATAGGCCCTAATGAATAGGCCCTAACGAATAATATCCAGTAATAATTGTTGTAATTGTTGTGGTTGATCAAGGCTGGCATCGTGACCACAGTCGTCTATTTTGTGTAATTGTGTTTGATAAAATACCGCTAACTGTTCGCTACATTTTGGATGGGCAAGTTTGTCTTGATTAGCGACAATCACGCTAACCGGTATGTCATTCAATACTGGACAGTGAAAACGGGCTGAGGCGTACAATTGGCGTAGCCCATTAATAAATGATGTATGGCATTGCAATCTCAGTATGCTCCAAGCATTAATCACGTCAATACTCTGGCCAAAATGCCTGCTGGTAAAATCTAATACCGTTGCCTCTAGCCAATGACTTTTGTCTGTATCAATACTGTTCGACAAGCTGGCGCGTAAAGCCCGAGTGAACACAGCCCCCAATGACCTCATTAACTCCAAGCATTGGAATCGTTTATACCAAGGTGACAAGTTGGCCGCACTGCTGTTAATTAACACCACATGCTGAACTCGCGAGCGACACTGCGCCGCCATCGTTAAGGCCAACATTCCTCCCATAGACAACCCAACCAATACTAACTTAACTTGGCTTGGTAGCATGCCCTGTTTTAGCAAGGCGTCATCGATTTGTTGCCACACCGCATCACAATAATCCTGCATTTCACCAGGGCTAGACTGATTAACTAACAGGCCGTTACCCGGTAAATCGACGCTAATAACATTCACCGCTTGTTGAGCTAAACGCTGATCAAAACCATACCAATGGCGGCTATCGCGCATTAATCCTCTAAGCAAAACCAAGGTGGTCATCGTTTATCCTCACTTAGCTTTTTTTAGTCCAGAAGCGATTCGCTTGTTGAGTCAACTGCGTCAGCTGTTTAGGCTTTATTTGTTCAATAATTTGTGCATAAGCTGCATCGATAATGAACTGCATTAATACCACGTGACGCCTTAAAATACGTTGATGTCGATGTGTTTTCTGCGGATTAAAATAGCCGGGGAAATTAAATAGTTGACGTGGATTTTTACGCACCCAGGCCCACGAGCCCATTTCTAACGTTAATGGAATAAACGGTTTTTCGCTGATATTACTAGCCACTAAGTAATCCCAAATATCGCCATGAGTCCGATAAAAATGACTTTGTGGCGCTAACCGATAATGGCCGTGGTGAGGGTAACCTTTTTCGAATAATTGCATTAAATGATAAATATAACCTATGCCTGCAAACGGTTGCCGAGTATGCGCATGAGGAAACCACAGATGGTCTAGCAAACCAAAACCAGAATGAGCATCTAAGGCAATAACACTGCTACTTTGTTGCTGTAATTGTTGCACATAGTTTACTAATGCTTGGGTTTCTAGCTCCATACCATTTTGACCACGGTACCAAGGCAAGCGCGGCGAGAGTCGCTGACCACCAACAAGAAAGGTCACGTCTTCGTCTGAATCAATCGGTGCATTACGCATTAAATCAACATTGTTGCCATTGCCTCGGCTGCCACGCAAAAAGCCTACAGGATTCACCACAGGTACAAAAGCTAGACGCACGTGTTTGAGTAATTGCTGTAAATGAGTATCCCAAGGTAGTCGATTGAGTAAGCTGTCTAAAAAGGCCAACACCACTTGTGCACCAATACGCTCCACACCATGCACCCCACCTACAAATAACACCGTAGGGCAAGGTTGCTGTTGTTGCCCAAGCTCAATGGCGGTTACCGATAATTTTTCACCACGATAATATAAATTCGCCAGGGACTTATGCCTAAATTGATGCTGATGCTGGGCAATTAAGCGCTTTAAGGTGTCGATCTCGAAAGAATGCTCAAAAGAAAACTTAGCCATTAGCCACTTTTTACGGTCACAAAAATGATCTTAATAAGGTAACCAGTAATTAAGACAAGTTCATGACAACAGAGTGAAAACACTTAGTTCACACACTGATTAACAATGTTTACATAAAGTAAACAAATCAATGTAGATCATATATTTAGAAATCAATTATTGGCTTTGGTGACTCCTCTCACATTAGCCCTTAAGCAGAACTTTTATCATTATTGATAGAAAATAAAACACTGTAGGCATCCTCTATGAGTACAATTGAATCAATCACTTTAATGCTAGCCTTGGTATATAGCACCAGCTTACTGTATTGGGGTGGCAAAAAATGGGGCGCATTGGTCAGCGGGGCATTATTGCTCGGCGCGACTCTTGCTAGCTTTTTCTGGCCACTTTTACTTATATTGTTGGGCGCGGTATTAGTTGTTACCGCAATAGGGCAATATCAACCTGCGTTTGCCAATGCAGAAGGCAGACCCAATGCTGTACGTGAGATTTGCCAACATTTCTTTGCCCTTTCGATGTTATTGGTTGGCGTGCAATATGCCATCAATGCAGGATTATTGTATGCCGGAGAAACCCCCTGGTTAATGAGACCGGATGTCGGTGATGCATTTTTGCCTATTGCGGGCGGCATAGAGCTCAAAGCTATTTTAACTCTCGGACTGTGGGATCAAAACCACCCTGCTGCGGTAGTGATGTTATGTGTCGTATTGATCACTGGTGTAGTGTGTAAACGAGCATTTTGTGGTTGGGCTTGTCCGTTAGGATTAGCCGGTGAGTATCTTTATAAACTGAGAAAACGTGTTATTCACGCAGAGTTATTACCGCCTGCGTGGGTAGACTGGCCACTCAGAATGGTTAAATACCTATTATTAGCGGCACTGCTTTATTTGGTTATTTCTATGCCATCGGCAAGCATTCCACACTACCTATCAGGTAATTACCACAAAGTGGCTGACTTAAAAATGGCAGTATTTTTTATGATGCCGTCAATGGTTGCCTTAATCGGTTTTGGAATGATCTTTGCCTTAGCAGCATGGCGTCGCCAAGGTTTTTGCCGTTACATTTGCCCTTATGGCGCATTGCTAGGTATTGTAAGTTTTCTAAGTCCGTTTAAAATTCGCCGTAATACTCAGCATTGTTTAATTGAAACTAAAGGCATGAGTTGTGATAAGTGCACCCGTGCTTGTCCTGCCAATATATCGGTGCATACTCAAAAAAATATCCACTCAGACGAATGCCAAGCTTGCATGCGTTGTGTATCTGCTTGCCCTAAAAAACAGGCGTTGCAATTTAGCACTCGTAATGGCATTCCGCTTTCTGCCAGAGGGTTACTCATTGTGTTACTGACTATAATGTTTATGTTACCGCTGTTTGCTTACGTAAGTGGCTACTGGCACAGTCAAACACCTAACGATATAAAAATAGAACTGATTCAGAAACTGGACCGCATTGGTCATTAATTTACATTTTCAAATGGGCAACAAAAAGGGCTGCACAATGCAGCCCTTCTATTAATTAACAATTACCACAATCATTAACTTACTGAGTAGTAATCACTTTGCGTTTATTGTGCGCAATAATCAGCGCAATAAGACATATTACACCTACAACAATACCCACTGGCTGGCTCAGCTGTTGCGGCAAACCAAAACCAATACCTGCGGTCATGATGTACGACACAGTCACACAAGTACCAATAATCGCTGGAATGCTGACAATCCAATGGAAGGTACCACGATCAAACAAATACTTAGTCGCAAGCCACAATACGCTAGTTGACAGTAACATATTTGAGAATGCGAAATAACGCCAGATTAGGGTGAAGTCAATCTTAGTCATAAAATAAGCAATAATCAGAATCGGAATGGCAACCAGTAAACGGTTTCTGACACTTTGCGGAATTTTAAACGCATCGATAATAGTTAAACGTAATGCTCTAAACGCAGTGTCACCAGAGGTAATAGGGAAAACCGCAACCGCGATAATCGCCATAACACCACCTGCTACACCTAGGTAAGTGGTCGCCACTTGGTTAACAACCATACCAGGACCGCCTATATCGAGAACACTCTTAAGTTCGATATAACCACCAGGGAAAGCTGCGATACCTGCAGTAGCCCACACACATGCCACTACACCTTCTGCTACCATGGCACCATAGTAAACTGGACGAATGTATTTTTCGTTAGTTAAACAACGCGCCATAATCGGTGCTTGAGTTGAATGGAATCCACTGATTGCGCCACAGGTAATAGTGACAAACAATAATGGCCATACAGGTAGCCCACTTGGGTTCGGCTCTAATAAGTCATTGTTATAATGGCTATGATCAAAATAAGCAAAGATACTGTCAATAGTCGGTAGTTGCGGCGCATGGATTAGCAATGCAACAGCAATAGAGGTTGTCATCACAATCATTAATAAACCAAATGCTGGATACAGTTTGGTAATGATTTTATCGATTGGTAACAACGTCGCGAGAAAGTAATAACCCAAAATCAGTAATACCCAAAAGGTATTATTACTCAAAAAAGTGTCTTTAAAATAATCTAAGTTACTTAACAACCCTGCTGGGCTCATGATAAATACTACACCAACGAAGAAGAGTAGCATGGCAGTAAATATCAACATGGCACCTTTAAAGTACACATTGAAATAATGGCCAGCAATTTCAGGTAAACTTTTACCGTCTTCTTTTATACTCATTACACCAGAGAAGTAATCGTGAACTGCGCCACCGAGTACATTACCAATCACAATCCAAACCAGTGCTATCGGGCCATATAATGCACCTAAAATTGGCCCAAATATCGGTCCGACACCGGCGATATTAAGAAATTGAATTAAGAACGCTTTAACCGGATGAACGGGTACATAGTCAACGCCATCATTAAATCGTTCTTGAGGGGTTTTAACTTTAGGGTCAATACCTGCTTGTCGCTCAACGAACGGGCTGTAAAACTTGTACCCGAGCAATAGTAGCCCGATACAAATGAGGAAAATCAGCATATTATTGTCATCCAATTATTTATAGGAATATATTCAATGTCGAGTTTGTTTCAGTTAGCTTTCTAGGTCAAGCAACCGGGTGTTATACCAAAGTAGGGATTGCTACCAGTTACTTTCCGTGCACATATACTCACTTTAGCGATAAACTATAACCCTGTTAATGGCTTACCCCAACTTCCTTATAATTAGCTATTTAATTACCCATATCCACACATCAAAAAAATTCAAACATAATCACTTTTAACTCACCTGTGGCTTGTAAACTTACACATCCCTATATACTAAAAATGGTTAATTACCCTTTGTAACACCTAAGATAATTACACCATCACCAATATATCACCTCAAACACATCTTTATAGGTGGGAAGTTAAGTAGCCTGAAATTGAGGTAACAAACACGATTGAATCATCATGTGAACAACCCAAACATCCGCTTACTGGTTCATCTGTTTATTCGTCTATTCGTCTATTCGTCTATTCGTCTATTCGTCTATTCGTCTATTCGTCTATTCGTCTATTCGTCTATTCGTCTATTCGTCTATTCGTCTATTCGTCTATTCGTCTATTCGTCTATTCGTCTATAAAATGATAAAACCTCACCGATAAATATCAGTGAGGTTTTAGTTTTATTCACTCATACAGAATAAACCGTTAGTCTATTTTTGCAGCGTTAGCTCGATGCTAGATTCAACTGATGCTTGGATTTCTGCCTCAGTAAATAGCAATGGACGTAATTGTTTTGCCGAGGAATACAATTCACTTTGATCGGAAAAACTTGGACTCAACACATTGCTAGATTCTGAATAAGTCAAAATACCCTTTGCCTTAGGACCGTCATCAGTAAAGCTCACGGTCATCATCCAACTTGAACCATAACGCACTTGGTAACCTTCAGAAGTTAATCCTGATGCTGTAGCATTACCAGAAACAACATCCATAACAGGGCTATATTTATGTTGAGGTATTAAGGTGTCATCGCCCGATAAACTGGTCGAGAATACGTTAAAGCCACCTTCCGCATTATGACTACCAGGCCAAGGTAACTTCACCCCAGATGCAGAGCCATCATCAAGTGACTTTTCAACAAACTGCACATCCCCCAACGCAACATCAACCGCAAAACCTGCCGCTTCAAGATTCAAAGCTGCATGAGCTAAAGCCACTAATGCACTGCCGTCAGTATTGAGCTTATTGGGCGTAGTTGCTGCACTCATATAATCAAATGCTTCGGTTAGCATGGTGTTTTGATTGAACTGATGGGCAAACTCACGAAGTAACGCCCCACCTTTACTGTCGTTATCTTGTTTACCGTTCCACGATTTTAGCGCGGCACATGATGCCGAGACATCTTTAGACAATGTTGCGCTAACCATCACCGGCGTAGACCCTTGTTGCTCGCACTGGCTGATTAAGTCGGGTAACACCAATTCAGCAAGATAAGCCCGATTGGATAATAAAGCCGCCTCTAGCTCCTCAATAGTAAATTTACCGTCATCACCCGCGGCGTCATCCATTAAGGTTAAGCCCATACGAGTACGTAACGATAATTGGCCTCGCTCTGGACCGTATAAAGGAGAGTAGTTTTCGAGCGGTGCCGCTAAGTTAGTTGACCAAAAGGAGTTGTTGGAGTTTTGCACAAAGTCAGTACGTTCAAGCTTAGGTGCACGGTCGTAAGGCATTGGCGAGTCATAACTAAATACCGAGGTATTACCGGGTAAAATAGTAAATCCAGCTTGAGCTCTCGCCGCTTGTATCGCTGGGGTCGTCTTAATAATATCGACCACTAAGTCAGAAAATCCCGGTACGGTTGAGTCGTCAATATAAAACGCATTACCTTCTTTATCCGCATACATGGTGTTATTAAAAATAACCCCATCATAATTTTTAAACGCTTGTTGAAACTCATCTTTATTGGATGCAAGATTCATGGCTAACCAATGATCGAGCGGATCTTTATTGGCCATGTTGGCATCTTGAATAAAGAAAGCCTGGCCATCGTCCCATCCAAATGGTGCTAATGCCGGTGGTGCTTCAACCATCGGACCTTTGGCTGTAGTGTAAATATCCTTCTCCGCCACCAACATGCCAGCGGGGCCTGCATTAACTAATACCGAAACCGTTTCTTTGGTGATTGGCATCGGCGAATTATCGTACATATATTGCAATCTATCACCGGCAACTAACTCAAGGTTATACATTACAAAATGTTCTGCGGTTGAAAAGGTATGCGTCCAAGCAACATCTTTGTTAAAACCAATGTTAACCAATCCAGGCATACCAACCAACGAGCCGCCCATCACATCCATTTGTCCTGGTATGGTCAAATGCGACTGCCAAAAGCGTAAATTACCGGTATGCGGAAAATGTGGATTACCCAATACCATACCTTTACCATTTTCAGTTTTATCCTTACCTAAACCCCAACCATTAGAACCCAAATTTCGCGGATTAGTTTCCGGTGTGGTAATGGTTGCAGACCGTGCTATTAATTTGTTGTTCATATCCTGCACAAACGCGGTTTGTGCAGTGGATGGTGCAGGCCCAATAATTCGCGGTAAATACTCTTGAGCATCGCCAGGGTTGGCGTAAAAAATTAAATCTAAAAAGTTTGCCGCCCCAGGTAATAGCGCGATGGAAAATAGATAGCTTGCTACATCGACACCGCTAATAGGTTTAACCCACGGTTGACCAGCACAAAATGGCTCGCCTGTTTGAGTTCCAGCTTCTACATCGGCAAGATATTGATTATAACCCGCACTGAAACCCTCCATTAATGCACGCGAATTATAACTAAACTGTGGGTATTGGTTTTCAGCAAGCTGCCTGATTTTCAATGCTTTGTAGGCAAAGTCAGAAATTAAGTTCCCGTTATCTTCACTGGTTGGAAGGCCGGTAGTAAAGTCAATCGAAGCATGGGGACCAAAATACATCGACCGTTCAGAATTGGCTTTAATAAAGCCATCTGCAATTACACATAAATTATCTTGTGCTTGGGCATAACCATTACCGAAACCAAGACTCTCTAAATTGTCGGCGGTAATGTGTGGTACACCATATTGAGTTCGGCGAATTTGGACTTTTAAGCTGCCATTAGGGGCAAAGGCTTGTAATAGAGGAGTAACGACTTCGGGTTCTGGATCTGGTTGAGGGGTTTTACCGTATTGGGTGTCATCACCGCAACCTACTATCGCAACGCTAGAAGCCATGCCGATAGCGAGCAAAATTTTATTCAGTTTCATTATTATTATCCTTGTTGTATCCCAATGCTAAGCAGCAAAATGGATGAGGTACTTAATCCTTTATGCCTCAATTTAAGCTAACAGCACCGCCAAAGTAATCCCAGTTACCTTGAAACGAATGCGCTGTTGTTAAATACAACAAAGACATGCATTACTATTTAAGCAATCATTCTCTCGTGTGTCTACATCTTGATAAAAATAGCCAAAACGTGCTTAACAAAAACAATTAACCTTATTCAGCTAACCTCAGTCCTGAATAATAAACGATTATAAAATAGCGACGTCTTTAGATATTTGTTAGGGCGGACTGCGTCCTTCGAGTATCGCTTCGCTGCTAGGGCGAACTGCGTCCTGCGAGTATCGCTTCGCTGCTAAGGCGGACTGCGTCCTACGAGTATCGCTTCGCTGCTAAGGCGGACTGCGTCCTGCGAGTATCGCTTCGCTGCTAGGGCGGACTGCGTCCTGCGAGTATCGCTTCGCTGCTAGGGCGGACTGCGTCCTGCGAGTATCGCTTCGCTGCTAAGATTGTATAGCATCTAGCAGCGTAGCGTCCTAGCATCTAGGCTTTTGGCCTGTATAGCATCTAGCAGCGCAGCGTCCTAGCATCTAGGCTTTTCCCTTTTATAGCGTCCTTTGACATGAGATCAGTCTAGTGGTTATTTATTCCACGGATTGTTTGGATCAAATGTAGGCTGCGGCTTATTTTGATTACTACGCTGTGTCGCTGCATCGCTGTCATTTGAACGACTCGATGAGGAATATGAAGGTGATGACGAAGAAGCATATGAACGACTTTGATTATGTTTCATTTGTTCATAATCAGCCGTTGCTTTGGCTTTCATTTCGGCAACTAACTCAACCGTTAAAGGCTGCGGCTTACGCGGTAAAATACCGTCAGCAAAACCACGTTCACGAGGTTTTAATTCAAATTGTGCAGAGTTACCTTTTGGCATACGCTTGAAACGGTACAAATAAAAATTTTCAACACGCTCTCTCGCCCATTCCGTCTTTTTTAGGAACTTAACACAAGCGTCCATATTAGGGTTGGTATTGAAGCACTCTAAACGCAAAGCTGCGTAGAGAATTTTCCAATCATAAAATGCCACTAACTCAGATATCATCGTTTCTGATTTTAAACCGTGAAGTGGATTATTTTGCTGCAGTTCTACCATGCTATCTCATGACCTCAAAAAGCTGTCTCTATAATGTGTATAGTTTACCGTTAAAATGCCCCATCGTCTTTATGCATATTTCACACGAGAGGTAATGAGTTAACTAAAACTCATTACCTCTAGTATGGCGGTTAACATCGTTTTCTGATTTATTTATGACGATACTCACAGATGTGAACCAAAAAATAACGACTTAGTCGTTAACAGAAGGTAAATTAATCCGTATATTGAAAGGGATGCACTGATATTTAGTTAATAGCGTGTGTTAAAATAGTTCCATTATAGTTGACCATCATCAAAGATTATCGAGGACATTGGTTTGAAGTTATCACCAAAATGCTTGTACTTATTTATTTTAATTTCGCCTCATGTCATAGCAGAAGAAATCTTAAACAATCTCGATTTAGATTTAGACTCGCTGATGGCGATGGATGTACAAGTGACTTCGGCGATGAAAAGAACCCAATCAGCCTTTGAAACCGCTTCATCTATATACGTATTAACCAAAGAACAAATCACTCGTTCAGGCGTGACTTCTGTTCCAGAAGCCCTGAAAATGGTACCTGGATTAGCCGTTAGACAACTTGATAATAATCAATGGGCAATTTCTTCTCGTGGTGTTGCATCGCGATTTTCAAGCAAATTACTCGTTATGGTAGACGGTCAAAGTTTGTATACCCCTAAATTTGCCGCCGTGTATTGGGAAACCCTAAACGTACCGTTATACGATATAGAACGTATCGAAATTATCCGCGGTCAAGGTGGGTTACTGTGGGGCAGCAATGCCACTAATGGCGTCATTAATATCATTACTAAAAACAGCATTGATACTCGGGGCCTATATGCTGATGTCAGCAGTGGTAGCCAGCTTAATGTCGATACCAACCTTCGTTATGGTGGCGATATTGGTAATAATGGCAGTTTCAGAATATATAGCCACGTTAAAGATGGCCAGAAGTCTGACAAAGGGATTGAAATGGAGCCGGCTGACTTTTCAGAGCAACAATCTGTAGGCACCCGGTTTGACTTTACCCCAAACGATCAATGGTCAGGACTTATTCAAGGTGACATGACTCAATCTACATTAGGCCAAAATTTTCGCGGCGTCGTGGATGAAAGCAACCGTAATATCTCATTTACTGACAGCTTAGATCGTACCGATGTTCGAGTCATGGCGAGGTTGGAAAATCGTATTTCACCCAAAGCTAACCAAATGCTGCAAACATCTTGGTTAAAACAAAGTGGTAGCCAAACCCATTTACAAGAAAATTTTGAATCTTTTGATGTTGATTATCAGATGAATTTCCTGCACCAAGACTTACAGTTCGATTGGGGGCTAAACTACCGTTACAATTCTATTTCTTTTGCAGACAGTACCTTTGTGCAAAGCGATGGAGGTTTTGAAAGCCTACATCAATATGGTGGATTAGCGCAGGCTCAATATAACGTGATTGCGGACACATTAGACTTAATTGTGGGTGTCAAAGTTGATCATAACGATTTGACTGGTTGGGAAAACCAACCACTAGCAAGGCTGGTATGGAAACCACTAAATAATCAAGTCTTGTGGGCCTCTGTATCAAAAAGTGTTCGGGTTCCCTCTTTACTTGAATTTAACGACAACTTTCTTATCGATGGACAAAGAGTCGAAGAAGTATCGCCTATCACCACCGGAATACCCGAGATTGATCGTTATTATATCCGCACTTACCTCAATGGTAATGACAACGTAAAGTCAGAAAAATCTGTATCTTATGAAATGGGCTATCGTTTATCTGATACCACATGGGCACTTGACCTATCGGTTTATCATACTGATACCGATGATGTAGCTGTGATCCAAATCGATCCGAATATCGATCAGTTCCTCCCCGTGTTTGCATTGTTACAGGCTGGACAGATTGATGCCGCAGTACAAGCATTGACGACAACATCGATTAATTTTGACTTAGTCTCTAATGCAGGGCTGACCACTGAAGGTGGTGATGTGGTGTTGTCATGGCAACCGTCTGACAACTTTACTGCCGAGGTAGGTTACAGCTATAACACCTTTAATTACGACTTAGCAGACAACACGTTCCCAGCGATTGGCTTTGACTCAACCAGTCGTCAACTGTTTACTAAAGCTGATATACATTTTTTTGAACAGCATAATATTTTTGCCTCACTCAGAGTTGAAAATAGTGATGCCTACCAAACAGAAAATTATACCGCACTCGATTTAACTTGGAATTGGGCTTTTCACCCTAACTGGGCATTCGCCATTATGGGTAAAAACCTGTTTGCAGGTTCACATCTTGAGTATGGCAATGATAGTGAAACGTATACACGATCAAATTATATAGACGAAAGTGTCACTTTTAAAATTACGGCGAAATTCTAACTGACTTAATGTTAACTATTAAACGTATTCTGTTTGGATCATTTATAACGCTTTTGCTTACTATAAGCCAAGGCGCGATTGCTGACGAAAAAGAGTATGCACTTAAAGCTGGTTTTTTATTTAACTTTGCCCGTTACGGCGAATGGAGTCATCACACAAATACAGCCAGCTCTTTTACACTGTGCAGCCCTGATACTAGCTTTATTAGTGTCTCGCGCTCAATCCTCAATGGTCGTAAAGTCAATAATTTACCAATAGAAAATGTCGAAGTGAGTCTCACAGAAAAAAACTTAGAACAATGTAATATCTTGTTTATCACAACCGACACCCTTGAATCTTGGCAACAATTGGATAATAAACATCTTGCTGATGTCATGATCGTTGGTGAAACAGACAACTTTATAGAGCAAGGTGGGCATATTCGTTTCTTTTTATCCGGTGGTAAAATTCGTTTTGAAGTCTCACCCGAAAAATTAAAATTATCGGGGATAACAATGAGTTCAAAAGTATTACGCCTAGGTCGAGTAGTGAATAATTAATGCTATGAAACAATTTTTCGTGCTAAATACTATCAGTAAAAAATTGCAATTCATTTTAATGAGCGTTGCCCTCATTTCGACACTCACTGTGACATCAATATTCAGCGCCTTCGAGCTGTCTTCCGCTAAAAGAGAACAAGTTGAAAGCCTACACAGCTTGTCGCAAATGTTGTCGCCCAATATCACTGCGGCCTTATTATTTGATGATCAAGACGCCATTCAAGAACTGATTAATCCTATCTTGTTAAGATCAGATGTATTATCTGTCAGCGTCACTAATGTTGAAGGTGTTGTGTTAGCTCAGGCATTATCAAAGCGCCCTTCTATGACCCAGATTGATGACGACCTTAATGACATCACTCAAGTGATGACACCATTGACACTCGACAACCAACAATATGGTGATTTACACATATCAGTAGATGACAGCATTATCACTGATAGAATTACATTTTACGGCCAATTTATTGTGCTATTACTATTATCATCTCTTTGTGCCAGTTTTTTTCTCTCATTATTCTTACGTCGTAAATTTTTAAGTCCAATGTTATATCTCGCTAAAATTTCGCAAAAAATCACCGTGTCACAAGATTACAGCTTGCGTGCTCAAGTACAGTCTGAAGATGAAATCGGTCAGTTAACCACCTGTTTTAATAGTATGTTAGATAATATTGAACAGCGTGAAAGCTCGCTTGAAAGTGAAGTACAACTGCGTACTAGAGAACTAGAGAATGCCAATATTCAATTGCACGAATATGCTTATCAAGATGGCTTAACCCTGCTACCCAATCGACGTTTTTTCTATGAAAAACTGCAGTCGCTTATTGATACAGATGACATGTTTTTTGCGTTAATTTTTATCGATCTCGATGGCTTTAAAGAGATCAACGATTCCTTAGGCCATGAATATGGTGATCTGTTACTGCATCAAGTGGCTAAACGTTTACGTGGATGTGTTCGAGATCATGATACGGTTGCGCGTCTAGGCGGAGACGAGTTCACCTTAATTCTTGAAGATGTGAGTGACTTAGAACACGCTGCAACAATTGCTGAAAAAGTGAAAAATAGCCTGATGCAATGTATTAGCATTAAAGAAGTGCAAGTCAACGTGACAGGTAGCATCGGGCTTACTTTCTACCCTGCCGATGGTCAAAATGTTGAAGCGTTAGTCAAACATGCTGATCAAGCCATGTACTTGTCTAAAAGCAAAGGGCGTAATCGATATGAATTTTTCTCTCATGCTATCGAAGAACAAGCAATTGAGAAACGTCGTCTTATCGAAGAAATTCGCATAGCACTTAAACTCGGTCAATTTGTATTGTTTTACCAACCCATTTTTGACCAATCTGGCGTTAATGCTACCAAGGCAGAAGCGCTCATCCGTTGGAATCATCCACAGCGCGGCCTTATTGGTCCAAATGAATTTATTCCGGTGGCTGAACAAAATGGTTTAATAGAAGACATTGGTAACTGGGTAAGAGACCAAGCGATTGAAGATGCTGCTCATTTTTATCAATTGTCGGGCAACAAAATGCAAGTGAGCGTCAACACCTCACCGTTGCAAATTGATCAGGAGGGTTTGTGGGTCGATGAATGGATATTAGCGTGTAATAAATTCAATTTACCTCGCGATACCATGATTATCGAAGTGACAGAAAACACCTTGATGGACCCAGACTCTCCCATTCAACAGCAAATGCTACGACTCAATAATTATGGTATTGATATCGCCATTGATGATTTTGGAGTCGGGTATTCATCATTAGCCTATTTGCAACGACTCGATATTGATATTCTAAAAATTGACCGATCGTTTATTCAGCACATGGAAACCAATGAAAGTAGCATTGCGTTGGTACGAGCTATTATCACCATGGCACATCATTTGAAAGTTAAAGTCGTAGCCGAGGGTGTTGAAACTGAAGGACAACACCAGTTACTTCAACAACTGTCATGCGATTACTTACAAGGTTATTTATTTGCCAGACCTATGCCAACACAACATTTTATTGACCGTTATATCTTACCGTTCCCACTTGCCGCAGAGTAATAAAAAACTCATACATCGTCATGTAAAAATAGTATGTTGAGTCTTTGATATTGGCGTTAAACCTTCGAATTAAGGCATTCACAAACACTTGTAGCGGTAGAATATTTTCATAACAGTTTGCTGTCATGAAAGTAAGAGGGAGCGGTAAAAAAGCTAACAAATTCATCGACCTGCTACACAGGCCGACAACATTATCCAACTAAAAACTATCCAAATTAATTCATTAACGATTTACATCAACAACCACACGGCCACGAACCTTACCAGCTAACAAATCACTTGCCACATCAATCGCTTCAGTCAAGCTGATTTCATGAACAATGTCATCGAACACACCAACATCCAAGATTTCGCCTAGACGTTGCCATGCCTCAATACGGTCAGCTAAAGGTCGCATTACACTGTCGACGCCCGCTAGGGTCACGCAACGTAAAATAAATGGCGCTACGCTGGCAGGAAAATCCATTCCCTGTGCCAAACCACAAGCAGCAACCGTTCCGCCATACTTGGTACTAGCACACACATTGGCTAAGGTATGGCTGCCGACAGAATCAACAGCACCAGCCCAACGCTCTTTAGCCAATGGACGACCAGCTTCTGACAATGTTGCGCGATCGATAATGTCTTTGGCACCTAACTTTCTTAGGTAGTCACTTTCATCCATTCGGCCAGTCGAGGCGACGACGTGATAGCCTAACTTGGCTAAAATAGCGATAGCAAAACTGCCGACTCCGCCATTAGCACCAGTAACTAGCACCTCACCTTTGTCTGGCGTTACGCCATTTTTCTCAAGAGCCATCACACATAACATTGCGGTATAACCTGCAGTGCCAATCGCCATAGCTTGTTGCGGTGAAAATGCTTTTGGTAATGGAATAAGCCATTCACTTTTTAAACGCGCTTTTGCAGCCAAGCCACCACAATGGGTTTCACCCACCCCAAAACCATTCAATAATACTGTATCACCTGTGGCAAATTTATCATTATCGCTATGTTCCACAATGCCTACTAAGTCAATGCCTGGCACCATAGGGAAAGTTCTCACTACAGGTGCTTTACCGGTAATCGCGAGCGCATCTTTGTAATTAAGCGTGCTATAGAGCACTTTTACCGTTACATCACCTTCAGGTAACACGTTTTCATCGATACTTTTTACTGTGGTGCGGTAACCTTGGTCGTCTTTTTCGATCAACATGCCATTAAACATTTTGCTCTCCTAATTTAGACTGATCGTCTATTAATGGTTAAAAAATTTTATTTTGCTAACGCTGCCATAAAATGATCATAGTAGTTATCAAGTGGGCGTTCATCTTGAACTAACTTTGCACGGCTTACCGCTCCTTCCCAGCCAACCCAAAAATTTTCAGCTAGAGCATCACAATCTGCCGTTGCAGCTATTTGTCCGAGTGATTGCGCAGCTTTGAGGCAACGAGCTAAACAAGCTTGCCAACTCAGAAAAATCGCAATAATTTGCGGTCTAAAGCTGTCTGGCAAAACGCCAATTTCTTGACCCAAATTACCCACTAAACAACCGCGTTTAAATTGGTATCGAATCATTCCGGCCTTAGCATCATCAACGAAGTGTCTAATCCGCGTTAATGGTAAATAAGCTTCATCAAGCAAATGAATTTCAAGTTTATGTAAGAAGTATTCAGCGTAGTTCTGCAATACCGCTTGGCCAAAGACTTCTTTACTCGCAAAATAATGATAAAAAGAGCCTTTCGGAACGCCCACCTTTTTCAAAATGGGTTCAATACCCGATGAGGCAAAACCTTGCTCTGTCAGTTGCTCAAGACCACTACGAATAAGCTCTGCCCGAGTATCTGGATTATCTCGCGATACTTTGGGAGGTCTGCCTCTACGAGGTTTAGGGCTTGGCTTAGTATGCGGACTTGTCATTATATCTACACTTAAATTATTCATACCCCTATATTAGACCGAGCGTCTAATTAAATGCAATAACATTATATCAAATCCTACTTGAAGCCTAGTTACCCAGTAATATCAAGGTCGCGACAACATTAACATGAGCTAGTAAAGCTCTATCTCACAGCAATGTTGCCACCGAATAACATGCCGACTTAATCCACTGCTATTACTGAAACTGGCAATAGATAACCCACTACATCCATGGATTTATGTATAAGTAATTTGAAATAGTTAACTTAGGAATGGCAGAAAACGCAGTGGCCATTCAACACATATCACGCGATAAAACCAAATCTTTTGACATAGCGACTCGAGTCAAAACCATTTGAATTCAAATCATTCGAGCTGTAACCACTTATTTAAAAACACCTTATTAATAGCTAAAAAGTGCACCAAATCCACTTGCGAATAGCATCATATCTGTAACGTTTATACTGCATAATAAACAATCTATAGCATCAACATTAGGCAAATACCCAGTAAAACCGATGACGTTCACACTCAACTTGAAATATATAAAACTTTAAATACAGCAACTTAAGCTAACCGCCGTCGAAAATTAAAAAGATGAACAGCACATAGCTAAAAAGTACTCACAACTTAATCAGCCAGTGTGACATCGTTATATTTCATGCCGCTGACAGCGTATCGATATAAAGTTAAATAGTTGTTAAAAAACATTTATTACTGCCGTAACTGAGATTGGATTGGAAATTTTACCTAAAATGATGTTAATATAGTTAGACCACTAACTAGTTTGGTGGTTTTTTATTGTTGAATGAAAAATGAATTAACAATAATCCGATTAGCCCGCACCCAGGAGGACATTATGTCAACGGACACGTCAAACGAAGAAAATCTCACTACCACTATGTTGAACACCGCTAAATTAAAGCTGAAAGAGGCTTCACAATTATTTTGTTTATGTGCCCTTTTAAGTACCTATCTCTTTGTTATGTTGAAACCTAGCGGGATTCAAAATCACAAAGCGTTAGGAGGAAAATAATTCATGCATTACTTAACCTATGTCTCATTAGCAATATATTTCCTGGTAATGCTAGGCATTGGATTGTTCGCGTATAAACAATCAACAAGCGATGTATCTGGTTACATTTTGGGTGGCCGTAAAGTCAGCCCGCAAGTTACCGCACTGTCAGCTGGAGCCTCCGATATGAGTGGCTGGATGCTAATGGGCTTACCTGGCGCCATGTTCTTAGTAGGCTTCGAAACCATCTACATTGCGATCGGCCTATTAGCTGGGGCATTGATTAATTATCTGATCGTGGCACCTAAATTACGGGTTTATACTGAAGTCGCGGGTGACTCCCTAACGATCCCTGAGTTTTTTGCTAAACGCTTCCACGCACCTAACAGTAATGTGCGGATTATCGCGGCAGTGATCATTGTGATCTTCTTTACCTTATATACTTCGGCAGGATTAGTCGCTGGCGGGAAATTATTTGTCTCTGCATTTGATTTAAATTATGAACTCGGGCTCGTGATCACCCTAGGTGTAGTAGTGTCTTATACCCTACTCGGTGGCTTTTTAGCCGTCAGTATGACTGACTTTGTACAAGGCTGTATCATGTTTGTTGCCTTGATTCTGGTACCCGTTGTGGCATATCAAGAGTTTAGCAGTGCTGATAAAATGATGGGCTTTGCTTATGAGTCGATCCCACATTTTTCTGATGCGATGCAAAATGTCACTATACTCGGGTTAATTTCCAGTCTTTCTTGGGGATTAGGTTATTTTGGTCAGCCACATATTATTGTGCGCTTTATGGCTATCCGCTCGGTTTCTGATATCAAAGCGGCACGAAGAATTGGCATGAGTTGGATGACGGTCACCATTACTGGTGCGCTGGCAACAGGTCTAGTGGGTATTGCCTACGCCAATAAATTCGATATGACAATAAGCGATCCTGAAACCATCTTTATTGTATTTTCTGAATTGTTGTTCCATCCACTGATCAGTGGTTTCCTCTTAGCAGCCATTTTAGCCGCTATTATGAGCACGATTTCTTCACAGTTATTAGTGTCGTCAAGTTCATTGACCGAAGACATTTATCGAGTCATTTCGAAAAAAGAGTCAACTGAGAAAGAAATGGTCAGAATGGGACGTTATGGTGTAGCCGGTGTCGGTATTGTCGCCAGCTTACTGGCGCTCGATCGCTCAAATAGCATCTTATCGATAGTCAGCAATGCATGGGCTGGATTTGGTGCGGCCTTTGGTCCACTGGTGCTGTGTTGCCTATATAAAAAGAACCTGACCCATAAAGCCGCTGTTGCGGGTATTATTTCGGGTGCAGTGACCGTATTATTTTGGATTTACGCGCCAGTTCTGGCAGATGGAAAAGCGTTAACCACCGTAATGTACGAAATGATCCCCGGCTTTATTGTTAGTAGTGTAGTGATTTGGATTACCAGCGCTCTTGACTCGGATCCTTGTAATAAAACAGTTGATACCTTCCATGAAGCGAATCGTGTTTTAACCGAGCAACAGTAATGGAGAACAAAACTATGTCAACTTCACATTGGAAACGGATTGTCGTTAAAGTGGGAAGCGCATTAATTGCGCCCCATCAACAAGGTTGTAGCAGCCATTATTTATTAGGTATTGCACAGTTTATCGCTACCTGTCGCGCTCAAGGATGCCAAGTTGTATTGGTATCTTCAGGGTCAGTCGCCGCGGGTAAACATAGATTCCCAGATACGGCAGAGCCAAGTATTTCGCTTAAAAAAGCCATGGCAGCTGCAGGCCAGGCCGATATGATGGCCACTTGGGATAAATTGTTCGATTTCCCATCGGCGCAGCTATTACTTACCCATGGTGATTTACGCGACCGTGACCGTTATATCAGTATTAAAAATACTATTTTTACCCTGTTAGACAATGGCTTACTCCCCATTATCAACGAAAACGATGCTGTTACCGCAGCCAAGTTACGTGTTGGGGATAATGACAATTTATCAGCTATGGTTGCCGCAGCAGCGGATGCAGATGCGTTAATTATCTGCTCTGACGTAAAAGGGCTTTATACTAAAAACCCTAATTTACATGAAGATGCCACGCTAATTAAGCAAGTCAGTGAAATCAATGCTGAGATTTATGCTATGGCTGGCGGTGCTACGAGCAGCGTAGGTACTGGCGGCATGTTAACCAAGATTGAAGCCGCTGAGAAAGCAATTTCACACGGAATTGAAACCATGATTGTCGATGGTTTTGACGCGGACACATTCAATCAACTTTTAAAGGGCCAAAATCCAGGCACTTTATTCACCCCGTATGATGTACCGATGCAAGAACACTTGCATTGGATGATGCATACCTCACAAGTTCAGGGTGAGTTAATTGTCGAAAATGACTTTAGCGCTGACCTTGAAGAGCATGATACCCAACTAACCACTGACGATGTAGTGGCCGTAAGAGGCAACTTTTCCGTCGGCGATACTGTTTTAGTGCGCAAAGGCGATGGCACTAAATTGGCAAAAGCCAAATCAAACTACAGTAGTTGTTTATTACATTTTATTGCAGACCAAGAAGATCGTGAATTTGCCAACAATGCCCAGCAAAAAACGGGCCCACTGATCTCTGACAAAAACATCGCCATTTTGGAGCAACTATGAGTTTAATTAAAGATTTATCGCAAGCAGCAGCCACAGCGGCACAAACTCTAGCCCTATTAGATGAGAAAGTTAAAAACACTATTTTACTTGATATGGCCCGTGCACTTAGAGCACACAGCGACGATATTATTAAAGCGAATTTATTGGATCTTGACCATGCCGAAAAAGCAGATTTAGGCGCGGCAATGATAGATCGATTGACACTGACACCTGAACGTATTGAATCTATGGCTGCGGGCATTGAAACCGTTGCATCATTACCCGATCCTGTCGGCATGGTACGTGAAATATGTGAGCGACCAAATGGTCTAAACATTCAAAAAATGCGCGTACCTTTAGGCGTTGTTTGTATGATTTATGAAGCACGCCCTAATGTTACCGCTGATGCAGGTGCATTGTGCTTTAAATCAGGTAATGCAGTGATATTGCGTGGCGGTAAAGAAGCAATACATTCAAGCAAAATCATTGCTTCTATTTTACAAAATGTATTGCAAGCATATCAATTACCACCAGCACTGATCACCGTAATACCCGATCCAGATCGCGCTTTATTACTAGAGCTTATGCAGCAACGTGACTTTATTGATGTCATTATTCCACGCGGTGGCGAAGGCTTAATCAATTTTGTTACAGATAACAGTAAAATACCTGTTATTCAACACTTTAAAGGTGTTTGTCATTTGTATGTTGATAAAGATGCCGATCTTGATATTGCGATGTCTTTATTGCTCAATGGTAAAACCCAACGCACTGGAGTATGTAATGCTCTAGAGGGATTACTGGTACATCAAGACGTAGCGGCAGCCTTTTTACCTAAAGTGGCAGCCCAACTTGCTGCACATAAAGTACGTATAAATGTCAGCAAAAATGCCCAACAATACTTTGAGCATGCCAACGTTATTAGCGATGATGATTTCGGCCAAGAATATTTGGATTTAGAAATTGCCATTCGCCAAGTCACTGATTTTGATCATGCTATTAATCATATTCGCCGCTTTGGTAGCCATCATACTGAAGTGATTTGTACCCAAAATGAATTAACGGCTACGCGTTTTCAACGCACCGTGGATGCCTCGGTAGTGATGGTTAATGCGTCGTCACGTTTTTCTGATGGTAGCGAGCTCGGTCTAGGTGCTGAAATTGGTATTGCCACCAGTAAATTGCATGCCTACGGACCTATGGGCCTTGAGTCACTTACCACTGAGAAATACTTAGTCAGCGGTGTAGGTCAAGTTCGCGCATAATCAAATAGGCTCCACAATTCAAAGGCCAAGCGAAAGCGTGGCCTTTTCTTTTTAGCGACATTTTCGGAGGTTGTCATCTCTCAACATGAATCATTAGACCCCAATACCTGTATCGCCTTTATTGGTGGTGGCAACATGGCAAGAGCCATAATCAGCGGCCTACTTAAACAAGGTCATAACAGTGCCAATATTCTAGTGTGCACCCCCAGCCAAACTACTCGACACGACTTAATCGACAAGTTCAATGTTAAAGTACATCAAGACAATACCGCCGCCGTTGCGTTTGCTGATGTCATCATTGTTGCCGTTAAGCCTTTTGTAGTACCTGTAGTGTGTGAGCAGTTGAGTGAAGTTATGCAGTACGATAACCGAAAACTCGTTATCTCGATTGCCGCGGGAGTCAAACATGCCACACTCCGCCAAAAACTACATTTCTCACCCAAAGTCATTTGCGCCATGCCAAACTTGCCTACCGCCATTGGTGAAGGGTTAACGGGTTTATATGCGGGACCAGACACTCACGCTAATGACATTGCGCTAGCAGAAAGACTCATGCGTGCTGTGGGTGAAACAGTATGGCTAAAAGAAGAAAGCCAAATGTCGACCATCGTGGCTGCAGCAGGCAGCTCGCCGGCGTATTTATTCTTATTTTTAGAAGCCATGGAGAAAGCTGCCATTGAACAAGGGCTGCCGCAAGAAACAGCCACTAAAGCTGTGTTGCAGAGTGCTATGGGAGCCATATCAATGGCGATGAATAGTCAGCATAACTTGGCGAGTCTACGTCACCAGGTGACCTCACCTAAAGGCACAACGGAACAGGCAATATTGGCGTTTCAGGATGGTGATCTTGACGAGCTAGTTGCCAGCGCAATGGCGTGTGCAGCGACAAGAGCAAAAGAACTGTCTATAGGCTAACGGGGCTATGAACCTGAGCTGACGGTTAATACCATCCGCTTGGCTATGTGATAGCCATATAGCGCTAAGCTTAAGCCACAATGGCTTAAGCTTAGCGCAGTAACTCTTGTTTAATCAATTTCAGTAGAAAGGTTTCTCGTTCAATCGATAAGCCTTTTTTGCTGCTGTTGGCGATAGTGTCAAGGTTATGCCTAATAGCCTCATCGATATCAATCCATACTGGTATCATGCCGTTATTAATTTCGTGAGCTTCAAATTGGGTTTCCCCCAGCTGACTGTCAATATCACAAGTGAAACAATAAGACAGCATATTAACCGACGTATAACCATCTCGTTGCCAAGGACGATATTCTTCATATAAGCCAAATGGATTAATATTGCGAATTTGTTGGGCGCCAGTTTCTTCTTGTAACTCACGGATAAGCCCTTGCTCTATCTCCTCGCCAGCATCAACGCCACCACCAGGCAATGAATAGTCATGATAACGTTGGGTGTAAAGCATTAATATTTGATTATTACGCATGACAATTGCGCGAGCAGCAAGCCGCGTTAGCATTGTTTGGTGATTCGCAGCAATAAAATCTGCTGGAGTGTCGGAATGATAACGAGTGGTTAAGTGGCGCATTATAGAAGGGCTCATCGCAATAAAAAGCGCATGATACGTTGCCAAACTATATGCTTCAAGTTTGGCGTATAAGTTAAAACTACTTGCAGGGCAGCATATCAGTGCTTGTAATGACAACTTGAGTGCAAATAATAACAATCAATTATGAAGCTGATTATTCACAACAAGCGACTTTGGTACTCTTACCTCAATACTTATAGCGCAATACTTATAGCGCAAAACGTCTCATTCAATACTGCTAGCTCAATGCTTCCAGTCAAATACTCTTTGCTAGGTACTTTCAGTTAAATAACCAACGTTAGAAAACCACATTTTAAAAGCCACAGTTAAATACCCATTTGACCAAATTGGGCACGGCACGTGGCAACACATGGTCGCTCATCGATACGGTGCTGGGTTTAGCATGTGAACTCAAGACAACCAAAAGATAGATAACCTAAAAAGTCCGCTCGGCAAAACCGATTTTCACACCATGGGCGCCTGTTTTGACATTCTTGAGCTAATTGAAACAAAACCATAAATTTTAATCGTCCTTTCATACCAATATCTTAAAATAACCGCCTAAATAGACGGTTATTTTTTAAATTTTACCTATGCTTAATTATCACTTATCAAGGATTGAATGATACGGTTATCAAGATACAAAGATTAACGTTCACTGAATGTCACCTCGGAAGTTGCTTATGATTAAATTTTGGTACAAACAATTCCCTCAGTATCCGCCTGATCACCCTGATTATTGGCGTATTCGCTTAATCGAACATTCATTACTCATTACCACGAGTTACTTTCTCATTCTTACCCTGATCAACCTATTCTATTTTGAAGGTTATCAATATGCCTTGCTCGACGGTTCAGGCTTAGTTATCTCATTGGGTATTTACTGTCGTTTTCGTCGCACGGGTCATGTAAAGATAACCGCATGGGCTGTCACTCTCATGGTAGCCAGTTTGATTATGCTATTTGTGATATCAGCCAAAGGGTATTCTCATTCACTGTTTTGGGCGACGCTTATTCCGCCTTTTTCATTTTTTCTTATCGGTCGAACATGGGGCACATTTATTTCATGCATCTGCTTTAGTGTGTGTGCTTTTATTGTTTACCTGCAAACGCAAGACCCTCAGCCAGTGGCCTTTAGCACCGGCTCATTATTCAACGTTATTGAAGTGTGTATTGCACAAATTTTACTGTTTAGATTTTATGAGAAAACCCGTTTTTCAGCTTATCAAAAACTGGCACTGCGTAATTTAGAAATCCAAAAAATGGCTGAAACAGATAAACTCACCGGACTGTATAACCGTGAAAAACTCGATTTTGCGCTTGATACTCTACTGACCACACCAGCAGCTAATGCGCCCATGGCAACAGAAAGCGCTAACGCGACAAAACGAACAGACGAAGCACCGATTATTTACCAACCTTATGCGGATGAGCATCCGCTGAAAAACCATCAAACAACTCAAGATTTACTCAGTAAACAAGCTGCCACTCAATACCCTATTTCGGTAGCAATTATCGACATCGATCATTTTAAACAAATTAATGATAATCACGGCCATTTATTCGGAGACAAAGTGCTATGCCAACTCGCGCAATTATTACAAAACCAAATGCGTAGCGACGATTTATTAGCACGCTGGGGCGGCGAAGAATTTGTGGTAGTTTTACCCAACACGACATTAGCAGATGCTGTTGAGTTAACCGAAAGGTTAAGGCTGTATATTGCCATGCAAAATATTCAAGCAATGGAACTGACAATTAGCTTAGGTGTCGCCCAGTATAGAGTAGAAGACACGGCTCACAGCTTGCTTGACCGCGCAGACAAAGCCTTATATTCAGCAAAATCTGGCGGCCGAAACTGTGTAGCAGCGGCTTAGTAGGATAAAGAACAATTAACAGAATATTGAATCTTACTCTTGTAAGCGACTCGCTGGCGCAGCCACAATATAATGCTTACCATTAATGCGCTCAATAATTTGCGTTGCGGTTAAATCATGTACTACATTAACCACCGTTGAAGCCGCATCGGTAATGGCCCCTATGACCACTAAAATAGGGATCACTTCCATCGGTAAACCTAAGGTGGTCACAATAAAGATTTCACCTAAAAATGCCCCGCCCGGTACTCCGCCAATGATAAATGCCGATAATACCGAAATCAAAATCGTCAGCATAAATACATCGGTCGTAAAATCGAGACCTAATAACGAATAAATAAACACGATTTTTAGTGCGGTAATAGCCGCTGCACCACCTTTATTGAGATTCACTAGTAACGGTAAGCTAATCTCGGCAATTTGCTCATTTAGGCCCATTTTAGCCGCACTGCGAATAGTCACAGGTAACGTTGCTAACGACGAGCTAGTGCCTAATGCCGTCACAGCAGGTTCAAGCATATGTTGCCAAAAACGTTTCACACCTTGTGCACCACCGCCAATCCACGCATATAACGTCGAACCTAACGTTAGGTAAATAGCCATCGCCACAAAAAACAACCCCACCGCTCGAGCAAATGTCCCCATTAATTCAGTATCTTGACTAGCCATAGTCGCGGCAAAATAAGCACCTAGCCCAATTGGAGCCACATACATTAATATCGAAATCACTTTCATGATCACGGTATTTAAACTGTCGAGCATGCGCCCCACTCTCTCGCCATCTTCACCGGATTGACCAATGGCCACACCGCCAATCACCGACATAATAATCAATGCTAATATGTTTGATTTAGAGAGTAGTCCGACAAAATCGTTAGTTGTGAGTAAGCTGACAAAGTCCATGCTACCCGAGGCAGAATCAACGGTATTGGCTAAGTCTAATGTCACCCCTTGTGCGGGGTCATATGCTAATGCCAACAACACCACGCCCACTGACGGAATAATCGCCATGACAATCGACACAGCCATAATAGACACCAGTATCGCGCCTAATTTCTTTAAATCGGTCATGTGAGCAATAGATGACATCACACTCACAGCAACCAAAGGTACGATGATCATAAACAGTAGATTGAGAAATATTTGTCCAATAGGCTTAAGCTTGATAGCCCATTCAGGAAATAACCCACCAAACAATCCGCCCAGCAGTAAGGCACTCAGTAAAATAATGGACGAACGATAAGCACGTAAGCTACTCAGCATATTGGATCCTAAGAACAATTAAACAAAGATGGAATAGGCAGCAGACTCGGCCCAAAGAACAGTTAACGCGTTAACAACTAACAGAAAATGCAGATGTAAAATAAACCCTATCAAGATGCTAGCAATTTTCACTATCGACAATGATTATCAATAATCACTATCGACAATCATTATCAACAATCAATATCAATTTTCACTGTAGATCATCACTCTCTACAATGACGTACTAACAACATAACTTAATGATAAATATGACACAAAACCAATACTATACACAACTACAAACCGCACTAGCCGTTCGGCAACGCTTGGATTTCAATAATGAGCCCTTCAGGGCCGCGAACAAAAATTTGTTTAACCGACGTTCCCGGCACTTCACTCATAGAATAGCGCAGGCCCAGTTTGGCAATTCTTGCCATGACATCTTGATAGTCATCACTGAAAAAACTCACATGATGAACAATATTTTGCGGCTGCTCATTTTGCGACAGTTGATTGCTTACCTCTGGCTGCTGGTTAGCAAAAATATGTATCACATCTTTATCACCGGCAAATAAAAAATAACCAGAAAACTCAAGATTAGGCCGATTACCAACGGTTAAATTTAATAACGCCACCAGAAAATCGCTCATTTTTTGCGGATTTCTAGCACTTAGTGACAAATGATCAAAGCGAATATTCATACCACGCCCTTTTAGAATATAGCCGACTTTAACGATCTTTATCAGCAAAGCCTTATATTACTGGGATTATGACTACCAATGAACCACCACAAAAGCTAAACATTATCAAAAATTATTTGGTAATCAATTAGCGAGACAATTCTTCAGTAAACATTAATACCATTGACACCACACTATCCACACCTTTGTATCGATTGGATAGCAGAAGATGCAACCTACATATATTGTTCTATATGAATAAGTTAATCATTAAGTCAGTGTTGAATAGGGAAGCAACAGTATTTGTAACAAATGCAATATGAAATGATTGAGTTGAAAAAAGTAATTTTAAATAGGTATTAGATAGGATTAAAACGTTGTTAACTCAAAGCAGAGTATAAATATAATGTACAACATCACGGTAACGAGAGATTTTATGCTGCTGCGCAATAGGGAAGTAAATAATGGCAGTAATAACTCGCGAGTTTAGGAAGCTTGCTCACTCGCAAGCTTCCTAAAGCTAAACTACATGTCGATATAGATTGGCCAACCAAGTAGACCAATTAAGCCTTCTTTGTATTCCAGGCGCTCCAATCGTTCAGGAGAGGCATTTTGAATGGCCAACTCTTGATAACTTCGAGAGAAATGCAGGGTCCGCAACAATGCTGCGTTAAAATGCTTACCTAAATCTAAACGAATTGCATCAGCAAGCTCGTTAGGTAACTCGGCCAAAGCCACCTTAGTTTGTAGCTCGATAAATTCGAGGTTAAACCATTCATCTTTAAGTTCTATACGAGCCATGCGGCGTTTAAGATCTTGACGGACTTTTTTACCGTCAAAAAATATCCGATATAACACGGCTTCTGCCAGAGTACTTTCTAGATTGATATAATCCATTGGATCAAAAGTGCCGACAATGTAGAACTGAGCCAATAAGGCATTAATAGATTGCTGGCGATTATGCTCAGCGAATGCTTCTTGGTAGTAAGCCCAGCCTTGCCATTCGTCACAATCAGGTGGACTCGACACTTGATCAAGCAACACTTTATCTACGTCACCATAAACAGATTTACCATGAAGCCTGTGTTGGCTAACTTTAGTTAGCATTCCCCAGCCCTTCTGGAACGACTTAACTACGCCGTCATCAGTCAGTAGCAACCGTATAGCATTAGCCTGACTTTGGTCCGATAATGCCATTAAGCCAATGCTAACAATGCCGATAACATCTTGCGCAGCTTCTTCAAGCAAATGCATTTTATACTTGTTATAAAACTTATCAGCGAACTTAAGGCTCATCAAAATGGCTTTCGCTTTGATCTGTCCCAATTGCTCATTATTGAGCAATTCTTCGGTTCGGCCATAAGCCAACACCCGACTCAGATAGGGACCCTGATTTTCGTCACGTAATACCAATTGCATTTGCAGAACCCTTAATCAAGAAAGCTAAACATGTCATCAACTTCAGCATACTCGTCGGTGACTTGGTTCTTTTCTTTCGCCTGTATCACTAACTCACTGGCAAACTGGCTAATAATTAACTGCCAATCAGAGCCGGTGTTACGCAGCATGTTCTTAATCGCCTTTTCAACATTAGGCGCTCGATCGCGGATCAATGCTAATAAACTGCGCGGGTCATCGATGCTAAGACTATGTGCCTCTTCATCGGCTTGCCAATCGGAGTAACCCACGGTTTCTTCATCCGCTTCATCATCAAAAGTGTCGTTGATCTCATCGTCATCACTGCTGGTACCGCCTAAAATAAGCTCGATAAACGGAATCGATAGATAAAACAGCGCAGCAGGATCTTCAGCCAAACACTCTAAAATAGCAGTTTGTTTCTCTTCATTGTCTTGGATTCGAATCAGATAAGTCATAAAATCAAAAGTATGCTGCATTAACTCTTCTGCATTACTCTTGATTTTTTCTTCCCAATAAAGTGGCTGCTGGCAGACAATGTCGCGGATCTGTTCTGGGGTCATTAACTCAGACATAATCGATGGACACGAAATATCATGCTGACTGTTAATTTGTGTCAACGTAACGATATCCATTTTCTCGATAACTTCAACCAACTGATCATCTGACATCGACGATGCAATCAATTCAAATCTCTTGCTGGCCTGTTTAGGCTCAACATTAGCCAGCTCTTGTATTTCAGCTGCGGTTATTTCAATGAGACTGTTCATTCGATATCCTCGTCATATTGGTCATAATAACCTTCTTCATCGCTATCATAGTCCGTGTCGTCATCATCGTTTTCATCACGTTCATGCTCGTGAAGACCATCTGAATCATCTTCCTCAGGCTTGGGCGCTGTATCTCCCTGAGTCTCTAACAAATACACCACGGCACAACTTTCAATGAGCAAATCTTCGTTATATTTACGTACCGCAAGCGCCAGAGGTAGATCGGCGTTGTTAAACGCAATCGTCGTTTTAAATTCATCCCAGCTTGGGTGAATATTCAAGCTAATCCAATGTGCCCATTGGCGCTTTGACTCAGGCGAGAACTTAACTCTTTCATAAAGTGCAACAGGTAAATATTCAGGGACTGAATCTAGCATCCCAGGATCGGCCAACAATATCTCTCTGATTTGGCTGGTAAACTTTGCCAATGCATTTGGCGTATCAGGGTCGTTGTAAGATTCTATATTGTCATTGGCATTATTTTTTAGCTCATTAATGCGTGAGATATTAAGATGTTTAGCCATGGGATACTCAGGAATAATATTCGTCCCACAACTCGCGCATAGCGGCTGTGGGATCGGTAACAATTACGTTGTTAAAATCATTGATAAAAGCATTTCTCTGCTTTTTATCTGACAACACTTCGTAAGCTTTTTTGACTCGTTGGAGCTGGACAGATGCTTGTTGCTTTTCATCATCAGACGCCCCAAGTAATTTGTCAGGATGGTACTTATTCGATAAACGTTTATAGGCTTTTTTTATGTCATCTTCTTTGGCATTGGCTCTGACGCCCAGTACGCTAAAGTGGTTAATCATAGTTATTCCTGCAGGCGATGTGGCAGTGATTGCGAGATAAAAAAGTCTGTAAATAGATAAATTTTTTAGCCCGCTATTATATCAACAATCACAGGCTTGCAGCAAACATAAACCCAAGTTAAGTTGCAATCATTTAAGACATCAATTTTAGGACAGCTATTTTTAGGACAGTAATTTTAGGACAGCTATGACACCCAAAAAGCAGCGTTGTCATTAACAGGTGTTATCTTTGCTGCCGTTAAGATGCCACCAGCCAAGTTGAATGATGCGATATTAACAATATCCACGCCTATCTGAGTTTGCTAGCATGATGCTTTAACGGCAAAACACCTGCAAAAATTACCCCATTTCAATCAGACTCACAAATTCGCGCATCGCTGGTGAGACACTGTATTTACGGGTAATAAACACCGTATTACCCGATTCGATACCTTGCAGTTGTCGGTAATGCAGATTGAATAACTGCTGAGCTGATTTTGCAATACCGCTGCTGACAATCGCGTAGCCAATATTGTGTTTTACCGCGCTGACTAGATGAAATAACGAATCGGTTTCTAACACCACATTAAAGCGTAAATCCGTTTCTGCCATCGCATTATCAATGTATTGCCTAAACTGCATATTTTGGCTCAACAACACCAATGGTAAACGTTGCAAATTATTAAGGGTTAATCGGTTATCACTTAGCGCAGTAGTGTCGAGTTGATTAACAAGTGCTTGGGTTGATAATACCGCCATATCATTATCAATCTGCGGATAAAAATGAAACGTGCGACGATTCGCCTCAGTAAGGTTTTCATCAAACCCTAAACCGATATCAATTTGATGCAAAGTCAGTTGCTCAATCAGCTTTTCATTGGTGGTCACCAAGAGCGTTACGGCAATATTAGGATGCAGCTCGTTAAATGCTTTAATTATCGGCATAATATCGACACTCGACTGCGGCACAATGCCAATCCGCAAAGCGCCGATTAATGGCCCACTAAACACACTCAATTCTTGTTTTAGCGCCGCTTGATCTAACAGCATTTTTTCTGCATAGCGCAATACAATCTGTCCAGCATCGGTTAACGCAACAAACTGACTGCCGCGCACCACTAGCTCGGTACCAAAGCTTTTTTCCAACGCAGTAATACTGGCTGACAAAGTCGGCTGGGTAATATGGCAAGCTTTGGCTGCTTTAGCAAAATGCTTAAACTGCGCTAATTCATAAAAATAATGTAACTGCCTCAGGTTCATACACCCTCAAAGTCTGCCTATCAATTACGTTATATTAATAGATAAAAACTATCACCGCATAAATTTGTTTGATTGGCTTTGTGTATTAGCGCCCCCTAAACTGTGATCCACGTCCGGTTTTGAGTCTATACACATGAATGCTTCATATAAATGGTTGCCCCCCATTGAACATCTGGTAGAGGAAGCGGCTGCCGCCATTAATATTAACGGGATTAACTATGCTGTGATGATGGTCACCCCTGATGATATTGAAGATTTTGCGATTGGTTTTTTATTTGCCGAAGCCATTATCCAACACGATCATGACATACATGACATTCAAATAACGCCATCAGATAGCGGCTTTATGGTTGAAGTGACTATCGCCAATCGTTGTCTGTCGGCCTTAAACAGTAAAAAACGTCGGCTCGTGGGTGCAACAGGTTGCGGTATCTGCGGTGTTGAAGCAATAGAACATGCACTGCCTCAATTAGCTATTCTTCCGGTCACACGCCCCATTGACATTAATAACCTTGAAACCTTAAAACAACGTATTGCCGACAGCCAAATAAAAGCTCAACAAAGTGGTGCGATACATGCGGCTTTAGCGTTAACAGCACAAGGCGACATTATCGCCTGTCGTGAAGACATCGGCCGTCATAATGCACTCGATAAACTTATCGGCATGTTAATAAGGCAAACAACCGCGACGCAAAAAACATCATGTAATACCTTATTAATCACCAGTCGTTGTAGCAGTGAATTGATCCATAAAGCGGTTCTTTTTGGCGCTAACAATCTTATTAGTCTAGCTTCGCCAAGCCAACTCGCAGTAAAGCTAGCATTAAAATACAACCTCAATATTATTCACATACCCAAGTTTTCAGCGCCTATTTATTATTCCAGTTACGATTGTCATTTTAATGTTAACCGTCTATCGCTGAGGCCTATCGGAGAAATTCATGTCTAGTCATCACCAAAAACCAACTAAAGCCGGCGGATTTCCTTCACTGCAAGCCACATTTACTCATGTACTTCGCAGCCAACACACCAAGCAAAACCTTAAAAACTTACTCCGTGTTAATCAAACTGATGGCTTCGATTGCCCAGGTTGTGCATGGGGTGATAACAAGCAAGGTGCATTTCAGTTTTGCGAAAATGGCGCCAAAGCTGTGGCATGGGAATCGACAGGCAAAGGCGTTGGTCGCGATTTTTTTGCTCAACATTCGGTACGCCAACTAACAAAACAGACCGACTACTGGTTAGAATATCAGGGGCGTTTAACCGAACCAATGCGCTTTAATGCGATAACCGATCACTATGAACCAGTAACCTGGTCTGAGGCATTTTCGATTATCGCCACCAAGCTCAACAGTTTAAGTAGCCCTGACCAAGTTGAATTTTACACTTCTGGACGCGCCAGTAACGAAGCCTCCTATCTCTACCAACTGTTTGGCCGGCTTTATGGCACCAATAACTTTCCCGATTGCTCTAACATGTGCCACGAAGCTAGCGGTGTCGCATTAATTAACGCCATTGGAATAGGCAAAGGCACGGTAGTATTAGAAGATTTTGATGCCGCCGAAGCCATTTTTGTGTTTGGCCAAAACCCTGGCACCAACCACCCAAGAATGATGAATACTCTGCGCAAGGCCGCCAAGCAAGGAGGTAAAATTGTCACTTTCAATAATCTTAAAGAAGTTGCCTTAGAAAAGTTCGCCAGTCCACAAAGTCCTATAGAATTGCTCACTCCTGCAGCCACTACCATCAGCCATTTGTATTTAACCCCTAAATTAGGCGGCGATATGGCCGCTGCGCGAGGCATGGCTAAATTTATTATTGAACAACGTCCAGATAAAATAGACCATGAGTTTATACAGCAGCACAGTGCATTTTTTGAAGATTATCAACACAGTGTTACACACACTAGCTGGGATAAAATAGAACAACAATCTGGACTGACAAAAGCAGAGATTATTCAAGCTGCGACCGTGTTCAGTGACAGCAAAACCGTGATCAGTTGCTGGGCAATGGGCTTAACTCAACATAAGCATTCGGTCGACATTATTCGTGAAGTCGTTAATCTGCATCTGCTATGTGGTCAACTAGGTAAAAAAGGTGCCGGATTATGCCCAGTTCGCGGCCACAGTAATGTGCAAGGCAACCGCACTATGGGCATTAATGAAAAGCCGTCTGCCGCTTTTATTACCCGCTTAGAACAGCATTTATCTACCAGCTTACCGCGGCAAGCGGGCCACAATGTGGTCGAAGCCCTTAAAGCCCTGCACAGTAAACAGAGTAAGGTGCTAATTTGTTTAGGTGGAAACCTTGCGGCTGCGGCGCCCGATACTGATTTTACATACCAAGCAATGCGCAATGCTGAACTCAATGTTCAAATCAGCACTAAGCTTAATCGCAGCCACTTACAAGTAACACACGACGCCTTAATTTTACCTTGTTTAGGCCGCACTGAATTAGACAAGCAGCAAAGCGGCATTCAAAAAATCACCGTTGAAGATACCTTTAGCATGGTTCATGCTTCAACAGGCATGACCGAACCCGCCTCAGAACAATGTTTATCTGAAATTGATATTGTCGCTCAAATGGCTCATGCAACATTTAACCATTCCGGCTCGACTCAGCTCAACTCAACAAACCATGCCACAAATAAACTAGATTGGCTGGCATTACGTGATGACTATGCACTAATCCGTCAGCTTATCGAAAATACCATCGACGGCTTTAGTGACTTTAATCAACGTATCGAACAACCAGCCGGGTTTTATCTGGGGAATAGCGCTGCTGAGCTTATTTGGAATACCACTAACCAGTTAGCTCAATTTAATCCTAGTCAGTTGCCAAATTCAGTTATTGCAGATTGTTCAAGCAACGCACAAACAACTGCGTCATCCGCCGAACAACACCCTATTTTTTTACTGCAAAGTTTGCGATCTCACGACCAATACAACACCACTATTTATGGAATGGACGACCGATATCGCGGTATTAAAGGTAAGCGGAATGTATTGTTTATGAACCAACAAGATGCTGTTCAGCTTAATCTGCTTGAAGACCAACTTATTGATATACAGTCTATTGCCAACGACAATATCGTCCGCAAAGTCTGTGGCTTTAGCGTGGTTTATTACGACATTCCACGCGGTAACATTGCGGCTTATTATCCTGAGACGAATCCACTGGTGTCAATCAACAGCGTCGGAATTGGCTCTTACACCCCAACCTCAAAATCAATCCCGGTGGTTATTACTCCATCAACCAAACAGGTGATTAGCGTGGCTCAGGTGTAAGTAACCTAAACTCGGGATAACAATACTCAAACAATGTAGCCCTAGCGCATTAGCGCTGGGCAACTAAATCGGCCAAAACTTGTTTATATGCTTCAACTGGATGCGCGCCAGTTAATGCACTCGATTGGTTAAAAATGACCGTGGGTACACCCGAAATACCAAGTTGCTGCCAATGAGCCTCTTTGGCGCGAACCTGTTCAGCCACTGCAGCGTTATCAAGTAAACTCATGGCTTCTGCGGCATTAATACCCACTGCGGTGAGCTCAGCGGTCAACACCTCACGGTTTGAAATATCTTTATGTTCGCTAAAAAAGGCGCTGAATAAACGCAATTTAAGCTCCGTTTGCTTACCGACCTCTTTCGCGTATTCCAACAACACATGAGCGTCTAAAGTGTTAACCATTTTCATCTGTTCAAAATAGTCAAAAATAAAGCCATGTTCAGCCCCCTGTTGAGCAATATTGGCCCGTGCACGAACGCTACCTTCTGGGGTTGTGCCGTATTTTCTGGCTGAATGCTCACGCAGATTTTCACCTTCAGCAGGCATGTTAGGGTTAAGTTCAAATGGTTGCCACTCAATCTCAACTTGATCTTGCAGCCCAAGTTCATTTATCGCTGCTTCTAAGTGTTTATAACCGACGATGCACCAAGGGCACACTACATCTGAAATAATATCGAGCTTAATCTTTGCTGTCATTTGGCTGTCCTCATCTCTTCAAGTACGCTTTTTCACTGTAACGTGATAAAAAAATACCAATGCCATTTGCGATAACGCGGCATTGGTATTATGAAGTCATACATGAATCGACTTATCGTGAATGATAATCTTTGATAAAAATGTCGGTAAAAATGTTAGTAAAGAATTACCAAGTAAACTTTTTGAATGCATCATCAACCGGTGTTTTTGCTACATGGTTGGTGTAATTACTGATCACTTTTTGTGACAGACCTAAAATGATTTCTAATACCTGCTGTTGGCCATAACCTGCGGCATAAAATGCTGCTAGTTCTACTTCAGAAATATTACCGCGGTTACGTACGATACTTAATGTCGCATCTTGTAACGCTTGTAATTTTGCAGTTGGCATCGCCGCTTTATTACGTAGTGCTTCAGTTAACGCTGGGTCTACTTTCATTGAATGTGCAATACCTGTATGGGCTGGTACGCAGTAACCACATTCGTGTTCAACATTAATGGTTTGCCATACAACCGTTAGCTCTTCAGGGTTAAATGATGTGTCTAAAAAGGCCTGATGTAACTGTTGGTAAGCTTGCAACGTGCTTGGAGATTCTGCTAAAACGCCAAATAGATTGGGAACCATACCCATTTGTTTTTTAGCACCCTCTAACATAGCTTTGCTGCCTTCTGGTGCGGTGTCTACTGTATGAATAGTAAATGCAGTCATAATATTCTCTCTTCTAGATAAATAAATTTAGGAGCGTTTCGTTTCGAATTGAGTCCACTATAAACCAATTTGAACAATCGCTCAAGTTTATTTTGAGTGATCGATCAAATTGATTGTTGTTATTCACATTTACACTAGAGAATATTGCTTATTATCAAAATAGTATGAGTTTTAAAAAATATAAAATAATCACTAAACTCAGCCGTTAATGCTAATTCTACTAGCCACTTGAACATTTAGATTGTCAATTATTGAGGCATCTAGAAATGCGTAGCGACAGCTCTAATAGGGTGAAGTACGACCTAACTAATAACAATCCCAGAATAAAGCACTTACGCCAAAATGATATTTAGACGATAAATGGGTTTATCCCCCACATCTTTACACTTCTTTAATTGAACAAATAATTGAGATTAATTATCATTACCGCAAGTTTGTGGATTTGTATTAACGTTTATAAAAAATAATAAAATCAGCAGGTTTAACACTCTATTGCAATACTGCATGGCATAATTTGAGCAAACAAAAATGAACATGGTTTCGACATTAAAATGGTTTCACAACTGGGTAGGTTTTTTTATTAGCATCACCATGTTAATAGTACTTACCACTGGGGTATATCTCGGTAGCGTTGATTTGCTCAAACGCCTAGACAGTAAAGATCAAACATACTCTCCAATCACACTTGAACAAAAAGCCGATACTGTTGCGAGTGTATTTGAGCGCTATCCCGACATGAGTACTGTTCGCTTTCCAACAGAACATACGCCATATATTCAAGCTAGCACTCGTGGTAAATCAATTGCATTGGACAAAGAGTTAAATGAACTGTCAAGTAGCTCCTCTTTCGATTTACCTGGATATAGCACGGTATTTTGGTTGCATCGAAATTTTCTCATCGACAATGGTGGTAAATACATTAATGCATGGGCATCGCTTGCGGGGGGCATCGTAACCTTAATTGGCATTTACCTGTGGTGGCGAGTGCGTAATGGATTTAGATTAAAACAAAGTATTCCTAAAAATACCCGCTCAAGCAGTTTACTTAAAAGCCACATTCAACTGGGATTATTTATTTCAGTACCATTGTTTATATTGTGTATCAGCGGATTTTTAATCACTTACAACAGCTTATGGACAGGTGTTCTTAAGCAAGATTCCACCAACGAACAGACACTAACTTATTCTGTCAGCCAACCAAGTCATTGGTTGAGCCAGCTAAGTAATGCACAACAAATTTGGCCAGACGCAGAGCTTGTATCAGTAAGTAAACCACGCTCTAAACCCAATAAAGACCAGCAAGCAGAAACAGATAAACCACAAGACCTTGTGTACAGTATTCAATTCGATGAACATCAGGGCGTGTGGTTAAGAGAAGCTGATCGCATCAACATGAATTATCAACAAGGAACGATTGAGTCAGTAATCAAACACAGTGACCGACCTTTATTAGCTAAAATTGCCAGTTTTGTTCGGCCTCTACACGATGGACTGTACATGCCAGCAAGCTATGTAATGTTGATTACCTTGGTGTCACTCATTGGCACATTGATTTTATCATTCAGTGTGGTGACCTTTTACCGACGTACTTTTAGTCGCAAAAAAGCCAGTTAACGAACAGCCCACCTTGTTGCGCTACATTGCCTTCATACATCGACGACACTGTAGCGCAGCATGAAATCAAACCGTTAGCTAAACGCCATATAACGTCACCACCACCGCGCCACCTAAACCTACATTGTGCTGCAATGCTAACCTGGCATTGTCGACTTGCCGGTTGCCAGCTTGACCACGTAAGTGCCATGTCAGCTCGGTACATTGTGCCAGCCCAGTAGCACCAATTGGATGTCCTTTCGACATTAATCCACCCGATGGCCCAATAACAAATTTGCCACCATACGTGTTGTCACCATTGGCAATCAATTCAGCTGCGCCGCCTTCAGGACATAAGCCTAATGCTTCATAAGTGATCACCTCATTTGGGGTAAAACAATCATGCAGTTCTATTACATCGATATCGTTGGGGTCGATACCAGCATCATCATAAACCTGCTGCGCCGCTTGTTGGCTCATTCCCTTACCGACGGCATAAATTGGGTCTTGCCACGACTGCTCGGTATCAGTTGCCATTGCCTGCGCAATAATCTTTACCTTGGATGTAATGCCGTTTTGACGGGCAAACTGTTCGCTGCAAACGATGGTCGCTGCTGCACCACAAGTAGGAGGGCAAGCCATAAGCCGAGTTAAATAATTGTCGTAAATTAACTTATCATCGAGCACTTGCTGATACGTTAATGGCGTTGAAAACATCGAGTATGGATTTTGTAACGCATGACGACGTGACTTTTCGGCCACCTTGGCAAAAATATCGGCACCGACGTGATACTTATCCATATAATGACGACCTGCTGCACCAAAAGCCTGTAATGCAATTGGACCTTGCGGGGCATTAAACTGCTTTAACACTGGCTCAATCCGCTCAAAAGGGCTTTCTCTGTCGGTCCAATGCGATCCCAATGCACCTGGTTGCATTTCTTCAAATCCAAACGCTAACGCACAATCCACTTGTCCAGACAACACCGCCTGGCGCGCTAGAAATAACGCAGTAGAGCCACTAGAACAATTATTATTAACATTGATAATTGGAATGCCGCTTTGAATTACATCGTAGAATGCATGCTGAGCGCAGGTGCTGTCGCCATAAATATAGGCACCATATGCTTGGCCAACTGACTTGGCGTCAAGCCCTGCATCAGCTAATGCCAGCTTTATCGCTTTAGCCGCCATGACACGATAGGGTTCATGCTTACCTGGTTTGCAAAATGGGATCATTCCCACTCCTGCCACTCTTACTGCTGTCATATTGCTCCCGTAATGCTGTTTCTAGTGAGATGTTATTGGGGATCAGTTATTGATAATTTGGAATAGGGATCTTTACAACCGATGTATTTAAGCCCTCGTTATTGGACAATATTAGCTTAATGACAAATGTTAACATAAAGTTAATTTACGTTTAGTGCAACGCACCAAATGAAAGCGATAGCGCACCAAAATGAAACATTATCAGTCCAAGCATCAATCATTACTGACACTATTGAGCATTGAACCGACATAAAAACGCACCGAAGTAGAACATTTAACGGATCATTTCAGCAACATTTTCAGCCATTTGCACCATATGGGTTCATGAATATGCCAGTCAAGTAACGGTTTAGGAATGACTTTTGCTTTATAAAAGTATGAATTTCAACAGAGAATCGTTTTGTGGGAACTGAAATGAATAATATTAGTGATGCTATTGGCGTCATTGCACAAAGTGCAGACACCTTGTTTATCTTACTTGGTGCAATTATGGTGTTAGCCATGCACGCAGGCTTTGCATTTTTAGAAATGGGCACAGTGAGACATAAAAACCAAGTCAATGCCTTGGTGAAAATTCTAACTGACTTTGCTTTTTCCGCTATTGCCTACTTTGTCATTGGTTATCAAATTGCTTACGGCAATCACTTTTTTGTCAGCGCAGAAAGCTTAACCACTGATAATGGTTACCAACTGGTTAAATTTTTCTTCTTACTCACATTTGCAGCAGCCATTCCCGCGATTGTATCTGGCGGTATTGCTGAACGCGGCAGTTTTAGGCCTTTTTTACTGGCTTCAGCTTTGATTGTTGCCTTCGTATACCCGTTATTTGAAGGGATTATGTGGAACGGTAATTATGGCTTCCAAGCTTGGTTAGAAAGCCAATTCGGCGCCCAATTCCATGACTTTGCAGGTTCCGTTGTGGTACATGCCATGGGCGGTTGGTTAGCCTTAGTCGCCATCTATTTATTAGGTGCCCGACGCGGCCGCAAACCCGGTATAGCTTTTGCACCATCAAATATTCCCTTCTTAGCGCTAGGCTCTTGGGTGTTAATTGTCGGTTGGTTTGGCTTTAACGTTATGTCAGCGCAAACCCTCGATGGAATTAGTGGCTTAGTGGCAGTAAACAGTTTAATGGCTATGGTTGGCGGTACGATTGTGGCACTTGTGGTGGGGAAGAATGACCCTGGTTTTATTCATAACGGACCACTAGCAGGCTTAGTGGCTGTGTGTGCCGGTTCTGATTTAATGCATCCTGTTGGCGCATTTGTGGTTGGCGGTGTCGCTGGAGGTTTGTTTGTTTTCGTATACACCAAATTACAGCGCAGCAACAGAATAGACGACGTTCTAGGTGTATGGCCACTACACGGTTTATGCGGTGTGTGGGGCGGTATTGCAGCGGGTATTTTTGGCCAGCAAGCTTTCGGAGGCCTTGGCGGAGTCAGCTTTATGTCACAACTTATCGGTAGTATTGCTGGCGTTGTGGTGGCAATTGTTGGCGGTATGATTGTGTATGGCGTAGTTAACAAGCTATCGAGTTTACGCTTAAGCCAAGAAGATGAATTTATTGGGGCGGATTTAGCGATTCACAAAATTGGTTCAACCAATTCAGATAAGTGATGATGCTAAGTCACTAATAGTAAAAAGGGGCAGAAATGAATTTCTGCCCCTTTTAATCAAAATAGAGTCTACAATCAATGCTTAGATTTAAGCCCATTTTTAACCATATCTTGACCACTTTCGAAGATTTCTGCGGTAATCCAACGGCCAAGTAATAGCTTGTGGTTATCACCAAATACCGCAACAAAATGACGACCGTCGGCATGACTAGTTGCCATACCCACACCAGCAACACCTTCCAAACCTAAACCGCCCTTTTCCACCGACAGTAAAAAGCGTTCTAATTCGGCTAAATTATCAATCACATCATTTTCAATATTCATTTGTATTCCCAACAACTTTAGATCAAAACTTGGGTGCTACTTTACCCCATTGAACCTCAATAAGGTATATTGTATGCCATCTGTGCCTATAGCGCTGGTAACTGTACCACTCACTCAGGTCTAGTCGCTAAGATGATTAAAAACGTAACGTAAAATCAATTAGCTGCGCATCGTCATCGTATGAATCAAAATTAATCGACAACATCACCGTCCCTTTTGTCAGCATAATGTTATCAAAATTATCTTCTGCGTTTGGGTATCGCTCCAACAATTGAGATTTGATAGTAGGCAACTGATAATTAGCAAGCACAGCATTAAATTCACTCATCGTTTGCGTGCCAAACATCGACTCGGTAATTTTAATTGAATTAACGACTCCTTGGCGATCAAAACCCAATAATACATTGCTATTCACCAGCACTTTTGGACCGTTGTCTGTCAATTGGATTTGGTTGATGAGCTGTTGTGGTTGCAAGGTATAAGCTTGCTTAAATGCTAATGTCAACAATGTTGCGATGTCGATATTATCAAAGTTACCGAACTTAACGTGATAATCATCAGTGACTGTTAATGGCATAATTGCAAAGCTGTTAAGTCGAGAAACAGCAGCATTATCTAGACTTTCATTATAGTCTTCAAAAGTTAATATCAATCGGCTATTTTTATCTCCCACACTGTAAACATCACCTTGCTTTTTAAGCGCTAAATGCGCTTTCACGCTAGCAAGCCCATCACCTTGACGCACTTGGTTAGCAATCACCCAATTATCGCCATCATAGTTTTCACTTAAGGCAATTTGGTTTTGACCATGGCCATTTAACAATCCTAAATCCTGGGTAATCATCTCGATACGATTGTCTTTAACAACAAACCATAGACTGCGCCCATAACCATAAACGGTTGCACCATTGTCGAGTTGCAACTGAATACTGTGAGGACCTAATGCTTGTTGTAAAACATCAACCGAGTCACCAATGTGTATGCCATAGGCGCTGTCAGTTGTAATAAGCGCATCAGGTGCTTGGTGTTTTTGCGCTTGCTTTAATACATTCCCCTCGTTTGGCATCGTCAACTTTACTGTGGTTTGGGTATACGAAACCGATTTTCCTTCACTGTTATAAGGTGTGGGATCTTTGCTCAGTTGTGTATCGTCACAAAAGGTAACGTATTGCGCAGTGGTAATCACATGGATTTGCTTGGTGATCGATTTAACTCGGCTACTGTCATCTTGCAAGTCAATACTTCGCTCAATTCCGCCAACACTTAATCTATCAATAATAATCGCATCCGCTCCTGCTGCTGCAGCTTTGCGCTGTATTTCCACAAAGGCTTGTTGTATATAAGCATCACGATGGGACAACACGCCATCACTAGACGATTCCAGCAAGTCTGAGTCAATATCGTAGACGATTTTATCATTGGCTGTATCGATAGTGTGTGGACTACAAAGTGGGTAAAAATCTAAAATTGGCGGTAATTCATTGGCGTTTATAGCAGGGCTTAACATTGCACAGCTGAGCAAAAAAAGTGAAGGTCTCATTTATCGTCCTTGAATATTAATTATTAAGAATATGTTTTTTTACAAGACGTTAACATTATCATTGTTCACTAACCTAAAGATAAATCTCTTCACTGTAAACTTATTTATCTTATCGAATACCGGTGGCGACGGCTATTAGCACGCAAATATATCACAGTGAACAAGATCGCACTTTTATCGACTTGCTATTTTGTTCCACACTCACTGTGCAGTTTCTGCACTTTTACTCTCTAACATACGTGTAACGACTTCATATAAATAATCTTACCCAAGTACTAGGAGAGCCCGATGTTTTCCCTTAATAACTTACACCTCAAAAAGCGGTTAATTAACCAGCCAATGACACTATTACTTATCATGACACTCAGTTGTGCTTTTATACTCACAGGTTGTGGTAGCGACAGTGATAGCAACAGCGAAATAGCCGAAACGGTCATTAGCGCTGATACTGACACAAGCACTGATACTGAAACAGAGGTCACTGACGCAGATTTTGAAGCGAGCGATTGGACAGACGAAACCCACAGCAAAAATGTCGACCCTAACTTTGATGAAGTGTTTAGTGATACCGAAGTTAAACGGCTTGATATCGTTGTCACACAAGCGCGCTGGCAAAGCATGTTAGATGACATGACGGCACTCTATGGTGAATTTGGTAGAAGCTCATCAAATAGCTTAAGTGATACCGATGAAGATCCTATTTTTGTTCCAGCTGAAGTATTTTATAACAACAAAGAATGGTATCGCGTCGGCATCCGCTTTAAAGGTAATTCATCACTGCAAACTAGCTGGCAACAAGGCATTCTTAAACTGGCACTTAAACTTGATTTCGACGAGTATGAAGACGATTACCCGCAAATTAAAAACCAACGCTTTTATGGCTTTAAAAAGTTTAGTTTAAAAAACAACTTTGATGACGAGTCAATGTTACGTGAAAAAGTTGCTGCGGATGTGTTTAAAGATGCAGGGCTTGCTGTATCTCACACTGGGTTTTATACCTTATACGTTGACCATGGAGACGGCCCTGAATATTTTGGTTTATATACTCTTGTAGAAGAAATTGATGACACTGTAATCGACACGCAATTTTCTAGCGACAAAGGTAACTTGTACAAACCCGAAGATGATGGCGCAATGTTTGTTGATGGGTCATTTAATCAAGAAGACTTTGAGAAAAAAACTAACGAAGACGACGAAGATTGGTCTGACATACAAGCCCTGTTTACCGCCCTACACGCCGACACTCGCAGCACAGATCCTGAAACATGGCGAGCCAATCTAGAAACGGTATTTGATGTTGATGTATTTTTAAAATACTTAGCCGTTAATGGCATCATTCAAAACTGGGACACTTACGGCTTAATGCCACACAATTACTATTTATATAACAATCCAGACAATTCAAAACTGACCTGGATACCTTGGGACAACAACGAAGCATTGCAAGACGGGAAACAAGGTGGCGCATTGTCGTTAGACTTCTCAGACCTCAACTCAAGCAGCTGGCCACTCATATCAAAACTGTACGCAGATGATGTATACCGTGACCGCTACAACCAGTTTTTACTTGAGGTTATCAGCGATGCATTCGAAACCAATAAAATGCAAGCAAGCTACAATGCTTACTCTGCACTTGTTGCCCCTTATGCGACCACTGAAGTCTCTGGGTATAGCTTTTTAGAAAGTAGCAGCGATTTTTACCGTGCTATCGATGAGCTAATAGAGCATGCAGAAGATAGAGCCACTGCTGTAGAAAGCTATTTAGACAAACAGTAAGCAGACCACTCCTTCACAATATAGCGCAACAAAAAAGCCCGCCACATAAATGGCGGGCTTTTTGCTATGCAAAACAGAACCAATAAACTAGATACTAAGGTTTGCTTTACGCGCTTGATGCAGTTTTTTGTAGCTTTCGATCAAACGTAAATGCGGTTCAATGCCTTCGAGATTCATGCTGGTTTTGCTCAGGCCATAAAAGCGTACTGTGCCATTAACCGAACCGACGACATTGTCCATCACTTCTTTACCGAACATGCGGTTAAAGTTACCGATAAAGTGCTCAAGTTCTAAGTCTTCATCTAAGGTCACTTCCAATACTGCATTCACCGCTTGATAAAACAGACCTCGTTGGACGGTATTGTCGTTAAACTGTAAGAACTCACCTACCAATTCAATCGCATCTTCGTGCGAGCCTAATGCAAGATAAATCAAAATCTTCAGTTCGATAATGGTTAACTGGCCCCAAACCGTATTCTCATCGAACACAATGCCAATTAAGGTACGAATATCGGTATGGTTATCTAGCTGGCTTTCTTCTAAGCGATTAACTAACTTACCTAACGCTTTAGTGCTTAATGAATGCAGATTTAAGATATCTTCACGGTAGTTTAAAGACTTATTGGTGTTGTCCCAAATCAAGTCATCTACTGGATACACTTCTGAATATTCCGGCACTAAAATACGACACGCAGATGCGCCTAAATCTGTAAACTCGGCAATATACACTTCTTTGCCCATGGCCTCTAAAATACCAAATAAACCGCTGGCTTCTTCTTCACTAGTACCGCTAAAGTCCCATTCACAGAATTCGTAATCAAACTTACTGCTAAAGAAACGCCAAGAGATAACCCCGGTAGAATCAATAAAGTGTTCAACAAAGTTTTCTGGCTCAGTCACTGCCATGCTATTAAAAGTAGGCTTTGGCACATCGTTTAAGCCTTCAAAGCTGCGACCTTGTAATAACTCGGTTAAGCTGCGCTCTAATGCCACTTCAAAGCTAGGGTGTGCACCAAACGAGGCAAATACACCACCAGTACGTGGGTTCATTAAGGTCACGCACATAACAGGAAATTGACCGCCTAAAGAAGCGTCTTTCACAACAATAGGGAAGCCTTGCTCTTCAAGCCCTTTAATGCCCGCTAAAATACTTGGGAATTTCTCTAGTACTGCCATTGGCACATCGGGTAGTACAATTTCTTGTTCGATAATTTGACGTTTAACTGCACGTTCAAAAATTTCAGATAAACACTGCACATGGGCTTCTTGCTGGTTATTACCCGCACTCATGCCATTGCTTAAAAATAAGTTTTCAATAAGGTTAGACGGGAAATAGACCGTTTCCCCATCTGACTGACGCGTGTATGGAATAGCACAAATGCCACGATCTTTATTGCCTGAGTTAGTATCAATTAAATGTGAGCCACATAACTCTTCATCGGGGTTATAAATGTCTAAACAGTACTCATCTAAAATGCCAGTAGGCAGAGCATCATCGTCTTCTAGTGCAAACCATTTCTCATTTGGGTAATGCACAAATTCGCTATTGGCGATTTCAGTACCAAAGAATTGATCGTTATAAAAAAAGTTATTATTAAGACGCTCGATAAACTCGCCTAAAGCAGAACATAACGCGCTCTCTTTAGTGGCACCTTTTCCGTTGGTGAAACACATAGGTGATGCTGCATCACGAATATGTAAAGACCACACATTAGGCACAATGTTACGCCATGACGAAATCTCAATCTTCATCCCAAGGTCGGCTAACAACCCCGTCATGTTTTTAATAGTCTGCTCAAGCGGTAAGTCTTTACCTAAGATAAAAGTACTCGCATCTGCTTCAGTTTGGCCCATCAACATCGCATTGGCGTCGGCGTCTAAGTTTTCAACGGTTTCGATTTTAAACTCTGGCCCAGTCTGAACCACTTTTTTAACGGTACAACGATCGATTGAACGTAAAATACCTTGACGATCTTTATCCGAAATATCATCCGGTAACTCAACTTGAATTTGGAAAATTTGGTTATAACGATCTTCCGGGTCAACGATATTGTTTTGCGACAATTTGATATTTTCAGTCGAAATATCACGAGCTTTACAATACACCTTAATGAAGTAAGCGGCGCAAAGTGCTGAAGATGCTAAGAAATAATCAAAAGGACTAGGAGCAGAACCATCACCTTTGTAACGGATCGGCTGATCGGCGGTGACGGTAAAGTCGTCAAACTTAGCTTCGAGTCTCAAATTATCGAGAAAATTTACTTTGATTTCCATTGAATATATCCACAGTCTTGCGCAACCAAACGGCCAGCTTGTCTAAATTAGGGTGAATTATCGGTGTTTTTGACCCAATAGTCTTGGGTTAATTGCCAAAATGATAGCTTTAAGGTGATTTTGCAGGATAAACACTATTGATTAGCTAGCAGCAGAACAGTGCTAGCTAATCAATAGTGTTTATAAAAATGACTAAATTGATGAACACGCTCATTTCAATAAAAATAAACAGATATCACTGTAGAGCCAATCGTCACAGATCGTATTATGAATGTATTAACGGCAAAGGTTAAAGCCAGTCTTGGTAAAGGCAAAACCCAATGTATAAATGATGAAAGGTTATCCCCCTCATTCATCTGCCACTAAGTCCGGTAAGACCTAGAAACACTAGGTCCTGTTGATCTTTCAAGGTTGTTTTTGCAGCGAATTGCTGGCCATTACTTAAACATGAGCTACAAGGCAGAGACTTTGTGGTGTAGTTATTCTACATAAAAAGTCGATAACACAGTAAAAATGACCTACAAACGCTGCCCGAAAGGTTCGGCTAAAAACGTTTTACTCTTTGTTGAATGCATTTTGCTTAGATGACTAGGCAGCAATTCATTAGCCTCGATTAAAACGTTTTTCACTCGAACAAAATTCAACCAACAAAGATCAACAGACCCTAATCATCTGTAAAATATAAACAGCAAGTTCAATGTTAAATAGATCGACTAGCGAATAGTTACGTTTCGGCCAAAATATTCTTCAGACTCATACTTTGCGATTACTTTTTCAAGTGTATCGCCGTGATTATCCATCACCAATTTATGCGAAATTGCACTAAGTGAAATCAAAATATCTTTACACTCAATTCTGGCTTTCATCACCGATCCCGAAGCGGTTCTCAAGACTTGAGAAATTAGCTCATGATTTTTACCAATTAAGGCTAAAATAAAATGAACCATTACTTCAGAGCAAAGCTCTTTATCTTCAATTTTACTTGGTCTGACAACCTTTTCTAAATAATCTTCTTCTCTTCCTGCAGGAACAAAACGTTGTACCCAATAGAAATAATCTTCATCGTAAATGATAGATTGTATTGGTTTCATAAACGTTTCATCTGTCGATATCTTTTGAAAAAGCTCTTTTTTGACTTCATCAGATACGTCAATAAGCTCATCACCAAACTGTTTGTTGAGCATTGAAATAACGGCTTCCAGCTCTTTTAACAGAGATACATTTCCTGATGTCACTTGGTTATAAGCATCACCGACTTCGTCGATGTTTTGTTGGAATACACCAATATACTTATCACCTTCTTCAATAGCATCAAGTAAAGGTATCAAGCTATAACGTCTAACCTGAATCAATTCATAAAATTGGCCTAATTCTTCGCGAATCGCTTGGAGACGATCAATCGCTTTAATCAGAAATTGATCATCTCGTTTTATCGCTAAATTCAACCGAGAAAAATCGAGTTGATCATTTACTTTGCGAACACGATTATCGATCATATTTTCATAGGTCTGTGTCTCATTGATCAACACTGAAAATTTATCTTCCATCTCAAAAAGTACATCTTGTACTTTTTTTAGACTTGTAGATCGAACTTGTTGATTAATTCCGCGCACTTTTTCAGCTTCAGCCTGCTTCTTTTCACGAATAACCCAAGTCACTGCGGCACCAACAATTGTCAGACTTGTCGCCATATCAAAACCAAGCTGAACATTATCAAACCATGAAGGCATTATTTTTCCTTAAATGTTATTTTCCTGTTTGTATAAATAGTAATAACTGATCCAACTACTAATGTCACCACGAAAAAGGCTAAAAGATAATAAAAGTCACACATATACCCTCAAATTAAATCATTTTTTAGCGATTAAACAATTTATTTCAATATACTTAATAGCTCTAAAATCAATGTAATAAGTATTTTTAACCTCAAATATGCTATCACTCAATATAAAATGAACCAACAGCGTTATAGCCACAATAAACTAACCATCATTCGGCTCTGAATTTATATATAATCTTTAATAATCAACCACTAAAAAACATCATCATTAAGTATTAAATTGTTATTGAAACCGCGAAAAATTTCTTTTTATGCCCGTTAATTTATGTATTATGACAACCGATTTTCTAATAGAAAATGAAGAGAATTAGACTGTTTTAGTCATTAAAAAGCGACTTGCTGTAGTGTTCTAGGAGGGAATAACATTCTATGTGAAATGAAATATCGTTAGTGTAAACATTAACGCTCATCTTGTAACGAACCGACCACGATGAGATTATGACGCTTTATCTGCTTCACGCTTAACCAGCATAAAAGTCAGGTACATTTTTGTCGGTAGCGACAATGCCATGCCAAAGGCCACGCACATCGCACTAATAATAATTCCATTAACTCCCATCATCTCAATCGTATCACTGAAATTATGACAATAAATGCCTAATAAAATTAGGCTGAACCCTATCGAGATACAGATTTTTAAGATCAATATGAGTTTGTTATCCGGCATTATGGCCTCGCTATCATCAACATGATGTACAGCTAATATAATGAAACTATTTGCGATCAATAGCCTTGATTCAGATCAAAGTAGAAATAGGATTATGGAGAAATAAGAAAATTAGATCAGAGTTAGATTCCGCTCATGTTGAGGATGGTGATTAACAAGCAGAGGAGACATAGTTAAAATAATAATTTGAATTGATGACACTACAAAAATAAACCGTTTATACCCGTTACGAATGCAAGTTGTTAAATCGCAGACATAAAAAAACGCAAACAGTCGTTAAACCGTTTGCGTTATTCTTATAACGTCGAGTTACACAGCTACTACGTTAGCAGCTTGTGGGCCTTTTTGGCCTTGCTCAACATCAAAAGAAACTTTCTGGCCTTCAGCAAGAGTCTTGAAACCCTCTGAAGTGATTGAACGGAAATGAACGAACACGTCAGCGCCGCCGTTATCAGGAGTGATAAAACCAAAACCTTTATCTTCGTTAAACCATTTTACTAAACCAGTTGTTTTGTTAGACATGATGTGTCCCTTATATATTAAAATTAATCAATCTGTCGCGAAAATGCGATGCGCTCAAGCTTGAATTATTGAATGTCACGATGAAGCTAAGGGAAACACAGAGGATAACAACGATAACGAAGAGATTCTAAGGCTTTTCTTTTACTTGATGTTCATTAATAACTCTGAATGTCAGAGCAAGACATATAATACACGAATATCTAAGCTTGTAAATATTTTTATTGAATAAATATAAACAACACCTAAAAACCACTTGATTAGCAACATTGCCACCTGCAACCTTAATGCACTAGATTAGCCACTAGATTAGCCACTAAGCCTGCCATAGCGCCTGCCATAGCCGTTAACCAAAAACAGATATGAAATTAGCTTCATAATCCAATTAGGCAAGTCATCCAACCCAATTTACAATCTAGGTTTTCGATCCAAACGTGTTGATAATCCGGTTATTGGGCTTATTACTGTATAGTCATTATCTTTCTTTAATGGTTGTACTTTAACGGTTGTACTTTAACGCTATCGGACAAACCTACACTTTAAAAAGCTAAATCAACATAGCAAGTTTAAGACTAAGATTTTATCTTTTCTAGAAAATAGGCAACAACAAATAAAACCACAACATATTGATAACATTATGTTTTAAAGATGAAAAAATTACAATTCAATCAGAAAAAAATACCGTTTTACATTATTACTGGCTCATTGAGCGGGTGAAAAAATAAGCCATTTCGCTTGAGATATCATCACCTACACCTTCCCTTACCAAAAACACTAAACATAAGCTGTTGATATTAATTGTTAAATTTAAATATCGATAATTAACTCTCTGTTACTTTTATAAAGTTGGCATCTGTTTTGTATTTAGTTAGATGTATTTACGTAATTAACTAGGAGTACCTTATGAAAAATACGATTCTTACTTTAGCCGGACTTATTTCGTTAGCCTCTTTTAGTACTTATTCTCACGCTGATGACTTCAAGAAAGACGCAGCAGAAAATGGCGTTTATGTCGGCGCTAATTATGGTTACCTAAAAGTCGATGGCGAAGATGACTTTGACGACGACAATGATGTACTCCAGGGCCTAGTAGGTTATCGCTTCAACAAATACTTAGCTCTAGAAGGTAGCTATATTGATTTTGGTAGTTACGGCAACAACTTATCTAGTGCTGAAACAGATGGTTATACCGCTGGTCTAAAAGTGACATTGCCAATTGCTGAGCGAATAGAGCTGTATGCCAAAGGTGGTCAGTTATGGTACTCAACAGATTATGACGTGGTCGGGTTTTCTGGCAATAAAGATGATGAAGGTGTATTTGCCGGTGCTGGTGTCGCGTTTAAAGTAACAGATCGTTTTTTAATTAATGCGGAGTACACTTGGTATGATGCAGAAATTAACTTAGATAATGTCTCTAACGGTTCTGACACAGAAACAGACTTTAAGCAGGCTAGTATCGGTGTTGAATATCGTTTCTAGTGATTAAGTAGAGTGCTTAAATTAACTACTTAATAATAAAATTCAGAAGGGTGTAATGCAAATTGTGTTACACCTTTATTTTATACCTATCATTCTAAGATCCGCATTAAAGCGATTAACCTTCTACCCAAAACAAGTTATATGAGCATCGCTCTTGTGTCTGCGATTTACGTCAATAAAACAATTGATGATTTAGGTTGCTTATCTTTAACTCTGTTTATTCACTGCGATGCAAAATTTACATACTGAGCTTGGGGCTCAAAACAACAAGCGCTGTATTTTTATCGCCACGGAGCATTGCGATCCTGCTGCATAAAAAAGTACGAATCACACGTTGAAATAATCAAAAATCGACTTTAAAACGAGCCACTCGCGCCTCAGTTAACGTACATTGGGTAAGCTGCATAAGTTCCCCCAAGGTGATACCTGGAGTTTGTTTAATTAAGCGGACAAGTTTTGCATCTAATGGCTCTAACTTATCTGCATGGCCAAGAAGCGCGGTCTCAATCTTTTGAATAAGATAACGAAAATTATCATCATTTTGTGCTTTTAACTGTTCAGTAAACGACTGAATATTAACCGCCTCACCGATAACGCCCCAATTCCGAGACCGACGTACACGCTTCAGCTCGCAGTTAAATTGCAGCGCAATGACTTTAGCTTGCTTTGTTTTCTCTCCACCAATTCGATGAATAAGCGATGGAAGTGGGATGGTAATATCTTCAATCATAATATTTTGTGGCAAACCTACTTTGTTGAAATGAGTTCTGGCTAAAACACTTTTATCGGTAAAAACTACTAACTTCAACGTTATCTATAACTTACTAGCATATCTTTAAAAGCAACATAGTAATAAAAATCAGAATTATGTAGTAACCAATCTCTTGTCACGATTGATGACGTTTTAGCGTTCGCATTTTAACGCTATAATGCCACTCGAAATAATCACCTGCTATCAATATTAACCGCTTACCAGCGCATTTAGCGCCCTTTCTGTTGAAAGCTAATGTTAAAATATGTTGAATAAAATTAAGTAGAAATACCTCATGAGTCCAGAACGTTTTGCCCGAATAAATCAAATGCTTGATAACCGCCAAGTCGACTTAACGGTTTGCCTTGATAAAGTGCATATGACCAATAATATTGCTGCGGTTCTTCGCTCTGCTGACTGTGTGGGCATACATCAAATTCATGCAGTGTGGCCCGATGATGATATGCGGGTATCGGGTAATACCGCTTCTGGCAGCCAGCAATGGGTTGATACCGTTAAACATTACACTTTTGAAGAAGCTCACCAGGCCTTTAAAAAACAGAAAATGCAGATATTAACCACTACGTTTTCGGACTCTGCGGTTGATTTTCGTGAGATTGATTATACTCAACCCACTGCCATTGTAATGGGTAATGAGCGTGACGGCGTCAGCGCAGAAGCCATTGCTGCAGCAGACCAACATATCATTATTCCCATGCGTGGCATGGTGCAATCGCTTAACGTGTCGGTTGCCGCAGCACTAGTGATGTATGAAGCTCAGCGCCAGCGCGAAGTAGCCAAGATGTACGGCACACGTAGACTGGATCACAGCTACTGCCAGACTATGTTATTTGAACAAGGTCATCCGGTTTATGCCAAAGCGTGTCGCCGCAAACAGATCCCCTACCCAGCCATTGATGATCAAGGCCAAATTGTAGCTGACAAAGAGTGGTGGGATAGAATGCGCGCACCAAATCCACAAACCTTGGTGGATTGATGCATCAACTCAGTACATCTACTAATAACTAAGAACTAAGAGCTAAGAACTAATAATTGAGGCCAGTATTTGGCCTCAATTATTCTGCACCACTGTTTGATAAGTATTCTGAACGACTTGATAGAGCTTTGATCCATTTGAAATAACCGCTGAGTTATAAGAAAACTACGAGGCTTATCAACCTGCCATCTACACTCCCTTGCCTACCATCAAATGATTGAACACTTACAGCTTACTGTCAGCATATTTCATCAAGTTGATGTATGAATCAACATAATAAGCCTCCCGGTTATTGGCTAAAAACGTTAATAATTCAGCGTGTGCCTCAGATGACACCGATAAATAATCTCCTCCAACCCCATGAAATATTACGTTTACCAGTAAAGTATCTGCGGGAATATGGCGAATATAATCGATAAGCTCTTTGCCACTTTGGCCTTCTGGATATAATATCAGTGAAAATCGAGAATTTTTCCCTTGCCCTTTCACCGCAGTAAATAACTCATTGAGCTGACTCAGGTATTGTTGGTGACTCAACACATCAGCGCCAATTACCATATCGCCACAAGGCACCGTATAAGTCCGTTCCGATTGACCATCAATGGCCTTTAAAAAAGTATTGGCTACTTTTAGCTCTTCAATCATCTGCGCCACGCTGTAATGATCAAGATCATGATGCGCCTCTACCCAATCTTTGTTCGGCAAAGAGGCTCGACAAGGATGATAAACACTGTGATTGCCAAGCTCATGGCCACGGTTAGCTGCTGCACGCCATTCATCTAATCGGACATTCATAACCGGAGAGTTTACTACCACATAAAAAGACGCCTTGAAATTATGTTTATCCAGCGCGGGTATCACATTATCTAACTGACTATTAAGCGCATCATCATAAGACAGACTAACGGCTAACTTGCTCCCGCCTGGCCAAGTGAACGTATCACCTAGTGTGTTAACCGTACTTGGCGTTTCTGCATAACTTGATAATGAAAGTAGTAGTGCAGCAAAAAAACAAATTGGTTTAATCATAATAATCTAGTGTCCATAAAGTCACTTGAACTAATTCCTTGTCATTAATCCACATGCGTTTAATCTACATCAGCATGGTTGAGTGTTATGTAATCAAAAGCTCAATCGTCTATTGGACTTGGCCGACGCCATGCATATTAGTCGCTAGTGTTAATCCTATAGGCAATTGCTTTTATACGGTAGCCGTTTTTTATACAGTATTGAAAGCTATCGTTTATTCAACGCCTCAGGCAACTTCAGCTCAATTGGTGCAGATTCAATGATTGTATAATACTCATAAACTATTTAGGATCAGCACATCTGACTCGCAAACAAGAATTCACTTAATGACCACTGAGCTTTATTTTATCTACGACTCACATTGCCCTTGGAGCTATGCCGCCACACCGTTGGTGAATGCATTGCAGCAAGCCTATCCCGAAATGAATGTACATTTACTGCATAGCGCACATTACATTGGCAAAGACAGTGCTGGCGAAGAGCAAATGGAAGCGGCTGCAAAAATGAGTGGACTGAAATTTGGCCGCGATCATATTCGTTACGTAAACAGTCCTAAAAGCTCAATCAAAACCGCAAACTTTATGGCCTGGTTGCAGGGCAAACAAGCTGACAAGCAATTAGATGTGCTCAATGCGCTACAAAGAGCCCATTTCATTGAAGGCAACCCGCTTAGCAACAAGCACGACTTTAATGACATTGTAGAAAAATTTAAGCTGTCACCATCAAATAAAGTGTTTAAAGATGAGCTCAGTATGGACGCAGAGTACGTACTGGAAGGCATAGAAGAGATACAACAAGTCATTGGTACGACCGGCTTTCCCGTTTTAGTCATGACCGTTAATGATAACGCTATTTTTATCGATCACTCACAATACCTGAGCAGCCCTCATGCTGTGGTTGCTGCGGTTGAAAAAGAGATAGCAGCGATTAAACTCGCTAAAACTGAAGCATAACGATAACTCGTCACTCGCCAAATACATCATCGATGTGAATGCGCCAGCAATAAGATCAAAAAAACCACGGCTAATGACCGTGGTTTTTAGTTAACCGCCTCTTTCAACCTTAAAGGTTAAGCAATGCTTTGAACTTGAGATGCGAGTAACCAAATGGCTAATGCAAAAAATATTACACCCATAAATTTATGTTGATATGTGCGGAATTTTTCGTTTTTGAGCAAAGATTTACCCAAACTACCCACTAATGCTACCAACAGCAAATTGAACGTCAATCCCATCACATTCAGCAACAAACCTAGCGCCAGCATTTGTTCACCTGAACTAGCACTCAACTGAGTAGACACAAACTGAGGCAAAAATAACACAAAAAAGATCAACGCTTTAGGATTCAGTAAATTGCTCAGTACCGCACGACGATAGAGTAATTTTGCAACATTACCTTGTTGGGTAATCTCGGGCGCGTCGCTTGTACCACTGCGCATGCAATCCCAACCCATTTTCAATAAATACGCCCCGCCCAATACCCGTAATAGCTCTAACGCCATTGGATTCATTGCCACAAGTGCAGAAACACCCATAGCAGCAAGCAAGGTTAACACCAGTCCAGAGGTGGCATTACCAAAACAGGCATACACACCCACTTTGCGGCCATAGCTCAAACTAGAACTCGCAATCAACAGCATGTCAGGTCCAGGAATTAATAATAACGCGACAACAGTGGTTAAATATAAAGGAAGTAAAGCCAGATCAATCATCATAAATACACAAACAACAACTATTAAGACGGGAAAATAAGGCGCGGATTCTACAGCTATTCAACATGAATGAAAGTCATGTTGGCCTTCATGCCATGTTTAAGCACTGCGACCATTGGCAGAGATTGTTTACGATTAGGTACTTGACGGGAAAATGAGTTAATGACTGTAACGCAAATGGATAACACCGCTACAAACAACAAAGGCCAGCCCATTCGGCTAGCCTTTCGTTTTAACAATAAATAACAGGTAATCAGTCTTACTTGTAGAACGCTTCAACCTTGCCTTTTACTGTCATCGTAAGCGGTTGGCCACGACGATCTAATGCTTTGTGCGAGGCGACTTTTACCCAACCTTCACTGATGCAATATTCTTCAACATCAGCACGCTCTTTGCCATTAAACAAAATGCCAATCTCGTGTTCGAAAATTGCAGCCACATGGTGTGGGCTACGTGGATTAACGCTAAGGCGATCTGGTAAAGCGGGTTTAGCAGTAGTGTCGTTCATTGTCGTATGCTGTAGTTAATAAAACGTGCGCTATTGTAGGCAATACCGGCCTGATGCTCAATAGCGGCTGTCATAAATGTGAGTCGCACCGAAAAGATACTGTCTGCCAGGGAAGAAGTACTAATAATAAACGCTAAGCATCAGTGTTAAGCTGAGTGTTAAGCTAAGTGTCTGTATTTAAAATCCCGTATGATATTTTCAATGCATTTTAATTGCATATGATTTTTAATTGCATATCGGTAGCGTTAGTTTACATTTAGCGTAGTGAGCGAAAGAGTATTGACTGCCACGGGTTTAATCAAAGGGATAATGGGCAAGGGATGATGACGCAAAAACGATCAACTATATGGCATTGGTTTTTAGACGGCAAGATTGCCCCCGCTAACCTTAAAGCCGCAATGTTAGAGGTCTATCCCCATCCAAACGCAAAAAATTGGCAATTATTAATCGCCAATATCTTACTGTATCTCGGAGTGTTGTTATTTGGCGCTGGAGTGATTTTTTTCATGGCCTTCAACTGGGATGCACTATCACACCTCAATAAATTTGCCATAGTCGAAACCATATTTGCGTTGTTTATTGGCGGATTCTATCTCACTAACCGCGCGCAAAAAAAGCAATATTTACAGCAAAAATCCCAACATGATCAATATCATTTGCAAGCTCAACACAACCAACAGACTTATGGCTGGAGCTTAGCCAATGCAATGTTACTCGGGGCCAGTATTATGCTCGGGGCATTGCTGGCGTTAGTTGGGCAAACCTATCAAACTGGCGCCGATCCATGGCAACTATTCGCCATTTGGGCAGTATTAATTTTACCTTTTGCTTACATCGCAGGTTTTGATCTGTTGTGGTTACTGGTAGTGGTATTACTCAACATCAGCCTAGGGTTATATCTTCAATCCTTTGCTTCTGTATTTAGTTTTTTATTAGAAGACATCCAACAAATCGCGCTTTTTGGCTTAGTTAACTTAGTCATTCACTTATTGTTTACCCTTACGAAACGTTGGCAATGGCGCGGACAATTGCATTTTCACTGCCCCATGGTAGAAGCAACCAGTTTACTTGCTAGTCTAAGTGCATTTACCTGGCTAATCGTGTGGATCATTTTTGACTTCAGCTACGACTCCAGCGAACAGGTTATCTATTATGCGCTGCTTTACCTCGCCATTCTGACCAGTATATTTGCTTGGTACCGTTATCGTTCTCCCTCCTTATATCCACTCACACTGGTGTTAACCAGCATAAGTACCGCGATTGTCTCGCTACTTTCAAGAGAGCTATTTGATAGCCACGACACCATTGGAGGCTTTTTTCTAATAGCAATGGTGGTTATAGGCCTAACCAGTGGCAGTTTATATTGGCTAAAACAATTACAAAAAGAGTTTGCTCAAACGGCAACGCTTAACAGTGAGGAAGCCGCTCATGAGTAACACTAAATCATATAACGCATTATGGCTGTCACTGCAAAATAAAGGCTTGGTAAACACAGATACCGCACCAGAACCTATGTTAGCCAGCCCTTGGTATATCATTGCCGCACAAATGCTTGGCGGCTGGGTTGCTGCGCTATTTTTATTGGCATTTTTCATGCTAGTGGTGTCGTCTGTAAGTGATATAACCGAATCGTTTATCGGCTATGGCGGCATGCTTACTCTAGGATGCTTAGCGTATTATCGACTGGGGAAAAATCGCCAAGAATTTATTCTACAAATGGTATTTGCGTTTAGTCTATGCGGACAAATAATGCTGCTTTTTGGCACCTTCGAAAGCTTAGAATCAAGCAACGAAACACTCATCGCAGTCATTTATGTGGTCACGTTTGCCATACACTGGATAGCTATCCCTCACAGAGCTAATCAATTTGTCGCGGCATTAGCCATGGTGCCCAGCTTATTAGCCATCTTAGTGATTAACCATTTATCGCTACTCATATTGCCATTATTGGTGCTGAGTTTAGTGGTTATCTGGACTCAGCTTTACCGATGGCCACAACATTATCAACGCATCAGAATGCTAGGTTATGCCGTTGCTATTAGTTTACTACACGTCAATTTGATGTTGTCTGAAGTGAGCGACACGATGGAACTGCCTAACGTACTCATGGCATTAAGCTCTAGTCTCAGTGATTACTTAGCTATCGTCATCAGCTTGTTATCTGCATTATGGTTGATTAATCAAATTTATAACCAGCTCCAGTCAGCTAGCAATGTCAATAACAGTCAAGTTGTTACAGTGTATCCCCGCTACAAATTAATGGTGGTCCTAGCGGCAATATTAATTGGTCTGCTTTCTATCGTCATGAGCGGATTAAGCGCCGCACTGCTAATGCTACTGCTAGGTTATTTTTATAACGAACGTAAATTAGTCATCATTTCGGTATGCGCCCTGCTCGCCTTTATCGGCATGTACTATACTCAAGTGAATTCAAACTGCAGGTTTTAATTTCTGAAAGTTATCATTAATTGTATCACCGAGTGTATCGGCAATATCGGGGAGGGTGATGCTAAAAAAGTCAGTGATTTTTCGTCGGAATTCTTTTGTCGTTGCGAAGTATTGCCCATTCCTCGCATGTTTATTCATTACCTTCCACAATCGTTCTATTGGGTTTAAATTTGGACTATAAGGCGGCAGGTAATGCAATGTTATATTCAGATTTTTAGCCTCTTTAACTACTAAGGCATTTCGATGGTATCCAGCGCCATCAAGCACCAAATGGATAACACCACTTGTTGAGTAACGCGCTCTAATTTGGTTTAAAAAATCGATGATGGATGCACCGTTAACCGTTTTGCTATATTGCTCAATGACCGCTTCTGTTAAGTGACCAAGTCGGATTGCACCAACCACGTTAATACGGGTTCGGCTTCCCGTCGTTTCTATCGGTTTATCAACGCCTTTTTTTATCCAGCCTGCGGTGATTTTTGTGGCTTGGGTCGGATGAACCGCATCCATAAATAATAACGGTTCATCAGGGGTTAACGAGGATTTTAGTTGCTCATAATATTCAATGAAAGCCGTTTGTTTGTCTTCATCAAATTTGTGAGGAACCCCTTTAGGGTTTTTATAGCTGAACTGATGTTTATGCAGCCATTTATTGAGGCCTGACACTGTGTACTTAATCTGAAATTGTTCTGAGATATAAGCGACTATTTGATGGCTATGCAAGTAGGTCACCTCACACAGGTGTGCAATCAATAGTTCAGTTTGCTCTTGACTCAGATAACTTAAGGAGCCGCCACTATTACACGTGAGTTTTTGGTCGTGAGCATAGGCATCAATGTATCGAACTACGGTCGTTTCGTGAATACGTAACGCTTGGGCAATCATTGGCGTTGGCCAATTTTCATCGCGTAGTAAAATGGCTTTAATGCGATCACACTCACGCCTATCACTCGAGCTTTTATGTCGAGTTTCCAATGCTACTTTTTGTTCTGGCGAGAGTGTAATTTGTTTCATGGGGCTATGATGATCCCATTTGGGACAAAATCAAGCATTTTCAATGATCACGGGTATATTACTCACTCCACATCGACTTGTTTGATAAATCACTGTGGTTAATGGCCAGCGGCATAGTGTTACTACTGCTCAGATTTGCCATGAGCATGAATACGAACAAGACAGCTGGAACAGAAATGACAATGAATACCGCGGCAACGGCATATGATAAGGAGCAACCATAATGCAATTAAATACTATGGCGTCGCTCAACTCACGCCAACTCAGTAAGCGGTCGCTTTGGGCCATTATCGCGGCATTATTGATACTTGTCGGTATTAACTACAAGATTTATCAACAAGAACACTTGTTGGCTAATGGCGAAATCATCCTGTTTGAACTGGCACCCGTCGACCCTAGGTCGTTAATGCAAGGCGATTACATGGCGTTAAATTACGACATCGCGAGAATAGTGAGTGGCTCAGTCGATGAACTATCAAACACACCAGATAACCATGATGGCTTTTTTATTGTCACACTCGACCAAAATCGCGTCGCCCAATTTGATAGTATCTACAACGGTGCCGCGCTAACACCAGCACAGCGACGGATCCAGTACCGCGTTCGTGACGGCAGAGTCAAACTGGCCAGCAACGCTTTTTTCTTTCAAGAAGGTCGAGCTGAAGAGTTTGAACACGCTAGATATGGCGAGTTTAGAGTTAGCCAGGAAGGAAAATTGTTACTCAGTAACATGATAGACAAAGATTTTAAGCGGATTTAAGTAAACAAATTTCGTTAATACCTTGCTCACAATCGCTAAAGTAAGCTGTTCGATTGTGAGCGGTATAAGGCTTATAAATGACTAATCAACCAAAGGGTCCGTTAGTTCATTATTCATAGTATTCACAATAACGTGTTAACTGAACCACGACTTCGTTAAAGCATTGTTCTAAGTCACTCACGTGCTCAGCGGTAACGCTGCCATTGGTAGCCAGTGTTTCAACTTGCTGACAAATGTCGGCTAACAATAATGCCGAAACCGATTTTGATGACGACTTTAAACCATGGGCTTGAAATGATAAATCGGCGTAGTTCTCACTAGTCGCATACGCATTGATTAACTTAACTTGTTCACCAGCCGTTTGTAAAAAGGTATTAAACACCATGCAATGCACCGTGGGATCATCACCTAGCATCGCATTTAATAATGCTAGATCTAACTGATCAAATGAATCAGACGCAACCTCTGACGGTTTTTTAGCTTCAATATGAGCATTAACCATGGTTGTTGAGTGCTCCATTAAAAGCGATTTAAGCTTAGCCAACTCAACTGGTTTGGTTAAAAAACCATTCATACCGGCATCGTAACAAGCATCAATATTCTCTTTAATAATGTTCGCTGTAATCGCAATGATGGCTAAATCTTTAAATCGTTCATCTGCTCGTATCTTTTTAGCCAGGCCTAAACCATCTAAAATTGGCATTTGAATATCGGTTAACAATATATTAAAGCGTTTATCTTGCAGAGTTTGCCAAGCTTGCTCTCCATTACTCACAAACGTTGAATGTACCCCAAGCAAGGTTAATTGTTGCTTTAACACTAGCTGATTAATCACCTGATCTTCAGCCACCAGCACTTCTAATATAGGTAAGGTCTCTGCTGAAACGTGTTGTTCGCTGATGTCTGCTATATCAGATTGAGTTGTAGAGTCTGTTTTAGCCAGTAAGTCAGTTTTAATGGGTACATCGGCTTGCTTAAAAGCATTAAAAATTAAACTAAAACACGACCCCTTGTTTAGTTCACTTTGTACCCTTATCTCGCCTTGCATTCGCTCGACTAATTCTCGGGTAATAACCAATCCAATACCCGTGCCATTAATATTACTGGTTTCGGCACCTAAGCGATCAAATGGCTTAAACAACCGAGAAACGTCATCAGCAGCAAAGCCATAACCGGTATCTGCTACGCTAATTGTGCATTGGTTATTGCTCGATACGTTGCAGCTAATAAAAATATCGCCATGGGGTTTATTATATTTAATGGCATTAGAGAGTAAATTTAACATTACCTGTTTAAAGCGGCGCTCATCGACATAAAAGCACAGCCCTTCGAGTTCATTAAATCCCTCGATGTGAATCGTCATCGACTGTGCATTGATAAGTTCACTTACAAACTCGACTGAATCCTCAACAACATGCTTGATTGGCACATAATCAAAACTGAACTGCATGTTACCTGACTCAATCGCAGTTAAATCAAGCACATCATTTATTAATAACAGTAAATGTTCACCAGCCCGATATATGCCCTTGGCATTGTCTTTTTGGACTTTATTAGCAAGATCATCATATTCATATAACTGTGCTAACCCTAAAATAGCATTTAACGGTGTACGCAATTCGTGGCTCATGCTGGCCATAAAATCTGACTTTGCTTTACTTGCCGACTCAGCCTGTATTCGCAGGGTATTTAATTTTTGATGATTACTCGCGACCTCGGTTGCCATGTGATTAAACGCATTAATGACACTGCCCACTTCGTTATTTTGGTGCTTATCGACATGACAATCAAAATCACCTTTTGCCAGCTGTGCAAATGCAAATTCTAATGAGCGTAATGGCTTAGTAATTCTATAATCGACCAACCAAGCTAGCGCCATAAAAAATAAAACTAAAATCATAAATTGAATGTATATGAGCGTGTAATGCAGCTTTGATGATTCATTAATTTCATTGGTAAAGTTAACCACTAGCGTAATGCTTGCTAATGGTTTTTCTAAAAACATAATTTGTTGGCTAAGCAGCATGTCACCGCTTTGGGTTGCCCCGTTCCACACATCAAGCGGATACAATTGGTTACCGGTTGCCGTATCAACTATTTTAATGGCCTTCCAATTAGGCTGAATGTCTAATTGGTTATCTATTTGCTCGTAAAGCTCAGCGTATTGGCGGGTAAGCAAAGGCGTTGTGACAGAGGTTGAGAGTTGTTGTAATGATCGCTGTGCCGTTTTAGACAATCCATCATTAACCCAACGGGCTTGCTCTGGTAGCGCATAAAAAATAAATAAACAGGCAAGTAAAAAACCAAACGCCATTACGGCAATAAAACTCTGTGCCCGTAAACTACGCCAGCCATTAATTTTCAACATAAAATGAACGTAACCCCCATTGAGTTAATTGCTGATATTCAGCTAAAGTCGCAATACTGGGTTTAATAATGGGAATACCTGCAAGCAAGTGCTTGTGCTCTTCGCTTTGGCCTATACCTAAAATAGCTTGTTGCACTTTTTGCTGAATGGCAGGATCAACTCTTGGATGAGCCACAATAGGATGACGGCTTATTTTACGGGTTTTATAAATAATTTTAAGCTTGTCTTGTAGGTTTTGCGGTTGCTGTTTTAACGTGCCTAACACGCCACCGCCAGCCTTAGTAGAGTTTAATGCCACATTTAAATAAACCGAAGAGTGGGTTTGCACATAAACCGGCTTTATTGTTAGCCCATACAACTGCGCTAAATCAGCACGCATTAATAATGACGCGCCCAATGCATTAGGCGCCGGAAAAGCAATTTCGGCACCTTCTAACTGGCTAACATCGTCTATGCCGCTATTTTTATTCACCACTAACACACCTTGCAGTTGGCGCCCTGCATCTTTTATTAACGGCAAATAACCTTGTTTTTCGTTAGCGATGACACTGTGCCAAGGGTTCATGTAAGCAAAATCATACTCGCCATTAGCAAAGGCTTGTTCAAATACAGGTATAGACTCAACAGTGACTAACTTAATCGTCACCCCCGTCTGTTCACTGACCTGATCAAGTAAAGGCTGCCAAATTGCATTCAACTTTTGCGGCTCGTATTGCGGCACAACCCCAAACGTATACTCCTGGGCCAATAACCACGAGCTTTGAATTAAACATAATATTGCCACTACATACTTCATTAGCGCTCCAGAAAATAGCGTGTCATTTTTACTAGCTTAGTTAAATACTGCTCAAGTCACCATAAAAATATTATTTGAATTCAGGTCTATTGCATAATAAATGCTTTGGCTTGCTACTACTTGCCAATAAATATAATGCGATATAAGTCAGCAAATAATCAGTGTGTCCCCCCCACTTATTTATGATCTTCCCTCTTATTTTTATTCTTCATTAGCATCAGCTTTTCAGATTAGAACAATCGTTTTTATTCGCACCTACCATTTAGATACTTTCCTATACTCTGTTTTCGCTTAGTCATTTAAGCCCTGATTTTAATCCTCGAGTACATCAAGTAGATAGTTAATAGCTTGAGTGGTTAATTAGGTTTTGTATTTTAGCGTAACCATACATCTTCACATGAAGCGGAGATGCGTTAACTTTAAGGAAGCTAACAATGAAACATCCATTATTTAATCAGAAAGTACTCGCGGGTTTTGTCAGCATGCTGCTTATATCCGGCTCAGCTTTCGCCAACAATCACGAAAAGTCAGAAATGACCAAGCCCAAAGGAGCGGTTGGAACTGGGATAGCATTAGAAAACCAGGCTAAAACAAATCAATTTTGGTGGCCTGATCAACTCAATCTATCTGCGCTACGAGATCACGATAAGCGCTCTAATCCTTATGGCGAAAACTTTGATTACGCCAAGGCATTTAACAGCCTTGACCTTGATAAAGTAAAACTAGACATTAATGCGTTACTGACCACATCTCAAGATTGGTGGCCGTCAGACTATGGCAACTATGGTCCCTTTTTTATCCGCATGACATGGCACAGCGCAGGTACTTATCGCACCCTTGATGGCCGCGGCGGCGCAGGTGGTGGCCAGCAACGTTTTGAACCACTCAACAGTTGGCCCGATAATGCGAGTTTAGACAAAGCACGACGTTTACTCTGGCCAATCAAAATGAAGTATGGAGAAGCCATTTCTTGGTCTGATTTGATAGTGTTAGCGGGTAATGTGTCACTTGAAAATATGGGCTTTAAAACCTACGGTTTTGCCGGTGGACGTAATGATGATTGGGAACCAGACATGGTGTACTGGGGACCAGAAGTTGAAATGCTTGCTAGCGACCGTGAAGATAGTAGCGGCAAGTTACAGCGCCCGCTTGGTGCCACTCACATGGGCTTAATATACGTAAACCCAGAGGGCCCAAAAGGCGTACCAGACCCATTGGGCTCAGCCAAAAATATTCGTGTGGCCTTTGAACGTATGGCGATGAACGATGAAGAAACCCTAGCCCTAATTGCGGGTGGACACACATTTGGTAAAATGCACGGTGCACACAAGCCTAAAGATTGTTTAGGTGCTGAACCTGCTGCAGCGGGTATCGAAGAGCAAGGCCTTGGCTGGAAAAACAAATGCGGTAAAGGCCACTCAGAAGACACTATCACCAGTGGTTTAGAAGGTGCTTGGACTCAAGCCCCAACACAATGGACCTCTTTGTATCTAAGCAATTTACTTACCTTTGAGTGGAAACAAACTCGTAGCCCTGCTGGCGCTATTCAATGGATCCCAACAGACGAGTCTTTGCATAAAGCCGTTCCTGATGCGCATGTTAAAGGCAAGTTTCACGCTCCTGTCATGACAACAGCAGACTTAGCATTAAAGTATGATCCTGAGTATCGAAAAATTGCTGAACGCTTTTTAGCCGATCCAGAAGAATACCGCTTAGCTTTCGCTAAAGCTTGGTACAAACTGACGCACAGAGATATGGGCCCATCACGTAATTTCTTAGGCAAAGAAGTCCCTAAAGAAAGTCTAATTTGGCAAGATCCTATAGATGATAAAACACAATCAAATATAGATGCCGATGGCGTGCAAGCACTTAAAGCACAAATTCTAAAGTCTGACTTAACCGTGTCAGAGTTAGTGCGTGTAGCTTGGGCATCTGCGGCAAGTTACCGTCATTCAGACATGCGCGGTGGTGCAAACGGTGCTCGTATTGCACTAGCACCTCAAAAAGACTGGTCAGTAAATAATCCGGCTGAAACCGCTAAAGTGATTAAAACACTAAAAGCGATTCAAGCGGACTACAACGACAGCTTGTTTAGTAAAAGCAAAGTATCACTGGCCGACTTAATCGTTCTAGGGGGCACGGCTGCAATAGAAAAGGCCGCTAAAGATGCAGGTTTTACTGTATCGGTGCCATTTAATGCCGGTCGTGGTGATGCCACACAAGCGATGACCGATATCAATGCCTTTAGTTTACTTGAGCTAACTTCTGATGGTTTTAGAAATTACTTTGACGCAGAGCAAAGCTACAAGTCGCCGGTGGACATGTTAGTTGATAAAGCAGACCAACTTGACCTATCGGTGCCAGAAATGACCGTTTTAGTGGGTGGATTACGCGCACTTGATGCTAACTACAAAGGGCTGAAACATGGGGTACTCACAAACACTCCGGGCACCTTAAGCAATGACTTTTTCGTCAATTTACTTGATATGTCTACGGTTTGGGAAAAATCGTCAACCGATGGTATTTATGAAGGATTTGATCGTCAGTCAGGTCACAAAAAATGGACTGCAACCTCAGTCGATTTAGTCTTTGGTTCAAACTCGGAGCTTCGTGCAGTGTCTGAAGTGTATGCGTTTGATACATCGAAGCAAAAGTTTGTGAATGACTTTGCTGCAGCCTGGACTAAGGTAATGAACTTAGACCGTTAAGATTAAGCCTCGTGACCAAGCGCAGCAACACTTAACAGCTGAAGCGCAACAGACACAACAGGACTTGAATCTTTAACATTCAAAAGCGAATCAATCGATTCGCTTTTTTTTATCTATAACACTCAAATAACCTTCGCTAAGCACACGACTATCAGACAATCACGTCTTATTCCAAGTGCGTAAGTAGAAGCTTTAGCCACCAAGTTGGCTACTAAAAACGGTTAATGTCGAGCTGTACGAAAGTGCATGCTGTCATTTACACGGTGACGTTTCAGACGATATTTATAACTGAATTATTTTGCCACTATTACAGACACAATATGGATACACAGACAAAAAAGGAGCCTGGTTAAGGCTCCTTTTTTTGGGGTAAATGATCGATATCAATAAGCTTTTATTGATAAGCTATTATTAATAGCCTTTTAGCTTAGAAACGGCCAACAACACCAATTGCAGCACCGAAACCGTCTACGTCTGAATCAAGATCTTTAGACAATTCAAATGTTGCAGAAAAAGCGTCAGAGATGCGTAACCAGTAAGCTGTTTTAGCAATGAAAAAATCATCAGAACCGATGTCTGCGTAACCTAAACCCACAGACCATGCTTTAGTCACATACCAGTCAGCGTTTACATTAAAGAGATCGTCTGCATCAGTATGAGTCCACATAGCGCCTAAATCGATACCAGTAGTGCTTTTAAGATCGATAAAGCTACGAGCTTCAAGACCATAGCTTGAGTCAATATCACTACCATCAACATAGAATGCCGCTACTTTTGAGCTGTCGTTGAAGTAATAACCTACATCAAGTTGGTAAATATCAGTATCGAAAACACCAGCGTCAAAACGCTCTACTTTAGCGCCAACAAACCACTTTGAATCAAAAACATAAGTGCCATCAACAGAGAAAACATCAATGTCAGCATCATCAATCATTGAATAGCTAGCGCCAACATTGGTAGATTGTGCTAAAAAGCCATTTAATGCATATGGGCCTTTTTCTTGTGACACAGAATCGAAATAGAAACGGTAGTTTAGATCCCATTGACCATCACCGAACTCTTCAGTATTAGCAGAGTATTGCAAACCCGCTTCGTGTTGAAATGGTGCATCTTGTGCAGCTACAGCTGGTAGTGCAGCAAAACCTAATACTAGTGCTAATGCAGTAACGTTTTTCATCAATCATTCCTTTATTTGATTATTTTACGCTAGGAGATTCAAGCAGATATAAAGAATGGATAAATCATAAAAAGGGGGTTTATCCATTAACTCAAATGTAGCCTAACCTTACCGTCGGGCTAACGCGCTTTCCTAGCGGCGCATACTCTAAAGTAATGAAATGCTAAAATAAACCAAAAATGTAAAATTAATGATATTTTTCAATGCAATACATTAGATGTAATGTGTAGCGCATCACTATTACCTACTTTAGCAATAGATAAACCTGTAACCACCCAGTTAAATAAATGTTAATTAAAACAACTGATATAACAGATTAGCCAATGGCAGCAAGGTGAATAACAGTAAACATAAACACTACAGCGGTGTTGGCATTCACAAAAATGACCACATATAAGCGGTAAATCTAACGGCGATGTTTGAATAAAAGCAGCTTTATCGCATGGGGATATTGTGAGTATTTCAACACAAGGTGCATAACGTCCAAGGTCGGCAATAACAAACAGGTTAACTATTTGATTTATGTTGATGATGACTATAGGTTATTGTCATTACATCAATTTTATCTACCTGGAAACGTCAATGTCGACTTTGTTTAAGTTCATCAAAGCTGCCTTACTAAGCATCTTCATTATTGTCATCGTTCTTGTCGCGTTTAATTGGCAAAGCGTTAATCGCTTATACAGCGTAGTCACCTTATTTGATGAATCCCTCGTGGTAAATAATTTCTCCAATATGAAGGATGTCTTTTTTAACAAAAAAATCGATAAACAAGGCGAGCCTTATGTGTTCGACGTCGCCTTAACACCTTTGCCTGAATCGTTTACCTATCGAAACAGCTCAACTAATACCGAAGCGTTTCTCACTCGCAGGGCAACAACCGCCTTGCTGGTGCTTAAAAATGACAAAGTAACCTACGAGCAATATTTTCTAGGCACCAAAAGTGATGACAAGCGTATCTCGTGGTCAATGGCCAAATCATTTGTGTCGATATTGTTCGGCATGCAGGTGGATGCTGGCAACATAGACATTGAAAAAACCGTCGGCTTTTATCTGCCAGAACTTGCCAAGTCTGGTTATGGCAACGTCAAAGTAAAACACGTATTGCAAATGTCGTCCGGGGTTAAGTGGAACGAAGACTATCTAGATTTTTATTCTGACATTAACAAAATGGGCCGAGTACTGGCCATTGGCGGCTCGTTAGATCAAATGACCAGCGAACTGGTTAATGAGTCAGCCCCAGGCAAAGCATTTCATTATGTCAGCATGGACACCCACGTTATTGGCATGATTCTAAGACGAGTAACTAATAAATCATTAGTCGAACTTTTACAGCAAAACATTTGGAACACCATCGGTATGGAAAGCGATGCCTATTGGCTGACTGATTCTCAAGGTAGCGCATTTGCATTAGGCGGCTTAAATGTTACCACCCGTGACTACGCCCGCTTTGGCCGCTTATTACTCAATAATGGCGCATTTAATGGCAAACAAATCGTGTCAGCTGCTTGGATAAAAGCCGCCACTACACCGCAAGCAGATTACCTACAACCGCAGGTCGGAAAATTAGGTTATGGCTATCAAATTTGGTTACCGCCAGAAGCACAGCAAGGTGAATTCTTCTGTGTCGGTGTATATGGACAATATATTTATGTAAACCAAAAACACAATGTGGTGATCGTTAAAAATAGTGCAGATTTAGGCTTTCTTGATGAACTGAATTCAAAACAAGAAACCATCGAATTTTTCCGTGAAATTGTGGCGTCATTACAATAAACATCATCATTGATTTAACGACTGGTGATTTGTGTCGTTAACGCTAACCCCTGACTCTTCTACACAAGTATAAAAAATATTGAACTTCTGGGGTGAACTGTGATCAGATCAAGTAACTTCAGTTACTTAGAGAAAAACCATGTCAATATTCAACCCAGAGCAATGGTCATACAATCACTTTAAAAACGGTTTCTTTGGTGACCCGCGTCGCACAGATCGTGTCATCGAAGTCGCTGCAGATATGGCACGTTGTAGTGGTAAGTCTATCGCTTTATCATGTCAAGGTAATGAGGCTAAAGTTGAAGGGGCTTATCGATTGATCCGTAACGACAACATTTCTCCAGAAGTAATTAGAGCTTCTGGTTTTCAACATACTGCAGAGCTTGCCCAGCCCTATGCTGAGATATTAGCCATTGATGACACCACTGCGCTGAGTTACAAACATCAAGTAGCAGAAGAGCTTGGCAAACTGGGGACGACGACAGATAAATCACGTGGTTGGTGGGTTCATTCAACCCTGCTATTAGACAGCTTCACGACTCAGACTATCGGGCTCATTCATCAAGAATACTGGCTTCGTCCTAATAATCCTGAAGATGCTGACGAAAAAGAAAGCGGTAAGTGGTCAGAAGCCTCTTATTTCTGCCGTCAACGCTTGGGAAAGCTCATGTCACGGGTAATTTCAGTGTGTGATAGAGAAGCAGACATACTGAGTTATATTCAAGATAAACAGAAGCATAATGAGCGTTTTGTCGTTCGAGCGAAACATTCTAGAGCGCTGATAGAGACTGACTCTACGTTATTTGAACATCTTGAATCACAAGCCGAACGGGGTGAATACACTATCGATATCGCCCAGAAGGGGACAAAAAATAGTAAAGGGAAGCCTGTAAACCGCGTGGCAAGAAAAGCCAAGCTAACCATTAAAGTGGCACAGGTTACGTTCAAAACGAAAGGTGAGACTAAGCCAGTAAACGTGGTGTACGCTCAAGAAAAAACATCAAAAAGCGTTACTGAGCCGTTGCGCTGGGTGCTATTAACAACAGAGCCAATCGATACGTTAATTCAAGCACTTCATATTATTGATATTTACACCGCAAGATGGCGAATTGAGGATTTTCATAAAGCATGGAAAACGGGTGCAGGAGCTGAGCGCCAAAGAATGACAGAGCCTAAGAACTTAGAAAGAGCGGTTTCAATCTTAGCTTTTATCGGCGTCCGTTTACTGCAACTCAGAGAAGCCATCACCATCCCTTATTATTTACGTAAAAAAGGGCTGGTTGAGGAGGCCAAAGCAGTGGAGGCTCAACGCTGTGACACGGTACTCGAAGAAGATGAATGGAAGGTGCTAATGCGGTTTAATAAGCCTAGAGGGCATAAAGATAAAGGCGCGCCGAGTCTGAAATGGGCGTATCAATCAATCGCAAAGTTGGGTGGTTTCACCGATACCAAACGAACAGGGATCGCAAGCTGGACGGCGGTTTGGGAAGGTTGGAGTACATTGCAGTCTCATGTTGTAGGCTACCGAGTCGCGAAAGAAATGATTGCTGATGGCGAGAGCTTATGAAATCTGATCAAGAGACAGCGCTAACCCTGCATTTTTCAGCCAATAAAAAAGCGACCTTCAGGTCGCTTTTTTTGTTTTACATTGATTTAAATTTGCCAGGCCGTCAGTGGGAGAAACGTCTGCTCAACCTCTACTAACTTCAGCAATCACCTGACATGTTAAATACGCCAAAACTAACTATTCAGAAGCCATAAAACATTATTAAGGATATATAAATAAAGGAGTTTTGAATCTATTGTTTATTCTTTACCCGCAAATAGTTTACTTCTTAAATACTAGGATTATAATCGCTCTCCATATTTGCAAGGAGCAGAAATATGCTAGGAATGCTTAAGAAACATACTGTTGAATTATGCCCAGAAGTTTCAGGAAAAATAACAAACAATGGCATCCCCATTAAAGAGCTACTCATAGAACGTAGCCTCACCTATGCAGATGAAGAATATTCAGATAACTGTATGACTAACGCTGAAGGTGAATTTAGTTTTACAGCAAAAGCTATCAAATCACGCTTACCAGGTAATATTTTACATGAACCTGTTGTTAGACAAGTTTTAGAGTTTACGTTGGATGGCAATGATAGCGAAACTTATATCTGGGCCACAAATCAACATAACATTACCTGTCCTAATGTTTGCAAGTCACACTTAAGAAATCTAAATCCAGATATATGCAATGACGAAGAGGTGTTTGAATTAGTCAATGTGGAGGCACCTGAATACCCCCTAATTGTTAGATCTATTTGTTCACTTTAAATTTTAAGGATGAAATTATGCTAGGAATGCTTAATAAGTCTACTGTAGAACTCAGCCCCATAATTCATGGAAAACTATCAAATAACTAAAACCTATCACCAGCCAAAATATCATACGTTGTCTAATATTAGGTGACGAAGAGTATGTTGATGAAACAATCACGGATTCAGAAGGCAACTTTAGTTTTACCGAAAAAAAACACGGCTGCCAGGTAATATTTTTCATGAATCTAAAGTGCAGCTTTCATCACTGCCGACATTAATGATACAACTTATTTAGTTTGGTTTTCGAACAAAGATGGAATTAGTCTAAATTCAATCCATTTGTAGATAGTAGCCTGAATCTTAAAACTGCAAAATATTGGCTAATAGAAATAATTAATTAAACTTACAGTATTGTAAATATGAGGTAACCCTTTTGAAATACAGTCATTACTTTAAAGTTGAATATGGATATTACTCATTAATATTCATGGCAGCCTGCCTTCTGCTTTTTGGTTTTAGTATTTGGCTTGATAACAAACGTTCAAAGCAACATCTTGCCAGAAGAGCTAAAGAAATGAAGCTGACAGGTCTTACACTAGATGAACAGATTAAGCTTGAAGTAGAAAGATATGAAAACCAACCTTTACGACATTGGGTTGCTAGTACTTCTAATTTAGTGCTAGGTCTATGCTCCTTTTTTATTCCCAGCCTTGTAGCGATATACTGTGCATTAAACATATTTACGATAGATTATTATGTCCTCCATTTCATCGGTTATTCCGTAACGTTTTACGGAATCATACATTTTGCAACACTTAAAGCAAATGAAGGGATTTTAGGTTATCTTCCTATATTTATTTTAGTATTTTCTACATTTATTATTGGTTTAGTCACCATTTTATTCAGGCTAGCTGTAGAGCTATATTTCACTTATACATAAATGTAAAACTGAGAGTCAACTCAGGCTGCACATGTCAATGTTCTGCTTAGCTCGAGCAGAAAAAGACCAATATCGTTACTTTTGCGCTAGTAGTAGGCGCTGGCAAAGTTTGACAAAATCTGACGATGTCACAATCCCTAGTACCTTATTGTGTTCATCAACCACAGGTAAACAACCCAGTTTATTATCGATAAAATATTGCACTACAACCGTCAGCGGCTCGTCCAAACCGAGCTTCTGCACTTGGGTATCCATAACCTCGGCAATAGGCGTAAAGCGCTCCTTTCTATCTAACGCCCCTTGGCCATACTTATTGAGCATGGTTAATACAACAGCGATCATCTTTTTATGGGTTAGCATCCCAATAAACTGCCCTGTTGATTCACTGAGCACCGGTAAATGACGCACATTACGGCTTTGCATTAATTGATGCGCATCTTTAAGGCTAGCCTCATGGCTAATACACACCGGATTAGGGGTCATAATATCGCGCACATTCATGGTCTATCTCCTTAACTGAAATAAGCTAAATAACCTGATCTCGGGATTAGAAATGGAAACAAAATGCTTAATATCAAAGTATTATTGTTCAACTATTTCAAACTTGTCATTTGTTTTGCTAACAAGGCGAATGAACGCCTCAATAGCTAGCCTATTGCAAGTTCATTCAACGCAGTTAGCAGGGCAAAGGACTGCTTGAAAGGCGTTTATTATCCCGAGTTGAGGTTATTTAGTCACTCAGTGCAAGTATTAACGGTAAAGATTAACCTGCTTTAGCTTGAATTCGATAAGCATGTAGCAAAGGCTCTGTGTAACCAGATGGTTGAGATTTGCCTTTAAAAATCAGATCACATGCCGCTTTAAAGGCGATGCCGTCAAAGTGAGGCGCCATATTAGTGTACAGCGGATCACCTGCATTTTGAGTATCGACCACAGCGGCCATTTTTTTCAACGCGGCCATCACTTGTGCTTCACTGCATATGCCATGCTCAAGCCAATTGGTTAAATATTGCGACGAAATGCGCAAGGTTGCTCTGTCTTCCATCAAGCCGACATTATTAATATCTGGCACTTTTGAACAACCCACACCTTGATCAATCCAGCGCACAACATAGCCCAAAATACCCTGGGCATTATTTTCTAGTTCAAAAGCAATTTGCTCATTGGTGAGTGTTACCCCTTCAGCAAGTAAAGGAATGGTTAACAAACTGTCAATGCTAGCACGTGGGCGTTGCTTAATGTGTTGCTGTACTTTTGCCACATTAATTTGGTGATAATGAGTAGAATGCAGCACGGCACCATTTGGCGACGGCACCCACGCTGTATTTGCGCCCGCTTTAGGATGAGCCACTTTTTGTTCAAGCATTGCTGCCATTTCATCTGGCATTGGCCACATGCCTTTACCGATTTGAGCGCGACCTTGTAAGCCACATTCAAGCCCAATATCGACATTCCAATCTTCGTAAGCACTAATCCACTTTTGCTGCTTCATCACCGATTTAGGCACAAACGCGCCCGCTAGCATTGAGGTATGCAACTCATCACCCGTACGGTCAAGAAAGCCGGTATTAATAAACACGACGCGATCTTTCGCAGCCCTAATGCACTCTTTTAAATTCAGTGTCGTTCTGCGCTCTTCATCCATAATGCCGACCTTAATCGTATTACGCGGAAGCTTGAGCGCATCTTCTATCTTAGTAAACAGGTCACAGGTAAATTGCACTTCTTCAGAACCATGCATTTTAGGTTTTACAATATTCACCGAACCTTTACGGCTATTACTACGACCATTATTGTTACCTTTAAGGTCGTGCATCGCAGCGAGCACAGTGATCATGCCATCAAGTATCCCTTCAGGCACTTCGTTGCCATTTTTATCCAGCACAGCATCAATGGTCATCAAGTGACCCACATTACGCACAAATAGCAAACTTCTACCGGGTAACGTGACTGTTTTTACCTCTGCACTCTGGTTGGTACTCTGGTTGACATTAGCTGCGGTATAGACGCGATCGTCATTGAGCTCTCTTACAATCTCTTTGCCATTTTTAGTCAGCGAAGCAGATAAATTACCTTGCATCAAACCTAACCAATTACGATAAATTTCAACCTTGTCTTCAGCATCCACTGCGGCGACAGAGTCCTCACAGTCCATAATGGTGGTAACAGCGGCTTCAACCAGTAAGTCTTTAACACCAGCGCGATCGCTGCCACCAATAACACTGCTTGGATCTATTTGAATTTCGATATGCAGACCATTATTAACTAACAAAATAGCACTTGGTGCATCGGCACTACCTTGGTAACCCACACATTTATCGGTTTGGGCTAAGGTTGTGGTAGAGCCGTCAGTTAATTGCACCCGTAACACACCCGCGTCGAGGTAATAACGGGTCACATAGGCATGGCTGCCTTGTGCTAAGGGCGAAGCGGTATCTAAGTGTTGTTTGGCAAAAGCGATAACTTTATTGCCGCGTACCGGGTTGTATTGTTTAGTGAGCTCCGCGCCACCTTCTTCAGATATCGCATCAGTGCCATATAGCGCATCATACAAGCTGCCCCAACGTGCATTGGCAGCGTTAAGCGCAAAGCGAGCATTTTTAACCGGCACCACAAGTTGTGGTCCCGCTTGCGCGGCAATTTCATGGTCGACATTTTCAGTGCTAATTTGAAAAGCCTCACCCTCAGGCACCAGATAACCTATTTCAAATAGAAAAGCTTTATATTGTGCAGGGTCAAAATCTTTGGTGGGATGGTCAATATGCCATTGATCAATTTGCTGTTGTAGTTGTTGTCTTTTTTCTAACAGCTTCACATTAACGGGAGAAAATTCGCTAATAATATCCTCAAATTTTGCCCAAAAGGTTGCTGAATCAATGCCAGTACCTGGGCAAATGTCACTGTCGACCAATTGCCACAATGCTTGCGCTATGTGTAATCCACCTACTTGAATACGTGCTGTCATTTTATATCCCTACCTTAATTTCTGTGCGTTGACGGTAAACTCAGTACTAAATCATATGCCTTAAATCATTGGCCCTAAATCATTAGCCTCAAATCATTAGTCCCGAATCTCCAGTCATAAGCATTAGCCATAAATAACTCGCGCAAACTCATTCCACTGTTAACAGCTTACTGTTCATACGCAGTAATACTTTACTCTATATCAAAGCTATCTTATTTATCCAATTTATACTTACTATCACCACTATTCACCAAAGATATGGCAAAGTGGTGTTTTTTGGTTAATTTGCAACATATACGTAACTAAAAATCACAATAACAATAAGGTTAAACATCCCCTCTATTTATATCTTCTGCGGTTTTAGTGATAAGTTGTCGCATCCATTGATGCGCGGGATTATGTTGAAGCAAAGGGCTCCAAGCCATAGTCAAGGCGATGGGTTGAATAATAAAAGGCGGCGGAACAATGCTCACCCGTTCATTATTGATGTGATGACGTGCCATCTTACTTGGTATGGTTGCGATCAAATCTTGTTGCTCAGCCAACAAACAGGCGGTTTGATAATGGCGTGTAAAAACGGTGATCTGGCGTTTCACACCAATTCGCGTTAATGCTTCATCTACCCAGCCCAAACGCTGAACATCATCTGGGTTCATCCCTACCCCAACACCCATCCCTGTTTTACTCACCCACACATGCTTAGCTTTTAAATAACTGTCTAAAGAAAACTTCTTTAAAACAGGATTACCCTTACTAATCAGGCAGCTAAAATCATCACTCCACAATATTTTTTGATGAAATGATTGCGGAATACTGTCAAAACGGTTGATCACCATATCGACTCTTCCTTGTTCTACATCAGGGAAACTGACATCACTTGGGGTCATGATATCTAAAATAATGTTGGGTGCTTGAGTACGAAGCTTAGCAATGAGCGGTGGAATTAACGTCGCTTCAGCATAATCACTTGCCATAACACGGAAGACTTTATCACTTTCCAGTGGATCAAAATTGGCACGCGGTTGTACGGCTTTTTCCAGCCCAATAATCAACTCACTGATAATGGGTTGTAATTCATTTGCACGTTCGGTCGGTGTCATGCCCTGACTAGTGCGAATAAGTAGGGGATCATCAAACAAGTTTCGTAAGCGTTTTAGGCCGTTACTCATTGCAGGCTGGCTGATCCCAAGCTGGTCTGCCGCTTTAGTAACATTTCTTTCACGTAGTAAAACATCTAAATAAACAAGGAGGTTCAAGTCGATACGAGATACATTCATATGGTGAATACCGAAGATAGTAAGTATAAATTAGGTTTATTTAACCAAGTCTAGCTATTATTTTCAACGTAATCAATTGCCGCTAATCTATTTGTTAAGGAATAAACACATGACTCACTACAAAAATAATATCGATGAAGCTGCCACCTTGATTAATTCGGAAGGTAGTGCATGGAATGCCATCAATCCAGAGTCAGTCGCTCGTATGCGTCTACAAAATCGCTTTAAAACTGGGTTAGACATCGCAAAGTACACTGCCAAGATCATGCGTGAAGACATGGACAACTACGACAAGGACTCATCGCAGTACACTCAGTCTTTAGGTTGCTGGCATGGTTTTATCGCCCAACAAAAAATGATTTCGATTAAAAAACACCTTTTAACCACCAAGCGTCGTTACTTATATCTTTCAGGTTGGATGGTCGCTGCACTGCGTAGTGAGTTTGGTCCATTACCTGACCAATCTATGCATGAAAAAACCTCTGTTGCTGCCTTGATTAAAGAGTTATACACCTTCCTACGTCAAGCTGATGCTCGTGAACTAGGTGGTCTTTTCCGCGAATTAGATAGTGCCAAAGAGTCAGATAAAGCCGCGATTCAACACAAAATTGAAAACTTCGAAACCCACGTTGTACCTATTATTGCCGACATTGATGCCGGTTTTGGTAACGAAGAAGCCACTTACTTGATGGCAAAACAAATGATTGAAGCCGGTGCTTGTTGTATTCAATTAGAAAACCAAGTGTCAGACGTAAAACAGTGTGGCCACCAAGACGGTAAAGTCACCGTGCCACATGTTGAATTTTTAGCAAAAATTAATGCAGTTCGTTATGCATTTTTAGAACTCGGTATCGATGACGGCGTGATTGTTGCGCGTACCGATTCATTAGGTGCAGGCTTAACTCAAAAAATTGCTGTCACTAAAGAAGCTGGCGATTTAGGCGATTTATACAATAGCTTCCTTGAAGTTGAAGCCGTTGATGCTGCAAAACTTGAAAATGGTGATGTGGTATTCCAGCAAGGTGGCAAACTGGTGAAACCGGCTCGTCTACCAAATGGCTTATTTAAGTTCCGTGCAGGTACGGGTGAAGAACGTTGTGTACTTGACTGTATTACTTCATTGCAAAATGGTGCTGATTTATTGTGGATTGAAACTGAAAAGCCGCATGTATCTCAAATCGGTGGCATGGTTAACGAAATCCGTAAAGTTGTTCCTAATGCCAAGCTTGTGTATAACAACTCGCCATCGTTTAACTGGACGCTTAACTTCCGTCAGCAAATATTTGATGCGATGCAAAAAGCAGGACAAGACGTGTCAGCTTACGACCGCCCTCAATTAATGAGTGTTGATTACGATGGCACTGAGCTTGCAATCCAAGCTGATGAAAAAATTCGTACTTTCCAATCTGACTCGGCCCGTGAAGCAGGTATTTTCCATCACCTTATTACACTACCGACTTACCATACAGCAGCATTATCTACCGATAACTTGGCTAAAGAATACTTCGGTGACCAAGGCATGTTGGGTTATGTTGCCAATGTTCAACGTAAGGAAATCCGTCAAGGTATCGCCTGTGTTAAACATCAAAACATGGCTGGTTCAGATATGGGTGATGCACATAAAGAGTACTTCTCTGGTGACCAAGCGCTTAAAGCGTCTGGTAAAGACAACACAATGAACCAGTTCTAAGACCGCTTTTATAGTCTGATTTTATAACTGCTTTTATAACTGCTTTTATAACTACTTTTATAACTGTTTTTATAACTGCTTTTATAAACAGTTTTATAGACTGCTCTTGTAAACGGCTTGTGTAGAAAGTGACAGACCCAAATAGTGACTAGCTTAAGCGATGTTTTTGAAGTGAACATGACTAACAGCGAAAACTAAACCCAAAAGGCCTGCTTAAAATAAGCAGGCCTTTTTATGTTTCACACTCAGGTAAAATGGTAGCTGTGACGCTAACCCATTAATGCTATTGGCTTAATGCAACAAACTAGCATAACTGACTAACATTATTGATCTTGCACTTCCTTTACCGCAACCCATTAAGATACACACTGATACAAGCCATTATTCTGCAATGACATTTTTGACATACGTAATAGTCACAAGATGGTTAGAAATAGATTGAATAAAAGCGTAAAAATCGGTTATTGTCTGAACACACAAGGAATGCAGTCAAAGCGACACAAGTGATCAAATCAGAATCAGGGATGAAACCATAGCCACCGCGCTATCGTTTACACAAAGCCGCAGCACACCGCTTAACGCCCTCCCTTTTTGATGCATTTCAGGTTACAAATTGGGAACAGAAGTAGATTTTAAAAGATTTACTCTACCCACTTATTTCTAGTCTATTTATATCAACAAGGAAGTTAGAACATATGAAGAAGTTATTTGTGTTTTGTATCAGTATTTTGCTCATTGGTTGTGGCGGTAACTCAATGGACAATCATATAGGTTATTGGCAACCTATTGATAGTAAAGCCCTTAAAGTTGTAGAAATATCAAAAAATGGTGATAATTATTTTTTTAGTGAAAATATTCTAAAGAAAACTGGGTTAGATTTATGGGGTAAAGAAATAAGGCCGTCGAAACCTACCCTATTACAAAATAATAATGAGAAATTATCCATTATGGGCATACAACCGATTGCCTTATCACCTGATAACAAGAAACTCTTTATTGGAAAAAAAACTTACGAACGAATTTCTCAACAGCAGCTAAGTGAAATACAAGTTAAAGCCGAAATGGATTTCAATGATGCTGAAAATGTGAAACTAGGCTGCAAAAAAACAAGCGAAAAGTATCACGCTGAATCTGCTGAAATAAGAACCAAATATCGCAAAGATATTAAAGAATTCACGCGTAAGCATAATGAACTAACTGAAGCTTACAGTGCTGAGTTAAAAAAATGTCGAGCTATTGGTTAACGATTAAATTTATAAAACGAGTCATATAAGACTCGTTTTATATCAAGGACGACAATGACAAGCTTGTTTACCAATGTATTCGCCACCATCATCTTACTTTCGGGCATGTTTTTGATGGTGTTGATTATGCACCTAATGCTTAAATACCGTGACCACACGGTAAAACTACCTGTCGATCGTGAACAACTTCAACGTATCCCAGCTTTTGGCTTACAACAACAAATTCAAGACTTACAGTTTGATCTAATCGCTGGCCTAACAATGGCCGTTATTGTAGTGACGTTTCCGTTCGCCTACGAAAGTATCGTTCAGCATATTAGCGACAGCTCATTCCCAACTGCTTTCGCCCCGATAGTCATCATAGGCCTAGGATATTACGGACACAAAACGTGGAAAAACTTTTCCAAACTCACCAAATTACGCCTAGGCCACACGGCAGAAATCGCTACTGCCAATGAGCTAATCGGCTTACAAGCTTTGGGCTATCAAGTGTTTCACGACATACAAGCCGACGGCTTTAACATCGACCATTTAGCCATAGGAAAAAATGGCGTATTCGCAATCGAAACCAAAGGCCGCCACAAGCGCAAACGCGACAGTAAATCGACTAGCGCAACCCAAGGTAAAGACTACCAACTATTTTATAAAGATGGCCGCTTATGCTTCCCATCGTGGACTGAAACCAAACCAATAGAACAAGCCGAACGCCAAGCAAAATGGGTCAGCCAATGGCTCACTAAAGCCACCGGCCAACAGGTATTCTCCAGCCCAGTATTAGTATTCCCCGGCTGGTATGTCACCAGCCAAACTCGACCACCGTTCCCCATCCTAAATCATAAGCAGTTGGTCAAAACCATACCAGCCGTCCGAACCCAAACACTTAGCCAACAACAAGTCGATGCGATTGTGTACCAAGTGGCGCAGAGATGTTTAAGTAAGAGCGAGGTGGGGAAATGATGAAAGATAAATCTAACTCTACTAGTAAAGTAAAAGGATATATTTGTATGAAAAAAATACGACAAGCATTGTTAATATTAATACCTTTAATGTTGTTATTTTCTTGTAACTATAAAAAAACAATGACACCAGAAGAAGAACAGCAAGTTATAAGTCTACAGCAAGAATTACAAAAAATAGATAATGAGATAAGCATAGCAACAAGTGAAATAGCAGAATATTCAGGAGGGTTAATCAAAGCGACTAAAGAAGTACGCCAAGAAACTTTAAAGTTAACTCGAGATATAATAAATCAAAGAATTCAAAGCATAGAATCTGGTGCAAAAGTTACGATAACAGTTCCAGTTACTCAACCATCTGAAGAAATAGCCGCTAGCTTAATAACGGAAATTGAACATGCTAAGTCACAATTACTTTTAGCAAAAGATAAAGCTGAAAGTTATAGCGGTGGTTTATTAGCTGCACTAAGCTTATCTACTGTGGCAACCCAAGAACAAACTCTTGCATTACTGGAACAGAAGTATCTGATATCAAAATATGGTCTAAGCTTTTCACTTCATCAAACTGTAGCGGACAGTTCATCGGCATCCCAATTATCAACGTCAAATAAACCTGAATTAAAAAATACAGCAACAGAAATTACTCCAAACATAGAAAATGAAACTATGTTGATTGCTGATGGACCGTTTGGTTTGGCTATGGGAATGACAAAAGATATGTTCAATGGAAGATTAGCTCAGGCAGGTAATGGTATTTACTTATTAAAAAAGCCTCCTGTGCCACATCCTGAATTTGAAACATATGCTGTAAAAATATCTGCAAAATCTGGATTATGTTGGATAAAAGGTGTAGGAAAAAATATTGAGACCAATAGATATGGTTTACAAATTAAAAGTGCTTTTGATGAATTTGAAACAAAGCTAAATCAGCGATATGGCTTAAACAAACGTAATGACTTTCTGATGCCAGGATCATTATGGAAAGAACCTGAAGATTGGATGATGGGATTAAAGAAATCTGACCGTTACTTAATGACCATTTGGAAAGGTAGTGATAAACCATTACCCAATGACTTATCATCTATAGCATTAATAGCTCAAGCCGATTCTACTAATTCTGGCTATTTGGCGCTTGAGTATAGCTTCTCCAATAAAGATGTTTGTGATAAAGAAATTGATCAGCAAAATGATGCAGGTCTCTAAATATATTGAGCTAGGGCAATCTTAAATCGAAAGGGAAAGTTTAGATCTTTCTCTTTAATTAATAAAACACTGTAAAGAACAATTAGGCCAAAACAGAATTTTTTCGATTTAGCCTACATGAGACTGTAGTTGTGTTTGCAGTTACAAGGTTTTCTTTTTCCTACTAATTACTCTTTTAAGGAGGTATTTTGTACATAGATGTGAATTGGTCGTTTTCAGAGGCGATGGAACAGATTAATAAATCTTATAAGCCTGGAGGCCAATTTTCAGGACCTGCTCGCAACCAAGCTATTGAACAATGGGGGCAATTAGTTGGGAGACATAAAGCTTATTTAGAACTATATAGTGCTCTTAAAGAATGTGGTTCTAAAACAAATTTTTATTCAACATACAAAATGAGTTCCGGTATTTTTGAAAGAATCTCAAGTTTTTTTTCGAGTTTGCCGGAAAACATTCCGCAAAAAAAAAGAGTTGCTAATAAGTATGAAAAAGTGGACTTAGCTTATACATTTTTAGTGAATAAAGAACGTACTGGTGAGTCATTTAGCATTGAAGATCTAGCAAAAGCTACAAATTGGAAGATAGAAACTTGTAGAACCTACCCAACAAAAAGATGGCATCAATATATTGAAAGAATAAATAAAGATTATACCAGCTCTGGCTTTGCATATATGAGTTTGGAAGAATTCAGAGCCGTACATAGCCAAAAACTTCAAGAAACAACAAATTTATCTTCTCGTGGAATACTTTTAGATAAAGCTAAAGAGTTTGCATTACTTGCAGTATCAACATACAACAACCCTTTTACTCAATATAAAACATTTGGCTTTATCGTTAATATTGTTATTGCTTACACTGCTTTGTTTCATGCGATATTTACAAGTAAAGGAATAAATTTCAATTATTTAGATAGCAATGGAAACCCTAAAATTATTGATGGCGAGGAGAAAGCTTGGGAATTAATTAAGTGCTGTAAGCACTATTGGTTAGACTCTGGAAAAGCAGAAATTGCAAATATTGAATTCATGTGTTAGACGTCAACTAGCTTGTCCTATGCGCGTCAATTAAGTTGGCCGCTTTTGTCGTTTAATTTCATAGCTTGTTTTTTACGGTAACTATCTCCTTCAAGTCGGTAAATTTCAGCATGATGCACCAGCCTGTCTATCACAGCTACCGTCATCATATTGTCGCCAAAGATACTGTCCCAGTCACTAAATACCTGGTTCGTCGTTATCACCAAGCTATTGCGCTCATATCGATGTGCGATGAGTTCAAATAGAACCTGACTTTCACTGTCGCTCTTTTTTACATAGCCAATGTCATCCAAAATCAGTAGCTCATATTTATCGAGTTTTTTAAGCGCATCTTCTAGTCCTAAACCTTGTCGCGCTTTCTGTAGATGCTGCACCATGGCGGTTCCTGTTGTGAATTTAACTCGAACAGATTGCTCTATAAGGGCATAGCCTAACGCGGCGGCTAGGTGTGTTTTCCCCAGACCGCTTGCACCAAATAACAGTATGTTGTGGCCTTGCCTCAACCACCCGAGCTCACTGGCTTTATGCTTGATTTGAACGGCACTAATCCCTGTCACTTCACTAAAATCGTACTGTGATAGTTGTTTCCCTATGGGTAATTGGCTGTCTTTCAGTAAGCGCTTTAGGCGTATTTCTTGTCGGTGTGAGGCCTCTATTTCACATAACTGAGCGAGAAATAGCTCAGGCCCCCATTGCTCCTTCACCGCTTTTAGCGCGATATCAGGCCAAGCTTTTGCTATCGCGGGTAATCGTAACTCTTGTAATAATATAGGTAAGCTCAGTGGGTTAGCCATTGCGCCCTCCTAACAGTACGTCGTAACTTGAAACGCTATGTTGTTGACGATTAATCATGGGGGTAAATAGCGTATCAGGCCTGAAAACGCGTCGACATTCATCTATCGTTACCGCTTTTCCTGCTTCAAATGCGCTGAGAACGAAGCGGCCCAATGCAGCCTCACAATCATAGTTGGCAGCGATGACCAGTAAATCGACCATATAATGACAATCTGTATCAGTCACACCATCACGGGTGAGTGCCTGCCATAACTGCCAAAAATCGCCTTTAGGTATAAGGTCGTCTCTAAGTTGTGATGCTTTAAACGCATTGCGCTTCTTAGCCAATGCGTGGATAAGGTGCTGATAGTCTATTGAGCGGCCACGTGCTGCGCCTTGCGTGTGTATTCGCGCTAAGGTTAATGTGATTTCATGTCCATAGAAGAGGACGATGCGGTCATCATAAATGTGCGCCAGTAAGGTCACGCCAATGAGCCGTGATGGCACGGAATACGTCACACGCTTAATGGAAATCGTGCTGCTGGATGTCACTTTGACGTACTGCTCACAAAAGTCATTCGTTCGACGGACGGGTAAGGCGGACAAGTACGCGCACTCCTCAATGTAACGCGTGTGACATTGACGATTTATTTTAGCGACGATGGCATCGATGAATGCTCGGTATTGCTTTAAATCCAGGAAGTCACGGCTTTCGCGCAATAGCAATTGCTGCGCTATCTTTCGCTTTAGATGCCCATTAGGGCCTTCAATTGCGCCATTTTCATGGGCTATACCTTTATTGTTTCGAGTGGCTTTTACACCGTAATGCTGACATAACTTGGTGTAGCGCTCTGTGAGGACTTCTGCTTGTGTGTGGTTTTTAAAGGCAGCGCTTAAGCTATCTGTGCGGTGGGTTTTGGGTACACCCCCACTTTGCCAAAAGGCATTCTGCAGCCCGGATGACAATGACTCAAAGCTTTCGCCACCCAAGATGACTTCGACGTAAGTCCAGCCACTGAAAACCAAGCGGTAATGATAAAGTTTGTGTTTAAATGCACTGCCAGCGAGGGTGATATTCAATTCATTAGCCCAAGTGTAATCGGAAATCCCCATCGCTCCAGGTGTATGCTGTTGCCTGAAAATCACCTCTTTTTCTGGTCCGTATTTGACTCGCCATGTCTTGATACGGCGTTGTAAAGTCCTAAGTTGCGCGCGATCAAATTGCCCCGGTGCGATTTCTTCGAGTTTTTCAAATAATGTAATGGGTTGTAATGTGGGTTCTTTTTCAAGCAGTGGGACAATATGTTGTTCAAAAAGACCATTAAACGGATCTTTTCGAGTAGCGTATTGACGCGGTAATGGAGGGGGGTTGTGCTGCCCTGAATCAATACGTCTGGCTGTGCGGGATGAAAATCCTGCTTTAGCCGCTGCAGATGATTGAGTCTGTTTAGGTTGATTACGATAAGACATATATAGGTTAACCTGTGATTGATTTATGGTTTTTCCAGGCATATAAATCTCTCAATAATTATGTATGCCTAGAGCTTACCAAAACCGGACAAGCTAGTTGTCGCGAACCGGCCAAGTTAATTGTCGCCTAATATTCATGGTTGGTCTCAGAAATAAAATTGAACATCGAAGTTTACCAGCTATCGATTTAGCTGTAGCAGGTGAATGTCAATCAACTCTTTCAAATTTCGAAAACATACTGGTTGAAGAGTTTGGTGATGAATACTCATTATGTGCAAATCTTGCAATAGCGATGCAATTAACAAGAATATCGGAACAAGCTCAAATTCAAGCAATGAAACAGCTTCAAAGAGAAAACTACCGAGTAGTTCGTGAGTATATGGAAACATTTAAGAATGACTTAAGTGAGGAGGTTTTTCAAAGCCAACAATACCGATTAAGGGCATTTTTAGTCCCAAAACTTGGTAATCATGCAAAAACTTCAGATCTTGCAATCGACTTTGTAAATGTTGCAGGACTTAGTGAGGAACAGCTAAAATTTTACGAACAAGGAATAGCTTTCATTAAGGGAGTTGAATCACCTTACAAGCTAAAACCAGGAAAGGTAGTGACACTTATCGAAGAGGTTTTTCCTAATTTTAACATGAGTATGCACACTCGATGTTGGAAGTATTTTGATGCGAGACCGCAAGAAGTTAACTCAAATTTTAAAGGTGAGTTTTCAGCATTTATAGAAGGTTTTGATCATTATCTTTATACAAAAAAATGGGTGGAACATCTTAAAACGGTAATGAGGGATAAAGAATTAGTTGAAAAAATCAGAGCGTAAAAAAGCCAATGAGGTTGTAATTGTGAAGCTGTCGATGCAGCTTTTTACAACAGCAACACCGCATCAGGCAAAATCGAAAGCTTTGACGTGGAGTTGAAGCTGCTTTATCTAAAGCCATAATTTAATACAGAATAAGTTGGGTCACGGAATAAGTGGGTCAGACCCTGACGAATCCCCAAAAAAAGAACTGAATAAATAAAGAGATAAGTAAAAAAGAAAGGAACATTCATGGCATTTGGTGATCAAATTTATCGCCAAACAAAAATTACCACGAGTAAATGCCATGAATGCGAAACACGTTTTATCAAAATGCCTCTCACTTGCCCCCCCTATTAACGCACAAAACACACAAAATTCGCCGCTTTAGTTTGTTTGCTGCCATTGAAAGCTCAATGAACGGAAATAAATGGGGTCAGAAATAAATGGGGTCAGAGTAAACTTAAATTTCTTAGCTATACTCTCTAGTTCAAGTCACTTTGCAAATGGATCTTGCACATGCCTAGAAAACCTAGAGTATCCCCTATCGGTATTCCTCAACATGTTATTCAACGGGGAAATAATCGCCAAGCTTGCTTCACATCCGAACAAGATTTCAAAGCCTATGCTGGTTGGCTAAAAGAATACTCACGTAAATTTCATGTTGAAATTCACGCGTGGGTATTTATGACAAATCATGTTCATTTGCTTTGCACTCCTCAAAAAGCGAATGCTGTTAGCCTTATGATGCAATCACTTGGCAGACAATATGTGAGGTATTTTAATTACACGTACAAACGTACTGGTACACTTTGGGAAGGCCGTTTCAAGTCTTGCTTAGTAATAAGTGGGGTCATAATAAGTGGGGTCATAATAAGTGGGGTCATAATAAGTGGGGTCAGAGTAAACTTATAATAAGTGGGGTCAGAGTAAACTTAAATTTCTTAGCTATACTCTCTAGTTCAAGTCACTTTGAACATGGAAGTTACACATGCCAAGATCCCCAAGAATTTGCCCCATCGGCATTCCTCAACATGTTATTCAGCGGGGCAATAATCGCCACGTTTGCTTCACGTCTGAACAAGACTTTAAAGCCTATGCTGGATGGCTAAAAGAGTATTCACGTAAATTTCATGTTGATGTTAACGCGTGGATATTCATGACAAATCATGTTCATTTGCTTTGCACTCCTCAAAAAGCGAATGCTGTTAGCCTTATGATGCAATCACTTGGCAGACAATATGTGAGGTATTTTAATTACACGTACAAACGTACCGGTACACTTTGGGAAGGCCGTTTCAAGTCTTGCTTAGTGCAAACCGAAGAGTACTTAATCCAACTATATCGTTATATTGAACTCAACCCTGTAAGAGCAAATATGGTTAATGACCCTGCTGAATATGAAAATAAATGGGGTCAGAGTAAACTTAAAATTGTCAGCTATACTCTTTAACTCAAGTCACTTTGCAAATGGATCTTGCACATGCCTAGAAAACCTAGAGTCTGCCCCATAGGTATTCCTCAACACGTTATTCAGCGAGGTAATAATCGCCATGCTTGCTTCACGTCTGAACAAGATTTCAGAGCCTATGCAGGCTGGCTAAAAGAATACTCACGTAAATTTCATGTCGATATTCACGCGTGGGTATTTATGACAAATCATGTTCATTTGCTTTGTACTCCTCAAAAAGCGAATGCTGTTAGCCTTATGATGCAATCACTTGGTAGACAATATGTGAGGTATTTTAATTACACATACAAACGTACCGGGACACTTTGGGAAGGTCGTTTCAAGTCTTGCTTAGTGCAAACTGAAGAGTACTTAATCCAACTATATCGTTATATTGAACTCAACCCTGTAAGAGCAAATATGGTTAATGACCCTGCTGATTATGTATGGTCAAGCTATCAAATCAATGCCCTAGGTAAGACCTCCCAGCTTTGTACTCCACATCAGGTTTACCTTTCAATAAGCAACGACTCTCAAGCAAGGCAATCATCTTATCGAGCCCTATTTCAGCATCAATTAGATGCAAAAATGATTAGCGATATTCGTCAAGCAACCAATAAAAGCATGGTAATCGGTAGCGACACATTTAGAGACCAAATAGAAAAACTAACAGGTAAAAGTATGCATCCAAAGAAAATGGGACGCCCTTTTAAGGTAATAGAATAAAGTTTACTCTGACCCCACTTATCGACCCCACTTATCTAATTATGTATGGTCAAGCTATCATATCGACCCCACTTATCTAATTATGTATGGTCAAGCTATCATATCGACCCCACTTATCTAATTATGTATGGTCAAGCTATCAAATCAATGCCCTAGGTAAGACCTCCCAGCTTTGTACTCCACATCAGGTTTACCTTTCAATAAGCAACGACTCTCAAGCAAGGCAATCATCTTATCGAGCCCTATTTCAGCATCAATTAGATGCAAAAATGATTAGCGATATTCGTCAAGCAACCAATAAAAACATGGTAATCGGTAGCGACACATTTAGAGACCAAATAGAAAACTAACAGGTAAAAGTATGCATCCAAAGAAAATGGGACGCCCTTTTAAGGTAATAGAATAAAGTTTACTCTGACCCCACTTATCTAAGAGTCTGACCCCATTTATCAAGGTTTAATCAAGGATCCACAAGCATGATATTAAATTAGTGGGGATCCCTCAGGCTCAGCCACCACTTCCCTTTATACATCAGTGGTAAGAGAGCCTTTCAATTGAGTATCGAATGTGCCACCTAATGCTTTACAGTCAATATCATTTGGTGAATCCCATGTCACAGCCGTGCCACGTACAACAGGTCTGATAAATTGCCATGGCCAAAAACCGAAACGATGACCACCGTTGTAGTCAATAATTGCATCAGCACCTAAGGATTGTGCTTGTTTCACTATTATTGGCAGGACGCTATTAATATTTCCATATCCATTTTTTGCATACTTTAACTGACTAATAACGGTGTATTTTATATCTGATGAAGGCACTCCAGATATCAGGCAGATGGGATTGCTGTGGGATATAGATTGATTGGCAACGATACTTGTGTTCGAAGCACATGATGTCAGCAGTACCAGACCGGTTAAGAGTATTAGCTTATGCATTAATTGAAATCCTTTCATTTAATTTAATTTAATTTGAAGCGCGCTAGTCTATCTGTTTTGGGTATGAATGACATCATAGACCGAGGTCAATTAAATAAGTGGGCAGAGTCTGAGGGATCCCACTTATTTAATAATGCTTTACACACGAGCTGAAGATAGCCAGTTCGTGCACCTTGCTGCGACGATACTATAACTTGATATATTTTAGCACTTGCCTTTTTTGGCTTGGCCAGGAGGACAATGGGTTCCATTGTTATTTGAGCTGTCATCAACGATAACTTTAGGTCCAGATACTCTTACTGAAGGTCCTATTAATTCGCACCCAGCGAGAAAAACGAGTAATACTAGAGGGAGTAATTTAACTATTTTCATTATTTGTTCCAATTTGAATATGCAGCTTGAGGGGGGATGAGCGACTTCATTTAAAGTCCATTCGTCTTTTAGTTCGCCTTTTAGTTTGGCACACTCTTTGTCGCTGCCAACTTCCGAATCACAATCAGTTCAAAGTCGCATATGTGGTAATGCTAAAAGTATACCTGCTAAGACCAAGCAGCTTATGCTAAGAATTAAAATCAAGCCAGCCATTTTGAATAAATGGGGGTTAGAGTCTGAGAAATCTCAAAAAAAACAATAAAAATAATGAGATAGGTTAACAATTGAGGGACATTCATGGCATTTGGTGATCAAATTTATCGCCAAGCAAAAATTACCACGAGTAAATGCCATGAATGCAAAACACGTTTTATCAAAATGCCTCTCACTTGTCCCCCCGCCCCCGTTAACGTAAAAAACGCACAAAACACTCCGCTTTAGTTTGTTTGCTGCCATTGAAAGCTCAATGAACGGTGGCTCGCTTTCTATCACAGGACTTGGCCGTGATATTGAAAGTAAAGCCATGAAAAAAATAAGATTAAGCGTGTTGATAGGCTCTGTAGTAATGCAAATCTTTATCGTGAAATCGAGTGTGTCTATACCCGCATGACACATTTGTTAGTGGGTAAAATGAAGCAACCAATCATTCATATCAATTGGTCAGATCTTGATGACCGTAAGCAGCATTTTCTCATTCGAGCATCTTTGGCGGCTCAATGGCGCTCATTGACACTTTATGAAGAAATACATCCGCTAAACAAAAAAGAGAAGCCTAAAACCCATCTACTATTTCTGAAAAAACTTAATCATATCCTCATGCCATTTATAGGTTTTAATGTCATACCATTTATAGGTTTTAATGCTTTTCCATTTATAGGTTTTAGTGTTTATCTCAAGTATCGTAGTAGCTGTTAACTATAGTTAAATAAACTGTATGACACTAAATACCTAGGCCAACACCTGGATTCCGGCTCAAAAGCATTGCCGGAATGACGTAAATATAAACAATACCGCTATGAGGTGTGTTTAGAACTCTTCTGGTGTGACACAAACAAAAAAGCGACCTTTCGGTCGCTTTTAAATTCTAAAACTTCAAATGAAGCTAACTATTCCATAATTGCGTCGCTGGCGATGATAAGACAATGAAGTTTGAGGTTTTCGCCGCGGAGTTGACTGGTGTCAAACTCCTTATTTCGAGCTATTGTAAAACTACAATTGAAGCGTAAATAGCGTTACTGCCGAGAGTAAAACAAAAAAGCGACCTTGCGGTCGCTTTTAAATATTTGGAGCTCAATTGAAGCCCACTACCACCATAATTGCGTCGCTGGCGAAGCTAGTACAAGGCGAACCGAAGGCTCTAGCGCGGAGTTGACTGTTGTCAATGAGCACTGGAGCCGAGGTTCAACGCCGTAATAGCGAGACTAAGCAGCAATTATTCGTAGTCTGATAGAGGGACGCATGCACACATAAGGTTGCGATCCCCATACACATCATCGATACGATTAACCGTTGGCCAAAACTTATTGGCTTTAACCGCTGCCGTTGGGAACACGGCTACTTCACGACTGTACGGACGTGAATCAAACTCTGGGTCCATAATATCCGCTAGGGTGTGAGGTGCATTATGCAGTGGGTTATTGTCCACTGGCCACTCGCCTGCTTCTACCTTGGTAATTTCACCGCGAATAGAAATCATCGCTTCGATGAAACGGTCTAGCTCAACCTTAGACTCAGATTCAGTAGGCTCAATCATCAACGTACCCGCTACCGGGAAGCTCATGGTTGGTGAATGGAAACCATAGTCGTTTAGACGCTTAGCGATATCCATTTCGGTTACGCCTGAGGTTTCTTTTAATGGGCGTAAATCGATAATACATTCATGGGCAACACGGTCGTTACGGCCAGTAAATAATACTGGGTAATGAGGCAGTAGCTTTTTCATGATGTAGTTAGCGTTTAAAAGCGCAGTTTGGGTTGATTGCTTAACCCCTTTAGTGCCCAACAACTTAATGTACATCCAGCTGATTGGCAAAATGCTGGCGCTACCATAAGGTGCGGCAGATACGGCGCCGTTATGGTCGCTTTCGCGGCCTGGCTTAATCACTACGTGGCCTGCTACAAATGGCGCAAGGTGTGCTTTAACACCAATAGGGCCCATACCTGGACCACCACCGCCGTGCGGGATAGCAAAGGTTTTGTGTAAGTTAAGGTGCGATACATCTGCGCCGATAAAGCCTGGTGATGTTAAGCCAACCTGTGCGTTCATGTTTGCGCCGTCTAGGTACACTTGACCGCCATATTGATGGACGATTTCGCATACTTCGCGGATTGATTCTTCATACACACCGTGAGTCGATGGGTACGTGATCATGATGCATGAAAGGCTGTCTGCTAGTTCGGCTGCTTTAGTGCGTAAGTCTTCTAAATCAATGTTACCTTGCTTGTCGCAAGCAGTAACCACTACCTTCATACCAGCAAGTTGTGCCGATGCTGGGTTGGTGCCGTGAGCTGATTGTGGGATTAAGCAAATGTTACGGTGCGCGTCGCCACGAGACTCGTGGTATTTCTTAATCGCTAATAAGCCAGCGTACTCGCCTTGTGCACCAGAGTTTGGCTGAATACACACAGAATCGTAACCGGTGATTTTAACTAAAAACTCAGACAGTTCGTTAATTAACTGGGTGTAACCTTGTGCCTGATCTAGCGGGCAGAATGGGTGCATGTTAGCAAATTCTGGCCAGCTTACTGGTAGCATTTCCACTGCTGCGTTGAGTTTCATGGTGCATGAACCTAACGAGATCATTGAGTGGTTTAAGGCTAAATCTTTGTTTTCGAGACGCTTGATATAACGCATCATCTCGGTTTCGCTTTGGTAGCGATTAAACGTTGGATGAGTTAATACCGCATCTTGACGTACTAGCGCATCTGGAATTGACTGGCTGCCATTAGCAACGATGTCGGCATCAAGTGCTGCAACATCTAAGCCGTGGCCTGCGCCTAGGATAACGTCAAACAAGTCTGCGATGTCTGTACGGATAGTGGTTTCATCTAAGCTGATACCAAACACGCCGTCTGCATCTATACGTAAGTTAACTTGCGCAGCTATGGCGCGGGCATTAATGGCGGCAACGTCGGCACCTTTAACACTGATGGTGTCGAACCAAGTGGTGTTAGCTAAGGTTAAGCCTTTTGCTGTTAAGCCTGCCGCTAAAATGTCGGCTAAACGGTTAATGCGTGATGCTATGGTTTTTAAGCCTTGTGGGCCGTGGAATACCGCATAAAACGACGCCATGTTGGCTAATAAAATTTGCGCGGTACAAATGTTTGAGTTGGCTTTTTCGCGGCGAATATGTTGCTCGCGCGTTTGCATGGCCATACGTAATGCACTGTTGCCGCGGGTGTCTTTTGAGACACCAATGATACGGCCTGGCATTGAACGCTTGTGTTCGTCACGGGCAACAAAGAATGCTGCGTGTGGTCCGCCGTATCCCATTGGTACGCCAAAACGTTGTGCACTACCAAATACTACGTCTGCGCCCATAGCGCCCGGTGATTTAAGTAACATTAACGACATGATGTCGGCTGCTACTGTAACAATAACTTTGTTGTCGCGAAGCGTGGCAAATAGCTCAGTGTAATCGGTAATTTGGCCAATACGGTTGGTGTACTGGAACAAGGCACCAAATAACTCGTAATTTACCGCTTCACTTGCTGGGCCGACTACGACTTCAAAACCAAAACATTCAGCGCGGGTTTTCACTACGTCGAGTGTTTGTGGGAATACGTCGTCGGCAACAAAGAAGATGTTGGCTTTTTTGGCTTTAGATACGCGCTTGGCAAGTGCCATGGCTTCTGCCGCGGCGGTTGCTTCGTCCAGCAATGAGGCAGATGCAAGGTCAAGACCGGTTAGGTCCATTGACACTTGTTGGAAGTTTAAGATTGCTTCTAAACGGCCCTGGGCGATTTCTGGCTGATATGGAGTATAAGCAGTGTACCAACCTGGATTTTCGAACACGTTACGCAAAATAACATTTGGCACTTGCACGCCGTAGTAACCCATACCGATATAGCTTTTAAAGACTTTGTTTTTGTCTGCTATGTTGCGGATATAGGCGATACCTTCGGCTTCGCCACACGAGTCACCGATGGTGAGGTCTTGTGGTAAACGGATTTTGCCAGGAACGGTTTGCGCGGTTAAGTCTTCTAACGACTCTGCACCAATGAAGTTGAGCATTTCTTGTTGCTGCTCAGCACTTGGGCCAATGTGGCGTGTTAAAAATAACTCGTGTTGTTCTAGTTGTGTCAGGGTTTGCTTGGTCATGTTAAACCTTGTTCCAAATCGACCAGTTATGGCGGTAGGGCACAGAACTGGATTAGGGTGAAAATGGGTAATACGTGAATAACCTGTTTAGGGTTTATTATGTTGCGCGCTCGTCATTGTTTTTAGCTGCACATAACAAAGAAGCTCCCGAGGGAGCTTCCTGCGTCATTGGCGCTTATTCTTGGTCAATCACTTCTTGGTAACCGTCTGCATCTAATAATGCATCAACTTCTGATTCGTCAGAAGGCATAACACGGAAGAACCAACCGTCACCAAATGCGTCGCTGTTAACACGCTCTGGCGAATCTTCTAAAGATTCGTTTACGGCAATCACTTCACCAGAAATAGGTGCATAGATGTCTGATGCCGCTTTAACTGATTCAGCCACTGCGCAGTCTTCACCGGCTGTGACTGTGTCGCCAACTTCTGGCAATTCTACGAATACCATATCGCCTAATAGCTCTTGAGCATGCTCAGTGATACCTACTGTGTAGCTACCGTCTGATTCTTTACGGATCCATTCGTGTGAAGATGCATATTTCAAGTCTGCTGGAATAGTGCTCATTATCGTTGTTCCTTAATCTGATGTTCTAATACTTAACAAATAAATTCTTTTTAGGTAAAGCACAACTCATTTTATTGAGTCGTTAGAAAGCTTGCTTACCGTTACGTACAAAACTTGGAGCGATGACTTTTACGTTAACACGCTTTTTACGCATTTCAACTTCAGCTACAGCACCAATGCCATTAGGCACACGGGCCATGGCAATAGAATAGCCTAATGTTGGCGAAAACGAACCGCTAGTGATCACACCTTGATGCTCAACACCGCTTGCGTCGGTAAAAAATACTGCCATATCGTGGCGTAATACGCCCTTTTCTTCCATGACTAAACCGACTAATTTGTCTGTGCCAGCCGCTTTAATGGCGGTAAGTGCATCACGGCCAATAAAGTCACGCTCGCTTGGCTCCCACGCTACTGTCCAGCCCATATTAGCGGCTAATGGATTAATTGACTCGTCCATGTCTTGACCGTATAGGTTCATGCCCGCTTCTAAGCGTAATGTGTCACGTGCACCTAAACCACATGGTTTAACGCCTGCATCTAGTAGTGCTTGCCATAAGGCTTCGGCTTCGGCTTCTGGAACAATAATTTCGTAGCCCGCTTCGCCGGTGTAACCGGTGGTAGCAATAAATAAGCTGGCTGATTGCACACCAAAGAATGGCTTCATGCCTTCAACGGCAGCATTTTGCTCGGTGCTAAATACTGTAGCTGCTTTGGCTTTAGCATTAGGACCTTGCACGGCAATCATCGCAAGCTCTGGACGTTCAGTCACAACAACATCAAATGCTGCGGCTTGTTTGTTGATCCAGGCGAGGTCTTTGTCGCGAGTAGCGGAGTTAACCACCACGCGGTAATGGGTGTCGGTTAAGTAGTAGGTAATAAGGTCGTCGATGATGCCAGCGTTTTCGTCTAGCATTCCGCCGTAAAGGGCTTTACCAGGTACGGTAAGTTTGGCGACATCGTTAGCAAGTAACTTACGTAAGAAGGCACAAGCATCGCTGCCGGTAACGTCAACTACGGTCATGTGCGACACGTCGAACATGCCTGCGTCTTGACGTACTGCGTGATGTTCTTCGATTTGAGAGCCGTAGTTAATCGGCATTTCCCAACCGTGGAAATCAACCATTTTGGCTTTAGATTCTAAATGCTTGTTAAAAAGTACAGTCTTGCTAGCCATTATTATCCCTTTTTTTGGGCCTTTAATTAGGTCTTAATCTAATGTAGGTATTTGATAAAATGCGAACAAAATTATACTCCGCAGACCTAATTTGTATACAAAAAATTTTTCTAATCCGAGTCCGGTCGCATTAGTTTAGCTAATCTATTGTTGTAATTTTTTTACATAATCTTTTACAATAAAAACGCCAATTTAACTGTGTAGACTGATATTAAACAAGTTTCTACATTAGCTATTATGAAATTGGCTCACGACAAAGTTTAGGTAATGTCATTTTGTTACCCATAGCCTGTTTGATGAACACTGTTTTCAGCCCAGCGACATTATCAACTAGGGTTAGGCCTATGTCGCGCATGGCTTTTTTAAGCGGATTGCTGCCGGCAAACAGTCTTTTAAAGCCTTCCATGGTGGCAATCATCTCCATCGCCTCTGCTTTACGCCAACGTTCAAGGGCTCGTAAGTGGCTATATTCGCCTAAATCTTTACCTTGCTCATGCAGTTCGGTAAAGGTTTCGATGATACTGGCGGCGTCTAAAAAACCTAAGTTAACCCCCTGGCCAGCTAACGGATGAATGGTATGAGCTGCATCACCTGCCAGTACTAATCGATGGCGGGCAAAGTGGCGCGCATAGCGCATCCGTATCGGAAATGATTGACGCTCGCTGATCACCTGGCACATGCCTAAACGGCCATCTAGCGCGGCAGTTAACGCTTTGCCAAATTCTATATCGTCTAATGCTAACAATTGTTCGGCTTGGTCGGGCGATACCGACCAGACGATAGAACATAAATTGTCGTCATACAATGGCAACATAGCTAATGGACCACCGGGTAAAAAGGCTTGTCTGGCGGTGGCGTCGTGAGCGAGTTCGGTGCGCACAGTCGCGACAATAGCATGGTGGCCGTAGTCCCAAAATGTTAGCGGAATACTGCATTGTTGGCGCACCCAAGAGTTGGCGCCGTCGGCGGCAACCACTACGGCGGCACTGACATTGTCGCCATTGGCTAGGGTTAGCCAAGCTTCGCGCTCGCCAAAGGCTACGCGCTCAAGACGCTGGTTTTCAATATAGGTAATGTTGCTTATTTCGCTGGCACGTTTGGCAAGGGCATAACTGATGGCATCGTTTTCTATGATCGAGCCTAAATAGGCTTCGCTGATGCTGTGAGCGTCGAACTCAATTTTGCCTAGGCCGTCTTTATCCCACACCGACATTTTTTGGTAAGGGCTAACACGGCTGTCGTCGAGGTATTGCCACGCGCCGAGGTTTTCGAGTAATTGCTGACTGGCTTTGTTAATCGCACTAACGCGTAATTTAGGCTCGCCACTGACCGCTTGGGTTGTGCCAGCATCGATCACCACCACATTAAGGTCGGCATTGGCTAAACCGATTGCGGTTGCAAGCCCAACCATACCACCGCCGACGATGGCAACATCATAAGTTTTAGTTGAAAACATGGTCAATCCTTACCTTAAAATGAGTTAACGCCAGCCCATGGCGGTTTGCACTACGGGGCGTTTTAACGGCGGTAGCCAAGACAATAAACGCAAACCGATATTGCGTCCGGCAACTAACGGCCAATATTGATTGGAAAAGCCACGCACTAAAAATTCGATGTTGTTGAGTGTGTTGTCGCGATCGGCTTGGCGAGCGGCTAAATATTGATGCACGATAGCGCTGCTGCCGAGGTCAACTTCGGTTGCGGTGTTGCTGCTAAAGGCGTGTTCAAGCACCTTGAGTAGCCCTACTACATCACGTAAACCTAGGTTAAAGCCTTGTCCGGCAATAGGGTGTAACGTTTGCGCGGCGTTACCGATAAATATACAACGATGGTAAATCGGCCTTGGCATGTACGATAACGTGAGTGGATAACTGACCCGCTGCCCCACATCGATAAAGCGGCCGACACGATGGCCAAATGCTTGTTGTAATTCCACTAAAAACTCAGCTTTATCTGCATTTTTTAATGCATCAGCTTTGGCTGGCGGTAATGCCCATACCAGTGAATATCGCGCTTGAGTGGAAGGTGTAGATGGCACTGACGTCATCGGTAACAGTGCTAATGGGCCGGTTTGGGTAAAGCGCTCATAAGCCCAGTGTTGATGCGGTTGGTCGGTAATGACATTGGCAACGACCGCCGTTTGATCAAAATTAACTTGCTCAGTAGGCTGCTGTAAATGTTGACGCACAACCGAGTTAGCGCCATCTGCGGCCACCAGCAACTGACAATGCAGCTGAGTGCCATTATCTAATGTTAATAAGTGACCGTCTGTTTGGGCTTGTAAATCAGTGACTTTGGCAGGACAAAAAACGCTGACAGATGACTTAGCCAGTTCGTCGAATAACACGTTACCCACTCGAGCTAATTCAACCACCTGCCCTAATGCATCTAAGCCTAATGGTTTAGCGTTGAGTTCGGTCATGCCAAAGTGGCCACGATCAGACACATGAATATTTTCGATCGCGGTGCCAAGATGCTGCAACTTAGGCCAAATGCCTAAACGAGTCAGTTCGAAAATAGAACCGTGCGCAATGGCGATAGAGCGGGCATCAAAACCGGGGTGATTGTTGTTGGCAACATGGGCTTCGATTAATGCAATACGCAGCGGGCGCGCTAAAGTGGCAGATGATAACGTAGCAGATAGTGTGGCAGATAACTTAGCTAACCCTAGGGCTAACGTGGCACCTGCCATGGCGCCACCCACTATGGCAATATCAACGACGAGTGGCTCGGTAGAAGTGTGTGCTGTGGTCATACGCTGCGTTGCTGCCTATACCAAAATGTTAGTGAAAAGTAGAATGCTCATCGGTGTCATTCAAAGGCATGTCTAAGCCAAACTCTGAATAACATAAAATAGCTGACATTCTGACAAACTCTTGCAGTTCTTCGTAGGCAACTTCTGATTCTTCGTCATCACCGACATCAAATTCTACTTGAGCGATATCGGCAAGGTCTTTAATTACCTCACGCACATCGGTTGACGCTTTGTTTAGCTCTGGTTGAATAATGGCAATGCCCGTTAAAAAACTTTGGGTCCATAAGGCTAACGCTTCAACGCGATCGCTCAGCGGCGCTTCTTCTTCTGGTAATAAAAGAGTAAAGCCAAATTCGAAATCGACTAAGCGGGTCACGGTGTCTTGATACAAATCGCTGATCAGCTGTTGTAAGTTTGGTTCTAGCGGTTGACCGTCGTTCATTAACTCAACTAACGGCTTGAGCCAGGCTAAATTTTCTTGCTTTACACCACCACAAATAATCCCAACAAGCGCCCCGTGCACTTCTACTGGATGCTGGCCGACTTCAGCGTAATCTAAGGCCTGTTTTAGTTTTTCGATACATAATGAAGGTGGGATTGCCATGGTAAATTCCTAAAAGCGCTATATCTGCTTCAATGCTAGCAGAGTTACTATGATGCTCCAAATGCTAGTGTGTATTGTGCCCAAATAATGCCTAGACTGAAGCGGATTTGTTCACACAAACAGCAAATAGTTAAAAAGGGATGCTGTTGCCTTGCTCTTTTAAATTCAGCCCTATATAGTTCGCGAACTGACTAAGGATCTGAGGCAACATTATGAGTAACAGTGCTGTTGACATTACCCTATTAGGGCGCACCTACTCTATCGCATGTCCAAAAGGACGCGAAGATGCATTGCGGACTGTTGCCAGAGAAGTTGAAAACCAACTGACAACCTTAAAGTCGCGTACTAATAATTTAAGCCGTGAAGAGTTAGCCATTATGGCGGCGCTGAACATTGGCAATGAATTGTATGAAGAAAAACAAAAAAACAAACAATATATGGCGCAAATGGATGAGCGTATTTCTTTGTTACAGTCAACGTTGGAAACATCGTTGGTTGAACGAAGCCGCTAGGAAGGCTAAACTAAGATTTCAGAACTAAGCATTGCTTAATTCTACCCTGTTTTGCTCCCTGGGATATTTGCTCGTTGGTTAAGTCCCTGTGCCGATAATTACAAACCCAGGGTGAATGCTTTCGTTAACATTGTGCATGCTCGGATTATACCGAGAAGCCTTAGGAGATGAACATTTACCCGCCTTGAACCTACGGTTCAAGGGCTGCGCCGGCAGCGGTATTTTGGGGAGCATTCTAATTTTATGATGAACACTCTTTAAGAAGTGTTCATCATACCTCTGCAATATTCTATTATTTGTTACCTTGATTTAGCCATAAACATTTATGCCTGCTCATATATCAGTCTCATTGATATAAAAGATAACAACCATTTGCTGCGTTAATGTGCCTTAAATTGAAAAATCTGAATGGTGCTGGACTGAATCTGAAACTAATCAGGTTTTGATAAGACATCCTCGTTCACATTTTGATGTTTGAATTAAGTTTACTTTAATCCATAAGGTTGTTTTACCGGGTTCATTAATGTATAAAACATTAAATATTAATAACTTGTAAATATGGATTATGACAAGTCGTGTCGTCGCCCCCTATTTTTACAGCATCATTATGGCTGTACTACTGCTGACTTTAGCAGGCTGTAAATCCACCCCAACGCCTTCACCTAAGCCTGTTAATATTGTTCCCACTGAGTTATCTCATTTACCAACTGATGCTGCTACCCAAGGCTTGAATATTATTGATACTCAGCTGAGCCTGGGCGACCGTAATTTATATCTCGCCAATAATGGCAATATCAAAATGCTGTCTACTGCCGAATGTCGATTAGACATATCAGCTCATCGGGGCGATTTTCGGCAGCCAGAAAGCAGTGCCAATGCCATTGCAGCGGCGTTAAATGATAATTTTAACAGTGTTGAAATTGACGTAATGCTACTCAAAGATGGTACTTGGGTTAATCATCACGATAGTCAGACCGGTCGCGCGACGGTGTATTACACCGGTGAACGCTTCAAACTAAACCGTATGAACTTTCAAGAGTTTGCTAATCTCAAACTGCGAGACAAGCAAAGTAACCATTTACTGGATCAACGCCCTATTGCTGCTGTTGAAGCCTTTAAAACCTTTGCTGTATATCGCAATCACAATCAACAACTGAATGTAGAAATTAAGTCTGACACCAACGGCCAAAAACTCGTTGAACTCGATAATATGCTCAGAAAATATATTGGTTTAGGTGGTTTTTATTATTCAGCCGCAGACCAAGACACACTCTATAAACTGCGAGGTATTAACCCTTCAGTTTATTTAGGCTTTATTCAAGGTGGACACCCGACTAGCATTGAAAAATTAACGGCTGATTTGCGTAAAGGCGTAAAAAACGATACTTATTATTTAGATAATAAAAATAAGCTTGAGCTAGTGGGTCGATACGGAACTAAGCGTTATCGTTCACGTTATAAAGATTATACGGCAAAATCCTCACTTTCTGAATTACAGAGAAAACTGGGTAAAAACTCTGGGCTCCACCTAGATATCCGTAGCTTTATGCAACATGCCAACGTTAAATATCATGCACATCAACTCGGAATGAAAGTGTATACCTATTCGCTCAATGGTAGCGAGTATCATCAATCACAGCTCATCACATTAACCACAGATCAACTTCCTGATGGCGCTATTGTCGATGCGACACCTTACAAAATTTGCCAACGTCTATTCAATGCTGCTTTGCCAGTTAAACGTTATCAGCCATTGAGCCATCTTGGTCGCTATATTGCGTCTTTACCGCAAGATGCTGACTTTGATCGTTTTGCCGAAATGCGTGGCTATCAAAACGAAGGTTACTATCTATCATTAGACTCTGGCCTTGCTGCCATCAACGCGACTCCCGTTAAAGTAGTGCCAAACACTATTCCTACTCCGTTGTTAGAACATGGTTTTCCTACTATCACTGATGAAAAAATTGATAACAATACAGGTGATACAATCATTTTAAGGTTGCCTGCACGCCAAGCTAAATAGCGATTAAATAACGACATAAAGATAAAAAGACGATGGTTGATAAAGATTAATATGACTGAAAATAACAAAAGTCCATTTGCAACAAATCTGCTTAACAGCGCTCCTACACAAAAAAAAATGCAATCCGCGGTAAAAGAGCTGGAAAAAGTACAAAAAAGTCAGCAATCAACCGCTAAAAAAGTAGAAAAGCAGCAAGCAGTTGAAGCCCAAATAAATAAAACGGGCCAACCCTTCTGGTGGATGTTGTTGATGTTCATTTGCTCGCTAGTGTATTTGTTCCCTGAAGCGGTATTTAATGCAGCGTTGACCGATGTTGCTGGAGGACGAAACTCCAGCATAGAAGACTTACGAACAGTAGAGCTATTTGGCCGAACAATCAGTGGAATAGGCGTTACGTTACTGTTAGCTGATTTATTATTAAAGGGTAAAAGAGTCGCTAACGTTACGCGCGCTTTAGGTTACTTTGCACTCATTGCGGTACTTGTGTGGCCAACGGTATTTTTTGGACAAAAATGGTTAGTCGATCATTTTATTATTGACGCTTCAACGCCTGAAGAACGCCAGCAAGCTTATTTATCGCAGTTACTCCGTAGTGCGTTAATTGAAAACTCAATCACATTCGAAGGTATTGAGTATGATCCCAATAAAGCACACAGTGCTATCGAAAAAACCTTTTTATCGGTATTTGGTGGATTAGTTTACGCTGACGACAAATTAGTCGACGATTTAAAGGACAAAAAGCGTTTGATAATGGAAAAGTTTGTTCGCGATCGAGCCATGTCTCGGTTTGACGAACACTATGGCCATTATGATAATTTCCGCAAAACACTGCGCAATAAATACACTGAGTATGCCTCGGGTTCAAATCAATATAACCAAGCCTTAGCCAGTGTACAAACTCGGTCGGATTCGTACTGGTTAGACACCCAAAATCAAGTTAAGCAAGGGTGGGAACAATACCAAAAAGGCACCAAAGCTTATGAAGCTAGGGTGGAGTCGCGAGCTCAAAAAATTGCTCCAAAACTGTATGACTATTTTGAACGTCGTAATAAATGCGCAGAAAAGAAAAGTGGTAGTAGTAAGGATAGATGTTTCGAGCGATTACAAAAAGGCTATGACAAAGAAATAGCCAAGTACGGTATTCCTTATATTCCTCCAGATGATTGGTTAATTCGCGAAGAGATTTCAACTTCAGAAAACGTCGGTAATTCTATTATCTCCGGGATTATGACTTTAGGTCTATTCACGGCCATGCAAGCAGCTGATGCCGTAACCGGCGGTGATGCAGGCTTTAAAGATCATCGCATGGTGTATACCAACGATGTGAATCATTACAAACGCGTGTTGATGGTAAAAATGGCGCCTGATTTTGCTAAGGAGTCGGGGGGCTACTCTCTAGGCATTAACTCAATCCATGAGTTTAGAGTACATGAGCTGACCAGTATAAAAGTTAATAAGAAGCTGAAACAAAAAGGCTTATCTTTATCTCCTTCTTGGTCAATCACCGATCGCAACAGCTTTGATATCGCTGTCGCTAAAAAAGTGCGTCAACAGGCTGATGCCGAGTGGCGCTCAAAAATGAAAGCTAAGGGTAGCGATATGCCACCGAATTTGAGCTGGCAAACCTTTCAACAGCAAAGCGATATTCAACAACGTATTAAACGAGAAATGAAAGAGTTGTACGTTAATCCTACGCTAGCCGATTGGAATAATCGCGAGTTTAAGCAACATATTATTGAGCCCAATATAAAACGTAAAACCACTGAATACCTCAATGTGCTCGAAGCTCAACTAGTTGAGTTTGCCGATGGCGGTGCGTTTGAATCAACAGGTAAATCGGCATTACGTTCAACTATTATTCCGCCAATTTCTATGGCGATTAGCTTAGCATTAGTGTTACTTACCGTATTAAAGCTACCGATGAAAGCGGTCGAACTAGTACAAGCTAAACGTGCGTCCTCTGCGCCAAGAGTTAAGCCTAATCGCTTGATAAAACCGGTGATATCAACGGTGTTATTAGCGTCAATATTTGTGGTTCCGTTATCGATGGGCGGCAACCAATACACTATGCCAGGCTCATCACTGCATTACTTTTTTGATCAAATGGAAAAGAACGATTCCGCCACGGTGTCATATACGCTTAAATGGTTACTTGTGACCTTGCCGATTGTACAACCTGTCGGTTCATCTATTGATCAACGCTTATTAATTACCCAAGGCTTTAATGCCATTAGCGACCCCATTAATCGCTTTGATTTAGCGGTAATGCCAGCACATAAGGCCACTCAACCGGCTAAATCATCACCTACCAATACTGCCCTATTACCCCTAACGATTAAGAGTAATATCGCAAATGCCAACGTGTCTGTGATGAATATTAAGCCCAAATATCAAGCCGGCATGATGCTACCTGCTGGCAATTACGACATTAAAGTCTCTGCTTCAGGACAAGAGCCCATTAGACAATGGATATATTTGCAAGTTGACCAAACGAGTTTCGACATTAATTTTTAATGAGCTGATGCTGTTCGCTGGTGACAGAAACAGCAAAATGAATCACGCATTGTTTATAGGAAGTATTACGTGAGTAAATTAGAACAATTCCAACGATTTATCCGCAGCAACGGTAAAGATCTAACTGGTGTAGACGTACCAGTAATATTAAGTAACGAACAAACAAAACTGCCTCAACTTAAGTTTACTTTTGGGTGGACGATTGAAGTTGGGGTGAGTCAACACGAACATGGCGCCTATTGTCCGAATGGCATTAAATCTGGTAGTGCATCGAATGCGAGGGATTACGCCCACGACAAAGCAAAAGAGTATGCTAGCGGACAAAACTCGTTATTTAACGATCGCTTTTTAAACATTCTTGGGCCTGATATTTCTAGCAATTTTTTGATACGAAATAGAGACTTAAAATCTGCACCAGAAACCTATGTAGGCAGCAAAGTGTGTTACAACTGCAGTGGTTCGGGGTCACAAAGCTGTTCTAATTGCCATGGCTCTGGCAAGAATTCTTGTACCGGTTGTAGTGGCAGCGGCCGCATTAGTGTGTCGCGTTACGACAGCCACAATAATCGCACGGTTTATACTACAGAATCATGCACATCCTGCTGGGGAAGTGGTAAAAAAACCTGTAATACCTGCAGCGGCTCAGGTTCTGTAACCTGTAATACTTGTAATGGTGGTGGTTATCTCTATTACAGTTACACCATTGATGGTGATGCCAAACGTAGCACTAAATGGGCTTATAATAGTAACGACTATCACGAGTGGACCTCTGAATTCGTTAAAAATAATGGTTTAGACTTAGTTTATCATTTGACCGAGATAACTGAAGTTGACGTTGAGGGTACCCTTGATGGTTGTACTTTTATTTATGCTTTTACCGCTAAACTGCCGACGTTACAATTTACCGCGACAGTAGATAAAGTCGATACAACAATGTGTTTTGCAGGTAAGAATGACACTACCCATAATGCCGGTGGTGTTTACGATCCTGCAGTATGGTTTGTGGCGCAGAAATTGACAGGCAATGACCAAGAAACCGACAAAGATGTATTAGCAACACCTGCCATAAAAGACATTATTGAAGCGAACACCACCAATACTCAAATTGCGTTATTAACAGAAAATTGGGTATCAAATGAGATTAACGATGCTGTTATCTCTAACTATCAACACTTAGTCACTACGTTAAAAAAGCAGAGCGTTAAGGGCATTGCCCCAAACATGTTTTTAAGCTTAGTGAAGTACACTTATTTGTTCTTCACGTTAGGGATGTTGATCGCGCTGTTATTTCCTTTATTTGCCGCTGAAACGGGTCATCGCATGAGTGTGACACAAGTGCCAGAATGGATAATGGCATTATTGATGATGAAATTTGGTTTATTTGGACTCCCCGCTTATGTGAACTATGCGTTTGTCTTTGGACTGCTGTGGTTAAGCTATAAGAGCGTAAAGAAGTGGTATTGGAAAAATATCGGTAAAACCAAAATCTGGTTATTGGCGATTAGCATCACACTATTATTACCACATATCGGCCTTTCATCTTATTACAATACGTTAGAGCTACTTAGACACTCACCCACCATCGCTAGCACCTTAGTGAGTGGCTCGCTATTAGTCGGTGTTTACTTACTTATTTTTGGGGTGAAAAAACCTAAAAGATGGTATGGGAAATTGTTTGGTTTATTGGCTGGGCTGGGAATTTACTGCGCCATTCAATATGGGCTTTACGTGATAAATCCAACGTATGGTTTTGTGGTAGATCATACTCATTATGCCCGTGAGGTGACGAAACTATTAACATCTGCCTTGGATTTTATGAAGCACAATGTATTTGAGTGGGGCTTGTTATCGATTAGCTTTACTTATTTTTTAACCCGTAGACGTTTTTGGTTAAAAGCAAAAACAATGGTGGCGGATTACGATAGCCCAGTGCTACTAAAATCAATGAATATGGATAAATAGTGTTACGTATTTAGGTTCGATATGCAGAGCAGAGGCTAAATTTTGTAGCAACATTAGCAGAAGATTAACCTGTGCTTTCATATCGACTCAGAAAGCGATAATCTACTTTCATACTGTGTTTTGGTGTTTTTAATTTGTAAGTGATGGAGTACTCCTAATATATGAGTATCACGCGTTTTATGGCTAACAAGGACAATCGTCCTGTTACGTCAACCTCTTCGGCACGCATCAGCTATTTTGCCACGCCAACCGAACTAGAAGACCCCGTATTTGAAAGTGTCGACATGAGTCGCGATAATATTCGTCGCCATGTAAGACAAGAACGTAATAGCCTCAGCGCTGAAGAACAAAATCAATTAGCCTTAATTGCCAGCCGTCATATGTTAGCTGAAATTCAGGCACAGTCGGCTCAACATGTTGCCTTGTATGTCACTCACGATGGTGAACTTGCTACTCAAAAACTGATTGAAGCGTTATGGGATGTCGACATTAATCTCTATTTGCCGCGTATTCATCCGTTTAGTAAGGGCAATTTGTTGTTTGTGCGCTACGATCGCGATTCTGTGATGGTTAACAACCAATATGGTATCAGCGAGCCACAGCTCAATGTGCAGCATGTCATTACCGTTGATAAGCTCGATATGATCATTACTCCGCTAGTTGCCTTTGATGAACACGGAAATCGCATGGGCATGGGCGGCGGATATTATGACCGCACCTTGGCACAAGTGGTCGATAACAAGCCGTTAGCCGTAGGCTTTGCCCACGACTGTCAGCAAGTCAGCCAAGTTCCGACTGATTTTTGGGATGTTCCTTTACCCGTGATTATTACCCCAACGAGACGATTGGCTATTTAAAATAGCTTAATACTATTAAGGTCGTGGCGCTTCGCCCACACCAGACCAAGAAGGGGAAAACGGCTTCCCCCTCTTGGATCACCCCGGCAGCTCCGGCAAAGTGTTCATCCTCATAGCATAATAAAAATCACCTAACGACTCAGATGGTACATCTGATGTGAATGGACTGATGAATGTCGTGATGACATGGATGTCAAAAAACGACCATGTACCCCCGAGCCTGTTACATATCTGCAAGACAGGAGTCTACATGCCTTGAAACACAGGGATGTGTGATAAAGGCCATGATGTCACTACGGCATTTTCATCACGCTATTTCGGACACTTTGGACGGAGACACGTTGATACTGCTGATTCCTCTTACATACCAACTAGACTTTGTAGAAGGTAAAAATCAAACATAACAGAATGGAAAAAGCCCCATCAATAAACGCTATTGATGGGGCTTTTTAGTTAACTGATTAGACTAAAAATGGGCTTACACAATCGCCTTATCAAGTGCTTGGCTGACATCGGCAATGATGTCGTCGATGTGCTCAATACCCACCGATATGCGCACTAGATCTTCTGATACACCGGCTTTGGCTAATTCGGCACTGTCTAACTGGCGATGGGTGGTGCTGGCGGGATGACAAGCTAACGATTTAGCGTCACCAATATTGACCAAACGTAGCACCATTTGCAGCGCATCAATAAACTTGCCACCGGCTACTTTACCCGCTTCTGCGTTAGCAGCTTTAATGCCAAAACTAATAATACCAGAGGCTTTACCACCAGTGATTTTTTGGCAGGTTGCATGGTGCGGGCTGTCTGGAAGTGCTGCGTAATTTACCCAACTAATGCTTGGGTGCTGCTGGAGATATTCGGCTAGCGTAAGCGCATTACTGCAGTGACGTTCCATGCGTAAACTTAAGGTTTCTAAGCCTTGAAGTAACAAAAATGAACTGTGTGGTGACAAGGCTGCGCCAGTATTACGCAGTGGTACTACTCGGCAACGGCCAATATAAGCGGCTGGACCAAAGGCGTCTGTATACACCACGCCGTGATAAGACGGATCTGGTTCATTTAGTATCGCAAAACGTTTTTTGTTGGCGACCCAGTCAAATTTACCCGAGTCAATAATCACCCCGCCAATGGTTGTGCCGTGGCCGCCAATGTATTTAGTGAGCGAATGAATAACAATGTCGGCACCATGATCAAATGCGCGGCACAACACTGGCGTCGCTACAGTGTTATCGACAATTAGTGGCACCCCGTGTTTGTGAGCAATATCGGCCAAACGCTGTAAGTCGACAATATTACCGGCCGGGTTACCAATTGATTCGCAAAATAACGCTTTAGTGTTGTCGTCAATTAACGCGTCGAGGCCATCAAAGTCATCAAACGCCGCCATACGGACTTCAACGCCTTGGCGTGGCAGTGTATGGGCAAATAAGTTATACGTGCCGCCATACAACTGGCTAGTGCTGACAATGTTGTCGCCCACTTGGGTTAACGCTTGGATAGCATAAGTAATGGCGGCCATGCCTGATGCCACTGCAAGCGCACCGATGCCGCCTTCAATGGCGGCTAAGCGTTGCTCTAACACACTAGTAGTAGGATTCATTATGCGGGTGTATATATTGCCAGCCACTTTTAAATCGAACAGGTCCGCACCGTGCTGGGTATCATCGAAGGTATATGAGGTGGTTTGGTATATCGGCACCGCGGCGGCTTTGGTGGTAGCTTCAGACTCGTAGCCATAATGTAGCGCCAATGATTCCAGCTTCATGTTTTCTGCAGACATAGTGACTTCCTTTCGATAATAGCGAGTGTGGATACTGATTAATATCCACACTACCAATTAGCCATCTAGAAGTCTATAACAAATTGACGTCAACATTGCCCCGCACATTAGCACTTGGCGTTTTATGGATTATTTTAAATGCCTGCCGCCATCAACAGCATAGCTGCGGCCGGTAACATAATGGCTGGCCTGCAAATAATCGACTAAGGAAATGATTTCTGCATTTCCGGCTTCTTTAGGCAATATGGCTTTAGCCAATGCTTTGACTTTATAGGCATCATCGTCATCTTGGTTAAATAAAATCATCGCTGGAGCAATAGCGTTTACTTTGACATGCGGTGCTAACAAGCTAGCAAATGACAGTGTCATGTTATGCAGTGCTGCTTTACTGGCGGCGTAGGCGATGTGCTTTTTACTGCCCTTTTCGGCGACGTAATCTGTCATGTGAATAATGTTGCTGGCACCAATGCTGTCGTCATTGGTTTTAGCTGCGCTAATCAGTAATGGCGCTAAGGCAAGATTGATTTGATACGGTGCTGATACGTGAATTTGCATCATTCGCGTCATAGTGTCTGCCGGGCTTAAGCCGTTGTTGTCGGGTAACCAGTCTGACGCATTATGAATAATGGTATCGAGGCGATCATGATGCTCATTGATGTGAGTAATTAATCCATCAATAGATGCCGCATCGGTTAAGTCGCATGAATGTAAACTCGCACCCAACTTACCGAGCTGTTCAATGCTGTCATAATGAGTACGATAAGTGCCAATGACATGATGACCTTGTGCCAAATAATATTTGGCCAGTGCATAACCTATGCGTTTACCTACGCCAGTGATCAGTATTGTACGTTCCATAATGCTCTCTTAATTTTAGCTCTGATACATTGAGCCTTTATCATAATTAAATTAGATGGTTATCTAAGAATAAACCATCCTAGCGCGTAATAATGACAATCGATAGTGTAATGGGTGATAAAAAAATGACTTCATTATGTGAAGTCATTTTTAAAAGGCATGCTGTGGCGCAAGCGATTCCGAGTTCAGGCTGGTTATGTCTAAACATTATGCTAGCTGGTTATGTCTAAACGTTACGCTAGCTGGTTATATGTCTGAACATTACGCTAAAAGCTATGCTAGAAACTCTGCTCGGCTAGCGGGATTGGCCTTAAAGCAACCACCAAGTGCTGTGGTTTGCGTGCTTGATGAGGTATCCATAATGCCACGAGATTTTACGCAGTAATGGGTGGCGTTAATGCTCACAGCGACATCATCGGTCGCCAATAACGTTTGCAGCGCCACTAGAATCTGCTGAGTTAAGCGCTCTTGTACTTGTGGGCGCTGGGCAAAAAATCGCACGATTCGGTTAATTTTCGATAAGCCGATAATGTTATCTTTGGGAATATAAGCCACTTTGGCGAAACCATCGATGGTAATAAAGTGATGTTCGCAAGTACTCACCACACTGATATTGCTAATTTTTACCATCTCTTCGACACCCATCTTATTATCGATTTGAGTGATTTTTGGGAAATTAGCATAATCGAGGCCCGAGAAAATCTCATTAACGTACATTTTGGCAATGCGGTGCGGTGTTTCAGCTAAGCTGTCGTCGGTTAAATCCAGCCCTAAGGTTGACACAACTTCGGTCATTAAGCCTTTGATACGCTGATATTTTTGCTCGCTGGTCATATCATTTGGCACTAATGGCGTTTCAAGGCCATGAGCAACCAATGCTTGTCGTACTTTTAATGCTTCTGCAGACAACTCTGCGCGCGTTATGTCATTAATGGTCGTCATAATAACATCCTTAAATAGTGGTTAGGCTTGATACTCTAAAGATAACGATACTGAATCGGCGAAGCGCAGTGCATGGGGCTTATCAATAGTGACTCTGGCCAGGGTAACAGTTGGGTGCTCCCGACAAATATCTAATACGTCGGCAACCAATTTTTCCAGTAATAAAAAACGGCCTTCTTCTACATGCTGGATCACTTTTTTGGTGATCACTTTGTAGTTTAGCGCATCGGCAACGTCGTCGGTTTGAAACGATCGATCGGCTGGATAATGGATCTCGATATTGATCACCACGTCTTGCTGCTTTTCGCGTTCGTCTTGGTTAAATCCAATAAACGTACGTAAGCGTAAATTGGTGACCTTAATAATGGCTTGGCTTAATGGCATTATTGAGCCCTTGTGAATTGTTTTGAATATATACGCCAAAGTGAAATAGAAAGATCATAAACCTCGGTAATTTGTGTGTAATCTCGATCATGGAAACAAATGTAATCTGGCTTGATGTTTGAGGCGTACAATAGTCAGTATAGGTGTTCAAGCAAGCAATAACATAAATGAGGTAAATGATGGAACTGACTATTTTTTACGATGGCACTTGCCCGCTGTGCCTCAATGAAATGAAGCAATTAAAGCGATATGACCGTTTAAACCGCATCGGCCTTGAAGACATTAACGCCGATGATATTAATCTGCGTTTCCCTGATTTAGATGTATTAAAAGCCAATACCGTGCTTCATGGGTTACAAGCTGATGGCAGCTGGCTATATGGTTTAGATGTAACAGCCAAAGCATGGGGCTTAACTGGTAAGCATGGTTGGATAAAATTATTACGGTTACCGCTGATTAAACCTGTTGCTGACCTTGCGTATTTGGCCTTCGCCCGTAATCGCTACCGTATATCTTATTTGCTTACAGGTCAAAAACGCTGTGATAACGGTAACTGTAAAATAAAGTAAAGTAAGGGTAAACAGCATGAGCGATTCAACGACAACAGAAACCATTATTGTGATTGGCGCTTCATCGCTTATAGCACAAGCTTTTATTAGCCAAGCCATCGCGGAAAAAGAGCCAGATTTAGCGTTAACCATTATCTCCGTGAGCCGTCAATCTTCATTGACACTGCCTGTAATGACACTGCCTGCCCTGGCCAATAATGTCACTCACCATTATGTTAGCTGCGATTATCAACAAGCCTCAATTTCTCGTTGTATTGCAGACATGTCATCGATGGTTGGCACCATTAAAAAAATCATCATCTGTAATGGTATTTTGCACTCTAAAACGACTAATGAACGCACAGATAATGAAACCACAGACAAAACTCATTTAATGCCTGAAAAACGCATTGAAGACATTAACAGTGATGCCTTACAGCAACTGTTTTACGCTAACAGTATTGTGCCGATGTTGTGGTTAAGCGACTTAACCGAGTTACTGCTACAGCAACCTCATAAGATAGACAGCCCAAAGTGTGTGATCAGTTTATTGAGTGCCCGAGTTGGCAGTATTTCAGATAACCGTTTAGGCGGCTGGTATGGCTATCGCGCTTCAAAAGCCGCGTTAAACATGCTGATTAAAACCACTGCAGTGGAATATGCAAGGCGGCTTAAACGAGTCAAACTCATCGCGTTTCATCCTGGCACTACTGACACACCATTATCAAAACCTTTTCAGGCTAATGTGCCTGCAGGCAAACTTTTTACCCCAGAATTTGTTGCCAGCCAGCTGTTTAACATCATGGCCGATATTGAGCCCAACGGCCAAGCCAGTTACTTAGATTGGCAAGGCAAAGAGATTAGTTGGTAATGTTCCGCCTATCCACTAAGAATTTTTTGACCAAGAACTCAATAATCAAAAAATGTAGATCTTGTTGATGACCCTGTCGAAGTTGTTTAATAAACCATCGACTCCCCTTCAATGTATCGACAACTATTTCCCTGTTCTTATGGTACTAAGGTGCCAATTAAATAGTGCTCTAATTGCTTTATTCTGAAAGTACTAAATCAGATGTTAGTGAGAATATGCACTAGACATGATCTCGCAATGAAACATGACACATAGGTTGATGGCATACCTTGTCATTGCCGCTATTGAATTAAGGGAACCGATACTATGTCGACGTTACAAACTGGACTCAAAGGGAAAGTGGCACTTATTACCGGCTCCACTAGCGGCATTGGCCTGGCAACCGCGCATGTACTTGCCGAACAAGGTTGTCATATCGTATTGCATGGCTTAATGGCGCAAGATGAAGGGCAGACTTTAGCGGCTGAGTTTGCAACCCAATACCAAATAAAGACCTTTTTCAGCAATGCAGACTTGAGAGACGCTAACTGCATACATGCGTTTATGGACAGTGCGATGAGTGCATTAGGCAGTATTGATATTTTGGTTAACAATGCTGGGATTCAGCACACCCAAGATGTGGCAAACTTTCCGGTCGAAAAGTGGAATGACATCATTGCGATTAACTTGTCTTCCGCTTTCCATACGATTCAACAAGTCGTGCCAGCAATGGCTGAAAAAAAGTGGGGACGAATTATCAATATTGCCTCAGTACATGGCTTAGTCGCCTCGGCCAATAAGGTAGCCTATTGTGCAGCAAAACATGGAATTATTGGCTTAACCAAGGTGGTCGCGATTGAATGCGCTGAACAAGGAATTACCGTCAACGCGATTTGCCCTGGATGGGTGGATACGCCGCTTATCGGCAAACAAATTGACAGCATAGCAAGCGATAAAAATTTGAGTTATGAAGACGCTAAATATCAACTCGTGACAGCCAAGCAGCCGTTACCAGAAATGCTGGCACCGAGACAAATCGGTGAGTTTGTTTTATTTCTTTGTGGTGGTGCCGCAAGAGGCATTACCGGTGCAGCTTTACCAATGGATGGTGCGTGGACAGCGCAATAAGCTTGGCGTTATTGTTCTATAAAATGGTAGCGTTATATTCAATGTTAGCCCTTATTCACATCGATAAGGGCTTTTTAATGCCTAACAGGCAAGGCTTCAATTAATGATGACAAACTAGGCCATGAATTTAGCAATGTGTTGATAGGTTGCCATGCATTCATCTTTCACTACATCGTGCAGCAACATATAGGCGTGGATCATGCCGTCGAACGAATGATGTTCAACATCAACACCAGCAGCAGTTAAGGCCTTCGCATAGGCTATGCCCTCATCCCGAAGCGGATCGCAGCCTGCAGTAAAAATAAGGGTTTTAGGCAATTTAACAGACATAGCCCCAAACAAAGGTGAAGCCTGTTTAATGACATCTACATCGGTAGATTGAAAGTACTGCTCGAAATACCACTTTATACGAGTGGTTTCGAGTAAGAATCCAGTGCCATTACTGTCTAATGATGGGCTGTTTAAGGTGTAATCGACACTCGGGTAAATAAGAATTTGTTGGTCAATGTTAATCCGCTTATCGGTCAAACTTTTCATGCTTAAACTGGTGCAAATGGCGCCACCAGCACTGTCACCAATAATAGTGACATTGTGTTGATGGTTAACATCACCCAGTAACTCAGCGTAACGTATTAATACCTGTTCGCAGTCATCAATCCCTGCAGGATATGGATATTCAGGCGCGAGCCGGTATTCGACAGATATCACTACACACTGCGCTACGCTAGCAAGGTGACGACAAATAGGATCGTAAAGCACCACACTGCCACACATGTGCCCACCACCATGAAAATGCAATAACACTGGCAAAGGTTTATCTGGCGCAGGGCTATAAATCCTAACGGGAATAGTACGGTCGGGTAACCTTAGCATTTTATCTGCAATGTAGCTCATCGCTGGCGAATCACTCATTAGTGCGCCGAGTTTATCTAGATTTTGGCGCAAAATGGTCGGTGTAAATTGGACATTATTCTGTTTAGCCAAGGCGATATTGCTGTTGGCTAACGCCAGAAAATCAGTGAGTTTTGGGGAAACGGTTCCTCGCATTAGGTTAACTCCTTTGGTTTTCCTGTTTCAGGTAGAAAATAGCTGCCAACAAACACTGTGCCGCTGAGTATCGTGATCATCACAAATGAACTGACATAACTGCCATCGTTTAAATCAACCAATTTACCAAACACCCACAACACAATAGTCGAAACCAGATAGCTGATTGACCAAAACAGGCTAAACACCACAGTGATTTTTTGCCCCGTCATGTCAGGGAGTTCGTGAGGAATAGACACTAATGCAGTCACAGGGAAAAAGATAAAAAAGCCCAATATGATAGCGCATGTTATTTGCAGCCAAGGCTCGGTACTAAAAGATAAGCCTAAAACGGTAATAAAAATAATCAAACCACTTAAGCGAAGAATAGGAAGACGTAACGGATTTTTGCGGCTATACAACATTCCCGCAATCGTACCGACAATACCAAATCCTATCACCCATTTACTTTGGCTTATGCCCGCTTGAGGATAGAAAGTAAATAGACAAATATAAAACGAAAGCAGTCCAGAATAAGTAAAAGCATAAGCCCAATTAAATGTATCTTTTAAGCCCTCAAGATAACCGTAAATGGCAGGCTCTACCCCAGAGGCATTATTTGCAGATTGTGGAGCATCAAACTTAACCAGTAACCACACAATTGCCAGTATCAAGCTCGCGCCTGAAAACAACACTAAGCTATTTTGCCAGCTACCGGTGAGGGTGTTAATACTGGTCATGCCCCATAAAATAATCGCTGTGCCTACGTTAAATGCTACCGCATTCAAACCATTAACTACCGGACGGTCTTCAGGTACAAACCACAGCATCACAATAGGGTTAAAGTACACAATCATAAAGGCTCCGCCCAAGCCCATTAAAAATCGGCTCACCAGCAGTAACTCATAACTCGTCGCTAAAGGCGTTACTATCCCGACAACAATTAATAACGCGGCTAACAAAAAGGCGTACTTTATTCCAAACTTTACCGCCACATATGCAGCACTAAACGTACCGACTATTTTTGCGAGCGTGACTGCACCACTGATAAAACTTGCCGACGCTAAACTCTCAATGTGCATCGATGCCATGATGTTGTTCATGCTGGCGGTACCGCCAACCCATGCCATGGCAAAAAGCACATAACTCGTAAAGACTAAACCTTCGACCAAATATCTATGGGTTATTTTCATAGGCGTTATCGGAACCTTAAATGACACTAATGGAGTTAAATCATGTTATCTGATGGGTATGGATAAATAAGTACTACCTTAGTGCACCGCATCGTTAAAAATCTTTATCAAACAGGGCGTCTAGTGTAGTTTCGCAAGGATAAACAATAAAAATAATTGGGGAATAACTTGCAGGCTTGGTTATCTATTGATACTTGGTTAATTAGTTCAATTTCGATTGCTTATCTTGCAATGCTGTTTGTGGTTGCACAGTGGGGGCAAAATCGTTCCATAAAAAAATTAACCCAAAAGCCGTGGGTCTATAGCCTGTCGTTAGGGGTATGCTGCACATCATGGGCGTTTTATGGCACCGTTGGACAAGCAGCAACAACTGGCGCATGGCTGGCCCCCATTTATATTGGTTCGATCATTTGTTTGGTGCTTGCTTGGCCAATGCTAATGCGTACGCTGCAAATAATTAAAAGCCAAAACTTGACCTCTATTGCCGACTTTATTGCGTGCCGTTTTGACCGTTCGCCTAAAATTGCTGCCAGCGTTGCCATCGTGTCACTACTTGGCACCATTCCTTATATCGCATTGCAGCTAAGAGCGATTAGTACCAGCTTTGATTTACTAACCGGTACGTTTCAGTCCGGTATTAGCACCGCATTTGTGGTAACGATTGTATTAATTATCTTTAGTATTTTATTCGGCACCCGCCAGCTGTCTGCCAGTAAACATAATCAAGGCTTAGTGCTGGCCATTGCGTTTAGCTCTATCGTTAAGTTATTTGCCCTGACCGCCGTGGGTATTTTTGCCACCTTCTTTATATTCGATGGCTTTGGTGACTTGCTCAGCCAAGGTCAACATATTAAACAAACCAGCCAATCAGACTCGACTTACCTTGTGGTTTCTCAGGTTATTTTGGGTGCGATTACTATCTACGCTTTGCCGCAAGAATTTCACATGATGATGATTGAAAACAATCATGACAAAGAGCTCAAATCAGCACGTTGGATGGTGCCGTTATACCTGCTATTAATTAATATTTTTGTATTGCCGATTGCATTAGCCGGACAGCTTAGCTTCCCGGGTGGCAGTGTTGGTGCCGATACCTATGTGCTGACATTACCGCTTTTTTATCAACAAGCATGGTTAGGAATATTGGTTTATGTCGGTGGACTGGCTGCCGCAACCGCAATGGTGATTGTGGCAGCTATTGTACTAAGCACGATGATTTCGACAGAAGTGTTAACGCCATTGCTATTACGATTACCGAAATTTGGTTCTCAGCAAACCCCGCAATTATCCGGCATTTTATTAAATTTACGCAGATTCTCAATCGCAGTCATTCTTTTGTCAGCTTTCGCCTTTGAACGTTTTATCGATCAGCAAAATCATCTAGCCAGTATTGGCTTGCTGTCATTTGTACTGTTATCTCAATTTGCCCCCGCCGCAGTAGGCGCCTTATATTGGCGAAGTGCCACCACTCAAGGCGCGTTTGTGGGGCTAATAATGGGCAGTGTTGTCTGGCTTTATACCTTACTGTTACCGGTTACATTTCCCGATGCTCATTGGGTTAAATTTGGCTTATTTGATATCACATGGCTAACGCCGACAGCCTTGTTTGGCTTAACCGGTTTGGACAATATTAGCCACGGCGTATTTTACAGTTTAGTGGCTAACATTGGTTGCTTTGTGATGATATCTCTGCTTAAAGAGCAAAGCGTTGGCGAGGTTTTACAAGCTGATTTATTTGTAAATAGAAAACATGTGCAACTAGAACGGCACTTATCTATAGAAGATTTAGCCAGTTTATTAAATCGTTTTATCAACAAAGATGAAGCCGATGCTCTTATTGCAGAGTCAAAAAAACTCGCAGGCAAAAATCAGCAACAACTGCTTGTTGATTATACTCGCTTAAAACTGTCTGGCGTACTCGGTTCAGCCTCTACCCGAATGGTGATGAATGCCGCATCACGCAGCCAGCAGGTGCCACTAGAAGATGTAGTTAGCATTGTCGATGAAGCCAGCCAAATCTTTGAATTTAACCGAGAACTGCTGCAATCTGGCGTGGAGAATATTGAGCAAGGCATCAGTGTTGTCGATGCCGATATGCGCTTAGTAGCTTGGAATCAACGCTATATTGAACTGCTTGATTACCCTAAAGATTACGTCAAAGCAGGACTGCAAATTGAACAGCTGATTAGATTTAATATCGACAGAGGTATTATTGTCGGTGACGAGGCTCACCAGCTAGTTGAAAAGCGCTTAGCTCATATGCGCAGTGGTAGCCCTCATCATTTCCAACGCACGATGTTAGATGGAAAAGTACTGGAGATTCGCGGCCAAGCCATGCCAGGCGGCGGCTTTGTGAGTACTTTTGCTGATATTACTGCCCACATTGAAGCAGAAAAAGCCTTACAACTGGCCAATGAAACACTCGAAAAACGGGTTGAAAGCCGCACTCAGGAACTTGAAAAAGCCAAAGCTGAAGCGGAAGCTGCTAATAGCAGTAAAACCCGCTTTTTGGCCGCGGCCAGCCATGACTTAATGCAACCGTTTAATGCCTTAACCTTATTCACTGAAATGTTGAAGCAAAGGGTTAAATCAACGGAACTGTATGACTTGGCAACCAATATTGAAGACTCCTTAAACGTGGTGGAAAGCTTACTATCAGATCTGGTTGAGATATCTCGCTTAGACAGTAACTCGCTAAAAACTGAAACAAGCCAATTTGCGATTGATGATTTACTGTCAACGTTAGTTAATGAATTTAAAGCGTTATCGGTTCAACAAGGTATTGATTTTAATTACCAAGTCTCTTCTTGTTTTGTAGAAAGCGACCAAAGGCTACTGCGGCGTATTATTCAGAACTTTTTGTCTAATGCGTTTCATTATTCCCCTTCAGGCAAACGCAATCAGCAAGTAATATCCCAAACCTCTACGCCTGACAATAAAGTAAACGGGCAGACTAACAATACTGAGTTTGTCCCTAAAGTGTTATTAGGCGTCAGGCGACTTGAGCACGCTTTATTAATCCAAGTTTGGGACAATGGCCCAGGTATTCCGCTGGATAAACAGCAAGCCATTTTTTGTGAATTTGAACGCTTAGAGCTCACTCGTGAAATTCCGGGATTAGGGCTAGGTTTGGCGATATGTGAACGAATTTCCAAGTTGTTGGATATCAACATATCGCTGCATTCTGAAGTAGGCAAAGGGACGTGTTTTAGTGTTGAAATACCCCGAGTATTACAGCAGAAAAAGCCGCTTAAAGTGATTGAAACAGCCGAAGATGAGATAAGCAGTGACAGCGCTAATATCACTGTAATGGTGATCGACAATGACGACCTGATGCTAAAAGCGATTTCTACATTACTCAGCGATTGGGGATGCAATGTCATTACCGCAAAAGACCAACCCAGTGCCATACTGCAATTGGCCAATAACCCACAACCCAAACTGATTATTGCTGACTATCACTTAGAAGATGATAAAAATGGTGTGGACTTAGTACAGTATTTATTAGCCAATCACCTGACGATAAGCCGTAACCAACCCACCTGTGTTATCTGCTCTGCGGACCCTTCGGAAGCCGTTAGGCAACACACCAGCAGTGCTCAATTTAGCTTTGTGCGTAAACCACTTAAGGCAATAGCCTTAAAGCGGATCATTAAACAACTGACGCCTGAATAACTAATATTTTCAATAGATTAATGACCACAAAAAATGCCTCATATGGAGGCATTTGAGTTAACTCTTTTTATCGCTATTCTTATTATCGATCAGTAACCGCAATCAATGGCGATAACTATTCATTGCGACAATAACCGTTCGTTAGGGCAATCGATTTATGCTTGTACATCCACCTGCTGGTTTTCAGTTGAAGTAATCATTAATTGTTGAAACACCAGCCCAGCTTGCGTGCGATTATTGATTTCGAGTTTGAGTAAAATCGCTGAGACATGTTTTTTTACTGTGGTTTCTTTAATGTTTAAATCATACGCTATTTGTTTGTTGAGCCTACCATTGGCAATATTGGCCAGCACAGTGTACTGCTGCGGTGTGAGTTGAGCTAATTGCTTTGCTAAACGTTGATGTTCTGCGGCGGTGTGTTGATCGGCACTGATATTGGTGTGATCTGGAAGCCAAACACCTCCTTCAAGCACAGTATCAATCGCCGTCGATATTTGGGTTAGATTGGCTGATTTTGGAATGAAAGCACTGGCGCCAAAATTGATCGCCTTACGGATAATCTCCGGCTGGTCGTCTGATGACACCATGATAACCACGATATCGGGGAAGTGATTTTGCAATAACGTCAGTCCAGTAAAACCATCGTTTCCCGGCATATGCAAATCAATAAAGATAAGCTCAATATCTGAGTGCTGCTCCACAATAGCGATTAACTCCTGAAAGTTTTCCGCCTCTAGCACTTGTGCATTGTTAACACTTTTAAGCACGGCTTGGGTTAACGCGGCACGAAATAGTGGATGGTCATCTGCAATGGCCACTTTAATTTGAGACATCATTGGCTCCCTAACATTGCGTTGATATTGTTATGGTTCACTCTTTATAAGCAATAAAAAGAATAACCGGTTCTAAAGAGACCGGCTATCCTTATCTACATCAATTAAACAAGGTTTTAGAAGACATAGCCAACGGTTAATGAAATGGTCTCTGGGTCGCCATAATATCCAATTAAGGTGTTATCGCCGCCTAGCCCTGGCGTAAAATCGCCATTGCCTGTTGGCGTGACAAAGGCGTAGTTACCCACTAAATACTCTTCATCAGTGACGTTTTTCCAATGTAATCCAGCATTCCAATGGCCATCATTACTATACCAATTCACACCAAAATTCAGCAATCCGTATCCATCTTGACTCAATAGATTATCCACTACCGCTAAGTCATAATCGCTGCGGTAGTAGTAATTACCATTAATGATAAAACTGCCTACATCAGCTTCAATGCTGTAACTAAACCCTAGGTTTGCAGTGGTATCTGGGGTATTGGTAATGGTATAAGTGTCGCTAATATCAATTTTATTACCCAGCTCGTCATATGAAATCACCTCGTCAAAAGTGGCGTCAATTAAGCCAAGATTAGCAAATAAGTTAAGTGAATCTGTCGCAGCGTATTCAACTTCAAGCTCTAGGCCTGTCGCTGTAGACTTACCGATGTTTCCTAAACGCTGATTAAGGTCTGAACTGTCCTCTCCTGGTAACACCGTGACAAACTGCCTGTCTTTATGATCGAGGTAAAATAGCGTGGCATTGACGCGAAGATTATCGTTCCATTCGCTCTTCATACCAATTTCATATGAATTAACCGTTTCTGGATCAACCGCGGGTTCAGCACCTGTTGCTCGTGGATTAAACGTACCCGATTTGAAGCCTTGTGAGTAGCTGGTAAACACCATCATGTCATCACTCACTTGGTATTCTAAACCGACTCGCGGATTGAATTTAGACCATGTTTCTTCATCATCGAGCACTTTAGGTATTTGAGATTCAATTAACGCGTCATCGCGCACAAATCCAGGATACCAGCCCGTTTCAGGATAAATACTATCGAATATCACGCCATTATAAACCGTGGCTTCTTTTGATTCGCGGGTGTAACGGCCGCCTAATGTCATCGATAGCTTTTCAGTAAAGTCGTATGAACCTTGCACATAAGCAGCGTAGCTTTCGCTATTATTACAACCACTCACCTCACGAGTTAGCCCACCATATGCTTTAAAGGCTTCTTCTAAAATAGCATCGAAAACACCACAAGAATCACCGTCAAAATAGTAAATCCCCGACACTAAGTTGAGATTATCACCAACATAGTTCACCTGAAACTCTTGGCTAAATTGCTCATCTTCGTAGATAGCTGGCACGTCGAAAATACGTAAGCTGGTATTATCAAAGTCGATGTTGGTTAGCGACTCGCCTTCACGCTTGGCTGTGACCGACTTTACGCTCCAGTTTTCATTGAGGTTATATTCGACCGTCGCGCTCCACCCTTCTGTTTCTACTTTGTTCCATGTAGGCATACTGGTGTAAGAATCATATTTGCTATCAGGTACTGGTGCATCAGTTAATAAGCTAGGAAGTAGTCGATAGCCGCCTTTTGAGTTGGAGTCATCCTGGGTTTTATCATACGTAAAACGCATAAACAGATCGTCGTTAGGTGTGTATTCAACGCTTAAGCGACCCGCCATTACATCTTTATTATAGTTTTCAGTATCTTGACCATCTAATGCAGAGGTTTTAAATTCACCAAAACCGTCACGGTTTAAACTCGCAAAGGCAAAACCGACATAGAGCTTGTCATCAACAATAGGTAACTGCCCTGCCACTTTGACATCTTTTTGGCCATAACTGCCGACGGTACCTTTAAGACTTAATTCACTATCGCCAGACATCTTTTTGGTAACATACTTAATTGCGCCACCAATGGTATTTTTGCCGTACAACGTGCCTTGTGGTCCCCGAAGTACCTCAATACGTTGTACATCAAGAATGTCTAACACTGCACCTTGCGGACGCGCAATATAGACGTCATCAATGTAAATGCCAACCCCAGGCTCGTAACCCCAAAGTGGATCTTCTTGACCCACACCACGAATAAAAGCGGTAAGCGTAGAGTTAGTGCCTCGGCTAGATTGTAATGTGGTATTGGGCGAAAACTGCTGAATTTCAGTCATCACGCTGATGCCGTTTTCTGCCAACTCGGTAGCACTGACCGATGTCACTGCCACAGGTACATTTTGCAAGCTTTCAACTGTTTTGCGTGCTGTCACTTCAATGCGCTCTAACACAGGTTGTTTGTCGCCGCTGTTATTTTGTTCTTCTGCGGCAACGGCATATTGCGCGCTTAACACTGACGAAATGGCTAAGGCAATACAGCTCATTTTAATAGTATTCTGTTTCATACAGATCCCCGTTGTAATATTTATTATTAATGGTTTTACTTACTACTAATTCTGGTTTACGACTGATTTTGATTTATTACTATCTGTTCACATATTGACTGTATAGCATTTTTAACAACATTGAATCGGTACTATAGTAGTATGTGTTTTGGTCTAGATATTAAAAAAACAAACGATTAATTAATAACAAAAACATAATGTTATAAATTTAACCTTGATTAAAGCCCCCAAAGCTTAATCACTTCAGTCACACTGCTTATGGGTGCCCTAAGCAGATAGTCACTTTCTTCACCTCCATGTTCTATGTCTGGATTGACGGCAATGCCATGACCAAAATCGTTAATAGTGACGAGTTCGATTGACGCGTTATTTTGAGCATCTTTCCAGCGTGAAATACTGTATCCAGATTCATTTGACACCGTTGGCTTAGCGTTAGATTGAGTTAACACTTGCCATTGAGATGCGAGCATTTGCGCATTGTTAGCATTGACCACATTGTCGCTGTCACCCGTCCAGATACTCAACGAAGGCCAACGAGTTTGTTGAGGGTGTATTGCTTTGGCAAATTGAGCTAATTCTTCAACCGATAGCGCTGGTCCTTGCTTCATACAAGAGATGGCTTTGATCAAATTATCGGCACAGGGATATGGCAAGCCAGCGATGATCGCACCGCTTTGAAATAGATTTGGATAATTGACGATTGCCGCACTCGCCATGGCGCCACCAGCAGATAACCCGATGATATAAACATGCTTGGCAGCTAGTTTTTCTTGAGTAGTTACTATCATGTTTTTTATCGATAACATTTCACCACTGTCTATCTGCGTATCTTGACTTGCAAACCAGTTGAAACAACCCTTTACGTTATTGTCATAGCTTTGTTGTGGCACTAAAACCGCAAAATGATGCTCTAACGCCAATGACGTTAGGCCACTTTTGTTAGCCAATTCGACACCGTCTTGAATACAACCATGCAGTAACACCACCAAAGATAAATCCCCAGCAGGAGAAGCATTTGAGCCTTGCGTCACAGGAAGATAAAAGCTTGTCAGCGCACCAGGATTATCACCAAAATCGGTGAGTGGGGTATAAGGCGTATCGGTTGCTTGAGCCGGTAGCATCGAAAAAATCCAACCCAATAAGAGCAGTGGCATGGTTAAGCTGTATTTTTTATTTCTCATTTCAGCGGTTTCCAAATTTAACATATTAGTAACTTGCAGAATTTTGCTCCAAACAGCAATGGCACTTTAGATCCACATGGAAAACTAATGTCGGTAAGGCGATGAAAGATTAGATGATGAGCCTGTAGCAATGAAGAATTGTGGGTGTAAACAATGTGAATAATCGAATAGCAATAAACCGAGATGCTAGATGCTAGATGCTAGATGCTAGATGCTAGATGCTAGGCATTTTAAACCAAAAAAAACGCGAAGCCTTGGCTTCGCGTTTTTTAGACCATCGACTTGTTAATTACTTAACAAATTCAACGCCTAATTTGATGTCACCTTTAAGGGTGTCTAACATTGCATCGCGAGCGTTAGCTTCGAATGCGCTGATTTCACCGTAAGGTAATACTTTTTCTACGCCGTTTTTGCCAAGTAGGATTGGCTGTGCGAAGAATGTAGCGTGCTCACTGCCGCCGTCAACATAGGCACATTCAACAACGTTAGCTTCGCCTTGTAGACCACGTACCAATGATAAACCAAAGCGACATGCTGCTTGGCCCATTGATAATGTTGCGCTACCGCCACCGGCTTTAGCTTCAACAACTTCAGTACCTGCGTTTTGAATGCGAGTTGTCATTGCTGCTACTTCTTCATCAGTGAAAGTAACACCTTCAACTTGAGAAAGTAGTGGAAGAATAGTCACACCGCTGTGTCCGCCGATTACGTTAACTTTAACGTCAGCAACGTTTAAGCCTTTAAGCTCAGCGATGAAGGTTTCGCTACGAATAACGTCAAGTGTTGTGATACCGAATAAACGGTTTTTGTCATAAACACCGGCATTTTTTAATACTTCAGCAGCAATCGCTACAGTCGTATTAACTGGGTTAGTAATAATACCCACTAATGCTTTAGGGCAAGTTACAGCCACTTTTTCCATTAGGTTACGCACGATACCAGCGTTGATGTTGAATAGATCTGAACGATCCATACCAGGCTTACGCGCAACACCAGCAGACATTAACACTACGTCTGCGCCAACTAATGCATCTGTAGGATCTTGACCAGCAAAACCTTTTACTTCTACGTCTGTTGGGATGTGACTTAAGTCAACCGCAACACCAGGAGTAACAGGAGCGATGTCATATAGAGACAACTTTGAGCCCGCAGGCAGTTGAGTTTTTAACAGTAAAGCTAGAGCCTGGCCAATACCACCAGCAGCACCCAATACAGCAACTTTCATAATTATCTCCATCAATTTATGCAGTTTGTGACATAGATCTAAATCGTCGTGGCGTCACATTACTGCATCGTCACAATAATTTCAATTATACGTTAGTGGAGGACCGTAAATAAGTAAGCCCTGATCCACGCACAGACTGGCGTAACGCCGAGTATTAGCAGCATGAATCCGTGTAAAAATACGGCAAAAAACATCGATAATATGATTATTTTTCATCTTCGTTATACCGAAAAAAACCAACATTTGAGAGTTTTTATATTGAACAAATATAACTCAGCTGTTTTATTGTGGAGTTGTAATCACCCTATCAAGCGGGTTAAGCAATATCGATATGTTTGTTTTAGGCATTAAAATGTTGATTTTGTATTGATGAATTTTACCGTTATCGAACTGGGTCTTTCATCCTGTTTAAAGCCATAAATATTGGAGCCTTAACTCATTTCGTACACATTTTCTGACGCAACAAGCCAATACTTTTATTGAGTGTCGCGTTATGATGGCTGCAGATCATCCTATAAAAACGAGAAAAACATGACAATAAGAATAGGCCAACATGCCGACCTGCACGCCCTAGTTCAGTTTAACCAAGCCATGGCAATGGAAACCGAAAACCTATCATTAGACACTGAGCAATTGACTCGCGGTGTTGAAGGACTGCTTACCCATCCTGAACGTGGGGTATATTTAGTCGCCGAAGTTGACGGCGAAATTACCGGATCGTTAATGGTCACCTATGAGTGGAGTGACTGGCGCGCAAGTAATTATTACTGGATCCAGAGTGTGTATATACGTCCACAGAATCGTCGTCAGGGTATTTATGGCAAGCTATATCAAGCGGTAAAAGACTTAGCAGCAGAAAACGGTGGCACCGCCAGTTTCCGTTTGTATGTTGAGCATGACAATAAAATTGCCCAAAAAACCTATGAATCATTGGGGATGGAGCAAAGCCATTATTTAATGTACGAAGAAAATACTAAGTAATCGTAAGTTATTATAAATAATCGTAAGTCACACATGCAAAAGCCGGAATAATCCGGCTTTTTTGTGTTTATCGTTTAAAGAATTTAATGCGTTCAACAGAGATTGCGACAATAACTAGCCTGTTCGCAACGCGAGAATTTTACTGATATCCAGTGGCGCAGTAAATTGACTAAACTCTTTGTGCTGTTGATCAATCGCATGAATCGACATTCTGTCTGCCAACTCGTTACCTTCAATACCAATATGGGCAGCGACATGCTGAAGTACTAAATCGGCTTTCATTGCATCATATAGCTCATGTGCTTGCTTGATAATCTCCAGATTGGCGATTTCACCGGTTTTTCGGGTCCAACTTTTGGCTTTCCAACCATATGCCCACTCACAAACACATTTAATCGAATACTGTGAGTCACTCATGATTTGCACCGTTTCGCCCGCGTCTAGGACCTTTTTAGCCACAATTAATGCTTGGTGCAGCGCATTGAGCTCGGCAGTATTATTGGTGCCATTAGGATTAAACAAACCAAACCATAATTCGGCTAACTCGCTTTTTCGGTATATCGCCATCCCTGAACCCGCTTTACCTGGGTTGGGCTCACAACCACCGTCGGTGTAAATAACCACATCAAATTGGCTTAACACAGCTTGATTAGCGCTAAGAGTTTTGGTTGATGTTCCAGCCCCTGCAGCCTTTGTCGATGAACGACCTGCCGCTTTTACTGGCACACTTTTGCCTATACTGCTTGCAGGAGATTTAGCAAATGCAGCTTTGGCTTCTGCTTCTGTAGCAAAGGATTTGTACTTGGCTTGCGGATATTTATCAACTGAACGCTTGGTAACATCCCAGCTGGTAAAAATGCCCGTTTCTCGACCGGCCCATACTACGTAAAACTTCTTTGCCATGATTAACTCTTACTTCAACAATGCTAACTTCACTAATAACGTGCTTGCATCATGCCATGATTAAACTTGGCTTTGAAACAAAAATACATGATGCGTGCCGCAGTTGCAGTTAACTTGAACATCTCGGCCAAATAAGCTTAAGTTCGATTTACCTGAGCTTAATGTGGCAGAGCATCAGTCTAGGGTTAGTGGGCCATCGATATTTTGATAATCGACACTTCCAGAACCCGAATTAACAATGGTCAAACCTTTGGTGTTAGCCACATCAATGCCACCGGAACCATCATTTATCTTAACTAATCCGGAGACTTGATTAACCTTGATTGAACCCGAACCATCTTCAATACTCACATCACCAATAACATGGTTAATGCGAATAGATCCCGAGCCATCTTGCAACTCAATCGCGCCTTTCGCCTCGGAAATATTAATAGAGCCTGAGCCATCAACTAAAACCAATTTGCCAATGTGGTTCATCACAATACTGCCAGAACCATCTATTAACTCAATATCCGCACTAACATCATCTATTTGGATGGGCCCGGAACCGTCTTTAATATTCAATGCGAGCACTGTTGGCACTTCTACCAATAAATCAATATAAGGCGACTCACCGAAATATTGGTCACTGTGTATTTCTGATAATAAATAGCCCTTATCACCTTTTCGGGTCAAGCTGAGCTTAATTTCGATGTCATCTTGATCCAATGACTGGGTGTAGATATCAGCATGTACGGTGACTTCTTTTAGGCCTTCAACGCCGACAATCGTTAACTTGCCGGCGCCAGTATTAGCGACTAACTCAGTTAACGACCCTGCGTCAAGATTCAATTGCTGCTGTACTAAGTTAAGATTTGTATGGTTTTGCTCTGATGATGACGAAAATACTGACTCTGCTTCACTTTGCGAAGCACCAAATAGGGTGGCGCCCAGAATAAGCCCGACTGTGACACTAATGGTTGCGATACGAATAGACATAAGATTAATTCCCTTTATGAGGATAACAATAAGCTTAGGCCGCCAAACAAATGCTCTTAATATGAGTAAACTGTGGTTAGTGCGCGTTAGCGGCAATTAACAGTCAGTTAGCAGGTTTCATACCAACTAAACAAAATTAATATTTACAACAAGTTACAATTGACGGTAATAAAAGTAACTTCGTCATCAAACCCAAAATGGTTAAAATCCCATACAATGTGGTTAACTTCACCACTGTGATCATCATGGTTAACTCAAACAAAAAAGAACATAACCCTATGCCGACTTCTCCTGCGATACCACAAACGCTAACTATCATTGTTGGTTCAACCAACCCAGTTAAAATCAATGCAGCAAAACAAGCTATTGGACAATATTTCCCTGATGTTCATATTGATTGCACTGGCATGCATGCGCCATCACTGGTCGCAGACCAACCAATGACCGAAGCAGAAACTAAATTGGGTGCCATCAACCGTGCTCAATTTTGCCAAGCCAATGCAAAAATAGTCGATCAACATGCTGACTTTTATGTGGCAATGGAAGGCGGAGTAGATCAGTTTGATCAAAGCCCTGCCACCTTTGCTTACATGGCCATTATCCATAACGACACATTATCTGTTGGTCGAAGCGCTAATTTGCCGTTGCCACTATCAATTTTTAACGCTTTACAAGCAGGTGAAGAACTTGGCAAAGTAATGGACCGAGTATTTAACACTCATAATATTAAACAAAAAGGTGGCGCGATTGGCTTGCTAACTCGAGGTTTAGCCACCCGCGAAAGCATTTATACCCAAGCATTAGTGCTGGCAATGGCTCCCTTTATCAATGCGGAATTATTTAATGACTGAAAATCAGCAAGCAAATACAACCAAGGACGACTTGCAAGCGCCCTTGATTAGAATGTTACAACCCCATGACGATGCTGCATTGGCCGCGGTGATCCGTGAAGTGTCTGCAGAATATGGTTTAACCCCAGATAAAGGTTTTAGCGTGGCCGATAAAACCCTCGACTGTTTAAGTGAGGTGTATCAAGCTGAAGGTTCACAATACTGGGTGATTGAATATCAAGGCAAAGTGGTTGGCGGCGCAGGTATTGCGCCATTAGCAAAAAATGGCGGCGTATGTGAATTACAAAAAATGTACTTTTCTCGCGCTATACGTGGTCAAGGTATGGCAAAGCCATTAACCCGTCAGTGTATTGAGTTCGCCAAACAACAAGGCTATCAATCGATGTATTTAGAAACCACGGCAGTGCTAGTTGAAGCACTAGCACTCTATGAAAAACTGGGCTTTAGCCACTGTCAGCATTTAGGCGAAACCGGCCATGATGCCTGTGAAATTGCGATGATAATGAGCTTATAACGTATAAAACACTCCATTATTATCAGATATCAGCGGTATTAGATTGTTTTTTAAACAGTTTTACTACGACTTTATTATAGCGCTTTGCAATCACCCAAAAGCTTGGTAGCCTCAGATTAAGCACATTCCATAGGAGGATGATCATGGAATATCAACGTATCGCGCATTCTAACCTTGAGGTGAGTAAAATCTGCCTCGGCACCATGACTTGGGGAGAACAAAATACTCAAGCAGAAGCTTTTGCTCAACTCGATTATGCTATTGGTCAAGGCATTAACTTTATCGATACCGCTGAAATGTACCCTGTACCACCTAAAGCCGAAACCCAGGGCGAAACCGAACGCATTATTGGTAACTACCTTAAAGCACAAGGTAATCGCGACAATTTAGTGATTGCCACTAAAGTTGCTGCGCCTGGTGGTAAAGGTGATTACATCCGTAAAGATATGGCTCTTGACTGGCGCAACATTCATCAAGCCGTTGATGACTCATTAGCACGCTTACAAATCGACACTATCGATTTGTATCAAGTGCATTGGCCGGATAGAAATACTAATTTCTTCGGCGAAATGATGTATGAACACGACGACGAAGAGCACTACACCCCTATTTTGGACACGCTTGAAGCCTTAGCGGAAATCATTAAGCAAGGTAAAGTGCGTTATATCGGCATTTCTAATGAAACCCCTTGGGGCTTTATGAAATACCTAAAATTAGCCGAAAAGCACGATTTGCCACGTATTATCAGTGTGCAAAATCCTTACAACTTGCTTAATCGCAGCTACGAAATCGCCATGTCTGAAATCAGTTATCGTGAAGATGTGCCGTTATTAGCTTATTCGCCGTTAGCCTTTGGTGCCTTAACCGGTAAATACGAAAATAATCAGTGGCCAGAAGGCGCACGCTTAACGGTATTTAAACGCTTTGCCCGCTACAACAGTACCCCAATGGCACTGCAAGCGACGCAAGCTTATATCGATTTGGCCCGCGAGTTTAGTTTGTCACCCACCGAAATGGCCTTAGCCTTTGTCAATAGCCGCAAATTTGTTGCCGCTAACATTATAGGCGCCACTAACTTGCATCAGCTAAAGCAAAATATCGACAGCCACAAGGTCAGCTTATCTGACGAACTGATGATAAGAATTAACGAACTATCAGCGCTATATCGTTTCCCTTGTCCGTAGGAAAACAATAACCGCCAGACAAATTGAGCTTATCGCCACAAAACCTTGCAATGGGCATCAAGATCACTGAAGATCTTGATGCCTTTTCTTTTCAATACAGAAACCCTTATTTATGAAGCCTGCATCGTCATCATCGTCTGCCGTTTTATTTGATCATCAAGCATTGCGCGATCAATTCCCGGCACTTAAACAGACCATTGGCGATCATCCTTTGTGCTACTTAGACTCCGCAGCCACTAGCCAAAAACCGCAAGCGGTGATTGATGCGATGACCGAGTACTACCAACTCAACAACGCCAATGTGCACCGTGCGGCGCATCAATTGTCTGCGCGGGCAACTCAGCAATATGAAGCGGTTCGGCAACAAGTTGCTGAATTTATTCATGCCCCGCGTCAAGACGAAATCATTTTTACCCATGGCACCACAGAGTCGATCAATATGGTGGCCTACGGACTGACTTCGCAGATTAAAGCGAATGATGTGATATTAATCGATACCGCAGCCCACCACGCCAATATTGTTCCTTGGCAGGAACTGGCAAAGCGCACTGGCGCTGTGATCAAACCGATTCCGCTGACAATAGATGCGCAACTGGATATAGCCGCTTTTGATCAACTATTAAAGCTTAAGCCTAAACTAGTTGCCCTATGCCATGTGTCAAATGCACTAGGCACATTAAACCCAGTCAATGAGCTAGTCGCAAAAGCCAAAGCCGTGGGCGCGTTAACCTTAGTTGATGGCGCTCAGGCCATTGCCCATTTACCTGTTGATGTACAACAAATTGATTGTGACTTTTATGCGTTTTCAGGCCATAAAATGTATGGGCCAACGGGCGTGGGAATTTTATATGGTCGATATACTGAGCTCGATAAATTAACCCCAATGCTCACTGGCGGCGAGATGATCAAAACCGTGAGTTTTGAGCATACTGAGTTTGGTGCGCTACCAAATCGTCTTGAAGCTGGCACGCCCGCTATCGCAGAAGTCATTGGCCTAGGGGCTTCCATTGGTTTTTTACAACAATTGCCTCGCGAGCAAATACTCGCACATGAACAACAATTGCTGCACTACTTACAGCAACAACTGCAACAACTTGGCGCTATTGAGTTGTATGGTATTGCCAATAATAGTCACTCTGGTGATAGCCGATCTGATGATAAGCACTGCGCTGATGGTCAACGCCATAATATTGGTGCGGTGGCGTTTAATCTACAAGGTGAACATCACCAAGATGTAGGGATTTTACTCGACCAACAAGCTGTGGCTGTTCGCTGTGGTCATCATTGCGCTATGCCATTGATGGCCAGCCTTAATTTAAGTGGCTGTTGCCGTGCTTCTATTGGCATCTATACTAATAAGCAAGATGTTGATCAATTTATTCATGCACTTAATACTGTAAAAGAGTTATTGTTATAGTATTAAGATACAACACGCAGCTCCTGATGTATCTTTTCTCTACAACCGAGGTTATTTGAATTACCATGTTAAGTCCAAGCACCACACCTTCACCGCAGTTATTTTCGTCTTTATCGGATGAATTAGTTGAAGCCGTTAACCTCATTGAGCAAGCCAATAACTGGCAAGATAAATACCGTCAGATAATGTTATTGGGAAAATTATTACCACCACTCGCGCCGGAATTTAAACAGGCAGACGCACAAGTTAAAGGCTGTGAAAGCCAAGCATGGCTGTACCATTACACGCTAAATGGCCAGCATTTTTATCTGGCCGATAGTGACGCCCGTATTGTAAAAGGCTTAATTGGATTGTTACTGGTCGCCTGCCAAGGTAAAACCACCGGGCAAATACAGCAATTTGATGTAAAACAGTATTTTGATCGTCTCGGATTAAGCGGCCAATTAAGTCCATCTCGTACCAATGGTTTAACTGCGTTAGCGCAAGCCATCGTTGCCTATACACAAGATGTTGGTACCTGAAACACCTGCCAACCCTAAGGAATAATAATGACCCAAAAAGTCTGTAACCAAGCTCGCCGTCATATCTTAAAAGGCCTTGGAGCAGCCACATTATTAAGCCCTTTAAGCTCATTTCCTGCATGGGCAGCTAAACCACGTCGTTTATACATTGATGGTTTATCATTTTTACCGACCGACATCAATGACGTTAAAGCCTCAAAACTCGACGCTTTTATCGCCGATATCTCGGCGATTGAAACCATTGAACAAGCTGATGGCACTAAAAATTACAAACGCACTTATGAAGCCTGCATCAACAGTATTACCCAAGCGGCTAATTCAGTAAAAGCCAATCCAGACGTGTATCTGCAAGGGCTTACAGGAACTGACATTAGTAAAGCTAAAACGCAGCAACAAACCGCGGTGTTTTTTCAAATTCAAGGCGCTGATTGTGTTGAAAATGACGGTTTAAGTAATGAATGGCAACAACTAGATAATTTGCATCAACAGGGTTTACGGGTAATGCAGCTGACACACCATTATGGTAATCGTTATGCCGGTGGTGCATTCGATAATAATGGCTTAAATAGTTTAAATACCCCATTAACCGCCGCTGGGCGAGAGCTCATAACAGAGCTTAATCGGAAAAACATTCTTATCGATGTGAGTCACTCAAGCGCCCAAACGGCCCTTGATGCAGTAAAAGCCAGCCAGTCTCCGGTAGTGCTAAGTCATGGTGCTGCGCGCGCTATTGTCAACAATGCCCGTTGTTCACCCGATGAAGTTATCCGTGCCATTGGCGATAACGGCGGAGTATTGGGGGTGTTCATGATGAGTTTTTGGCTCACCAACAAGCCAATTCCAACGATAGAAGACTACATAAAGCAACTTGCTTATATTTCTAAAGTGGGCGGCTTTGATTGCGTAGCCATCGCCAATGATTTCCCACTTCGTGGTCAAGAAAACCTGTTAGCGTTAGATAACAATAATAGCGAAGGGATAAAAGAATATCTCCAATGGTGGCACACCTTAGAAGACAAAAATGTATTAGGTTTTGACGTTGAACCCAAGCATGTAGTGATCCCAGAATTCAACAGTATCGACCGCATGAGCCGCATCGACGATGCCTTGAAAAAAGCCCGTTTCAAATCTACCGATCGCGATCGTTTTATGGGTGAAAACTGGCAAAGAGTGCTTAAACAAGTGTTAGTGTAAATCTAATATTAAGTTACTTAAAAGCTGAACATTAAGCTCGGCTTTTAAGTGATTGATTTTAAATATGATAATCACTACATCAAATTTAGATTACCATTTATATACAGCACTAAAGCAGATCATTCTGATATTTATAAAAAATACTATTTTCAACAATATTTTTTATCTCTGCATTTAACTCTTTATCTGTTGGTTTACGATTTAATGCATCTTGCTGGTCAAAATAGTTAAATAATTCAATCCGAGTGTTTGAAGCTCTCTTCTGGCAAAAACGCTCCGACTCTACCCAAATAGTTGGACTGCCTCGAGCTGGAGAATCATACCAGTAACAATGAGTATAACCATTTATTCTGAGGTGTGAATCAAGCCAAAAACCATAAACACTACAAGTCAAAATCCAAGCAACTAATCCAAATCCGGCTGCTTTAACAAGCCAAATTTGCGTTTGAATTGTCAGTTTATTCACCAATCTCAGATACAGTAAATAACAAGATAAGATAAGAAATGGCACCACCCAAAAAGCGCCAATAGCAAAGCTTCTATGCCCGATATAAATAGCCTTTTCATGAACCTGTTTTAATATACCGTATTCTTCTATGAATCCTAAAAAAGTGCCATAAATACCCAGGAAACATAAAAAAATTAAGAATATGGCTAAGAATTTATACCTCTTTTTATCACTATATTCATCGTGAATAATATCTGAATTCTCACTCATTTTAGGCTTCCATGAAAATAAGGAATATTAAATAATTTATGTAAAAAGCGTATTGGGTCATTGTCATAATCATCGATTAAACGATTAGTCTCAGCGCTAAACTTATCCCCATTATTAATAAGATTTTTTTCAGCCAATAACAATGATTGACTTATTTTATCTGACCAATAATTAGTATCAATAAATAGATTAGTCACGAAAGCAAGAACTGCACCGACAACTACAATTACTACCATCGAACCAATTGTTAGCGTAGTAGCTAAACCAAATCCAACTACAAATGACCACGTAATCAATGAACTAGCAGAGACAACTGCAATATCAACGGCCATTCCGCCAACAAAATGATGCCAAGTTTTGGTATCATTCATCATTTGCTCTAAAGAGTAAAATGCACCAGAAATCAGTATGGTAAGAATACTCCCCTGAGTGATAGATTTTAAAGCACCCAATTTACCAATCCCCAATGAAATAACTTTGGGATTATTAGCTAAATAACGACTACCGGTTAAATCTCTCCTCAAACGAGCATACCCTTGAAAAACAACGTAAGGTTGACCTGAATAGGTCACAGTCTTAAAAGCACTAAAGGCACTCCCACCTCGTTTCATCTCAATAGCCAGTGCACTCAGGGCTACCATATCTGTCATCAAGGGGATCAATCCACTGCCAGTTTTTATTTTAGCATTATGTTTATCCCAAAATTGCTTCCCAATAGGCGAGGACTGTGAAATAACTATACCCAGATTTTCAACAGCATCAGCCCTAGTCATACCTTGTTTTTGTTTATGACTAATATAAAGCTCGATAAACTCAGCCGAGTTCATTTGTACCAATTGGTATTCATTTTCAGAAAGTGCTTTAGCAAGCTTTTTCTTTCTTTGATAATCATTGATCGCACGATTGGCATAAGCAGACATGTAATATCCTTATTATAATTAACTCCTTTAGAACGATATTGTATCTTAGATTAGGTAAAGTTTAATCTACCCCAAATAGCTAGTTAAACTAAACAATATACCTCATATAATGTGCTGAGAATTGTCTCTAAATGAAAGTCTATCACTCAGTAACTTCATAACGGTTATAGTTGCGATGACATAAAACTAAAAGGGCTGATGTTATATAACACATCAGCCCTTTTATTCTTCTCGATTTAGATATCGATTTGGTTATCAATTTAATTGTCGATTTAGTGCCGTTTAAATCCCTGCACCAGCAATTTCTCTTGGCGGATTAAGCACATCAATCGCTTTTAAGTAAGCTAATAAACCATGTACCTGAGTATCAAGATCGCCTTTGCTGGTATCAATGGTTAACTCTGCTGATTCTGGCACTTCGTAAGGTGATGAAATACCGGTAAAGTTAGTAATCTCTCCCTTGCGGGCTTTAGCGTACAAGCCTTTCGGGTCTCGCGATTCACACACACTCAATGGTGTAGACACATGGACTTCAACAAACTGACCTTGTGGGAATAATGCCCGGACGCGATCACGTTCTTCACGGGTTGGCGAGATAAATGCCGACAGCACCACTAAGCCAGAATCAACCATTAACTTAGCCACTTCGCCAACACGACGTAAGTTCTCATCGCGATCGTCAAGGCTAAAGCCTAAGTCTTTACATAGACCATGTCGAACGTTATCACCATCAAGTAAATAGGTATGAAAACCATGCTCAAATAACGCCCGTTCTAATGCACCGGCAAGGGTTGATTTACCCGAGCCTGATAATCCCGTAAACCATAACAATACTGGGTTTTGGCCTTTTTGGGCGCCACGGGCAGCTTGGTCAATGGCATGTTGATGCCAAACAATATTACTCATCACTACTCCTATCGAATGGTTATTACACCACACTAAAATTCTTTGTTAAAACGGGAAGAAATACGGGATCGAAAAAATAACCACTAATGAATATACGATGGATAACGGTAAACCTAAGCGGACAAAATCGCTTAATTTATAGTTACCGGCATTAAATACCATGAGATTAGTTTGATAGCCGTAAGGCGAAATAAAACTCGCGCTTGCGCCAAATACCACCGCCATAATAAACGGCCGAGGATCGACGCCAAAACTGGTCGCGACCGCATAAGCGACCGGGAAGGCAAGTGCTGCAGCGGCGTTGTTGGTTATCAGCTCAGTGACAATTAACGTAATCAGGTAAATCCCAACAAAGGCGGCAAACACACCATAACCATTAAACACACTCAATAAAGTTTGCGCCATGACGTCTGCTAAGCCGGTTGCGACCATTAAATTAGCTAAGCCTAAGGCACTGCCTACAATCACCACCAGTTCTAGCGGGAAGCGACGTTTAAGCTCACTTAAGGTTATCGCGCCAATCGCCACGTAGCTGAGTAATAATAAAACTAAGCCTTTGGCTAATGGTAATAGCTCAAAAATGCTCGCCAAAATGGTTAGTGCAAACCCAACAAGTACCCAGTTACCGCGTTTTTCATCTAAACGCACGCTTAAGTCTAAGCCGCTAACGGCAGCAAAGTCGCTGGTTAAATTAGGGCACTTAGAAAAACGATCGCCTGGCGTGAGCAGTAACACATCACCGGGTTGTAAAACCACATCGCCGAGTCCACCTTTTAACGGTATATGACCACGACGAATAGCCATCACGGCTGCATCAAAGACTTCACGAAAGCGCGAATCTTTTAAGGTTGTGCCAACCAAACTTGATGATGGCGCTAATACCGCTTCAACCAAATTTTGGCCTTTAGCATGCTGCTTACCAAACCACTCTAAACCATCAAACTGATGTAATAACTCAACCGACTCAACCGCGCCACTAAAACGCAAAACGTCATCGGCTTGCAGCACCATTTGTGGTGGCACAGGGCAAATACGTATACCGCTGCGTTCTAATTCAACTAAGTAGAGTTTTTTAAGTGCGCGCAAACGGTTATCAATAACACTTTTACCCACTAAAGTAGAGGTTTTAGCAACATGAGCTTCCAATAGATAAGGCAATGCTTCATCTTCGGACTCTTCACGTCTATCGGGTAAAAAATTAGCCATAATGGTCAACACCACTAGACCACTTATGACAACTAATGCGCCAACTTGTGAAAACTCAAAAAACCCCAGAGGTTCAAGGCCAGCATTTTCAACAAATGAGTTAACAATCAAATTGGTAGAAGTACCAATGAGCGTAAGCGTGCCACCGAGGATTGCAGCATAGTTTAATGGCAGTAATAACTTAGAAGGAGCATGCGCTTGATTACGGCGCACAACACCAATTAACGAAGCCACAACAGCTGTGTTATTGGTAAACGACGACAACAGTGCCGTTGATATACCTAATTTAGCCAGGGTAGAAAATAACGAGCCTTTCCCTATCACTTGGCTTAATTTGCCCAGTAATGAGGTTTTCTCGAGTGCTGTGGCAGCCAGCACCAACAGCACTAAAGTAATTAGTCCGTTATTAGTAAAGCTGCCAAGCGCTACATTTAAGTCAACTAGTCCGAGGATATAACAAAGTAATGAAGCGAAAAAAAACATGGCGGCCGGTTTTGCAAGCCCAGCAAGAAGCCCACCGACCAGTGCTAACAAGATAATCGCTAACAACCATATTTCGCTCATTATTTATTTTCCAAGTACGCTAATATCACGAGCATTCCAATGCGGAAAATGCTTACGCACTAACGTATTAAACTCGACTTCAAATGCACTAAACTCAGTGTTGGTTTGCTTATCGCCTTGATGTCCACTGACAACCATAGCCGCTGCTACGGTAGCATTAGATAATCTGTCGATTAAAATCATGCCGCCAGTATCACGCACCAAGCTGTAAGCGTCTAACACAATCGATTCAGTTAAATCTAACTTAACTCGGGCAATGGTATTTAAACTTAATGAGCTTGCTGCACTGCGCTCAAGCGTGTTCACGTCAGTAATGTATTCAATTTCGCTCACGACGGCTTGAGTTTTCTTACCCGCGACTTTCACATCATATAATTGACCGATCTGTAATGGCTTTTCATCCATCCACACCATATCGGCAACAATATGGTTAGCAACTTCTGGTGCAGTTATAGGGTGAGCCAATAAATCACCACGTGAAATATCAATCTCATCTTCAAGGGTAATCGTAATAGCTTGGCCTGCTACAGCTTCTTGCAAATCACCATCAAATGTCACAATACGCTCGATTTTACTGCGTTTGCCTGATGGCAATGCAACTAATTCATCGCCCACTTTAATGATACCTGACGCTAATGTGCCAGAAAAACCACGAAAATCTAAGTTAGGACGTAATACGTATTGCACTGGGAAACGAACGGGTAGATCGCTCAGTTCGCGCTGGGTATCGATCGTTTCAAGTAACTCAAGTAATGTGCCACCTTGATACCAATCACACTGCGTACTGCGGTTAACCACGTTGTCGCCATTTAAAGCAGATAACGGTACATAGTGAATATCTAAATCACCGCCATTTTCTGTATCACAAGCACCTTTAACAAATTCAGTGAAGTCAGCTTGAATTTTTTCAAACACAGCTTGATCAAAACCAACCAAATCCATTTTATTCACAGCAACAACAAAGTGACGTAAACCTAGTAACGATGCGATAAAGGCATGGCGTTTAGTTTGGGTTTGGACACCATAACGTGCATCAACCAAAATAACAGCTAAGTCACAGGTAGATGCGCCCGTTGCCATGTTACGAGTATATTGTTCATGACCTGGAGTATCAGCAATGATGAACTTACGTTTTTCACTGGAGAAATAACGATAAGCCACGTCGATAGTAATACCTTGCTCACGTTCAGCTTGTAAACCATCGACCAATAACGCGAGATCAATGGCTTCACCAGTAGTGCCCATCTTCGCGCTGTCACTTTTTAGACTCGCTAACTGATCTTCATAAATTTGCGCACTGTCATGCAGTAAACGACCAATTAAGGTACTTTTACCATCATCAACACTGCCACAAGTTAAAAAACGCAGTAAGCCTTTGTTTTGTTGTAAGGCTAAATATTCTTTTACACCGTGCAGCTGGATCTCTGCTGCCATACGGTCGGTATTGATTTTTGCTTGGTCCATAATCTTTCTCACTCAAATTCATTCGCATGCTGGGTTGATAAAACAACCATGTTCAATTGTTTAGAAATAGCCTTGACGCTTTTTCTGCTCCATTGACGCACTTTGGTCAGAATCAATTAAGCGACCTTGACGTTCACTTGAACGAGTTAATAGCATCTCTTCAATAATTTTTTCTAAGGTGTCAGCTTCTGAAGGCATCGCCGCAGTTAGCGGATAACAACCTAAGGTTCTGAAACGAACCCGTTCAACCGATTCAACATCACCTTCTTCAATAGGCATACGGTCATCATCTTTCATGATGAGCTGACCACCTTTGTTTACTACGGTGCGTTGTGCAGCAAAATATAACGGCACAATCTCAATACTTTCTTGATAGATGTACTGCCAAATATCGAGCTCAGTCCAGTTAGATAAAGGGAACACTCGAATGCTCTCGCCTTTATTGACCGCGCCATTATAAGTGCGCCATAACTCTGGACGTTGGTTTTTAGGATCCCAACGGTGGTGTTTATCACGGAACGAATATACCCGTTCTTTGGCACGAGACTTTTCTTCGTCACGTCGCGCGCCACCAAAAGCAGCATCAAAACCATATTGATTTAAGGCTTGCTTTAAACTTTGGGTTTTCATAATGTCAGTGTGCTTGGCACTGCCATGAGTGAATGGGCCAACACCTTGTTCAACACCTTCCTGATTGGTATGAGTCAGTAACTCAAAACCAAACGCTTTAGCTTGCGCATCACGAAAGGCTATCATCTCTTTAAATTTCCAACCCGTATCGACATGTAATAACGGAAATGGAATTTTACCCGGGTAAAAAGCTTTGCGCGCTAGATGCAGCATCACCGATGAGTCTTTACCTATCGAATACATCATGACAGGATTACCAAACTCAGCTGCTACTTCACGGATAATCTGGATGCTTTCGGCTTCCAGTTGTTGTAAATGGCTTAACGAACGGCCTGCCATGATGATTCTCCATTACCTAATATTGCTGCAGAGCAGCGGGTTAAATTATTCGACTACAGCGCTTTCGCGACTGTGTCTAAATCTGTTTTTTGTTGCGCAGTGACGGGATCAAACCAATTTAAGCTGTCAGCTAATTCAACAACCTCACCAATAATCATCAGCGCAGGCATCTGTAAAGCAGGATCTGCGGCTAATTGAGCCAGCTCACCTAACTTACCAATAAACCGCTGTTGTGATGAGGTAGTCGCGTTAGACACAATCGCCACTGGCGTATCAGCACTTCGGCCGGCGTTGATTAAACCATCACTAATAATATTGGCATTTAATATGCCCATATACACCACTAAAGTATTGTTGGAATTAGCATAACCCTGCCAATCCATAGGGCGACTCGCTAACTGGCAATGACCAGTAATAAACGTGACACCTTGAGCATAATCACGATGCGTTAACGGAATACCTGCATAAGCGGAAGTGCCACTGGCAGCGGTAATTCCAGGCACTACTTCAAAAGCAATACCGGCTGCAACTAAGGTTTGTAACTCTTCACCACCACGGCCAAAAATAAACGGATCGCCGCCTTTTAAACGCACCACATTTTTACGGGTAAATGCTTTAGTCACTAATAGCTGATTAATTTCATCTTGAGCAGCGCTGTGTTTACCTGCGCGCTTACCCACAGCAATTTTTTCAGCGTTGCTGGGGATCAAATCTAAAATATCTTGGCTGACTAATGCGTCATATAACACCGCATCAGCATGCTTAAGAATGCGATAGGCTTTTAGTGTTAGCAGCTCAACGTCGCCTGGACCGGCGCCGACTAACCACACTTTGCCTTTGGCTTTTTGCCCTGGCATAGAGACTAACTCCATCACATTTACCTCAAGATATTTGACCATGTTCAAATATAGCGTTTTCTATATTCCATATACAATAGTTAATAGTTAGTTTTTATAACTAAATAGAATATGAGGCGGTTTGTTCGCAATTTAATCTATTTGACATGCTAATACGTATAGAATCCGCCGTTGAAATGAAAAGAATTGTTAACTTAATTCGACAAAGCTCTGCCAATTGATAACAATGAGCACTGAAAAATACTGAAACTAAGAATTACACTAAAATTAAACCTATAATTATGCTTATGGATGATGCAATGATAAAAAGCACTCAATATCTTGGACTCTCGTTATTATTACTTGGCTATAGTACCCTCGCCCTTGCAGAAGACTCCTTAGTCGATGAACGTGTAAAAGGAGAACTCGCAACATCTGAAAAGCCGTTTGTGATCACGCCACACAAAGCTAATTATCTGCTTCCAGTAACCTATCAAACCAGAACCAACGCATTACCCTTTGAAGTTAAATACCCAGACGAAGATTTCGCAATCGATAATCTAGAAGCAAAATTCCAAATCAGTTTTAAGTTTCCAGTTTGGTACAATGTTTTTGGTGATAATGGCCATTTGTTCTTTGCCTACACCAACCAATCGTATTGGCAAGTCTACAACGAAGAAGCTTCATCTCCGTTTCGTGAAACCACACATGAACCTGAAGTGTTTATGTTATTCAATAATGATTGGAAAATTGGTGGTTTTACCAACTCATTCTTAGGGTTTGGTGCTGTGCATCAGTCTAATGGTCAAACCAACCAATTATCACGCAGTTGGAACCGAATATACGGCAGTGCAGTATTCGACCGTGGCCCTTTCGCACTCGGACTTAGAGTGTGGTGGCGCATCCCTGAAGATGAAAAAGAAGATATTAATTCAGCTAAAGGCGATGACAATCCAGATATCGACAGTTACATGGGTAACTTCGAACTGACTGGAGTGTACGGTTTAAATGAGCATCGCTTTACTATGCTACTGCGTAACAACTTACGCGATACCAATCGCGGTGCAGTTGAATTTACCTGGAGCTACCCGATTATTGGTACTTTACGTGTTTATACTCAATATTTTAATGGTTACGGTGAAAGCTTAATTGATTATGACCATCATAATCAGCGTATTGGTATTGGTATTGCGTTAAATGACATTCTGTAAGCTAGATAATTAATGTCTTTAATTCATTAACATCGACAATTAGCTGTAATCGATTAACGCAAAAATAGAATGTACGAGACATAAAAAAGGTGACCATTTGGTCACCTTTTTGGTTTCATTAATGTCGTATTAGCACAATAACGTTAATGAAATTATTTAGCACTCGCTTTAGAATTTACTTTAGAACCAATTACTAAGCCCTTATCTGTAAAGTCTACCGACATCTGTAAACGCATGTCGTAGTCTTTTAACATCAGCAATTCTTCTGGCATTGGTTCGCCACTCATTTCTGCCATATCGACTAATGGAGCAAACATTTTTTGGTAATCGACAGACAAGTCAAAGAAACCATTAGATTCAAGTGGTTGCTTATACATCAAATCAGCTAACTCAGTACCCCTGTCGCCAGTATAAGCAACTAAATGACTACCTTTGATGGCTAATTTTGCACTAACCCCAAATTCAGGTGGCAACATTAACATTGGAGTTATATCGACTGGATCGCCATTATCTATCAAGTCCACTTCTGCAAGCGGCGGATAAAACGGCTTCATCATATCCACTAACATCATCGGTTTTTCAGCCGACACGCTTATTAATGCATCTAGTTTTTCGAAACTAGCTTGGCCATTCTTCTCTGTTAACTTGTAATCCGCTAGTGTCACGCTAATGCCTTTAACGCCATTAGCCATCCCCGTCATCATGCCAAGCATTGCTGGATTTAACTCGCTTAATTCTGATTGCATTTGAGCCAATGCAGCACATTGATATTGCGGTGTTTGTAAATCTTTCCACACTTCGTTCAATGCTGGTGCGAGTTGATTAACATCAATACCGAGTGAAAGTGATAAAATATTATCATGACCATTACTGGCAAATGATGGCACAAAGCCACGCATTTTATTCAATGCAGACAAAATCACCTGGTTATTACTTTCAAGCACAACAGCAGCATCAATAGTACTTTCTTCACGAGTGATAGAGTATGAATTTAACCCCATTACACTGCGCGGCCAGTTAGCAGCAATGGCACTTAATTCAGTTTGACACACGGGTGTTTTCATTTCAGCAAAAGGATCTTCACCCTGAATCTCAATCATTTTGGTCATTTGCTTGGCCAGCATATTACCGTCAGTCGACGTTAACCCTTTAACCAATTCAACATGATTAATAAAGCTAATACTGTCTTGCATAAAACCATGAGTATTAGCGATGTCTTGCAACAGAGTGGTTTCGCTAATTGGATGCTCAACTTTCTTTTCACCCAAGGCGGTTTCAAGCAATTCAGCTTGGTTAAATGACGTATTCAAGGTCACAGTTAACCAGCCATCTTTAACAGAAAATACAATCTCAGCGTGCTCTTTCTCATCAACATCAGTCAATGTATAACCGCGATATTCAACAGATCCAGATTTGCCCATTGTATGAGTTAAGCCACTTTCCTGCTCGGCGCGATCTAATTCCGCCCAAAATGCTGCAGGATTGCTGATCTCAACTTTCATGACCGGCAATGCACCCAAGGTATAAAAATAACTCTTAATTGAATCAGGTAAGCCGTAGGTGGATAGTAAGGTTTCAGGCTCAGGCAACACGGTCATGTATTGCTTGTATAAACTGATAAAAAAGCGCTCTTGAGCTGATGAACTATCATCTAGCGACAGCATTTTATCCAGATCATAAGCTTGATAATTACCTGCAATGCTATACAGATAATCTTTTAACGGAAATGGAACTAACTGCCCAGAAAACGCTAATGTATCAGCTGGAATATAGTCCAACATAGGATCATTTTTAACGACTGACGTCCCTTGTTGCGACAGAAAATATCCACCAGCACCAACAGCTAATACCACAGCAGCAATTGCCATCTTATTCATCTATAAACTCCAATTTATATTATTGTTAACTCTTCCTTGAAATGAGTTAGCGTTTAAACATTTATCATCTTTTTGGGATAAGCATTATCGATTACACCGATAAACTGCGGATTAATTTAGCATTAAATGTTAATAAGCGCATTAGATGTTACCTTTTGGGGGGATATTTATCCTGAAAACTGCACTTGTAAAAAACCAATACGCCAAAAAGACAGCTTATTATCTAACGAGTTTTGAGAGGGAATTTGACGAGAATAAAGTGAAAATCAAAAAGCATTAAGCTGGAAATAATTCAAACATCTGATCTCCCGATAACTCAAACCGCTGAGTTATCGGGAACAATCAAACAGATTGCTTATACGCTAACAAGTCAATCAATGTGCTCGAGGATGCGAGCGAAGCTTTTGAAGGTACGTGGATTGCAAAAACAATCCCAAAACGTCAACAAAAACCGTCTACGGGAACTTCTAAATCTAGACTATTATCGGCACTGATGCATGAAAATTTAAATAAAATTTAATTATTTTCAATTTGCACATAAAACCAGTAGCTCAATTCAATGCACAACTAATTATTTAGGAGGACAAACCAACCTCAACCTGCCCTTGTTAATTATAACGTTGCAATGTCTGACAACATGCTAACAAACAGGCTTGGTGATAATTTGGCTGCATGATATTACAAACCGATGAGATAAAAGCAGTTTATCTCATAATTCAAACTTATGAATGACAAGAATAAAACAAATTAATGAAAAAGAACAACGTCGAATTTAAGACAAAATAGAAGCTGATACGGTAGATAATGAAAGCCTTAAAATGCATTCATCCGCAATAAATTGCGGATGAATGGAGTACATTATCTAACACCACTTCACAACTAGATATCGAAGTGCAAACCACATTCTCGTTGTAAGCCATTAAAACGGGTTTCTTCTTCAGACATACCTAACTCAAGTGGTTTGCTTGAGTGAGTATCACCTACCGACACATAACCTTGTTCCCATAATGGGTGATAGGGCAAGTCATGTTCCGTTAAGTACATGTGCACGTCTTTGTTGCTCCACTCAATGATGGGTAACAATTTAAAACGTTTGCCACTAATGGCTAAAATCGGCAATGCTTCACGGGTACTAGACTGACTGCGACGCAAGCCTGCAAACCAAGTACCGACATTCAATTCAGCTAATGCACGCTGCATAGGCTCAACTTTATTGATGCGGTTATACTTTTCTAAGCCATCAATCCCCTGCTCCCACAGCTTACCAAAACGCGCTTCTTGCCACGCTTGGGTTTGACCCGCTTGGTACACTTTAAGATTCAGGCTTAAACGCTCGGTTAACTGATCAATAAATTGATAGGTCTCAGCAAACAAATAGCCAGTGTCGGTTAAAATAACCGGAATATCGCTTTGCGCTTGAGTCACCATGTGCAACATCACCGCGCCTTGAATACCAAAGCTAGACGATAACGCATGATCGCCCGGTAAATATGCTAGACCCCAAGCCACTCGTTGTTGCGCCGTTAAGCCTGCTAAAAACAGGTTAATGTTTTCAAGCGCAGCGATTTGCTCAGCTTTAGGCGCTAACAATAACGCCTGCAGTTGAGCCGGAGTAACTGAATGATCGACGGCCGCGTCAGTTGACGCAGTCGTTACCACTTCATTAGGCATGAAAATCCTTAGCGGCGTCTATAACCGCCTTCACTACGCCAATGCGTACAGTGAAGTTACCAAAGGTTTCGCCCGCATCGCGCTCTGTGGCGTAGCGACCAAATAAGGTATCCAATTCAGCTAAAATTTCAGCTTCTTGAATGTTTTCTTTATGCATTTTATTTAAACGCGTGCCTTCAAAGCTGGCGCCTAAATACAAGTTATAACGCCCAGGTGCTTTACCCACTAAACCAATTTCAGCTGCAAATGGACGGGCACAACCGTTTGGACAACCGGTCATACGCACTACAATTGATTGCTCGCTAATGCCGTGTTTAGCCTGTAATGCATCGATGTGATCAATAAACTCAGGGAAGTAACGCTCAGCTTCAGCCATCGCTAATGGGCACGTTGGTAATGCCACACAGGCAATTGAATGACCGCGAGTACCGCTTAGCACTTGGCCTAATAAGCCGTGCTTACGCGCTAAACCTTCAATCTCAGCTTTATCTTGTGCAGCAACACCGGCAATAATCATGTTCTGATTAGATGTCATACGGAAATCGCCTTTATGGATTTTGGCAATTTCACGTAGACCAGTTTGCAAGGTTTGACCTGGCATATCTTTAATACGGCCACTTTCAATAAATAGCGTTAAGTGGAACTTATTGTCGATACCTTCAACCCAACCATAACGGTCGCCGCGATCGCCAATGATCACCTCACGCTTAGGTGCAAATTTAACCCCAGCACGTTTTTCAACTTCGGCTTTAAATGCATCAAGACCATGGTCAACAATGGTGTACTTTAAACGCGCACGTTTACGTACAACACGATTACCCCAGTCACGTTGAACCGTCATTACCGCTTCGGCAAACTTGGTGACGTCATCCGTTTTAATAAAGCCCAAGTCGTCAGCTAAACGTGGGAAAGTTTCAACTTCACCGTGGGTAGAACCCATACCGCCACCAGCAACCAGGTTAAAGCCAATTAACTCGCCAGCTTCTGCTACTGCAATAAAACCAAGGTCGTTGGTATACACGTCTACATCGTTATGTGGCGGAACCGCAACAGCCATTTTAAATTTACGAGGCAAATAGGTTTTGCCGTAAACCGGTTCAACCGTTTCGGTGCCTAATAATTTTTCTTCATCTAACCAAATCTCAGCATAAGCGCGAGTGTGTGGTAATAGATGATCAGATAAATGCTTTGCAACCGCATAAGCCTGCGCATGTAACTTAGATTCAACCGGATTTGGATTACACATCACGTTACGGTTTACGTCACCACAAGCGGCAATAGAATCAAGGGCGGCGCGATCAAGACCTTGGATCAAGGTTTTTAGATTACGCTTAGGAATGCCGTGGTACTGAAACGTTTGACGCGTGGTTAAACGAATGCTGTTTGAGGTGGTCAGCGTAGATGAAATTTTATCCACTTCTAACCACTGCTCAGGAGTACAAATACCACCAGGTACACGGGCACGTAGCATAAAGCTATGCAGTGGCTCTAGCTTTTGCTCTTTACGTTCATTACGTAAATCACGATCGTCTTGCTGATAAAAACCGTGGAATTTGATCAACTGCTGATCGCCATCGCTAAACGATCCTGTCACTTGGGTATCTAAACCCTCTTTGATATCGCCGCGCAAATAATCACTGTCGATTTTTAAGTATTCGTTTAACGCTAACTTTTGCTCACTCATGGCCTGGGCCTCTCTTAATTCTGTTCAATTCATTAGTGCGATTGGGTTGCTAGATTTGGCCTAACAACCGAGGTCGAATTTAGTACACGTCTTTTTGGTAGCGTTTTTCACTACGTAGTGTTTCAAAGTAAGCTTCTGCGTCATCAGCGCTTAAGCCACCTTGTTCAACCGCAATATTCACTAATGCTTGGTGTACATCTTTTGCCATGCGTTCTGCATCACCACAGATATACACATGTGCGCCATTTTGTAGCCACTGCCACAGCGCTTCGGCTTGCTCTGCAATGCGATGCTGAACATACACTTTATGAGCTTGATCGCGCGAGAAAGCGACATCTAAACGCGATAAATCGCCATTTTTAAGATATTGCTGCCACTCAACTTGGTATAAGAAATCTTGTTCAAAATGCGGGTTACCAAAGAATAACCAGCTGTCACCTGACACTCCGTCAACAACACGTTGCTGCATAAAGGCGCGGAAAGGCGCAACACCTGTACCAGGACCCACCATAATGACCGGTGTGTTTGGATTTTCGGGTAAACGGAAATGGTTATTAGACTCAACATACACATTAACTTGTTGGCCTTCTTCAGCCGAGGCTAAGAAATGCGATGCCCCACCAAAACGTGCTTGGCCTTGACGTTCATCTTCAACTAACGCCACCGTCAAGTGTACTTCAGCTTCCACTTCGGCCTGGCTAGAGGCTATTGAATATAAACGTGGCGTCAATGGACGTAACATATCAACCAATTGCACCGCGCTAACCTTGGCTGGATATGCTGCGACTAAATCAGCTAACTGATGCTTAAGAATAAACTGTCTGGTTTGTTCTTTGTCTTCACAAATGGCTGCAAGTTCAGCACTTCCACTTAACTCAGCCCATGTTTTCACTAGGCCTGGGTATAACTGAGTTAATTCTTTCTTGTCAGTTAACGCCGCTTTTAATGATAGTGACTGTTTCGACACGGTGACGTTGTCGTCTGCAGCTAAACCGAGCGCGGCGATAACTTCATCAACAAGCACTTCATTATTACTAAACCACACACCTAACGCATCACCGACCTGATAAGTTAATCCTGACTCGCCTAAATCAATTTCAACATGGCGGACATCACGATCAGAACCTCGACCAGTAATTTTTTGGCTTACCAGTACTTCTGCTGTATAGGGGTTTTGCTTGGTATATTCGCTTTCACCCGCAACAGATGCCGTACCAATAGAGACCACACTGGCGCTTGAGGCTTGAATGTACGGCTTAACAGCCTCTACAACACTGTCCTGCCATTGTTGTGAAATATCTTCATAGTCAACATCACATTCTACCAACGGTAATAATGATGTTGCCCCTAATGCACTTAAACGCGCATCAAAGTCTTTACCTGTTTGGCAGAAGAACTCATAACTTGAATCACCTAGTGCTAGCACAGAATAATGTAGCTTATCTAATTTAGGTGCACGCTTTGAGGCTAAAAACTTGTGTAGTTCAATCGCATCATCAGGCGCTTCGCCTTCACCATGAGTACTAACAAGCAATAACAAGATGGTTTCTTGTTTTAACTGGCGGACATTATATTCGCCCATAGAAGCTAAATTTACTGCGTAACCTTGCGCCTGCGCTTTAGCGGCTAGCTCTTTGGCTACGCCACGGCCATTGCCCGTTTGGCTACCGTATAAAATCGTAACTGTTGGTGCGGCACTTGTCTCTGCTGTCGTCTCGACACCGCTTTGACCTTGGTTAGCACTCGCAGCGAGATAACCACTGACCCATGCAAGTTGAACTGAAGATAATTCTGATGTGAGTTGCTTTAACTTATCGACTTGTCCTTGAGACAATGGTGATGCTAAAGCTGAAAGTTCTTTTAACAACATAAGACGGCCTTATAACAGTGTAATGTGGACTAGCTTACTCCTACGGACAAAAACCAAAAAAGAATAAAAGATGATTTTTTATTCCATTTAGGAATATGCAAAGATGTTTTTTTAAGCTACAAAAGTGTGGCGCAGTTAAAAGTTTTTAAATTACCTTAATTTAAAACCCTTTAATTAGCCTAAAGGCACTTGTACCGAACATGCCTGATGTCGCAAGCTAGGAGCGCCAATTAACTGATGAATAATTATCAGGTTGATTGTTCTCTGAGTAAAACGACATGCAAATATAATGTAACTGTGTCAACGTAATGCCATTGGCTAAATAGTTTACCCGACTTCAATGGTCATATGCTGCTCTTTTTCTATCTTCAAAGTGCAGCATGTGAGGCAGAAATACTCAAACGGAATGGTCTATTGATGGGGAACAACAATAGACGGTCTTTTTATTAACCATCAGGAAACAGTCATGCAGATTGGAATACCGAGAGAAAGTATCGAAGGTGAAACTCGAGTCGCCGCGACTCCAGCCACTGTGGTACAGCTAATAAAACTCGGCTTTAGTGTGGCAATTGAAGCACAGGCAGGTGTGAAGTCGAGCTTTGATAATGCTGCATTTGAAGCCGCTGGGGCGGATGTGGTCGACAATGTGTACGACGCTGACTTTATTTTTAAAGTGAATGCACCGTCCGATGACGAAATTGCCAAAATGAAACCAGGCACAACGTTGGTGAGTTTTATTTGGCCAGCCCAAAACCCTGAGCTTGTTGAAAAGCTATCAAGTCACAATATTACCGTGATGGCGATGGACATGGTGCCACGCATCTCACGCGCCCAATCACTCGATGCCTTATCATCGATGGCCAACATTGGTGGTTATCGCGCAGTGATCGAAGCTGCTCACGAATTTGGTCGTTTCTTTACCGGGCAAATTACTGCAGCAGGTAAAGTGCCACCAGCCAAAGTGTTGGTTATTGGCGCAGGTGTAGCCGGACTTGCTGCTATTGGCACTGCGGGCTCGCTAGGGGCCATAGTGCGCGCATTTGATACTCGCCTTGAAGTGGCTGAGCAAATTGAGTCAATGGGCGGTAGCTTCTTAAAGCTTGAATTTGAAAACAATGAAGGCGGCTCGTCTGACGGCTACGCTAAAACCATGTCAGAAGAGTTTATTGCCGCTGAAATGGCACTGTTTGCCGAACAAGCCAAAGACGTCGACATCATCATTACCACCGCATTAATTCCTGGTCGTCCTGCGCCAAAACTGATTACCAAGGACATGGTCGATACCATGAAACCGGGCTCAGTGATTGTCGATTTAGCAGCAGCAACTGGCGGTAACTGTGAATACACCGTCACTGGCGAACGTTTTATTACAGAAAACGGCGTAAAAGTATTGGGTTATACCGACTTACCCGGTCGTTTACCGGCGCAATCGTCACAACTTTATGGCACCAACTTAGTCAACTTGATGAAGTTAATGTGTAAAGCCAAAGACGGCAATGCAGTGCTCGATTTTGATGATGTGGTCATGCGCAACATGACCGTGACTCGTGGCGGCGAAATTACTTTCCCTCCACCGGCAATTTCAGTGTCTGCGGCACCGCAAAAACCAGCAGCGAGTATCGAGCCTAAAGCTGCCAAAGTTGACAAAGTACCGTCAAAACTTAAATACATTTTAGCTGTGTTAGGTCTAGCCGGTTTTGCTGCAGTGGCGTCAGTTGCGCCCGCTGAGTTCTTGTCGCATTTCACCGTGTTCATCCTATCGTGTGTGGTGGGTTATTACGTGGTGTGGAATGTGTCGCACTCATTGCATACGCCGTTAATGTCGGTCACTAATGCTATTTCAGGCATTATTGTGGTCGGGGCGTTATTGCAAATAGGCCAGGGTTCAGCATTAGTCACGGCGCTTGCGTTTGTCGCGGTGCTTATTGCCAGTATTAACATCTTTGGCGGGTTTACCGTCACTCAGCGCATGCTGAAGATGTTCCGTAAAGATTAAGGAGTCATATCGTGTCTCAAGGACTGGTTACAGCATCTTATATCATTGCCGCGGTGTTTTTTATTCTCAGTTTAGCTGGGTTATCAAAACAAGAAACTGCTAAAAATGGTAATTTATTTGGCATTATTGGTATGGCAATTGCGCTTATTGCAACCATACTCAATCCTGCTACAAGCGGCGTAGAATGGATTATTCTCGCCATGGTCATTGGTGGATCGATTGGTATTCGCTTAGCATTAAAAGTCGAAATGACTGAAATGCCAGAGCTCGTCGCGATTTTGCACAGCTTTGTGGGTCTAGCTGCGGTATTAGTGGGCTTTAATAGCTTTATTGATATCCAACCACACGAAGTGTCTGAAATTGTCGTGGTCATGGGGCAAGACCTCAACACCACCCTAGAAACCGCAAAAGCTGCATTTGCTGAAGCAAGCAAAGCCCAACAAACTGAGCATCTAACCGGTGCCATGCTTAACATTCACTTAGTGGAAGTATTTTTAGGCATCTTTATTGGTGCAGTCACCTTCACAGGCTCTATTGTGGCGTTTGCTAAGTTACGTGGTTTGGTTTCATCAAAGGCATTAATGCTACCTCATCGTCATAAATTAAATTTATTGGCCGTTGTGGTGTCGTTTATTCTAATGGTGATATTCGTTCAGGCGGGTGGTGCAGTGACACCAATCATCTTGATGACCTTAATCGCGTTTGCATTTGGTTGGCATTTAGTCGCATCAATTGGCGGAGCAGACATGCCAGTTGTGGTTTCAATGCTGAACTCATATTCAGGCTGGGCAGCGGCAGCAGCAGGTTTCATGTTATCTAATGACCTTCTAATTGTTGTTGGTGCACTTGTGGGCTCATCGGGTGCGATTCTGTCTTACATTATGTGTAAAGCCATGAACCGCTCGTTCATTTCTGTTATTGCCGGTGGTTTTGGTAACGATGCTGCAGTATCAACTGGCGATGACACTGTGGGCGAATACCGCGAAACAACCGCAGAAGATGTCGCTGATATGCTAAAAGCATCAGACTCAGTCATCATCACCCCAGGTTATGGTATGGCGGTGGCTCAAGCGCAATATCCAGTAGCTGAAATCACTAAAAAACTGCGCGCGTTGGGGATAAAAGTTCGCTTTGGTATTCACCCTGTTGCAGGGCGTTTACCTGGCCACATGAACGTACTATTGGCAGAAGCTAAAGTGCCTTACGATATCGTGTTAGAAATGGACGAAATCAACGAAGACTTTAGCAGTACTGATACCGTGCTCGTCATTGGCGCTAACGATACGGTTAACCCAGCGGCGATGGAAGATCCAACGAGCCCTATTGCTGGCATGCCGGTGTTAGAAGTGTGGAAAGCGCAAAACGTGATTGGCTTTAAACGTTCAATGAACACAGGTTATGCCGGTGTACAAAATCCATTGTTCTTTAAAGACAATACCCAAATGTTGTTTGGCGATGCGAAGGACAGTGTAGAAGCAATCCTTAAAGCCTTATAAATCAACTTGTGGCAAACAAAACACCAGCAATCAATGCTGGTGTTTTTTTGTTTAATAACCCGCTAAACTGGGTCCATTGGACTTAAAGGATTATCAGTTATTCATGGAACAGCAGGATATTATTGCTCAATTACAGCTTGAACTAGAGCAGCATAAGCAGAAAATCAAGCGACTAGAATACGAGAATAATCGGCTTACGCTGCTCAATAAACGAGTAAACGAGCAACTCAACGCTACGCTTGATGGCACTGGTTTATGTCTATGGGAGCAACATATTCCCAGCGGAAACCTGACTATTTTTAATCAACAGTGGGGCCATCTGCTCGGTTTTACCCGTGAAGAATTACCGGCCCATATCAGCAGCTGGAAAAATAATCTCCACCCGGAAGATAAAGACTGGGTGATACAAGCCTTTGAAAGTCATGTAGCCGGTAATGCTGAAATTTATCAAGCCGTGCATCGCATGGTGCACAAAGATGGCACTGTTGCATGGGTGTCTGACCGTGGGCGTATTATTGAATATGGTATTAACGGTGAACCGCTTCGTATTATGGGCACTCATATTGATGTCACCCAAGAAAAGCGCTACGAACAAGATTTAGCCAAACTCGCTCATCGTGATCCGTTAACTAATTTACTCAATCGAAATGCACTCATTGCTGCCTTTGAACAAGGAAAAAGCACTCACAGTACACATCAAGGCGCGCTGTGCTTTATCGATTTGGACGGTTTTAAGATAATTAATGACCACTTAGGCCATCGATATGGCGATAGTTTATTAATCCATATTGCCAACGATATTGCGCAAATATGCGATCAACTGTTTAGCACTGCAGACTCAACACAAAACCCACTTCATCATGTGGCACGTTTTGGTGGTGATGAGTTTGTCATTTTAGTTCATTGCAATGATGTGGAACGATTAACCGCATTGGCTAAAACCTTGCTGTCACACTATCAACATCCTATCGAATTGGAGGGTGAAAGCATTAAAGTAGGCCTCAGTATTGGCATCAGCTTATTTGATGAATTAGACGAGTTCACTAATGTTTGTGAGCAAGCCGATAAAGCCATGTACAGCATTAAAAAACACGGTAAACATAATTTCTTATTTTGGTAATAAGATTGAAAAACGCCCCCCCCTTTTTGAATATCCCCAATAATCTATAAATTCCTACATAAGCACTCACATAAGCCCCTCATATAAGCCTTAAATCATCACCAACGGTGCCAAGGTCTTGTGAAAAAAAATGCCCATTATCAGGGTGAAAACGAAAAGAGCCTCTCTCCAGCAGAATCATATATCTTCAACGCCAGATAAAAAATGGGATAAATCCACACAGTGAGTTTATTCACAGCGCTAATCTCAAAGCTGTTATCTATGTTGCTAACAAGGCGTAATGACGGATAAATATCTGGCTGATTGGTATTCGATACCAAGCAAATAGCATAACAAAGAGCGGTTTGATATCCGTTAAGTCGATGTAAATGACACGAAAATCCAATATAAATGACACTGAAAATATAATTTATATCACTTTATATTCGTTTTCAGGATATGCTGCCAACTAAGTTGATTTGTCATTCAAAACAAAATCTCAAGTAAACGTACCAAGTAATCTTGGTATACTGTTGTAATACAAAGAGCATGTTCGACTTATTTCGTCTGTGATGACACAGGCGAAACAGAACTAAGTACACTATGACGACTGTAGTTAAGCTTAATATTGGCTGTTTATAGTCATCGGGTGAGTTTATTTGCCTTCATGCAGTAAACTCTCGCTCATTAATGGATTTTATCACTAACCTAGTCTCGCATTAGCCTACATTGTTACCGCGTTATCATTAACAATCATGCCTTGTGATATGGCTTACTACTGACTAATAAGAATTATTCTTTATGTTTTTATCACCTTATTTTACTAAGCAAGATCAAAGCGTGTTTATTTCGGCTCAACAAGCCAGTGACTTCGCCAAAAAAATCGCTGGAGATTTCAACCCTATACACGATGTGGGCGCTAAACGCTTTTGTGTCCCTGGCGATTTATTATTTGCACTAGTGCTGACCCAATACGGCTTAAGCCAAAACATGCAGTTTAAGTTTGCCGGCATGGTCGGTGACAACGTTGAGCTTCACGTCGATAAAAATGTGGCCAATAAATTCAGCATTAGCGACACCAAAGGCAAAGAATATCTGCATATTGAGCGTCAAGGTGAAGTGTGCCAATGTGATATTCAAACAGCGGCATTTATTAAAAGTTATGTTGCTTTTTCAGGATTGAACTTTATCCACGTACTTGTGCCGATGATGAAGCAATACAAGGTCATGATTAACCCTGATCGCCCATTAGTGATTTATGAAAGCATGTCATTTCATTTAGACCATTTTGATTTCAGCACCATCAGTTTGCACCTTATCAAACAAGACTTAGCGATTGATGGTAAGCGTGGCGATGTCACCCTCACCTTTGAACTGCAAAGCGAAGGAAAAGTGATTGGTAGCGGAGTCAAAACATTAGTATTAAGCGGCTTACGTGCTTTTGATGACGAGCAAGCGCAGCAAATGTGCGACAGATATGAAAGTAGAAAGCTGGCGTAAACCAAGATACGTGAGCGATGTTCATCGTTCACGAAATGCCATTCCATAACGATACCTGCGTAATTCAACTTATTGAATGCTCAGATACCAATATGGAATAGTCTCTTCGATATCGTATTGATCATAATGTCAATTTTAATACCGATTTGTTACTTACAGGGTAAAACTTAAATAGCCAAAATTTTTGGTGCTTACAACAAATTGGTACGTGTAACAAACTCGTGAATTTTGATCAGTTACTTTTACACATCTTGTAATAATGCCAAGGCACTATTACCGATAAGTTGCTCAACACATTTACGCCCAGCATCAGCAAAATGACTAACCGCAGCCTCGATGACAATATTAAGCGATTTGAGTATTTTCATGCTTTCGTCACTACTGCCACATAAACTAAAAAACAGTTGTAATACTGCTTTACGTTCAGGTTGTTTCATAACTTCAGCCCATGATTGCTCTAGTGCCGATATCGAAGAAAAATCTAATCCTTCAATAAAAAACTGTCCGATACGCTGATCTAAACGCACTAAAAATTCTGTTTTACGCGGAAAGTGATGACTGATACCCGTTCGGCTGACTCCAGTGGCGGCAGACAGCGTGGTATAAGACATCGCCTCAAAACCAATCGTGAGGATTTGTTTAAAGGCTTCATCTAAAATTTGGTTAACGGTTAACTCAGTTTCAACTCGTGAACGCTTGGCCATAAACTTGGTCTCTCTAATTATTTTGGTGCCAGAGCTTACCAGACCAAACTAGAAAATTCTGCTAAGAATTAGCGAATTTACAACATTTTTAACCGTACAATATCCAGAAAGACAAGATAAAACAGAACATTATCGCGATAACTATTTATTTACCCTTTAAAATCAAAGGTTATAAAAAATCACAATTTAATGAGCTGCAGAAGGTGATAAAAACAGGTTACAAAAATTTACATATTATTTTCGGTTAAGAATTGATTTTTCAGCCAACGTTGTGCCTCAGCCTTACCCATTAACCTTTCTAATGTCGGCGACAACACTTGAATTAGCTCCGATTGACGCCAAAACATGTACCCTGGCAAAGATTGAACCGCACTAAAAGTACGCTGCACTAAGCTAGAAAATTCTCCCATGTCACGCGGCGACCATGTCGGCATTAATGGATAAACTGCGGATAAAAAATCCTCATAGTGAGTAAAATGCTGCAATTGTTGGGCATTATAATGATTGAGCACAATTTGAAGTTGAGGCGCGCTCCAATGCGACAAATTACCACTGTCGTTAATAAGGGCCAGGTTTCGGCGATGAAATTGTTGCCACGCTAAATCGAGCTGCTGATAATGCTGCGCAATACGCCATAACAGATACAAATCCGCTAGCCACTCATGCTGATACTCAGTTAAAGATGAGGGTAAAATACTGCCTTGTAGTGCAATGTTATATAAATGGCCTATTTCATGCCACAAGGTTAATTGTATTTGGTTGGCTAATGGTAACTGATAAGTTTTTAAACCAATTGCGCCACTCTGCTCAGCCATATTGTTAGCAGGATTGACAACAATAACCCCTGCTATTATGTGATGTTCAGCAACCAGCACCACCGCACTTTTACGCCCAACGGCGCGGCGAATATTGGCAACAGAAAAAGCGGTTTGTTGTTGTAATGAAGCAGGGAGTAACGCAATACACCTTACCAGTGAAGATAAAGAACATACTAGCGCTTGTTTGGTTGCTATTGGGATAAAATAAGCTTGGCGAATGTCATCACTCGCCAAACCATTTTCAACCATAACTGTTGTGGTTTTTAGTTGATTTGTGGTCATAGATTGAGGCGTAATAAGCTGGCCGGCATTAACAAAGTGACCAACCAATAACGGCGCGCAAGCAACGCTACAGCTTAATAACTTGAGTAATGACCGTTGCCAGTATCTAAGCATCAACTATTTTTGTGACATAATATTTTGAATAATAGCGGTAGTGGATACACCATCTTCAAATCCAAGCACTTCAACCTTGCCACCTGCAGCCATCACTTCAGCACCACCAGCAATATCTTCCACTTTGTAATCGCCGCCTTTGACTAAAGAATCTGGCAATAATCGCGTAATAATACGTTGTGGTGTGTCTTCAGTGAAAGGGACTACCCAGTCTACCGATGCTAAGCCCGCTAAAACTGCCATACGGCGATCAACAGGATTAACCGGACGTCCAGGGCCTTTTAAGCGCGTCACCGAGCTATCATCATTTACAGCAACAATAAGGCGATCACCTAAGGCTTTGGCTTGTTGTAAATAGCTCACATGGCCAGCATGTAAAATATCAAAACAACCGTTGGTCATGACAATACGCTCACCGCGTAAACGGGCTTGATCCATTGCATAAGCTAATTGATCTTCGGTCATTACGCCAAAACCAGACTCGCCATGGTTAAGGGCTAATGCTTGAATCAGCTCAATGCGGCTAACCGTTGAAGTGCCAAGTTTACCTACAACCACGCCCGCGGCGGTATTGGCTATCGCACAAGCTTGCGCTAACGAAGCACCGGCAGCAATTGAGGTCGCCAAAGCAGAAATCACCGTATCACCTGCTCCCGTAACATCGTGAACTTCACGTGCAACCGTTGGAATGTGCAGTTCGGGTTGGCTTTGCGACACTAACGTCATGCCCTTTTCTGAACGGGTCACTAAAATGGCGTCAAAGTCGTGCAACTTAATCAGTTTCTGTGCTTTTTCGATTAAATCATCTTCGCTGGTTACCGTACCGACAACCGCTTCAAATTCGCTCATGTTTGGCGTGATTAATGAAGCTCCGTGATAACGTGCAAAATCATGCCCTTTCGGATCAACTAATACCTTTACCCCTTTGGCTCGTGCTTTAGCAATAAAGTCCCTAGGTTCATCAATGGCGCCTTTGGCATAATCAGACAATACCAATACATCGACATTGTCTAAAATGGCTTCGCTTTGCGCGAATAATGCTTGGCTAGTCGCTTTATCAAATTGCTCTTCAAAATCTAAGCGGATTAACTGTTGATTACGCGACAATACTCGTAATTTAGTAATTGTCGGCTTGTCTGCTACCGTTAACCATTGCGGCTCAACGCCAAACACTTTTACCCCTTGGGTTAATGCTTGTGCGGTTTCATCTTGGCCGACTATGCCCGCTAACTGGACATGTCCACCTAATGTTGCAATGTTCAATGCCACGTTGGCGGCGCCGCCGGGTCTATCTTCAATTTGATTAATTTTAACAACAGGTACAGGGGCTTCGGGTGAAATGCGTCCCGTAGGGCCTACCCAATAGCGATCTAACATCACATCGCCAATCACTAAAACGCGCGCATTTTCAAAAGCTGGGAGAGAAACCTTCATAGTGTATTCGCTGTCTTGTAAAAATTTAACCGTGATTGTACCTAATTTTCATCTAAATATGAGGTAGAATAACAAATAATTTTTTGTGAACTAGACGAGTTGTCCGTGGTCGAGAAAGCCGAATTTTCTTCTAATTTATATCATCCTAAACATTGGCCTATATGGTTTGGCGTCGGTTTGATGCGTTTAACCTTACTATTACCTCTGTCTTGGCAAATGAAAATTGGCCGTGGCATTGGTCGATTAGTCATGAAAGTTGCGAGCGGAAGAACCCATACCGCTAAGCGTAATATCAATTTATGCTTTCCTGATATGAGTGATGCAGACAAGCAACAACTGCTTGAGCGTACTTTTGAAGAAACCGGTAAAGCGGTATTTGACACCATTAACGCATGGTGGTGGTCAAACGAGCGCGTGCAACAGCACATGACCATTAAAGGCACTGAGCATGTTAGTCAGAGTTTAGACAATGGCAAAGGGGTGATTTTATTTGCGGTACATTGTTTACCACTTGAAATGGGCGCGCGTATATTTGGCCAGTTTGCCCCGGGAATTGGCGTGTATCGTCCCCATAACAATCCGGTGATGGAATACTTACAAGTCAAAGGTCGCCTGCGTTCAAACAAAGGCTTAGTGCCTAAGCGTGATGTGCGCCAGATGATCCGCAGTTTGCGCAGTCCTGATGTCATTTGGTATACCGCCGATCAAGATTTTGGCCGTTCAAGCGCGGTGTTTATTCCCTTTTTTGGCGTGCCAGACGCTGCCACCATTACTGGAGCAACCTCACTGGCAAGATTAGGTAAAGCCAATGTAGTGCCTTTTTTTGTTGAACGTAATAGCGATGACAAAGGCTACACCCTTGAAATAATGCCGCCTTTAGAGAATTTTCCTGGCGACAATGAAACAGACGACGCCATTCGTGGTAACCAGATTGTAGAACAACTGATTAGCCGCAACAAAGCTCAATACATGTGGCTTCATCGTCGTTTTAAAACCCGTCCCACTGAAGACACGCCATCGTTATATGACTGATTTAAGTTAAACGCGTCGGGGTATATAAATGATGACTGTTGCTACCAACTAATAGCTACTGATGAGCAATACATAATTAACCCGCTATAGCAGTATTAAAGCCATAGCGGGTTAGTTATGTATTCAGAAAAATGTAAAAATCGAGACAAAAAAAGAGGCTATTAAGTTTTCTTATGAGTAAATTCAAACTCTTGCGAAATATTGACCGCCTTAAATCCTGATGGGTCCGCCATCAAGGTTTTCGCCATAAAATCGGCTGCCATCCCAAAAGGCTTTTCATTAACTTGGCGATTAAACTCAATACCTTCGCCCGTTTGGCTGATTAAATATTGATAAGCCAAACGGTTACACTCAATCACCCAATCAGCGGTTTCGCCAGCGGCTTCAGTTCTTGGCAAGCAACTTAACCCAATAGCGTTATCATTGTGTGTTATCGATAATTCGACTAAGTGGCCTAATTGAGCATCATCTGCTTCTGCTAGCATGGAGACAATCCCGCCTAGAGAGCAAACCAACAACGAACTTAACAATTTCATATTAACTCCTTTTAATACGTATCTAACGACGATCATTGAGATCAATGATATTCTTACCAACAATCATTTTACAAGCAGTCATTTTACAAGCAGCCGTTTTACAAGCTGTCGTTTTGTAAATACAGCTAGACTAACAGTGAACAGCATTAAATAAAATCACAAATCTCCGCAAGCGACTTTTTCTCAATAGCATGCTGTGGAATGGTCGCTCCATCGGCCGGGTATCCCGCTATAATAAGCATATACGGACGCTCATTATCATTGTCGCGCCCACACACTTTACTTAAAAAACTCATCGGTTTTGGCGTATGCGTTAATGTGCCAAGACCTGCATGATGCAATGCTTGAATTAAAAAACCGGTCGCAATCCCCACAGACTCATGCACATAATAATTACTTTTCTGTTCACCCGATTCTTCAGTACGTTTTTTGCTAAACACTGCAATCAGCCAAGGCGCGTGTTCTAAATACGGTTTATCAGCATTAGTGCCTAAAGGTTTTAATGCATCTAACCATTCTTCACCGGCGCGACCTGCATAAAATGCTTGCTCTAACGCCTCAGCTTGTTGACGAATTTGCGCTTTTATCTGTGGGCTATTTATCGCCACAAAATGCCATGGTTGATGGTTAGCACCATTGGGCGCCGTGCCCGCTGCCAATATGCACTGCTCAATAATGGCTTGGGGTACCGCGCGATCAGAGAATGCCCGTATTGAATGACGTCGCTTAACTTGCTGGTAATTATCTTGTGCCCGCTTGAGCATTTCATCTGGAGAATATTCAATAAAATCTGTTAGTGGTAAATGCGCTTGGCTCATAATCCATCCTAATTGTTGTTCTTATGATTGCTATTCTTATGATTGTTATTCTTATGATGGTTATATTTTTATAAAGTGAACACTCATTTTCAATAACCGGTAGTTTTTGTAATAGTCCTAAGCTAACAAACAGGATAATAATTGCTATTAAAATATTCTTATTGAAACCATTAAGGCGACAGATTAGAGTCTAGCGAGTCGGTTTAGCTTTCTAAAGGATTATATGATTGCAGCAATAATAGGTGCGACGGGTTTAGTGGGGAATACCTTACTTACTCGCATCATTGAAAGTGAACATTATAGTAAAGTATTGGTTATTGGCCGTTCGGCACCTAATTTGGTCGAACATCAATTTGGGGCTGAGAAAGTGCAATTTATTTGCTGCCAACTGGACGAAGTACATGAGCTGGCATTGGCAGAAAAAGTTGATCATGCGTTTTGCTGTTTAGGCACCACAATCAAACAAGCGGGCAGCGAAGAAGCTTTTAATCAAGTCGATAAATTAGCCGTATTGGCTTTCGCTAAACTTATCCAAGTTCAAGAAAATCCTTCACTTAAATTTATGGTGGTGACCGCATTGGGCGCGGATGCTAAATCAACCGTGTTTTATAATCGAGTCAAAGGCGAAGTAGAGCAAGCCCTTAAGGCACTATCTTTACCGGTACTCAATATTTTTCAACCGAGCTTATTATTAGGACCACGAGATAATGGTCGTTTTATGGAAGATATTGGCCAAAGCCTTTTTGGTGGTTTATCGTTTCTATTTATCGGTCCGCTGCGTAAATATCAGCCCATTAATGCGCACACGGTAGCGGAGTCGATGTACCAAGTGGCTTTGAAGCCTCAGGTCGCTCCCACGCATCAAATTATCACTAATGCCATGATGCATCGCTGTCATTATTAATACCAATCGTATTAGTTATTTGCTCATGCTGTGGGAATTAAAATGACGTTAATCAAGGCGAAGACTTGAAGGCATAGTCATTTTACGTCAAAAGGCTTCAACGCAGAATAATGTGATTGGTTTAATACTAAGCTCGACAAAAACACGCGAATATGACAAGTTAATGCACATGTGATGTTTAATACTAACAAGGCAACACGAGTAACTATAACCATAACGTAAGGAGAACGAGAATGAGTGATGATAACGATTTATCTTTAAATGAAGTCTGTGAAATACTCGACAAAAGCCCTACTACGATTAAGCGTTATGCTCGCGAAAATTTACTGTTCACTGAACAAAACGGTAATGTGCTAAGTTTCAACAAAGCCGAAGTAATGCGTTATCTGGCGTTTTCTGAACGTTAATATCGACTCTGAACGTTAATGTCGAGTGAAACCCTATTTGCTAAAAAATCCCCAAACCGTCAATGACAGTATGGGGATTTTTTATTGATACGCTCAGTTCATATTCTTATTTACAGCTTCTAAGCTACGCTTGGACGAGTAAATATGAATGACCGAACATGGGCTAGCAAACATAAACCCAACGCTCAACACAGCATTAGTCACCAAAATCATCTAGCAAGATGTTTTCAGACTCGACACCTAAGCTTTCTAGCATGGCTATCACTGACGCGTTCATGATTGGAGGACCACACATATAAAACTCACAGTCTTCTGGCGCTTTATGTTGTTTCAAGTAATTCTCATACAGCACGTTATGAATAAAGCCGGTATAACCCGTCCAATTATCTTCAGATAATGGATCAGACAAAGCAACATGCCAAACGAAGTTGTCATTTTCGGCGGCTAGTTGATCAAAATCTTGCTGATAGAACACTTCACGAGTTGAGCGAGCACCATACCAAAAGCTCATTTTACGTTTGGTTTTAACACTTTTTAATTGGTTAAATATGTGCGATCGCATCGGTGCCATACCCGCACCACCACCAACAAACACCATTTCAGCATCAGTTTCTTTGACAAAAAACTCACCAAAGGGACCAGAAATTGTTACCTTATCACCGGCTTTTAAATTAAAAATATATGACGACATTTTGCCTGGTGGTAAACCGGCTTTAGGCGGCGTTGCAATACGTACATTTAGCATAATCGTCCCCTTTTCATCAGGGTAGTTTGCCATTGAATAAGCACGTAATACGTCTTCATCAACGGTAGACACTAAATCGAACAAACCGTATTTAACCCAGTCACCACGATACTCTTCAGGAATATCAAAATCGGCATAACGTACTTCATGCGCAGGCGCTTCAATTTGAATGTAACCACCGGCTTTAAATAATACATCTTCACCGTCGGGGATTTTTAATAACAGCTCTTTAATAAACGTCGCTTGGTTATTATTTGAAACAACCTCACATTGCCATTTTTTAACCCCAAAAATTTCTTCATCAATCTCAAGTTCCATGTCGGTTCGCACCGTCACTTGGCACGCTAAACGACAGCCTTCTTTGGCTTCTTTTTTCGAAATATGATCAAGTTCGGTCGCTAAAATATCACCGCCACCGGCTTTTACTTTTACGCGACATTGGCCACATGTTCCACCACCGCCACACGCTGATGGTATAAAAATATGTTGTCCAGACAGTGCGCCCAATAACTTATCACCAGCAGGAGTTTGCACGCTTTTGCTGGCGTCACCATTAATACTAATAGTGATATCATTGGTGTTCACTAACTTACGTTTGGCAGCTAAAATCACCACCACTAGCAAACTTACCACTATGGTAAACATGCCAATACCTATTGCCATTTCCATTAAATAACCCTTCTCTTCAATGCGTTATAACGTAATGCCCGCAAATGACATAAAGCCCAGAGCCATTAAGCCGGTGGTAATAAAGGTAATCCCAATGCCTTGTAACCCATCAGGAATAGCATGAAACTTCATTCGCTCACGCAATCCCGCTAATAACACAATGGCCATCGCCCACCCCACACCAGAACCCGCAGCAAAAACCACTGACTCAGTAAAGTTATAGTCACGGTTAGCCATAAAGATAACCCCAGCAAAAATGGCACAATTCACCGTTAATAGCGGTAAGAAGATCCCTAATGACTGATATAAGGTCGGAATATAACGGTCTAAAAACATTTCTAAGATTTGCACTAATGCAGCAATGACCCCAATAAAGGTAATCAACTGTAAATAGCTTAAATTCAACTCAGGAAACCCAGCCCAAGCTAATGCGCCTGGCGCTAAGATATTTACGTAGATAATTTGGTTTAATGGCACAGCCAGCATCATGACCACAATCACCGCAATGCCTAAACCAAATGCAGTAGAGACCTTTTTCGACACGGCTAAAAAGGTGCACATACCCAAGAAAAATGACAGCGCCATGTTGTCGATAAACGCTGCTTGGATAAATAAATTAATATAGTGTTCCATGCTGTTTCCTTATCCGCGCTTACGCTGAATGATTTTAATAACCCAAATCATCACGCCAATTAAAAAGAACGCACTGGGTGGTAAAGTGAACATTTCATTTGCAAGATACCAACCGCCATTTTCAACAGTGGTAAATATGTTGTGACCAAACAAACTGCCACGCCCCAGTAGCTCACGAATAAACGCTACGCCCATTAAAATTAAGCCATAACCCAAGGCATTGCCTAAGGCATCAAATACGGCTAAATGAGGCGGATGTTTCATCGCAAAAGCTTCTGCTCGGCCCATAATGATACAGTTAGTGATGATCAAACTAACAAACACAGACAACTGTTTTGACAATTCATACGCCACGTCTTGTAGCACCATATCGACAATAATCACCAACGAGGCAATCACCGTCATTTGCGCAATAATCCGCACACTATTAGGAATAAAATTGCGGATACTTGAGATAATCAAGTTAGAAAATACCAACACAAAGGTCACAGCAAGTGTCATGACGAATGCAGTTTGCATCGAATTACTGACCGCTAAAGCCGAACACACACCTAATACCTGTATTGCCACAGGGTTATTAGCCATAATTGGCGATGTTAGGATCTCACGAGTTGAAATAGCACGACTCATTTACTTACCCTCCGCAGCTAACGTGTGTAGATAGGTTTGGTATCCTTCTACGCCAAACCAAAACTCGACTAAGCGCTGAATACCGACACCGGAACGAGTAGCCCCACTTACGCCATCAATACCGTGAATGTCACCGTCTTTGGCGCCGCCCTTAACCACTTTAATGGCAATATTACCTTTGGCATCAAATAGCGTTTTGCCTTGCCACAAGGCTAACCATTGTGGGTCAGTAATAAAGTCAGCAATACCTGGGGTTTCGCCATGTTCATAAAACACGATATTTTCGATAGTGTTTAAGTCTGGTTTTATCGCCATGTAACCGTAAATAATCGACCATAAACCTTTGCCATAGATCGGCATAACAATGCTGGCAAGTTGGCCATTGGTGTCATACACCTCAAAAATACGAATGTCGGTCGCCATGGTTTTAATTTTAGCGATATCTTTTTTCGGTTTGGTCGAGGTTTCAGGGTTGATCGATGCCATGCGCTCATCAAAATCAAGTAGATTGGCTTTTTCAGTCACCTTGCCTGTCGCCAAGTTAACCATCTTAGGCTTCACTCGTTGAGCAAATAACTCACTAAAGTCACCTTGGCTGATGTCGATGTCCGCAGCCTTTAACACAAACTGCTGCACTTCTTCGCGCTTTTTAGCCAACTTACGCTCTTTTAAAATCTCCACGGTACCGGTGATCATAAATGAGCAAACTAGGCTTAAAATGATGATAAAAATCATTGTTCCAGCGACGCTATCTTTCTTAAAGGCCATGACGTTTTAGTCTCCGTTTAATATTGGCGCGTGCGACTAAGTAGTCGAATAACGGTGCCCATAAATTAGCAAACAAAATAGCCAACATAATGCCCTCTGGCATTTTGGCATTCAGTAAACGAATAATAATGGTCATAAAACCAATCATAAAACCAAAGGCAAATTTAGCCTTGCGGGTATATGACGCCGTTACCGGATCGGTTGCCATAAACATCATCCCCAGTGCAAAACCACCAGTGACTAAATGCCATGTCCACGGCATTGCCGACATAGGATTTCTGCTAGAACCAAAATAGTTGAACAACAAAACGGTTATGATCATTCCTAGCATCACGCCGGCTACCACACGCCAATCAGCTACGCGGGTAAGCAGTAAAATACCACCACCGATAAGGATGGCTAAGGTACTGGTTTCACCCACTGCACCTGGGGTAAAACCTAAAAAGGCATCCCACCAAGTGCTGTCGCCTAATACGCTGAACCAACTCACATCAATAAAGCTTAATTTTTTAGCCACGGTAAGGGTTAACGTCGTTGCACCAGAAAAGCCATCAACCGCCACAAACTGGCTTAATGACACCACTTCTGTTGGGTATGCAAAATAAATAAACGCATAACCCGCCAGTGCAGGGTTTAAAAAGTTGTAACCCATACCACCAAACATCTCTTTGGCCACGACCACACCAAAGCTAAGGCCCAAGGCCACAATCCATAACGGCGTAGAGATAGGTAATATGAGTGAGAATAATAACGCGGTGATAAAGAAGCCTTCGTGCAGTTCTTGATGGCGCACTTTGGCAAACACCACTTCCCACACCAAACTGACCACCAACGCAGTTAAGTAAAATGGCACATAAAAACTGGCACCATAGGCAAACAAACTGATTAAACCTGCGCTTTGCGTAAGTGGGCCAAACAGTAAGTCATAAAAGGCAAGTTGCCATACATCCGGCTGTGTTGCCCCGGCAATAATGGCTATTTGAGCCTGCAGGCCAATGTTGTACATGCCCAATAACATTGCAGGAAATAAGCACATGCCCACAATATGCATGGTGCGCTTAACATCAATCGCATCACGAATGTGCACATCACCTTTGGTGCTACGACCATTGGCTATCCACAACGAACGTAAATAGCTGCGCATCGAGTTGCCATGAGCGTAATAGCTGTCTTGTTTGCTAGGCTTTTTCTGTTGCTGACTCATTAACCTTCCCTCTCGATAATATCTAGGCAAGCACGAAGTTCTTTACCAAAGTCATACTTTCCTGGGCACACAAAAGTGCACAACGCTAAATCTTCTTCATCTAGCTCTAATGCGCCGAGCAGTTGTGCCTCATCGGTATCTCGCACCACTAAATCACGTACTAACAAGATGGGTAAAATATCAAGCGGCATAACGCGGGCCAGTTGGCCAAACGCCATCATGGCTCGCGGAGAACCACCAGCAGTGGTGGTGAAATCGAACAGTTTTTTGGTGCGGCTAAAACCTGACATCATGATGCCGGTAAGTGAAAATTTACTGCTGTCATGACGCACCCAAGGCAACAACTCTTGACGTTCATTTTCAGTCAATACGCTAATTTGATTATGGAATCGACCTAGGTAATCGTACACATCAGCAGCGGTATGGCCTGACAATAATGACCCAGACACAATGCGCGACTGTCGCTGGTCAATTTCACCATTTACCCATTCGCTTAACTTTGCGCCTAACTGGGTACGCACTAAACGAGGCTTTAATACATTAGGCCCTCCTAGCGCGACGATGCGATCAGTATACAGTTCACCGGTTAAAAACAGTTTGCCGAAGGCAATCACGTCTTGGTAACCCACATGCCACACCTGGCGTTCAATACTGGCTGGTAACAGGTAATGAATGTGAGTGCCGACTAATCCTGCTGGGTGCACGCCGTTAAAGCGTTGCACACTGACTTGCGATAAGTCGTACTCGCTGCTGGCATCTGCCAATAACGAAACGCCATCGTCTTGGCATAAATACACTTTTTCGGTGGTCAAAAACGTAAGGGCAAATAATCCGGCTTGGAAAGCCTGTGGTTGAGTGGCAATAATGACACGCGGATCGGGCGCAAGAGGATTAGTGTCAATAGCCGTAACAAATATCCCTGCAGGACTGACATCTAATTGGGGCACTCGAGAAAAAGGACGCGTACGCAGCGCTGTCCATAAGCCACTGCGGACTAAACCGTCTTTAACGGCTTGATGTGATAACGCATGAATATCCACTGATTGGAGAATAATGGCAGGCTCTTGCGTGGCATCACAATCAATCACTACCGACTGCAGTACCCTACGTTCTCCGCGATTAATCGCGCAAACAACTCCGCTGGCTGGCGCAGTAAATAACACGCCAGGGGTTTTCTTGTCCTCAAACAGCACTTGGCCTTTGGCGACATGATCACCCACTTCAACCGACATTGTAGGCTTTAAGCCAACGTATTCTTCACCAATTAACGCCACTTGGGTCGTTTTAGGTGCGCCATCTATTTGCTGCAGTGGTTCTCCAGCAATCGGGATATCAAGTCCGCGCTTAATAGTTATTACTGGATTGGTAACACCAGCCATCACATTCACCATCTAAAAATATTCGATAGCTTATGTTATATGTTTGCAACTACTAATATAGTAACTAAGATCACACTCCGAGAGAGGACTGTAATTTTGGAACATAACCGAATGCCAGATTTGTGAAGCAAGTCAATTTATGGTCTCGAGATAAAACTATTTATGTAATTTATGTGTCAAAAGGGTTGTTACATTCCGGCAGTATTAGCGGTACATGTTATAACCAATAATCATAAAAAACCCACGACTAGATTGATTAACATCTACCGATTAAGCTTGATTACACCGCACCAAAACAGCCATAACGTATGTTCTATCGCGCTAGGCTAAGAGTTTAATCCGCTAATGGCTTATTTTAATCCGCTATCTGTTGAATTAGTCGACCTTGTTGAAAAAGGTACACGCAATCCATTTGTTCTAACGCAGTCAAACGATGACTAATCATTAACAGGGTTTTATGCTCCGCAAAATCGAGCAACACGTTAAGGATTTCACGCTCGGTACGTTTATCTAATCCTTCAGTCGGTTCATCAAGCAATAACAAAGGAGCGTCACGCAATAATGCCCTTGCGACTCCGATTCTGCGCTGCTCACCACCCGATAATTGTCGGCCGCCCTCACCTATCCAGCAATCTAATGGTTTATCGCCCTGCAACAAGGTTTGTAAACCAACGCGCTGTAATACCTCTATAAAACGAGGATCATGAGCTTTTTGGGTTTCGCTTTGCACAAAGGGCAACGCCAAGGCTAAATTGTCACGTAAGGTGCCAGAAAACAGATAAACTCGCTGACTCACCACGGTCATCGCAGCACGAAGATTGGCATCGCTGTAGGCACTTATGGGCTCGCCATCAAGCGAAATAGACCCTTGTTGCGGCGCCCAATCACGAGTAATCAGCCCCAACAAACTGGATTTACCACAACCTGTGGGACCTAAAATAGCCACTTTTTCACCGGCTTTAAGAGTCAAATCTACACCTTGTAACACCGGTGAATGGCTGTGATAACCAAAGTGGATGCCACTGAGCTGCAAGGCGCCGTGTTTTGCTTGCAAGTGACTGTTAGCATTAAATTTAACACTCGGTATTTGTTCGGTTATTTCGGTCACCCGCCGCGCAGCAAGTACTGTACTAGATAAATGTTGAAATGCACCGGCTATTGGCATCATCATTTCAAGACTGGCCATGGTGGCAAACACCATTAAGGCCATTAACGGCCCCGGAGGCGTGGCATCTCCGACGCTTTGACCCGCTAAATACAACATAAACACTACTGCAATGCCATTGATTAATATCAATAATGCTTGGCTCAACCCAGTAATATTAGCCATGGTAGTTTGCTGACTAAATAAAGCCTGCTGTGATTTATCAAGTTGGGCTAAATAACGCTTATTGGCGCCAAATAAACTTAATTCAGCTTGCCCCTGAATAACATCAAACAACTCGACTCGATATTGCCTTTGCGCTTGCATCAATGCTTGCCCAGGTGCCTTACCTAAGTAATAAAATACCAGCGGTAAGATAAACCAAGCCGCTAATAACAAAGCACATAAACTCAAGGCTAAATGGTTATCAAACCACCCGAGAAACACCAACAATACCCCAATCATCATCAAAGATGCGGTCATTGGCGTGAGTAAGCGTAAGTAGAGATGATCTAACGTATCAATGTCGGCAACTAAACGATTGAGTAAGTCGCCTCTGCGCAGACCTTGTAAGTTAGCTGCACTCAACGGCAGCAACTTATTCCATGCCCAAACACGCAGTTGAGTCAGCAATTTAAAGGTCGCTTCATGAGTTGCTAAACGCTCGCCGTAACGACTTGCTGTTCTGGCGATGGAGAAAAATCGAACGCCTCCTGCCGGGGTAAAAAAGTTGAATGTTTGGGCCGTCAACACTGCTAAGCCTGCTACCGCACTGGCTGATAAGAACCAACCAGATAAAGACAACAGACCAATACCGGTGAGTAACGTGGTAAACGTAAGCAATAAGCCGACTAACATCATCAGCCACTGGCGGCGGAACAAAGCAATAAATGGCCGTAACACCTGAATAATGTTACGCGGCGCGGCATCAACGGGTTGCGACATCAGCACACCTCCGGTTGTTGATTCTGTTGCTGATTGAGCATTTGTGCTAATAATCCATCAGCCTGCTGTAAATCATTTACATGGCCTTGCTGCACTACCATTCCGTTGTCCATCACCAATACGTAATTCATGTTGTGTAAATCATCTAATTTGTGGGTAACGGTTAATGCTGTTGTCGACTGCATCGCGCGGTGCAACGAGGCCAGCACTGACTGCTCGCTTTGGGCATCTAAGCTGGCAGTGGGTTCATCTAATAAAAACAATTTAGCGGGTTGTGCCAACGCACGTGCTAATGCAAAACGCTGGGCCTGGCCCACTGACACTCCTGCACTTTGGTCGCTTATGACTAAATCGAGGCCTAATGGTTGCTGCTTTACAAACTCACTGATATCAGCTTGTTCTAGCAACGTCATAATTTGTTCATCGTTTAATTGCGGATTGGCCAATGCAACATTTTCTCTCACCGTGCCATGAAACAATTGCGGATCTTGCCCTAACCAAGCCAAATGTTGCCGCCATTGGGCCACATTAAGTTGTGACAATTCCTGACCATTAATCAGTAACGATCCCTGATAAGGCAAAAAACCCAGCAACGCATTAAGCAAGCTGGTTTTACCCGCACCACTTGGGCCCACAATAGCCCAGTGTTCACCTGTGGGTAATGTAAATGATATTGGCCCAGCTAAACGCTGACCATCTAAACTAAACACTTCAATCCCAATCGCTTGAATGTCTATGCTGTCGGCTGTGAACGCCATATCTGGTGATGCTGAATGGATTTTAGCGGGGGTATTAACGTGATAATCAAGTAGCTCAACCAGCGCTTCTGCAGCGCCTATCGCTTGAGCTTTGGCGTGATAATGAGTGCCTAAGTCTCGCAGGGGTTGATAAAATTCTGGCGCTAAAATCAACACAAACATGCCAGTAAACAAACTTACCTGTACGCCATAGTGACCAAAATCTAAATGGCCTAAATAACTAAAGCCAAAGTACACCGCCAACACGGCAATCGATACCGCGGCAAAGAACTCTAATACCGCGGAACTAAGAAAGGCTAAGCGTAATACCGACATCGTCCGGGCACGAAAATCTTCCGAAGCATGTTCAATGTTAACTAACTCGGCTTCACCGCGATTAAACAGCTTTAACGTTTGCAGGCCTTTTAGGCGATCCATAAAGTGACCGCTTAAACGTGATAACGCCTGCATATTTTTACGATTAGCATCTGCGGCGCCCATACCCACTAAAATCATAAATAGCGGAATCAATGGTGCCGTGGCCATCAAAATGATCCCAGCGGCCCAATTAAGCGGAAAAACACAGGCTAATATCAGTAAAGGAATAAACCCAGCCAACATCATCTGCGGTAAGTATTTAGCATAAAAGTCATGCAAATCTTCAACTTGCTCAAATACTAAGGTTGCCCATGACCCAGCAGGTTTGCCTTTAATAAATACCGGCCCTAATGCGACTAATTTATTGAGCACCGCTTGGCGTATGTCGGTGCGTAAACGTTTGCCCGCCTCAAAGCTTATCCGTTCACGCACCTGCGCTAACAATGCTCGGGTGAATAGCAAACCAATAAGGGAAAAAAATTGAATGTTTAATGTGGCGGGAACAAGGTTATCAATAATGACACCCTGTAAAATCTGAGCAATAAAATAGGCCTGTGCCACCATGGCAATGCCATTTAGCACACCACATAGCACCGATAGTTTGAGGAAAATACCACAAGAAGATTGTTGGCTTTTAAGCCATTTGGCTAATGACTTTTCTAACGACTTGTCCATGAAGCTCCGGCAGAGTTATCGATGACCACTTTAATCACGCAGTATCGCAGTACTGGCATCGAGTTAACACCTAAAACAGTGTAAATGTTATCTGATTCACATTTTGCTAATAAAGCCTTATTTAAAGATTAAATTTAACCACTATCAGCTTGAAACTTATCAAATTCAATAAAGTGCATCTTTTACAAATAAAATGGTTAATCACAAACAACATCACAGTGTTAAGCACAAACACGTTGAGCGACAAAACCAAGCTAATTTGCAAAAAGAACCAAAGGGGAAGCAATGCGAGTAAAACAATTTATTGTTGGTAATAACATTTATTGACCAGTACTCTCCCCGTATTTTACCAATACGTGCCAGAGTAACTTTAAGTCTTGTCGTTTTTTAGAATGTGCACCACGCTCACTCCATGAAGCCGGTTTTTTTTGCAATTGGTACGCCGCACGGCCAATAATCTCAGCATTAATCAACTCATTTTCAGCAAGGCTTTGCGCCAAAATAGGCATCGCAGCACCACGAAAATCATCGGGTATTTGTGCCACATTAATCTGCCGCCCTTGATGCCAATGCAACTCAATTCCATACTCATGACACAAGGCGACTAATGAATCGCCAATGGCAGTGCCTACATATGACGGATCGGCCACTAATATGGCAATATCTTGATCCAGCGACACATCGCCGTGAATTTGGGCTTCAATATAATGATCTAAATTACCGCTAGGGGCCACATCGAAACGGCTACTGATATCATCGGTTAAATGCTGACTAAAATGTTCAATCAACTTACTCGGTTTAAGCCCAGAAATACCCAAAGCATATTGACGCTCAAAGCTCTCACTGAGTAATGCCGCTAAAATCGCATCAAAACACTTTATAGTGCCCTTTTCTTTGGGCAACCGATAAGAGTCCATGTAACTAAAGGTACATCGAGACAATATTTGAGGATGAGTCACTAAATAACAACTGCCAAAGCGAGGCGCCGGACCTAATGGGCACAAACCAAAATCTAACGCACCATATTTAGGCCGATGCTTAATCCCAGAATAGCTGTGACCAAATAATTGGTTTTCCCAATGGTCGCGAGAACCGCCTAATTCTGGTGATAAATGACCATTAGAGACATGGGTTTCAAACTGGCTTTTATACACCCCGTCACGCAATAAACCATCAACGACAGTGAGGCCTCGATTATCAATTTGATCGGGATGAAAATGCAACGCGACTCGGCTATGTTGAGCGAGCTCGCGCATAGCAAGTTGAAGAGATAAGGTTGAAATATTAGACATTAACAGCACATTTTTGATCACGGCATGAGCATGATCTCGCAGCTCATACGCCATTTTCTCAATATGTATTTGTGCCGTTAATTTCATCAGTTAGAGACACCTTAAGTTAAGTAACCTCAGCTAAGTCGCTGAATATTTAGATAGAAAACGAGTTACCATTTTATTGTATGCAATAAGTCGACTTTTAGCACTGATTCTGGTCTTAAGATTAACACGATTTCATTAAATCGCTGTATTTGGCAATCATAAGCGAGACATTTTCACCATTAAATAGTCCATTATTAATTGTGATTTCAGAGTATATATCGTTGCCCACACAGGGATTTGATAGCACTCAAAGAGGTTTTCAGGTAAGCTTCACGGCCGCCGTTACTGGCTACCTTTTATTCAAAGCAACAATGCGTTGCCCAAAGAGATTTTTCTATGAGTTTTTCCTCACTTGGTCTGAATGCTGCTATTTTAAAAGCGGTTGAAAAACAAGGTTATGACACCCCCTCTCCAATTCAAGCACAAGCAATTCCAGCTGTTTTAGCCGGTCAAGATGTAATGGCAGCAGCACAAACAGGGACAGGAAAAACAGCTGGTTTTACCTTACCAATTTTAGAATTATTATCTAAAGGTGAACGAGCGCAACGTGGTCAAGTCCGTGCGCTAGTATTAACACCAACACGCGAACTTGCCGCGCAAGTACAAGAAAGCGTCGCTACTTACGGCATCAACTTACCGTTAAAATCAGCCGTAGTCTTTGGTGGCGTGTCCATCGTGCCACAATTAGCTGCGCTCAGAAATGGTGTCGACATTCTGGTCGCAACGCCAGGCCGTTTACTCGACTTATGTCAGCAAAAAGCCATTAGCTTTAACAAATTAGAAATTCTAGTGTTAGACGAAGCAGACCGCATGCTAGACATGGGCTTTATTCGCGACATTAAAAAAGTATTAGCATTATTACCCGCTAAGCGTCAAAACTTGATGTTTTCAGCAACATTCTCGAATGAAATTCGTGAACTTGCTAAAGGGCTGGTTAACAATCCGGTAGAGATTTCAGTTACGCCGCGTAACGCAACAGCAAACACTGTGACCCAATGTGTGTATCCAGTGGATAAAACCCGTAAATCAATGGCGCTAATCGAACTGATTAAAACCAATGATTGGAAACAGGTGTTAGTGTTTTCTCGTACCAAACATGGTGCTAACCGTTTAGCGAAAAGCCTAGAAGCTGCTGGCATCAAAGCCGCAGCCATTCATGGCAATAAAAGCCAAACAGCACGCACTAAAGCATTGGCAGATTTTAAAGCCGGTGCCGTACAAGTTATGGTCGCAACAGATATTGCCGCGCGTGGCATCGACATTGATCAACTGCCATTTGTGGTTAACTTTGACTTACCTAACGTACCTGAAGATTATGTGCATCGTATTGGCCGTACCGGCCGTGCAGGTTCAACAGGTCAAGCTGTATCATTAGTGGGTCTTGAAGAAGTTAAATTACTGCATGATATCGAGCGTTTAATCAATCGTGTTATTGAGCGTAAGCAACTTGCTGGTTTTGAAGCACCATTCACTATCCCTGAAGCGAGTAGCAGATCTGGCGGTAATAGCGCTAAAAAGCCAAACCCGAATCGCAGTAAACATGCTCAACAGCATGCAAATGATGGCGCTCAAGGTGATAAACCAGCGCGTAAACCTGACTCTCGCCAACCATCACGCAGTCACGATAAGCCTGCAGATCCTAAAGCGGAAGCTAGAGCGAATGGTAATAAACCACCACAGCGTAATCGTCCACCACGTCGCAGTGGCACTGCACCAGTAGTTTCAAGCAGTAGCAGTAATCCTTATGCCAACGCTAAAGTTAAAAGCTAACTAACCTTAACTCGGGTTAAGAGATGGGATAAGTTAGTTAAAATGACAAAATTTGGTCTATTTCATATCAAACTTGTCATTTGTTTTGCTAATAAGGCGTGTTGACGCGTCAATAGCTAGCCTATTGCAAGTCGATACAACACTGTTAGCGAGACAAAGGACTGTTTGATAACTGTTTATTATCCCGAGCTGAGGTTAATTAGCGATAGAGCATAAAAAAGCCGGTGAACATTGTTCACCGGCTTTTTTATTATTCAGGCATAACCCAATCGACTAACTATCAATCAACTGCAAATCAATCAACTGCAAATCAATCAACTGCAACCCTACAGGCTGCAAAAGGCTCAGTTACATGAACCACGCACGATAGCTACGGCCTTTTAACTTACCTTTACTGATGATATTCATCGCTTGTTTAGACACATTGCTTTTTACGGCAAAGTAAGCGCGAAAATCAGTCACTTTAATTTTGCCAATATCGTTAAAATCTAAACCATTGCCACCCGTTAATGCACCAACAATGTCACCAGGACGGATTTTTTGCTTTTTACCCGCCTCAATCTGAATCGTGATCATTTCAGCAGCAAGCGGTTGCTTGTTGAGCGCACTCATTGGCGGTAAAGGCTCACTGACGACATCTTTGTTCATGGCTTCTTCAATCATCGCCATTTTGTAACCGTCTTCTTCACCAAAGAAAGTATATGCGGCTCCAGAACTGCCAGCACGGCCAGTACGGCCGATACGGTGAATATGCACTTCAGTATCATAAGCAATATGATAGTTAAATACTGCGTCTAACTCATCAATATCCAAACCACGTGCAGCTACGTCGGTAGCAACTAAAATACGCGCACTACGGTTAGCAAACTGCAATAACATTTGATCGCGATCGCGCTGCTCTAAATCGCCATGTAATGCTAGTACGCTAAAGCCAAACTCATGTAATGAGTCAGCCACTTGTTGGGTTTCACGCTTGGTATTACAAAACACGACTGCGCTTCCAGGCTGCTTATCTAATAACAATAAACGCAATGCCTCAAGACGGCCCTGGTTATCTTCAATACGATAAAAGTGCTGATCGATAGTGAGGTTATCGTGTTTAGCTTCAACTTTAACCATTACCGGTTTATACAGAATTTGATCGGCAATCGCTTGGATTTGATCTGGGAACGTGGCACTAAACAGCAATGTTTGACGTTCACGAGGGGCCGCGGCAATGATTTGGTCAATGTGCTGTTGGAAGCCCATTTCTAACATGCGATCAGCTTCATCTAAAATCAGCATGTTCATGTTACTTAAATCTAAACGGTTGCGATCTAAATGATCAACAATACGACCCGGTGTACCGACAATAATGTGTGCTCCGTGTTCCAATGAGCCAACTTGTGGCCCCATAGGTACGCCGCCACATAGCGTTAGTACTTTAACGTTATGGATACCACGGGCCAAGGTACGAATGTCTTTCGCTACTTGGTCGGCTAACTCACGCGTTGGACAAAGCACCATGGTTTGGATGCGAAAACGTTTTACATCCAGTTTATTAAGCAATCCTAAACCAAAGGCAGCTGTTTTACCTGAACCTGTCATCGCTTGGCCGATAACATCTTCACCGGCCAAAATAGGCGGTAAGCTCTCAGCTTGGATCTGAGTCATCGATTCAAAACCCATAGTTTGGAGGTTTTCAAGCAATTCAGGTTTTAATTTAAGTGATGCAAAAGCCGTGTTAACGACTTGTTCTGTAGACTGACTCAAGGCAAATATCCTCTGATATCGAAAGGTAAAAAGCAGGCAAAAGCTGCAAAAAAATATACCAATACCATTACATAAATGAGCCAATAACGCGCAAAACTATCATTAAACAGCGGAACAAAATTAGCATATACAATGATGTTATATGAAAAATGCTTACCGCTATTTGCGAACGATTTATCTTGCCAGAAGGAACAGATAATAAATAAGATTGGTGTGAGCAAAGGTCTTAAAACAAACCTAAGCCAGATGTCAGCTATTGTAGCAATTTTATTCGCAGTTCGCTGACAAATATTTATCGATAATTCAGCTTATTTTGAGGGTAATGCTAGGTAATTTGGCCAAAGTGGCCTTGCTGATAATCACGAACAGCTTGCTCTATCTCAGCCTGGGTATTCATCACAAACGGCCCCATGTGGACAATTTTTTCGTTAATCGGCTTGCCCGCTAATATTAACAACCCAGCACCTGTGGCCTCGGTTTGAAAATGACAGACTTCAAGCGCATTTAAAACTAAAAACTGCCCTGCTCCTGCAGTTTCTCGCAAACCTTGTGCATCAATATAGTTAAGCTCGCCTTGATACACATAAGCGCACACCGTTTGGTGCTCTGCAAGATTCAGCGTGCAGTGACCATATTCAGTTAACGTTAAATCAGCAATTGCCCCATGGCCAGCTAACCCCTGAAGAGTTGAAGTAATCTTATGTGGCTCATGATTAAAACCCCAACTCCCCGCCAAGGCAACAAGCGTTGCGCCGTGTTCGTTATTTATACGGGGATTAGTCTGTTTACTGCTGTCTTGATAAATAGGCGGACGCATTTTGTGTTTTGCTGGCATATTGATCCAAATTTGAAACCCATGCAGCCCTTCTTTGGCATCTGCTAATGGCATTTCAGAATGCAGCACGCCACTGCCAGTACTCATCCACTGCACATCTCCGGCACGAATAGGTTTAACATTGCCCATTTGATCGCGATGTTCAAAGCCGCCTTTACGAATATAAGTAAAGGTTTCTACACCTCTATGTGGATGCGGCGGAAAACCACCAATAAAATCTTGTTCATCATCAGACTTAATCTCATCGATCATTAAATATGGATCAAAACGAAGCTTATCAAAGTCGGCAATACGATTAATGTTTACACCATCACCGTCCATTGCGGGCAAAGCGCTAAAACGCTGTAATACTTTCATGAAAACCTCGGTGATGAAAAATAACTATTTAATAATAGCAGGCTGTTAACTGAATAAATATTGCATAATAGTGTGATTTTCTTTCGATAAAATAGACCAATTAACAAGGATGATGTCTTTTGCTCAAGCAAGATAAATTTATCCACATCAATTTATGAACTTTACCTTCTGTTAACAATCAAAAAAGGACTGATAATACTGCGATAAAGTGATTGATATAAATGGAAGTAATAACGGTTGGCTGGGAGCCACATCACTCTCGATCTTCAACACACTCCTCTAAAGAAGCATATTGGCTTAAGCCTGTACTCACGGCATTCATCATCCATGTTTTATTGATTTATGTGTTGATTGCGTTTTGGTACCAAGACACGACGCAACGAGTGTCAGCTTTAGTGGTTAAGCCTTCGCCCACCGCAATAAAAAGCTATCTCATGACTTCGGCGCAATACCAATCAATGACCCAAACAAGTTTATCACCCAAGCTTAATGACCTAGAAAATGCCCAACCCGTACAGAGTAAACCACCCATTGTTGATATAAATGCTGATATAGATGTTGATGTTGAAATTGATGAAATTGATGTTGATATTGAAATTGACGAGAGCCCATCAACAACCATAAAGACTAAAGAGACGCAGACCTCTTTAAATGAAGACACCCCCCTCGATAACGTGATGCCATCAAACAATAAGCCCAACAACATACGATCGACTGCGAGTGCGAGTGCAAAAATACCTAATGCATTGCCTAATCAAATAAAACCAAACACGACCACTGACATCAACAAGTCCGCGCCATCATTAGCGTCAATACAACAAGCCACTAGCCATTTTATACAAAATAATATTGCAGCATTAGACACACTCATAGGATCGCAAACTGCATTACAAAACAAACCCACTGGCACTATGAGTGAAATGGACCTTAACCTTGATTTTATAGAGTTAGCAGCAGAAATTGATATCAGCCAACCGCATACCTTTAACCATCGGCTAGACCCTAACAGAATAGTAAAACAGGGCGATTATTGTTACCGGGTGGTTGAATTGGCAACTCAAGTGAATCCTCATGGATGGGGACTAGGATTTGCAACATTTTGTGGCGAAGACCAAGTCAAAAAACAATTAACAGAAGCGATTCGCAAAAGAGTCAACGCCGTAAAATGAGTTACTGAATTGGCATGGTCATATCAACATCTGGCATCACTATCCTAGTCAATGATAAATAAGCCGCTAATACCGCAAATACAATACCCAAAGCCCTTTCCTTATGATGATTCCTGACTAGGACCTAAGATGCCACACATGGCCAATCTATCTTTATCAATAAAATATAAATGAATAAACAGCTATGAGCACTAAGCTATTGCATGAGTGCATTCATGACAGGCATAAAATGAAGCCCACCAGCCACAAACATGACTCGTTCATTATTATCGATCGCGGTTTTCACCTTGTTAATGGCGCTATTATCCCTAAACTCATTTACACGATCTTTAATCGCTTTAAGCGTCGTAAATTCAGAGGTGCTGAGTTGTTGATCAAAAATAGTTGCCGATGAAAACTCAACCCACGATACAGATTTCCCCACCATGGTTGATAACATAATGTCTAACTCAGCAATTGAATCTGGCTTAACATTTAGGTGATATTCTGTTGCAGGAAAACCAGATTGTCCGAGCAGATTAGACATCTTACTTTTCGCGTCGGCAAGACTAACATTACTGAGCAACTGTGGTGCTTGTCTTAATAAATAAAATACCTTTAGGCTTTCATCATCAAACTTCTCTAACACAAATTTAGCTTCACTTAGGCTATCGCCTTCCCAAGTTGTTACTTTGACATGATGCTGCTTAGCTAAAAACTGTAAAAACCCCATTTCACCACAGCACTTAATCGCTTCAGCTTTAGACATTTTATCAGGCCAATAACCACCTTCTAACAACACTAAAGTGGGATTAAGCTCATTAAAAAGGCGTTCTATATCGACAAGTTGAAGATCATTAACATCGTTTGTATGTGTAGTGCCAATAATCATATAGCCACGGTCTAATGAACGTAACAATGACAAATTAGATGTAGGCTTATATCTGTCATTCGCTTGAACATTCAAACACACACCTAACACCAATAATGTCACAACCGTTATCATTTTTTTCATCGTATTACTTCCCTGTATATCCAGATATAACTGACGTTATCTTTTGATAATTAACATGAAACAAAGGATTGCCAACACAGTTAATAACCAGCTTAACTATCGATAAAAATCGCCAGTATTATGCTAACTATTATCAAGTTTTTTAGTTTTTACCCCTTACTCAAAGCAATTGAATGCTACAAGCTATTGCACGCACACGCTTTTTCACCGCTCTTTTGAATCCACTCTTCGTATTGTCCTTCAGGACATTGATTTTTTATGGTTTTGCATTGAGCGCCATTACGTGAGTATTCGCCACCAATAACTTTCTCGATGAACTAATCGTTAACCTGAGCACTAAAATCTTTTTAAGAACAACCAAGTAAGAGTGCGATGATGACAATTGATAAGTATTTCATGTAATATCCTTTTGCATTTTATACCGAAAACTGACGCCAAAAACCGGCACTTAAAAGCATCACAAAGTGAGCGAAAAATAAGTGCATATAATGATTTTTATGGTTTATGGTGAGTGTATATTATTGATAGAAGTTAACTTTCAGCGTTAACTTTATTAGCGTATTTACCAATAACTTTACCCGTGGTAGCCCACACTATAACGCCGCCCCACGCAATAAAAGAAAACCCTGCAGGGATACACGCTAACAGAATATATTTAAAGTGTTTTCGATTAAAAAATAATGCCAAAATAGCAGGAAGAAACCAAAGAGTCAGCCCCCCAATAACTAACACCACTAAAAAAGTATAATTCTCATTTGCGACTATTTCATTTATAAATTCCATTTATTACGTTCTCCCTAATTGATAAGTGCAACGGATTATACTAAAACATAAAGCCTAAATAACAAGCTAAAAGTCATCGTATTATAAAAAATGCCTTATTTACACAAATCATCATTTTTAGTTGAAACATTATTGACACTATTATTGCCGTTTTTGTGCTGGCCGCTAGTCTAGTAGACACTTCTCATGCCGATGTCACTTGTATTAATTAAACTATGGCTTACGTCCACTACGCCTGTTTAGTACTCATTGCTTATTCGGACACCGACCATTACAAACCACTTAACCAGCTGATTTAAATATAATATCTAGCTTTAATCTTTATTAACCATCAAAGAAAAAACCATACACCCAAAGCGATACTCGGCAAAAGAATACGATAACGGCATACAAAGAAGGCTGTAGCACACAAGCTAACACAGTTGATAAACAGCACTTATTTAAGCCATTGATATGCACATTCGCGATGTACAGTGTATTGATGTTGTTGATTGATTGGTTAGTGGGTGGGTTGTTTAGTTGGTTAGTTGGTTAGTTGGCAGGGTAACCGCATGAGTGTGCGTTTTTTGAACACTATAAATAATTTCAATACTTAATCACTTCCAATCATTCATGAAGTGATAACGTACTGAACAAATATAGTTCTAAAAACATACTTAATCTGTATAAAAAACGTTCACAACCTCACCCTGGGTTAGTTGGTTAGTTGGTTAGTTGGTTGGTAAGTTGGTAAGTTGGTTAATTTGTTTTGGCAGCAAGATGCTCAGCAGAGTCAACAAAGTAAAATTACCTCAATTATACCGAAGTCATCACCTCACAATTTGTGATATTACAATCTAATTAAATTGATTTACCAACTCTGTTTGACGTATACCCTGACCACTAATTTCTTGGCTATGTATTGCTGCATTATGACAATTTTGTTCAAATTGATTAATGCCATCTTGTAGTATCATCGCGTTGTTATAAATTTGATTAACAACAGCAGCTTGCTCTTCTGCCGCCACTGAAATCTGCTCGCCATTACTTTCGATAATACTCATCACTTCACTAACCGAAACCAGGCTTTTCTCGAGTATTTGACTAGAATCAATACTCTTATCTATTAACAAATGGCTTTGCTCCATCTGTGCAACGGCTTCTGCAGTTGTACGACTAAGTGAATTTATAATAGCGTGTATTTCATGAGCAGAAGTTGCCGAGCGACTGGCCAAGTTACGCACTTCATCCGCGACCACAGCAAACCCTCTACCAGCCTCTCCAGCCCTAGCGGCTTCAATGGCGGCATTGAGCGAAAGCAAGTTTGTTTGCTGTGCAATACTCTCGATCACCTCGACAACTTGGTTTACATTTTGACATTGCTTATTCAGCGAAGAAATAGCAATACGAGATTCTTCCAATAAGTTATTAATTTCCGTAGTCACGATTTGACTGCTGGCTAATGCCACCTTAGTTGACTCTATTTGTTCAACTAAGTGATGAATTTCTGTGGTTGAATTTGTCGTATTTTTAGCTATATCAGTAACAGACGAGCTCATTTGGCCGATGGCTGTGACAACTTGCTCAAGGTTTTGTGATTGCGTAACTAACTGATTTTGATTGGCTTGATTTTGTTGTTGATGCTCTTCTAAACCTTGCTGTAATTCCTCACCACTGTCTTTTATACGTCCAACCACCGCCAGCGTTTCAGCTTTTTGCATCCGTAGACTTAATTCGATGTGAGAAAGCTCATCGGTATAACCTGTATAAACAAATTGATTTAGTGGATTATTATGTATTGTTTCACTTAATATCAATATGTTACTAAAACGCTGTTTAAGAACATAAAGCGGCCGACAAAAACAGATAATGGCAACAATAAATGCGACGACGGTGAAAAAACCACTTGAGTAAGGCAAGGACATCAACAACCCAACAGATAGCAACCAAGCGAAAAAAAGTTTGGTAATAATACTGGCGCCAAGCTTAGGCTTAGCAGCTTTACCAGCATTAATTGCATCGTAACAGGCTTGAGCACGTTCAGTCAGCTCTGCTTCAGGCTGAGTTCTTACCGACTGATACTCGCAAATAATACCGTTACGTTTAATCGGGGTCACATAAGCGTTAACCCAATAATACTGACCATTCTTGCAGCGATTCTTCACCAATCCCATCCAGCTTTCCCCTTGCTTTATGGTGTCCCATAGGTCACTAAATGCAGCTTTAGGCATATCTGGGTGGCGTACTATATTGTGGGGTTTATTAATTAGCTCATCTTCTTTATAACCACTAACCGTCATAAAGTCATCGTTAACATGAGTAATAATACTGTCTAAATCGGTTGTTGAAAGGATCATATAATCCGACGGATAAGTGACTTCTTCATCGATGATATCTTTTGTGGTCATGTTGATATATTAAACGTCATTGAGTTAAATAATTAAGCTGATTATTAAACAATCAGCATTTTTTGTATGTGATGACTCACGACTTTAATCAGTAAATAATTAACATCTTTGAAATATTTGCGATGGGTCACACTGACAGTTATCCAGACTCACAACAGTTCAAAGTATTGACTCGATCATATAATGGGCAAGAAAATGGCTATCATCATGATTGATTGGTTTTTATTCTTGAGGTTTTGAATTGCGATGTTGTTTCGCATAATTAAAGCTTAGAGAAGCAATAGGATAAAGAGATTTAATACTTTTCCTATACCGAGCAAAGACAATCGTGGCTATGGTGACACCAACTGTGACCCCAAAAGGATGCTTTCGAGTCTGCTTTTTGACAGAATGGAGTAATAAATTAAGCGTTAACTCGCACTGTCTAACAGAGTCTTTCCCCTGCACACGTGTTAACTTAATCGAATGATTTAGATGCTTTAGAGATGACATCGATACCCTCCTTTAATTGGGAGACAGTGTCTTTGAAGCCAAAAAAACGAATAAGCCGTTTTTGCCAATACAGCAAGCCAACTAAAACCAACATCATTGTGAGTAGAAATACCCCTAAGCCAATAAATATGCTGTGAGTGAGGCTGTAGATCACAATCCCGGAGCAAACACATAAACTGAAGATAAAGAGAACTAACAATGGAATAAATAAAAGCTGGCAAACAAGAAACTGTTTTGCTGCGGCAACATTTCGTAATATTTCCATAAAGAAAAGTTGGACTGTAGACTCTGACCACTGTCCAACCTCTTGAGCTAATTTCGATGCCTTATTAAAAATATCTTTAATTTCTTCAACGTTTACGTCATCGGAGTTTACGTCCACCTCATCTGAGTTAACGTGAGGATCGGTCTGCGTGCCATCGGAGATTTTATCTTTACTGTACACTTTCTCAGTATTTTCCATAATAAAACCCCTCCGGCCGCTTTGCTATTTTATAAGTTTCGAAATCGCCCATCCCGCTAAAAAAGCACACCCGACACTTAATAAAGGGTGTTCCTTAATAAGATTTTCAGTTTGAGCTGTTGCCGATTTAACTTTTTCAGTGCCTTCACCCAATGATTCTTTCGCTTTATCTTTCAAGGAATGAACAGCCTCTGAAGTCGCTTCTTCAGCTAAGTGATAAGCATCTTCAATTTTCTGTTGTGGATCTTGATTTTTTGCCTTTGTTGTAGCCATTTCTAATCTCCTTAAATACAAAATTTATAGAGTGATATTACGCTGAAATAAATAGGGGCAATAAAAACTGTCCAATTAACACACTATTACGATAAATAGATTGGGTCAATTTATATAACATTAATAAAAAAACATGCCTAAATATTAGCGACTCTATTTTAATAAAGCGAAAGGCATACCACATTTAAACCGAAGCAACAAAAAAATAAACACCTGATAAATATAACATTTATATTTTATGATAAAAAATGAAATATTTTAATATAATTATTTTGTAGTTTTTACAAATTATTACTTTTTACTATGTAAAAGTTACTCATGAAAATAAAAATAACCATCAATAGTTGTTTCAGAATAATATGGGGGATTGTATCCAACTGGTAATAACAAAATATAACCAAACTAGAAATTAGATAGCTATTGCTCGACTAATTTCTGGTTAGGTGATTTGGGGGATGCTTATATCAATCTAACACTTTAAAAAATAACTGCGAGCCGAGTAAACAAAAGCCTACCGAATAAGTCAGCTAAAATTTACAGCAGACTAAGCAATAAGCTTGAGGCCATGCATTTTTTACTCTACTAGTGATACCTCATTCTTATCTATCTGTAACGCAGATAATTTATCAAGTAGTGCTTCAATGTTTTTTCTTCCAGCACCTTCATTGGCTAATCTAAGCCTTTTTACCGCAACAAAGGCATCCTTAAATGTTGCTGTGTGCGGTGCAATGATGGTTTCGTCAAACACAATGGATTGGGTTGCCGAATCGGTCAGTAAATATTGAACATGAGTAGTAACTTCAAAATCTAACCCAAAAATAGGTTGATCCACTTTAAGCATATTCACAACCAGTTTATATCGACCATCATCAGACAATAATCCCTGTGCTTGCAGGCTTCCCCTGACAGCACCAGAAAAGGCTTCACTGCTAATTTCTGATGTCCACAGTGGATTTGTTTTTTGACCACCAGAGACATTTGATAGCTCTATGTTGTCATTTAATACATCAAAGTAGGATTTTTGTTCACCCTGAAACGTCATATTTTTCATTTTTGCACCAGATGCGCATCCAGATAAATATATGGCCGCTACAAAAATTAAAGCCAATTTGAACAACTTCATCTATCACTCCGTTGAGTTAATAAGTTTATCTATGACAGCGTATTTGTGAAAAGAGTCAGAGTTTCGGTAAATACCCGGAACACATTTAACTGCGCAATAGTAACACGTGTTTAATTATTAATATTTTTAATAACTTACCAGCATACATTGGTTAAATCAATCCTCCTTACAACAGGAAAATAGATGAATTAATCCGTATATAAAAATATTGCCAAGTTCTCATTATTAGCGGTATCAATCATCCGCTTAATAATGAGTTGATTTGGTCGACTCTTTTAATTAACTCATTACTTGCAGTTACCAAGACAAGAGCGGGAATGTTTTTTCGTACCATTAGATAACCTATCTAACTCGCTAATGTTGTTGTGACATTACAACTCTTTTTAAGGAGTATTGTATGAGTCTTGCTGGTGAATCAACTCACTTTAATGCATCGATGTTCCTCGTCAGGCAAGTAAATTAAACCCATTTTTTGACGGGTTATTTGTTACCATTGCAGCTTTCATCCTAGGCTGTGAGGCATAGTAAGAATTGAAGAATTGAAGACTTAAGCTATTGTCATTTAGAGTGGTCATCACAGCTTAATAAACGATCACGATATTATCCTCGTCGGAAGTGTCCCTATGTGGCTATATTTACAACTGAGTAATCAATATTAATTAGCACGATTGATGTGTGCTAGATAACGTTAAATTATTCAATAAACTGTATAATTGTGGTTAATTATTAATTGGTGGAAGATGACGTGCTAACAAAAATTCTAGTGACAATATTGGTAATCCTTGGCGCTATTGTCTACTTGCGCCGTGGACGAGGGCATAAAGTTAATCGCATCGCAGATATGGCAGATGCACAAAAATCACCCCTTCTTAGTCGAGTAATTATTTACACTATGATTGCGGTGTCGATGTTAGCCTCTGCAGGCTATTGGGGCTGGAGTTGGTATGACGATAATACCGTCGTTGAAGTTACAATTACATCACCTATTGAAGCGATGACAAACAGTTACAAGGTGCGTAAAAAAGATATTGAAGCTCAGCGGATTACCACAGTCGATGGGATTCAAATTCGGTTATCTAATCAAGAGAGATTAACGATTAAAACGACTAATTCACCTCAATGACACGAAATTAATAACGCCTAAATTCTAGACCAAAATAGACCAAAATAGACCAAAATAGCACTGCCCAGTTCCCGCCTATTATCTTAATCTAGATCATTATGCTCATCATCTCGACTAGGATAACAAAACTAAATACTGAAATTAAAGTGACCAGTTTAAATCACCTTATATCCCCACTCTCTTGTTAGGTCTTTTTAGTCGCCACACCACAGCTAATATACGATGCAAACTTTGGCACTCCCTTTATATAATCACTTTCAAACCAATCGATACTAAAGCCGCTGCTTTGTATATTGTCAATCATAGGTCTATTCAAATTACAGCCACCAAAAGCGTTACCCCATAAGCGATTTAAACGATGTTGCCATTTTTTAATTGAATCGTCAGGTGCTTCTCCATGCTCACAGAAAAATATTTTACCATCAGGCTTCAACACTCTATGTATTTGCTGCATAGCGGCACGCCAATCAGCAATAGTGCAAAGAGTATAAGTTAACACAACTGAGTCAACACATTGATCATCTAAAGGAATCTGTTCACTAGGGAGACTTAGCCATTCAACCTGAATAGGCGATTTCGCTAAATTTTTCCGCGCTTTTTTACGCATCCCAGGAGAAGGTTCAAGGCCCCATATCATATTAACTTTCATAGGATTATACAAAACCATATTAACAGCAGAGCCCATACCAATCTCTAAAACATTGCCATAAGCTAAAGGCACAACTTTCTGCCTAAGCTCCATGATGACACTTGAAGAACAAGCACAATTTATAATGTGTGGAAGAATGTTGTTTTCATAAAAACTCAAAGGTAAATCCTCTGTAATAATTAACATTTGCATTCCGAAAGCTCAATATAAACCATGGCTAACATCTGCAAGCATTGGGTGTTAATTTACGATTATGATTACAGCCTAATCTAACCGCCATCGTCTATTTGCTGTTTTATATGACTCTATATGTATCTATATTAGCAGTTTCGTCAATTTAACCTTAATCACGATCTTCATATGGTTGGCACTCCAAGCACTTTTGAGTGCCAATAGGCTGATTAATATTAAACAGCCATTCATAAAGATAAGCATTAAAAGAGTCTTAAGCTCTTTCTTGGTCAGTAACATTAACGGATAACAGCGTACACCAATAGCAAGAGGGCCGGATGATAAAAGGCATCGCTAACTTTAGCCTAACCCGGCACTTTTCATTACAATAGGCTAAAGCACTTTACAGACTTTAGAGTAAACGATACATGGCCCAACCCAACAAGAAAGGTCCTTCGCGCACCGTCGATGTTTTCTGCGCTAAGTGTAAAGCACCATTGTTTAAGTATCGTAAGGGAGGTAAAGGCGCCTTAATCAAATGCTTTAAGGAGCGTATTGTCGAAGACAACACCAAGGTTCCTTGCACATGCCCAGAATGCAGCCAGATATTTGCCAGAGATACGTTAGTGAGAGGCGCACCAGCCTTTAAAATGGTGGGAGGTAAAGTTACCTTTAAATAATGACATCCTATAACGAGAAATGCTGGCCAAATAACTAAGGAAGCTAATAACTTGTTTAATAGGTACTTAGCAGCCCTAGTTTACGTTAATTATCTACACTTTATTGGCTAACGGTGCAAGTTGCTGTAAACAACGAGACTGTTCCATCCAACGATCTTCTAAAGGTATTTTGTTAATACACTTAATAGATGAATTAACGCGGCGCAAACGTTCTTCAGTCAAATTGACCTCACAACGATTAGCATAAGTCGATGGCCATGAGCCACCCGCTCCGGTCAGCGAACCAATTAATTCACATTCGTCAGATCTATAAGTACTCCAGGACAGTTGCTGTGCGGTTAAAGCCGAGATAACACGAGAGTCAGGCTGTTTTTCACCATCATAATTAGGGGCATCAGACAACAGAGCGATGAGCTCATCATGCTTTATTTTCAATTGAGCAGATGCCTTGTTCAAACTGTTAACTAATGTCAAACCAGTATGCATAGCGCTGCCTCCTGGCCAACACTCAGGACGATCGGTACAGTTTTCAAGCACTTTATCTTTTTTAGCCTCTGTTTCAGGCCAAGCATTTAACGCCAACGCTCTAGATTGGTATTTATCTAAAATACAAACATCAGTCTCACATGCATTTCGTTGTGTTAACCAAGCACGCTGACCATTAATTAAATCATTAACATATTTAGCTTGGCTTTTAATATTGCTATAAAGCGTTGCTAACGCCTCATCTGCCTTTGAAATATCAGGGTTAGCACATATGTTCTTTTCTATCGAGCTTCTGGCCAGCGAGCAATCAAAACTGGCACCTTGCACTGAAAATACGGATATCAATCCTAAGATATAAATGATTTTTCTCAACTGAGTTCCTTGTTAATGTTTGACAAAAATTAAATCATGCTAGTTCGAAATAGCGTAGATTAAGTTCATTTGCTCAATTTTTCGTTTTTATTAAAAAAATAAAACCTGACATCACTATCTTTGAAAGCTGACTTCATTTTCAAAAAATTACCCATAGTAAAGTCGTGAAGTCGTGAAGTTTACAGCAGACTTTCAACACCCAAAAAGTCTAACGCCAACAGCAGGCTAACGCCAATAATCATAAAAACAACCAGACTTATCAAGCTGACAAAAAGTACTCGCCAGTTAGAATGAAAATCTAAATCATCGTTATTGGAGATGACTTCTTTTGTAAATTGAAACTTTTCAACTAACAGTCTCGTAGAAATAATCGTGATTATAGGAATGATCATATTTGGAAAGTTTTCTGGCAAAAAAGGTAAAATTGAGATGAAAAATGTAATAACCAAAGCACCATAGCGATTCGTTTTTTTAACGGCTTCATCATCATTCAAGACGACAAAGTTCTGTTTTATGAAAAAAACTGAAGCTATTGGCCCTCCTAAAAATGCGCCTAGACTAGCTTGAACGGGTGAGTAGACTTTGCTTCCTGACATATACAACTTCCTTGTTTGCTTTACGCTGTTTTAAGCGATGAATCATAACGTACTAAAATGTGGAACGAAATAGAACCTAAAGAATGAGTAACTTGGTTCGTTGAATACACCTAACAGGAGACCTTGCCCCAACACTCGCGCACCATTGTTGTATAAAAGAGTAACTATTTTTCCCAAACAAGTTTTAATCTATAAAGCTCAGCGAGACTGAGATTTAATCAGTAAAAAAGCTGTTTGTCTGCCATTTAAATACCACACTCCCGATCCGTCAAAAATGGCATCTTCTTCTAACATAATTCTGATTTCTTTTTTCCACGGCTCAATATAAACGGCATTGTTAAGCTCAATTGAATAGGCCGTATTGAGGTGTAATGGGTAGTCACCATCACCAGGAACCCCGTCTTGCGAATCCCACATTCCCAGTGTCGTACCTGCGGCATGGCCATGATAACCCAGCGGGTGAGTATAAATTGTGGGCGTTAATCCTTGTAAAATTGCACGTTCACGAGAGCGTTTTAATACTTGGTTACCAGTAAGACCTTCAGCAAATTGTCCGGTAAATACATCTTGTAGTTTATTGCCTGATAACAGCGCCTGTTGTAAATATTGTGGTGCTTCGCTTTCGCCTGGCTTGAGTACATAAGCATGCTGCTGCGTATCCGTATTTAAACGTAAATAGGTTATGCCAAAATCAACATGCAGTAGATCGCCCGGTAAAATAATTTGCTTATCATTGTCATGGGTAACACTCGACTCGCGCGCTAAGGCAACATCATCACTACGCTGAATTGATACACTTGGATGAAACCAAGTTTGTAACTTGAGCTCAACGATACGCTCTCGTAGCCACCAAACCACATCATCAGTCGTTGTTTCCCCAGGGATAATGACTTGGTTAGAAAATGCTTCAGCAATAATTGCATGAGCCAATTTTACGATATCTTTATAAACGGCAATTTCTTCAGGTATTCGTTGCTCCAACCATCCTACGGCGACGAGTTCAGCTGAAACTATTTTTGTTTTATATTTTTCGGGTAAATGCGCTAACAAATTTTCTTTATCTGTTGCGACTAGTCCATCGGCGTGAGCCCAATGTTCCGATTGATTAACACCTATGGTATTGGGTTGATAGCTTTCAATTAACTCATTAAGAGCCAACCATTGATTGGGTTGTTTTGATTTATCCCACGCTTTTTCGAAAACATTACCAACGTTATAAGGCGCGATTGCATAAGCATCAACACTGCCGTCACCTTTACGAGCAAATACCAGTATTGTTGTGCGGCGAGCAGATATCCATGTAGCAGGTAATAGCGTTTTAATAACAGGGTCTTCATTGTATTCACGACTAATGATTACCCACATATCGAGCTTATGTTCATTCATCAACTTGGGTAATAATAGCTCTACCCGCTTAGCCAGTATGCGGTCAATAAACTCAGCTCTGTCGCGCATAGGCAATATCTCAACTGCAACTGTGGCAGATGAACTTGCCGAAAAAGTTGAAACTATAACAATTGTTAAGTAAATCCAATGAATCAAGCGCAAAATAAACTCCTTTTATCTGCCATAAGGCGTAAAACAGATGTACGATTTTGATATTAATTTTCACATCGTCCCAAAACCGAAAACATACGATGCCGTTATCACTCTTTAATATTTCGAATACCAACAAACCAAAACGAAAATGCCACGGCTAATGAATAATATGTGACCATTAACGAAAACAAAATATCGGTCGTAATGATCGCCGTTATCGCACAAGGAATAACAACTGCCAATAATAATGAGCCCAACGACAGCACGTTATAACGCCAAAGCGCATACCAGGCTAAGCTGCCATATGTCGCGGTAATAACATAAGCAACGCAAATGCCCCACAAACTGATAAATATTACATTAAAAATCGCATCAATTAAGTTTTGAACAGTAAATTGATTAACCACGGCAATTAAAGCCCAAATAAGTGTTGCAGGCAGTACTGCAAGCGGAGCAATTAGCACGCCTCGCCAAAAGGCAATTTTAATAGCACTATTTTGCTTCATAAGTTTCTCACGTCCGACTTGCAATAAGTGCCCCAAGGGGGCTGGTGGTTAACCAAGCTGATTAACCAAATTAATCAAGCTATTTCTGGCTTATTGGTTGGGTTTAGGAGCTGTTTACACTTTGCTCTATGTACTTAATGTATTATCAATAGGACGTTGAACGGCATAATTAACACGTTTGGTTTTTAGTAAATATAATTGTGCTACTAATACATTTGGAACCCAGGCAACCCAAGAAATTGCAATATAAGACGTTATAAAGTCTACATTAAATAACCACGAAAATGATGGTAGATACAATCTAAGGGTAATTGCTGAACAAGTTAAAGAGTAGTTTATTATCATCCAATAGCGATGTGCATTTACGTTACCTTTCTTGATTTGCACAAATGCCCTACTTACAGTAAAGAGACATAAAACAAATTAGATGCGCGTGTATGGCATGTAAGCTTACTTTTCTAGGTTATACTTAGAAGATGTGTTTTGGCATAGTGATTAATCACTACAGAATTTGGTAATGCCGCAAAAGATTCATTTTATTCACTATCACTTGCTATCACTGACTTGCTACGATCTAAAAACAGCTTAGCTACACAAACCAATTCTGTCCGATATCAAATAGTAAGCCAGTGTCCATCAACACTCTTGGGTGGCCATAGTGATTTTATATTGATTTTGGCCAAGTTTATAAATGCAGTAATTAATAGACCGAATAATAGAAAGCGGAAAAGCCAAATGCTAACTCAATCAATAAATGAAACGTTAATGCAGGCCATAAACTGCGCGTCTTAATGGTTAAATAAGACAATAATGGCGAGGCAAAAATCATACCTATAGCTTCGTAAATCGGTTTTTTTATGTGGAATAATACTTCAAAGATGCAGACAATAAGGGTCATTATCACAGCCGCCGCCGTCGGGTTGATTTTGTAATGCTGAGTTAAACAATATTGGCCACCACCCAATAAAAATCCTCGGTGAAGCACCTCCCAGCCAATGATAGTCGATACGGTAAAAATTAAAAAACGTTGAAACTTCCCTGCCTCTCTTAGCCCCTCTAAAGAACTGCCATGACGATAATGAGATAAATAATCTGCGGCAAAAAATTGTAGATAAACGAATAAACAAAGCAAAAGACCCAAAAACGCAGCCATAAGTAGCAGGTTTTCACGATTAATTGTTGGTTTAGAGAAGTACAATTGTTTTAACGGTATGGCCAGCAATAAAACGAGAACAAATGGAAAGATTAATCGACTTATAATCCAATAACCTTTAACCCCTCCTGAAGCTAAAAAGTTATTGCTGACATACACACCAACAACCTGTGTCAGTAATATCACTATTAATAATATACAAAAAGGAGCCGCCATTTTAATGGTAAGGCTCTGATCTTGGTGTGGCATACTCATTCTTCCATTCAGGCTTTTTATAAGATTGGAGTGTAATTGAACCACCTTTCATATGTGAGATCGATTATTATCAGCAACACACATTATTTACAACTAATCTTGCTATCAAAATTTTGGTCTAACAAATAGCGTGCTTAATAAGCAGAAAATCAGTATAAAAATATGTGAATAACCCCATTCTCGGCGATGCTCAACGTTTTGACCTGTCGAATTATCAATCCCGCAAAGAAAAGCATTACGTACTAAACGCGAGCAACAGTGGCAACTTTCTATATACAGGGAAAAGGCGTGTCATTTAAGCTAACAATGGTTTGTCTTGGCCTGGCCATCTTTAATTACCCTTTTCAAAGGGTAATTAAAGCGTTTTTCATTGTTAATTGCTAATTGTTTAGACGACAACTTTGGGTGGCTATGTTAATTTTATGTTAATTCTATTTCAAGCGACATTAAATATGATTACAATCCCGCACTCTTGTTACAGGTATCAACATTCTCTGGTGTGCAAACTGTGATAGGAGTGTAAATTGTTTTCTCATATTTTTGTTCTGTTACAATCTTATAAAGTGTCAAAATGGCTTGTCTTCCCATTTCATATGGGTTTTGACCAATATTGATATGAGCAAGTTGATCTTCCAACATAGTTAATTGTTCAGAAGATGTATCAGTAATAATAATGATGACCTTGTTGTTATTAATTTTTGCCTGGTACGGGGCAATCATTTTACGGTAAAGTGCTTGATCATTTTGTGCCCAACCACCAACAGTAATAAAGGAATCTGCTTTTACAGGTTTACCTTTCATTACAGACTCCATTTGATTAACAGATTGATCCAGCTGATCAAAATTAAAAAAAGGTTCTCTAACTTCAGTCCAGCCCGAGTCGTTATTAAGCAATTCGCCAGGAGGTGTATCGTATTTTTTCCCCGATAATGCGGAACGAACACCCATAAGTCTTAAATTCAGATTGGGAGAATCTGGTCGCCCAGATTGCATTATTAGCGTTCCCCCATTGGGCCGAAGTTTTTTTAACTCTTCACCTAATGATTTACCCAATTCAAAATTATCAGTGCCTATATAGGCTAGACGTATATTATTAGGGTCTTCGTTGATTGAAGCATCAAAATCAGAGTCATAGGTAATAATCGGTATGCCTGCTTCTTTAGCTCTCTTCAGGCTATTGTTAACGAGATATTTAGACTGTGTAACGGCTACCGCGATACCATCGACACCTTCATCAATCAATTGATTTATTACCTGATCTTGCATCCTAACATTACTTATATCTGGTCCTCGATATATGCATTCCACGCCTTTTATTTGAGCGGCGGCATCTATACAACCAGCTTTACTTTGCTCAAAAAAAACACTATTAAATTTAGGTACCACAGCAAGTTTCAATTCTTTTCCATAGACAGAAAATATGGGTATTAGACTAAAGACAATAAACAGTACAAGTGATCTCGCCATACCCCCTCCAGAAATAAATCAAAGCGCTACTTTACTTACAATAAAATATAGCAAAGGAATTCATTTAAAGATACGAGCTGAAACGGTATTACCGAACATATCAGTGTAGGCTAATCGATATTGTTGTGTTTTGAACTCCCCCATGCGTCAGGATAGCAACACCATACCAGTAACCAATTGGTTCTAATTTTTGAATGCCTGTCTTAATAATGAAGCGATGACTTCCCTCCCATCATAAAAAAATTCCACCCATCATTTAAATAAGTAACATATCTCGTTTTCATTGCTTTGGAGAGAGTTCTTTTTCCTTCGATTCACTGTGTGTCACATCCAATTAATGGGTATCTGTGTCGACACCACATTGATCCAACAACATTTAGAAAGGCATTTAAAAAAGCAGTTCAGAAAGCGACTATCACTAAACGCATTACCGCCCATACTTTTAGGCATTCTTTTGCGACAAACTTACTTAGGCGTGGGCACGACATTAGAACGGTACAGGAGCTATTAGGCCATACCGATGTAAAAACGACCCAAATTTATACTCATGTAGCTGGTTTACACCAAACCGGTGTACAAAGCCCAATGGATTATAGTTAGCAGTAATAATTACTTAGTCCGAGGTCAAGCCTATTGAGTAAACCCCTGTTAAATAACGCCCATAAAAAAGGACTCTTACGAGCCCTTTTACACTGAGATGATAACAACCGCTTTGGCTGCGGCTTACCGCCTATGAGACTTAGCTACGCAAACCAATTCCACGCGATATTAAATAATAAGCCAGTGTCCATAAGCTGACACAAAAACCAACCATTATGGCAATCGATAACGGTACACTTAAGTCAGCAAAACCTAAAAAGCCATAGCGGAATACGTTGATCATATACACAACTGGGTTTAAGCCCGATACACCTTGCCAAAAAGGTGGCAATAACGATAACGAGTAAAATACTCCACCTAAGTAGGTTAATGGTGTGAGAATGAATGTTGGAATAATACTGATGTCGTCAAAGCTTTTGGCAAATACCGCATTAATTAACCCGCCAAGTGAAAATAACACAGAGGTTAAAAACATGGTTAGCACGACCAAGCCAACATGATGTAACGAGATATCAACAAACAACATCGCCACTGTGGTAACAATTAAACCAACACTTAGACCACGAGCGACGCCGCCACCGACGTAACCGGCTATCATCACGTAATGTGGCACTGGGGCCACCATAATTTCTTCAATGTTGCGTTGAAACTTGGCGCTGTAAAACGATGAGGCTACATTAGAATATGAGCTGGTTATCACCGACATCATGATTAAACCTGGCGCGATAAACTCCATGTAGGTAACGCCGCCCATTTCTCCGATACGGCTACCAACTAAATTACCAAAAATTAAAAAGTATAACGTCATGGTAATGGCTGGCGGCACTAGTGTTTGGATCCAAATACGGGTGAAGCGATTAATTTCTTTGGTTAAAATACTTTTAAAAGCCACAAAATACAGACTGTTCATTATTTTGACTCCTTGGCTTTTTCTACCAGCTCTACAAATAATTCTTCTAAGCGGTTAGCTTTGTTGCGCATCGACAATACTTCGATATTGGCTGCTGTTAACTGAGTAAATAATTCATTGATATTGTTCGATTTGGCCACATCGACTTCTAAGGTATGTGCGTCAGTTAAGCAGCAATTCATATTGGTGAGCATTGGTGCTACGTCGAGATCGTGTCGTAAATCGAAAATAAAGGTTTCAACATCTAGCTTACTCAATAATGCCTTCATGGTGGTGCATTCCACCAGCAAACCGGTATCGATAATACCAATGGTGCGACACAACATTTCAGCTTCTTCAAGGTAGTGGGTGGTTAAAATAATGGTCACACCTTGCTTGTTGATTTGTTTTAAAAATTCCCACATTGAACGGCGCAGTTCAATGTCGACCCCAGCTGTTGGCTCATCTAAAATCAATAATTTAGGTTCGTGCATTAACGCACGGGCAATCATTAAACGGCGTTTCATACCGCCAGACAGTTCGCGGGCTTGGGCGTGACGCTTTTGCCATAAATCAAGTTGGGTGAGGTACTTTTCAGCACGCTCTAATGCAACCGCTTTTGGTACGCCATAATAACCCGCTTGGTTAACCACTATTTGTTGCACGGTTTCAAACTGGTTAAAGTTAAATTCTTGCGGCACTAACCCGATGCATAACTTGGCATGTTCGAGCTGCTTATCAATATCAAAACCAAATACCGACACTGTACCTGCGGTTTTCTGTACCAATGAGCTGATAATGCCGATGGTGGTAGATTTACCCGCACCATTAGGGCCAAGCAGGGCAAAAAAGTCACCTTGCTTTACCGTCAAACTGATCGACTTAACGGCTTCTACGCCACCTTTATAGGTTTTTTTAAGGTTTTCGATCACCAATGCATTGTTGGTGTTACTCATTGTCATACCTCTAATCCATGAATTGCGAATTAAACACTTTTTATTACGTGCTGCTTATGACGTAATGTAGATGAGAAAGACGCTGAAATATTCTGACGCCCAAAACAAAACTCCCGCCTGTGTAGCGGGAGTGTATACAAATCTCATTAATCTAATGGAACCACTTTAGCGATGTAAGGCAAGTTGCGATACTGCTCTGCATAGTCGATACCGTAACCCACAATAAACTCGTCTGGGATGGTAATACCAATAAAGTCGACATAAACATCGACTTCACGGCGCTCTGGTTTATCTAATAATGTACAAAGCGCTAAGCTTTTTGGCTCACGGAGTAATAACATCTCGCGCACTTTGTTTAAGGTGTTACCTGAGTCGATTAAGTCTTCAACGATTAATACGTCACGGCCGGCGATGTCAGATTGTACATCTTTAAGCACTTTCACATCACGCGAGCTGTTCATGGTATTACCATAGCTTGATACTGACATAAAATCGATTTCAACATGGCCTTTGATACGGCGACACAAATCGGCCATAAACACGACAGAACCTTTTAATAAGCCAACCATTAATAAGCGTTCACTGTCGGCGTAATGAGCATTAATACGTTCTGCTAGCTGGTCTAGGGTTTTATTGATTTCTTGTTCTGAAATCATCATTTCAATGGTGTGCTTCATAAATCTCTCAATTGTCGATGTCGTGTGACTGAGTACGTCCGTATCCCCAGCGACTCGTTAAGTCGTGTTCAATGCCCAAATGATCAAGTATTCGGGAAACCATGAAGTTTACCAGATCTTCAACCGATTTGGGATTATGATAAAAGCCTGGGGCTGCTGGCATGATGGTCGCACCGTTGCGCGTAAGGCTTAACATATGTTCTAAGTGTATGGCACTAAACGGAGTTTCACGCGGAACAAGGATTAACTGCCCGCGCTCTTTTAATACTACGTCTGCTGCTCTTTCGAGCAAATTATTACTCATGCCTGTCGCGATAGCGGCTAATGTGCCAGTTGAGCACGGACAAACCACCATTTGCTTAGGCGCAGCACTGCCTGATGCTGGCGGCGAAAACCATTCATCTTTGCCTAATACGACTAGCTCACCTTTTAATGGCTCATCGGAATTATGCAGCTGTTCAATTAATTGCTCTTTGGCTTTTTGTGGATTTGCGCTCAGTTGCAAGCCATGTTCGGTGGCTAATACCACCCGCGCTGCACTGGATATCATTAAAAAAACTTGGTAATCGGCCGCTAACAAACATTCCAGCAGCTTAATGCCATAAGGAGCGCCAGATGCCCCCGTCCAGGCAAGACTAATTGCTTTAGCTTTTTTGGCGTAGGCCATGTTGTACCCTCTGTCGGCGAAAGCCTTACGCTAAAGCCTTAATAATTTTCTGGTGAATCCCATTAAAGCCACCATTACTCATGATGACCACGGTATCACCTTGGTTTGCTGTGGTGGCGACAGTGCTAATAATATCTTCAATGTTGTTAAACACAGTCACTGGAATTGGCGCGTTAGCCATACTGGCATGAATGTCCCAACCAATATTATCCGCTTGATATAGATAACCTACATCGGCTAATGCCATCGAGTTGGCGAGAGTATCTTTATGTACTCCACTTTTCATGGTGTTTGAGCGCGGCTCTAGCACCACAATAATGTTGCCATTAGGATTGTCACTAGATGCAACTTTAGCCCGTAACCCTTGCAATGTAGTGGCTATAGCGGTTGGATGATGAGCAAAATCGTCATACACACACACACCATTCACAGTCGCTAATAGCTCTAAACGACGCTTTGGTGGACTAAATTGTGCCAACGCCTCAATAGCATGACCTGGCGCTACGCCCACATGACGAGCAGCCGCTATTGCCATTATGGCATTTTCAATATTATGCTGACCTATTAATGCCCAGTTTAATACTCCTTGCGACTCGCCCTTAAACAGCACTTCAAATTCATGGCCATCGTCGGCAATAGTACGCGACTGCCAAGCACTTGGTTCACCTTGTTGAGCTGAATCGCTGGCTAAGCTTGTGGCTTTAGAATAAATTTCTTGCTCGCTCCAACAGCCCATATCAATCACTTGTTGTACGGCTTCAACGTCGCTAGGCCAAATCACTTTACCCTCGCCCGGCACTGTACGAATAACATGATTAAACTGGCGTTGGATCGCCGCTAAATCGGCAAAAATATCGGCATGATCAAATTCAAGGTTATTGATCACTAAAGTGCGAGGATGGTAATGAACAAACTTAGAGCGTTTATCAAAAAAGGCACTGTCGTATTCGTCGGCTTCGACAACAAAAAACACTGAGTTACCTAAACGTGCTGACACACCGAAATTTTGCGGTACGCCGCCAATTAAAAAACCCGGCTCGTAGCCGCAGTACTCTAAAACCCACGCAAGCATGCTTGAAGTAGAAGTTTTACCGTGTGTACCCGCTACCGCCAATACCCAACGGTCTTGCAAAATATATTCAGCCAAAAACTGCGGCCCAGAAGTGTATTTTATGCCGCGATTTAATACTGCTTCTACACACGGATTACCGCGGCTCATGGCGTTACCAATAACCACTAAGTCTGGTTGGTTGTCGCCTTCTTTGCCTAATTGAGCCGGATCAAACCCCTGGATTAGCTCAATACCTTGTTGCTCAAGCTGGGTGCTCATCGGCGGGTAAACGTTGGCATCGCTGCCGGTAACTTTGTGGCCCATTGCGCGGGCAAGTAGGGCTAAACCGCCCATAAAAGTGCCACAAATACCTAAAATGTGTACGTGCATACTCAACTCTAATTGGTCCGTAATATGGCGGTTATTCTAATCTATTGCGCCACAGAATGTCAGTTAACAATGATTGAAATTAATCTAGGGTATGTTGTTAATACAAAATAAAAAACAGCCCCATACTGAGCACGGTTGTGAGCAAGGTATTACGGGTGACGTAAGCCAGCACAGTGGCCACTAGCGCACAGGTTAAATAAGGATTATGCACACTAATAGCCAGCTGGCCTTCGGGCACAAATACGATAGGGGCTAATATGGCGGTTAATACCGCAGGTGCTGAATAGCTTAAAAACGTTAAGGTATTTTTACTTAACCGAATAGGCAATTTAGGTTCTAGCAGTAAGTGCCGACTAACAAATACCACTGCTGCCATTGATAAAATAATCAGCCAGGTCATGCGTTATCTTCCTTAGCGTTAGGAGTTGAATCGACATCGGTTGCCACTGCACTTCCTTCATTAGTCAGTTTGGCGTAGGTCATGCCTGCAGCCATACCCGATATAGCGGCAATTAACAGCCCTGCTTGGATCGCGAATACTGCGCACACCACAGCTAACGTAAGCGACACTAAAACGCACACTAATATTGACGGCTTCTTTACTGTCGGTACCACTATGGCAATAAAGGTGGCTGCAATGGCAAAGTCGAGCCCGAGTTCGCCTAGGTTGTCGATAGACTGCCCTGCGACAATGCCGAGCAATGTAGCAATATTCCAGCCGACATAAAAAGTTAACCCGCCGCCCAAAGCGTACCAACGATCAAACTGATGTTGGCCTGGTTTATCACCACTGTGAGTTTGATTAGCGATAGCAAAGAGTTCGTCGGTGAGTAAAAACCCTAGCCCTAAACGCCATTTAAGCGGCAACGGGCTAATATGAGTACGCATGGCCATGGCATACAATAAATGCCTTGAAGTAATTAGTAAGGTGGTTATCAGAATACTGCCGATACCAATACCGGCTTTTATCATGCCAAGCGCAACTAACTGGGCGCTGCCAGCAAAGATAATGGCCGACATTGCTTGGCTTTCAACGGCTGTAAGGCCAACTTCAAGGGCAAACGAGCCCGCTAAAATCCCCCAAGGGATCACCGCTATCGTTAGCGGCATAACGGCAAGCGCGCCAGCTAAAAATGATTTGGTTTTAGTGGTAGTGATACTGATAGATTCGGTTGCGCTCACATCATCTCCTTATGCTGCACTGATTACGCTAACGCGCTAAGTGACAAGAAGATTAGCTTAACGTGAATAAATGAATAAAGCCCCTGAAAACTGATCATTATGGAGAATTTTCAAACTATGCTGTGGGTTAAGATCTTGAGGGGCTTCATTATTATGTATAAAATCTATTAGTGAAATATAAAAAAATTGATACATTAACTTAATATCAATAGGCACAAACAATGATAACGTGAACCTTGCAAATTGTATAACCAACATTCTAATTTAATAAATTAGATATCAAAACCCCTCTTTCAAGATGCAAAAATGACATTTTACATCTTTAAAAATAAGCAATAACTAAATATTAAGGAACTAAATATTAATAACTAAATACCAGCGAGCTAAACTCCCGATCCCTTACCCCCTATTTTCTATTTCTATTTCTATTTCTATTTCTATTTCTATTTCTATTTCTATTAAATATACAGGAATTATTATAATTTCACTCATTAGGCAATAATGCGAACCTTCATATTAACTCGTTTTATATTAAATTAGCTCATGGGTTAATTCACGAATTTGCTTTTTTAACCATGCTGCATCTTCATTGTCAACACTAGGATGAGTGACTAAAACCAATTTTAATGGCTCTACAACCTCAAATAGACGATTGCATTCGTACTCAGATAACTGGCAAGCATGTAAACCAGAGTCATCATCTAACATGTCATACACTGCTTTGTAGGGTGTTATTGCCAATGACTGACAGTCTGAGAGGTAATCAAATAAAGAAGACACGCTGGTAATGGTCATTTCGGTATTCAGAGATAAATCCTTAGCCTGACAATACTCCTGGAATGGGTTGAGTATGGGGGCCTGGATACCAATAAGCGTATTGATATATGGGTATTTAGCAATGGTTTCTAGAGAGATGTCTTGCTTTAATATAGGGTGCTTTCTGCAGCTGAGTAAGTATTGTCGGTTCATTGTCGCAAGCACTTCAACCTGTAATTTTTGGTCAAAACAGAGGATCTCTTCAGGGCCTTTGCAGCAACACATCACAATACTGTGTGGATCGCTAATCACGCTTTCCAGAGAATGACTATTCCAGCTACTCACATTAATATGGATATTTTTATTATGTTCTTTAATGGATTTCATCAATGCTCGCGGATAGGCATAAGCAATCATTCCAGGAATGACTAATTCAAAGTATCGATTATGCGATTGTTCAGCACTATTAACTCGATTGAAATTTTTAGCACAGTCCACTATTTCTTTAGCAATGGGATAAATTTTTCCCGCATAATCATTTGGGACTAATCCGTATTTCCGTCTAATAAACAGCTCATCACCAAATATTAGTCTTGCTGTGTGTAAACAACGACTTATCTTCGAAGCTGGCACATCTAATATTCTAGAAACATGCGTCGCTGATTTATTTTCATAAAGACTCACTAATATAGATAGTGTTAATAAATCTAATTTATCTAAGTCAATTGGCTTCATCTTAGATACTCCATTTTAGGTATATAACCTAGCATTCTAACGCTTTTCAAAAGAGTTCATAATGTTATTTTAAGTATTCAATGATTACTTATTCCAGATCATAAAAATAATTTTCTAACACTACTTATTTCACATAGAATGCTTCCATCGATTGGAGCAATGTTTAGTAAAAGCTAATTTCATGTATTGTAATATCCAATTAAACAACTAGAATTTCGAGAAAACAGATATTCACATATTGATTTATTAAATTTCAACATATCAATATTTTAAAAATTCAAATTCAAACTTAATAACTTTCAAATCAACTTTGTTTATTTCAAATATATATCAACTTAAAATGCAGAAAAAAACAATAAGACCTAAATCATAACTACGATCGAATAAATTAAAAGCACATCATTTAATTGATTACGATCAATTAAAAACCAAAATATAAGGATAATATTGATCGTACGTCAATGACGTATGTTTAATTCATAAAACAATAAATTAAAAACGATTTCTTGGAGGATAATATGATTACTTCAGTCTTTTTAAGTTATGCATTTGTGTACTCTGTGCTGTTTATTGTGGTTCCCTTTATATTAGTAATTTTCATTATGACTTGTATAAAGTTCTTCAAAACTGACACTGAAGAGCACTCAATTAAGTTCAAAAAAATGCTTTTTGATACTCAGAGCTTTAACTTTTTAAAATCACTAAAAACAATGGTGGGCGGCAAATATGATGTTTGTTGCAACGTTCCAATCGATACCGTGTTCGAAATGGATGCCCAAACCGCAGCCGAAAACCATACACGATTCGATTATGTCGTGATAGATCATGACTCGTCGGAAGTGAAATTGGTTATCTCTGATTTCAGTCAACAAGATGATGCTAACGCAAAAAGTTTGTTTGAAAAATTCAACGTTAAATTAGTTGAAATCGTTCGAGGCAAACCTTACGACATGCAAATGTTAAAGCTATCCCTACCGGTATGAAGACCCTGTCGGGTGAAGACAATCTGTTTTCACCCGATATTTTTTGATAATCCATGATTGTAGAGAGGACTGATTATGTCCCGGAATAACTGGCTACTGATGTTAAGTGTAGGCGTATTGTCGTTTGCCCTTATTAGTCAGGGAGCAAATAGCGCTGACTCTACTGAGGAAATTAACAATGACTCATGTATGAGATGCCATAAACGCAATGGTGCAATGCTAGGCCACCATGCCCAAGCACAGCTAAAAATGAGCTGTAGTTCATGCCATGGTGAGCAAGGAAATCACCCTAAAAAACCCAATGACCTGATGGTATTTTCGGCGGAAAACGACATTACAATAGACGCTAAAAATGACGTTTGTTTGAAATGCCATTCGCCTAAAAAGATATCCCAAGCAGAGTGGACTCACAACGTACATGCTCAAAAAGTGAGTTGTACATCTTGCCATAAACTGCATCCTGAATCTGACCCCATAATGGGCTTAGGATCAAAAGATCGCAGTAATGTGTGCCGAAATTGTCACACGGTGCAGAGGTAAGTAATCATGGAAAACTCAAGAAGGCATTTCCTTAAAAGCACCTGCGCATTGGTTGCAGGCGTGTCGGTATATCCACTCAGTGGTAATAATGCCAATGCCGAAATGGAACCCGCTATAAACAACATAAAGTACGCTTTGTTACATGATGAAACTAAATGCATTGGCTGTAATGCCTGTGTTGAAGCATGCCGAGAAGTGAATCATGTACCTGAAGGTGTCACACGACTAAGCATTGAAAGAACTGGGCCGTTTGGAGAATACCCTAATCAGTTTTATCATTTTTCTCGACATTCTTGTGAACATTGCGAGAACGCACCTTGCGTTTCTGTTTGTCCAACCGGGGCCGCCTTTATTAATAAAGAAACCGGTATTGTTGCAGTAAATGCAGATAAATGTGTCGGTTGCCAATACTGTATTGCGGCCTGCCCTTATGAAGTGCGTTTTATTAATCCTGTTACTAAAGCTGCCGACAAATGTGACTTCTGCCGTGAAACTAATCTCAAACAGGGTAAACAACCTGCCTGTGTAGAAATATGTCCGACAAAAGCATTAGTGTTTGGCAATCTTAAAGATCCCGAGTCTGAACTGGTTGCACTATTAAAGGCGAATCCGACTGAGCGCTTTAAGCAAGATTTAGGTACCCGACCTAAAATATTTCGTATCAAAGCGAAACAAGGGGAGATTATATTATGAGTGCTTTTCATTTTGATACATTGGTTTGGCACTGGCCCATTGCAATATACCTATTTTTAGCCGGGGCATCCGCAGGCGCCATGTTCTTCGCTGTTTTATTGAAACATTTTTGCTTAAAAGAGAAAGCATATCAGTCTGGATTTATTATAGCTGCCTGTATTATTGCGGCAATTTCCGTTTTAGCAGGCTTAGGAGTGTTGGTATTAGATTTAACAAAACCTTGGGACTTTTGGAAGATTCTAGTGTTTTACAATCCTACGTCGGTGATGTCGATGGGTGTGATTATCTTAATGCTATATCAAGTATTTATGTATGCTTGGATTGCAGTAACATTCAGACAAACCATTGATAAGTTTTGTGAAAAACATTTATCAATCGTCTGTACGTTAACCAGGCTGCTAGCGCGATATGAAGCAGGTATAACCGGTTTACTAGTGATTTTCTCAATGTCTCTAGGTGCCTATACCGGATTTTTATTATCGGCTCAACCTCACTTCCCGATGTGGAATACAGGAGTATTACCCTTACTATTTTTAGCTTCTGGTTTGTCTTCAGGTGCCGCTGCATCACTATTAGGTGGTGTGTTACTCAAAGGCAATCCCAATGGTGCTGAAGTACGTTTTATTCATAAAATAGAGATCCCATTGATTTTAGGCGAGATACTCCTTATGTTCACCTTCTTCCTAGGATTGGTCTTCAGTGGTGGCCAAAGCAAGGTTGCGGCATTCAATGCTATCGGAGTAGGCTTTTGGGGATTTGTATTCTGGTTCGGCATTATGGGACTAGGATTGTCGGCCCCATTAGCGATGAACTTATTTATGACCGCCACTTCAAAACGCAAGTTTTCCTATGTTGCCGGAACAGCATGTCTAAGTTTATTGGGCGTCATATTATTACGTAACTTTATACTTTATACCGGTCAAATGGTGGTAAGTTAATAAAATTAACGGTGATAGCACGCGTTAGCAACCGTACTGTCACCGTCTATTCGACAGAAGATACCGCTGTTTGTAACCTCGTCTCTTTATTGAGTCTCATTTTTTTGAGTCACCATTTTTTGAGTCACCTTCGCTTAACTATTTTTACCAATTGATTTTAATTGGTATTAAGACAAGCTAACAATTCAAAACCAACCATTATTACCCCGTCATTCAAAGCCCATTAGAGCTATTACAGCTGGGTAAACTGCCTGATCAAATTATGATACACATTATGCAGGTTATCTAACTCGGCGCGATCTGTATTATTGGTTTTGATCAAGTTTTGAATACTTTGATCGAGCTGATACAAGGTTTGGCGTAAAGTGACATCGGCCACCATACTTTGCATCCAGGTAATAGCTGCAATGCGTTGCCCTCGAATTACCGCGGTCACTTTATGCAAACTACTCGACGGGTATACTACGGCGTATCCTGCAGGTAACTTAATGTGCTGCTGGCCAAATTCAGTGGCAATAACTAACTCACCACCGTCATACTCTTCGGGTTCACTCAAAAATACCGTCATGGATACATCACTGCGGATCACTTCTGAGGTATTGGGGATCCGCATGATGGCTGCATCGACATGGTAACCATACTCTTCAGTTTCGCTATAACGATTAAAGCACGGCGGAAATATCTTATGCGGTAACGCCGCTGATACAATTTTAGGCGTTTCGCCAATACGCGCCAGTAGTTGATTAGCCAGTTGGCGCACATTAGCGTGTTGCGCATCTGCTTGATTGTTATTTTTAACCGACGCCGCCATCCCCATTGCGGTTTTACGACCGTCGCCCCACGGACATTCAGCCAGTTGCTGACGATAAGCACCGACATCCTGTTTCGAGAGAATTTGTTCAATAACAATCATGCAAATACCTTTAATTAAAACTCATATGTCATCGACAATTTAGCATTACGGGCGTCACCTAAGTACATAAATGAGCCAGAACGATAAGCTGCCGTCCAGTATTCTTCGTTCAATATGTTACCTACGTTTATGCGGAAAGTTAAATCTTCGGTGGCATTGTAACTGGCAAATAAATCAACTACTTGATAGTTAGGCACCACAATGCTGTAACGGCTATTGTCGCTATCATAACCTGCTGCAGTGTCTGGTTGTCCACCATACATTTCACTTTGATAAGTGTAACTACCACCAAATACGAATGACTCTGTTAGCTCATAACGCAGTTGCAAATAAGCGCTTTCATCAGCAAAGTTACTCAGTACTAAACCAATATTAGCTGGATTGTAAGATTCTAGAATTTCGGAATCCATTTTGGCAGCCGAGAATTGTATGCTGAGTTTGTCAGTAATATTGCCGACCATACCAAACTCGATACCTTTAACGCGGTTTTTACCGGTATTAAGTGTCCCCAAAGTTGAGTAGCTGTCGCCAACACTTTCCATCACATCACTTTTAGTGATTTGGAAGATTGATGCTGAAAACATCATTTTGTCGTCAAACAACATCCACTTGGTGCCAAGCTCTAGGTTTTCAACGATTTCGGCATCGGCTTCAGCAGCTTGCTCTTGTGTACCACAAATACCACCGTAACCACAGTTAGCACCTAAGTCAGACTCACCGCCGTTGATGTTGGTTGCAGTACTGTAATTGGCGTAGATATTCGCATCTTCAGATAAGTCGTAAACTAAGCCAATATTGCCGTTATACATGGTATCGGAATAGGCATAATCCACTTCGCCATCACGACCTGTGGTGTTGTTACTGTAATCAAAGCTGTCTTGTCTAAAACCAAAAAATAATGCTAACTGATCGGTTAATTCTACCGTATCCATCATGTATGCCGACACGGTTTCGATGTCGTATATCGCATCTGATCCACCATCAACATAGCTGCGATTTATTAATTGGCCGATATTATCGACAGTATTGCCGTCACCATCAATAATACAATAAGACTCTGATACGCCACCGCGACCATTGGTCAAACAATTTCCATCATTGTTGTTGGTGATGCTATATATGCCGTTATCAACATTTTCATCTGTGTATTCAAGGCCAAATACTAACTTGTGATTAAACCCCAGTGCTTGAGTGTTCCAAAATAAGTTGAATTGAGTGCTGACATAATCAACATCTTGGTTACCTTGGTGAGTACTAAGCGTTAAGGTGCTGGCACCAGGCGCTGTTGGGTCGGTATCGGCCCGCGTTGTGCCGCCCATACCGGTTGTAATATAGCCATTTTCGGTATGTCCAACGCGTGTGGCGTTGTACAACGTAATGCTGTCATTTAACTCATATTCGGTACGTAAGGTAAACGTGGTGACCTTAGAATTTAGAAAGTCACCATCTTGAGCATAAACAGGAATATCTTCTAGCGGCTTACGAGTATCTCGATCAAAATAACTGCCTAAATCTGGCTCATCTTTCGCGTCTAGGTAGTAACCATCGGCGGTAAATGACAATGCATCGGTGGCTTCATACACACCCGATAACTGAACACCTTGGCGTTCACTCGTAATGCCTTCGCGGCCCGGCTTGTCTTCTTCAGCCGCTAAACCATTAAGGCGTACTGCCACTTTGTCTGATATCGGTAAGTTATAGTCCACCGTTAGACGAGTGTGATCGTCAGTACCAATACCCAGATCGACACGGCCAAAATCGTAAGCTACTGAGGCTTTTTTAGTCACACTGTTAATGGCACCACCTGATGAACCACGGCCAGCAAATGTTGAACTTGGACCTTTGGTAATTTCAACGCGCTCGGTGGCAAAACTTTCACGAGTGGTCATGCCAGGGTCGCGAAGTCCATCTACAAACACGTCGCTACGTGCTTCGTGACCACGGATAATATAACGATCACCGAATGCATTACCGTTTTCACCCGTACCAAGGGTGACACCTGCTTGAGCTGACAAAATGTCTTTTAAGTCCGTATTTCCTGACTCTTGAATTTGGTCTTGAGTTAACACGGTAATCACTTGAGGCGTATCGACAAGTGCAGCCATTCGGCGTTTGTCGGCTGAGTTATTAAACATGTAAACCGAGTTTTGCACACCATGAACACGAATTCGCTCTATTGATTCGTCCGTTTGCGCGGGTTTACATTTCGCCAATATATCCTTATCGCAAGTTTCATTTTTGGTGTCTGCAGCATATAGCGCTGGGCTACTGAATACTAATGCTGCAGCAACGACTTGAGCACCTAACGATAACTTACTGTAATTACTCGACTTCATGCTTAACATCATCCTGTTATTAATAAGCGTTAACTAAATTTCATTTATGTGATGCACTTTACATAAATGAAACAAAGATCGCAAATGCAAATCATTATCATTTGTGTAAAGATTTATTAAATAAGAGATTTAGCTAACAAAGGAGGCAATAAGCAGATAGGTAGCCGTTATTAATAACCGCGGTTATTGATAAAAACCGTCATTGATAACAGTTTGAATACCGCTCAAAAACAGCGGCCTGGTCGATATCGATTAACTGACTTGATAAAGCTCTAACGGTAAACCGTCTGGATCGCTAAAAAAGGTATATTGTTTACCGGTATATTCGTCAATACGAATGGGTTCGACTGATATTTGGTTTTGCTGCAAATGAGCCACTACCACATCGAGATCATCAACTTTAAACGCTAAATGACGCAAGCCTTGGGCTTCGGGATAACTGGGTCTTGGCGGCGCACCATTAAATGAAAATAGTTCAATTTGGCTGCCATCGGGCAAAGCTAAATCGAGTTTGTAAGAGTCGCGCGCTTGACGGTAATGCTCAGCAATAACTTTTAACCCTAAAACTTGCGTATAAAATGCTTTTGAACGTGGGTAATCGGCACAGATAATCGCGACGTGATGAATTCCATTTAGCATGGCTGTCCTTGTAAATAGACTATTAATAATTAAAGCTGGTAATTAGAACTGATCATTAGATTTTGTACACAGAAAAAAGTAAAACCCTGATAGAACAAGTCTATCAGGGTTAATATACGCTTTTAAAGTCATAAACAAGACTAAAGCAAGGTTAGTGACTTCCAGAGAAAGTGGTTTACATTAAACGCCGATTTCACCGCCGTCATCTTTAATAAACATCACTGTGGCCGCACGTGGACGAACCGTTGTGCCTGCAGGCGTTTCTTCATCTGCTCTATCAGAGTATGGCCAGTTGTCAGGATGCTGAATATTGGCAAACATTGCGGTGTAATCTGGCGACATGGCAAAACCAGTCACTTCACAGCCGTTAGGGCCAACAAAGAAACGCTTAAGCTGAGTTTGGTTTTCAGCCGTTACCACTTGTTGATTACCGTCTGCATCTACCATCGTTGATGGCACAATCGCTAACATTTGATCGTTGGTTTCTTCGGTAACTTCAGAGGCACCATTGTCGGTTTGCACCCATAAAATACCACGTTGATCGAACGCCAAACCGTCTGGACTAGCAAACTGGTTTAAGTCAGTTAAGCCAGATAAGTTAGTCTCAGCATCACCATCTGCAGGTGAACCAAATATAAAGATATCCCAGCTAAATTCCGTTGCTGCATCACCTTCATCCCAACGGATAATATGACCAAAGTTGTTATTTAAACGTGGGTTAGCAGGGTTGGTGTTGTCGGTACGTTTACTGTTGTTGGTTAACGTTAGGTATACCGTACCTGTAAATGGATCGACAGTTGTCCATTCTGGGCGATCCATTGGTGTAGCTCCCACTAAATCAGCAGCGCCAGCGGTATTTAATATAATCGCCGCTTGTGAGTCAAAGCTGCTCGCAAGCGTGCTTCCGTCGGCAGTCACCCCATCTAACGTTAGTGGTAACCATTCACCGACACCGTCTTCGGTAAACTTAGCCGCATATAAGGTTCCGGCATTCATGTACTTATCGCCAACTGTTAAGCGGTTAGTACTGTTAGCATCTGCTGGATCCCATGCTGCGTCAGAAACAAACTTATACAGATATTCAAAACGTGAATCGTGGCCTGAATAAAATGTGATTGGTTTGCCTTCTTCAAGTTTACCAAAGGCACAACCCTCGTGGCGGAAGCGACCTAATGCAGTACGCTTAATGGCGCGCGAGTTGGGATTGTATGGATCAATTTCAACAATATAACCATGGCCATTAGCTTCGTTACGGTAATCATTAATCGCACTTGAGCCCGTTGGCGTTACATCAAAACGAGCAAATTCGTCTAAACGTTCATCGTCATTACCGGCTAAATGGCTCCAGCCATAACGAGTGTCAGAAGTCGAAATACCAATGCGGGTTTGCTCTTGCGTTAAGGTGCCTTTATTAACAAAGTAACCCGGCCAGTTTTCTTCACATGTTAAATAAGTGCCCCAAGGCGTATAACCATTACCACAGTTATTTAAGGTACCGCGCGCTTGGCTGCCATCGGGCGAATAACGCGTTTCAAGGTATGAGCTGTACGCTAGTGGGCCAGCAATATCCATCACGGTTGCACCGGTAAAACGACGGTTATGGCTGTCGTTTTCGACCACTTGCCATCGTCCAGAAACTAATTTAATACGTACAACTGAAATACCATGGGCGTTGATTTCTTTGCGGATTTCATCAATTACAGTGCGCTTACCATCAGCATCAAACGTTGGGCCTGTTGGATGTAAAGCATCCTGGTCAATGTATTCGTGGTTAATACACAATAAACCGTCATCTGCCGAATCATTCAACGGGAAGAAATGCATACCATCATGATGCATACCTACTGAGTTTTCCTGATCGATAGCAGTATTACTGCCATCGGCTTTCCACGCTGCAGCTTTCGAATTTAAGGGTGTTCCCCAAGGTGCTAACACATAAGCTGAATAACCAGCAGCTACCGCAACTGCATCGGTTTTAGAACCGGCAATAGACTCAAAACCTAATACTGCAGAACTTTTTGTTGGTGCTGTTGGCGTGATCGGCGTTGTTGGCGTTTCTGCAACGGTGTCATTGTCAGAGCCACAAGCACTTAATCCGAAGCCACCAAACGCCGTCATAGCACTAAGGCCTAAACCACGCTTAACAAAATTACGACGTGATAGATGATTATCCATCACTTCATTGAAGGGGGTATTTTTACTGTTGTTAAAACGAGTTGGATCAAATGTCGCCTTGCTCATAAATTGTCCTTAGATATGCTCTGAAAATAACGGATCAAATATAGGTATAATTATTTGTCAGTTAAGATAAGCGTCTAATGTGACAACTCGGTTCAAACTAGATGACATTAATGTGGCAGTAAAAAGACACTCACCACACTGTCATGTGTGATGGAATTAATATAAAACTCATGTTAGCGTTTTTTACCACGTGAAGATGCCGCTAATGCCTTTTTACGTGCTTGTTGTTTTAATGCAGATTTGGTTGTTTTACGGGTAACTGGAGCAATTAAATCAAGGTCTGGCTCAAAACCTGCCAGCCATTGCTGTGGTAAACGTCGGTCTAAAAAGGCTTCTAGTTTAGTTAATAATGGCTCGTCATCGATGCTTAATAATGTAATAGCTTGCCCAGCTTTACCTGCTCTGCCTGTGCGGCCAATTCGGTGTACGTAGTCTTCAACTTGAAACGGTAACTCCATATTAACGACATAATTCAACTCGTTAATATCTAACCCTCTAGCAGCCACATCGGTGGCGACTAACGCGGCCACATCACCGGCTTTAAATGCTGCTAATACTTGTTCACGTACTGCTTGAGATAAGTCAGCATGAAATGCTTCAGCCGCTACACCAGCTTGATTCATTTGCTTTACCAGTGCATCAGCACCTTGTTTGGTGCGGCTAAATATTAAGCTTTGCTGCCAACCTTCTTGGCTGATTAAATGACACAGCATGGCGCATTTTCGGTTAGCGTCGACATTAAACACTCGCTCAACAATACTGCTGGCGGTGGTATTTCGCTGAGCCACTTCAATCACTTGTGGTGAGCGTAATAAGCGTCGGCTAAAACTGAGCATACGGTCATCTAAGGTGGCTGAAAATAATAATGTTTGTCGTGTACTTGGTAAACGCTTAAGCACCTCGACAATTTCATCTTTAAAGCCCATGTCCAGCATGCGATCGGCTTCATCAAATACCAAATGAGTTAATTGCGACAATGACAACGCACGCTTACGTAACAAGTCTAATAAACGTCCGGGGGTCGCCACCAAAATATGGGTGCCATTGGCTAGCTGACGGATTTGTTCACCAATGCTAACCCCGCCATAAACCATCACGCTAGTGACTGAACTGCCATAAGCATATTGCTCAATACTACTGTGCACTTGCTGGGCTAACTCTCGAGTTGGGACTAATACAAGCGCGGTAATAGGGGTTAAATGAATATATTGAGTATCTGGCTGAGCGACTAAAGCATCTTTATGAGTCAATAGTTGATGCAGTAACGGTAATGCAAAAGCAGCCGTTTTCCCGGTGCCCGTTTGCGCCCCCGCCATCACGTCTTTACCGCTTAAAATAACCGGAATAGCCTGTAGTTGGATTGGCGTAGGTTGCTGATATTTTAATTCAGCTAGGCGGTTAATCAATATGGGATGTAACGATAAATCTGCAAAAGACATAAAAACTCCAAACATGTGGATGGGCAGTTTATCACGCTCATTCAGATTAAAACAAAGGCTCTAGGCAGTGCTTGCTTGGATTATCGTTAATTAACACGGCAGTTAAATGTGATACTCAACACATCTTAAGCAGGTCGAGCTTTTTGCGGCAGATATCACTTGACTAAAAAAGTAAGCCTTATACAATTTAAACATGCAAATAAAAAACATGTTTAAATTTAGCCACTAGATCTCATCACAACATTACACAATCAGCTCCCATAACGAGGTATCACCATGAGTTTTTCAATTAGCGGTATTTTCAAGCCTGCCAAGCAAGCTGAACCAGTTAGCAATGTGGCGCCTACAGCCCAGGACACTGCTGTAACAGACTCGAACTCTGCAACAGAAAAAGTATCTCAGGCTGAAAATACTACCAAAAAACAAGCTAATGGTGGCAGTTGTTGCGGTGGATGTGGCGGCGGCAATCATTAATCCACGAGAATATTAAACGTTACCACGTCTGAATAAACGTAAATTGTCTTTACTGATTAATTGCGGATACTGCGCTGTAACGTCGAAAAAGCCATTGGCATACGCCACTGCCACTGAGCCTTGATTCTGTTTCTCGATATAAGCAAAAACAGGGCTCGAAATAAATTGCTTTAAAAACATTTCCACTGCTTTGGTGGCAATGCCCTTGCCCCAATGTTCACGTCCAATCCAATACCCAACTAAACGCATTTGTGGGTCGGACTTTGCTGCTGCGTCGGTATTAATCCACGATAAAACATTACCCACTAAAACATCATCGATCCAAATCCCTTGCGCTATCGCCTTTTCATTAGCCAATACTTTTTGCTGCCAATGCAGGTTAAAAGCCTTACGTTTACGCGGCACAAAATCTGCCATTTTATTAGCAATAGGGTCGTTTTCAAATTCAAACAATATATCTAAATCTGCTTCAGTAATGGGATGAAGAGAAATATTCATTTCGGGTTCGCCTTTTCTATGTTGTGTCACCAAGATCATTTATATTATAGATAACCTCAGCTCTAAAAAGAGATGGGATAAATCGTTAAAAACGGGTTTAATTCAAGTCTGCAATATCAAACTTGCCATGTGTTTTGCTAACAAGGCATATTGGACGTATCAATAGCTCGCCTATTGTAAGTCGATTCAACACTGATAGCGGAAATGCCTGTTTGATGATCGTTTATTATCCATAATTGAGGTTATATATTCTCATTCATCGACACGCTTGACGATGAGTAACCGTATCAACATGCATTAAAGGACTACAGGATGAAAAGCATTAAAACATGGCAATGGTTAGGCTTTGCTGGCCTTTTACCTTTTATTATTCTCAGTGTATTAGCCTTCAATCATAGCCTATTAGCACCCGAAAATACTATGTTAGGGTTTGTTAGCTATAGCGCAGTGATTTTAAGTTTTGTTGCCGGTACTCTGTGGGGCAAAGCGGTTATATTAACCTTAGACGACAATATCGCTAAGTTACTTATCATTAGTAATATCATCGCTCTCGCTTGTTGGATTGCACTGTTAACACCATTTGCATTATCCGCGCTTATCCTACTCGCCAGTGGTTATCTGTATTTATTGTATATTGAATTTAAAGCCAAACAATTATCAACCACCACCAGCTACCTCACATTACGCACAATATTAACCAGTGCTGCTGTAGTATGCCACATTATTGTTATGCTCAGTCTTTTTAGCGTTTAACAACATGTTAATTCGAACAAAAAAGCCCATACTTTACAGCATGGGCTTTTTTGTTGATCGCAGCAAGCTGGATTCATCATTTATAAACCAGTTTGACACTGTTCTTGCTGGTTTATCATCGGTGATAAAATCGGCATCATGCCTTTAAGTACTTGTAATGGCAGTGCTGAAGTAAAGCTAAAGTCGTCGGCCTTCTCCCCTGGCACAAACGCCGTTAAGGTACCAAAGTGACGATCGCCTAAATAGAACACAAACGTTGCGGTACGGTTTATAGCGGTTGAAGACACTTTACGGCCATTACGAATTTCAGTCGCAATACGGTTATCACCAGTACCCGTTTTACCACCCATAACAACAGCCTGGCCATTGCTATCCACCAAGCTGCCTTTGAGCCTTCTCGCAGTGCCATTTTCGACCACATTTGCCAGTGCTTTTTTCAACGCTCGCGCAACTTCTTGATGCATCACCCGCGTTACTGTTTGCTTATTATTAGCCAATGTCACCTCATATGGTGTGTCCTTGGCAAACTGCAGCTCATCAATTCTCACTGTAGGGTAACGATAGCCATCATTTTGAATAATACCCATTAACTCAGCCAATGCTGCAGGTCTGTCGCCCGAGCTGCCTAAAGCTGAGCCTAATGATGGCACCATGTATTCAAACGGATAACCCATTCTCACCCATCGCTGATGAATACTTAAAAAAGCTTCAACTTCTAACATCACTTGAATACGCACATCACGTGCATTTTGATGACGCGTTCTAAACAGCCAGCGATATACTTCTTGTAGCTGCGGCTGCGCATCCTCTAATACTTGAGTAAGACCCGTTTCTGGATAGTCATTTAAATAACGTAATACCCACAGCTCTAACGGGTGCACCCGCGCAATATAGCCTTGATCAGCCAAATTGAACTTTTCTTCGCCATACTTGTTGTACAGCACATTAATTTGTTTATCAGTAAAGGTTTTTGCTGGTAAACGCCTTGCAAGAAAAATCTTTAACTCACGGGCACCATCGTAAGGTTTTAAATAACGATAAACCGCCGTTAACTTGTGCTCTTGTTGTTGAATACCATCAAATAACACCTCAAGACGTTGCTCTGGTGCAAGCTGACGATACTTGCGATAAAAACGTTTTACAAACGAACTGCCCTCACGCTTAGCAAATGCTTTTAGGTATTCTTCACGGCGCGGATCTTTGTCGTTACGCAATAGCTGCGACACACTGCCTTCACTGTTATAACTACTGCTGTAATTAACAATGTCTTGCATTAAGCGCACAAAAGGCAAGTTTATTGACTCTTGCAATGCTTGATATAATGTTGGTACGCGGCTGTTTTCTTTTTTATTAAAATTGTTAAATACATGCAAACCACCACCGGTGAAGAAACGTTCTTCTGGTGAAGCCGAATATTCGCGCTGCAGTGCTGCATCTAACATTCGGGTTAAATTACGGTCACGGGTGGTAATCAAATAATCGACCACCCAGCGTGTAATATGGTCTTTACGTTCCACATCCACTTGGCGTAAATCAGCCACCGTCATTGCCGAAAAACGCTGTTGTAATTCGGCAATAATGTCTAAATATGTCGCTAATACACGTAACTTAGCCGTTGAACCAAGCTCCAACTTACTGCCTTCGTTAATATCAAACGGCTGATCGATACTGTCGGTTTGAATCCGTACCCGATTGGCGCTGTCGGTGCTTTCATATAAGGTAAAGCTGTACAACACTTTATCTAACTGCTGCACAGACAGTAAACGCTCACCTAGTAGTCCGATACGTTCAGCCGAACTGGGCTGAGCTAAACTACGTAAGTAATCACTAACTTGTTGTTGCAAGTCACCATGAAAGGTACTGTTAATCGATAAATCGTAGCGATCGAGATCAAATAAACTTAATCCCAACATACCCGCAGTACGAATACGTACCGCATTAACCCCTTTATTGTTAGCGAGGTTAGTCGTCGCTAACTTACTAGAATTAAATTGTAATGTTTGCTCAAGTGCCGACACCATCAATTGCGTTTCAATCAGACCATCACCGCCCAGTAAACGTAAATAGCTGTCTACTAACGATTCTAAATCCTCATGACCTTGGCGTAAGTAATACGACGGCCGACGCTGAGCAATCATTAAGGCCACGATTTGACGAAACACCTTGCCACGCTCAGCAGCATTTTGCTGAGTATGACGGCTCAATAGTATTTGGTTAGCTTGATTAAAATCTGTTTTAAACCAGGCCCATAAGCCATCACCAATACCATGAACTTCACCAAACCCTGGCGCCGATGATAATGGCACTGTGTTGAGATAATCTTGTACGATACGTTGGCGAGCACCAATGGTGCTTTCACCCTGCTGATACACTCGCACAATTGCCGAACCAATTTGTAATAACTTATCCTTGATACTCAAGGTTAAGCCGTGGTTAGAATGCCTAAATTTTTCAATTTGGGTGGCCAAGGTACTGCCACCTGCTTTAGACATATCAGCCCCAAAAATACCCGCTACCTGGCTGGCGGCAGCCAACACAAATCGAGGCCAGTCAACCACAGGATTGTATTTAGCTTCTGGACTCAACATTTCACGGTTTTCGATAAACAATAAGGTATTAATGATTTGGTCGGGGATTTTATCTTGGTCTTGATACACTCGTTTAGGATAGGAGAAATCGAATACCGTCATGTCACGGCAATCTTTTATCATTAAGCCTGATTGGGCTTTTTCATGATACGGTGGGAAAAAACCAATATTGGTATAATCCATCAACATTGGTGAAAATGCCACTTGCTGAGTGATTTGATAATTACGCTCAATTAAACGCGCTATTTTCTGCGGTAATTGGCTATAACCATGGCGATCATCAAAAGGACCATACTCAGGATAAATCACTGCATCGCTGCGATAATCACGTACTTTATAGGTTAATTTAGTCGCATATTGATGCAAAAAATAAGATTGATAATACGATGTCCGCACCTCAAACTCGATCAGATAGGCTGTTGCTAACAATAATACGATGAATAACCAACCCGCTTTACTGCGACGAACCGGAGCCGGTTTGGCGGAAGATGTATTAGGTCGATAATTATCAAACTGACTGTCTGTATGTGGACTAGACACAAACTCTCCATCTAACGCATAAAATCACAATAACGCACCATTTAACTTTTGGTTGAGATGTTCAATACATCGCGTAACTAATTGTGATAATTTTATCAGATGGGTAAAGCCATTAGATATAGACAAAAATAACTAAATGTTGTTTTTTAGCCCATTAAAGACCTTATTAGCACAATATCGATATTTTTATATAAAACACTTACCCAAGTCTAAGGATTGTTTTGGACAATAGCACTTCAACAGCGACTATTTATCCGCCATTAAGATTAGGTTTAGCCATGTGGTCACAAAACCAATGGCAACAAACCGTCTACGGCAATAGCCAAGCACATCGGCTCGCGCGCTATGCCGAAATATTTAATACCGTTGAAGGTAACACTACTTTCTATGCCACGCCGTCGTTACAGAATGTACAAAATTGGTACGCCGCAACCCATGACGATTTTAAATTTACCTTTAAACTGCCCAAGCACATCACTCATGAATTACAGCTACAACATGCAGGGCCGGCCCTACAACAATTCTTTAGCGTAATGGAACCGCTAATTAACCGAACCGGGGTGTGGAAAATTCAACTTCCGGCCAGTTTTGGGCCACAATCGTTGCCACAGTTAGCGCAATTTTTAACTCAAGTACCACAAGGCCTAACCTATGGCGTCGAAGTACGTAATAGCGCCTTTTTTGCTAAAGGTGAAGCAGAGCAAGCATTAAACCGCTTACTCATCGACAATAACTGCAATCGTATCATTATGGATACGAGGCCTGTTTTTGCGGCCGCGCCAACCACAGCCGCAGTGATAGATGCCCACCAAAAAAAGCCTAAAGTGCCAGTACACGCCATTGCAACCGCAAACAATCCTGTGGTGCGCTTTATTGGTCATCCGCAAGCGGAAGCCAATATACATTTTTTCCAAAACTGGCTTAAACAGCTGCCTTTATGGATCGCGCAAAACAAACAACCCTATTTGTTTATCCACACCCCAGACAATCACAATGCACCGCAATTAGCGGTCGATTTGTACCGTTTACTGCAACAACAGTTGGCACACAGTGCATCAGTATTGGCCGACATTAACCTATTACCTCAACAACAGCACACCACAACGCAACTGGGTTTTGATTTGTGATACTCACCTATATGACATAGGAAACCTCAACGACTGATAATAAACGTTTATCAAACAGCTCTTTGTCCGGTTATTTTATGATATTATCTGCGCCGATCCAGCCTGCCTTTGCAGTGCGTTTATGTTGATAAAGGAACCACCATGAGTGAATCTGCAACCCGTCTAAATAAGTACATTAGTGAGAGTGGTATTTGCTCACGCCGTGAAGCAGACCGCTACATTGAGCAAGGTAATGTTTTTATCAACGGTAAACGCGCCAAAATTGGTGACAGCGTCGAATTTGGCGATAAAGTCAAAGTGAATGGTCACGATATCGCCCCTCGAGACGAAGCCGATCTTGTTTTCATCGCCCTTAATAAACCAGTAGGTATTGTGAGTACCACCGAAAATACCGAACGCGATAATATTGTCGATTTTGTAAACCACAGCGAACGCGTATTTCCGATTGGTCGTTTAGACAAAGATTCACAAGGGTTAATATTTCTCACCAGCAATGGTGACTTAGTCAATAAAATTCTCCGCGCAGGCAACAATCACGACAAAGAATATGTGGTCACGGTTAATAAGCCGATCACCGAAGCATTTTTACAAGGTATGCGAGCAGGCGTGCCGATGTTAGGTGTCATCACTAAAAAATGTAAAGTTGAACAAGTTTCAACGTTCGTATTTAAAATAGTTCTAGTTCAAGGGCTTAATCGTCAAATTCGTCGAATGTGCGAACATTTCAACTTTGAAGTGACCAAGCTAGAACGTCAGTCAATTATGAATGTGTCGCTTAAAGGGCTGCCTGTAGGAGAATGGCGCGATTTGGATGAGCAAGAACTCAGCACGCTAATGAAGTTAATTGAACATTCATCTTCAGAAGTCAAAAACGCGCCCAAAAAAGCCAAGAAAAAGCCGACTCAAAGTTTACGAGATAAAATTGAAGGTCCAGAGCACTTTATGCAAGGTCGAGGCGCGAAACCTAAAAAGCCGGTGGCGAATAAAGGTAAACCAAGTCATTCAAGAAAACCTAAACGTTGATCCAAAAAAACAGCATAAGTGATACACCGCTTAGGATAAGCTTACGGGTTAAAAATAATCATTTTACCGTATGCAATAGTCTTTTTATGTTGTAGGATACTGCTCTGAGCATTATTTAAACAATCAATATTGCTCAAATGTAAATAAAACATCGGTTTACAGTAAACATTGTATAATCACTCATGCTAATAGATTACACAAAATGCATTTTTTATTGATTTGATACATGCTAGTGTTGCTGCAAGTTTTCAATAAATAGCACAAACAAACATCGAAAAAGTATAAAACAACAGCAAACGGACGCTGGGTTTTTAAACAAGGAATGTGACATGTTCAGCAATAACCTTATAATCGTAGATTTCCCTGTCCATCTTCATGGACAATTTCAAAATCTCGCTAGTTTGATTGAATTTAACTTAATTCCAACCAATGCGAACTGCGCGTTATCAGAATTGTCTGCTGCATCAAATGCCGAAAATGGCAGCGCCATTATGGTTCATTATCTTGATAATCCATTACAAGAAATTGGTTACTTATCTGCTGAATTATTTAAAAGCGACTTGCACATTGCATTTTGTTCTGCTTTGAATGTAGAACTAGAAGTTATCCTTATTTCATCTGGATTTCATGGCGCCATTAGTGTCTCTGACTCTATAGCTCATCAAATACAAAGCATTAAACAAGTACAAGATGGCGACATTAGCTTTAACCCTAAAGCCGTTTCTAAATACATCCTCCAAAGAAAGCGTATTCCATCATCAGGTAATCGCGCCAAAATACTTGCCGTCACCACAAAAAAAGAACAACAAGTCTTATCACTTATACTGCATGGATTAACCAACGAAGAAATGGCCAAAGAGCTCAACATCTCTGTTAATACCGTCAAAATGCACGTACAGAATATTTATAAAAAAACCAAGATTAAAAACCGTGGCCAATTATTTGCTTTCGCTGCCGGTTAATCCTCTATCAAATACTCCAGTTAGCACTTAAAAAGTGAGCCTAACAATGTATCCAGTAAACGATACATTATTAGGCTCGCTTAATATTTCACACTCGATATTTTCATTGTTTTAAAAACACTTCACCCCATAATGTAAGGACACATTAATGCACCATAAAAGCATATTAGCCATATTAATCTCTGGCACACTCTTAGTCGGTTGCGGTTCATCTGACGACGACTCTAATACCGAAATCACGCAACCAGATTCAGGTACACCTCCCCCGATTACTACGCCGCCAGTAGCATCAGAATACACTCACCAGGTAAACGGCCTTGCGGTCTACCAAGGGGCATTATCTGGCGCAACCGTGTGTGCTGATTTAAATAAAAACTTAGTTTGTGATAGCGATGAACCTTTTACTATTACAGATGTTGACGGTAACTATCAAATAGACTGGAAGAGCGAAGTTGAAACTCCAGACTATTACTTAGTGGCTAACTGGCAAGCAGCAACAGCAACACAAGCAATCCAGGCCCGCTCTTTAGCACTTAAGGTTAAAAACCCGACTAACCGAGCAGCACCAAAAGCTATCGTTAATGATGCAGGACAAGGGACATTAATCGCAAGCCCACAATACAATGGCGCGATTAACAACCTGACTCATATTAAACAGTCTCGCATTATAGAAATGATGAATCAAAACCTGTCTGACAGTGACATTAGTCAACTATCAACCGAGTTAGACACGCTATTAGCTATTTTGTATCAATTAGATGCAAATACCCTGTACTCAGTTTCTGCTGAAATGTCAGCCACCGCGAGTTTTACCCGCATAGAATATGTCATTGCCTATTTACAACAAGTCATCGCGACTCAAATTCCAAACATAATCGCAGCAGAAAAAATACTTGCTGCGACTTATGCAGAGCTTTGGCAAATATTAAGTGATAGCGGCCTTTCTATCGAAGAGTTCTTCTCAGATGACGCCTTTACCTTAGCCATTAATATACTCTTTAGCGACTCAGCCATCGCATTAGGATTTACAGAATTACCTATCGATTCTCGTATTTTGTCACAAAATGATTGGGATGTTGTGCTAGGTAATATCATTAATGAAAGCGGTTTTGCTAACACCTTATCACTTACTTTATCTTCTGATCTAAGTGGGTTTTCTATGCAAAATGCCGACAACACAAAAGTGTTGGTCTGGGTCTCCGCTCTAACCGGCCAAGGCCTAGCATTTGAAGCACCATTAGATGAAGACGATGACGAGCTTACAGAATGTTGGCACACAACAGACAAGCGCTGGTATACAGAAGACAATGGCCCAGTGACTGAACCTAGTATTACAGGAAATACCTACAATACGGTTTATACAGGCACGAATGTTCCTATTACTATCGATATCAATAAGATCACTAACGCCAACACCAGCGACTTTTGGCAATCAGTGTTAAATACATCTCCAGAAATGTTAAAATTAGACGCATTAACCTGGCCAGATACGCTGTATAGTTTAACGGTCACTCAAGCCGATGATGTGATGTGCCGTGTAGTTCAAGATTATGAAACATATGCGCTATCAAGCTTTGTCACTGAAGAAACACTTTCTACAACAATGGTAGCCGAAGTCTTATTTGATTTTTATTTCCCGCTCGACATCATTATCGATGAAGAAAACCAAACCATTGCCTTGCTTGATAGCGATGGCAATATTGAACAACGTTATCAAATGACTAAAAGCAATAGTCCAAGTGATCAGTTATTAATTAAAGTGGCTGAAATCGTCGAAGGCACCGCACAGGAATATGTGTATCCAGACTACTTCTTATTTGATGAGCAGCGGTTGATCAGAGTTGAACTCAATGAAAAAATGCAAACGTCTGCTTCTAACAATGTGTCAGTCACCTTTGATAACAACACAGGGTTTACTCAAACGTTATACCAACACTTATATGATCAGGTTAATCCACTGGTATTTTAACTCTAGTCACATAGCAAGTTGTGTTGCCTAATTTAAGGCGTTTTCACTGATAACAATAAACCCCATAAGCAAAAGCGAATGGGGTTTATTTTTGATGCTGCATTAGGGCGTTAATAAATGATCACTCATATAGACTTTACTGCTCTTCTTCCGCTTGCATACGCTCAACATCTTGCTTGGTGTATCCCATCGCTTCGGTGACATAGCACATCTTCACCAGTTGGAACATTTGCACCAAACTACCCACCTGCCCGGCATGCATTTGCAAATTTAATACTGCCATCGTAGCAGCCATTTCATCACCCGGCGCGACCGTGTTAGTTAACTCAGATAAAGATTGATTCTTAGTTGCGACCTCATTAATAAGCTGATTATATTCAGTGACATTTTCAGGTGTATAACAGGTAGAGGTTTCAGGTAATTGCGCTAAAAACTGCTCATACTCTTTGACAAACAGCTTAGCTTGCACCAACGTCTGCTCGCCTAGAGCTTGTAACTCTGTAACCTTACCGCTTTGAAATACTGCAGCAGCATTACCCGACGCCACGAGCTGATTAAACTCACCCATCAACGCTAATTGTTTTTCTGATATCACTTTTGCATCTTGGGCAATCGGTTTAGTTTTAGCCTCAAATGCATCAATAGCACCCTGATTACTCGCCAATGCTGCAAAGCTCACTGTCGTAATGGCGGTAGTCATGGCCACCAGCAAGCTGGCTTTTTTCATCATATTCATCGATAACATCCTGTTAGTTGAGTTTTAAATAAGTGCTTATAATAAATCCAGCGTTTAGCGTTTCAGATATGGCATTAACCAACTGTGAATCGCATAGCTGTGCTCTGTTGGTAATCTAAAAGCTAACCATTCGGCACCTAATCGAGTCACTAAATACGTATTTCGGGTAATGTTTACTACACCAATGATATCTGAACGTTTATAGGTTTTTTCGTTAAACACACCATGTTTAACAATCAAAGTATCATTATAAATTCTGAGTTTTGTCCCCGCTGCGCGGTAAAAAAATACCCAAGAAAAAAAGCCAATCAGTAACGCTGATAAAGCATATTGAACTGGCAAGGATACATAAGGCGTAAAAACGGATTCAGAAAAGAATAATATAAATATCGAAATAAAAAATGATATGCCTATGGTACTCATCGCAAACAACCAAAATATTAATGATGTAAAAGGCATGCCGCCGATAGTTAGTTGCTGAAAGCCTGATTCATGTACTAAATCACCTGTTGGAAGTGCAGTCGGCTTATGGTCTTTTAATAACCCTTTGGTACTAAATTTGTGCCTTTTATGTTGAACAACTAATGCCAAATCGGTATCAAAGTGTTTTTCAAAAAACATCACAATATTGATCATGGTAGAAACGTTTCTGATAGTAATATGCCATTCAGGGAAGCTATAAAACTTAAGCGCATAATGATGCCTAACTATTTCTTGACGATCAAAAAAAGCGTTAAATTCACCGGTAATGAAACCAGACATTTCTAGTAAAGATAAACCGCTATTCGTGACTATTTCTTTATTGCTGGTAATACCAAACCAGGACTTGGTTTTCACCACCTCTTTACGTGTCGCATCAATCGTTAATCGGTTACGCTTAAACATAGGAAAGAATAAACAACTGCCGACGAGGGCTATAATGAGTGGCATGAATATCTCACCGGTATCTTGGTAGCCAAACCAACCTAAATATATAACCCCTGCGCCAAGTGACGCAAACACTATTCCAAAAATGAAATCGATGATGCCACCAGTATCTTGCAGCACAATATGCTCATCCGTCTGCTTAATAATTTTATAACTCATTAAATCCCTTTAATATTTTTTAGGCATTAAAAAAACAAAGTGACGTAGTTTAATTGATACGACTAGCCTAGGTCACTATGTCCATTATGTGCTTTACTCGCTTAACAACAAAATGAGTCGGTTAGCGGTTTGAGCTCACATGTCTTGTTAATCTAACTGATTTATAAACGGTATGTTGCAGAAATCTGCTATTTGCTTGCTTAGAGATTGCATTCGATATAATCCCCCATACTCAAACCTTAACGGTTCAGTTTGGGTGTGCATCACGATTAATAACTCGTAAGCACGACCGCCATTACTACTTGCCCTGCGGCGTAATTGCAGCGCTGCAATATTCCTGATGGGAATAACCTGCTGAGTTAATAAATAGAGAGAGCTGATTTTGGTGGTGATTTGCTGGCTTTGAAGATCAAATGTGACTTGTCGCTTTGCAAATGTGAAATGCCACCAGAGTAGCGCAAGAGTTGAATACATGAACACCTCATCATATGTGTGTTGCGCAATATCCACCATGACAATTAAAAGCATACAAGCAAACACACAGCTAAAAAACACTCGGGTGATAATGTGTAAACGAGTCTTGGCCATAACGGCCTTTGTTGGCGATAGTGGTTTGAAAAACATGCTATAAGCCTCCGATGTATTTCATGGAAAAGCAAAATAACAATATAAAAGGTAATGGGTATAACAGCCTTAATCCAATACGAACTTGCCAAAGTGGTTGGATAAACATTGACGGTGAATCAATGGAATTTGTCTGCTTAGCATTAGCTTTATGCAAAGAGTTAGAGTTAGAGGTAGGCATATCCATGGTATAAATGCCTTGAGAGCCCGATTCAGCCAATGATGCGGCTGGCACATGAGTATCTAAAGTATGGATGTTAGGAAAGTCAGTAACTTGCTCTTTTGCTGTAATATTAAAATTTTGTGAAATAAATAACACAAGCTCAGATGTTTCTTCAAGAGTACCAATCATATAGCTGGTACCGTTTAATCTCATGCAGTATTGGCTTCTGTCATTAACATTATGCAGCAAGATTAATTCAGTTGACTGCAGTGACTCACCGTTATTTTCTTTAAAGTAATAACCTAACAATTGTAATTGCACAAAACGTTGGTTAGTTGTACGGTCAAACACGAGGTAATGTTGGCACAAACCTAATAATATTAGCGTCGATAATAATAATGCCACCACAGCTTGATAAAAAAGTTGCTGGTTTCCATCAAGTGTTAAAGTCATTAGCACTGATACACACAGAGGTATTAACCCAAGAAAACAAAACGCCTTACAAAAATAATGCCTTTTAGTGGCAATGCGTAATTGCTCTGGCAGCCCTACTGGATTGATAAATTTATACTGTTTAGATAATTGCGAATACTGCATTTGTTATCCTTAACAACGATACGAAATGCCAACAATGCAAATGCCAACAATGCCACCCATTTTTATAATGAAATAACTTACTGCCAACAATGCTGCCAACAATGCCACCCATTTTTATAATGAAATAACTTACTGCCTTTTCACTTGAATTACGATAGCCTTTTATGACTATACAAAAACAAAAATACATCCTTTTAAACAGTAAATAAGTTTTTAAACTTGATAATCAGCTTATAGGCCAAAATGAAGGCAACACTAGCTGATTGATACCAACCAAAGTGTCAAAATACATTATAGTTTTCTCGATATTAAGCCTTAAGCACACAGCCAGCGCTGGCAATTTGAAGCGCCTTGTCGTCGCTTTCGGTCTAAATGTTCACAATAGTCAGTTAATGCAGGTAAAGCCCCTACTGCGCCTTTGAATAACGCGCCAAACTCGGTAGTAATTTTTAGCCAGTTCTCGGCAGGGATGTTGAGTCTATTAAGAATATCTTGGCTGCTTGAACTAATGGCACCGCGCTTATCTTGTCGAATAATCCTACCAGTATCTTCAACCAGTACGATGTAGTCTTTTACACTGAACATTAACCCATTAGGTATGTTTAAGCGCTCATTACCCACAAAAGGCAATAATTCTGTTGGTTGCTCACCTTTTATCGCTGAATTTATTCGACGCTGAATACTGGTATAGTCTGAGCTTTCGGGTGTGGTGGCCATTTGGGCGCGAATAGGATTTAAATCAACATAAGCCATACAAGCTAATACTGCGGCTTCATCTAATAGTGCTTGAGATTTAAAGCGTCCTTCCCAGAACCTGCCTGTGCACTTATCTTCTTTGTTGGCCATTCGGGCTATCGGCTCACTGAGTGAGCGCATAAACCAGCTAATATCGATTAAGCGTTGTCGATATTGGGTGATACTGTCATTTACCGTCATTAATTCAAATTCATTCAGGTCTTCACCTTTGACTAACTTATGTGTCAGTAAGGTACCTTTAAAGCCTTTGTGCCACTGAATCAGTACGTCTTTATCTGACCAGTTTTTTGCTTTATCTGCGTCCACTTTAATCACTACATGCAAGTGATTGCTCATGACAACATACGCACAAATATCAATGGCGAAAATTGTCGCTAATTCAATAATACGGGCATCAACCCATTCTCGTCGATGCTCAAAGTTTTCACCTGTTGAGCTATCAAAACCGCACAAAAAAGCCTTACGTACCACGCGTGAACAACAGTGATAGTAAGGTGTATCTTCTAAGCTAACGATAGTTTGTCTTGGTCTGGCCATCTTCAAATACCATTTAGGAAGGGTAAATAAAGCGTAGTTGAGTGTTTAATATTTAGCCAACAGTTTTGGGTGGCCATGTTATTTTAGTAACTATCAAATAGACTGGAAGAGCGAAGTTGAAACCCCAGACTATTACTTAGTGGCTAACTGGCAAGCAGCAACAGCAACAGCAACACAAGCAATCCAGGCCCGCTCTTTAGCACTTAAGGTTAAAAACCCGACTAACCGAGCAGCACCAAAAGCTATCGTTAATGATGCAGGACAAGGGACATTAATCGCAAGCCCACAATACAATGGCGCGATTAACAACCTGACCCATATTAAACTCTCTCGGGTGATTGAGATGAAGAGTCAAAGTCTGTCTAACAGTGATATTAGTCAATTATCGGCTGAATTAGACACTCTATTGGCTATTTTGTATCAATTAGATGCAGACACCTTGTATTCTATTTCAGCGGAAACATCAGCCTCAGCTAACTTTATGCGCATAGACTATGCCATTGCTTATTTACAGCAAGTCATCGCGACTCAAATTCCAAACTTAATCGCAGCAGAAAAAATTCTTGCTGCGACTTATGCAGAGCTTTGGCAAATATTAAGTGATAGCGGCCTTTCTATCGAAGAGTTCTTCTCAGACGACATATTTACTTTAGCCGCAAATATACTCTTTAGTGATTCAGCTATCGCATTAGGATTTACAGAATTACCTATTGATTCACGTATTTTGTCACAAAATGATTGGGATGTTGTGCTAGGTAATATCATTAATGATAAAGGTTTCACTAATACCTTATCGCTAGCGTTGCTGTCACAGTTCAGCACATTCTCACTAGACAATGATGAGACAGGAAAGACAGTTATAGGATCAGCCTCTATTGACGGAATTGGGTATGTTACCGAATTCCCTAAAGATATAGATGAGCAAGAAATAGAAATTGAATGCTGGAACACAACCCATAACGGTTGGTATACCATTGCACCATTGCCGACGCCTGAACCGTTTATAGATGGTAATAGTTACAAAACAGTGTATGAATCAACAGATGTTAATGTCACTATTAATGTAGAAAAAATACTCACACCAAGTGATAGCTGGAGCTCAATACTTAACATTATTCCTGATAGTCTTAAATTCAACACGCTAAATTGGCCACAAACATTATATTCTATAAACGTATCTCAAGAAGCTGATGTCATGTGTCGTGAAGTCAATAATTATGAAATCTACGACCTTCCTGATTACGAGACGGCTGATATGATCACCGTTGATGATATCGCTAGAGCACAATTTGATAGTTTATATCCAGAGTTTATCATCGTCGATGAGCAACAAAGTAAGATCACTCTGCTTGATATTAACCTGCAACCAGAAACGACATTTACAGTAGAACGCAGCATTAGCCCAAGTAATCAGCCATTAATTATTACAACTGAGGACGCTATAAATGACAAAGTTGCTGAGCACATTCTTCCGACATATTATTTAGTTGCAGATCAACAGTTAATTGAAGTCAATTTAAATAAAGCTTTCGACACGAAAGACGCAAACAATCAACTAATGATGACTTATGACAATTCAGAACGCTTTACCCAAATATTATACAATCATTTATTGTCACTAAAAACAACACCATAAGAGGCTTATTGCTTACTCGCAATGTAAAAAACCATTAGCAAAAGCTAATGGTTTTTTATCATCAAGCCACAAATATTAGCCTGCTTTAATCATATCGTTTTCTTTATCAATAAAACGACCAACAATTGCTAAGACCAAATCAAACACACCATAGACAAAGGACCGTTCTGCTGCCATAAAAATGATGAATCCCTAATGCACTAGATATGCTAGATAGAATAACTGCTATAGCATACACCCCATCCAACTCAATAACCTGTTACTTATTAACAATCAACAAAGTAAACACTGCCAATATGTAAAGTGACATATTAGATACTAGCATTACAGCTCATCACCATCTTCTTCCGCTTCCATACGCTCAACATCTTGCTTGGTGTAACCCATGGCTTCGGTTATATAACACATCTTCACCAGCTGAAACATTTGCACAAAAGAGCTAACCCGTCCTGCATGCATTTGTACATTTAATAATGCCATGGTGGCACCTGCATCATCGCCGGGTGATACTGTAGCGCTCAATTCAGATAACGACTGGTTATTAGCAGAGACCTCATCAATGAGATTGTTATATTCTGTGACGTTTTCAGGCAAATAGCAGGTAGATGTTTCAGGTAATTGCGCTAAAAACTGCTCATACTCTTTGACAAACAACCTAGCTTGCACCAACGTCTGCTCACCGAGTGCTTGTAATTCTTGCACCTTGCCACTTTGGAATACAGCCGACGCATTGCCAGAATCCATAAGCTGATTAAACTCTTGCATCAAGACTAGCTGCTTATCGGATAGCACTTTTGCATCTTGCGCTATGGGTTTGGTTTTAGCTTCAAATGCATCAATAGCAGCTTGGTTACTCGCCAATGCAGCAAAACTCATTGTGGTAATGGCAGTAGTAATGGCCACCAGTAAGCTGGCTTTTTTCATCATGTTCATCGATAACATCCTGTTAGTAGAGATTTAAATAAGTGATTTGAGCCAATATCCTATTCAGCGTTTAAGGTATGGCATTAACCAGCTGTGAATGGCATAGCTGTGCTCAGTTGGTAATCTAAAAGCTAACCATTCGGCACCTAATCGAGTCACTAAATACGTATTTCGGGTAATGTTTACTACGCCAATGATATCTGAACGTTTATAGGTCTTTTCGTTAAACACACCATGTTTAACAATCAAAGTATCATTATAAATTCTGAGTTTTGTCCCCGCTGCGCGGTAAAAAAATACCCAAGAAAAAAAGCCAATCAGTAACGCTGATAAAGCATATTGAACTGGCAAGGATACATAAGGCGTAAAAACGGATTCAGAAAAGAATAATATAAATATCGAAATAAAAAATGATATGCCTATGGTACTCATCGCAAACAGCCAAAATCTTAATGATGTAAAAGGCATGCCGCCGATAGTTAGTTGCTGAAAGCCTGATTCACGTACTAAATCACCTGTTGGAAGTGCAGTCGGCTTATGGTCTTTTAATAACCCTTTGGTACTAAATTTATGCCTTTTATGCTGAACAACTAATGCCAAATCGGTATCAAAGTGTTTTTCAAAAAACATCACAATATTGATCATGGTTGATACATTTCTGATAGTGATATGCCATTCAGGGAAGCTATAAAACTTAAGCGCATAATGATGCCTAACTATTTCTTGACGATCAAAAAAAGCGTTAAATTCACCGGTAATGAAACCAGACATTTCGAGTAATGAAAGATTGTTATTAGTCACAATTTCTTTCTCTTTGGTGATACCGAACCAGGACTTTGTTTTCACCACCTCTTTACGGGTCGCATCAATCGTTAATCGGTTACGCTTAAATATAGGGAAGAATAAACAACTACCGACAAGGGCTATAATGAGTGGCATGAATATCTCGCCCGTATCTTGGTAGCCGAACCAACCTAAATAAATAACACCTGCACCCATTGCCGCCATACCAATACCAAAAACAAAGTCGATAATGCCACCAGTATCTTGCAGCACAATGCAATCATCTGTCTGCTTACAAATTTTATAACTCATAAATCCCTTTAATATGCTTTAGGCATTAAAAAAACAAAACCCTATTGATTTAACAACAGGGCTTTTTGACATAGTTAAGGCTTTTTAACAAAATAGCATCTGGAGATGCCTGTAACACAAACATCAATAGCAAAGGTACGCCCACAAAGCTGGTTAACAACAATAGCCAAGTTAGCATTGAAAAAGGTGAAATGAAGATTCTTGAGGCAAATGTAACTTTATGACGTTCATCTAATTTCATTTCGAGTGTCGTATTACTTTTAAAAATACTAAAACTCTGTTTAATCCACGGCATTAATAAGGGCTCTACTTTACAACAATCATTAACATCAGAAACTAATACGTCACTGAACATTGTTAAAATAAAACCAACAGTCAACTGACTGCTGGTTTTCATCTACAAGTGGTAATTTATAAAGCAATACTAAAAGGGTAAATCATCATAAAAATACCATTGGCCATCATCTTCAAATAGTATGCATCTTGTGCCACCTGTACGACTTTGCCCATTTGGCTTTATAAAATTATAACTGTAGTTAATTGTTATAACACGTGTGGTATTGGGGTAATTTCCTTTTAAGTTTGCACTCGGCTCCATAAAGCCTGACGATTCTGGATCAAACATCATAAAATCTATTAGCTCTCCTCCACCGGAAGCTCTTTTATAACCGCCTAAACTAAGCTCAATCAACTTCCGAGCTCTTTTTCCATCCTGCCATTGTTGCATCATAGGGTGATACCCTTTGATAATTTCATCTATTTTTTCATCACGAATATCCCGCATTACTTGATCACAACGCGGCTTTAACTCACTGACCTCTTTAGGTAAACTGGCCTCGCTGGCTGATACGGAAAATACCAGCATTGAGCTACATGCAATAGTTGAAAATTGATAACAGCGACTTTTTACCCATTTAATGAACATCATCATTTATCCCTAATTGATTTAATAGTTACACTTTTCACCAGTCTGAATTATTTAATTAAAACGGTATCCAGTTTCCAGCTGTTATTTTCGTAAACCCACTCCAGTTGTTGAGCACTGTCAGCGTCTTTTAACATTAAACGTTTTCCGTTAACTTCAACTTTCCCTTTAAATTCATCTAATAGCATATTGTAAGCGGCTACATCTTTGTCGCTACTTTTTGACGGTGAATAACGTATTGCTTTACTGTACTTTTTTATCGCTGCTGAAAGTATTTTTTGCTTTGAGTCATCACGATTCAAAATATCTGTCATCACACCGGCTCTAAACTGAGCTGAAAACATGGCTAATTGCTCAGGCGTGCCAGACTCAATGGTGTGCAACAATCTAAACCAATTTGCCATCAACCTAGCGGAATCGTCAGGCTTAGGGTTGTTAATATCGCCTTTTGATATCACTACGTTGTTTACCTGCTCAGGTAACGATAATGCTTGGCTTAATGACTCATTAATCATGCTGACAAGTTTTTTTATATCCGCATCGGTGGTCGACAAAAACGGGGCGATTAACGACTGCACTTCCCCTGTAAATATCGTTTTATCCTTGAACCCTTTGGTGAGATTTGTCAGTTGATCGAAAAACGTTGGGTTAGTCAGTGAAATTTTATCTGTCATTGCCTCATAGTCAGCAAAAGCGTCCTGCTGGCGGGTTTTCGCCCCTAAAATATTTTTAAAACTTTTTTGCGGTGCCAATATTGCCAGCCATTGTTTAATCACATCGCGGGTATGAGGTGGCTTTTCATTAATAGCACCAATATTGGGTGGAGTGATATATCCTGCCTCAATAGCAGCATTAACAATCGCCTTTGACCTTTCACCAAAAACAGCTCTAACATCGGCATAGCGAAGATAATCAAGATAGTCAGCCTGCTGCACAACCAAAGCGTTCAACTCTTTATCCATCCCTTGCTGTTGGATCTCTTTCGCGACATAGGTGTATTGTTGCAAGTCGCAACCAGCACAACTTCTAAACGCTAATGTATTGCTGTGACTAAAATAAATACTGGATTGATTAGGAAACAAATGACTTTCAAACACAATATAACTGGTGCCCTCTTTGGTATAAGTCAAAGTCATATCGGCTTTATGCTTTTGAGGACAGCCAGGCAATTCAATATTGTTTTTTGTAAACGCGGTAAGGTTGTTTAAATCCATCGTCTTACGTGAATGCAGAGTATTATAGTAAGTCAATTGGTACTGCAATGAAGGGTCGAGCTCACCTTGTACTTCAACATCAATATTACAACTTGCATATACATTGGCTGTGCTTAAGCCGCACAATGCCAGTAATCCTATCGTTTTCATTTTTAGCTCATCCTTAAGTCATGTATTTAACACTAACTCTGTCGTGTTATGACAACGTTAATGCTTTTACTTTTAAACCAAATAACGAATATATAGCGAGTACAAGCCAAAGCCTGTCATACCTAGTAGCGCTATAGCCATCGGTATGAGTATGTAAAAACGCCATACCGCTGCTATTTTTGGGATTTGCGTCAACGTTGCACTGTAGCCGAGTTGAGACAGTGCAATAACAAATTTATTACTATCAAATGTTTGCCCGGCTAACGTAATGCTTTCACCGTTACTCACATCAATGTTTACTCTAAATACAAAAGGTCGCCTGTATTGCCTCCGGGTACTGTCACCATCGCCAGCTTTATACCAATTCCACTCAATATTAATTGATTTAATCGCAGACTTTTCTATCTGTCTAACTTGCTTGTCCTCAAAATACACTCTTGAAATAACAAGTGAATTTTCACTGATAACAATCTCATTAGGAGTCGATATACCCTGTGTATAATGCTTATCGCAAATGAGCTTTCGCCTTACAGCAGACACAGCTACCCCAAATAAGGCAACCACTATGGCCGCTACGATATTATGGCTGGAATAAAGGATAAACAGGGCAGCCATAAAACTAATATAACTTGAAGCCCAGACTTGATGAAAGTATTGCCGAGGTAAAGGCAGCATAAACAGTGTGACGGGGTATTGTAGTTTTATCGGGTCGTTAAATAACTTAATCCCGATAAAGGCTTTTACGGTATCTAGGTCGAGCGGAACTGAACTAAAGGTTGGCCAATCTTTACGACTAACGCTATCAAATTGACCGACAACATTAATCCCCTGCGACATTAACTCTTTTCGACATTGTTGCACTAATGCGGGCAACTTATGTTGCTTCACTTTTAACGATATCGATATCGGTTCAGGAAATTGAGCTTGTTGACTCTCTTTAACATGCAAAATCACTTTATAAGTATTATGCACTTCTTTTAACTCAATATTTTTTATTATCGAGTAATCAACATCTTGTTGTTGAAGGGAATAAATGGATCCCCCCCCTAACTTGAAACCATGGAACTGTATTAACACATTGCGTGAGGCATCAAAACACCATCGACATTGATAACTAAACGCTACCAAGATCAACAATATACTGAGCATTAAACGCCCGACAGTTTCAGCCGAAAAAGAAAAGACACTTACCGCCAACACAACATAAATCAGATTAAAACATATAAAAATCCACTTTATTTTTTCAACGGCTGACACGATTGAAAATGATGACGCGGTAATCAATAACGTCCCTGTTAACTTGTTAAACATCCTGTTCCTTAATCGAATTTACATTTTTAAGATTGTTGTCAGTGTCTACCAGCTATATAAAGAGCCTCGTTATCGACTATTTTTAGCCATATAATTCTATTACGTCATTAACATGCCGGTAATGAACAAAAAGGATAAGCAGGTACCATATAATGGCCTACAATAACGAAATAATTTTCCACTGGTTTTGTAGATAGGCTAGTTTACAGTATCCACTCGCTTGACGAGGTTTGTTGGTTTTCGGTGAAACAGTATCAAAACGATATCCCACCCATACCTCAAGATCATGTCCACGCATCTGCGCAGATTGACGAACTAAATTATTGTTAGCGTTTTTAGCATCTTCAAACGCAAACTCGCGTCCTTCATCAATTCGGTAATTATCGATACCCAAATATGACTTGTTATAATATTTATCATGTAAGTCGGCTAAATGCATTTTTACTTGTTCATCTGTTGCTGGTATCTCAGCAAATATTGTTCTGAATAACTTTACATCTTGATTGATTACGACATTAACTGATTTTTTACACAAGGAATGCGGTTCAGATAAGTTAATTTTCTTTGCGGCTTCCATCCACTGAGCTTGCTCATCTTCAGTCGCTCCCATTGACGCTGTCGAGATAAATAGTAATAAAATAATAGCGATTAATTTGTACATGAAAACATCCTTTTAATGTTACGTTATTGCTTTACTAACGCTTAAAAACTCACAATCAATCATGTATGTAATCAATTGAATATACACTACAAAAAATAGTGTTTCACTAATATGCCTGTGACAACGACATTGACTAAAACAGGGAATATTACGGCTATAATATTAGGCAAAAAAGCCCATGACCAATTGCCGTGCAGCGTTGTTAATGGGTAGTCGAAAAAACACAGCATGTAAACAATGTGTTTAAGCGGAAAATACATCGCATTAAGGGTAATGACTTCACCGCTCTTAAGCTCAATATCACACGCGGTAATATGGTTGCGCACATGTAAACCTGTCTCTTGATCAGATTTCATAAGCTCTCGCCATCAGCAATCATTTCTTTCGCGACTCGGTAGCCTACAACATGAGACTGTAATGTACTCCAACCTTCCCAAACCGCCGTCCAGCTTGCGATCCCTGTTCGTTTGGTATCGGTGAAACCACCCAACTTTGCGATTGATTGATACGCCCATTTCAGACTCGGCGCGCCTTTATCTTTATGCCCTCTAGGCTTATTAAACCGCATTAGCACCTTCCATTCATCTTCTTCGAGTACCGTGTCACAGCGTTGAGCCTCCACTGCTTTGGCCTCCTCAACCAGCCCTTTTTTACGTAAATAATAAGGGATGGTGATGGCTTCTCTGAGTTGCAGTAAACGGACGCCGATAAAAGCTAAGATTGAAACCGCTCTTTCTAAGTTCTTAGGCTCTGTCATTCTTTGGCGCTCAGCTCCTGCACCCGTTTTCCATGCTTTATGAAAATCCTCAATTCGCCATCTTGCGGTGTAAATATCAATAATATGAAGTGCTTGAATTAACGTATCGATTGGCTCTGTTGTTAATAGCACCCAGCGCAACGGCTCAGTAACGCTTTTTGATGTTTTTTCTTGAGCGTACACCACGTTTACTGGCTTAGTCTCACCTTTCGTTTTGAACGTAACCTGTGCCACTTTAATGGTTAGCTTGGCTTTTCTTGCCACGCGGTTTACAGGCTTCCCTTTACTATTTTTTGTCCCCTTCTGGGCGATATCGATAGTGTATTCACCCCGTTCGGCTTGTGATTCAAGATGTTCAAATAACGTAGAGTCAGTCTCTATCAGCGCTCTAGAATGTTTCGCTCGAACGACAAAACGCTCATTATGCTTCTGTTTATCTTGAATATAACTCAGTATGTCTGCTTCTCTATCACACACTGAAATTACCCGTGACATGAGCTTTCCCAAGCGTTGACGGCAGAAATAAGAGGCTTCTGACCACTTACCGCTTTCTTTTTCGTCAGCATCTTCAGGATTATTAGGACGAAGCCAGTATTCTTGATGAATGAGCCCGATAGTCTGAGTCGTGAAGCTGTCTAATAGCAGGGTTGAATGAACCCACCAACCACGTGATTTATCTGTCGTCGTCCCCAGTTTGCCAAGCTCTTCTGCTACTTGATGTTTGTAACTCAGCGCAGTGGTGTCATCAATGGCTAATATCTCAGCATAGGGCTGGGCAAGCTCTGCAGTATGTTGAAAACCAGAAGCTCTAATTACTTCTGGAGAAATGTTGTCGTTACGGATCAATCGATAAGCCCCTTCAACTTTAGCCTCATTACCTTGACATGATAAAGCGATAGACTTACCACTACAACGTGCCATATCTGCAGCGACTTCGATGACACGATCTGTGCGACGCGGGTCACCAAAGAAACCGTTTTTAAAGTGATTGTATGACCATTGCTCTGGGTTGAATATTGACATGGTTTTTCTCTAAGTAACTGAAGTTACTTGATCTGATCACAGTTCACCCCAGAAGTTCAATATTTTTTATACTTGTGTAGAAGAGTCAGCATGTAAACGATGCATTTGAGATTTATATTTTACCTTTATGCGATCAATGTCATCGCGTTGTAACTCCAACTGCCCCACAGGCTTATCCATTATTGCATTCGCAGGAATGGCAATACGCTGCTGGCTCACATAGCAACGTAATGTCCCGGTAATACCGTAACGTCGCCTAACCAGCCAATAACGTCCTATTAAGTAGACAGGTAATAATCCAATGTTGATTAATACTAATGCACGAGCAAGCTCAGTATTAGGAACACTAAGAGGTAGCACAGCCAAACCGACCATCAAAATAAGCAGTAACAACGAAACGCCCAAAGACAGAGGGTAACCTATATTAGCGACATATAAACCCACGTCACTTTGCGCGTTAAAGTTACGCATCCCTTTTATGTACAGGTTATAAAACCAAGATTTATCATCTAACTCTATTATTTTGGCCATAATGATTATTAGTGAGCAATATCCTTATTAATGTACTCAAATTTTATCACCATCAACAGAATGTTCACCAATAAACCTGTTACCTTTTCCTAATAAAATATTACTCACCACTTAAATACATCCTTAAGGATGGAGCAAAAAACAAAAGGCACTAAAAGTGATAGGTATATAGTCATCATATTACAAATTGTTTTACACCTTATTGATGTTTGAATATCTTATGATCACTTAATGTTATTTCACAAAATATTGGATACCACACAACAGGGAGTTGATATGTTAAAACCCGCGCTAATGTCATTAGCCATTATCATTGCAGTGATACCAGCGATGAATGCCTATTCAGCAACATTACAAGAATTATTTTCTGAGCCTAAAGAGGTAAAAGAAACAAAAAATGAATTAAGGCACTTCACGCCTGTGCAATTGATCACGGCAATTGACGATAAAAATATTCAATCAAAAGAAGTGAAAGGAAAACTAACTAGAACCAACTATGAGCTACCGCCGTCTTATACACCGGCACATTTAATCAATAACTATAAAAACCAGCTTAACGCGCTCAATGCCGAGATCATTTTTGAATGTGAACAAGCAAGTTGTGGTGATGAACGTAAGCTATCTTCATTTATCTCGCCTTTGACAAATATTTCCAGTAGCTTGCCATCATTAATAACAGCACATATTACCCTGCCTAAAAAACAAGTTTATGTGTCGATATATGCGATTAGCTGGCAGAATGCTACCAATTTAGAATTGGATATTATAGAAGTCATCGCTGAGCCATTAGATTTGGTGGCCACTAATCAAAGTTATTTATCACAAGCTGTGAGTGAAATAACGGTTAAAGACAATAGCGATAAAGATACTAAAAACTCGGCTGACCACCCAATGCTAAGCAGAATTCCAGGTGCTTATATACAAAAATATATTACACATGGTTTTAACCAAGCCTCAGTACTTGTGGGTGATAACTATAAAACCATAGAACTGGAAGGAAAAATTACTGATATTGCTTACCTATTACCACGTACTTACTCAGAATTTGAGATTGACGCAAATTATCAACATGCGTTAACTAAACTCGGTTTTACAGAGGTTTATGCCTGTTTAGGGAAGGAGTGCGGAAACGAAGATACATTAGAAACTAAGATAGCATTACTAGCAACGATTGGCTTTGACGAAAACCAATTTTATAGACTATACAAGTTAGATAGAGCTGAAGGTAATGTGTACGCTATGGTATACGTCATTGGTTTTCCAGGCCAATTGTCAGCAGAAGTCCGAATCATTGAAGAAACCACATTAAACAATAATCGTGTGGGAATTGATTTGCAGGGCTTAACCGACGAGATAGCCAAAACCGGCCATGTGGCACTAGACGGTTTGTTGTTTAAATATGATAGCGATGAATTACTGCCAGAAGCTTATCCGATTGTTGAAGTGGTAGCTCAATACCTACAAACACACCCTAAGCAGCTTTTTTATGTGGTAGGACACTCAGACGACCAGGGCTCGCAAGCTTATAACCAAACCTTGTCAGAAAAACGCGCGACTGCAATTAAAACCCGATTGATTAAACAGTTCTCTATTTCTGCACAACAAGTTGAAGCCAAAGGGGTTGGTGAGTACTCGCCTATTGCCAATAATCTTGATGAAGCGGGCCAGAAACAAAACCGCCGCGTTGAGTTAGTGATACGTTCAGATAATAAATAACCTCTGCTACAGATAATAGATAATTATCTCACTGGAGAAGTAATCATAGAAAGGCAGCCTAGACTACCTTTCTATTCACTAAGAATGTTTTACTTACCAGACTCAAGGTTAATACGTAGTCTGTATTTAGCCCTGAATTTAGTTCTTAACTCAATCCTTAACTCTTAACTCATTATTGTGATTAACGCTGAAGCGTTAATCACAATAATATCCATCAGATTGACAATAAAACTCCGGTAATAAACCAGCAATATCCCATTAGTACCAATGACAATATTTCGTCATTGGTACTAATGAGTCCAAGCCTGAATTAACAGGTAACTACGCCATAAGTTAGCCAGTGTTACTCGGCTCGGCAGGTGGTTATTTGCAATATTTTACGTTGGCCGCTTTTGGCGTGCTCAAGCAAGCATGTATCGCCTTGAATAAGCAATTGCACACTCTCTGGCATCTCGGTAGAGCGCCCCATTAATAAACGACCATTAGTGTCTTTGTGCATTGCAGGTTCAATAGACAAGACGCTGGTGTCTGCAAACGCGCTTTGAGCAATCATCACATGGTCTGTATTCAACAAACTGGCAATAGCCGCTTGTAGTTCATCCACACTGGCACTATTTGGCGACGTGATTAGCGCAGGAACCGCTCTATCGTTTCCGGCCGTTGAAGTGCCACACCCCATAAAAGCCGTGGAAAACATCACTACAGCAATAAGTAAACCAGAAGGTAAACGGGACATTACATGGCTCCTGTCGACATTATCCGATTATTTTTAAGCAATGTTGAGTGACGGTCATCTTTCAACATAAAGCCCTTATCCATCATTGTTGGAGCCGCTGACACTTTAGCCGCTGATGACGTCAGCTCTGGACACTGGTTATTATCACGGTAATACAATGCGGCGCTTAAGAGTCGCTCATTGGTATCACCAAGCGCATGGTTTAAATCATCGCTTAGCGCACAACCTTCAATTTCACTGTCGAGTGTTGGACTTGTAGTGGGTACAAAACCATCTGAATAATCACCAAAACCTTTATCGTTTACGCCTTTAAATTGAATGCTAAAGTAAGTGGTACCGCAGTTTGGTGTTGGGTAAAATCCATAAGGCTTTCCGCACGTTGTGCCACCAATTTGAATCACTTCAATATCAATACCACGCAGACTATTCATCAATGCTTCACTGGCCGAGCATGTATCTGCTGTTGTTAATACATAAAGCCGCTTGAGGTTTAGTGAAGGCAGTGTAATCCCTGCACGCAGCAACCCAGTATTAAAGCCTATTGTTTGCGGAATAAACGGCGTTGGTTCGAGTATTGCTCTAGTTACGGGATCGATAGTTCGATATTTATCATTAAAACTGGTGCGTTCAAATATGCGATTATTGGTCGCGGTATCACCTGCTATCATGTAACCCAACTGACTCGCTAAGGCGAGTAAACCGCCACCGTTGTAGCGTAAATCTAGGACTAAATCTTCTACATCCGCTTCGCTTAACGTGGTGATAGCATCAAACAACCCTCGCTCTGCAGTCGCAATATGAGAATTAAATTGTAAGTATCCAATCTTGCCGCTTGCGGTTTGGATCACTTGGGTATTTTGCACCGGGGTAGAGATAACTGTGGTGGCCGACAATATGACATTGCGATCGACAATGGCATTGAGATCTCGCACGGTAAATGTCGTTTGTTTGCCACTTTGAGTTGGGAACAACCCTGCATTTAATGTATCTATGCTTGCACTATCGTCAGCATTAGCCACATTGACGCCATCTACAGCAACAATAATAGCGCCGCGATTTATTCTCGCGGCAACTGCCGGTGAATTAGGTTCGCTATAAGTAATGGTGACCTGACGAGTTACCCCCGCAGATGCATTGCGAAGTGACAGGTTAAATCCGTAACCGAATGATGCGCCAGATTGATTTAATTGCTCCCATTCATCAGTCGGCATTGAGAAATGAAACTTATCTTTTACATTACCGGTTTCAGACAGTTCATCTGTGATTAATAAATCAAAGTATTGCGCTACGGTATAAGGAGCTGGATCGCGATCGAAAATTTCATCATACCAAAGGTAAGTGTCGTTACTCCATGAGCGAAGCCAAAGCTTTTCGGTGAGTTCAGATCCAGTTTGATCGGCCTTGCACTGTAATGCGACATCCGCGTATGGAGTAAACTGGCCTTTGGTCCAAGTGATGCTACTGCTGTCTGTCACCGGAGGTGTGACATTATTACTGGCTGACTCGCTTCCCCCACCACTGCAACCTGCAACGGTTAAACTGGCGGTAACCAATAACGGAGTGATAGCTTTCCTAAAAAGTAACTGCATTAATATTCCTTTATTTTACTTTATGTTAGCCATTTGTATTACAAATAACTGCTCTAGAATGCAACAGTATATTAACGCAAATGATTTACTAAAATACAGAGAATGATCAATAAATGAATTGATTATCGCGCCGCGAGTTCATCTTACAAGAACCAATGCTTTGCTTACCAACGATATTGTTTAAGGACTGCTTTGGTAAGTTGTGTTCATCGTAGGATGAACACAAAAAAATAAACTCCATTTTTAGATGCCATAATAGCCCATATTTATCAATAGTTTACGATATAATCCATTGATAAAAGTCATTGACTCGGTATCTATTATTTAAAGCAAACACTCATGAGCAATAAGCGTTGGGCAGCTGTATTCTACAACTCAATACCCCAGAAAAATGGCAAATATGTTCGACAACATAGTATAAAAGCTAGTTGGCGTGTTGAATATTTGAATGGAGGAAACTAAATACACATTAATGATGAAACTGAATCTACTATTTTCAATAAATATCTAAAAACACGACAAAAACTATAAATTAACCTATAGATATCATTAACAAAATAATCCAAACAACATTAATCGACAACATTAATCGACAATACCAACTCAATAATATCAACTCAATAATATCAACTCAATAATATCAACTCAATAAAATTACTGAGCTGAAGTTATCAAAAAAAACAAATAAATTAACAAATAAACTAACAATTAGAAATATTATTACTTGAATTAATATTTACACAATAACGAGTTATAGAATCGGCGATATAGAATCCGTATTACGAGAGTAGCAGTGTCTTAAAATAATTTTTAGCAAGCCGCTTCTGATGATAAGACTTGCTAACCACTTTTAAACTTACCTCAACACTAATTGAGTTAATAACTGCGACTGAGTCAATAATGCGACACTTTTGTGTTGTTGACCATTAATACTCAGCGTGACTTGTGGGTTATCTAAAAAATCACGAGCAGCTTCTGCACTATAAATATCAGGTGTAGCAAGCTCATAACGTTGATTTTCAGCAACTTCTAATGTGAGGTACAAGGATTCAGAACGTACCCAATGGCCTGAATCATCAGCATTATCTTGAAATAAGTCGCGATAGTTAATTTCAACCAATTGTTGCCCGCGGCTAAGTCCAATCGTATTTTTTATACTGACGTTCTGACCATTCACGGTTTCAACTATCATTGAGTCCGGTACTGTAATACTCGATGCTTGAGCTGGCATGCCAAATAATAGCGTTAAGCCTACGGTGGTTGAGGTGAGTAACATTTTTACAGAAAATGAAGTCGTCATAATAATATTCATCCATATTTCATACTTAACGATTAAGTATGTTGGTATTAATGTAAAAGACCTCGATATATACAAATAAATTTCAACTTTTTATATTAAAGATGACTTAATACAAATTAGTGTCACTCGTTAAGCTTTATCTTATTGTATTATTGATAGTTAGCATTTTATAAATGTAATCGGCTTTATAATGCATAGCCCCGAAATGAATTAACACACGCCAATGACAGATCATTAAACACCCTGTCATTCGACAGAAACTCAAGCTATTGAATAGCTGAATAATCGTTCAATATTCAGCCATTCATCCTTAGATAAGTCATCATTCTATCGTTTTAGCTAGATTGCGTTTTCCCCCTACATTTACAGCCGATAAAAATGAAGCGCGGTGTTTCACAGAACTCGTCAACGGATGAAGATTTAGTACACAAAAATACCGTTTAACGACTAAACTTGATCATGCCATTTATTTGAACCTTTGCTCAGATTTCAATGGTCACAGGCGTTAGATATTAATGGTAAAAATCTTATTAACGTAATGATAAAAATAGTTTATTTTTTTATTATTATCAGATTTGAACTACAGTAAAAGAAGGCAATGCTCTTTTTATGCGGGGAAAGAATGGATAGTTTTTTCAGTTTGATGAGTAACACCGTATTGTTACTGGCACTTGTCGTTATTTATGATGCCATAAAATTACAAAAGATAGCCCCCAAGAAATATGGAAATGTCTTGAGTGGGGTTTTTATCGGAATGATTGCAATTTGTGTCATGAATAATCCTTGGGAGTTAAGGCCGGGGATATTTTTTGATACTCGTTGGGTACTGTTAAGTTTAAGTGGGCTATTTTTTGGTTTTATCCCGACATTGATTGCCGCGTTACTCGCTGCTTGTTTCCGTATTTATCAAGGCGGCGCCGGTTTATACGTTGGAACCTTAATTATTATTATCAGCTCTGCCATTGGGTTAGGCTGGCGATACTGGATGAAGTCTGCAAACAAACAACCCAATTGGCAAAACTTACTGGCCATGGGGTTTGTGGTGGAGATTGGCATTTTGCTGTGTTTATTACTCATGCCAGTGGTAGATAAATACGACATTATTCTTACAATTGGTCCGACATTATTAACGGTATATACATGTGGCACCATGCTAGTGGGGTTATTGCTAAAACAGCATCAACAAAGGCAACAAATATATCAAGAGTTACATCATCACAAAAGCCTCCTCGAAACCGAGAAAAACCTGTTACAAAGCATTATTGATGGCATTCCCGATATCATTTTTTACAAATCGGTCGACGGGATTTATTTAGGTTGTAACAAGGCATTCTCTGAAGCGTTAAACCTTAAACCCGAGGATATTAAGCATCAGACAGACTATGACTTATTTGATCGTCAGCAGGCAGACAGCTTTATCAAGGCCGATCGCTTTGTATTACGAGAAAACCAGCCGTGGATGAATGAAGAATGGGTCACAACACCAGATGGAATCGCCCATATTTTTAAAACCCATAAAACGCCTTTTACTAATTTGTCAGGGGAAATTGAGGGGATTGTGGGCGTAAGTCGAGATATGGCCGACCGAAAACTCATTGAAGAACAGTTACGCCGCAGTGAAAGTACTTATCGTAATATTATCAGTACCGCGCAAGATGGCTTTGTTATTGTGTCGGTGGACGGCAAAATAATTGAGTCGAATCAGAGTTTCGCTAATATGACCGGTTATACTCTCGACGAGCTGAGCAATAAACCGATTGGAGAGATCGAAACCAGTGAAAAACACCAGTATTCTACTCAAAATGTCATTAAAGTTAAGCAAACAAAGTCTATTAATTACACCTCTCAACACCGACATAAGTTAGGTCATTTGTTTCATGTTGAGGTGAGCATCAGCTTTTGGGATGGTGATGATGGGATGTTATTCTGCTTTGTTAAAGATATTTCACAGCGCATTAATGCCGAACAAAAACTGCTTCTGAGTGAATCTAAGTTTAGACATATTTTTGAACAAATACCCTCAATTTCGGTCCAAGGTTATGATAAAAACCGTTCGGTCATTTTTTGGAACCAGGCCAGTGAAAAGCTTTATGGATATACCAAAGAGCAAGCATTAGGGAAGCAATTAGAAGACCTCATTATTCCCCCACCTTACCGAGAACATGTGATCAATAACGTCAATGCATGGATTAATGAAGGGGTTCCTATTCTCGCTGAAGAATTACTCCTGCAACGTGCAGATGGTAGTAATGTAGCGGTTTATTCATCCCATACGTTAATCAACAATACCGATAATGAAGCAGAAATGTACTGTATCGATATCGATTTAAGCGCCCAAAAAAAGGCTGAAGAACAAGCTCTTACATTGTCACAAGCAATAGAACAAAGCCCAATATCAATGATATTAACTAATATCGACAGCAAAATTGAATATGTGAATAGTGCCTTTGAAAAAATTTCTGGCTACGCCGCGAGTGAAGTCATTGGCCAATCGGCCAGCATGCTAAAGTCGGGATTAACCCCAAAATCACTTTATAAAGAATTATGGAATGCTATTTCTACCGGACATGCATGGCAAGGCGAGCTGCAAAACAAAAAGAAAAACGGCGATATTTTTTGGGAACATGCTCATATTGCACCTATTTTTGATAACGCTGGCGTCACTAAACACTATCTAGCCCTAAAACAAGATGTCACTCAATACAAACAACAAGAAGAAAAAATTCTTCATCAAGCCCATTACGATAGCTTAACAGGCCTGCCTAATAGACTACTGTCACTTGATAGATTGTCGCAAATGCTTAAAGACGCCCATCGAGCCAAAAATAATGTGGCAGTATTGTTTATTGATTTAGACGATTTTAAAAAGGTTAATGACACCATGGGTCACTCTGTTGGTGATGAACTGTTGATCCAAGCGGCGGTTCGGTTAAAAAATACCATTAGAGAAAGTGATGTTGTGGGTAGGTTGGGAGGTGATGAATTTATCATTATATTGAGCAATATTAATGAACCCACTGAAGTTGAAATTATTGCCCGTAAGCTACTCGAGCAATTTTACCAGCCTTTTAGGCTCGAAAATCGTGAGCTAGTGTCAACCATCAGTATTGGTATTGCCCTTTACCCGCTAGATAGTGAAGACCCTAAAGAATTGCTAAGACAAGCAGATTCAGCCATGTACCATTCAAAGGATCGCGGCAGAAATACCTATAATTTCTATACACATCAAATGAACCACGATATGAATCGGCGCTTGAAAGTTGAAGAGCAATTACGCAGTGCATTGAAGCAAAAAGAACTCGAGGTTTACTTTCAACCTTTTGTAGATATCAAGAGCCGCAAAATTATCGGCGCGGAAGCCCTTTTACGCTGGAATAATGCTTTGCTCGGTCAAGTCACTCCTGATGAGTTTATCCCTATTGCTGAACAAACGGGACTCATTGTCACAATCGGTCAATATGTTATCGAGGTTGCATTTGCTACAGCCAAAAAATGGCAACAAACCTATAATCCTCATTTTAAAATTGCCATTAACGTGTCCCCAAAACAATTCAGGGAAAATACCTTTGTTGACATGCTTAATATCCAGCTAGATAAACATCAGATTAATCCTAGCACTATTGAACTGGAAATCACCGAAGGAGTCTTACTCAGTGGCGACGCCGTCATCGACAGTAACTTGATATCCATTAACGACATTGGTGTCAGTATCTCAATGGACGATTTTGGTACCGGATATTCGTCGCTCAGTTACCTGCGCAGTTACCCATTCAATACCTTAAAAGTAGATAAAAGCTTTATTAACGATATAACCGTCGATCCGGGCGATCTAGAACTTGTTGGTGCGGCAATCGCTATGGGGCACGGTCTCAATTTAACGGTCGTGGCAGAAGGCGTTGAAACAGAAGAGCAGTATCATCTGCTTAATGCATTGAAATGTGATTACGGCCAAGGTTACTTATTTAGTAAACCATTACCCCAAGCAGCATTTGAAGCACTTTTACAGGCGCAGGCAACAAATGAAAAAGCCAATAAGAGATCTTTAATAAGACGCTGATCAAAAATGCCTGTCAGCAAACTGACAGGCATTAATAAATCTATTTGGTTATTAAGCTATTTCCACTTAGCTACCCGTGATAAAAACAGCATGCTGCGTTAATTACCTAGACAACTTAGTGATTAACTTAAGCCGTTTTCACTTTCCAATTCACTTTTTGTCCTGCAAAAAATGGCACGATAGGATTACCGTTTGGCAGAATAATCTCTTCTGGTACCGTCCATTCTTGTTTCACTAGCGTCACAGTGCCACTGTTGCGTGGTAAGCCATAAAAGTCTGCGCCATGTAAGCTGGCAAAACCTTCTAACTTATCTAATGCCCCTAAGTTATCAAATACTTGCGCATAGAGTTCTAATGCACTCCAGGCACTGTAACAACCTGCGCAGCCACAGGCTGACTCTTTGCGGTGTTTTTCATGCGGGGCAGAATCAGTACCTAAAAAGAATTTACTTGAGCCTGTCGCCACAGCAGCTTGCAATGCATGCTGGTGAATGTTGCGTTTTAATACGGGTAAGCAAAAGTTATGCGGACGCACACCACCGACGAGTAAATCATTACGATTTAACAATAAATGCTGTGGGGTAATGGTTGCAGCAACATTAGCTGAAGCCTCTGCGACAAACTCAGCCGCTTCTTTAGTGGTGATATGTTCAAACACCACTTTAAGGCTAGGAATGGCTTCGACAATGCGCGATAAATAGCGATCGATAAACATCTTTTCGCGATCAAAAATATCAATATGCGATTCTGTTACTTCACCATGTACTAATAACAACATGCCTTGTTGCGCCATAACCTCAAATATCGGAAACAACTCATCCAAGGCTTTAACTGCTGCATCTGAATTTGTGGTCGCACCTGCTGGGTATAACTTTCCAGCCACTACCCCTGCCGCTTTGGCATCGATAATATCTTGAGCGCTGGTGTTATTAGTTAAAAATAGCGTCATTAACGGCTGAAAACTACTTCCGGCTGGGCGCGCCGCCAAGATACGATCTCGATAAGCTAAAGCCATTGTAGCGGTCGTTACTGGTGGGACTAAATTAGGCATCACAATCGCGCGTTGAAACAGTCTAGCCGTCGCAGGAACCGTTTCACCTAGCATATCCCCATCTCGAAAATGAAGATGCCAATCATCGGGAGTGGTTAAGGTAATTTGCGTCATGTGGGTTCCTTGGCTTAAATAACAGATTGTTAGCCGTTATTGTGCCTGAATTCACTTTTTCTTAATAGATGCATAATTTGAACGCTGACTTTGCTATAGCAAAAAGTCATGCCATTTATAGTAAATATTTCACGATTCATGCAGTTGCGAGCCCATAAAACCGGCGGTAACGCTCTATGCTATTATGTTGAAAGCATCTTTTTATAGGGGGAATTAAATTGTTAGCTAATGCCGGATTTAGATTACAGATAAGTGTGCACCTTATTAGCGTCATCACGATAATGATGGCTGTCTCTGGCTGCAATCAAGCTGAGGTGATGAAAACCCCCGATAATATTCAACCACTCGTACAAGAAACGCTAATTGATGGCGTACTGTCTAACGATGCCAGTATGGCTGTCACATTAGGCAGAAGCCGTACATTATCAATTTGGGATGTGGCAACAAGCCAACTATTACGCCAATGGTCTGACGATGACTTTGATGAAACCAATTATCTGCTGGCGTTGTCTGGTAACAAACAATTCCTTGCGACGGCTGGCAAACAAAAAATATCCGTTTTTAACCTTGAGACAGGCAAATTAGATATACGTTGGCCCGCCCACGGATTTAATCCCGATGCCAGCATTTCGAGCCTTTTTCTGAGCCAAACAGGCAGCACTATTTTGGTGGGGATGAATGATGGTTCAATCACAGTGATACAACGAAGTAGCATGACAATGTCATTGTTTAAACAACACAGCGCCGCCGTTAATCATGTTGAGCTATCAGGCTTTGAACAACAGGTTTTATCGACAGGACTTGATGGTGATGTCCATATTTGGGCTGCTTATAGCGGTGAGTTGATCAGCAGTTTCTCACGTCCTCAACAAATCACCAGCGTGAGTTTTGATGACGCTAATCGGCGCTTATTTATTGCCGATGCACTTGATAACAATGTCATTATCGATACCCAAACAACGCAGCCAGTAAGTCATCTAGATTACCTTGAGCGCTATCGCTATTTTCGGCAGGCGTTATTCGTCAATCACGGCAAAAACTTAATTACCGCAACGTCAAAACAAAGTGTTATCTATTGGGATGCTTCATCAGGAAAAGAGCTTTCTCATTGGGATATCACCGCCTATAACACTGGCACTACGGTATTTTCAATGGTGATCAAACCTAATGGTAAGCTATTGACCTTAAGCTCTGATGGTGCACTTGAGACCTGGAGCTTATAAGTTTATCTCCATCAGAGATAATAAAAAATCATAACAGCGTTATTTGATTTGCATTGTTCGTGTGATTGACTGGCAATTGGCACCTCATAGATACTGGCACTGTTGGGCGTATCACTGGTAATCAATAATCTCTCGGATAGTAACCGTATGAATCAATAGCATCACTAAACAGTCACTAACAATTCCAAAGCCAGCTGGATTTAGCACGGTGATAAAATCAGTATCGTTGAATAGTCAGTTTTATGGGCTAGATCAAAGATCTGTTTGTATCTCATACTCAATAAAGAATAGAGCTTGCATGTGTGAACTACATTCAGTATATATGGCATATGCTACAAACGAGGTGCTACATGGCAAGACCTAAAATCCCCCGAACTATATGCGGCCAAGCTGCCAACATCTGTTTTAAGCCCAATGGTATTCCGATGACGCAGTTAGAACAGGTACCACTTGCAGAGGATGAAATGGAGGCTTTACGCTTAGTTGATTTACTGGGGATGCAACAACAAGAAGCAGCTAAATCAATGAATATTTCTCGTCAAACGTTGGCGAACTTGGTTAAAGGAGCTAGGCATAAGGTGGTTGATAGTCTTATTAATGGCAAAGCGTTGATGACAAATAATATCAGCTGAAGATTAAACACAGTTAACACGTGTCGACGTGTTTAGGTCAATCTAATGCAAGCAGTATTGAAAGAATCTGGTCTCAAAATAACCACTCAAAAGTGTAAGTTACTTGAGTTTCTTACTCAAACCGATGAACAGCATTTAACGGTAGAAAATATCTATCAAGGGTTAAATGCACAGGGAGAGACCATTAGCCTTCATACTGTAGACCAAATTATGGCGCATTTTGAACAAGCAGGCCTCGTTGTAGGTCGATTATTTGAATCTAAAAATACTGTTTATGAGCTCAGTAATAAACCACGGCATGATCATCTAATTTGTTTAACCTGTGGCAAGTTAATCGATTTTATCGACCCCTTGATTGAGCTACGCTTAGGATTAGCGGCAGAACATCACGGCATGAGTATTCACCACCACAGCCTCAATATATACGGTCACTGCTTTGCTTGCCAAAAAGCACTTAATAGCAAATCAGAAAACAAAAAGTCTGATTGATAGTCGCTAGGTTAATCGTTAATTTTATTGGAGAATAGCATGACCAAAATAGTCATTATTGGTGGTGTTGCTGGTGGTGCATCGGCAGCAGCAAGAGCAAGACGCGTATCTGAAACTGCTGAAATAATCATCCTTGAAAGGGGCGAATTTGTTTCATTTGCCAACTGTGGTTTGCCTTACCATATTAGTGGTGAAATTGAATCCCGAGACGCACTATTACTGCAAACACCCGAAAGCTTTAAGTCGCGTTTTAATGTCGATGTACGGGTACATAATGAAGTCGTGGCGATTGATAGACAAGCCAAGCAATTAACCGTACGTAACCTTATGACCAATGAAATGTATCAAGAGTCATATGAAAAGCTATTACTCAGCCCCGGTGCATCACCAATAAAACCACCCATTAGCGGCATCAATAACCATTTCGTCCATAGCCTGCGTAATATTCCTGATATGGATAAAATCCTGTCGAATCTTCTACTGCATAAACCTAAACATGCCACGGTAGTAGGCGGTGGGTTTATTGGCTTAGAAATGGTAGAAGCGCTGCGCCACCTTGGGTTAGACGTCACCTTACTCGAACTAGCAGACCAAGTGATGGGGCCAGTTGATCTTGAAATGGCCAATATGCTGCATCAAAAACTGGTTGATAATGGGGTTGATTTACGCTTAAAAACCGGCTTAACCGCTGTTGATGAATACCCGATACAACTGGCTGAAGCCGATAATACCGGTGATTATGATAAGCCAATATTACCTCACTACCATCTGCAACTAGCATTGAGTGATAACAACACCTTAGCAACCGATTTAGTCATCCTCGCCATTGGTGTTAAACCTGAGACCAGCTTGGCGTCTGAGTGCGGTTTAGTATTAGGCCCACTCGGTGGTATTCGGGTTGACGAAGGCATGCGAACCTCCGATGCAGATATTTATGCTGTGGGCGATGCCATCGAAACTGCAGATTTTGTTACTGGTAATCCGACACTCATCCCCCTTGCTGGCCCTGCCAACCGCCAAGGACGATTAGCTGCCGATAACATGCTTGGTGGTGATAAAAAATATCGTGCCACTCAAGGCACAGCTATTTGTAAGTTGTTTGATATGGCCATTGCTTCAACAGGATTAAATGAGAAAAGTTTACTCAAGCAAAATATCCCATTTGAAAAAATCTATGTCCACACAGCAAGCCACGCCAGCTATTATCCTGGGGCTCACCCTATTAGCTTAAAGCTATTGTTCTGCCCTAGTTCAGGCCGTATTTTAGGCGCGCAGGCAGCAGGGATTGACGGCGTTGATAAACGTATGGACGTATTAGCCGTGGCGCAACGCGCTGGTATGACGGTGCATGACTTAGCCGATCTTGAACTCACATACGCGCCTCCATTTGGTTCTGCAAGAGATGTGGTCAATCAAGCAGGTATGGTCGCAGCCAATGTATTATTAGGTGATGAAGCCATATGTCACAGTCAAGATTTACACGCTTTGACCGCAGAACAAATCATTGTCGATGTTCGAAACCCAGGGGAACTCACGGCCGTGGGTTCAATTGCAGGCGCAATGAATATTCCACTGCCAGAGCTTCGAGACCGACTAAACGAACTCCCTAAAGACAAAGAGTTACTGGTATTTTGCCAGGTGGGTTTACGCGGTCATGTCGCTTATCGCATGTTAATCCAGCATGGTTTTAAAGTGCGTAACCTCACTGGTGGTTATAAAACCTACCAAATGGTTAATGCGCGCTTTTAAAGCATTGCTGGGATTTATACTCATCAATAAATAAGGTCTTGTGTGAACCGTTATCAAGATAGCAAACAAAGCCACAGTCAATGTGTTGTCTGTGGCGACGCTAAACAAAATCCATTGTCGTTACAGTGTAAATTTTTTGCTGACGGTGATAACCAAGTGGTTGGTTATCATAAAGTGAGTCCGCAGCTTCAAGGCTACAACAGCTTCTTGCATGGCGGCGTTGCCAGTGCCTTAGTCGATGCGGCGATGACTCATTGTTTGCTGATGCAAGGTATTAAGGCCTTAACCGCCGAAATGACCATCCGCTTTATTGCCCCCATAAAGGTTGGTGATGCCATCAAAATTGTCGGTCGATTGGTGAGCCAACGTTTAGGGATGTACCAATTAGAAGCTGCGCTCTTTGTTAACAATAAAGCTTTCGTGACAGCATCGGCAAAGTTTATCCAACCTAAAAGTGGCGTCATCGACTAGCGTTTTTTGCAAGCAGCAAATTAACCAGTACGAGACAAATTTCCAGTTAATTTTAGTCAAAAAAACCAGCCCGAAAGCTGGTTTTGATTATTCCTCAGTGTTAGCTACTGCCAACCTATGTCATTACGCTTGTGGGCGCATCGCTGGGAATAAAATCACGTCGCGAATGGTATGCGTGTTAGTGAATAGCATCACTAAACGGTCGATACCAATACCTTGACCTGCTGTTGGTGGTAAACCGTGCTCTAGTGCTGTGATGTAGTCAGCGTCATAGAACATTGCTTCGTCATCGCCTGCATCTTTAGCATCAACTTGCGCTTTAAAGCGGTTGTCTTGATCTTCAGCATCGTTGAGCTCACTAAAGCCGTTAGCCACTTCGCGGCCACCGATAAAGAACTCAAAACGATCGGTAATGAAGTCATTGTTATCATTACGACGCGCCAAAGGTGAAATATCCGCTGGGTAGCCAGTAATGAACGTAGGTTGCATTAACTTAGTTTCAGCAGTTTCACCGAAAATTTCTTCAAGTAACTGACCACAGGTCCAGAATTTCTCTAACTTGATGCCTAGGCTCGATGCTAAGTCGCGCATAAACTCTACGTCTTTAACTTGCTCGTAGGTCATAGCTTGAATAGTCGCATTGTCAGGATTGTATTTCTGAATCGCTTCTAACATGCTTAAACGAGCATAAGCGCCACCAAACTCAACAGTTTCTTCACCATACGGCATGCTAGTACTGCCTAATAATTCTTGAGCAATTGACCCCAGCATTTCTTCGGTTAAGTCCATTAGGTCTTTGTAATCAGCATATGCCATATAGAATTCCATCATGGTGAATTCTGGGTTATGACGTGGTGATAAACCTTCGTTACGGAAGTTACGGTTAATTTCGAACACACGCTCAAAACCACCAACCACTAAACGCTTAAGGTATAGCTCAGGCGCGATACGTAAGTACATCGCCATGTCTAATGCATTATGATGAGTCACAAATGGACGTGCTGAAGCGCCACCAGGAATAACGTGCATCATTGGGGTTTCAACTTCCATGAACTCTTTTTTGATCATGAAGTTGCGAATAGCAGAAACCACTTTAGAACGCATAATAAAGGCATTGCGCGAATCTTCGTTAACGATCAAATCAACGTAACGCTGACGATAACGCGTTTCTTGGTCGGTTAAACCATGGAATTTTTCAGGTAACGGACGCAATGCTTTGGTCAGTAACTGATATTCTTCCATATTAACGTACAAGTCGCCTTTGCCAGATAAATGCAGCTGACCTTTAACACCGATAATATCACCGATGTCTAAACCTTGATAACGCTCTTTTAAGTCGCCTTGCACTGGCTTACCAGCATAAGCTTGAATACGGCCAGACACGTCTTGAATTACTAAAAACGGACCACGCTTGGCCATAACACGGCCAGCAATACTGGTTTGAAAAGCTAACTCTTCTAGCGCTTCTTTGGTTTGCTCGCCATATTGAGCCTGTAACTCAGCCGCTTTATGACTACGCTGCCATGTATTTGGATGAGCATTCGCAGGACAGTTGGTGCGGATGTGGTCTAATTTAGCGCGACGTTCAGCAATCAGTTTGTTTTCATCTTGTACGTGTTCAGTCATATTATATTCTCGCGTTTACTCGCCACACTTACATGGCGGAAAAAGTTAATTTAATTAAAGTCCTGATTTTAGGCTGGCTTCAATAAACTTATCTAAATCACCATCCAGCACAGTTTGAGTGTTGCGGTTCTCAACCCCTGTACGTAAATCTTTGATACGGGCGTCATCTAATACGTATGAACGAATTTGACTGCCCCAACCGATATCTGATTTTGCATCTTCAGCAGCTTGTTTATCGGCATTTTGTTTATGCATTTCTAACTCGTACAACTTCGCCTTTAATTGCTTAAAAGCAGAGTCACGGTTTTTATGTTGCGAGCGATCGTTTTGACATTGCACCACAGTGTTGGTTGGTAAATGTGTAATACGTATCGCAGAATCGGTTTTGTTGACGTGCTGACCACCCGCGCCAGAAGCACGGTAAGTGTCGATACGTAAATCTGATGGATTGATATCGATTTCAATATCATCATCAATTTCAGGGTAAACGAAAACAGAACAGAAAGAAGTATGACGTTTACCTGATGAATCAAATGGCGATTTACGTACTAAACGGTGCACACCCGTCTCTGTTCGCATCCAACCAAAAGCGTACTCACCAGTGAACTTAATCGTAGCACCTTTAATACCTGCCACATCGCCGTCGGTCACTTCCATTAACTCTGGGCTATAACCATGCGCGTCACCCCAGCGTAAATACATGCGCAGAACCATGTTGGCCCAGTCTTGTGCTTCGGTGCCGCCTGAACCAGATTGAATATCAAGATAACAGTTTGAAGCATCACTCTTACCAGAAAACATGCGGCGGAATTCGAGATCAGCCAGACGAGTGTCTAACTCCTCAAGTTCTGCGGCAGCATCATTAAAGGTTTCTTCGTCATCTTCTTCAATGGCAAGCTCAAGTAACCCTTGGATGTCTTCTAGACCCGTGTCCATATCATCAATGGTTTTGACCACAACCACTAACGCAGCACGCTCTTTACCTAATGCTTGAGCACGTTCAGGCTCATTCCACACTTCAGGGCTTTCAAGCTCGCGACTGACTTCTTCTAAACGCTCACTTTTAGCAGCGTAGTCAAAGATACCCCCGAAGTAACTCAGTACGTTCGGCTAGCTCTTTAATTTTGAATTTTACAGGATTAACTTCAAACATGAATATTCAACTTAAATTTGGCGGTTAACAAAAGGTGCAACGGCGCATTTTACCCCATGATAGGCACTAAACCTAGACCGGAAGGCCGATTATTAATAAACAAATGACGAATATATTTCATCAAATCAACATCTGGAAAAACACTTACCCACGAATGAATAGAATAAATGGACCGTTTATAATGTTAAAGTTTGCTTCAACAAATATAGGTTCAAATTTAGGCTCTGGTGTAGATTAAAAATTGGACTAAAAAAAATGAACCGCTTCGGGTTCATTTTTAATTACCTACCAAGTAAACATTATATTTTAAATTGACCCACTAATTCCGCTAACGTCTGACCATCATCAGCAACGGTTTTACTCATACCGGACGCATCTTGACTGGCCACCAATAACGTATTAACAATCTCTTGCACTGAATTGATATTGCGATTGATTTCTTCGGTCACTGAGCTTTGTTCAGTAGCCGCGGTGGCAATTTGAGTACTCATGTCATTAATGCTGGTTACTGATGATGTCACGGCACCTAAACTTTCAGAAATCGCTCTAGAAGACTCCACCGAACTCAAACAACTCACCTGGCTTTCTTCCATAGTTTGTACCGTTTGAGTCACTAGCTTATTCAGTTCTGCCAGCATTTCATTAATTTCAACCGTACTGGCTTGGGTTCGACTAGCCAAGTTTCTCACTTCATCAGCAACAACCGCAAAACCCCGACCTTGCTCGCCCGCTCGGGCTGCTTCGATTGCCGCATTGAGTGCCAGTAAATTGGTTTGGTCAGCAATCCCACCTATCACACTCAGCACTGAATTAATTTTCTTAGATTGTTCACTTAATGATTTGACGTTGGCCGCAGCGTTGTCAATTTGGTTCATTAAATTAGACACTTCCGTTAATGAGGTATCGACACAATCTTGCGCTTTCGTAACGTTATCAGAGGCAGCATGCGTGGCTTCAGCTACCATATTAGTATTGTGGGCCACGTCATGCGCCGTCGCCGACATTTCGGTGATCGCGGTGACAATTTGGTCAATTTCATTATTGTGATTGTAGAGTTGCTCTGTCATTGACACTGTTTGGCCACTGATATTTTGAGCCGCATGCTTAACCCTGTCGGTCGCACCAGCCACATCACCCATAATATGTTGTAATTTGTCGATGAACAGATTGAATGCGCTGCCTAATTGGCCAATCTCATCCTCACTGGTGATATCTAAACGTTTAGTTAAATCACCTTCACCTTTAGCGATATCATTAAGCGATGACGCCATATTTTGAATTGGCACCACCATTTTATGGGCCATCAGCACCACGCCAAAAGCAGTCATCCCCGTAAGACCTAAAGCAATTAATAGAAACATTAATGCTTTTTGATTCATCTCTTCAGTTTTATAAGTTTCATAACCGACAATAGACTCTTCAATATCATCAATATAAGCGCCCGAGCCTAACATCCAATTGGTATTAGGGATCATTACCGCGAAACCGAGCTTTTCTACAAGCTGTTCGCTACCGGGCTTTTTATAATAATAAGAAAAATTACCAGTACCCGATTTAGCCGCATCTAATAACCCAACAATAATCTTGGTACCATTAGGATCGGCCATGTCAATTTTGTTTTGACCTTCAAGTTCAGGCATAGTCGGGTGAAAAATATTGACGCCAGCATCATCATATATAAAAAAGTACCCTGCAGTTCCAAAACGTAGATATCGTAATGCTCCATTGACATTACCACTGCTACCCAAAGCAAGCTCATACTCCACAACACCTTGGGCAATTTGAACCGATTCTTTTAGTTGATTTTTACGTTCTGAAATTAACTCACTGCGAAAATTATCAATATCCTTGGTTAGAGACGATTCTTCATTCACATAAAAAATACTCAGTAGTACGATGAGGATCAACGAAAGCGGAATTAGCGATAACCCCAGTAGTTTATTGCGTAGGGAAGATCTCAGCATAGTGGCCAGCCTTTTGAAGGTCTTTTAAGGTAATAGTCTATCAATATAATAGTCTATTTATTATATACTCAAGTGAATTCAAACTGCAGGTTTTAATTTCTGAAAGTTATCATTAATTGTATCACCGAGTGTATCGGCAATATCGGGGAGGGTGATGCTAAAAAAGTCAGTGATTTTTCGTCGGAATTCTTTTGTCGTTGCGAAGTATTGCCCATTCCTCGCATGCTTATTCATTACCTTCCACAATCGTTCTATTGGGTTTAAATTTGGACTATAAGGCGGCAGGTAATGCAATGTTATATTCAGATTTTTAGCCTCTTTAACTACTAAGGCATTTCGATGGTATCCAGCGCCATCAAGCACCAAATGGATAACACCACTTGTTGAGTAACGCGCTCTAATTTGGTTTAAAAAATCGATGATGGATGCACCGTTAACCGTTTTGCTATATTGCTCAATGACCGCTTCTGTTAAGTGACCAAGTCGGATTGCACCAACCACGTTAATACGGGTTCGGCTTCCCGTCGTTTCTATCGGTTTATCAACGCCTTTTTTTATCCAGCCTGCGGTGATTTTTGTGGCTTGGGTCGGATGAACCGCATCCATAAATAATAACGGTTCATCAGGGGTTAACGAGGATTTTAGTTGCTCATAATATTCAATGAAAGCCGTTTGTTTGTCTTCATCAAATTTGTGAGGAACCCCTTTAGGGTTTTTATAGCTGAACTGATGTTTATGCAGCCATTTATTGAGGCCTGACACTGTGTACTTAATCTGAAATTGTTCTGAGATATAAGCGACTATTTGATGGCTATGCAAGTAGGTCACCTCACACAGGTGTGCAATCAATAGTTCAGTTTGCTCTTGACTCAGATAACTTAAGGAGCCGCCACTATTACACGTGAGTTTTTGGTCGTGAGCATAGGCATCAATGTATCGAACTACGGTCGTTTCGTGAATACGTAACGCTTGGGCAATCATTGGCGTTGGCCAATTTTCATCGCGTAGTAAAATGGCTTTAATGCGATCACACTCACGCCTATCACTCGAGCTTTTATGTCGAGTTTCCAATGCTACTTTTTGTTCTGGCGAGAGTGTAATTTGTTTCATGGGGCTATGATGATCCCATTTGGGACAAAATCAAGCATTTTCAATGATCACGGGTATAGATGGTTAAGCTAACAAACTATTGCAACTCAATAAAGTGAGACCTATCGCAAAATCATCCAATATAATAACCGTTTTACAACATTGTCAATCCACTGCCCATTGCTGCAAATCCTATTACCAACCATACAAGACCAGGCTTAAAGACTTTTAATACACTAAAACCAATGATCACTAATGCCATGTCTAGCGGCATGATCACCGCACTAGTGAACACGGGTTGATATAGCGCCGAAAGCAATAAACCAACAACGGCTGCATTTACCCCCGCTAACGAACCGGCTATGGCAGGATGCTGGCTAATAGAATGCCAACTTTTTAAGCCCACCAGCATCAATAAAAAACCTGGAAGGAAAATAGCTAACGTCGCCACTAACGCGCCCAAAATAGGAGATTCTAACCATAAATCTGCCCCTAAAAAGGTTGCTAAGGTAAACATAGGGCCAGGAATGGCTTGCGCAAGTGCATAGCCAGTTAAAAATCGATCAGGGGTAATGTATTCACCGACACTGGTTTCAAGCAAGGGTAATACCACATGCCCACCGCCAAATACTAAACTGCCCACTTGGAAGAATTGCGCAAAAATCTGTCCAAGACTGTCAGGTTGATTGATCAAATATAAAGATGCTGCGATGCCTATAATAAATAACGCTAACCAAGCATAATTAAGCTCGATAGCAGGTGTGTCTGGCGTAATACGCTCACCCCGAGTCATCAACATGACTCCAACAATAGCGGCCACAACTAGTACGCCAATTTGCATTAATAATGAAGGCATTAATATGATAGCAACGGCGGTGGCAGCCATGAGTATTTTAGCAGTTTTTCGTTGACAGAATTGATTGAACATTGACAAAGTCGCATCCGCTACGACCACTACTGCCAGTAGCTTTAAGCCATGAATAGCCCCCTCTACGGCCGTTATTTCCAACCATTGAGCACTGGTCACAGCAAATAAAAACATCAGTAAAAAAGACGGCAAGGTAAAACCTAAAAAGGCGGCTAATCCGCCCAATAAACCACCTCGGTGATACCCAATTGCAAACCCTATCTGGCTTGAGCCTGGCCCAGGCATAAACTGACTCAGGGCGATAAAACTTGAATATTGTTTACCGTCTAGCCATTGTAAGTCGTCAACAAATGCTTTTCTAAAATAGCCTATGTGAGCCGCAGGGCCACCGAAACTGATTAACCCTAACGCTAAAAAGCGACTGAAAATTTGCCACATAGTCCTAGTACCTTTTTTATGTTAATAAACAATGTTATGACATTGAGATGACATTTTTATGATGACAACATATACCACAACCTAACAGCTACCTTTGTTCGATATAATCTATAATTTAGCGACACCAAACGAGTACTTAATTTCGATTATAAAACACCTTAATTGATAGCAAAGACTATTACAGCTGTTCTAGCATAACCAGCACTTCAAAATGATCGGTATGAGGAAACATATCAAACATTTGAACTTTGGTGATTTGATAACCCGTAATGCACTCTAAATCGCTCATTAAGGTGTGTGGATTACAACTAGAGTAAACGATTGCTTTAGGCGCAAACTCACTCAATAAATCGCATAATGATTTACCTAATCCACGCCGAGGTGGATTGACAATAATAAGATCCGGTTTATCTTGAGCAGATTGTCCTTTGGCAAAATGAGTTGAATCGAGTGCACTAAAATCCACTTGTGTAAGCCCTAGTTTGGTTGCTGACAAGATGGCACATTCTATTGCTTCAGATTCGATCTCAATTCCAGTTAAACGGGTATTGCTGTTAGCGCAATGCAGTCCAAATCCACCGACACCACAAAATAAGTCCCAAATATAGTTCGGTTTGAATTCAGTAACCCACTCCCTCGCTATTTGATACAACTGGGCGGCAACCTCCGGATTAGTTTGAAAAAAGCTTTTTGGCCGTATGAACAACGGTACATTATTAAGTTGTTCTTCTAATCGTGTTGTTTCCGTTAAAAATATTTCCCTTTCGCCTTCTAGAATAGCCATGTGAATTGGCTGAATATTGGCCGAGACTAAGGTGATTTCGGGAAACTCTTGTAATAATTGGGGTAATTCTCGTTCAATTCTCACGATGGCTTGGTCACTACGTAATACAAAACGCAGCATAAACTGGCCACTACTTTGGCTGCGAGTCAGTAAAATAAATTTTAGCTCGCCTTTGCTCTTATCGACCCGATAAGGTGGTATGCCTGCTTGCTGCACAAATCGCTCTAAACGGTGTAGCAATAATTGCATATCTTTAGGGTATAACGAGCAGTCACATAAACTGACCGGCTCCCCTTTAGGATTAACCAAACCTAAAATAGGTTTGTGAGCTGCACCTAAAACGACCATTTTGGCTTTATTACGAAAACCTGATTCTGCGCTTAATATTGGCGCTAACCATTGTTTAACTGAGATGCCGCGAAACAAATCGGTTAATTGTTGTTGCTTTACACTCACTTGCTCAACCATAGGTAGTTGAATATTGCGGCATGACAGACAATCGCCACGCTCAAAATAATCACATTTCACAGCTGCTCGCCTCTCCGGAATTTAACATGGTAAATGCTTGATCACACAGTTGCTTTAATTGTTGTAAGTCTTCAATAGTGCCACCCACTTTACAACGCATCTGTTCAGGAATACTCAACGCTTGCTGATGTAATTGTTGGCCTTGCTCAGTAACATGTAATACTCGCACGCGTTCATCTAACTCACTGCGACCACGGCTCACTAAGCCCTTACCTTCTAAACGCTTTAGCAAGGGCGTTAACGTTCCAGAATCTAGATGTAATTTTTCACCTAAGGTTTTAACACTAATCCCCGGCTCTTTCCAAAGTACCATCATCACTAAATACTGAGGATAAGTCAGCGATAACTCATCTAATAATGGTCGATATGCGCGGATCATCGCATTAGTCGCACTATACAATGAAAAACACACTTGATTTTCAAGTGCTAGCGGGTTTTGCGCTAAAGGTAATTGAGACTCAGTAAGCGCTTTACTAGACATAGGCTTCACTCCACTAACCAATAATATGAGTTAATTATAACATTGGTTGTGCGCAACCTATAATCAAAAAAAGCTCAACGAATGCTTTTTAGCAAAAATGTGTCAAGCACTTCGATTTTCAGCCGATATACTATTACCATCCGACTTTATATTAAGGTTAACCATGTCAATTAGTGTTAATTCACCGTCTTCAATGCCAACAACGATTGATTCTGGCAGCAGCTTAAAAGTGGCCGTAATGGCTAAAGAACAGCAAAAGATTGAAGGTCAAATGGCATTGCAGCTCATTGAAGCAGCACAACCACCTGCGCCGCAGCCCGTTGGCAACAGTGGTCACAATGTTAATACCACGGCGTAAATGCTTATAGCCCTAGAGAATCTGTTCCTAGGGTTAATCATGCCATCACAACGGTAAAGATCTAGGCATCATTCGAGATAAACATACCTTGAACATCGTATTAGTATCGAAGCCATTTCAACGCATCATCTTCATCGTCGAAATATTTTATCTCGCCCGCAATAAACCAACTACCGACTTTGGCCGCCCATTCTTGCCAATCTCTATTGCCCCAAATGGCCACTCTTTCAAACTCAGATTTGTGCTTTAACCCCAGCTTTAAATCATCCCACGCGGCGCGCAAATCCCAGCCGTCGAGCTCGGTAGCATCGAGAAACAAACTCACTTTAGGTTGATCAACTTGGCTTAATGCCCCCTCTAGCATAGGGGTAATGACGAGATAGTCTTCGTGGGTTAATGTGCCAATGGCTTTTAATGTCACAAAAAACACATTTTTAATTCGGTTTATGCCTATCGATAAACCATGTTTCTTCATATCCATATCGTGACTCCTTTAACTATCAGCTTACTATCCGTTTACCATCCGTTTACCATCCGTTTACCATCCGCTTACACATTTACATGCACACGGCTATCCATAAAGCTTATTCATGCTTATATTTTAACCAATCATACAATGAAGTGTGTGCAGGATTGCACAAAAAACTAATGGGAAATTAAAATTGAGGTTTATCTGTGTCATATTCAGAGCATCATTTTGGTAAAAAATACCGCGTTATAAATAATCGCAAAATACTTTTTTTATCCGAAATCGGCGAAATTATGCACTGTTATTAATGGGTTATCCGACGGCCATCGTCTTTAGATAATTGCGAAAATATCACTGCGGCTAACATTGTCATAAGACCAACGGTAACGAAAGTCAGTTGGAAAGCGCCAAGTACCGTTCCCGCTGTACCGCTGCCGACATCGGTACTGAAGCCACCGAGCAAAGCACCTGCACACGCAACCCCTAAACTTAATGATAATTGACCTACTACCGACAATAGACTGTTACCGCTACTGGCATTAACATCATCAAGATCTATTAAGGTCACGGCATTCATGGCCGTAAATTGTAACGAGTTAATCGCGCCAAGAATCGCCAACAGAGCTAATAGCAACCAGTAAGGAGTTTGTTCGCTAACCAAGCCCATGGTCGCCAGCATAACGCCAAGCGCCAAAGTATTCGCGGTAAGCACTACTCGATAACCTAAGCGTTCGATAATCGGTCGAGCCACTGATTTGGCCATTATTGCTGCAGCGGCCAGCGGCAGCATACTCATTCCAGCCTGAGATGGTGAATAACCCAGTGCAACTTGCAGCAACAACGGCACCAAGAATGGCAATGCACCACTGCCCAAACGAGCAAACAGATTACCAAAAAGACCAATAGCAAATGTTTTGGTGTTGAATAGCGATGGCGAAAACAGTGGATTACTAATACGACCAGCCCGCAGCCAATATGCTATCAAACACGCCATACCACCAAATAACAGCAACATCACCCGTAAGTGCGGCAAGTGCAGTTCGCCGAGTCCTTCCATAGCGATGGTGATCAATAACATCGCAGCCCCAAACAACAAAAATCCGAAGCTATCGAAACGTGATTTTTCCTTACCACGCAGATCTGGAATGAACTTCCACACCGCATAACAACCAACTACACCGACAGGCAGATTGATTAAAAAGATCCAATGCCATGTCAAGTATTGCACCATCCAACCGCCCATCGTTGGACCAAGCAGTGGCCCCAGTAAACCGGGGATGGTGATAAAGCCCATAATCCGTACCAATTCCGAACGTGGATATGCCCGCAGCACTACAAGTCGGCCGACTGGCAACATTAAAGCACCACCTAACCCTTGTACCACCCGAGCACCAATCAGCATGTCTAATGAATTGGACAATGCACAAAGCAATGATCCAAAGCTGAACAATAAGATCGCACCAAAGAAGATTTTTTTGGTGCCAAAGCGATCAGCGATCCAGCCAGAAGCAGGGATCAGCAATGCCACGGTGAGCATGTAAGCGATAATCACGCCTTGCATACGCAGCGGGTCTTCATTTAAATCACTGGCCATAGCGGGTAATGCAGTATTAAGGATCGTTCCATCGAGTGACTGCATGAAAAAAGCAATGGCAACAACCCAGGGCAACCCGCGGGCAGTATCTGCATCAAGAACTTGGTTATCGGACATTGAACCTCCTTTTACCACAGCAGTGTAGCGACCCCAAGTAGCGCAAACAACACAGCACAACCGCGATGAATCAGTTTCATGGGCAATTTGTTAGCACTAAAATGCCCAGCCAGCACAACGGGGACATTAGCAATTAACATTCCCAATGTCGTGCCGATGACAACCCATGTCAGTGCTTGGTATTTTGCCGCTAAGACTACTGTCGCAATTTGAGTTTTATCCCCTATTTCAGCAATAAAAAACAAAATAAACGTCGCAGTAAAAGCACCGAGTTTATAGAAGCGATTATCATCATCATCCATTTTATCGGGTATCAGCACCCATAGTGCAATAGCAAAAAATGACCCGGCCACCAGATAGGTCGCCCATTGTGGATCAATCCACGCTATGGCCCATTGACCTAACCATGCAGCAAGAAAATGATTTAATAATGTGGCGAACAAAATGCCTGAGATTATAGCGGTTTTATTGCTAAATCTCACCGCGAGCAGTAAGGCTAATAATTGAGTTTTGTCGCCTATTTCAGCGATGGCAACAGTAAGAGTTGAGGCGAATAAAGCTTCCAATGTGATATTCCTAGGGGTAAATGACAACTAAGCACGAGCCACCGCATACCCCTTGATGCAGTTACTGTGCTTAGGTCTCGCTTGGTAAAATCACTGATTAACAGTGTGTTACTGTCTGCACCATGGCGTGAGGCCAATTATGTTGATACAGACATCTTGTGTGCCATAACAGCAAGACAAGATTAGCTACTCCCCTAAAACAAGTCGCATTATAACGATTAAATAATTTTATTCAACGCACTCATTTTACATTGTAAATTCGACATATAAATAACCCTACCCTACTCGTAACGCCGTAATGCTACGCTATTGCAAAAATCACGTGTAAAAAAGTTTGGTCTATTGTTGTGTAATTGTTTATAAACATAGCTGTTAGCCTTTAACAGTCAAAGATCCTTGCCTGCTCTGTCACCCTTCTGCTAATGTCCGACACAAATAAAATAATAATTAAACAGGACGTTTTCTGTGAATTTTAAAACTTTAGGTTCTATTTCGATTGTCGCGGGAACGGCAATTGGCGGAGGCATGCTAGCGCTACCATTAGCAACAGCAGCTTTGGGGATGATCCCCGCATTAATCTTATTAGTGGTTATTTGGGGTTTATCGGCTTACACCTCGTTACTGATGTTAGAAATTAATCTTCATAGTGGTGTCGGCGATAACGTCCATGCCATTACCGGTAAAACACTGGGCAAAGTCGGCCAGCTCATTCAAGGTGGCTCATTCCTTAGCTTATTATTCGCATTAACCATGGTGTATCTAATGGGAGGGTCATCGCTATTAGAAACCCGTTTACAACCCATCGGCATTAACATGAGCAACCAAGTCGCCGTCATACTGTTCACGGTTATTTTTGGTGGCTTGATTGCTATTGGTGTTAAATGGATTGATAAAGTATCACGCATATTATTTACATCGATGGTGGTGCTGCTTGTCATTGTGGTGGCATTTCTATTACCAGACGTTAATTTAATTAGTGCACTAAACAATTACTCAACCGATGTAGCGTCGGGCACCGCCCTGCAACAATTATGGTTAGCAGCCATCCCAGTGGTATTCACTTCATTTGGTTTCCATGTGTGTATTGCCACCATTGTGCGCTACTTAGAAGGTGATGCTGCATCACTTAGAAAAGTGTTATTAATAGGATCGACCATTCCACTGGTTTGTTACATCCTGTGGTTGCTCGTAACACTAGGTTCTTTAGGCGGCGAAACAGTTCATAGCTTTGGTGGTTCACTGCCGAAACTGGTTGCTGCTTTGCAAGGCTTAGCCCAGTCACACATTATCAGCCAAGCAATTGATCTGTTTGCCAACCTTGCATTGGTGACCTCATTTTTAGGTGTCACCATGAGCCTATTTGATTATGTCGCCGAACTGACCCGAGCTAAAGATGACGCTGTTGGTCGTGCTAAAACATGGTTGATAACCTTTATACCGCCGCTGTTATGTGCGCTTTACTACCCAGACGGGTTTTTCAAAGTGCTTGGTTTTGCAGCCATTCCATTAGTGGTGATGATTATCTATTTACCCATTGCGATGGCATTAAAGCAACGCGCGCAGAAAATGGGCGGTTATCAAGTGTCTGGTGGCACATTGGGGCTTATCGCCGCAGGATTGCTCGGCACATTAATTGTTGTGGCGCAGTTGATGGTGGCATTAGCCTAAATCCGATGACTGATAAAGTGGATTTGTAAGCGAGTTTTTCAAACGCTGTTAAGATAGTAAAACATTTGTTAAAGTCAGGCTTAGCCTGACTTTTTTGTTTTTATGGTCCGACGTTTTTATAGTCCGCCAACATTGACCTAGATGATTAAACAAGAAATCGACACGACTGACGGCAATATTGATTACCCGTGAACACCCCAAATGGAATTATTATAATGAAAAAATGGTTATTAACTGTCGCTATGGCAGCCAGCTTTGGCGCTGCGGCAGATGAAGGTATGTGGCAACCACATCAACTTCCCGCTATGGCTGATGAACTTAAAGCAAAAGGCTTAGAAATAAGCGCTGATTCAATTTCAAAATTAACCGAATTCCCAATGAATGCCGTTATCAGCCTGGGTGGTTGTACCGCATCATTTGTGTCGCCAAAAGGCTTAGTGGTTACCAACCATCACTGTGCCTATGGCTCAATTCAGTACAACTCAACCCCAGAAAAAAACCTCCTTAAAGACGGATTTTTAGCAAAAACTTACGCAGAAGAATTACCGGCGACACCTGGTTCACGTATTTTTGTAACTGAAGCGGTAACCAATGTTACTGATAAAGTTAAAGCAAACCAGATGGATAAAGTGGGTAATGAGTTTTATAAAGGTATAGAACTACAAGAAAAAACCTTAGTTGCTGAATGTGAAAAAGAAGATGGTTACCGTTGCCAGGTGTATAGTTTCCATGGCGGCCTAGAATATTATCTTGTTAAGCAGTTAGAAATTCGTGACGTACGTTTAGCCTATAACCCAGCCGCTAGCGTGGGCAAATACGGCGGTGATATCGATAACTGGATGTGGCCTCGTCATACCGGTGACTTCTCATTTTATCGTGCTTACGTATCTAAAGACGGCAAGCCTGCCGATTTTAGCAAAGACAACGTACCGTACGAGCCAAAAAGCTTTTTAAAAGTATCAGCTAAAGGCGTTAGCGATGGCGACTTTGTGATGGTTGCTGGCTATCCTGGCCGTACCAACCGTTATCGCACAGCCGATGAAGTTAACAATCAGTTTAATTGGGCTTATCCAGAAGGCAAAGTCCTACAAGAGCGCATGATTAGCATCATCAAAGAAACAGCCTCTGAAGGCAGCGACGAGCGGATTAAATACGAAAGCTTGATTGCTGGTTTAGCTAATTATGCTAAAAACTTTACCTCGATGATTGAGTATTATGGAAAATCAACCATGCTCGCTGATCGTGAGAAAATAGAAAGCGATTTAGCAAACTGGATTGGTAAAGATAAAAAACGCCAGCTGCAGTATGGCGAAACACTATCAAGCTTAGAAAAGTTAGTGGCAAAGAGTCAGCAAAATCAGCAACGTGACATTTTATTAGGTTACATCGGTTACACCACTATGGTCACTACCGCACGTGATTTGTATCGCTTAGCTAATGAGAAAACCTTAGCTGATATGGCACGTGAACCAGGCTACCAACAACGTGACATGACCAACTTCACTTCAAGCATGGAACGGATTGATCGCCGTTATGCCGCCAGTGTCGATAAAGCCCTGCTAGCCGATTTACTGACACGTTATGCTGCATTACCTGCAGAGCAGCATTTAGCCGCTTTAGACAAAGCATTTGGTATTGGCAGCAAGTTCGATGCTAAAGCATTAGCTAAAACACTCGATAAAATGTACGCCAACACCAAGCTAAATAACAAAGAAACTCGCTTAGCATGGATGAACAAATCGGTTGCCGACTTTAAAGCATCTAACGACCCATTCATTCAATTTGCAGTACAAACCTATGATGCTGACATGGCGCGCGAGAAAGAGAAAAAGCAATTAGAAGGTGACTTAATGAAAGTACGTCCACAATATATGGACGCTATCATTGCCTACAATCGCGAGTTAGGAAAACCTGTTTATGCTGATGCAAACTCAAGCCTGCGTGTAACGGTAGGTAACGTGAAAGGTTATTCACCACAGGATGGTTTAGTGGCGGTGCCTTTTACCCGCTTAGAAGGCATTTTAGCCAAAGACACTGGTGTTGATCCTTTCGATGCGCCAGCTAAACAACTTGAGCTGATTAAACAAAAGCAATACGGCGATTACTACGTCAAAGCGGTTGACTCTGTACCGGTTAACTTCTTATCTACCCTAGACACAACGGGTGGTAACTCAGGCTCACCAACCTTAAACGGTCGTGCTGAACTAGTGGGTTTACTGTTTGATGGTGTGTACGAAAGTATCATTGGAGACTGGGGATACGACGCACAAAGTAACCGTTCTATCCAAGTAGACAGCCGCTACATGCTATGGGTAATGCAGTATTTAGATAATGCTGACAACTTATTAGCTGAAATGGAAATCGTTAGATAACGTTCAGTTTACTGCACGTTTAAGACTCAATAACTCTGCGGTCGTTAATGGCCGCATTGTTTTTTCTGCAAGCTCATCAATACGTATATCTAATAATTGTGTTCGCATTAAATCAATCACCTTGTAACCTAATGCTTTGCACATACGGCGTATTTGCCGATTTAATCCTTGGGTTAATACAATCTCAAACCTGTCTTCTGCACTCGCCAGGCTCAATGGCCGAACTTCGCATGGTCGAGTTTGCACATCGCCATAACTGACACCCTTTGTCATCATCGATAGAAAACTAGCACTAATTGGCTTATCAACTTGGACCACGTATGTCTTAGGATGATAATAATCGGGATGCATGAGCGCTTGCGTTAATTGACCATCATTAGTGAGTAGTAGCAAACCACGAGAATCTTTATCCAAACGCCCTGCAGGATACAACCTTGGTAACTCAGGTAATACATGCAGTAAGCTGTGAGGATCATCAACTAATAAACGGCAATCCATTCCAACAGGCTTATGATATAGCCAATACTGTTTATCTTGCACAGCAAGGATCGGTTTATCGTCTACTAGAATTGTCTCGATTTCGCAAAGGTTAACTCGATCAGTGTGTTTAGCTAATTGATGATTAATACTCACTCGACCACTGTCGATAAGCCGTGCAGCTTGGCGTCTTGAGGCCACACCACACACCGCCAAATAATGACTTAATCGCATTGATGTCATAGACTTAATCGTATTGATATCATAGATAGTACTCAAGCAAGAATAAATAGACGTTAACGGGTTTCGAGAAATTGATACACACTATGTTGTTGAGTTTTAATGGTTGTCAGTAGGCTTAACCCAAGGCAAATACACCATAGAATATTCGCTTGCGTTAATGTCCACATGGCTGAAGACACAATACAATACTGAGGTAAATCCGTTGAGCACTCGGTAAAATCCAGCTGACTCCAATCGAACAACGTTAATAATAATAACCCACTACACAGTGAAATAATGCTCAAACTAAGCATTCGCTTGGTCATCGTGCTGCCAGGTTTAAAGTAATCAAGTAGGCAAATACAATGCAAAAAAATAGTACTGAATAAATAAAGCGTCGACGCTTTACGGTGTAAGTCTAGAAAGTTAATCGGAAACACACCCATTAGCACAATACTCACACCCACTACGCCACCAATAATGGCGATGTAGCGGCTCAGTAAATCAGGGAAAGTATTAAACACCGCCACCATGGCGAGTAAGAAGCATGAGCCACCCGCTAATAGTGATAAATTAAACACGATTGCAAACGACGAATGCATATAATCGCCAAGCGTATCGGGGCGGATCATCAACATGTCCAAATTGATGCCGTCGGCTTGCACGATTAACGCACTTCCTACACCAAAAGAGCAGATTACAGCCGCAGCCAATGACATAAATACAATCACTAGGTGTAAATCATAATTACGGACTCTATCTGTCACTGAACGATACTTATGTCAAAAATGGGATGAGAATGTTAACGCGGAAAGCAAAAAAGTAAAAGCCGATAATCACATAACCAAAAAACTAAACCTAAGCCCTAACTTAAAGCAAAATTTAAACAAAAACTTAAACCAAAAATAAAAATGCCCAATCGTTACTGACTGGGCATTGGTTGCAATAGCGGCTAAATCGTCACCTTAACTTTAATCTTGTTAACCTTAGCGACAGTGTGATTTACCCTGTAGCCAATTTAAGTACGTTGACGCAATATTACAATTATCACCGCTACAACGGCCAAAATCATACAGTACCAAGCATTAGACACTGCAGTTAATGGGCTGATGGTAAACACCGAGGCAATTAATAATGCTTGGGCACCATGTGGAATTAATCCCTGAATAATACATGCAAAGATATCTAAAATACTCGCAGCTCGTTTTGGCGATACCCCATGTTTTTCAGCAAGCTCTTTAGCAATGTCACCGGTGACCACAATCGATACTGTATTGTTAGCAACACAGGTATTAGTGGCGGCAACAATCGCTGCCATGCCTAACTCTGCCGCACGGCTTGATGCTTCGCCATTAGCTTTTGAAAAGCGACTGATTAAACCTTCAATTTGCTTACTGACAAAAGTTAATCCGCCTTGTTGCTGCATTAACGCCGCTAAACCACCGACTAACATCGACAGAATAAAAATTTCCTGCATATTGGTAAAACCAGTATAAATATCATTACCAAATTGAATAACGCTATAACCCGAGCTCAGCACGCCTGTCATGCCAGCAAGTACAATCCCTAACGACAACACTACAAAGACGTTTAAACCGATCACAGCTAACACCAGAATGGTTAAATACGGTAATACTTTTAATATTTCGATGTCCTGAGCTGCTATATCCGCTTGTCCTTGACCGACAATCGAAAAAGCAATCAAGGTGAGGATCGCCGCCGGTATCGAAAATACTAGGTTTTCACGGAACTTGTCTTTCATTTCACAACCTTGAGTACGTGTTGCCGCAATCGTGGTATCAGAAATAATCGATAAGTTGTCTCCAAATAATGCACCAGACATCACCGCACCCGCCATTAAGGCATAATCAATTTGTGCTTGGTCTGCGACACCTAGTGCCACTGGTGCTACCGCCGCGATGGTGCCCATAGATGTACCCATTGAGGTCGCGATAAAAGCGGCAATAACAAAGAAACCTGGCAATAATAAATTTGATGGGATAAACGATAAACCAAGCGCAACGGTGGCATCAACGCCACCAGTGGCTTTAGCCACTGCAGCAAATGCGCCTGCCAATAAATAAATTAAACACATGGCTATAATATTGCTATGGCCAATACCTTCAATAAAGGTTTCTATCGCACTATTTATTTTCTGTTTCGACAACAAAACTGCCAACACGATGGCAGGGAGAATCGCAATCACACTGGGTAATTGATAGAACGCATAATCAACACCTTGGCTTTGAAAATATAAGCCTGCGCCAATAAATAATCCTAAAAACAAAAATAACGGTAATAACGCCACAAACGATGCCGGGCTGTTTCCTGCTGTGGTAACTGATGAAGTAGCTTTGGTCAAAATGATCTCTCTTTATCTTAACGAATAGGGATTGTTGGATGAGAAAAGCGAGTACGACACAATCTCGGTCATCGGTGATTATTTAACAACAGATTCAAAGGTGCTAAATATTGCAGTCACATCATAACAAGTTGTGCCAAGAATAAGAGAACTGTTCGCCGCTGTCAATCTAGACGTCTAGACTTCTTTGCTTCCAAAGCGTTTTTTATTCTAAAACCTGAGAACTGCTACAAATATTTTACATAACCATAATCAATTTATCTATTTAGGTCTCTTTATTCACTAAAAAATTGATGTACGTTAATCATAACCTAATGCCGATTTGTTACGCTGACAAGGATTCTCTAACTTATATAGAGGTGAGGCTATGGAACGTAAACCAGACAGAGTGAGTGCAATGAAGCGACTCCTTGAGCAAGTAAAAAATACCTTACCATTTGATCAACCCGGTATATTTAGCTGTGGCCCTAACAACAACTGTGTTGGCTGCCCTAAAAAGTTACTCGATTTGGTTGATGCTGAAGTTAATTACTGGGACGCAGCCATTGCCCAGGGCGTTATACCTTCACTTGGCGATATCAGCCGCTTTGGAAAACTGTGTAAAAATGTCAGTCGTGGCTTACAACGCAATGATATCCAGAGTCATCATTAAATTGCCTCATAATTAAATAGCCTTATACCCATTAGGGTCACATAACCTAAACTCGAGATAACAAAAAGCCCACTAAAAAGTGGGCTTAATGCAACTACTTCAGGTTTATTCTTCAGCATCGCCTAGTGACAATAACGTCGCATTGCCACCAATAGCGGTAATGTTATTGGTGCGAGTCTTTTCAGTCACAAAACGAGTTAAGTAGTGTGGGCCACCCGCTTTAGGACCTGTACCCGATAATCCTTGGCCACCAAATGGTTGTACACCTACAACTGCACCAATTTGGTTACGGTTAATGTATACGTTACCCACGTTAACCTTGTCTGCTAAGCTAAGCGCATGGCCTTCATTACGGCTATGAATACCCAATGTTAACCCAAAACCTGTGCTGTTGATTTCATCAACCACTTTTGCCAAATCTGCCGCTTTATAACGGATAACATGCAAAATAGGCCCAAAATGTTCTTTTTCGAGTAGCTTAATTGAACTAATTTCAACGGCTGTAGGCGCTACAAAATGACCATTTTCAGTACCCGCAGGTAATTCAAGTTTATTAATTAACTTGCCGACCTGGCTGATATGATCAATGTGGGCATTCAAGTTAGCTTTGGCAGTGGCATCAATCACGGGGCCCACATCGGTTTTCACTGAACTTGGGTTGCCAATCACTAATTGCTCCATGGCGCCTTTCATGACTTCAATTACGCGATCTGCAATATCTTCTTGTAAGAACAATACACGCAATGCCGAACAACGCTGGCCAGCACTGGTGAACGATGAAGACACCACGTCATTAACAACTTGTTCTGGTTGTGATGTTGAGTCAACCACCATGGCATTTTGACCACCGGTTTCAGCAATTAATGGAATAATTGCGCCATCACGGTTGGCCAAGGTGCGGTTAATCAATTTAGCAGTGCCAGTCGAGCCGGTAAAACACACACCGCCAATACGTTCATCTGCAGTGATTGCAGAACCGACAACTGCACCAGTACCTGGTAAAAACTGCAATACGTCGGTAGGAATACCGGCTTCATGCGCAAGTTGCACAGCACGATAACCGATCAAACAGGTTTGCTCTGCAGGCTTGGCAATAACCGTGTTACCCGCAGCAAGTGCAGCAGAAACTTGACCAAGGAAAATCGCCAACGGGAAGTTCCATGGGCTAATACACACAAAAATTCCGCGACCTTGTAGAAACAGCTCGTTTAACTCGCCTGTTGGGCCAGGAAGCAATTCAGGCTGAGCCATCATCTTCTTAGCTTGTACGGCGTAATAACGACAAAAATCTACTGCTTCGCGAACTTCATCAATACCATCTTGAATACTCTTACCCGCTTCACGAGTACATAATACAATCAGCTCTTCACGGTTTTCTTCCAATAAATCAGCTAATTTCTGTAGTGCATTAGCACGAGTTTCAACAGGTGTACGTGCCCAACCACCAAAAGCAGCATCTGCACCAGCAATGGCTTGTTCAATTGCGTTAGCATCAGCAAAAGCCACTTTACCTACCGTTAATGAAGTATCGTATGGGCTAACAACGGTTTGCACTTCACCCGTTAAGGTTTTACCGTTTACCAATGGACCTGCTGTCCATTGAGTATCGCTATATTTGTCCAGTGCAGCAAAAAATGGCTCTGACTCAGAAATAATGTTCATGTTTAATCCTTTAGAGTTCTTACGTTCTGCACCGAAAATATCAGCAGGCTTAACAATTTTTTGATTCGCTAACGACTTGTAACCTAATAGCGTCACCAATGGATGAACCACTAAGCTTTCTATTGGGGTATTAGGGTCAACCAGTTTATGTACAAATGAGGTATTGGCTCCGTTTTCCAGTAAGCGACGAACTAAATACGGCAGTAAGTCTTTATGCGCGCCAATGGGTGCATAGATACGTACCGCTTTAGCACCGCTTTCTGCAAGCATGGTGTCGTAAAGCTCTTGGCCCATACCGTGCAAACGTTGGAATTCATATAAACGATCAGCGGCCATCGCATCAATACTGGCAACGGTTTGCGCGTTGTGAGTAGCAAACTGTGGATAAATAGCACCACGGGTGGCATCAGACAATAAATAACGCGCACACGCTAAATAAGACACATCCGTGCCGGCTTTACGGGTATAAAGTGGGTAGCCAGCTTCGCCTGCTTGTTGCGCCCATTTTAGCTCGCTGTCCCAATAAGCACCTTTGACTAAACGCAGCGGAATTTCATCGCCTTGATCTTTAGCAAGACGCGTCAACCAACACAAAACGGGTAAACAACGCTTAGAATAAGCTTGTACTACAATACCTAACAAGCCCCAGCCTTTAGCGGCTTCTGATTGATAAAGCTGCTTAAATAACTTCAATGACAATTCAAGACGGTCAACTTCTTCAGCATCGATAGAAATACCAATATCGAGTTCACGCGCTTGTATAATAAGTTTAATAACCGTGTCGTATAATTCGCTTAATACACGATCTTCGTTAGCGACTTCATAACGAGGGTGTAATGCAGATAATTTGATCGAAATAGTCGGTCTTGGTGAGCCAGACTCTTCATATTGCTGCGCGCCTAAATCGCGAATAGCATTGCTGTAATCGTTAAAATACTTTTGCGCATCATTGGCGGTTAATGCTGCTTCACCTAACATGTCATAGCTATGGGTATAACCTAACTTACGTTTAGCTTCGCTATTTTTAAGCGCTTCTTTAACGTCCTGACCTAACACAAATTGCTTACCCATGATCTTCATCGCCGCTAACATAGCTTGACGGATCATCGGCTCACCGACACGATTAACCAGACGTTTAAGTATATTGCTTGGCGAACCGTCAGTATTACGATCTAACTTAACCAGTTTACCGGTTAACATTAACCCCCACGTTGAGGCATTAACCAGCAATGAACCACTCATATTTAGGTGTTCATCCCACTTGGCACCAGACAATTTATCTTTAATTAGCGCATCAGCTGTTTCAGCATCAGGAATACGCAGCAAGGCTTCAGCCAAGCACATTAAAATAATGCCTTCTTTCGTTTCTAAGCTGTATTGTTGCAAAAATGCATCAATACCAACCATCAGACCTTTTTTCTCAAACTGACGAACTTTGCTCACGAGCTCATGGGCACGACGAGTCACTTGCTCAATGTCTTGTTCAGACGAAGGCACAAGCTTAATTAATTCAGACAGGTATTGCTCTTCATCGACAATGTAGTTGTTGGTCACTGCAGTAAACAGTTCCTCAAGAGTGGCATTGTCATAGCGGCCGTCCAGTACTTCACTCGCTTTGAACATAGTATTCGCTTCCATCTAGGTCAGGTTAAGGATGGTTATTATCGTTGTTGAATGGACACTGTATTCACGAATATTTTATTTTGTATACAATGTACGATCTGATTTTCGGCGATTATACATTCAAAATGTGAACTTGGACACTCAAGTTGAAAACTTGCTAATAATTGTTTGATTTTGGTCACTGAAACAGACAGAAACAATGTGCTAGTTAATTAACATCACAACAACAATAAACGTTTAAGTTAATGTTAATTAGTAACTTTTTTAATAATTATACCAACATGGAATATGAATATATTTCATCAAGAAAAAGATTAAAAAAAAGGCCAACGTTTGAATAGTTGGCCTTTATACAATCAAATGAGAGACATTAGTCGTATCACTTTATCCGCGAAAATCTCATCGTTATTGGAGATGTTACATCCAACGGCTTTTCTTACGACGTTGTGGACGAGGTAAATACACCAATACAATACCAATCAACGCACCAATACCTGCAATTAACCCACCTTGCTGCCACATTTCATAACGTTGGTTATCCGCGGCTTGCTGTACTTTTGACTTAGCATCATCTCGTTCTTTAATCGCTTTGGTAAGAGCGGCTTTTAACTCAGACACCTTTTCGTTAGACAGTGTTAAAGATTCTTCAGTATTGTCAGTATTTTGCGTAATGTTATTTAATTGCTCATTAGCCTGTTTTAATTGTGCTTCCATTTCAGGAAAACGCTCACGAAAACTAGGCTGATCTGAAACTAAACTGGTTAATACCCAGCCTTCACGACCTTTATGATCAATGATTTGAGTAAAATCACCTTCGGTATTATCCAATAAAGTGATCGGCTGACCCGCTTCAACACTACCGATAATACGAAACTCTGTACCCGGTCCACCGTGGATATAGGTGAACACATCATCAGAAATAAATCGCGTTGGTGCTTGGGCTGCAAATACGCCACTTGGCGCAAGTAAAAATATAAGGATTGAAAGTACTCTTAACACGGTATTTATCCAAACTCAGAAAACTTATTGTCATGCTATTTATTAAATGCTCTGAATGCAAGAAGGAAGTCATATGACTTCCTTCTTAAATACATTCAGCGTTCACATTTCTGCTAATACTTCATTGCGTCTTAGTCAAATTAACTAAAGATGTTCTTGATAATGAAGAAGAACAAAATAGACAGTGCAGCACCGGCTGGCAGAGTAATAACCCAAGACACAACAATGTTACGTACTACACCAATATTAATTGCTGCAATACCACGCGCCATGCCCACACCCAACACAGCACCCACTAACGTTTGCGTTGTTGAAATAGGTAAACCAGTACCAGAAGCAATAACCACAGTCGATGCGGCAGCTAATTCAGCAGCAAAACCACGACTTGGGGTTAAATGCGTAATGTTTTTACCAATGGTTTGCATCACACGCTGTCCAAAAATGGCCAAGCCCATAACAATACCAACAGCACCAAGTGGTAAAATCCACCATGCTAGAACCGCTTTAGCACCAATAATACCGCCGCTTTCTACGACAGAAACCACAGCAGCTAAAGGACCAATCGCATTAGCAACGTCGTTTGAGCCATGGGCAAATGCCATACAACATGCAGTCACAACCATTAATATGGCAAATACTTTTTCAACATTCCCATACTGGGTTTTTAGATCGGCTTTATCGCTCATTTTTAAACGACTAATAGCAATTTTACCTGCAAGACCGACTACGGCTGCAACCACAGCTGCTAATGCATATGCTTCAAGTGTTGAAAAGTTTATGCCTACATGTGATAAGCCTTTAGTAATGGTCACAAGTGACATCACAAAACCGGCCAATGCCATGTAGAAAGGCACATAACGCTTAGCACTTGCTAATGGATCATCGGTATTAAAAATCAGCTTTTGCACACTTTGGAAAATGATATAAGCAATAAAACCCGAAATAGCAGGTGTCACTACCCAAGAGCCTACAATACCGCCAACCTTACCCCATTCAACTGCATCAGCACTGACACCCACTGCGGCAAAGCCAACAATAGCGCCAATAATTGAATGCGTTGTCGAAACTGGCCAGCCTAACGCTGACGCTACAACTAACCAAATACCCGCAGCAAGTAATGAGGCAATCATGCCGTATACCAACAATTCTGGGACATCAGTAAAGTAACTCGCGTCGATAATACCTTTACGAATTGTACTCGTGACTTCACCACCAGCTAAAAAAGCACCGGCGAATTCAAAGATCATTGCAATAATAATCGCTTGTTTAATGGTAATGGCATTAGAACCTACAGAGGTTCCCATTGCATTGGCTACGTCGTTTGCACCAATGCCCCATGCCATCAAAAATCCAAATGCAGCCGCTATCATAATGAGCATAGGGCCGTTGGTGACTAATACATCAACCATGTTGTTTCCTTGATAACCTTTGTGATTAGTTACGAGCTAGCATTAGCTCTAGGCGGGAACCGACACGCTCAGCAATATCTGCTAAACCTCCAACCCATTCGATAATTTTGTACGTGAACATCACATCAATCGGATTCAATTCAGATTCTAATGCATACAACTGACGACGCACTTGAATTTGTAAATCATCAGAATCTTCTTCGATAAGATCTAATTCATTAATCATTTTGGCAACTAACTCAACTTCACGACCACGGAAACCGGTTTCGAGTAAATCATCGAGTTCGTTAATAGCCCGTTTCGCAAGTGATACGGCATCTAAACAACGTTTTAGATAAGCACCAAAGGCATCTTGCATAGGCTGAGGAAGGACTAACTGACGGCCAATAATACGGCCAGAGATATCTTTTGCCTTGTTAGCGATTTTGTCCTGTTGAGTTAATAACTCAAGCAAGTCAGTTCGCTCAACAGGCATAAATAATCCACCAGGAAGAGTCAGGCGAATTTCACGCTTGAGTGAGTCCGCTTCTTTTTCAAGCAAACTAATTTGTTTGCGGATCTTTATCGCTTCATCCCAGTCGCCTGAGTTGGTTGCGTCAAAGAAAGGAACAAGAAGTGATGCACACTCATGTACTTTGTCGATATGTAGTTCTAAAGGCTTAAGAGGTGATTTTGCAAACACACCTAAAATAGAGTTTACTGGCATTGCCGTTTACCTATTTAATAAATTCCAGTTTGGAAAAAGCGGGCGCATGTTAACCCAAGCGTCCGCATAATGAAACTGTGTTTTTTAATTTCGTACGACAGTTTCTCTGTTATCGTTGCTCAGTATATATGATGCGAGCAATGCTATCCTAAGAGATTTTTATTACAACAATATGACATTATGAAGATAATGTGACGCATTAGTGAATATTTGATGACAAGGCAAACATAAAGTCAATGGACGCAGAAATAGAGTTAAAACTATTCATTCAATCACAACATCATGATTTGTTAAAAAAAATATTGAATGACTACCCTAATTCAAGCCCACAAGGGCAGAAAAAACTCACCAACGGATATTTCGATACCGACGACTTACAACTGCGTCGTTGGGATATGGGCTTACGCGTAAGAGGTTTTGACAATCAACTCGAACAGACCATAAAAACAGCAGGCAGGGTCGTAGGAGGGATCCATTCTCGTCCTGAATATAATGTCAGCATTGATCAAAAAACACCGATCTTGTCACGTTTCCCAAAAGAAATTTGGCCAGAGGGAAATGATCTCGACAAGGTGTCAACATCGCTAAAATGTATTTTTGAAACCAACTTTGAGCGTCAAACTTGGCATATATACCTTAATGATAGCCTTGTTGAGGTTGCACTAGATGTAGGTGAAATAATTGCTGATGATAAAGTTGACCCTATATGCGAACTCGAATTTGAATTACTCGCAGGAGAGACGTCTGCATTATTAATACTCGCAACAGAAGTCGCTAAGTCAGTACCATTTCGCTTAGGTAAAGCCAGTAAAGCTCAACGCGGTTATCAACTTGCAGGCAAATCAAAGCCGTTCACCATTGAGCATATTGATTATGTTTCATTACCAAAAAACAATAATATGCAGCAAGCCTTGAGCACATTATTAGAAACAGGTCTTGAGCGCTGGCAATTGATTGAAAATATATTAACGCTGCCAACTGGTGATGTTCATCAACAATCAGCCTTGTGGGGCGAATTACGCCGCTGTGTGCGCTTACTCAGGCTCACCTTAAATCAATTTGGTTTATTAGATCAGCACACCAGCCCATTATTCGATCATCTTGAGCATGCTCTGGCATTTGTTAGCCCACTGCAAAGTTGTTGTTTATTATTACAAGACGATGCTAAACCACTTGCCAACATCAACAATAAAACCCTTGTTTGCCTACAACTAGAAAACTATATCGACTCTATGTCGATATCAACTCAATTAGGCTCAATATGGCAACATCCTGAGTATGGTCAATTACAATTGGCATTGGTCGATTTGCTATTAACCGCTGAAAGCGGCAAAAATGAAAGCCGTCATTATCCCGAATTAGGTTTATTTGCCAACCAGCTACAGCAAGCCTCATGGAAACGTATTGGAAAATCAATGCCTATAACCGCTGAAATGAACAGTATTGATTACCAACACGTTGCTGATGCTTTGGATGAAAGTATCTTAGTTGGGTTTGCTTATGGAGAAATGTATCCCGCTAAAAAGCGCGAGGCTTTTCGGGCACCATGGCAAGACTTAGCGTTAGGGATTAGTACGTTATCTGCATATAAAATATTAAGGCATTTGAGTGCACAGCATCAGCTTAATATTGAAGCTTGGTTAGACAATAAAGAAACCAGTTTATTGTTTGCCATGGAGCATTCGCGAAAAAGTGCCTTAAAAGTCCCTATTTACTGGTAAGCGTGCATATTCCCCATATAAATGGTTACACGCCCACATGTATTAGTGATGAATAGTAAAACAGGAAGATAATGATTATCTTCCTGTTTTACTAAACAACTATTTTGTTAGCGTTAAGGCCTTAATCGTCGCTTATTCTTTGGCAAAATACAGGTTACTTTGCCAAAGCCTGCTTAACACGTTGACCGTAATCAACATCCGCTTTAGTAAAATGATCGACCATTTTTTGTTGCACATCTAAGGTTGTTTGACTGAGTGTGCCCGCAATCGTTTCCACTAAACGATTTTTCTCTGCTTCACTGAAGATACGATATAGATTACCCGCTTGGGTAAAGTCATCTTGGTTATAACGACTAAAGCGTGCAGCCTCTCCTTCTAAACGTAACGGTGGTTCTTCAAAACTTGCATTTTCAGTGAGTGGTGCAACGCTGTTAGGACCATAATTAACACTGGCATCACCACCGGTTTGGCTACCTTGATAAGGACACTGTGTTCCTGCCATAGCACCAGCACGTTGATGATGGTTGGCTTTAGCGGCATGCGGAGAGTTAACGGGTAATTGATTATAATTAGTCCCTATACGGTAGCGCTGCGCATCTGCATATGAAAACAAACGGGCTTGCAGCATTTTGTCTGGCGACGCCCCCACTCCTGGCACTAAGTTACTTGGTGCTAATGCCACTTGTTCAACTTCAGCAAAGTAGTTTTGTGGTAAACGGTTTAGCTCAAGTTCACCCACTTCAATCAACGGATAATCACTGTGCGGCCATACTTTAGTCAAATCAAATGGATTAATGGCGTAAGTATTGGCATCAGCTTCTGGCATAATTTGCACATTCACAGTCCAACGCGGGAAGTTAGCATCATTAATTGCTGCCACCATGTCGCGTTGTGATGAATCAGGATCTATCCCTTTTAGTATATCTGCTTGTTCGCCGGTTAAATTTACCACGCCTTGCTGTGATTTAAAGTGGAACTTAACCCAAAAACGTTCACCCTTAGCATTCCAAAACGAGAACGTGTGCGAACCATAACCATGCATTTGTCTATAGTTAGCCGGAATACCACGGTCTGACATTAATATGGTCACCTGATGCATCGACTCTGGATTGAGCGCCCAAAAGTCCCACATTGCTTGGGGATCTTTTAAATTAGTTTGTGGGTGACGTTTCTGAGTGTGAATAAAGTCAGGGAATTTAATACCGTCACGAATAAAGAATGTAGGGGTATTATTACCGACAATATCGTGGTTACCACGAGCAGTATAAAAACGTAGTCCAAAACCGCGTGGATCACGCTCTGCATCTGCTGACCCCATTTCTCCGCCTACCGTAGAGAAGCGCATAAATGTTTCAGTCTGCTTACCGACACCATTAAAATGATCCGCTATGGTAAATTCACTTAAATCTTTAGTTAGTGTAAACGTCCCATATACACCAGTCCCTTTAGCATGTACCACACGCTCAGGAATACGTTCACGGTTAAAATGAGCCAGCTTCTCTATTAAATGCCAATCTTGTAAAAGCAGTGGACCACGTTCACCAGCCGAGATTGAATTTTGATCATCTGCTACCGGGGCGCCATTTTGGCTGGTTAAATAATTACCTTGATTCATTTTTTTGCTCCTATGTGCGGTCTACTAACCACTGCTCAATTAAGTCATAAACTGTTGCCATGATGATTTTCCTCACTCAACTCATCATTCGATGGACACATAATAGAAGCACTTCAGAATTACATAAAACGATTAAAATAGATTATTGCAAACTAAAAAAGCGATTATGTAATTTATTAAGGATAGGAAAAACAGATTAAAACTAAAATGCAGGCAATAAAAAAGCCAAACTGATTATTTGGCTTTATCGAGACACAATGTGACTATTCAGTGGGTGGAGTAGGCTCACGGTATAACTTCACTAAATAATAGAGATCAATTAATACAATAAAAAAGTTAACCAGCGCCACAGGGATCGCATCAATCGCGAGGCCATAAGCCACAAACAACCCTGCACCAATTAAGTTCCACCAGCGTAGTTTTTTAATGTCTGACATCATCAGCGAAATAGCCACAACGACAGAGGCTAAATATCCTACCCATTCCCAGATGTTAATACTGTCCATGGATTTTCCTTATATTAATATGCCTACACCAATGCAAGCGAGTAACAACCTTAAGCTAGCGTGAGTCAGTGAATGAAATAACCTTATTGCTTAACGCATCTGTTTTTACATTCAAACAAGCAAAACGCCTTATATGCATAATACCGAATCAACAAAATTAAAACGTTGGTCTATCGCTGATTATAAGGCCTATTTATTACTAGAATTCTAGTATCTATAATAGCTTATCGCTCTACAACCGCTGCCGTCATTCGTGAAATACAACAAAGTTCACCCGCACTGTTACGAATAAGGACTTCCCAAACCGAACTGCGTTTACCTAAATGCACAGGTTTAGCCGTTGCCGTTAATTCACCATTACGTGATGCTTTCAAATGATTGGCGTTGATTTCTTGGCCGACACAATAATAACGGGTAAAGTCGACCACAAAGTTGGCGGCATAACTGGCTACTGTTTCTGCTAGTGCGACGTTCGCACCACCATGAACAATCCCTAATGGATTATGTATTGCTGGATTGGCTGGCATAGTGGCAACCATATAATCGTCGCCGATTTCAGTAATTTTAATGCCCAATGTTTGCATTAAGGTGCCCTTTCCCTGAATCCCTGCATCTAAGCGAGCACAATCTTCTAAAGTGACAATGTTAAACCAAATACTCATTCTTAATATCCATCATTATTATTATTAGAAAACTCAGTGTACTGATTAGCTTACCTTTTTGAAAGAAAAACGCGATCAATAACATTAACCCATTAAAAAGGAGCCTAAGCTCCTTTTATAGTTATTCACTAAATCTATATGTACGTTAACTCACTAATTCGCAATGGCTTTGGTAGGTCTGTGCCCAACGCAATAACTCAACTCGGTTACGAGACTCCGTTTTACGGAAAATAGATGAGATATGCGCTTTTACAGTATGTTCACTAATACACAAACGCTGGGCAATTTCTTTATTACGCGCACCGCTAGAAACAAGCTGAATAATGGTTCTTTCTCGACTGGTTAATCTTTGGAGGATGGCCACGGTATCGGCAGGGATTTCAACGTTGGTATCGAGTTGCTGGACTAAACGTCTAAAAATCTTACTGATCAGTGGACGGTCGTACCACAATTCATCAGAAACCATTTTACGCAGACCCGTCAGCATTAAGTCCATGCGTTGATCACTGTATAACAAACCCCGTACGCCTAAGAGTAATGCTGACTCTTGATCAAGTGATCCACGTTCAACTTGGTACAATGCTACAGGGACATGCTCCACTAAACGCGATACCAGTAACGGGATGCCCTTACTGTCTAAGGCCGCACCTTTTTGTGAAACAAGATAAAAGTTGTTGGATTTTTTTTCTAACTCAAGCTCAGCCGCATGTTTTACAATTCGAGTTTTCAACCCGATAGATTCTGCCAAAATAGCTAAATGGCAAGGTGCTGCGATTTGGTGCAAAAACACCAACTCATCAATATTTGAACTCATCACTCTTCTCCCTGAAAAGTACATTATTGCTCAACATACCTTGAGCACATCCTGAGGCTATATACTATACGTAAATGAAATACGTTTACTAGCCTTCAAAACTAGGCTGAGCAGATAGTTTACTTTTTGTCGTTATATTAGAGCATGTTCTTTCTTCATTCGTTAATCGCGTTACGAGATAAATCGACTCACCAAAAAAGTGGCTATTAGGTTAAGTCGGTCATTATCAATCACGATTCTTATAATAAAAACCTTCCTATACAGCAAGCATAGTAAAAATTTGTTAGTTGATATGACTATTATGTAAGTCTAAAGTATGAATAGTAAATTTGACTGACTTTGCGTAGACTTTATCACTAACCCAAGACTGATAAGCTCATACTTTCAATTCGCTCAACATCATCAATCTCTCATCAATGCTAGCAGCCAAATTTACTCATTTTATGACAAAATAAGCTAACTAAATAAGTTAAGTGAGCCTTATGATAAAGACTGCTGGTTAAGCGCCATTTTGGTCGCTATTTGTTTATTATGAAGAGACGATAACAACAGTAAGCCACATACCCCACCAATTAATGCTAGAAACATGTCAGATTGAGTATCCCAAACATATCCTTGAGTGCCTAAAAATGCCTCGGCATTTTCACCGGTAGCAATGGCAACCCACCATTCAACTAATTCGTAAAAAGCTGAAAACGCCAACACAAAACATACTGCTAAAAACTGACACCAAGCACCTATTTGCATGACATGTTTACGAATAAATATTTCGCGAGCTAATATTACCGGAATAAAACCCTGAGCAAAATGGCCGACTTTATCGTAATTATTGCGCTCGCCGCCCATCACTTGCGCTAGCCAGTCAAATAACGGCACTTCAGCATAGGTATAACGTGCACCGACAAATAACACACAGCAATGCACTAAAATAAGTGCATAAGCTAACGTAGTCAGAGGAAAGCTTTTACGACTAAAAAATAAAATAGGTAATGCGATTAACGCAGGTATAGCTTCTAACCACCAAGTGAACATATCTTTAGGTGCGCTAACTGACCACAACAGTACTAATAGATAAATCCCTATCCATATAACCTTACTCTTCATCTTAATTCTCTCCATGAGATATTGTTCTCAAATTAGAATATAAACTTTAGCCATCTAGCCCTCTACAAGCGCTTAAAAAAGTGCTACTTTGATAATGCGCCGGAAGTCCGCATTTATATCATAACTATTAGTATAAGCATTAGTATAACCATTAGCTTAAGCACCATTTAATGATAAGAGGGTACCCATATCATGGCGAAACACTCGCTTGACAAGGATAAGATCAAAATCCTGCTGTTGGAGGGCGTCCACCAAACTGCGGTCGATGTACTAGAACGTGCAGGTTATACCAACATTGAATACCATAAAGCCTCGTTAGGCGAAGAGGCTTTGATTGCATCAATTAAAGATGCTCACTTTGTTGGATTACGCTCCCGCACCCAGCTTACTGCGGAAGTATTACACCGTGCAGAAAAGTTGGTTGCGATTGGTTGTTTTTGTATTGGCACCAACCAAGTCGATTTAGCCACGGCCGAGAAACTGGGTATTCCTGTTTTCAACGCCCCTTTCTCCAACACCCGCAGTGTTGCTGAATTGGTGATTGGTGAAATCATCATGCTGATGCGTGGCATTCCACAGCGCAATGCCATGTCACATCGTGGCGGTTGGTTGAAGAGTGCTAATGGCAGTGTTGAAGTTCGTGGTAAAACCTTAGGTGTGATTGGTTATGGCCATATTGGTACTCAACTGGGTATTTTGGCTGAAACCTTGGGCATGAGAGTGATTTTCTTTGATATTGAAGATAAGTTACCGTTAGGCAATGCCTCTCAAGTTCACTCTATGGACAAGTTATTGGCCCAAGCAGACGTTGTTAGCCTGCATGTACCAGAAACACCGCAAACTAAAGACATGTTCGCTAAAGCTGAATTTGCTCAAATGCGTCAAGGCAGTTTCTTTATCAATGCCTCTCGCGGAACTGTTGTTGATATCGAAGACTTAGCCGATGCCCTGAAGTCAGAACATCTTGCGGGTGCTGCGATTGACGTATTCCCGGTAGAACCTAAGTCGAATGATGATGAATTCATCTCTCCACTGCGTGGCTTAGACAATGTATTACTCACACCGCATATTGGTGGTAGTACTGCTGAAGCACAGGAAAATATCGGCGTAGAAGTGGCTGGCAAACTGGTGAAATACTCAGATAACGGTTCTACACTGTCTGCGGTCAATTTCCCTGAAGTGTCTTTAGCGCAACATAGCGGTACCTCACGCTTATTGCACATTCATCAAAACCGTCCTGGTGTATTGATTAAAATTAACCAAGCGTTTTCTGAAAAAGGCATTAACATTGCTGCTCAGTACTTACAAACCACTGCTGAAATTGGTTACGTGGTAATGGAAGTCGATTCTGATCAAGCAGAAGAAGCATTGGTTGAATTAAAATCTATTGAAGGCACTATCCGTGCGCGGGTATTGTTTTAAACTGACTTTTATAAGCAATTAACTTGAGTTAATTGTCTTCCTAAAAAAGCTACCTTGTGCACAAGGTAGCTTTTTTATTGGCTTTAAAACCATAGCCCCCTGTTGAGCATTCTATTAATCCGTTACACTCCAACCATACCGTCTTATTCACACGTTAGGGATAGTTATGACCATTTCAGTAAACCAACCAGATTGGGATTTTATCGCCACGTCTCCTGAATTAATGTTATCAAGTTTGACGCATATGGGGTTAATCGAAATCACTGGTGAGCAAGGGCGCAGTTTCATTCATGGCCAAGTCACCACAGATATTACCTCCCTTGGCACAAACGAGTGGAAATGGGGTGCTCATTGCGACCCTAAAGGTAAAATGCTCGCCAGTTTCCGTGGGTTTTCAATCGGCGATAGCTTATTCATGTTACTGCCAAAAAGTACTTTAAGCTTGGATTTACCTCAGTTACAAAAATACGCTGTATTCAGTAAAGCCGAACTCGCCGATGTCAGTAATGATTATCAAATAATGGGTATTGCTGGCCCAAAAGCACAAGCCTTTGCAACTGAACATTTTGGCGATGTATCGCAACCACTTAACCTTGTTGAGCAAGGTGTGATTATTCGTGATGGTGAACGTTTTATTGCCATTATTAACAATGCAGCAGCACAAACCATTATCAGCCAATCGGGACAAACATTGTTTGCTGCAAGTGCATGGCAAGCATTGGAAATTAAAGCCGGTTATCCAAACATAGATGCCGCTCATTCCGGCCAGTACGTTGCGCAAATGTGCAACCTACAAGCCATTAATGGCATTAGCTTTACCAAAGGCTGTTACATGGGCCAGGAAACCATTGCCAGGATGAAATATCGCGGTGGCAATAAACGTGCATTGTATATTTTGTCTGGTACTACCATGCAAACCATCAGCACTGACACTCAATTAGAAATTGCCCTTGAAGGCGGCTTCCGTCGTGGTGGCAATATCATTGAATGCGTCCAATATGGTGACAAGGTACTGCTTACCGCGGTGTTGCCAAATGATACCGAAAACAACGCTCAACTTCGTATTACCGGAGATGAAAGCTCACAGCTAACTATTATCGAGTTGCCATATTCTTTAGCAGATGCTTAATTAATTGATGTTGTATCTTCATTAAGCGAGCCATTGGCTCGCTTTTTTATTTTTTGAACATTAATGATCTATATCACGTATATTATTGATAATATTACTCTGTTTATTCAGAACTTCAATTAAGCTAATTCGTTATGGAGCGACTATGACTACTATCGTCACCTTAGAAAATATTAGTAAAGGGTTCCGCGATGGCGAGTCATTTCATTCGGTGCTTAATCACGTCAACCTGACTTTGCAGCAAGGTCAAACTATCGCATTAACCGGGCCTAGCGGCAGCGGTAAAAGTACCTTACTGAATATCATTGGTGGCTTTGAAACCATAGACAACGGTGACATGTTAATCCGTCAGGCTGATAACATGCGATCGGTGACAAAGTGGCAAGATAAGCAATGGAGCCAATATCGACGTCAGTCGCTCGGGGTTATATTCCAACAATTTAACTTACTCACACCATTAAATGTGCGCGACAACATTCAATTTTCACTGGCGTTAAATCAGTTAGCATGGAGCCCTTGGTGTGATGAACTTTGCCACCAGCTAGGATTAACGCCATTGTTAGACCGCAACGTTGAAAACTTATCCGGAGGGCAACAACAGCGAGTGGCTATCGCGCGGGCATTAGCTCACAAACCACAACTCATATTAGCCGACGAACCGACAGGTAATCTTGATCAACACGCCGGATTACAAGTCATGCAACTACTTACCGAACTCGCTCAACAAGCCAACTGTTGTATTTTAATGGTGACTCACAGCGAACAATGTGCCGCATTTATGCAGCATCGCTGGCACGTCGAAAATCAACAGATTGTGATTAACCCTGCTGACATGACATTGCAAGGTTAAGCCCATGACAACTAACTCTTCATCATACTTATTCTCAATTAAGCGCTTAAGGTTATGCTTGCACCTGTTTGCCAGCCATTATCGTCATGCCCCCCTGCAAGCCAGTGCTATTTTACTGGGCATCATGCTCGCGGTAACGTTACTGATTGGCGTATACGCCACCAACGAAAACGCCAAACAAAGCTATGGCAATGTATCCGAACTAATGAGCCAACAAGCTCGCTTATCGATTAGCCACCGTACAGAAAGCAGTATTGATGAGTCAGTTTATTTTGCATTAGCCAATGCAGGATTCAATACCATTGCCAGCATTGAAGGCATCGCAACCGATGAACAAGGCCGATTATGGCGGGTTAATAGTAGTGATGTAGTTGCCGCTATGACCAGCAACATGCAACAGCAAAAATCAGGTGCTAGCTCATCGATAACAGCGACGCATATTCCGCTAGCAGAATTACTGGCAGGCAAACCCAAAGTGCTAATGTCGGCAAGCCAGCGCGAACGCATGAATAAAGTGACCAACAACACTGACCGCATAATACTGAGCGACACTGCTGTTGAACTCGTTGCCATTGATGATTCGTGGGGGCTTGGTTCGGCAATTTTGGCCGATATCTCACTCGCTCAACCCTTGCTGAATATGCAGGGTAAGTTAAGTTACGTTGCCGTATTTGATTCACCCTCTTCAAATGCAAATATCTCAGCCGCAAACGAATCAGAAACAGATGAGCAACTGATAGCTCGATTAACGAACACCCTAACCCAAGCAGGTATTGATACCAGTAAGCTAAATTTCACCACCCAAACGAGTGAAGGCGAATCGCTTACCGCCCTCACTGCCAGCTTTCATCTTAATCTTGATGCCATGAGCATGTTGGCCTTTGTTGTCGGCTTATTTATTGCCTATAACGGGGTTCGTTATAGCTTAATGAAGCGTCAAAAATTGCTGGTGCAAATCATGCAGCAAGGGCTCGATAGGCGCACCATCATGCTTGCCCTAAGCATTGAAATAGTCTGTTTAGTGTTTATTGGCTGTGTATTAGGTTTTATTGTCGGACTGCAATTATCGCAATGGCTACAACCTATGGTCGCCATCACTCTTGAACAGCTTTATGGCGCCAAATTATTACCCGGAAACTGGCAATGGCAATGGTTTGCACAAGCACTCATATTAACCTTGTCAGCGGCATTTGCTGCTTGTATTCCCATGCTGATAAACCTGATTAACACCCCACTTGCGCAAGGGGCTCAAAAACAACCACAAAGCCAACAATTCGGCATTATTCATTGGCGACAATTTATCATCGCAGCATTGCTAATCTTAGTGTGTACTATCGCCTTCGCTTTTACCGAACAGTATCGCCATAGCCTAGTATTACTGGGTATTCTCTCGGTTGCGATTCCGTTATTGTTACCTCAATTTTTACATTGGGGAGTTAACTTACTCAGTCCATTTATGCCTAAAGGACTGTGGCAATACGTGATTGCCGAAACCAAAGAGATTATTGCTCCTCTCGCGCTTGCGATGATGGCAATGCTGCTAGCTTTGTGTGCCAATATTGCCATGAACACCTTAGTGGGCAGTTTTGAAATTACCTTAAAAAAATGGCTCGATGCCCGTTTGCATGCAGATTTATACATTAGACCCAATCCAAACCAAATCGATACCTTAACGATATTATTGGAACAAGATCCCAAGGTTGAAGCGATTTATGAGCAATGGACTGTCGACAGCAACCTTAATCGAATTGAAACGCCGCAAACACAGGTTGCTATCCACCTTGTCAGTCGTGACCATTTGTCTTTAACCGAAACAACTGTATTTAAAACCACAGCCGATGACTTTTGGACAACATTCACAGCAGGTGAAAGCCTGATGATAAGTGAACCATTATCGATAAAATACCAACTCAATATAGGCGATAAAGTTCAGCTATCGCAACTTGGTCAAGCTAGCTTGAACATTGGCGGAATTTATTACGATTACGGTAATCCCCAAGGCGAAGCGATTATTACTCAGTCCTTATGGCAGCAATCTCAATTACCCGCCAAACCCATTAGCCTAGCCGTGTCTTATCAAGGTGATATTACTCCACTACAAGACAATATTAGCCAGCAAATCAATCTGTCTTCTGCTTACATGTACAGCCAGCAGCGAATTAAAACTGAAGCGATTAACATATTTAATAAAACATTCTCAATCACTGTAGTGCTTAATAGCTTAACCTTACTGGTAGCTGCCATTGGCTTATTCAGTGCCTGTATGATGCTAACGCAAGCGAGGCAAGCACCATTAGCCCGCTTGTATGCTCTAGGTGTTAGTCGTAATCAATTACGGATGATGGTGTTAGTGCAAATGCTATTTATCGTGTTATTAACCTGCTTGGTCGCGTTACCGACAGGCGCGTTACTGGGTTATTTATTAATTCATAAAGTCACGTTACAAGCATTTGGCTGGAGCATCGCCATGGTGTGGGATTGGGCGGCATATGCTCAAGTGGTGATCATTGCTGTGGTCAGTTGTTTACTTGCAGTGTGTTTACCTTTGTATTGGCAAACCAGAAAACCCTTGATATCCAGCTTGCAACAGGAAGCACTATGACCTCTTTCACTTTCAAGAGCGTACTCAACGTCGCGTTCAAAACTGTTAGCTACAGAGTGCAGAAGCAATGGTTGATGGTCATTGTCTTTCCTCTTAGCGCATTGCTAGTGGCTTGCTCTCCTCAGCAAAATGTTGCAGTAAAACAGTCTACCATTAGCAGTATGTCGTCAGCTTCTGCTGAAGGTTATAGCGAAGTAATTCAAGGTAAAACCTTACTCTTTCCGCAAGACCACTTAGCTCACGATGACTTTAAAATTGAGTGGTGGTATTTAACCGCAAACTTGACCACCGCTGCAGGTGAAGATGTAGGCGTGCAATGGACTCAATTTCGTATCGGAATGACACCACCAGTAAGCCCTCAAGCGACAACAACGAATAATTGGGTGACCAATCAGCTTTACATGGCACATGCCGCGGTAACCACAAATACTGAACATTTAATGGCCGAAAAATGGTCACGAGGCCACCCACAACTTGCAAGCGTTAAACCACAACCATTTGAAGTACATTTACAAAACTGGCAATGGTTAAGTAAGTCTGACAGTCTGTTTCCGGCCACATTAAATGTCGCTAGTGATAAGTTTAGTTATCAATTACAGCTAAACAGTCAGCAACCTCTGCAATTACAAGGCGATAAAGGTTATAGCAGCAAAAGTGCAGACCAAAGCGTGGCATCTTATTATTACAGCCAACCCTTTATTGATGTAACGGGTCTAGTTACCCGTCATGGTGTTACTGAAAAAGTCAGCGGTAAAGCTTGGCTTGACCGCGAATGGAGTTCACAATTTTTAACCAAGGCCCAGCAAGGTTGGGATTGGTTTTCACTGCGTTTAGACGACAACTCAACGTTAATGGCATTTAGACTGCGCGGCGAAAATGACCAAGCACATTTTTACAGTGCTAGAAGGATGTTCGCTGATGGTAGTGGTCACAATATTAATAGCCGAGACAACCCTAATGATATCGATATGCAACCCACTCAGTGGCAACAAACGGCATTAGGCAATCATCCTATTGCATGGCGAATTAACATTAACAGTGAAGCCATCGACGTCACAACTCAAGCCGTTAACCCCAACAGCGACATGCCAGTATCAACCTCATATTGGGAAGGCCCCATTACGATTAAAGGCAGCCACCAAGGTCAAGGTTATATGGAGCTTACGGGTTACTAGGCCTGTTTACCATTCGAGTGGAATGCGCTCTCGAAGATAAGCAAGCCTTGGCCTACCTACAAAGATCATACCTCTCAAAATCTCAATTCCCCATTCCTTGGTACCATGTTAGCAACAGAGCACCAATGGGCTTTTAATCCGCAAATAATCTGCATCTCAAGCACAATACGCTTTACAAGCAATCTCTAAAACAGCATTTACCTAATTGTTAAAATGAGATTTACATCACGCTGAAAAATGTGACCTTGCACAACTATTAACCACTATACCCATTCTGAGGTATACCCATGTTATTAGTAAGGTCTAGACTCACTCTATCACGTCACCTCCAATGACTATCACGTACCAAGTACAACATTCTAAGAGTGAGGAACACCATGAGCATCAGTCGTCGCGAGTTTTTAAAAGCCAACGCCGCTGCCGCAGCAGCGTCGGCCGTGGGTATCGCTATTCCAATTAATATCGTTCAAGCTGCAGAAGGTAAAAGTGAAATAAAATGGGATAAAGCCCCATGTCGCTTTTGCGGTGTAGGTTGTAGTGTTTTAGTGGGTACTCGAAATGGTAAAATTGTTGCCACTCAAGGCGACCCTGAAAGCCCTGTTAACAAAGGCTTAAATTGTATTAAAGGTTATTTCTTATCTAAAATCATGTATGGCAAGGACCGATTAACCTCGCCATTACTCAGAATGAAAGATGGAAAATATGATAAAGAAGGTGATTTTACGCCAGTAAGTTGGGACGTTGCCTTTGATACCATGGCCGAAAAATGGAAAGCCAGCATAGCCAAAAAAGGCCCAACTTCTGTAGGGATGTTTGGTTCTGGTCAATGGACCATTTGGGAAGGCTACGCCGCATCTAAGCTTCATAAAGCAGGTTTTCTGACCAACAATATCGACCCTAATGCACGCCATTGTATGGCATCAGCTGTTGGCGGATTCATGCGTACCTTCGGGATTGATGAACCCATGGGTTGTTATGATGACTTAGAAGCCGCTGACCACTTTGTATTGTGGGGCGCCAACATGGCAGAAATGCATCCCATCTTATGGGCACGTTTAACAGACCGTCGCTTAAGCCATAAAGATGCCCGCGTACACGTACTCTCTACTTACGAGAACCGTAGCTTTGACTTAGCAGATAATGCCATGGTGTTTAAGCCTCAAACAGACTTAGTCATCTTAAATTATATTGCCAACTACATTATTCAAAACAAAGCCGTAAACAAAGACTTTGTTAGCAAGCACACTAAATTTGCCCTAGGTACCACTGACATTGGTTATGGCTTGCGCCCTGAACATCCATTGGAAAAGAAAGCTAAAAACCCAGGTAGCGGTGATGCCAAACCGATTAGCTTTGACGAGTATGCTAAATTCGTTAGCACTTACACTGTAGAATACGCAGCTAAAATGAGCGGCGTACCGGCTGACAAACTTGAGATTATGGCAAAAGCTTACGCCGACCCTAACATCAAAGTGATGAGCTTATGGACCATGGGTATAAACCAGCATACTCGTGGTGTGTGGGCAAATAACATGCTCTATAACATCCACTTACTCACCGGTAAAATAGCCACTCCGGGCAACAGCCCATTCTCGTTAACGGGCCAACCTTCAGCTTGTGGTACTGCTCGTGAAGTAGGCACATTCTCACATCGTTTACCTGCTGACATGGTGGTGAACAATGATAAACATCGTGAAATTACTGAAAAACTTTGGCAAGTCCCTGCCGGCACTATTCCAGCCAAACCTGGATACCATGCCGTACTGCAAAGCCGTATGCTTAAAGATGGTAAATTAAACTGTTATTGGACTATGTGTACTAACAATATGCAGGCTGGTCCTAATATCAATGATGAAGTTTATCCAGGTTTCCGTAATCCAGAAAACTTTATTGTGGTCTCGGATCCTTACCCAACTATCACGGCAATGGCCGCAGACTTAATTCTTCCAACCGCAATGTGGGTTGAAAAAGAAGGCTCTTATGGTAACGCGGAACGCCGTACCCATTTCTGGCATCAGCTTGTTCCAACACCTGAAGGGTCTAAGTCTGATTTATGGCAGTTAGTTGAATTTTCTAAACGTTTTAAAGTGAGTGAAGTCTGGCCTGCTGAATTAATCGCTAAACAACCTGAGCTAGCCGATAAAACGTTATATGAAGTGTTATTTGCTAACGGCGTAATCAATAAGTTCCCTACCAGCGATTGTAAAGGTGCTTATAACGATGAAAACGAACACTTTGGTTTTTACCTGCAGAAAGGTATTTTCGAAGAATATGCTCAATTTGGTCGCGGCCATGCACACGATTTAGCAGACTTTGACACTTACCATCAAACGCGAGGATTACGCTGGCCTGTCGTTAATGGCAAAGAAACTACCCGCCGCTTCGTTGAAGGCAGTGACCCTTATGTCAAAGCCGGTGAAGGCTTCAATTTTTACGGTAAACCAGATGGGAAAGCCGTCATATTTGCACTGCCTTATGAACCCGCTGCAGAAGAGCCTAATGAAGAATTTGATCTGTGGATGTCAACAGGACGAGTACTGGAACATTGGCACACAGGGTCAATGACCGCTCGCGTACCTGAATTGCATAAAGCAATGCCAAGTGCTCAAGTCTTTATGCATCCTGCTGACGCTAAAGCACGTGGGTTAGCCCAAGGGGACGAGGTTACCGTGGCATCACCACGTGGAGAAATCAACACCCGAGTGGAAACCAAAGGTCGCAACAAGCCACCTAGAGGGGTGGTCTTTATGCCATTCTTCGACGCTAAACAATTAGTCAACAAGCTGCTTTTGGATGCAACTGACCCATTATCAAAAGAAACTGATTTCAAAAAGTGTCCAGTAAAAATATTTAAAGCCTAATACTGCTTTTATATTAATTGCTGCAGCTGTCACTGGATTATTACACCATGACAGCTGCGACACTCGATTTCTACATTCATTAGGATGTAACGGAGATGAAAATGAAAAAATTACTTAGCGTCGTGGCCATACTATTAAGCCTTAGCGCATATTCTGGACAACAAGCCGTAGCAGACAATACTCCTGTAAAAGTAGAGTCTCGTGTAGGTAACGTCGCCATAACCGACAACTCACCTGCTGATGCTATCGCCACCTACCCTACAAGAGGAAAAGCTATCGCGCGCAGCTTTGCAGAACAACCGCCGTTAATCCCTCACAAAGATAGCTATAGCATCACTACAGACAAAAATGGCTGTCTAACATGCCATAGCTGGGATAAAGCAAAAAGAATGAAAGCAACGCCAGTGGCGAAGTCACACGTTATAGATGACAAAGGCACATTAAATGGCATGAACTACTTCTGCGTACAGTGCCATGTTGCACAAGCAGATAATAAACAGGAGTTAGTGGAAAACACATTTACGACAAAGTAATTAGTGAAGATATAAATTCCCCCCATTCCTCAATTTGAGCAATGCCACTTCAATCGAAGTGGCATTTTTTTATCAGTGTCAGTGTTAAAACGGTACAAGTCCGAACAACAAAAGGGCTAAAAACAAAACCCAGCCTAGGCTGGGTTTGTTGGTTTATATGTCTGCTGTGTAACTGGCGAACTCGGTTCTGCTGATGTTTGTGACGTATTAGGTGATTGTATCTCATGCTTCACAGGCATCGCCGCTTGCCATAATGCACCGACCCATAAACTTGATGTTGACTTCATAACCATTGCTCCGTTTTTGTTAACGAGTTCAAAGTAATCGTTTAGGGTTCATAGGTAAAATGAATAATTACCATAGAGAGGATTCCATTTAAGCATGAACATCCCAATCAAGACCTTACAGACCTTTCTCACCATAGTTGAAACCAAAAACTTTACCCGGGCGGCACAAAAATGTTTTATGACCCAACCGACACTGACAAAAACCATTCAACGTTTAGAAGACAACATTGGTGAGCAATTGCTTATCAGGAATAACCAAACAGTAGAATTAACCCAAGCAGGACAATTGTTTGAGCAAAGTGCACGGGAAATTTTAGGCCATTGGCATCGACTACAAGAAGGTATTAACAACCTCAGTGGCTTGAAGTCAGGACGATTACGACTTGGTGTCTGCCCTATGATGAGTAGTTTAATCACTCCTTTGCTGACCGATTATCGACGAAAATATCCCGGAATCGAATTACAGATGTACGAGTATGGCGGATTTGGTTGCGAGCAAGCACTATTGAGCAACAGTCTAGATATAGCCTTTACTGCACTTCCGACAACGCATAAAACAGAGTTAGCAAGTCAACTTCTGACTAAATATCCCTTACTGGCTTGCTTACCAGAAGGCCACCCACTCGCTAACAATGCTGACATACGCTGGCAAGACTTTGAATCTTATCCCTTCATTCTTTACAACGAAGACTTTTCATTAGCAAAGTTAATTAATTATTTAAGCCGTAAAGTTGGTGTAAACCTCAATATCGCCTTTCGAACAGGTCAGTGGGACTTTTTAGCCGCAATGGTTGAAGCTAACTTAGGCGTCGCGATTTTACCCGAACCCATTTGCCAACGGCTAACCAATAGCAAACTGGTATTTAAACCTATGCAACCGGCAATGACCTGGGATCTGGCTTTAATATGGCGAGAGAACCTACCGTTAACCCCACCAGCCCAAGCGCTATTAACGCTCAGCAGAAACAGTCATGAATAATATCAATACTGTGTCATAACCATTTAATATCGTAGAAATCACATAAAAAAGACATAAAAAAACCGCTGCCTAGGCAACGGTTTTTATGGGCAAGTCGAAACTAGAATTACTTCTTAGCTTCAGCAGCCTTACGTTCTTTAACTTGAGCAACAACTTTCTCAGAAACGCTGTTTGGACAAGGGCTGTAATGAGCAAATTCCATAGAGAATTGACCACGGCCTGAAGTCATTGTACGTAGTGAACCGATATAACCGAACATTTCTGATAACGGTACGTCAGCTTTAATACGAACACCTGTAACACCAGCGTTTTGATCTTTGATCATACCGCGACGACGGTTAAGGTCACCAATTACGTCACCAACGTTGTCATCTGGGCTGAATACGTCAACGTTCATGATAGGCTCAAGAAGTTGTGCACCGGCTTTAGGCATAGATTGACGGAAAGCACCTTTAGCAGCGATTTCGAACGCGATAGCTGACGAGTCAACTGCGTGGAAAGCACCGTCTTGAAGCACAAGTTCAACGTCTAACACAGGGAAACCTGCGATAGTACCTGTGTTCATCATGCTCTTGAAACCTTTCTCAACAGCAGGCCAGAATTCTTTAGGTACGTTACCACCAACCACTTTAGAAGTGAAAGTGAAACCAGTGTTTTGCTCGCCAGGGCGAATAGTGTAGTCAATTTTACCAAACTGACCAGAACCACCAGACTGTTTCTTGTGCGTGTAGCTATCTTCAATTTCTTTAGTGATAGTTTCACGGTAAGCAACTTGAGGCTCGCCTACAATTAGGTCAACGCCGTAAGTACGCTTAAGAATATCAACCTTAATGTCTAAGTGAAGTTCACCCATACCTTTAAGGATGGTTTCACCAGAATCAATGTCAGTCTCTACACGGAAAGATGGATCTTCTGCAATCATTTTACCGATAGCGATACCCATTTTCTCAGAACCGCCTTTATCTTTTGGCGTAACAGAGATAGAGATAACTGGCTCAGGGAATACCATGGCTTCTAGTGTACAAGGGTGCTTAGGATCACATAAAGTGTGACCAGTTTGCACGTTCTTCATACCAACGATAGCGATAATGTCACCAGCTTGTGCTGATTCAAGTTCGTTACGTTCGTTAGCTTGCATCTCAACCATACGGCCAATACGTTCTGTTTTGCCAGTGAATGAGTTAAGGATGGTGTCACCCTTCTTCAAACGGCCAGAGTAGATACGTACGAAAGTTAACGCACCAAAACGGTCATCCATAATCTTGAACGCTAATGCTTTAAAAGGTGCATCAACATCAACGATTGCGAATTCGCCATTTTCGTTACCTTCTTCGTCAGTTAGAGGTTGTGGATCAACTTCAACTGGATCAGGTAAATAATCAACAACGGCATCTAGCAATAACTGCATACCTTTGTTTTTGAATGCTGAACCACAGTATGTTGGGAACACAGCCATTGTACGAGTACCCGCACGGATACAACGCTTAACGTCTTCAATAGATGGTTGAACACCTTCCATGTAAGCTTCTAATAAAGCATCGTCTTGCTCAAGAGCAGTTTCGATCAGCAATTCACGGTATTCTTCAACGATGTCAACCATGTCAGCTGGTACAGGCTTAATTTCGAAGTTTTCTGGTAAACCAGTATCATCCCAAATGTGAGCTTCACGAGTTAGTAGGTCAACAACACCACAGAATTCGTCTTCGATACCGATTGGTAAAACCATAACCAATGGGTTAGCCGCTAATACGTCTTTAGTTTGCTTAACAACACGTAAGAAGTCAGCACCCATACGGTCTAACTTGTTTACGAAGATGATACGCGCAACTTCAGAATCGTTAGCATAACGCCAGTTTGTTTCTGACTGAGGCTCAACGCCGCCTGAACCACAGAATACACCGATACCGCCGTCAAGCACTTTTAGCGAACGATAAACTTCAACTGTAAAGTCAACGTGGCCAGGAGTGTCAATAACGTTAAAACGGTGATCTTTCCAGAAACAGCTTACCGCTGCAGACTGAATGGTAATACCGCGCTCAGCTTCCTGTTCCATGAAGTCTGTGGTTGATTCACCATCATGTACTTCACCGATCTTATGGATCTTACCGGTTAGCTTAAGGATACGCTCGGTGGTCGTGGTTTTACCCGCGTCAACGTGAGCGAAGATACCAATGTTTCTGTATTTGGATAATTCGGTCATGATTCAACTTTAATGATTAGTTTAAGAAGTAGACGGAGCATGCGAAAAAGAACCGACACACCGCACATCAGGTTATTAAGGCGCATATTGTAAATTGGAACCTTGCTGGGCGCAAATAGCTGTTGCAATATTTATTTGTTTTTAGCATAAAAAAGCTCAATTAATGCTATAAATTGCATATAAAACAATTGACTAAAATATAGTAGATTATTTTTTAGTCTTAGGAGTAATTTGACCGAAAAATGTTAAATTTTAGATGAAATACCTAAATCGGCATTTTTAGAGCCACATAATGTCGCGAAACAACATCACACCACAACAAATATGCATTTATTCACATAAAGATCGATTTTTGCTAATGGCACAAACATCCAGCAAGATGTGGTTTTTATCTACGCACTACAATATTGATTACGCCCAGACTGCTTAGCTTTGTATAACGCGGCATCGGCTCGTTCAAAGCAAGCTTGTATAGGTTCATTCTCGCCCAATAAGGCAATCCCGAAACTACAAGTCACGTTAATATTGTGATAAAAATGAAAATAACTAAGTTCATCAGTAATTCGTTGGCAAAGCTCAGTGGCATCGTGTAACTGTACATGCTGACAAACCACCACAAACTCTTCACCGCCCCACCGGGCTACAACGTCAAGTTCCCTTACTGATGCTTGTAATACTTGTGCGACTTGAACTAATATTTTGTCTCCAATTGCATGTCCATGCAGGTCATTTATTGCTTTAAATAAATCAATATCCATGATGATCAAACTCATCTTGTTGTTCTGACCCATTTTTTTCAGCGGCTGCCTTGCATCATCTAAAAAGGTTTGATTAAAATATTGGCGGTTATACAATTTTGTCAGCGGATCATGTTGAGCCAAAAAATCGAGGTCGCAATTTTTCTTCTCCAGCTCTAACTGTAATTTTTGCAACTGCTTGTTGTTGGTTTCTAAATGAAGGTTGTACTTGCTCACACACATTGTTCGGTAAAGCAGAAATAAGATAAACATTCCTAGAGCAGTCACCACTTGGATCACTAGGCTGTAATCAATGTCTTCAATAACAGTAATATTATGCCATTTTTTATAAATTGAAATATGGTCTGCCTTAGTGATTTTTGCCAATCCAGCATTAATCTGTGGCAGCAAACCTTGCTTTGCATGAGTAACGCCAATACGTAACTCATCTTCAGGACCACCCCAACCCGCTATTTTTAGCGAGGTTAACCCGTGTTGTTGAATATACGCGTTAACAGAAAACATCGACCCTACGAAGACATCCGCGTCACCGTTAGCCACCTTTTCCAATCCTTGTCGCTCATTATCAGTCAACACGGTATTGATAGTCGGGTAAAATTGTTGGATATATTCCACTAGACGATAATCTTTGGGTATAGCCAATAAGCGATCACCGATGTTTTCAAAGCCTTGTAAAAAAGGTTGGGATTTTAATGACACCAAGACGTTTGGAGATTTAAAAAAAATATCGCTAAAAGAGAGATAGGCGTCGCGTTTGGGGGTTTGATTTAAAATGGGGGTTAACTCGCATATACCTTGTTTGAGTAATTCTAAACTCTGTCGCCAAGACGAGGTGGGCACTAACACAAAAGTCAAATCGGTATAGTCGGTTAATAATGCTAAATAATCAGATGAAATACCAGTATGACGGCCATCGACAATGGCTTCATAAGGTAACCAATCGGGATCAACACAATAACGGATGATATTACGGTTTTTTGAATTGATGGCAGACTGACTCTCAACCACCGAAGCACTGGCATGCTTAGCGTTAATCAAATTAATGAATATCAACAGCGTAATCAATAATACGCTAGAGAACTCAAGTCGACTCAATGTTCGCATCATTTTTCAAAATAGTATGCTCCAACAATATGGTCCAACAAATTAGTTGAACCAAAAGTGTATATACTCTTAAGTGTATTACAACATACGAAAGTATGACAAAAAAATACCCGCTAAATAGCGGGTATTTTATTCAATAATCAATCGTAGGTATTACGCTTCGATTGGCAAAATAACAAACAGTAAGTCGCCTTGTGAAACTTGCTGTCCATTGCTATTAAGAATACGTTCAATACGATACTTTTGGTCTTCAGGATATAACACACCTGTTTGACGATTAAAGCCCGCTAACGTTAGTTGAGAGAACATCTTCATTGCTTCCATCAATGCCAATGTTTGTTCAACCGTGACAATGTCACCTTCTTTAACAAAGTCTGCTTCACCTGGTGCTGGAGAGGTATAGAAAATACCTGCACCTTGAGCCAATACTTTCAACTCGTTGCTTTCGCCAACACGTAATGATTCAGTATCAACCTCAATCGCTTCTGCTGCCGCTTCCATTTCAGCAATCAGTGCTGGAATGTCTAACTCAGCCATTAAGCGTGGCAAGTAGTTTGTGTCATACACCCCTTCGTTGAAGGTTGGATCTTTAAGGATAAGCTTCAACAATGGAATGTTAGTCGCAATACCTTTAATCACTACGCTATCTAAGTAGGCATACATTTTAGACACAACGTCGGCACGGTCAGTACCTCGTATAATGATCTGTGCGATCAAGCTGTCATAGTATGGCGATACTTCCTTACCCGCTGCTGCAATCGAAATAATTTCTACATCGTCACGCTGAGGCAATACACATTCAGTGATTTTACCAGGATTAGGAATAAGCTGAAGAATACCGTGGCTATCAAGCGCCGCTTTTTCCGCAGTCACACGCACTTCCATGGCGTAACCTTGGTCTATTGGCTGTAGATTTTCAATTGAACGACCCGCAGCAATATCAAACTGCGCGCTAACAATATCAATACCCGATGTCGCTTCAGTCACAGGATGCTCTACTTGAAGACGTGTGTTCATCTCCATGAAGTACACTTCGTTAGCATCTAAGTTATAAATAAACTCAACGGTACCTGCGCCCATGTAATCGGTCGCTTCACCTAACGCACGAGTGTATTCCATCACGCGCTGCTTGAGCTCTTCAGGCAACATAGTCGAACCAGACTCTTCAATCACTTTCTGGTTATTACGTTGCACTGAACAGTCGCGAATACCCAATACTTTGGTATTACCAAATTTATCACGCAGTAACTGCACTTCAATATGACGCAATGATGTAACGTATTTCTCTAAATACAAATCGCCATTACCAAACGCAGCGGCGGCTTCTGTCGCAGTTTTCTGGAAGAAACCAATCATGTCCTCAGGGCGTTTAACAACCTGAATACCTTTACCACCACCACCTTGGACCGCTTTTAACAGCACAGGATAACCAATTTCAGACGCTACGTTCACGGCTTGTTCTGCGTTTGTCAAAATACCATGACTACCAGGAACAACCGGCACATTTTGCTTTTGAGAAGTATGGATAGCATTAGATTTGTTACCCATGGTCGTCATTGAATGCACGCTAGGACCAACAAAGTTGACCCCATTGTTAACACATAATGCCGCAAACTGTGGGCTTTCTGACAAGAAACCAATACCTGGGTGCAACGCATCAACGTTTTCATACTCAGCGACTTTCAATACTGAGTAAGCATTGAGGTAACTTTCATCTGATGTATTACCACCAATACACACAAGTTTATCAGTATCTTTCAGCATATCTGCTGGAACAGATGTCATGTCTGGATCTGAGGCCACCAACACCACATTAATGTTGTTGTCGTGTGCTTTACGAATCAGTTTAACTGCCGTACAACCACGAGCATGCACTAGTACTTTATGGATAGGCTTCATCAATGCACGAGGATCGTCCTGTACAATAACGTCCTCTAGCTCAATCACTTCAGGCACTAAAGTCGACAACGCTTTGCTAATCACGTCTTCAATCTTAATTGTCGGTAATGGCATCAGTGGATCAATACCCGACAACTGAGTGTCTAAGGTGTCGCTAAATGGATTATGAACTAACCCCGTCATTGCCCCTGGCACTTTAGATAAGTAGTTAGACAATGTGGCTGTAGATGGTAAGTACGCAGGTACCACCATTTGACCAGCAAACGGCATATTGGTGCCAGAAAGATAGTAAGTCTGCACTAAAGGATGGGTTACAAAACTGGCTTGAGCACCACCAGTACAATCACCAAAACCAAACATCAATACCGGTAATTCGTTATCACGAATAAAGCGCGTAATACGATCGTTCACGACCGCCATTGAAAACAATGCCGCTGCACCTTCTTTAGTTTGCATACCACCAGAGCTGATAAAACAAATAACCGGTAATTTACGCTTTGCACATTCAATTAATAGCGAACTGAATTTTTCAGCACTGGCCATATCAAATGCACCCGCTTGGAATGCCGTATTTGAAATGGCAACACCAACACGTAACTTACTGCCATTATTATTAAAGTCAGCCAGACCGGTAATTAAACCACAAGGGCGGATCTTTTTATCAATAGCATCTTCAATCGATAAACGGAAACCAGGGAAGTTAAGCATGTTAGCTGACATTTTGTCGGCATCAATTTCATCAAACTTAGTAAAGAACTGTTTGATAATATTTTCCCAGCCCATCTTGCCTTGTTTTTTCTCTTCGCGAAGAATTTTTTGGATCAGTAAGTCTTGGTAACCCATTGTTAAACGGTTCCAAAAATCCTTACGACGACCAATACGTACAGGGTTAATTGTCCCCGTGTATTTATCGTGTTCATCTTCACTATCAAAGTACTCTGGTAATAGACGCTCGAAGAAATAAGTTAAGATTACAAACAGCGAATCGTTTAACTGCGGGAAACCCACACTCTTCCATTGCTCTACACGAGTAAGCAATTCAGCACGATTCGATTGATCCATAAAGTATTTAAGCCACTTATAGAACTTGCTCTTGTCGTTAGCTTTGTCGCTTGTCGATAATGCGTTATCAATCGATTTGTGGAGTAATTTATCCACTGATTCACGAGATAAACTTTTTGACATCATGGCTTCTTTCGAAATTGACGCCAAGCTGCCTACGACATTGTCATATAGCGCATTGAAGATAAGCACGTTATGACACTGCCAAATAAAATCAGCACGTAATTCATCGTTAACCACAATATCCAATACAGTAAGCTGACTTAGCTCAGGCCATGGAGCTTGCGTTGTAGATTTAGGCAGTGACTCTAAATGCTTAATTAAGCCATTGAAATTGTTAGCGGCGTTACTTTTCCAGCGATGGTATAACGACCAACCAATGTTAAATAACAATGCTTTACGTGCTTTTTTATAGTTCTCTTTTGGTTCACCCAAAATAAAACGTGTAATCACGTTACGTTCGGCAGAAATGTCTTTACGTTTAGCGCTGAATGTACCCCAAAGTTTATTCAGTTCTTCATCGTAAACAAGCTTATCTGGGTTGGTTAACCACGCCTGGAACACGCGTTCCTGTTCTTGCTTAATGCGCGCTAACAAATCACCTTCTGGCACGCTCACTTTTGATAAGCGACCATACTGTTCTTGTGAGATTGAATGAATACGGCTACGCAAGGTCAAATAACGCAAATAACGATATGCACTACCAAAAATATTGTGGTACATCGTTGGGTTATTGGCGACCGATAAGCGGGTATTATTTTCAAGTGTGAGCAGATTAGCCGACGGCGCTAAATAACGCTGTAAACTGCGATCATAATGCTCTTTTAAATCGGTAGATTCGCGCACAAAGTTCATTGCTGCACGTTCAACGGCTTCAATAGAACTGATAATCGCACGACGGAAATTATGCTGACGCTCATCTTTATCTGATGGAGTAAAATCGATAATGCCGTCAATACACCCAGCGGTATATAACTCTTCTGGTGACACGCCTACCGATTTAGCACATTCCTGCCATGACAAGTTGTACTTACGCGCAATGCTCTGTAAACCTTGTGGCTGAATGGTGTTAAAAATACCATCTCGTACAGATAGTAAAATGTTCGCTGCAGCTAATGGAATTGCACCACCTGAATAGCCTGCACCAATCACAATACCGACAGTCGGTACATCAACATTAGCACTTTCAGCAATCGCTTTAGAAATGGTATGCGCTTGATTTTGGCTATTGGCAATTTCGCCAGCATCTGCACCAGGAGTATCAATTAAATATACTATTGGCATCGACAATTCTGCGAAGTGACGGATAGCCTTACATGCTGCAAGATGGTGTTCTGGCATCCATGCACCGTTTGCGGTCGTGCGCTCTTGCGCAATAAAACCGATACGGCGAGTACGAGTACCAAAGTTAAGTTCCACTTCAGCACGGTAAAACGGTCCGATATGACTTTCGGCAATAATCTTGCCTTTTAAGTCAGCGATCATACGCTTCGCGCCTGGGCGGTTTTTATCCAAAGTCGGTTGAATAACTTTATTGACATAACCGTCAACGTCTAAAGATGCCAAACTCTTCAAGTTTGATTGAATGGAATCTTCTGTTAATAATCCTTTCACTTCTTCAGATAAACTCTGCTTGTTATGAGCAGGAAATAATGAAAAGTCTTTAGCCAAGTGTTCAGCTTGTAAGAAAAGTGGGTCAGCCGATAGTGCTTGAGTCTTGTTAGCGGGCTGCTTTTTGCTGGTCATCCTTAGATCCTCTGCTTATATAGCCTCTGAAAAATTTTTTTAGCCCGTAAATATAACTTTGTTAATGGGTAAATTACCATATAAACTAGCTTGGACGCTTTGTTCCATAATTGAGACAGTGAGGTTTGAATGCCCGATTTGAACGGTATGATGCTGTTTGCAGCCGTTGTTAGAGCAAAAGGATTCTCTCAAGCAGCACGAGAGATCGGACAACCTAAATCAACAATTAGTCGTAAAGTTGCTCAATTAGAAGAACAACTCGGGGTACGATTACTGCAACGAGACACCCGAAATTTAAGTCTGACTCAAGTAGGCGCATTATTTTTTCAACATTGTGATTCTATTAGTCATGAAATTGAAGCGGCCAAAGCCACCATAGAAAACACCCATAATGATATTTCTGGTGCGTTACGTATCGCCATTCCGGTATCATTTTCACAAGATGTTATCGGCCATTTATGTTCTAGTTTTATGCGCCTTTATCCCAATATAGAACTCGATATTCAATTTACCGATAACGATGTCGGGCTTGTGGGTGAAGGTTACGATATCGCAATTAAGTATGGTCCACTACAGTCATCAGATCTTGTCGCCAGGTTATTATTTGAACGCCAACCTATTTTGGTTGCAAGCCCTGGTTACATTAAAAAATTCAGCAGCCCTGCAACACCACAAGAATTAACTCAGCATAACGGCATTTTACTCGGCACTACACTGTCGGCACCCATTTGGGCATTAGGTAAAGGTAACCGTAAAATAATGGCGACCTTTAAACGTAAAGTGCGAGTTAATAGCGCCAGTATGGTGAAACGTTTAGCGTTGGATGATTATGGTATTGCCATGCTTTCTAATACTAGTTGCAAGCAAGAACTTGCAACCGGAAGCTTGGTGCCCATTTTACAAGAATGGCCAATGGAACCGTTTAAAGTGTATGGGGTGTATTCAAGTCGCCGTCAACTAGCCAGTAATATAAGTGCTTTTTTAGACTTTTTCACCAAACGATATACCAGCCAAGAATCATTGAATTCGATGATGAGTTAAACTATACACCGGCAAACGTGTCACCATCGGGTCTTTGTTATGCACATGGTCTCGCATCAATACCAGAATATTAGCTCAAATAACAACCTCAAATGGCCAAATAAGCCATTTAAGGTTATCTCGATTGAGAAACTTATAACGCGAATCTTTCTGAACAGCACTAAAATCGATAAGGAAATCGCAGACTGATTTGGTAGTCAGGTGAATCTTCTGTTAGTCCAGCACCCATTGATGTCACCATAGACAGATTGGGCGATAAGGCTAACGTAGCACCAATACCTAAACTCGCAGTATTGGTGTCAGTACGAGGGATTTTCTCCCACTCTCCACCTTCTGGTCTTTGTTTGGTCTTACTGTAAAATCGCTGATTAAAGCTCATACTCAAACTCATTCGTTCGGAAACCGCAAAGGCCAATCCCACGCTGTAATCCAGATAATTGCCTAAATCAATTTCACCGGGGCTTAACCCTGGTGCGCCAGATAAGTCATCAAAGCTTTCTTTAAAACTAGCACCGTAATTTAAATTAAAAAACACAATCGCAGGATCAAACGTTTTTGCTAAGCTAAACCCTGTCGATACCCCCCAAACACCTGAACCCGTTGCCATTTCTGTAGGATAGGTTAAATTGCCGGTATCAGATGTTTCAAGCAAAATCCCAAAAGGATCTTTTCCCGTTGGCGCGCGAACTCTGAAGTTCCATACCCAATCGGGCCAATCTACAGATTCAGTATTAATGCGGTAATAAACTGCACCACTGACATCCCCTATTTGACCACCACTAATTTTAGCCGTTTCATATCGTTGACTAGAGTTGCCTTCCCCCCACTGAGTCATACTGAGTCCAACGATACAGATACGGCAAACCGAGCTCAAACTGCCAGTTTTCATTTAATGTATAGCGGGTAGTGAGATCCAATCGTGTTGTATTAGTGCGAATACGATCTAGGTTTAAGTTACCCAAAAAAATAGCATCAAGTGCTAAAAACCCTCTAAGAATGAGATCTTTACGGCTGTAGTAACTATAGGTAAATGAGGGTTCTACGGTAAATTTCCGAGAGAAGACATTATGTGCTTCTTGTAATACATCATCAGTACTTCTTGCTCTGTCTGGCGCTTTTTTTCGTTCTGTTGTGTTGCTGGCGATTGCGCCTTGCTGGCTTGATTGAACATCTTGTCGCTCGGCTGACGATGTTGCAGATGATGGTGCAGATGATGGAGTTGATGGTTGCTTAGTCGTTGAGGCGAGATCTTTCGTGCTGGCTTGTCTGTTTAATGCCTCTTGCTTGAGCACCTGTTGAGCCATCTGATTAATGGTCTGTTGCTGTAATTTAATTTGTTGATTCAACTGAATCAATTTCTGTTTAAGTACTGCGATATCTTGTTCAGATAAGGTTGATTCTAAGGCTGGTTGAGGATCAGTATCTGCAGCATACGCAGGTACTGCCAATATTCCAGGCAGGATCACTGCGACAGCTGAGGTCCATTTCTTATTCATAAATACATCCTTGGCTTGTACAAAATGAATTAAAATCCTAGTGCGGTTAAATCGCTGATTTGCCTACCAAGTATATTTGACTTAATTGGTCCAACAGGCATACCGTCATACCTTAGTGTAGACTGGTTTATCACTCCATGACTGAGTCCATCAATAAAAATGCTTTGAACTAACTGACCATTGCCATTTTGATAACTAATACCTTGACTGGCTCTGCCTGAAGCCAGTTCGACCTGATAGCCAACTGTATTACCGTTAGCCGAAAACGTGGTGTTGCCATTATTACTCACAAGCGTTGTGCCGACGGCAACATTAATCCCTTGCAGTAGCGGGGTTAATCGCCCTTGAGCCATATCTAATTCATTGACGGCTAAGTTTTTACTCCCAGCGATTTGAATTCGTTGTTGTAATCCTGCTGTTTGACCCAAAGCATCTAACTGAAACCCATTGTTACTACTAATGGCATTGGGATCGCTGATAGTAATATTCACTGAGGGCTGATTGTCGACTTGAGAAAACTCAATTTGCATTCCAACTTGTTGCTGGACACCATTATCTTGAATAAACTGCGTTTGCATCTGCAAGCCAAAGTAATAATCTTGGCCATTATTAGTGTATTTACCTTTCATTGATTCCAATTCAAAGTCTGTCAGCACTTGGCTATGTTGGAATACCGTCAATGAAGGCGAACTGGCCATCACAGGTGCTGCAATCGTCAGTAATAGCATCATGCTTAGTTTCATAACTTCCTCCTTAAAGCATATCTGAATAAGAAAAACCAAACTCAAGTAACTCAGCATCCGTCATAGGTGAGAGCGGATCGAGTGCCTTAAACGTTAGTTTTGCTCTTGGATGTAGTAATGGATTATCACGTCGATACTCTTGCCCAATAACCACAAATACAACCCCATTCCACTTTTGGGTAAACTCATCCATTGTCATGATCCTATTACCTAATGCGGGATCGCCTAAATAAACTTCTCCGCGATCATGTCGACGAAAAACCACAAAGTGGCTATAGCCACCATCATTAAGTAATACAATGGCAGGTATCTTGAGCAACAACATTTCAGCTTCACCGACTTTATATCCCCGCCCCCTTAATCCTTGAGATTGCAGATACCGTTTCATATTAAGCAGTGAAAATCCTTGCTCTTGTACCAATGTCAGATCGGCATGCTCTAACATGCCAATTAACACTTCCTGCTCATTTATATCTTGACGGTCATAGGCATATTTCAACAGGCTAGCTAGACTAGCGGCACCGCATGAAAAGTCGGTTTTTTGCTCTATAACATGCTCAAATTTTCGCTCACGTATACTCTGAATAGATTTAGAATAGGTTCCCATACCCGGCACGACACCCGTTAATGGGATATCTGCTGCGTAACTGTAATAAGTGAGACTAAAGCTGGACATGATCAGCAGTGCAATCATTAAATTAGTTATGTCGCGCATAAGATGAATCAGGGGGTTACCCCCCTGCCTTATTCATAACGTATCATTAGGTCTTTACTCGCCAGAAATAATCTCTGCAGGACCCGTAATGCTTGTTAAAGCAAGGTTATTTGACTGAAGGTTACCCGTACCACTGGCCAAGTTAACCCCAATGTTACCCGATGCATTCTGGAAGGCTGTTCCAGCTAATAATGAAGAATTATTAGACTTCTGAAGCACAGTTTGAACAAAGAAAGGTAATTGACCACTCACGGTACCATTAAGCGCTAAATCACCTTCTTCATCAAAGGTCATCACTTCAGCACCAGATGGGTTTTCTGTATCAAAATCAACATGACCCACTACAGTTCCTGTTCCTGAATTATGTTCTCCGTCACCTTCTAAAATAATTTCTGGATAATAGGCATCATTTAAAGCGGACGTACCTTCATAGGTTCCTCCGGCATCAAGAACAAGATCCACATCGACATATTCCACGCTATCCTGAACAACCCCTATATTCATCGTGCCGTTATGCCCAGTACTTTGCACATTAGACACACTGGCTTCACCTAAACGACCATTGTATGAAGACGCGGCCATATTGTTAGCCTGAATATTGTTGTTACCTGCAGCAACATTGACACCAATATTACCTGAGGCATTCATGAACGACGCACCATTGATGGTTGATGTATTAGTTGAGGCTTCGTTCCACACACCATTAAAACCACCCATTTGAGTACTGAAGATTTCAGCATCACCAGAGCCAAAAGCAAAACCGGCATCAATAGAAGCTAATGCAGCTGAGTTACTTTGCGCATTAAAATCACCTGCCGCTTGGTTAACACCAATATTACCGCTTGAGTTTTCAAACGCATTACCAGATATTTTAGCGTCATTATCGTGATAATAATTTTCAACTAAATTTGCGCTAGTTTCCTGTACATTTTCAACTACAGCCATGCCTAAACCATTAGCCGTGATAGTGCCTTCAATGGTCACTTTACCTTTATATTTAAGCTCTTTAGATACATCTATTTTTTTATCTAATTCAACACTACTGTCTGAATCTGTCATTCCATTTGCATATGCAGAACTACTCATTATTGCTGCAATACTTAGCACTAGAGTGAGTTTTTTCATCTTCCATTCCTCCGATCGATGATTATTAATTCCCGCTTGGTAACTGCAACGAGAACTGGTTAATGGCAACATTATTGTCACCAGAAATTTGATTAATCTGCATCACGCCCTGCGCATCCAAAAAACTGTCTGGAGCGATGTCGGCCTGATAGTGTGATAATTGATAAGATGACGGTGCCAATTGGCTCGACACTTGAGTTAAGGCTTCATCATTCAACCCTTGCCCTATGATGGTTTCTAGGGTCGAGTCCATGGCAATGCTGCCTATGTTAGCTTGTATGTTTTGCTCACCGCTGACTTGATTAATACTGGCTAAGCCTTGAAATTGAGCAAAGGCTTGGCTGTCTATTACTGCAGTAAGTTGCTTATTAAATTCTGATAATGATGTTGGTTGCGGTAATTGGTTGTAATTAATCGTTTGGATAGACGTGCGTTGGCCTAATGCATGGCTGTTAGACTGAATATTAAAATCGCCAGCAGCTTGGTTGATACTTGCCCGACCTGCGCCTTGCATCACATGTGAACCAATCACCGTTGAATCATCAGCGTATGAATGAGCAACCAGCAATAGCGCACTGAGCTGTATTGCTCGCTTCAATGATAATTGCAACAATTTGCAATGTACCTGGCTAATGATTTCCATAAGATGTTCCTTCCATATTTGATAAAAGGATATAGCAACCCTTATGCCAAACATGAAAGTTATTAAATTTCATATAGATAGCGCTTTCTAGATCAAGAGGGATTCTTAAAGTTAAGAATAAAAATAGCTAGGTTATTGATATAAAGCTTAATTCTATTTTTAGGTACAATCTTAATATTAAGACTGAATAAGCAACTAAATAGTGTCTCAATTAAACCAATTACATCAGCGGTAAACGATGTTTATCCATGAGTCGATAAAAGGTTGCCCTTGAAATATCTAAATAACTTGCTGCAAGCTCAACTTGACCGTCTGCAATCAGAATAGCCTGTTGTAAGGCTTGTTTTTCAGCATTGTCTTTTAAGGTTTTAAGCGATAGCGCAATGTGGCGTTTTTTATCGATATTAGCTAACTCTAGATTTTGTGCACTTATCTGCGGCGTGTCGCACAATACCACCGCTCGGCGAACACGATTAATTAACTCGCGGACATTTCCTGGCCATGGGTAGTTTAATAGTGCATGGCAAGCTGATTGCGATAATGGCTTTGTCACAAGTCCATATTCATTCGAATACACCCGAATAAATCGATTGGCTAAACCGATAATATCATCACGCCTTTCTTTTAACCTTGGGGTAATTATAGTTATGCCATTCAAACGGTAATAAAGGTCTAACCTAAAACGGCCTTGATCAATGGCGCTTTCTAAATCAACATGAGTCGCCGCTAAAATACGCACGTCAGCCGATTGCGGTATGCCGCCGCCCACTGAGTCGTACAACCCCTCCTGTAAAAAACGCAATAAATTGACTTGCAACTCAGCGGGTAAATCACCAATTTCATCTAAAAATAATGTACCACCGTCAGCCAATGCAATTTTGCCTTTCCTGTTACTTGTTGCTCCCGTAAAGGCACCTTTTTCATGACCAAATAAGTCCGATTGAATTAAGCCAGCAGCCATAGCACCACAGTTAACCGTAATAAAAGGTCCATCTTTCCTAGAAGATAATTGATGTAGTTTGGTCGCGACTAATTCTTTACCAGTGCCAGATTCTCCTCGAATGAGCACCGGAATATCTGTCGGTGCAACTCGCTCAACTTGACGAAATAACTGTTGCATGACGTCCGATGGATACACCGATGGATCGGTTTCTTTGCCAGCTAATTCAGGCTGTGGAACATGATGCTGTTGCTTTAATTTAGATAAACCAATGCCATGACCCAAGCATTTCGCTAATCTTTCAGGATCAATAGGGCTAGTACAAAAATCCCAAGCATATTGCGCAATAAAAGTCGTGATCGCTGCAATGTCGAGTTGTGATTTATTGATGAGTACAATGATATGGACCCTAGGGTCTAACTCTCTGACCAGATAATTGATTTCATTTATGATATTTTCTTTTCGAAGATCGATTAAACACAGGGCACAATTGATGGGAATTTTATTTTGATCATACTTATCAATGTAGTGAAGCTGAAAGTCTAAGAGCCTGTAAATAATTTTGTGTAACTGCTTTTCAACCAGTACCCTATTAGGGTCAATGGAAGGTAGCACATGAATAAACAAGAATTAGAAGCTTTCGCTAAACAAGCAGCCAAAGGCATAAAGTCTGAAGCAGACCTAAATGATTTCAGGGCAATGTTAACTAAAGTTACCGTTGAAGCAGCATTAAATGCTGAACTTGAACATCATTTAGGTTATCAAAAAAATGAGAAAGCCCTCACTAACAATAGCCGTAATGGTTACTCCAGCAAAAAAGTCAAAACGGAAGAAGGTAGCTTTGAGTTAGATACGCCTCGCGACCGTAATGGCAGTTTTGAACCTGAAATTGTTAAGAAGCATCAAAGCCGCTTCACATCAATGGATGACAAGATTTTACATCTGTATGCCAAAGGTATGACAACACGCGATATTGTCGATACTTTTGATGAGATGTATGGTGCTGAAATCTCTCCTACGCTCATTTCTAGAGTGACGAACTCAGTTATAGACCAGGTTATAGAGTGGCAGTCGCGTCCACTTGAGCCTGTTTACCCCATCGTTTTTCTAGACTGTATCGTGGTTAAAATAAGGGAAAACAATAAGGTCATCAACAAAGCGATTTTCTTAGCCCTTGGCGTTAACCTTGAAGGTCACAAAGAGCTGCTTGGGATGTGGATAGCGGAGAATGAAGGAGCCAAGTTTTGGCTCAATGTGTTGACTGAACTTCAAAACAGAGGACTCAATGATATCCTCATCGCCTGCATAGATGGCCTAAAAGGCTTTCCTGATGCCATTAATACCGTATATCCGAAAACACAAATTCAGCTCTGTATAGTGCATATGGTACGAAACTCGATGAAATTTGTGCCGTATAAGGATTACAAAGTCGTTGCTGCTGACTTAAAGAAGATTTACCACTCAGTGACGGAAGAAGAAGCCTTGCTGAATTTAGCGCGTTTTGGCGAGCAATGGGATGAAAAATATCCGAGTATCTCAGCCTCTTGGCAGCGAAATTGGGCTAATCTCAATACACTATTTAACTACCCTGAAGATATCCGAAAAGCAATCTACACCACCAACGCAATTGAATCGTTGAACAGTGTTATCAGAAAGGCCATCAAGAACCGCAAACTGTTTCCTAATGATGACTCTGCGAAGAAGGTTGTTTACTTGGCTATTATGCAAGCATCGAAGAAATGGACAATGCCGATTAGAAACTGGAAACCGGCACTGAATCGCTTTATTATTGAATTTGAAGAACGAATTTCAGATTATATATAAATTAGGTAGTTACACAGAATCTGTTACAGGGTCAAGTCTAATCGAGAAAGTACTTCATTTAGCTCATTACACTGAAAACCTGCCATTAGTAATGGTTCCATGTTGATATCCTTTCGATACAGTGAGCACCAAAGTGCTAACACAAGGTTAGCATGTGCATCTTATCTATAGATATAACCGGATAATATTACTGAAATATAAACCCTGATCATTGGCTAATCGTTTATATCTTCGGTAATTTAATACATCAATAATGTAGTCACTCATAGCTAGTATCATTATTTGATTCAATATTAATACATAGTCAGAACCACACTTGGTACATTTTTAATCATCTTTTTATCGACTTATCACCCCAGATTAACCGTAACGATGACTAACTTTAGTGTATCTGTTATCTCAGCTACATCTTTCTTATGATCTTAGTATGGTATAGAAGCGCTAATAGTATATAAAAAGCAGCAATTAAATCGCCATATCTGCAACATTTAACGACCTCCAAAGAGGTTAACTTCAATCCATAATTTAAAAACGATTTACTGACACGAGTCTTAAAGTCCTATTAAACCCTCTAAACAACTGTGTTATAACTATAACGTAGACCGCCTCACGGGCAGTAAAGTCGTTAAATGCAACCCAAAGATAGACATCTAGGGTCCTAAAGGAACCATCATGATTAAACACAGTGCTTTTATAATGTTAAGTACATTGGCATTAACCTTATCTACTGCAGTTAATGCTGGGCCGCTCTCAAAAGATGTTGAAGAGATGCGTGTATCAAAAGCGGGGCAAACTATGCCTAATGTGGTTAATCGTTATCAAGCGATCAGTGATACTTTAGAGGTCAAGTTAGCCCAATCTACTGATGAGTTAGCCGTTACCGAAATGGCAGCGCATCAAGGGCATAGGTTATGGCAGCAAGCTGTACGAGATGTACAATCGGGACACAGTGATGATCGCTCCTTGTACTGGAGTCGTTTAAGCATGCGTAACGTCCTAAAGCAAGAAAAAGCCGGATTCAATATGGCCGATTGGCAACGTGATATTTTAGTCAAAGCAGTTGAAAAGTCCTCTCGCGGCTTTAGCGATATTACGTTTTCTCCCGATACACAAATTAATATTTTAGTGACCGGTTTTGACCCCTTTTTCCTTGATAGAAATATTGGCCAAAGCAATCCATCAGGTTTAGCTGCATTAGCACTCGATGGTTATCGTTTTGAGGTTAATGGTAAAAAAGCCCAAATCGAAACCGTAATGATTCCAGTAAGATTTAGCGATTTCGACAATGGTATTATCGAATCGTTACTCACGCCGTTTTATCGTGAAGACAGTGTCGACATGGTGTTTACCATTAGTATGGGTCGTGAAAACTTCGACATTGAACGCTTTCCTGGACGTAATCGCAGCGCAGAAGCTCCAGACAATTTAAATGTATTAACGGGTGCCAGTCAGCGCAATCCTAAAGCGCCATTATTTAACGGTGGAACCTCTGCCAATGGCAAATTAAATGGCCCTGAGTTTGTGCAATTCTCTTTGCCCGTTGAAGCAATGGCGGCAGTGAAAGGGCATTGGAGTGTTAATGACAATAATCAAATTAGCACCTTATCTCGGGGACAATTTAAGGCATCATCACTGGCTGAACTACAAAAAGAAATTTCTGTAGAAGGCTCTGGTGGCGGCTATTTATCCAATGAAATTTCCTATCGCAGTATTTTACTTCGAGATCAATTTAACTTGAATTTACCGGTAGGACACATTCATACTCCACGTATTAAAGGTTACGACTCGCAAGTAGAGTCAGACATTGTCGAGCAAATACGCGCCATGATAACTGCAGCGGCGAGCACACTGTAATGTCTACCAACTAACTTAACAGGCCGATACTTTACTTGCCTGAACCTTTCATTAATCATTCAGGCAAGTGAAGCTATTCAACATGTTTAAAAGTATTTTTAATCTCACTCAGCGCGCACATCAAGTATTAACGCAAGATATCCACGAAAAGGAGTCTTCGTTATCAGTGGGCTCTCGAACCCACCCATCGCTGAACACTTCCGTTAGTGATCCTTTACAACAGCAGATCTTGGCCAAAGTCGAAACGGACTACCTATTAGCCGAACAACATTTTAAACGTCAATTCCCACGCCCTAGTGTGCATTTTAGCTTACGTGGAAAAAGCGCCGGCACAGCACATTTACAAACCAATAAATTACGCTTTAACCCGGTGTTACTGGCTGAAAATCCGGATATTTTTATTAACGAAGTGGTACCACATGAAATTAGCCATTTAGTCTGTTTCCATCTCTTTGGTAAAGTAAGACCTCATGGTAAAGAATGGCAGAGCGTAATGCTGACGACATTTAATATTACTCCCAAGACCACTCACCAACTCAATACTCAGTCTGTCAGTGGCCAACAATTCGAATATTTTTGTGGCTGTGGCAGTATCAACTTAACCATAAGACGTCACAACAGAATTGTCCGTGGCCAAACTCAATATCGCTGTCGCCGCTGCCAACAAACATTAACCCCTTTTAACCCTAAATAACCTTTGCTCGGAATAATAAACGGTATCAATTGCGTCATCGCATCTGATGGCTTAACATCAGCCAAAATGACAGGCTAAGCCTGCGCTGTAATGATGTTTTTGTTAATTTTAGGGTTTAATTTTGCGCTTATCATCCACACACTCTTGGTTATTTTGGGTGTCGCTTCTGTGCGGCATTTTTTCATCCACACTTATCGCTGCAGAACATCCAAGTAGTTTTGGTAAAGCGAAAAAAGTTGCTAAAAAGATTTACCAACAACACCTCCCCCTCAGTACTTTTTATTGCGGCTGCGACATCGCCATAGCAGGCAAATTATGGCAAGCAGATCATGCTAGCTGTGGCTATCAGGTTAGAAAACAAATTATTAGATCCAACCGTATCGAATGGGAGCACGTGGTTCCCGCTTGGGAATTTGGTCATCAACTGCAATGTTGGCAAGACGGCGGCCGTAAGAATTGTGGTAAAAACAACAAGCAATTCAAAAAAATGGAAGCAGATTTACATAATCTCGTTCCTGCTGTTGGTGAGGTCAATGGCGATCGCAGCAACTTTAGGTTTAGTGATTGGGGTGGAAAAGCGAATCAATACGGACAATGTGAAATGATTGTCGACTTTAAAGGCCGCAAAGCACAACCGCCTGAACGAGCAAGAGGTCCTATCGCTCGCACTTACCTCTATATGCAACAAACCTATGGTCTACAGATTAGCAGTAGCCAACAAAAACTGTTTAATGCATGGGACAAAATGCAGCCAGTGACGGCAACTGAGTGCAAGCGTGATACCTTAATCGCTGCTAACCAAGGTAATCATAATGATTTTGTATTCAAACAATGCCAAAATAACGGCTTAGTTCGTTAATTGACGATCAAGCTTCCCTTGAACAATTGGTTAAATAAGGTCAACACTGATGAGAGTCCCACGCATTTTTCAGCCCCTAGACAATTTACAACAAGGGCAAACTCTTCAATTAGATGAGGATGGTGTCGCCCACATTGGCCGAGTATTGCGCATGGGAATGGGTGATCGCATCAGCTTGTTTAACGGTGACGGCAATGATTACTTAACTGAAATTATTGAAACCAGTAAGAAATCGATTGCTGTCACGGTCTTAAGTTGTGAGGCTAACAACAGTGAATCGCCGTTAGACTTACATTTAGGCCAGGTGATTTCACGCGGAGACCGAATGGAGTTTACGGTTCAGAAGTCAGTAGAGTTGGGTGTAACAACCATTACTCCGTTATTTTCTGATCGTTGTGGTGTCAAACTGAGTGGTGAGCGCTTAGACAAAAAACTGCAACAATGGCAAAAAATTGTTATCAGTGCCTGTGAACAATCTGGCCGCAGTATTGTTCCGGTTGTTCGTCCTGCAATGACATTGGCACAATGGTGTGAAGAATCCACCGAAGCCTTAAAACTGAATTTGCACCCGAGAGCCTCACACGGTATTAATGGTTTGCAGTTATCCGGTCAACACCACAAAGTAAGATTATTAATTGGCCCAGAAGGCGGTTTGTCTGACGAAGAAATTGCCATGACCGAAACCCAACATTTTACCGACATTTTATTGGGGCCAAGGGTACTTAGAACTGAAACAGCGTCATTAACTGCCATTACCGCATTACAAGTTAAATTTGGCGATATTGGGTAAACCGATATCTTCCCTGCACATTATTAAAGGATACACACATGATTAAGCTCGGTATTGTTATGGACCCGATTAGCGACATAAACATCAAAAAAGATTCGAGCTTTGCGATGTTATTGGACGCACAAGCACGCGGCTACCAATTGTTTTATATGGAAATGCATGACCTTGCGATGGTCAACGGCAAAGCCATGGCCACGATGCGTGAATTGTCGGTTAAGCAAGATGCTGATCAATGGTTTACCTTAGGCGAGTCAGTTGATACTCCCTTAGCCGAACTTGATGTGATCTTAATGCGTAAAGATCCACCATTTGATACCGAATTCATCTACGCGACTTATATGCTCGAACGTGCGGAAGAAGAAGGCGTATTGATTGTTAACAAGCCACAAAGCTTACGTGATGCCAATGAAAAACTGTTTACGGCATGGTTTTCTGAATTTACCCCAGACACTATTGTTACCCGCGATGCTAAACGCATCAGAGCATTCCACCAGCTAAAACAAGACATCATTTTAAAACCGCTAGATGGTATGGGCGGTACGTCTATTTTTAGAGTGAAAAAAGATGACCCTAACGTTGGCGTGATTATCGAAACATTAACCAGTTATGGTCAACAATACGCGATGGCGCAAGCCTTTATTCCAGAAATCACTCAAGGTGATAAGCGTATTTTAGTGGTGGACGGTGAACCGGTACCTTATGCATTAGCCCGTATCCCGATGAAAGGTGAAACCCGTGGCAACTTAGCTGCTGGCGGTAGTGGTGTAGCCCAACCATTATCGGAAAGTGATTGGAAAATTGCTCGTGCTATTGGTCCAGAATTGAAAAAGCGTGGCCTTATTTTTGTCGGCTTAGACGTTATTGGCGATAAGTTAACTGAAATCAATGTGACTAGTCCAACCTGCATTAAAGAAATTGAAGCAGCGTTCGACGTTAATATTACCGGCATGCTTATGGATGCCATCGAAGCCCGTATTAGTCAGCAAAAATAGGATTAATCATGCATTTTTTATCTACCTACCAACGGATAATCGGTAGATTATTATTGGTATCTAGCTTGATCGTAACAGGTGCAATGGCTGATGAAGTCGTTATGTCACCTGTAGTCGCTAATACAGCAAGCAATAATGTGCCAACCGTCGGTCCATCAAGACCCAAAAATATTATCATTATGATTGGTGATGGTATGGGACCGGCTTACACCACAGCTTATCGTTACTATAAAGATAATCCTGAAACGGAAGAGATTGAACAAACGGTTTTTGATCGCTTACTCGTTGGTATGGCAAGCACTTACCCAGCTTCTATCAGTGGCTATGTCACCGACTCTGCCGCATCTGCCACTGCATTATCAACTGGAGTTAAAAGCTATAATGGTGCTATTGCCGTTGATACCGAAAAACGCCCACTCACAACCTTAATGGAAAAAGCCAAAGCATTAGGCTTATCTACTGGCGTAGCGGTTACCTCCCAAGTAAACCATGCTACACCGGCAGCATTTTTGGCTCATAACGAAAGCCGTAGTAATTACATAGACATTGCAGAAGCTTATTTAGCATCTGATGCTGATGTGATTCTTGGTGGTGGCCAGCAATATTTCACCCCAACATTACTTGAGCAGTTTAGCGCGAAAGGCTACCAACACATCACTGAATTCTCTGAGCTAGAATCAGTGACTACGCCAAAAGTATTGGGGCTGTTTGCTGATGTACAATTGCCTTGGGTGATTAATGATAAACAAGCGCATAAACTCAGCCATATGACCCAAAAGGCATTAGATTTACTATCACAAAATGAACAAGGTTTTGTGTTATTGGTAGAAGGCAGCTTAATTGACTGGGCAGGTCACAGTAACGATATTGCTACCGCGATGGGTGAAATGGATGAATTTGCATCCGCTATCGAAGTGGTTGAACAATTTGTTCGCCAAAGTAAAGACACCCTTATGGTTGTGACAGCAGATCATAATACCGGTGGATTATCAGTTGGTGCACATGACAAATACGAATGGCACCCTGAAGTACTGCATAAGGTTCAAGCCAGCCCTGATGTCATTGCTACCCGTGCCATTGCCGAAGATAACTGGCAACCTTTAACGGCGACGCTACTTGGTTTTACACCAAATGAAGCGCAATACAGTCAATTACAAAGCGCACGCATGCAAGGTAATGAGCCATTATCAATCGCACTGCGTAAACTCATTGATATTGAATCGAATACCGGTTGGACAAGTGGCGGTCATACCGCGATGGATGTTCAAGTCTTTGCAGAAGGCCCAGGTGCGAGATTATTTAGCGGTCATCAAGACAATATTGATATTGCGATTAAGATGTTTAGCTTACTACCGCAATCGGTGCAAACACCTTAATCACTGACTGACGACTATGTCTAACACAATCCCCGTTATCGAAGTGGGGGGTTGTGTTAATATCAGCGTGTTTATCTTATCACTAGCATTATGAGCAACCGACGTGTTAACAAATCCTTCTCAAGCGTTAATTAGAAACAGCAAATACTTTCAGCAACACAATGTGTTAGTGCTCAATTATGAAGCTGATACTTTTGCACATCAATGTCTTGAGTTTGCCGATAATGTCACCGCCCTAGCGCTAGACTTTAATCATCACCTCACATTATCCTCTTGCGCGAATGAAAAATTACAATGCTATTTTGGCCATCAACTGCCTGAGTCATTAGCTGATACAAAATTTGATAGCGTCATTATTTACTTTCCAAAAGCTAAACCCTTAATGGGCTATTTACTGCAACTGGCTGCACAACATTTAAATATCGATGGCCAATTGATGATTGTGGGTGAAAATAAAGGTGGAGTTAAATCAATTGATAAACTCACACCTGATTATTACTCAACCCCGATCAAGCAAGATAATGCCCGCCATTGTCTAGTGTATGTCAGTTATTTAACCCAAGCAGCACCAACGCTATCCATAAGCGATTGGGTAAGCCAATATTCACTAGAAACCCCACAGGGAACACTGCAAATTTGTAATACTGTCGGTGTTTTCAGCGAGAAACGTCTCGATCAGGGTACCGAATTACTGCTGTCACATTTACCGGATAACTTACGCGGCAGAGTACTCGATTTTGGTTGTGGTGCAGGGGTCATTACAGCTGCATTGCTAAAAGCCAATCCAGAGTTAACCATTGAGTGCATTGATATCAATGCAATGGCGTTACTCTCATGTGAATTAACCCTAGCAGCCAATAGTATGCAGGCAAAGGTCTATCCTTCAGATGGGTTTAATCAAATCTCAGGCAAGTTCGATGGTATTATCTCCAACCCGCCATTTCATGATGGGTTAACCAGCACGACTGATATTGCCACGCAATTTGTCCAACAAAGTGCTATTAGGCTGACATCACAAGGTGTATGGCAGATTGTCGCTAATCGCCATTTGCCTTATTCAGAGACGATAGCGACGCATTTTGGCAAAGTGAATGTGGTAGCGGAAAACAATAAGTATAAATTGTATTTCCATCAACACTCATACCAATAATACTCCGCACCTCAAACCGCTTCACTTATAAGCGACAAAGCAAGCTTACTGCTGGAAATGCAGATTAATATCAGCTAAATTGGCTTAAAGGCAAAATAACGCACATTTTGTAATTCATTTCGTTGGTATTCTATTTGCCTGTTATGACCTGATATAAAAATAAAAACAAAGGATGTTATGTTAGAGCCCTCAATCGTCGCACTAAGTGCTGATAAAAATAAAGTGGGATTACGTATAATTCCCAATACTCACGGCCCAGTGTCAGCAGAGGATATTAACGCCTTACTCACACAGGCGGCTTTTGCTATGCTGTTTCCTATTGCCCCTGCAATTGCTAAAGCGGTAGCGGAAGTTAATGCTCTATGCGGTCAAAACTCCGGAACTCACGAACTCTTTTTTGCCATTGCCGAACGTAAAGACGGTATCGTTAATATCAGTGTCAGTGACGATAAAATGCAAGCCAGTATGAAAATCACTTCAGCTTGGGGCGGCAAAGATATTACCCTGCCAGATGTACTTAATACCCTTAAAACTCAAAAAATTAAAATGGGATTGAGTAAACCTAAAATCATGGCATTAATGCAGCGTTTGTCGATATTGCCACCAGGAGAAACCTGTGAAGGCGTCATAGCTTGCGGTAAAGCAGCCGTTAACGGCGACAATGCGATATTAACCCGAAAAGTCGCCTTAGCTCGTGAGCGCTTATTACAACCACAAGAACGCGAAGACGGCTCGGTCGACATGCGTAATTTAGGCGCACTAATTACCGTTAAGCCCAATGATTTACTGATGGTTAAAAACCCTTCAACCATCGGCACCCCTGGTTTTAATGTTCACGGCGATGTACTGCAACAAATTCCTGGTAAAGATAAACCAATGGAACCAGGCACAGGCACCAGCTTACACCCTAAAGATCAACATAAACTCATCGCCACAGTGTCTGGTCAGCCAGTTGAAAATCGCAGCGGTATGCAAGTTGACGATATGCTGCAAATTAAAGATGTAGACGTTCGCTATGGCCACGTTAATTTTAAAGGCAGTGTTTTAATCACTGGCGATGTGCACGAAGGTATGGAAGTAAAAGCTAGCGGTGACGTAACGGTAATGGGCTTTGTTGAGTCCGCGTCTATTGAAGCTCAAGGTGATGTCATTGTCAGTAAAGGTGTTATTGGCCGTTTAATTAAAGAGCACGATCTCAGCACTAAAATAAAAGCTACCGGACAAATTTGTGCCCAGTTTGTGCAGTATTCCCATTTAGAGGCCCTAGGCAATATTCTAGTCACCAAGCAGTTACTTCACAGTCACTCAACCTCAGGTGACACTATTACCGTCAGTGATGCCCAAGCAAGACGAGGTGACTTAATCGGCGGCATTGCTACTGCAGCAAAAGGCATTAGAGCCATTGCATTTGGTGCTACCGGCGGCACTAAAACGGAATTGTTTTGTGCCATGCATCATGGTGAATTAAAGCAAGAACTTAAAGAGTTAGATGACAGTATTAAAGGCATGGTTGTTGCGGGCTTAGAAATAGAAGCAAGATTACGTAAATTACCGCCCAAAACGGAATGGCAAAGCGATGCCGGCATGATTGAGCAAGTCAAAATGATGCTCGAGCAAAAAAATCAAATGGCAGAAGAACGTATGAAAGAAGAACTAGAATACACTCAACATCTTAACGAAGTTGAAGGCTACTATAATAATTACGTCATCAAAGCTGAAAAACACATTTTCACCAACGTCGAAATTCATATAGGTGCGGCATTCAATCGCAGCCAACGTGAACATGGGCCGTGTATTGTAAAAAACGTCAATCAAGAAGTATCATTCGATTACAGTAATCGATAACAATCAGTTGGTAAGACAATAAAAAGTGGACAAACAGATAACTATGCAACAGATACATTGGCCGGCCATACTCCAGTTTGATCAAGATGATGAGCTAATGTATCTGGTTAACTATCAAGATTGGTTGGGCTTTATTTGCGCCAACCAATTTACCGTCCACGCTGAAGATAAACTCATCGACAATGCAGGCCATGTGTATAGCATCCAGAAACATCCGCCACAGGATCCCAGCGTGGCTGAACTGCCTGTACTGGTTAAGCTAAGTCAAGATATGAGCGTGTTACAGTTACTGCCACTGGTACGCCAGTATGGTCAGTTTCAAGGACATTGCTGCAGTGCAAAAATTGTCTTTACCACCATAGAGCAAGGTATTGCGACCGTGGCTGAATTAGAACAGCTTTATTAACAACGTATTCAGACTGAAGATTAACAGCACATAACACCTCCTTTTTTAGCATTACTAACCTTCAATTTACCAACAACAGACTCATGTTACTTACCTTAATCACTCAATCATAAATCTAAGCTAATGATTAACAAATATAATGGTAAAACCCATTGAGCAACACACACAGCTCTGGCAAAATGCCTCTATGCTCACTGTCCATAAACCCTGAGAATCCTTAATGGAATTACTAAATATTGAATGTCTAGGTAAACGTCTGCGACTAGAAGGCTCGATTGCGGGCTGGCAGCAACTTTATTGGGACAATCAACTGGTATCACAAAAGTCTGCAAGCGCTAGCGACCAAGCCTTTCATATTCATTCATTTGAACTGACCACTCAAACGTCGGTACCGACTGAAACAAATATCAACCACGACGAACCCGTTAAACCCAATATTGGTTCACTACCGGTACGATTAGAAATCGATGTTAACTGGCAACCGTTTCAACTGGATTATTGTTTATTAATAGATGATGAATCCATAACCCAAGGTCAACGAACCGTTGAAGATATTGAGCGTCAAACACCTGAAATTGCAGCAGTAAAAAACCAAAAGCTCAGTGTTGTTGGACTGGCATCATTAGGTTTTAAGCTACTAAAAAGTGCCAAGGTGGTTAAAGTCCTTTTTGCGGGAGCCAGTGTTGCGGCCTATTCATGGTTATTTTCATTTGAATTTGCCTTAGCCCTCATCGGCTGCTTAGTATTTCATGAATATGGCCATATTCGAGCGATGAAACATTTCGGCATGAAAACCAAAGGGATCTATTTAATCCCTTTTGTGGGAGGCTTAGCGCTAAGTGATGAACGTATCAACACCCGCTGGCAAGATGTGTATATTTCGATTATGGGCCCGACTTTTGGACTCATTTTATCGATTATCTCACTTGGACTTTATTGGCTAACAGGCAACATATTCTTTGCCGGATTAGCAACATTCAATGCGCTGCTAAATTTGTTTAATTTACTGCCCATTTTACCTCTCGATGGCGGTCATATTTTAAAAAGCATCAGCTTTTCAATGAATAGTGTTGTCGGTCTAGTTGCTTGTATTGCTGGTGCCGCTATCGGTGTGTTCATTAGCTATAGCTTAGGGCTCGCCTTGCTGGGCTTTTTGTTACTGATCGGCAGTGTAGAAATTGTATTTGAATGGCGCGGTCGCCATCAAAGCCATTTATTGCCGTTAGATCGTTACGGGCAAATTTTCTCTACCGTATGGTATTTACTCACGGTAGCAAGTTTAGTGGGCATTATTTGGTATTTTGCTGCTTCTGGTAACGAAATGTTAGCGATTCCGCTACAGATTTTAGGCAGTTAATTGCAATTTACGCATCGACAAAAACGCCTGCAATTGCAGGCGTTTTTGTTTTACTTAGCCAAAGCAGTTAATCAACTAGGCTGTAATGGAAACACATTAGTCATCACCTTATACAACTCTGTGCCTTGGAGTACCGACGCAGAAGCAAAATGCAAAATAGGCACACAATCCATGGGTAAACTAATGGCTTGGTAAGCCTGTTCAGTACCATACAAATCTATGCGTAAAATGTTCGCTAAAGGTTTGCCTGCGGTTAATGGTTCACCGACACTGGCACAATATTCAATTAAGCCAGCTTTAGGTGCATGAAACTTCTTATAATCCTTCAAGTAACACCCAAACCTTTCCATACTGGCTGGATAAACTTTTTCAGCAATCACGCCGCGATGACTTAGATAAGCCAGTATGCCTTTGGCATCCTCTAACGCGTCAGCTAAATCAATCCGTTCTTGGCTTGCAAGCTCTAAGGTAAATGCTGACACAGGTACCGAAAATTCACGGCCTTGACTGGCTGCATACTCGGTTAACTGCCACCAAGGACAAAAGGTAGCTTCATCCATCGCGCCACCAAAACTATTGGGGATAACCAAGGTATACGGGATCGAGAAAAATCTCGCCGCATCAATATCATACTCAGGGCAGTACAAGTGTTTGCACGACTTAGGGCCGGTATGCAAATCAAGCACTATGTCTGCTTGATGTGCCATAGCCTGTAAATTTACTGCTAACCGATGACCTGTTGAAATCCCAAAAGAATGAGTTAGGCGCGCCAGGCAAGTTTCTACCAACATTGAACGATAGGCGCAAAACAGCTCACTATTGGTTAAACGTTGGTGCTCGGCATACCAAGTTTGAATATCGACTTGATGATCAAAGTACTCGCGGTTCCAATTAACCCCTGTAATGGGATCAAAACGCCCTAGAGTAAACTCACCACTCTTTTGATTAATCCCTAAAGGATTGGCTAAGGGGGCAAGCGTAATATCACCTAAAACCTGGTAACCTTCCAATAAGGTCATCAGTTGATAAATCACCGCATTACCTTGCACTTCAGCACCATGAACATTGGCCTGAATATACACGCTAGGCGCAACACTCTCGCTACCAATGAATGAATATACTGGAACGGTCAATGCGTGTCCTGTCGCCAGTTCTCCAACTTGAACTGACGATTGTATTGCTTTAGTCATATGATTACTCAAACAGGTTTTGGTGCAAAGCATTAACCACTTGCGCCGCTTCCGACTCTGCTACCAACACACATAAATTATGTGGGCTTGCGCCTTGGCAAATCATCCGAACATTATGGTTTTCAAGCACTTTAAACACCCTACTACAAATGCCAGCCGTTGATGCTATGCGATTACCGATGATGGCGATTAACGCTAAATCTTCCTCGACTCTTACACGACAATGTTGCGATAACTCTTGTAATAACGACTCACTGAGTAAGCCCTGGCCACTTGAATCTGAACCCGTTTTATCTAGGGTTAACGATACGTTAACCTCCGAGGTCGTGATTAAATCGACGGATATTTTGTGTCGCGCCAAGGTCGCGAACGTTTCTGCCAAAAAGCCCTGAGCATGTAACATTTGCAAGCTATGCAAGTTAAGTAAAGTTTGATCGCGGCGTAACGCCACCGCTCTAAACACTGGGGTATCTTCAACTTGATGACGGATCCAAGTTCCGCCCATTTCAGGCGCTTTACTTGAACCTACAAACACCTGAATTTTTTGTCTTACTGCCGGTAAGATGGTGGCGGGATGCAATACTTTAGCGCCAAAGGTCGCCATCTCAGCCGCTTCATTAAAGCTAATTTCAGCAATCGGGCGGGCATTGGGGGCAAGGCGTGGGTCAGTGGTATAAATACCGGCCACATCGGTCCAAATCTCAACCGCTGTAGCACGAAGCGCTTCGGCAAGTAATGCCGCCGAATAGTCACTACCACCACGGCCTAATGTTGTTGTTCGTCCCTCTTCATCTGCACCAATAAAGCCTTGGGTAACGATGACGTAACGCGCAAGTAATGGCTGTAAAAAGTCACCTGCTAACATTGAAATAGCTTCAATTTGTGGCTCTGCGCGACCAAAGTGACTGTCGGTACGTAATACTTGGCGCACATCAAAATGATTTGAAGCAGTGCCCTTTTCCCGAATAACCGCAGAAAATAAAATCGATGAACATTGCTCTCCCGTCGACAGTAACTCGTCCATAACCGCTTTGCTGCGATTCAGCTCTAACGATTCGCTGAGTACTGACATCCGGCTGAGTATTTTATCAATACTGGCTGCCACGTCTTGCGGACGACCGAGTTCATCTAATATCGCATATTGAATTTGAGCAATTTGCTTAAGCAATACCAAGCGACGCTCGTCATTCACATTAGCTTGAGTTAACTCAACTAATAAATTGGTCACTCCGCTGGAGGCGCTTACTACCACAAGGCGAGTAGCTTGATTAGCCAACACAATATCTGCACAACGGCTCATAGAGGCGTAATCAGCAACTGAGGTGCCGCCAAATTTGGCAACGACTAATTCTGGGGTATCTATTTCAGACTGAACAAAGCTCATACTGATGCCTCCGCTGTTTGCGAAAGACTCAAAAATAAGATGTGATTTACTAACATGATATACGCTCCGAACACACTACGTTCGAAGAGCCTGGTGCTAAGATAACGCACCCTTATAGAAGGGAAACAGCAATCATCACCAGAAGCTCTCCACCAAAAAAATAGGTGACAATCGTTAGGATTCAGCCTAATCGACCGATATCAATGTTTGCCAAACAAACTGATACCTCGGCGCTAATCTCCATCATAAGTGGTCATCGGATTGGCATCCTCTCACTTACTACCTAGTTAACGCTCCTCTTCTGTTCCTCCCGAAGGAGGGAGTTGAAAATAGCAAAAAATACCCTATCAAGTCAATCAGCAAACACAGTAAAAATACACTGTTTTGATAAAAAATATCGCTGCAGTGAAATATTATGCAGCTGCGACTTCAGAGCAATGATTGTTCTCTATTACGAAAAAATGCCCATAAATATCCAAAAAACATAATTAACCGCAAATTACCGAGACAATCTAGTAAGTATTGTCTCAAAATAATGTGTTAATTATTTTATCGCAGCTGTGCAGTTTTAATTACGTCATTATTTACCCAGTTATACGAACCTATCTCTGGCAACTCGCTCACCATCCTTAATCGGTGATTAAAAATTCCCATATCAACTTCAGGTTTGATGCTATCAAGGCATGCAATCAAAGATAGCAAACCTTGATTAACGTAGTAAATTGCATGTTGATTAAATTCTCGACCAAGCTCAACAGCTTGTTCTTTATCAATAAAAATAGCCCAGCTCTTTTCCATATGCGACAAATCAGGTGCTGCACCGATTAACGCACGATAGGGACGATTATATTGTTGAATTTTAAATTGAAGCTGACGATCGAGTAAGCGATTTTGACTAGGAGAGAGTCTTGAACCACGGGGGTTATGGGCAGTAACAATAGCAAATGGGAAATCATGAGAAAGGCGTTGAGTAAACAAAAAATGAGTACTTTGATACTCATTCCACAATGTATCTATAACATTTTCCATAATAAATTTTCGTCAATTAAGCCAGAATTAGTCTAGCAGATAGGTTTGATTTCTAAAAGGTTTACGATCTAAATCAGCAGTACTATATTAGAAAACCATTAATTATTATCATCTTAGCAAGGTTAATCTTTCATATACTCGAGTGTTATATTAATTTTTTAACATTTAATTTGTTAACAAATGCCTAAAACGAGTACAATAACCATTACGCACTATTAAATCACTGTAGCAAAGTTAGCTACATACACCTCAAAAACTCAGCAAATGTTGTTGTGAGTGTGATGATTTTTTGATGTAAAGTTTACAGTCGTACTAAATTTGTTCTACATTTGATAAAACATTAATACGATTAAATAAGTTTGCAATAGAAGGAACTATCTTTCTAAATGGCATTCATAGTAAGTAAGCTTAAGTGCAACAAATTTTACACCATCATGAATAAGTGCAAACGCGTGCCTTGGCGTAGTGGTAATTAATCGACGTAAGCAGACTCAGTAACCAGTATTAAGTATTAAGTGTTACATAATAGAGTTTATAGAGAGTGTTTAATTCAGGGTAGACATAGATAAACACCAAAAAATATCGGAATCTTAGCGCATTAGCTAAAGCGCTATTGCAATCTATTAGCACACAGTTCGCAAACAGTGGCTAGAATCGAATTTTATAAAATCAGGTAAATATCATGCAAAATCCGCACATTTTAATTGTTGAAGATGAAGCTGTAACTCGTAATACATTACGCAGTATTTTTGAAGCTGAAGGTTATGTTGTCACTGAAGCTAACGACGGCGCAGAAATGCATAAAGCCATGCAAGACAATAAGATTAATCTTGTTGTTATGGATATTAATTTACCAGGCAAAAACGGCTTATTATTAGCTCGTGAGCTACGTGAAATTAATAACATCGGTCTTATTTTCTTGACTGGCCGTGATAACGAAGTTGATAAGATTCTAGGTCTTGAAATTGGTGCAGATGATTACATCACTAAACCATTCAACCCTCGCGAATTAACGATCCGTGCTCGTAACCTATTAACTCGCGTTAATAATGCTGCCGCAGAAACTGAAGAAAAAGGTTCTGTTGAGTATTACCGTTTTAACGGTTGGAGCTTAGAAATCAATAGCCGTTCTTTGGTTAACCCACAAGGTGAAGCTTATAAGCTACCACGCAGCGAGTTCCGTGCGATGCTTCACTTTGTTGAAAACCCAGGTAAGATTTTAACTCGTGCTGACTTGTTGTTAAAAATGACTGGCCGTGAATTAAAGCCTCATGACCGCACCGTTGATGTGACAATACGTCGCATCCGTAAGCACTTTGAAAGCTTGCCTGATACACCAGAAATCATCGCGACTATTCACGGTGAAGGCTATCGTTTTTGTGGTGACTTAGAAGCGTAATCTTTTAAGGTTAACCGCAATAAAAAACCAGGTGAATCACCTGGTTTTTTTATATCTGCTTTTTCGTTAATCCTTTAACACAATAGTGATTACTTCAGCTGTTGATCTAAAAATGCCGCTAATGATTTATATAAATGATTACGCACTTTCTCGCCACGCATTGAATGCTTAGACCCTGGGTAATCCATCATTTGGAATAACTTACCCTCATCTTGCAACGCTTTATATACTCTAGTGCTGTTTTCAAACAGAACGTTATCATCAGCCATACCGTGATACATCAATAAGCCCGATTGATAATTTTTGACATAAGGTAAAATGCTGCTGGCGTCGTAACCTTTTTTATTGGTTCGCGGGTTCCCCATATAACGCTCAGTATAATGAGTGTCGTACAAACGCCAATCCGTTACTGGCGCACCCGATATTGCCGCTTTAAAATAACCCGGCGCCTTAAACTGACTCATCAACGCCATATAACCACCATAACTGTGACCATAAATAGCAACATTGTCACCATCAATAAACGGCAAGCTACGTAAATAATCAACGCCAACTTTTTGATCGTTTACTTCAGCATCACCCATGTTTTGATAAATGACATGTTCAAATTGCGTGCCTCGGTGCGCTGAGCCACGATTATCTAATTGAAATACCGCATAGCCTTGCTGCAGTAAATATTGAGTAAAATAATCTGCCTCGCTCCAGCTGTTGACTACTAACTGAGCATGCGGTCCACCATATACGCGCACCACAACCGGATACTGTTTAGCGGCATCAAAAGGCACCGGTTTAAACAGTCTGTATTGTAATGCTTGACCATCTTCAGCTGTTAATTGACCAAAATCAGGCATTTGCCATAAACCAGCATAATCATAAAGCGGATGATTTTTATCAATGTCATTTTGCTCAACCCAAGCTAACTGCTTGCCAGAATCATTGTGTAAACTTATCTGCGGCGGCTGCTGTAAACTACTAAAGTAATCTAAATAAACGGGCTTTTTATCCGCAAATACAGCTTCATGCATACCCGATGCTTGGCTAATTCGCTCAATGGAGTCCATGCCTTTATTAAGATTAACTCGATACAAATGACGTTCAACAACACTGTCTTTACGACCGCTAAAATATACCCAACCCGTTGCTTCATCGACATACTCAAGCGCATCAACAGCCCAATCACCTTGGGTTAATTGCTTAAGTTGTTTGCCCTGTAAGTCAAATAAATACAGATGATTAAATCCATCACGCTCAGAGCCCCAAATAAAAGCCGCTTGTTGCTTTAGGAAGTGTAAATCATTGTTTAAATTTACCCATGCTTTGCTGCGCTCTTCAATCACCGTTTTAGCTTGTGTCGGCTGAGAGATTGCAGCAATGCGTAAATCCAGCGTTTGTTGATCGCGGCTTTGCCATTGGAACGACACATGCTGGCTGTCGGGTAGCCAATCTACGCGAGGTAAATACATGTCTTTTTGTTTGCCCAAATCAATCCAGCTAATAGTGCGATCTTTTAAGGTCACGACACCCAGTGCGATCTCAACATTGGCTTTACCTGCATAAGGGTAACGCTGCTCGGTTAATTTAATCCCCTCGGCGTAAATTTCATTACGAGTCACTAACTCCACACCCGTTTCATCAATACGAGTAAAGGCGATAGCAGACTCATCGGGCGCCCACCAATAGCCTGTCATACGGTCCATTTCTTCTTGGGCAACAAACTCTGCCATGGCATTTTTAATTGGCCCTTTACCATCTGTGGTGAGTGCCGTTACTTTTTGGCTATCCAATGACAATACAAATAAGTTTTGATCGCGCACAAACGACACAAAGTGACCTTTTGGAGACAAACGCGCATCGGTTGCAAAACCGTCACCGGTTGCAAGCTCAGCCACCTTATTGCTGGCAACGTCATATAAATACAACTTACCCGCAGCAGGGATTAAAATATGTTGGCTGTCTTCAGACCAGAAATACTCCATGATCCCTTGGCCATAAATTCGTTGGCGCTCTCGGCGAGCTTTTTCTTCATCAGACAGTTCTCCTGCCTCTAATTGATCAGCATTAATCAGTACACTGCGCTTACCAGTCGCGATATCCATTTGCCATAAATCATACAAATGCTGATTATCAGCACGGCTTGATAAATAAGTTACACGTTTTCCGTTAGGCGATAATGCCAACCCGCGGGGGCTAGAACCCGCTAAGGCTGGTGACGCATGAATACGTTCAATGGTCAGTGGTGTAGTGCTACCGTTGATTGCAGTCAGTGTTGCGGTGGTTGATGAGTTCATGATGCTGCCTTTAGCGGTTGCTGAAAAAACCGGGCTAGTAAAAAGGAGTGGCACGGCAGACACTGCCGCTAAAGCATGATGCTTCCATGTTATTGTCATTATTAATCCTTGGGGCAATTCAATCCGCCCACATTTTGCCTCAATTTACAGTAAAACCAAAACCCCAGATAACAATCGCTGAAATTAGCGCCATTGTGGGGTATGATTTGCACATAACTGATAAGAATTAACAACATCGACCTTAACCTCGCAAAATCTCATAGGAAAAATCATGCAGACTTTGGCACAAACCCTTAGCGCACAAGCCGTAAACGCGTCTTTAACACAACTACTATTAACCTTAGCTGACACCTCAAAAGCCATTAGTGGTGCGGTTCGTCACGGTGCATTAGCGGGTGTTTTGGGTGCAACAGAGCAAGAAAACATTCAAGGCGAAACCCAGAAAAAACTGGATGTGATCACCAATGACATGCTTAAAGATGCCCTTAAAACCGATGGCAATGTACGTGGTTTAGCGTCTGAAGAAGAAGATTATGTGGTTGAGGTGAACGCTAAAGGTGAATACTTAGTGTGTTTTGATCCACTCGATGGCTCATCAAATATCGATATCAACTCATTAGTGGGCACTATTTTTTCGGTATTACCAGCACCTACCGGAGAGTTAAACGAACAAAGCTTTTTACAAGCTGGCCGCAAACAAGTTGCTGCGGGTTATGTGTTGTATGGCCCATCAACCATGATGGCGCTAACCACTGGTCAAGGCACTCAGTTTTATACTCTTGCTCCAGACAGCCAAGAGTTTCTTCTGACCGACAATAACGTGCAAATAACCCCGGACACCGCCGAGTTTGCCATTAATATGTCAAACCAGCGTTTTTGGGAAGCACCAATGCAAACCTATATTGCCGATTTATTACTCGGAGAAATAGGACCTCGAGAGCAATCATTTAATATGCGTTGGATTGCTGCAATGGTAGGTGATGTGCATCGGGTATTGTGTCGTGGTGGGATTTTCTCTTACCCGACAGACAATAAAAACCCAGCCAAACCGTTTAAGTTACGCTTAATGTATGAAGCCAACCCAATGGCATTACTAGTTGAGCAAGCTGGCGGTAAAGCATCAACAGGTTATGAAACTATTTTGGACATTCAGCCAACCGAAATCCATCAGCGCGTTGCGGTAATTTTAGGTAGCGCAAACGAAGTTGATACTTGCTTGAGCTATCACGGTATTGATTACAGCGAAGAGCCATCAATTGATTAATTGATTATGCTGTAAAAAAACCGCCTTTTGGCGGTTTTTTCATTTATGCGCTGCAGTTGAGCTCATTGATGATCTAACTGACGCGAATAAACACAGTTAACCAAAATACAAATTTGAATCATTAGGCACCAGTAAAGAATCATTTCTTTACAATAACTTAAATACCCACTAAGTTATTTTCAGGATATTAATTAAGGACTATAACGATGCCGCCCGCCAAACCATCGAATAAAAAAAAATATATTGCGGCTATTTTACTCTTACTGCTTATTAGCATGAGTGCTTATGCTTATCTGATGTCCACTAAAGCCCCTGCAATAGAAATTGGCACTATTTTAGTACTTCCGGTGCAACTCGCGACAGACAACACAGACTCGCAATGGAATCGCTATGCCGCAATGGATGTGCTTATCCATCAGCTAAATGTCGGTGTTAGTTACCCATTACTGCAAACCGAAGATATTATAAATATCATCTCGCTTATCGCTAATGACCACTTGAGCAAAACTGTGGACATTCAGCAATTAATGGCCGTCTCTGGTGCAGGATTGGTGATTGAATCCAGTATTACCGGCGCCAATAATCAATATCAATTAGCGTTTACATTACATCAGCAGCATCATACAGAAGCAGGAGTCATTAACGCTTCAAGCATCGAGCAAGTATTATCAGCTGCAGCAAAGATGATTACTCAGCGGCTCAATCCACAACACAGCTTACAAAATAATTTACAACAGAATCAACAAGATAACAAGACAGAAACTCAATACCATTCACGTCTTAGTTCCCCCCTGTTGTTCAATGCAATGACACAACTACAACTTAGCGACATTAAAGCTGCTGAGCAGCACTTATCCAAGCTCATAAAATCCACACCCGATAACTTAGTTGCCATACGTCTGCTAGCCAGCAACCAATTGCAGCAACATCAATATCAACAGCTTAATACCACATTGATAGCAGCAATCGATCTAGCTACACATCAGCAAGATGAGCGAGAGCTAGCCAGACTAAGATTGTTATTAGCGCAAAGCTATACCGAAACCGACAGGATAGAACAAGCATTAGGTGTACTTACCATTGCCAAAACCAATGCTGCTAAAGTGAAAGACTGGCTAACATTGGGTTATATTTCACAGCTTGCCGGCATGATAAACCAGCGCATAAGTCGCAATGATGAAGCCAGAGAGCAGTTTAAAAAAGCCATTGAATATCATCAAATGATGAACTATCCCATCGGGCAAACACAGGCGCTGAATGAATTGGCTGAACTTGAGGTGATTGAGTTTAACTACCCACAAGCTTATCGCTATATTAATCGCTCTTATGAACAGGTCGCTCATCGCGGTTTAGATGATTTAGAAAAAACGACTTTCAAGCTGATGACTAAGATAGAAAATAAAATGCAGCATAGATAGCATCTACTATATTCGACACAACAGGTTCGTCAATTTAAAGCCTTAAGCATATGACCTTAAACATAAGGCCTTAGATCTTAGGCATAAGACCTTAGACATAAGATCTTAGACAGAAGGCCTTAAACATGAGGCCTTAAAAAAAACACCTTAGACATAAAAATGGCCTGCTATGCAGGCCATTTTATTCATACTGCTAAACGGATCTTACACTTCCTCAGCGGTAGTTTTTGCAGCCTCAAGCTGATGCGCTTGTTCAGTTTGATCAACAATGGTTAATACCGCAGTATCACCGACCACATTACATGAGGTTAACACCATATCAATAATACGGTCTAATGCAGCAACAATCACAAATGCTTCTGCTGGTAAGCCTAATTGGTAAATCAATACCCCAATCATCACCATTCCACCACCAGGAACACCACCAGCACCCACCGACAGTAAAAATACGCTAAACAATAACGATGGAATTTGATCATTACTGATTGGCATACCAAAGGCGTTCGCAACGAAGAAAATCGCAATAGTAATATAAATCGACACCCCGCCCATGTTCATGGTTGCACCCAGTGGCACACCAAAACCAGCCACCGCTTTGCTCACACCTAGCTTGTCAGTAAGGGTACGCATGGTTACCGGAATAGTGGCGTTTGAGCTAGCGGTAGACAATGAAAAGAGAATTTGTTCTTGAGTTTTTTCTCTGAAAGTCTTCGCTGAAATAGGAGTGAACAGGCTGACCGAATATGGATATACGATAAAAATCCAAATCAATAGCAGAGCCAAAATAAGCACTAAATATTCAACAACACTGACAAAAATTTCAGGTTCTAAGGTTGCGCCTAATTTAAACATTAAGGCGAATACACCGTATGGCGCTAAACTCATTACCACTGAAATTAAGCGCATCATGATTTTATTGGCGGTTTGAAATCCTTTAACTGCTCCCTCAACCGATTGCCCCATTGATTTAATGACACCGCCCATTAATAGCGCCATAAAAATCACTTGCAACATATTGCCAGAGGTAAAAGCTGAAAACGGATTGTTTGGTACTATACTCACAATTAACGACATTAAATCAGGCAGTTCTGTCGCGGTAATATCCAGTGAACCGTTGCTCGACATATCCACGCCTTTACCGGGCTCAAATATCATTGCGACGGTAAAAGCAGCTAAAATCGCGACCATGGTATTAATGATATAAAACCCAAAGGTTTTACCCCCTAAACGACCAAAGCTTTTTAAATCTTGTAACTCACACACACCACACACAATACTCACAAACACCAGTGGAACTACTAGCATCATAATCATATTGACGAACATGGTGCCAATACCACTTGCTAGGCTAACTAACGTGCCACCAAAAAAAGCATTATCGGCCAGTAAAAACTGCACCATGCTACCAAGCAGAACCCCAAAAAATAGACCGATAAAGATCCGTGCTGAAAGTGATTTTGTCATCTATAAATTTCCCTTCGAAATGGCAACTTCTGTTGCTAATTATTGTTATACCAATCCTGGTGCTTATTCTTTTCGAGCGCTGAAATACTGAGACATTGCGCAATATATTTCAATCACCTTATGAACAAAAGTGATGACTTAATCGTCGCTTAACAAGCATGCAATATAAAAGCTAAAAATAACAATAGATTATAGACTTAGTTAATCACTAACGATGGTATAACCAGTAATAGATTTAGGACGGAAACGGCTAAAATCTGTGCGTATAGCGATAAAAATCAAGCAGACAGCGAGAGTAACAATCAATTTGAAGGTTTTACTTGGCGGTTAAGTGAGCTCAACTCGGTTTAATAAATCGGCGTAGTATTTTTTTATTATGAAGAGTGGTTTTATTATGAAGAGTGGTTTTATTCTGAACAGTGGATATTAAGCAACGTCAGTGACATCGATTTAGCTAACATGTGCTGCTGTTTAATGCTCACGCAATGTTGTCCGAGCCATTGCACTAACGCTAACCATTGCGGATTATATATTACTGATGAAGCGGAAAATTGAGAATCTGATTTATCGCCAGAATGTGCATCTCGATACAAATTATTAAGATAAGCCCATTGCTTGTGTTGTTTATGAAAATCATCCGTGGAATTTATCTGGGCTAACGCTAATAACTTATCTGGCGACGCTAGTGCAAGTTGCGGCACTATTATGCTGCAGCAAGACTCAAGGGTATTGGCAATCATTAACCCTGCTGGATCAAGGTCAGTAAAGCCAATGACATTGATATTGAGTGATTCAAGTAAGTGTAAAAAACGCTTTCGGCCTGCTGGCGAATAGTCATGGCTACCTCGATACAACACCATGCAGTTATTGATGAAGGCCTGTAACTCTGAGGTAAATAAGTTGGCAAAAAAGTGATCAAAACTGTCGAGATTTTCGACCACGATGAGGTTCGTTAGATTGAGTCGCTGACAAAGCGCGATTGCACTGTCGACCTTTAACCGCAGTGAACAATTATGTACAGATAATAAATCGGCAACTGAACCTGACGCTAAATCAGTCTCTAGGCTTTGAGATAAACTAGGTGCCAGCTTAATTAATACATAGTCAGCTTCAGGGCTGATATTAGCGTATTTCTCATTAGCACTGAGTTGTGACATCTGCTGGCGGGGCACATCAAAATCAAGGGCCAGAATATCTAAACCCGAATCAATTTGGGCCATGTTACGCAGTAAAACATAATCGTTGGCGGTCAAATACAGGTATTTGTCAGTACCATCGGTCTCACCTATTTGCCACAATTGATACAATTTTTTCCAATCGGCAGTGAACTTCACCCGCGGCAAGCGCTGCTTTGCCGCGTGTTCCATTAGCTGTAACTGTCTTTTGCTTAGGCTAGCCATAACTCAACATCGTTAATGATAAAGTTACCGCTATAAACCGGATCGGGTTTTCCTATGGGTTCAAGCTCAAAATAATTTTTATGTTCATCGGCTAGGCCTTCATAACCGCCAATGACTTGATAAAGCCAACTTTCAGCATCCCATGTTAATTGCTTCTCTTGCAAATAGCTTAATGCCGATTGACGTAAACCGGAATCAATCACTTCACAAAAATATTCATCCACGGCTATTTTAAGGGGGTTTTCAGGGATATCAAAATCCTCACTGTCACCCATTTCAAAGGTCACATTATGCTCACGCAATGCCGCTGGTAATGAGTCGCGACTAATGGCTTTAACTTGTGCCACTAACCCCATCAGTTCTAGTTCGTGATGAGGGTTAGACACATCAACACTTGCAGGGGCTATCAGCGCCTCAGCACAATTAAATAATACCGGTACTGCTTTATGCACTACATGGTTTTCAGGTTGATAATCAGGATGCATGCTGGTGTGCAGTAACCAACCTTTTAGTAATCGGGTGCGCCCTTGTATTTGCCTAAATCGCCCAAGTAACTCATACAATCTCGCTTGGACAATACTCAACTCTTGGGTACATTGACTTAAGGTTTCTTGCAAACTGGTCATCAACAAACGGCGCAGTTCACGAATATCGCCAGCAATTTCACCTAACTCGCTAAATTGAAACATTTCTAAGCCGTTTAGTAGCTCTGACACCTGGCTTTGGGCTAACTCGTTTTCGCGAATTTTGGCACTTATAGTCCCAACATAACCAAATTCGTTGTTAATTCGGCTCCATAACACCCGAATTGAATAACGTAAACTGTCGGTAAAGCTATACACATGTTCATTTAAATCGGCTAAATAGGCTTCTGCAGCACTAAAATCCACATCACGGCGCGCCTCTTTATAATGATCGGCTAAGGTTTTTATTGTGGCTAGCGCGGAGCCGACGTTGGCATCAATCTGTCGATTACGTTCGTCGCTTAATGCTTCTTCCAATAATGCCCGCACCGAACGCTTTAAGCGCAGTTCTTGATCCGGTTCTGGTCGCCATAAAATGCCACTTTTTTTCAGCTTTTCGATAACGCCAGCATCATGAGCAGTGTCGTTAACCGATCCTGCCAAATATGCATCCATGACAACATCGGCATGACGCCCAAGTTGTTTGAGCAGCTTTACCCCGGCTTGGTGTAAGTTACTGCTCATATCAAGTCCCTTTGGGTCGCGGTTTCTGCCTGAGCCTCAAGACTTAAGCCTTCGGTCTCATCAATAAAGCGGATCACTTCGTATAGATAATCTAACTTACCCGTGGCGATATAAATCTGTTTTTCGCTATTGGGTTTGGTTAAATAACCCAGTTCCACTAAACGCTTAAACACCAACTTAATTTGGCCGTCAACGTTAGTACTGCTTGAACCGAATAATCGGTAATGGCTCAACTTAGTGAGTTGCTCTCTAAAGGCTGGCGTATCTTCAATACGCGCTTGTAAATCGGTTAAGCGGATCGGCGCGCCTTCGCTCAGCGGTGCATCTTGGCCACTGGCTTCTTGCACTAATACCAGCCATTCCACTAATGGAATAAGGCCTGAGCAAATATCTTTAAATTGCGATGAAATAACTTTGCGCTCAACTTCGCCGAGCTGCAAATAACCACAAAAAAAGACTTCACCCTCACCAGCACTGGCAATGGTGCGATTAATTTGGTTAAGGTAGGTTTCAACTCTGTCGCGAGTGCTGTTGTTTTTTAATGCCCGCCAACCGTCTTCATTGGTCACTCGGCAAATAAACTCACCACGCAACAATTGCTCTATTAATGCGCCAGTACCTACTAAGATAGTTTCAGTCGATTCAGACATTAGATGTGCTCCTTAGCAGTTTCAGCGCGAGTCATTTCCGCCGTAGGCATTTCGGTTTTAGTATTACGTTGCGATAAACGGGCCGCTAACGGGTTGGCTTTAGGTTTAACGACCTGCAGCTTTTTAGTTTGTTTATTAATGATGTAACGGTTAGCAAATAGACTTAGCACTTCAGATTCAGGATTTGGGAAAGCCCCTAATACACTGATATTGTTGTTCTCACAGGCATCGAAGATTTTCTTCACGTTAGTGTGATGTAGCGTACCTAACTCATCAATTGGCCAATGGATAGTGACATTGGCTTTGCCGCGCAATAAACGGGTGAAGGCCAATAAGAACTTACATAAAATAAGGTACGCCATACCATGACTTGAAGACTCGTTTAACTGACGGTCGGTACGAATAATTAAGTCGCTGTTACCTTCTTTTAAACGCAGTTCTATTTCTAGCAGTTTCGCAATACCGCCGGTTAATGCTGCACGGCCAATAATGTCTAATGCACGGCGCATTGAGTTAGTGTAATGCTCGTCCGGTAGTTGGCTGAAACCATCTGCTTTCCACGCTTTAAAGGCTTTAACAAACACTTCAAGTTCAGGCCAAAACTCCAGTTCGCTAATACGTGAACGAATTCGCACTGCCGACTCTGATACTCCTTCGAGGAATAGCTCTTCACCCACTTCACGGGTAATACGCGCACTTTGACTGGCAATACGGCGGTCAATATCGGTTAATACATCATAGAATGCGGTTAAGTCGATACCAAAAATACGCCCTTGTTCGCGAATCGCCATTAACGATTGCGGCACCATCACATTGAGTAACTGCTCAAGCTGTGGGACTAACTTGCGATAGTCGAGAAGGCGAATACCTTTGTCGTTCACAAAGCTCGACTCATCACGGGCCCGCTCCCAAAATTCGGCCAAACTTGAACCAGATTTACTGGCAATGACCGAGTCAAAGTGTTCAACATATTGTTTAACAGAACCCATTAAGTAGTCACGCTTTAGCAATAAATCTTCACCTTGGCGCAAACGCTCGCCAATGCTGCCCATCGCTTCATCGTTATTAGCCGGCAATTTGAGTTCAGCTAACTTGCGCATCACGGCGCGCAGCTTTGTGAGGTTTTCAGACGCCTCTACTTGGGCTGCATCACAGGCTTTACGTTCGGTTTCTAAGCTGTCTCTTCGGTGTTTTATTTCTGCCGTTTTCGCTTTTAGCAGTTGCTCCAATTCCAGCGTAGCGCGCTTAACATCAGTTAATTGAGTTTGCACTTTAGGCTTTCGAACAAGCCAGGTATGTTGATACCAATCATCAAAACGCAGCACTTCACTGCGGCGTTGTTCTGCATTACTGATGCAGGCTTCAAGATCGCGGATCTGTTTTTTAAGCGCCAAAATGGTGCCTTCATCAACACCACGCGACTTAAGCTCATTTTTGTACCAGGTTTCACCTGCTTTTTGCTCGGTTTTTGCATTTGTACGGCGTTGTTCGATATTGGCTTTAATCTGGCCTAATTGATTATCAATGGCGCCGACCACTTCTTGCCAATAGGCATTTTTTTCCATGTGCGCTTCAAGCGCCTGCTCTTTTTGCTCGCTTAACCAACCAAGGTGCTGATTGCTAAGCAGCTTAAGTTCATTATCAAGTTGTACTAATCGCTTGCTCGAATCGGCTTTACGATCTGCCACAGCTTGATTGATTTTTTGTTGTTCGTTACGCTTCTCGTCAAACAGACGGCGTAAGTCTTCACGGCTATTTTTGTACGCTGTACGGGCAAAGGTCAGTTCGCGGGTGATGCTATCGAGCGCCGTATTCATAGCAACTAGTTGATCTTCCGCTTCGGCATGCATTTCTTGCGCACTTTTTAGTGCTTCTTCTGCTTTAGCTAAACGAATACGTAAATCTTGCTCTGTGGCAGCATACTCTGGAACATCAATGGCTTTAAGATCGAGGTTAACCCCAAATAATGCTTCACTGCTGTCTTTGGTTAGGCTTGGGTGTAGATCGCTGCGATGTAACAACTCTGGCGCGATAACTTTACCAAAGGTGTGCTCCCAACCGTGGGCTTCTTTACGCAAAAACTCCAACAAGGTATGCGATTGTGGGAACAACATATGGTGCAGTTCTTCTTTGGCATTTTCTCTATCACTAACGCGAATACTCGATATACGCAGCGCTTCGTTAGCTTGGTCGCGCTTGGCCCGTTGTTTACGCTCTTCTGTGGTTAAACGATCGACCTTTTGATTACAGGTTTCTTGCTCTTCATCAGCTAGGCTTATGCGTTCATCGAAAATCGCTAAACGCATTTTTTCATCTTCGGTGTAAGTCACACCATCAACTTGATGCTTAAGCTCGGCAGCGGTTAATTTAAGTTGATATTCTTGTTCGCTAAATTTAGCTTTACCGGCATCGGTTTGCTCGCGCCATTGCAGCTCTAACTTAGCGATATCGTCATTGGCAAGCTCACGTTGCTTATCACGCGCTTCACGTTGGGTGTCTTGCTCAAGATGTAGCGTTTCAAGTTCGCGATGTAATTGCTCAGCAATTTTACTACGACGGGCATTAAAGGCGGCTTCAATATCTTGGTGTTTTTCGGTTTGTAATTTATGACGCTCGTTAAGGTTTTCAACATCACTGCGCCAATTAGGCAAATTATCTAAATCAGCTTTGGCTTGTTCAATGTCGGCATCTAAAAAAGCAGCATGCTGGTCTTCAATGGCATTAAGTTCATCTTCAAACTTGCCAGCGTCACCTTTAGCGGCAGATAATTCCTGGTTTAACTCATCACGAACATCTTTCCACTCATCATCTAATAAACGCAACTTGAGGTTTAATTCTTTACCATGAGTTTGGTTACGATCTTGACGCTCAGCTTCTAAGGTTTCATCGGCGCGATAACCGCGCGATAAACTGGCTAAGCGTAACTCTGCGCTTAATAGCTGATTAAATTCTTGTTCGAGCTTTTCGTATTCGGGGCGGATTTGTTCAAAACCTTGCACCAGCTGACTTTCACGGATCCACGTTTCTACTCGTTGTGGATTCAGTCTAGACGTCGGTGGGTTTACCCCATCTTCTTCTAAAATGGCCGCGATCATTGATTTAACCGTTTCCATTTTGCCCTCTTTCGAGTGCACGGCTTTAGCGAGTTTTTCGATATGACGCAAGCTATGTTCGCCGTCACACAACGAGAACTGACGCGCGTAAGTCCGCAGCTCATTGCGGTTACTGCCGGTATTTAATAAGCTACGATCGTTCTGAATTATCGCTCGAAACTCGCGAGTGTTTAACAAGTTTGTATGGGCTACGCCATCACGTTTTACTTCACGGCCCAACTCTGCCATTGAATGACAAATGATGGTGTCGCCATTACGCGACTTAATATAATGCTCTAACTCAAAAGCACGGCCAATAAAGCGGTAATTTACCCCTTTACCGTCACCCGCCGAGGCTAAAACAGCTTGATAAAGTAAACCATCATCTTTTTGATATTCATAGATAATGTAGCTTGAGTCATGGGGTAAATACCAACGTTCGAAACTGTCACGCGTTGACGGCACCACACGGCTAGGGTACTCGCCATAAAATACCGGCACTAACCGTTGTAAGGTTGTTTTACCAGAGGCATTGGTACCACAAATATTAGTGTGACCATTTAATAACAGTTCGACCACACCGGGTAGGTGGGTATTAATTAACACGATTCTAATCAAGCTTGGCATGATAATCCTTTTCCAAACAGCTCACATTGCAGTGACAAAGAAGCAAAATACGGATGAAAAAATAACGTCTATTTATTCAATTTAAATAAAGTAAAACAAATGCAGGCTGGAGGCAATTTTCCCCCACAAAAATTGGCTTTATAATACGCTAAATAATTCAAAAATGGCGGCTAACAATGCAGCAAACAGCCAGAAACTGTTTATGTGCAACATATGTCGTCAGGCAGAGAGGATAAACACTGCGGAGCAGAAGGCTTTTTGGTGCTGGATAAAATAAAAAACGCACAGATTTCTCTGTGCGTTTTTTTATCGTGTACCACTCACATTTGGATCTGAATTGTCAGCAATATTACAATTTAAACTGTGAGGTAGCGTGGTTAAGCTCATTAGCAAAACCGTCTAACCCTTCTGAAATGCCCTGCACTTCGGCAAGAATTCCCAGTGTTTGTTCAAATGATGCATTCATTTCAATCACATTATTCGCCACATGTGCAGCTACCAAAGATTGTTGTTCAGTCGCTGAAGCAATATGAGTATTCATACTATTAATACTGACAATTTTAGATTGAATTGAGCTTAAGACTTCACCGGTGTCTTTAGCATAACGCTCGTTTTCTGATGACTTAGTAATCGCCACATCCATAGTGCTCACCGATGATTCAGCTGCGATTTTAAGCTTTTCTAATACGCCACGGATTTCTTTAGTCGCGTCTGCCGTTTTAGACGCCAGTGCGCGAACTTCATCAGCAACAACAGCAAAACCACGTCCATGCTCACCCGCTCTAGCGGCTTCAATGGCGGCATTTAACGCCAATAAGTTTGTTTGATCTGCAATAGAGGTAATCACGTTCAAAATTGAGCCGACACTTTCGGTGTCTTTAGCTAACTCATGAATTGAGTTCGATGCCAACTCAATACCTGAGTTGAGTTCTTGAGAAATTCTCACTGTACGTTGTACTACAGCTAAGCCCTCTGTAGCTTCTCGCTCAGCAACTTGTGCCGCTTCTGCCGCTTGCTGTGCACTGTGTGAAATGTCATTCACCGAGTGGCGCATTTCTTCCATCGACATATGCACGGCTTTAGCATCGTGGCTTTGTTGCTTGGTTGCCTTAGTCGCAACAGCCATACGTTCTTTTAACGATGACGCACTGTCTAATAATGGACTGGTAACACTGACGACTTGTTGTATAGAGTCCGCCAATAAACGTAAAAAACGGTTAAAATTGCTTGATACTTGTCCTAGTTCATCAGTACCTGCAACCGTCAATTGATGACGCAAGTTACCTTTACCATCTGCTAACTCACCCAATGAACTTGCCACATCACCAGCAGAACCACTGATGGAACGAGCAATCGAAATAGTAGCAAGCGCCATAAACACCAATAATGCGATACCGATACTAAATGAAAGATATAAACTTTGTTCTGAACGGTCGCCAGCCTCTTTAATGGTAGAGCTAAACTCATCCACTTTGTCGGCTTTATAAACAGTAATTCCGTTGGTCAGTTTATCGAAAATTTTAGCTTTTTTCTGACTGATTTGTCCCACATCTGCCATATCGATCGTGCCATCAAGCATGCCTCTTGCCAATGACAGTGTCATGGTATTGTATTCATTGAGGCTGTTAGATAATTGCGATAAAGCGGCAGTCTCTTGCTTATCGGTAGTTGATAAGTCGGTTAAATTCTCGTTAAGTGAAACAAACGTTTTATTGGCGTTTTCGAGCAAATCTTCATCTGCAAACGATACCGCTTGGGTATATAACTCATCTAAGCGTTGTACATAAATGACGTTTTGGTTTGCAAGTTCAACCCGGTTTGCCACCTTGGTTTCCATGAAAGACAAGGTGTCGCGATTTTTATTAATCGCAACGGTGCTAATACCAAGGTTAACGGCAAAAATAATAACCGATAAAACAAAAATCAATCCAACCTTTTTGAAGATTGACATGTTACTAAACCAATTCATATTCCGCCCCCAAGCGATAATCAAATGAAGATAAAACAAATGTAGAGCTTATCAATACAACTACAGAGATATTGCTATTGAGAACCGTGATACCGAGTCTCAATCCTTGAGGCTATTATTGTGTTGCGACGGATACCGTTTAACATCAACCCTTAGTCAATTCACTACAGCTGATAGTATTTTATTGTTATAAAAATACTATCTAACGAGATAAAGCTCATGTGTAAATGACTATCTATTTTTATATTTACGTAAAGGTGTACGTAAAGGTGTACGTAAAGGCTATCGACCTAAGTTCAATATACTTGAAAATTTTCTAATATATCAATTTCTTTATCCGTTATTGATAAACAACCAATCCATACAATGTAAGGTTGTAAATGAAAATACAAAAAAATAGCCTGCAAAATGCAGGCTATTTTTATTCGGTGGTTGATATAAAACCACATATAACAAATCTTACAATCTGCTATGCAGCTTTTACATCCTCTTCTTCTGAATGTCTGATCAGATAATCAAATGCACCCAGTGATGCTGTTGCGCCGCTGCCCATAGCAATAATGATTTGCTTAAACGGGGTATTGGTTACATCACCTGCGGCGAATACACCAGGGATAGATGTTTGGCCACGCTCATCGACTATAATTTCGCCGCGAGGGGTCATATCAACCACACCTTTTAGCCATTCAGTATTAGGAACTAAACCAATTTGGACAAAGATACCGGCTAAGACAACGGTATTGCTTTCACCTGTTGCACGATCGGTGTAGATCAAACTGGTTACACGGGTACCATCACCTTTTACTTCTGTGGTCATCGCTTGGGTAATAATGGTGATGTTACCCATTGATTTAGCTTTGCGCTGTAGCACTTCATCGGCACGTAACTTACTGTCAAACTCAAGTACGGTGACGTGTTCAACGATATTGGCTAAATCGATAGCCGCTTCAATACCAGAGTTACCGCCACCAATAACCGCAACACGCTTACCTTTAAATAATGGGCCGTCACAGTGTGGGCAATACGCTACGCCTTTATTACGGTACTCTTGTTCACCAGGAACGTTCATTTCTCTCCAACGTGCACCAGTTGCCAAAATTATCGTTTTACTGCGCAGCGTTGCGCCACTTTCTAAGGTCACATCAAGCAGGCCATTTTTAGCTAAACTCAACGCTCGTTGGTTTTGCATAATGTCGACTTCATAATCCTTAACGTGGGCTTCAAGGTTAGCAACTAGTTTAGGGCCTTCGGTTTTAGACACTGAAATAAAGTTCTCAATACCTACGGTTTCGGCAACTTGGCCGCCAAATTTCTCCGCTACGATACCGGTGTTTAACCCTTTACGAGCAGAATAAATTGCCGCTGCAGCACCTGCTGGGCCGCCACCAATCACTAACATATCAAAAACTGATTTTTGGTTTAACTGCTCAGCTTGTCTGCCTGCAGCATTTTTATCTAACTTATTCAGTACTTCAACAACGCTAATAGCACCTACAGAGAAGGCTTCGCTGTTTAAAAATACTGATGGCACTGACATGATATTGCGATCGCTCACTTCCTGTTGGAAAAGCGCACCGTCAATCATCACGTTAGTAATATTTGGGTTAATTGCCGCCATCATATTCAGTGCTTGGATCACTTCAGGACAGGTCTGGCAACTTAACGAAATATAGGTTTCAAAATGGAATTCACCAGGCAATTGGCGGATTTGTTCAATGATATCCGCATCCAACTTAATCGGATGTCCGCCGCTGTGTAATAGCGCTAACACTAGGGAGGTAAATTCATGACCCATTGGCAATCCAGCAAAGGTAATGTTGGTTGCAGCTTGTGGGTTAATCACACTCATACTTGGTGTACGCTGACCTTGCTGATACGTGACTGAAACTAAGTCTGATGAGTCAATAATGTCTTGGGCTAGGCTGGTTAATTCTTTGCCTTTGTTTGAGTCATCTGCAGATACGACAAGTTCAACTGGGCGCTTGAGGTTTTGCAGATAGGTTTTCAGTTGATTTTTTACATTCGCATCTAACATAACAACTCCTAAAAAATGGGTAATAATCGATAATTTTAAAAGTGCTAGTCAGTGCCGGGGGGGGAACACCGACTAGCTGGAGATGATATTACTAACCTAAGGGTAAACTTAGTGGTTAGATTTTACCCACTAGGTCAATTGAAGGAGCCAATGTTTCTTCACCTGGCTGCCATTTAGCTGGACATACTTCGCCATCGTGAGTTGCAACATATTGTGCAGCTTGAATTTTACGAACTAGTTCAGAAGCGCTACGGCCAATACCTAGGTCATGAATTTCAGCGACTTTAACTTGGCCTTCAGGGTTGATAACGAAACTACCGCGAAGTGCTAAACCATCTTCTTCAATCATTACACCAAAGTTGCGAGTGATAACACCAGTTGGGTCACCAATCATTGGGTAAGTAATTTTGCCGATTGTGTCTGAACTTGAATGCCAAGCTTTGTGGGTAAAGTGAGTGTCAGTTGATACTGAGTAAACTTCAACGCCCATTGCTTGTAACTTTTCATAATGGTCAGCCATGTCGCCCAATTCAGTTGGACATACAAAAGTAAAGTCAGCTGGGTAGAAAAATACTACTGCCCACTTGCCTAATAAATCTTGCTCGGTAACTTCAACGAAAGCACCATTGTGGAATGCAGTTGCTTTGAAAGGTTTGATAGTGCTATTGATGATAGATTGTGTCATGTCATGCTCCATTTAGATTTACATTAAACCCGATACCAATATGGTTTCGGTGATGGCAAACAAACTGTGCTCGTCATCTGATGTAGTCATAATAGCGATCGACATCAATTAAGTATAACGGATAAAAACTATCACCTTAATCGGTTTTTCATATTGAACTATCTGGTTAGATAAATCCTAGAGCGTAAAAAACAAATACCGACATAGGTCGGTATTCGCTTAATGATACTTACAGGCGGGAATTATTCCCATGGACCAAATCTTGTCAGTACGCGACTGACATTAATTTCAAGTTTTTGTGAAAGCGTTTGGAGCTCCTGCTTATTATTAGCAGCAGAAAAACAATTCGCTTTATTAGTGGCAAACACCACCCAATTTCCGCCGCCAGTTAAACATGCAAAGACTTGGTTAAAATGTGCATGAAGTGTGTCACGTAACTGTAAATCACGGCTGTGTTCTTTCCAGCAATTTAACACTAAAAAACCATCGGTTTTGAGTAGCTGTTTTGTTTGTTCAATAAATTGAGTAGACAGTTGTTGTTTATCTACGCCTTTGTCACTGTAGATATCGGCAAAAATGACATCCACTTTTTTGTGCTCTGCTTGGGCTAAAAACTCATACGCATCTTGATGTAATACAGTGAGCTTTTTACTCAAGGGTAATTGAAAAAAGCGCTTAGCGACTTCAATAACTTGTTGGCGCAATTCAACGGCGGTAATCTTAATTGCCGCATCAAAATGCCTCAGAGAATGCACTAATGCCCCGCCTCCTAAGCCTAAAATAATGACACTTTTCGGTTGCGAAAATAACAACACAGCCAACATGGCTTGAACATAGGTATGTTGCGGTACATGTGGTTGGCTCTTATCCATTTTACTTTGTTCATCATTATCACCAAATGATAAAACCCGATAATCGCCATCGTCGAGTACACAAAAATCACCAAATCTATCACCGTCGACGTGCAATACTTTATAATCGGACATACTTCACTCAGTGAGGAGTCTTGCTTAATATACGACAGCAAGATTTTTCTACTTTAAAACTCTATTATACCCCAGAATGCTGGCCGAAGTTCGCGTCAAATAGCGTATGTAACACAATGTTTTATTATCATTACGAGATAGGGAATTGACATGTTTAACCATTTATTGATGATCTTTATTTATTTGGCGGTGTTCTTTTTTGCCCAACGTCAGGTTAATAAATGGATCCATTTGCAAGCTGAAAAGAAACAAGTCAGTGAAGTACGTAGCCGTTTAATTACCCGTTTGATTTCTTATTTGTTGTTTTTTGTGACGATATCCGTCATGGCGGTGTCATTAGGGTTAGGCTATCAAGAGGTGTCGCTATTTGTGTCTTCAGCCTTTGCGGTATTAGGCGTGGCGCTATTTGCTCAATGGTCGATATTGAGCAACATCACTGCTGGTGTATTAATCTTTTTTGCATTTCCGTATCGTATTGGCGATCGAATAAAAATTGTTGATAAAGAAAAAGATATGAGTGGCATTATTGTTGAAATTAGTTTGTTTCACGTATTGATCAAACGAGATATCGGCGATGTAATGACTTACCCTAATAGCTTAATGCTACAAAAAGCGGTGATTAAATTACCCGAACCTCGAACATCAAGCGCGCTTTCAACAAGCAACAAAACTAAAGCGAAGATTAATGCAAACCGAGCGCGGTGGTTAAAGTAATCCCCAGGCAGCCACTTGATGGTTTATACCCAAACGACCTCGAAATACAAGATTGTGCATGCCCAGAAGTGACAGAGTTCAAGGGTCTAGGAATAGCGTGCCTACGGGCTGTTTCAGACACGATAGCAAGAGATAACAAGCGATAACAAGCGAACGCTGCGCTCAGGGATGGGACCGCTTCGCTGCTAAGATTTTATAGGATCTAGCCGCGAAGCGACCTAGAACCTAGAACCTAGAACCTAGAAATAGTGATCTTAAACAGAGCGTCACCATTCTGTTCAATCACTGCCTTGTTCCGTTATCCTACGGGAGCTCTGAAGCGAGCATGTTGAAGTGGCTTGGGTATATGTGTACTTAAGCTCAACGCAGACATGCAATAAAACTAGTTTAATACTCGATGAAAAAATGCCACCGCTTGTAAATACATTTGCAAAGCCAAAGCAGCATCGTAACGCTCGCCTTCATCACGCATAAAGGCATGCTGTGCATTGACCTCTTGCCAAGTAAAGTTTGCATTTACCTGTTCAAGCTTTTGGTAAATAAGCTTTCGCCCTTCTTTACTAACATGCGGATCTTGCTTACCAAACACCATCACTAACTCGCCTTTTATATCACCAGTACGGGTTAATGAATCATTGCCTTCTTGGCAAGGTAATGTGTTTGAATGAATGTCGGTTGGATATAAACAAAAAGCACCGCTGATGTCTGGATTAAGTGCGGTGCGGTAAGCTAAGTGACCACCGATACAAACACCCATAGCGCCGACTTTATCACTGCAAAATGACTGTGCCCGTGCAAAGTCAACTAACGCACAAGTGTCACTGTCATGATGTTCCAAAGGCTTGGCCCACTTGTCTGCATTACCTTTATCTTTACCGACTTCATCATAAGCCAACACGGTTCCGATAGGATTTAGCTCATGAAACACTTCTGGTACTAATACAACAAAACCATGACCGGCTAAGATTGCCGCTGAGCGAGCAATAGGCGCGGTTTGCTGAAATATTTCTGAGTAGAAAATAATGGTCGCAAATTGGCCTTTAGTGTCTGGACGATAAAGCGTGGTACGCATTAAGCCCGTAGCCGTTTTAATGTCGTGAATTTCAGTTGTTGTAATCATAATGTTCCATTTATTTTGCACTACGCCTAAGATTTATCAAGCTGGGCAGAGTGTGATTATAGTCTATGTACTCGTAAATATTCCGGTTAACCCGTACGAATTAAAATAGCTCATTATTACAGGTTTGCCCTGTGGTCAACTGAGTCACATTCGTTAATGTTGTTGAGGCTATCGCATTTAATGCCTCTTCAGTTAAAAAGGCTTGGTGACCGGTAAAAATCACATTATGACAAGCAGACAAACGACGGAAGATATCATCTTGAATAATCTCATTTGATTTATCTTCGAAAAATAATCCTTTTTCATTTTCATATACATCAAGCCCTAACGAGCCAATTTGGCCATCTTTTAACGCTTCCATCGCATCAAAAGCGTCTAATAGTCCGCCGCGGCTGGTGTTAATCACCATCACACCTTGCTTCATTTGGCTAAAACTGACCTTGTTGAGTAAATGATGGTTATCTTTGGTCAACGGACAATGCAAACTAATGATATCGCATTGAGGATACAGGCTTTCTAATGAGACATATTCGACGCCAAGATCAATTACCGCTTGGTTTGGATAAGGATCGTGGGCGATCACTTTACAGCCAAAACCTAATAAAATTTTAATGGTGGCCAAACCAATTTTACCCGTACCAATCACCCCAACGGTTTTGCCAAACATGTTAAATCCGACTAAACCCGACAACGCAAAATTGGCATCACGAGTGCGTTGATAAGCTTTATGAATTTTACGATTTAAGGTCAACATTAAGGCCACTGAATGCTCGGCGACTGACTCAGGTGAATATGCTGGTACGTTAACGACTCTCATCCCTAATCGCTCGGCAGCAATCAGATCGACATTATTAAAGCCAGCACAACGCATGGCGATTATTTTTGTACCGCCTTTTTCCAACTCAACTAACACTTCTTCACATAAAGAGTCGTTGACGAACGCGCACACGACTTCATAGCCTTCTGCTAATTTTACGTTTTGCATGCAAAGTCGGTAATCAAAGAATTCAATATCAACCTTAAAGGTTTCGTTAATACTATTGAAATGGCGAATGTCGTAAGGCTTTGCGCTAAAAAATCCAATTCTCATAAGGCTCCAAATGCGTTAATGGCGCTATCGCGATCGTTTACTACTATTGAATGCAATAGTCACGCTCAAAACAGAGGCTAATTGTATGTGAATTAACAGTTATTGTCGTCAATATCACACGGGATAAAGATGAAATTGTGATCCAGACTCTCCCTTGTTAATAGCAACGACAACAATAATCACTCTGCAGTATAGTTTGCTTGTAACGCCCACAAAAAACATCCTTTTAGCGTTATAAACCTCATCCATTTCTTTCCCATATCAACACGGATTTAGCCAAGTTCTCTGGAGCCACATTCGTGACGCCTTGATACAGCCGGAAACTAAACATAGCGAATGTCGATTTCATTTGTTCATCAACATATTCTCATTTCACTCTACTTCAAATAATCTAGAGTAGAGACGCTCTTAAGAGATACCTAGTAAGCTAGAACACATGATAAAGAACATCTACTTAAGGCATTCATTAATTAAATTGAATAATCATATTGAAAATAAAAAAAACTGCTGTACCCATCACTGTTTTAACGGGGTAAAATTGCTAATGTTACCGCAATGTTAACCTAGCAACGACACTATGAATCAGAAAAAGAATTTGCCAGTATCAAACCGCCGATTTTGGATTGAACGGATAAGCAAAACTGCACTCAGAGCACTGCACATTATTGGTGTAGTGGGCAGTGGTGGTGGCATTATCTTCAATCTTGAGTTATCTCTGTGGTTTAACTATTGGCTTATTGCAATCGTATCCGGTGTATTACTAATGAGTTGGGAGATCATTAGAGATTGGCGCTGGCTAATACAACTCAAAGGAGTGTTAACCTTACTAAAAGTCATCCTACTAGGATTTTTTATTCAAATAAGTCAGTGTCATTCTGAATTAGTCATCTTTATTATTTTATTATCTGTTATTGTATCTCATGGACCCGCTGGATTACGCCATTACTCGATAGTTCATCGAAAAGTGATCCAGAGCAAAAAAGAAATAAAAGGTTAATACACCACAACAGAGATGACTCTAAGGACACGGGATGTTCCCTTACCCAGACCAATATCGCATTGCTATGCCGCCATTGACTACCGCTTTTATGGTGGCTTGGGCGTTGATGAGTCACGCCATTTTCACCGATGCTAGCCCATTTTCACTTTATCCATTATTAGTACTCTTTCCAACTGTCATTGGTGCGCACCTTTTTTTAATTTGGCAAGCAAAAGGTATGAGTCGTCTTGATCAATGCTTTTATGCATTGGTACATATCCCACTTGCGTTTGTAGTGTGGACATTCACCATCATGCACGTCAACGGCAATGCATTCTCTTAAATCGTCGTTTTAGTCTTTCAGCAATACCATTCTATACTTGCACATCATAAGCCCTAGCGGTATCTTTGCCGCGAATTGACTCACGAGAGCAACTATGGCTGATTTCATTTACAACCCACCCACCACTCCTTGGCTAGATATTGTGTATCAAGACAAGGATATTCTGGTCGCAAACAAGCCCTCTGGACTACTATCGGTTCCAGGAAGAGAGGCTATTTATCATGACAGTATTTATTCTCGGGTTTTAGCTGAACATCCAAATGCGCAAATTGTACACCGATTAGACATGGCTACCTCAGGGGTTATTGTCGTCGCACTACGACGCAGTGCTGAACGAGAATTAAAACGTCAATTTCGTGATAGAGAAACAACCAAAACCTATTTTGCTCGAGTGGCTGGTCATATGAAAACCAGTATCACTAAAGTCGATTTACCGCTAATTTGTGATTGGCCTAATAGACCCAAACAAAAAGTAGACCACACAGTTGGTAAGCCTTCGGTGACGTTAGTTGAAGTCGTAAGCTATGGTGCTAAGTCAACATTAGTCAAACTCACTCCTATTACTGGACGCTCGCATCAGCTTCGAGTCCATATGATGGCATTAGGCCACCCTATCCTTGGTGATGGATTTTATGCCGATGCTTTAGCAAAAAGCTTATCACCTAGGTTACTCCTTCATGCCGCGGCATTATCGATAACTCACCCCTACTCTCAACAAGTAATGCATTTTGAGTCTCCCGTCACGTTCATGGCCCCTACGGCGGATCAATAACAAAATTAAACATTGTTAATAACCATGCTAATTTTAGTAGCTATTATGCAATGAAAGTCGTAGATTTATGACCAATTAATGGTTTATTAGGCTTTATACCGTGGATAGCTCATTTCAACGTGATGAATTAGACAATCATATACTTACCGCACTGATGCAAGACGCCAGAACACCTTTTGCGGAACTGGCGAAACGTTTTAATGTCAGTGCTGGAACGATCCATGTTCGCGTTGAAAAAATGAAACAAGCTGGCATTATTACTGGCGCACAAATTACCGTAAATCCCAAAGCGCTCGGTTACGATGTTTGCTGCTTTATCGGCATCAATTTAAAGAGTGCTGGTGATTATCCGGCTGCTATTGCCAAGCTAAATGAATTAGAAGAAGTAGTGGAAGCGTATTACACCACCGGAAATTACTCGGTATTTGTAAAGGTAATGTGCCAATCTATCGATGGATTGCAGCATGTGCTGATTAATCGTATTCAGTCTATTGATGAAATCCAGTCTACAGAAACACTTATCAGCCTACAAAATCCCATCGTAAGATCGGTAAAGCCCTAGATCATGGAGGGCTAAGTAGCCCTCAAGCCCTGCATCAACCCCTAAATTGTCAACTCCCACTAGTGAATAACACAACTTCAATCACAAACCTGCACATACTTATTAACAATTGATTGCCGTTTTTTTAAGTTACAGTATTACTTTTGTTAAATCTTTGTGCTACAAATGCTACTGATGTGCCATAGAGTGCAGCAAAAAACTGAACATATTATAAACACCATCACTTAATATTCATCGTGTTACAGCGATATCCCCCTCAAATTGAGTGGTGTCTAAAAACAAGGAAGAAGTTGTGAAGACAAAATTAGCCCTAGCCATTTCGGCAGCACTAATATCAAGTGCTACTTATGCAAATACTCAATATAGCTCTAACCATGCAGGCATTGAACTGCTTTCTACTGACCATAACAAAAAACCTGCGGTTAAAATTAACGATGTCAAAGCTCCTCAGCGTTATATTATTGAACTAGAATCACCTGCTATTGCAAAATATCAAGGTGGTATTTCAACTTATGCTTCTACCGCGATTAAAGATAAAAATAGCAAATTAGACATTCAATCAGCTCCAGTTAAAAGCTATGTGTCTCATCTGCAGGCCGAGCAAGCTGCATTTACAAAGGCCCTTTCAAAGGTTGCTTCAAATGCTAAAGTTGAACGTCAATTTACAACATTATTTAACGGTGTCACTATTGTTGGCCAAGGGTTAACTGTTGAACAAATAATGGCTATTCCAGGGGTTATCTCTGTATACCCTGAAGCTATGTACAGCACTAACATGGATGCTTCACATGAAATAATCAACAGTGAAGCTATGTGGAATGCTGTTGAGGGCATGGAAAATGCTGGTAAAGGTATTCGTGTTGCCATTATTGATGGTGGTATTCGTCCTGAAAACCCAATGTTCTCAGGCGAAGGTTTTGAAGCGCCAACAGGGATGATGCCAACAGATGACTACTGTTCAACTGTTGATAGTTCATTTTGTAACGACAAATTAATTGTTGCACGTTGGTCACAACCAACATTTGCGGTATGTGCAGATGAATACATGAGCCCATTAGGGTTTGGTGGTCATGGTACTCACGTTGCCGGTACTGCTGTAGGCAACAAGGTAGAAACAACATTCCAAGGTGTTGATGTTACATTATCAGGCGTTGCTCCAGCCGCATATTTAATGGCTTATAAAGCGCTGTATTCTACAGAAGATTGTTCTGGTGGCAGCGGTTCTAACATCATGCTGATGGAAGCATTAGAGCATGCTGTTAATGACGGTGCAGACGTAATCAATAACTCATGGGGTGGTGGAGCCGGTGCAGATCCAGCAAGCAGCCCATATAAAACAATGTTTGAAGCTGCTGAAGCTGCTGGTGTTGTTGTAGTAAGTGCTGCTGGTAACGATGGTAACGCAGCTAAATCAGTAGGTTGTCCTGGTTGTATTGAATCTGGTATCACTGTAGCTAACAGCACGACTGGCCGTTATTTTGCTAACAGCTTCAATGTTGGTGGTGATGATTTATTAGCGATTCCAGGATCTGATACCATTATTGAAATGGATATTACTGCTCCAGTTATTTCAGCACTCAATATTGATGCCGAAAACTTTGAAGGTTGTGATCCATTCGCTGCAGATTCATTTAAAGATGGTATCGCACTAATTTCACGTGGTACTTGTAACTTTAGCGATAAAGTGACCAACGCTGAAGCTGCCGGCGCAACTGCCGTTGTTGTTTATAACAACCGTGCTGGTGCTCCAATATCTATGTCAGTTCCAGGCATTACATTCCCTTCTGCTATGATCTCACAAGATGATGCCATGGCAATTATTGATTCAATGGGTGATACAGCGACTCAAGGTACTATTGGTTCTGAAATTAAACGTATTGTCGCAAGCAACCTAGCAGATACAATTAATCAGTCTAGCTCTCGTGGCCCAAATGGTAATGAAAATATTCTTAAGCCTGATCTAGCAGCTCCAGGAACAGATATTTTATCAGCTTTCTCACCAGACGATGGTGGAGAAAACTTTAACATGATTACTGGTACCAGTATGGCCAGCCCACATGTGGCGGGTGCTGCTGCTTTATTAAGCCAGTTACATCCAGATTGGTCATCAATTGACATTAAAACAGCATTAACGTCCACATCTACAATTGATGGTATTTTAGATTATGATGCATCAACTCCGGCTACTCCTTTTGATATGGGTGCGGGTCGCATGGATCTTGATGCTGCAGCAAAAGCAGTATTAACATTTGATAAGCCTTCAATTGCAGCAGACTCTTGTGTCGGTATCTGTACCTTTACTCGTACGGTTTACAACAAGAGTGATGAAAAATCATCTTGGGCGCTTTCTGCAAGTTCTGGTACTGCTGGTCTAATGATTTCACCATCAACACTTGAACTTGAAGCGGGTGCATCAGCAACCTTCACTGTCACTGTTGATTCAACATTTAGTGAATATGGTGATTGGATATTCGGTAATGTGATGATTAGCAGCACTGAAGGAAAGCAAAATGCTCATCTTCCATTGGCTGTACTCGCTAAAGAGTCAAGTGATTCATCATTAATATCAGCTTTTACAACTGACACTGATATTTCTGTTGCTGATCCTTTCACAATAAAATCTGTTGTGAATAACACTATGTTTGAAAACACGGTAACTCTTACGGCTACGGCTCCTAAAGGCACTAAGCTTACATCAAAAGATGATGTATCTGTGGTCCTGAACGGCGCCTCGCAAAATGGTCTATCTGTTGATGAAAACACTGGCGTAGTCACTTGGGTTGGTTCAATGGATTTACCTGAAATGGTCACGACTAGTGGCACAGGTACATATCCTAATATTACCGCTCTTGGCTTAAGTCAAACACCTGCTTGTTTAGACGGTTGTGATGAAACTACATTTGTATTTACAGTTCCAGCTTATAAGTACAATGGACAAACTTATACAGAAATCACTATTTCGGATAACGGCATAGTCATTCCTGGTAATAGTTCAACTGCAGGCACTTATGCTAATAAAGAACTACCTGATAGCTCAAATCCAAATAATATCCTTGCACCATTCTGGTCAGATTTTGATTTAAGTGATGGTACAGTTGGCGATACTGGTGGTGGAGCAATCTCTCTTGGTGTTGTGAGCACTGGAACAGCTTCATTCTTAGTTGTTGAATGGAATGATGCGCAACTTTGGGGCGATCCTTCAGGTGATCAGTATAGCTTTAGCGTGTGGTTAAAAACTGGCGATACTGAAGAAGTCACATTCAATTATTACGATATTCCTGGTATGCCAGCTAACGTAACGATTGGCGCTGAAAACATCAGTGGTAGCATAGGTACAACTCATTACTTTAACGGTGCAGGCACATCTGTTACTAATGATGACTGGGTTGAAGTAAGATCAACAACTGCAGGTAGTGTTGAACTTGCTTATAAAGCAATGGTTACTGAGTTTAGCTTCGGCCAAACTGACACCCCTTCACTTGATGAAGATACTTCTATGGAAGGTAATGTATTAGATAATGATACTAAGCCAGACCAAAAAGTAGCTCGTACTCAAGTAACGGGTGATGGCATGACGGCTAAGGCTCAACGCTTAATCGATGTGTCTCCTGCTGGAAAATTAGACACTGTTGTTCTTGTTGATAAAGTGACTAATGGCGAACTGACGTTAGCAGCAGATGGTGCATTTACTTATACACCAACAGCTGACTTCACTGGCACGGATACATTCTCTTATACATCAACTGATGAAGAAGGGAATTTGAGCACGCCTACACAAGTCGTTATTACTGTTAATAACGTTAATGATGCTCCAACGGTTGCGCCTTCAGGAATGAATAGCGCTGGTGGATTTGTAGTAACAGCAAAAGCAAACGGTAAAGACATCGATGGTGATGCTTTAACTTATAATTGGGTTCAAACTGGTGGTAAGAGTGTTAGCTTTACCAACGGTGGTCCATCAATTCTGTTTACTGCTCCAGTAGGTGATGACACCTTCACTTTCACAGTAACTGCATCTGACGGTGAGCTGACAAGTGCACCAGGTACTGCAACCATTAATGTTACCGAGGAAGTAGAGCAATCTTCTGGTGGTTCTATGGGTTGGTTAACTGCACTATTACTACCATTAGCTGCATTACGTCGTCGTAAGCACTCATAATAGTAATCATTAATTTGGCATAGCCTAAATGATGTAAAAAAAACCAGCTGTTATCAGCTGGTTTTTTTATTGGGTAAAAATATCAAACTAGATAACCTTAGTTATTCATCTTCATCCGATTCATCAGCATGAGCAGAAGCTTCAAACAGCTCTACATTCGCCAATTGTCCAAACCAGAAGTCTGAACTCACCATCTTAAACTGACGAGATAAACCTTCATTTGATACTAATTCTAGCTTCCACAATATCCCTAAGGCTTCTGGAAATTGTGTCCCGGTAATTTGGTCTTCATATAATCGATGCAATAGTGCATCAGGAGATAACCCAGATGCGAGAAGACGTACCATCGAGGCATGTAATGACGCATCAAAAATAGTTAACTCTGCAGCGTCAGTTGCTGTGACATTAACCATAAACTCAACACCGGTAGGCTCGGCAAAAACACCATTAAATGCTTCTCTCAATAAGGCATAAGCGCTAAAAAAACCTTCATGGAGCAAGCAATCAGAATATTCTTCCCACATTCTGTCACCGATCATGTCATTACTTAACTGATCAATTTTACCTTCAGTTAATTCACTGAATAAATGCGTCAAGATGATTTTAGCTGCTTCATTGGCCTCTAAATCATTTAGAGACATCATGCACATTTCTCTAAGTTCAGTAGCCTCCATTCCTTCTAGGCCATCATCTAAGCCCATAATAGCCATCAACTGAAGGTAGTCTTCATTTGACCAAGCATTCGGGATCTTATTGATTTTACGAAAAGAACCAATTTGAACATTAAATTGTGCTTGCATGGAAACTCCTTCTTATAAGCGTCAAAAAGTGACGAAGATAGGTCAAACTAATACCCAACATGTGCAATCGCAATACTGTATAAGAGCAAAAACAAAAAATGTCATACCGATAGACCACCGAATAAACATAACAATTTGATTTATAATGCTTTATTAAAAATTAAATATATTAACAATTATATTAAACTTTGTTTATATGATATTAATTTAGCTTATAAATGAATCAACTCACATTTTTAAGCCATTTTATCTTAAACAGAAATGGAATGAGATAATGCGAAGAAACCCTATAATGATTCATCATTATAGTTCAAATTGAGTTAAAGACAGAAAAGGAGAAGTCACCCTGACAAGCGAACTTTAAACAGTTAAAAGTGGCGTAAAGAATAGTATTGAGTCAGCATAAAAACTCTCACAGCCAAAATATCCTTGCTAAAGAAACAGCAAAGAACGATAAGCCTTATTTCAACCTAAAAGCGGCTAATCATCAAATCATTGGCACAAGCCAAATGTATTCGAGCACTTCAGGTAGAGATAATGGCATACGTTCAGTAATGGAAAATGGAAATACATCTACAATAAAAGACTTAACCGCTGGATAAAATCTATCAGCTCAAGCTTAAATGAATGCATTCGCACTCTAACGGCTTACAGCAACAAACTTGTATCACTTACCATTGAATTATAAGCATAAAAAAAGCCCCGTTCAATTAAGGACGGGGCTTTCAAATGATGGTACCTGAGGTCGGACTCGAACCGACACGCCGCGAAGCAGGGGATTTTGAATCCCCCATGTATACCAATTTCATCACTCAGGCAAAGACTTAGTAGCTATGTTAGCTTTGCAAAGTAATCTGAGAAATCCAAATATCTTTGCAAAACAATACTCGTAATTTAATCCTAACTGCAAGTACTCTATTTAATGCTAACCAAACAATACTTGTCGTAACAATCATTGTGACAATTAAGTGCTGGCGATTATACCGTTGCATTTAATAATGGCAAGCCCTTTACCTATTATTTTCTATAAAAAACACTCAATTGGTCAAAAGTCATTCATCACCCTCTATTGAGATGGATTGTGTTTTTTTGTGAGCTAATTAGCAATTTTACACTAAGTTAACATCATGACGGCTGAAGATTGATCAAGATCAGTATAACGACGTTATTTTGACTTTATGATGATCACGTCTTCACAACCTAAAGGATAAATATCATGGCATTTTGGTTAGATTTAATGTTTGGTAACGCAATAGGATTACTTTCTATGATGGTAATTTTTTGTACCTTTGGAATAATGTCTTATCTAATGTGGATGTTTATTGTGAAGTCTGCACCTACTAAGTGAGTCTCTTAATAGGTTAAGTTTTTTACTGCTTATTATTCATATCCAATATGGATACTTCCTTGTGAATGATACATTGGCGACAAAACACATGATGTGTTTTTATGCCAGAATGGGGGCTTTATACGCCCCCATCTTTTTTATTCATCTACAGCACTATTTTCCGCGCTATTATACCAATCCTATTAAATATGTGATCTTTCAGCGGGAGTTCAAAGTGTTGTAGGCAAGGCAGATGATTGAAGCGAATAGTGATTCTATTTTGAAAACATCTAACGAAGCATAAAGGACTTTGAAACCCGCCAGAATGGAGTCTCTCAGGTATTCCACTTCTGTGTTGTATCGATTAAAAAGGGAACAACCATTTCTACATCAATACGCCTTGAATTGAAAAACCTGAGAGACTCTGAATTGAACAGATATTTAATGAGATTGGTATTACACTGCATGCTTACGTGATTGAATCAATCCATTAATAAAATGTGGTCGCGTTTTAATCAGGTAACTCATTTCTTCTGCACTGGGTTCACCCGCTGGTAAACGGAGTACATCACGATTTAAATAATTACGTGCTTGCATCGAAATTTTGTATTCAGCCGTTGGCCCTTGAATCGCATAGTGACGCTCGTTTCCAAGCATTTCAAGTATGCTGGTATTAACTAAATTTTTAACCGCTAATTCATTTTGTGGCAAGGTTAAAATAGTTTGTCCTTGTAAAAAGAATTCCCGTAGCAAGGCTCTTTCAGCAGGGTCCAGTAGTTTCACTTTTGCGTCAATAGTTTCTACGGTACGTTTTTGACGTAAATATACGATGGCCTCATCGACGACAAAGGCAAAAATCTGGCTTAAAAAATATGCCACTCCCATAATCAACCCTAAGCCAATAAACTGACCATATTGATTAACGAGTTGGTCTAACGATAAAAACGCCAATAAATCTTTAGGCGCAAACAATAAACTAGCACATGTTACAATAAGCCATGACATAGAACTTACGAACAAACGCTTACTATTCAATAACTTTATTGAACCTACTTTCATTTTCATCATAGCTTACCCGCAGTGTCAGATTTTTGAGCTTACTAAGGCAAAGCAAAATATATGCCAGAAAAAATAATTGATTAGCTGATATTTATTTATTTTTTCATACTATATATGGCCTATCAGGCTATGCTTGAACCAAGGTATGAAACCCGAACTAACACTGGCGAAATGCATTGTAGAATAAATACTTTCATCGGTAGATCCTCCCTATTTATAAATCACAATGAAGAAACTATGCTGATATCCATAAAACAGTTACTGCGAAGTCCAATAGCTCGAAAACTGACGCTTTCTATCGTGATCTTTAGTTCTTTAATTACCCTCGTGACGACGGCTTATCAGCTCGTAAGTGATTATCAAAGTGATGTAAGTAGAATTGATCGCGTTTTTTCGAATATAGAAGCGGTAAATTTAGAAGTGCTGGCAGCCAGTATATGGGTAATAGATGAACATTTAATCGACACGCAGCTCCGTGGTTTAAGTCAATTACCTGACATAAACTATATTTCTATCCGTGATGACACGAATCAAGAATGGCACTTTGGTGTATATAAGAAAACGGCTGTTATTGAGAAACAATACCCATTAATTTATACCAATAATGAACATATTCCTGTTGGGACACTCATCGTACAAGCTGATCTAAATGTCATATATGATCGTTTGTATGATAAAGCAATACTGATTTTATTATCCAACGCGATCAAAACCTTCTTAGTGGCTGGCTTTATCTTGCTTCTGGTGTGGTTCAATGTGACCAAACATCTTCGTCAACTAAGCCAATATTGCGATGATATTAGCTTAGACCACGACTTTACTCCTTTGGATTTTAATCGTAAGCCGCAACTTGATGAATTCAGTTTGGTAGCCGATGCGGTTAATACCATGCAACGGCAAATAAGAGGCTCTTATCAAGCATTGCACCAATCAAAAATCGATCTTCAGCACGCACTTGAAGATCGCGATCGCTTACTGCTATTAGAACGCAGCTATAAAGATGAGCTCGCGCGCCAGGTAAAAGAACAAACCAGAGAACTTGAACAATCATTGCAAATGTTAAAACGAACACAACAAGTTCTGGTTGAAAAAGAAAAAATGGCGGCACTAGGTGGGTTAGTTTCCGGCGTAGCTCATGAAATTAATACCCCTATCGGTATTTGCTTAACGGCTGCCAGCTCGCAATTGTCTCACATAGAAGAGTTGATCAAATTAATCCATAGCGATGATGCCACTTTAGAACAAATTAATGGGATTTTAGAGCAATACCAACAAAGCAGTCAGTTAATCGTCAGTAATATCACTCGTGCCAGTTATTTGATCCAACAATTTAAATCTATTGCCGCAGAACAAAGCCACGAGAAAAACACCGTCTTTAATTTGAGCAATCTATTACGCGATATTACTGATTCAACATTAATGATATTTTCACCGCAAGACGTCGAAATAACCACCAGTTTGGATAAGCAGTTGCAACTTAATAATAATGCCAGTTTATTAAGCCAAGCTATCACTAATGTGGTATCAAATGCCTTTTTGCATGCGTTTAAGGATGTTTCGCAAGCGAAAATCTACATCAATGTCGTTGCTGAGCCAGACAGTATCCAAATCGAAATTCAAAATAATGGCGCGGTTATTCCTAATGACATCGTCGAACATATTTTCGAACCCTTCTTCACCACAGCTCGTCACAAAGGAGGAGTAGGTTTAGGGCTAGCGGCAGCGTTTAACGCGGTGACTCAGCTCAAGGGTAATATCTGTTATGTTGCTACGTCACCACTAGGAGGGCCAATGTTCGTGATTAGTGTGCCGAGATAACCGACAAATTTACACTACAATGTTAAGCGGGTTTAGCGGCTAATTTAGTCAGCACACGACTAACCGCAACAAACGCAAACGTTCCCGTTACCATAGTAATGGCGCCAAAACCGGAGGCGCAATCCATTCGCATACTGCCTTCTGCATTTTCTTTAGTGTTGCATACACTGCCATCAGCTTGAGGATAGACGAGATGTTGGGTCGAAAACACCGCATCTACAGCAAAACGGCGCTGAATATTTTTAGTGAAATTGTAATCTTTGCGTAATATGTTGCGCACTTTTGCCAATAATGGATCTTGTACTGTTTTAGCCAAATCAGTCACTTGAATTAAAGTCGGATCGGTTTGTCCGCCCGCACCACCTATGGTCACTAGCGGAATTTTATTACGCTTACACCAAGCGATTAAACCTGCTTTAGGCTTCACAGCATCAATACAGTCAACCACATAATCAATATTGCCACCTTGTGAGGCCGGCTTAAAATACTCAGCAAGATTATCTAAGGTAATAAAATCTTCTACTTCATTAACCACACACTCTGGGTTAATTTCGCCAATGCGTTTTGCCATAACCTCAACTTTTGATTGGCCAATAGTCGAAATTAATGCATGTATTTGGCGATTGGTGTTGGTAACACAAATATCATCTAAATCAATTAGCGTAATCTGCCCTATCCCACTTCTTGCTAATGCTTCGGCAACCCATGTTCCTACACCGCCAATACCAACAACCACAACATGGGCTTGCGAAAAAGTCGTTAGTGCGGCTTGACCATACAAACGGCCAACACCAGCAAAACGATGAGTATAAGATTCTGACAACATGGGTTACGCCCTAATTAACGACTATTTTCGCGGCCAATTTTATATGATTTATCCTCAAAGCTAAACGTTTGTCACGATTCACTCTAGATGAATTTGGTTAAGGGTGCATTTTGGTTTAATAACAAGCATCACATGTTCGTATTTATAGCGAGTAATTCTGCTCACTCGTTTTGGTATATGAGATATGAAACATGGGATGTGGGATAAAGTAATAAAATCGGTTTATTGCAGCTTAACAGATCAAGCTGGCCGGAGGATTAACACGTCAATAGTGTACCTACATCTATGGTAAACCATACCATCTAGATAGCAGGATAAAGAGCCGTTTGATAGCAATCTATTACTCAGCAGAGGCAGATTGAGCTAAATGTCTTTATGTCCTAGCGCTAATGTGTCTATCACAACAAACATTAAAATATGCTTAATTTATAACCTTATTAGACTAAAGATATAAAAATTAACATCGAATATTCACAATGATTAAATTAACATGGGCTAACATACAATTCTGCAACTTTTTATGGTTGTGCGCTAGCCTATTTTTAATCGAATAGGAATATCCCTAAAGAGGTAGATCCACGCCATATGGTGATTTTTTTATACAAATGGTCGCAGTTATCACAGATTTATACACAAAATTTCAAGTAGGCCTTGTTTATTTGATCTAGGCCACACTCTGAAGGTATCAAATCTGTAAAAATCTGCACCAGATTGTTACAGAATTGAATCTGCGACAAACTTCACTAACTAAAACCATGAAAAATGGAATATAGAACATAACGTTCTAGGGAGCATGAAAGATGAAAAAAACCTTAATCTCTGCATCGGTAGCATCTGTACTTACATTAGTTTCTTTCGCTACACTTGCTGAAGGCCCAAGTTTCTATGGTCGTTTAGATTTAGCCGTGACTAATTCTGATAAAGGCGCAACAACTCAAAATGGTAAAGAAGGCACAGTATTAGAAAACAACTTTTCTAACTTAGGCGTAAAAGGTAGCGAAAAATTTGGTAACGGTATTGAACTGTTATACCAAATGGAATTCCAAGTTGAAAATACCACTCAAACTGAAGGCAAAAATGGCAGTGACGAAGTTGTATTTAAAGCGCGTAACACATTCTTAGGTTTAAAAAGTGACGCAGGTACAGTGTTAATCGGCCGTAACGATACTGTATTTAAACAGTCTGAAGGTGGCATTGATTTATTTGGTAACTTCAACGCAGATATCGATCGTATGATTGGTGGCCAGTTACGTAAAGCTGACGGTATTTGGTACTATTCACCAGTGATTGGTGGCTTAGTTACATTAAACGCAACTTATTTAATGGAAGACAACTACACAGATGATGCTGGTAAAGAATCATATGATGATCAATATGCATTAAGTGCAACTATTGGTGATAAAGGCCTTAAAGCACAACCTTACTATGTCGCTGCAGCTTATAATACTATTGGTGGTATTGATGCTTATCGTGGTGTGGCACAAGTTAAGCTAGGTGAGTTCAAGCTTGGTGGTTTATACCAAAACACTGAAAGCCAAACATCTGATCAAGAAGGTGATTCTTTCTTCCTTAACGTATCTTACAACCTAAACGGCGTAAACTTAAAAGCTGAATACGGTCAAGATGAAGCTGGTTTTGGTAGCTACTACAAAAATATTAAAGAAGCGACTGGTACTGACGTAAACATCACTCAAATTACTGTGGGTGCTGATTACCGTATCTCTAAGTCAACCTTAGTTTATGGTCACTATGCTATGTATGAAGGCGACCATAAAGTGGGTACAGCTACTGTTGATTTAGAAGATGACAACATCTTCACTGTCGGTGCTCGTTACGACTTCTAATCATTCTGATATAAAAGCTTCGGCTTAACAGTATAAATGATTAAAAATGCCAATCTGTTTAGATTGGCATTTTTGTATCTGTAATCTAATGTTGAGCTCTAACGCTTCAAATCTAATCGTGACATCCAGAACTTGAAATCCAGCACTTGAAATTACAGCACTTGAAATTACAGCTATCGAAATTGCCGCACTTAACAGCAACCGCCAATTAAGCAATCACTTGATTAAACACTTCAACATGATGTGACTCAACCAACTCAGGCATTACATTGTGGAAATAATGCTCAATAGCATCTTTAGCGCAATGCTGATCAAACGCAGCACGATCGACAAACTTTTCCACAAAGGCAACTTTGTTGTCGTCATCAATACTGACATTCAATTCATAACGAATACAGCCAGATTCACGACGAGTATCAGGGATCAAGCTTGCCAATACCGCCACTAACTCATCACGTTTTCCTGCTTTCGCCACAAATTGAGCGACACACACAATTTGCTGGGTATTAATTACATAATCTGACATCGTTTTTCCTTAATAAAATCTACCCAAATCCAAAGAAATAGCGGCTTAACGCAGAGTTGATTATATTATCTCTGAATCCAACGCTACTCATACCAATTAGCTATTAGCTATTAGCAATTAGCAATTAGCAATTAGCAATTATAGATTAACAACATATCAAGATGCTCAATGCCGTCTTCAAGGTACACATCTGAATTGACAATAAAACCAAGTTGTTGATAAAAATGACGTAAATAATCTTGTGCCCCAATCTGAATATTGTCTGTTGGCCAATGCCGTTTTGCAATGGCTATGGCACTTTGCATTAATTGATTGGCCACGCCCTGACCACGGGCAGATTTTGCAACGGCAACACGGCCAATACTCGCTTGAGGGTAACTAATATCGGGCGCTAACACGCGGCTATAAGCCTCTATATCACCCTGTTCATTCACTCCCAATAAGTGCCTGGTTTGCGGATGTTTATCTTTTCCATCTAATTCAGGATAAGGACAATTTTGTTCAACCACAAAGACATCTACACGCAATTGCAATAAGCCATAAAGCTGCTCTAAAGACAGCTCAGTAAAACCAACATCTAGCCACGTTAATGTCATCTCTCACCTTAATTTATTGCTATCAATTAAGATAATACTAACATGATTAATGCATTTCATTAGGCTGATCTGAATCACTTTTCGCCACGGGTTTACGGATCAATAAAACCGCAACAACTGCAATCAATAGAAAACATGCCATTATAAGAAACACATCATTATAGGCTTGAATATATGCCTGCTGTGACATGTTTTTAGCAAGTAAAGCATAGGCTTGTGAGTTAGCACTCACCGCATCAGAACCCGCAATTTGCAGTATCGAACTGGTATGCTGAATATAGTTATAAGCTTGGGCACTGACTGCTGGCAACGTCTCTTTAATATGGGCCAAATGAACTCGAGCCAAATTATCGGTTAACGTTGCCACCAGCGCGATACCAAAAGCCCCACCTAAATTACGCATCACATTGAGCACTGTCGATGCCGAGGCATTTTCATGTGCTTGAAGATGCATTGTCGCCAAAATACCAATAGGCACTAAAATAAACGGCTGTCCTAACGCTCGTACTATTTGCGAAGCAATCATTTGATCGCCAGCGTAATCCATGGTCATATGGCTATTCATATAATAACTGGTCGCAAATAAAGCAAACCCAAGTGCAGCCAAATATCGCGGATCAAACTTCTGCATTAATTTAGGCACTAATGGCAGTACCAGCAACTGCGGAAAGCCCATCCACATAATCACTTCACCAATTTCTAACGGGGTATAATCATGAATTTGTGATAAATACAGCGGGATCATATAAATCGCCCCAAACAACGCCATTCCCAGTAAAAAATACGCCACCGTAGATAAGGCAAAATCTCGCTGCGCAAGCAGACGAATATTCACTAATGGCTGAGCTTTACGTAACTGGATCCAAATAAACAAGCTGATATTGATCGCGGCAACAATGGCGAGGTTACGAATAAGATCAGAGCCAAACCAGTCTTTACGGTTGCCCTCTTCTAGCACAACTTCTAAACAGCCCATACCCAACGCCATGGTGACAATGCCTGAATAATCAGCGTCTTTTAACTTATCCCAAATGATTGGTTTGCGCTCTAAACCATAAGCCAACATCGCCATCACTAATAAGCCTGGTGGAACATTGATATAGAATAAATAATGCCAGCTAAATTGTTCGGTTAGCCAACCACCTAGCGTCGGTCCAATGGAAGGTGCAAATGTTGCGGTTACCCCAAACAGAGCCATACCCATGGCGCGTTTATTGTCGGGTAAAAACTCAAGAATTAATCGAAATGCTAACGGAATTAATGCCCCGCCAAAAAATCCCTGCAAGGCACGAAAAGCGATCATTGACTCAAGGTTCCAAGACATTGAGCACAATATAGAGGCCACAATAAAGGCAGCGGTAGTCCACAGTAAATAACGGCGAGTCGATAACCCAGTACTTAACCAACCAGATAAAGGAATGGCAATCATTTCAGCCACTAAATAAGCGGTAGCAATCCAACTGCCTTCTTCTAAAGTGGCGCCTAAACTACCTTGAATTTCTTTCATCGACGCATTGGTGATTTGAATATCCAAAATAGCCATAAAGGCACCGATTAAGCCGCCCGCAACAGCTATCCAAGAACGTTTGCTACCGCGCTGATACCCCGTCGGTTTATCACTCACAGTACTCATAGGGCCGACTGGTGATACATCTGCCTCAGTGGCTGACTGGCTCATATTAATGCCCTGCAGTCACAGACATTGCTTGACCAGCTGTTGCCTTAGCGAGTTCGTGAGATTGGGTTGCAGACTCAGTATCGACTTCAACCACAGCGCTTAATCCTGGTAAAATACGCCCAATAGCTGATGAGGGTTGATCACGTTCAAGACGAATACGCACCGGAATACGTTGAACAATTTTGGTAAAGTTACCGGTCGCATTCTCTGCGGGTAACAAGCTAAATTTAGAACCCGATGCAGGTGCTAAACTGTCGATAAATCCGCTAAACACATCATCAGGATAAGCATCTAAACTCACCTTAACGGCTTGTCCGGCTTGCATGTGCTCAATTTGAGTTTCTTTAAAGTTAGCCGTAATCCACACTTGTGCATCTGGCACTAAGCTAAACAATGCTTGCCCTGGTTGAACATACTGGCCCACCATTGCACCACGCTTACCTATAATCCCTGCAAAAGGTGCAGTAACACGTGTATCCACCAATTGAATATTAGCCAACTCGACACTGGCCATTGCCTGATCGACATCCGCTTGTACTTGTAATAATTGCGCATTAAATACCGACAATTCACGCTGTTTAGCCACTAATGCAGCTTGCGCCTCATCGACATGAGCCGATGCTGAATCGAAACCTGCCTGAAGTTGGTCAACATCATTTTGTGAACTGTAATTACTGATTTTTAATTTCTGTGAACGCTTCAATTGTTGTTGCGCAATTAACTGCTCTGACTGTGAAGCCACAACGGTAGCCTTCGCTTGATTAATTAATGCCTGTTGTAAATCAACCTTTGCCGCTAGAGTTTGCAAGTTTGCTTGGGTACTCGCTAACACAGCTTTGCTTTGAGCTAGCTTGGCAACAAATTGGCTGTCTTCCAATTGAGCCAGCAGTTCACCTTTGTTGACGTGTTGATTATCAACCACAGCAGATTGCACAATATAGCCGGGAACTTTTACACTGATATTGGAAATATCAGCCTCAACATACGCATTGTCCGTTGACTCGATATATCGAACTTGTGACCACCAATAAACGCCTGCAACAACTAACACAACGATAATACCTGGCACTAACACTAACCGCTTATTGATAGACATATTTGACTCCTAATTTATTCTGCTCTAGTTTACTACTGTTTCCTTAAGTTTATTAGATAGTAAAAATTCAACCCACTGTTTCACAGGTGTAACAATATGGATCTCAATCGCGTTCAAATATTCTCGCAAGTCGTAGAACAAGGTAGTTTTACCGGTGCAGCCAGAGCACTGGGAATAACCAAAGCCACTGTGAGTCGTAAAATCGCAGATCTAGAAGCCGATGCCGGTGTGCAATTACTGTTTCGCACCACAAGGTCATTGAAACTCACTGAAGCGGGTTCAAGTTATTACCATCGCATTAGTAAAATTCTACAAGATTTACAAAATGCCGAAGATCTTCTCAGTGCGAGCCAGCAAGACATCAAAGGCAATTTAAAAGTGATTTGCCCTATCGAGCTAGGACAATTATTTTTAGGTCGTATTCTTGCGCGGTTTCTGGCGGCTTACCCTAATATCACCATCGATGCAGAACTGACTAACCGTAAAATTGATGTGATTGAAGAAGGGGTCGATTTTCTATTTCAAATTACCGAACAACGTGATCCTAAGCTGCAAAGCTACTCGTTAGTCACTGCTAGCCGGTTGTTAATGGCAAGTCCAAATTACCTTAAGCGTCATGGCACACCACAAATACCGCAAGATTTAATGTTCCACACCGCAATTAAGTTACAGTCGGCCCACATTGATGGTGGCTGGCGTATTTTTGATGGCAGCCAATGGCTTGATCTCGATCCCCCTGCACAGCTAAAAGTCAATAATGTCACCTTTGCCCGAGAGGCTGCTATTGAAGGTTTAGGCATTACTGCGGTACCGGTTTTTATTGCACAAGAAGCCATCGACAGTAAGCAACTGATACCGATATTAGAAGACTTTCCAATGATGCAAACCAAGGTCACCCTGAGTTTTCCACAGCGCGTATATTTACCCCGTAAATACCGAGTGTTTGTAGAGTTTTTATACGCCGCCTTGTTTGAGCATTGGGGCGAAGGTGTACTTGAGATCCCCGATTTTGTCCAACAAAGCAATCATAATTAAAGATGAGTTTTTAAGCACAAAATAATCTATAGAATAAATAGATATTTTTAACTGACTAGGTGCTAGTATCAACTTAATAAGGTGATTAATTTAGATCATAGAGGTAAGTTCTCGCACATCATTAATTCGCAATATCAATGATAAGTTTGGTTCAGTAAATTGTTCAAAGGCTAAGTAAGTACTAAGTGGCTGATTCATTAGCACCTTCGATACTAACAACAAAAATTACCATTTATTAGTTACGCATTATGCGTGCTAGGAGTCATACAAATGAGCAAAGAACGTAATAATTCAAAAGAAGCGAAGAAAAAGCCGGCATTATCTTTAAAAGAGAAACGTGCGGTTAAGCAGTCGAAAAATTCACCTGAAAATTTTGCCAGTAAAATCAAATAATTTATACGTCGTTTAGCGGATAAATAGCTTGATGTAACCATATTGAGCACATAAAAATACCGAGCTAATTGCTCGGTATTTTTGTTTGGAACCTATTGATTAGCACTCTAGATACAGCACCAGCACTCTACTTAACAAAGTATTAGAACTTGTACTTCACGCCCACTTTAAGCTGCCAAGCTGATTTGTTGATGTCATAAGTATCGTAATTGTTAGTCTCAATACCATCTTGGCCAAATGGAACAGAATAAGTATAAACTCCCGTCGCCGCATTGTAGTCATGATCAACCAACTTAGCGCTGTTAAAGCTTTGGTATTCAACCACGCCCCAATCTTCATTAACTAGGTTAAGTACGTTTTTGATATCGAAGTATAAAATACCTTTATGCTCGTCAGTAAACCCTGGTAATTCTTGCGTAAAGCGGAAGTCTAGCTGATGTATCCATGGTTGGTTGTCGGTGCCTTTTGGTGCTATACCACCGGCATATTGGCCTAAACCTATTTCATCAATTGCCGCTTTAAACTCCTCATAAGTTAATCCACCAGCATACTCAACATTAGCATCATCAGCACCTGTTGGAATGTAAGGTAGATAATATGATGCGCCAGCAAACTTGCTTTGGTCACCTAAATTGCCATCACGATATGAACCTAGTGTCCACGTTAATGGGTTACCTTCACGCGCTTCGTAGAATAAGTTAAAGCTAGAGTTGTAGCCTGCAACAAACTCTACGTCATAACCCAAGCTAAAGGTGAAGCGATGCGGTGTTTCATAATAGCCAGTGCCCATAGTGGTGCCATTACGATCATATTGTACTGGGGTATATTGATAGTTAGACGTTGCAGTAGACGACGAGCCTTGGTTGCCTTCTTCAACTGAGTTATAAGCATAACCTGCACGCATGCTAAGGCCCATATCCCACTCTTTGGCAATCGACAAACTTAACGTCTTACTGGAGCCATCATCTTCAGCATTGGTTAACATGAGGTCATAACGCTCGGTATTACCACCAGCACCATTATTTGCTAATGGGTCCCAGGTTTCATAAACCACACGGCCAGTGGCATCGGTTTTCACTTGGCGACGGGCTAAATCAACCCATGCTAAGTCGTTTTCTTTTTGAATGTATAAAAATTCACCACCCACAAACCAATTATCACCTAAGGCACCTAAATCCCACGTACTGTCAAAACCAATACTTGCACGCCAGTCTGAAGGTAACTCAAAGTTAGGGTCGATGGCATTAACATTACCGTCGCCACCCACTAAACCCGCTTGAGCATCTGCTGGAACATTGCCAAAATCTGGAGTGCCCCATACTGGGTTCCAACCTTCGTTATAGCTTAATAAGCTGTTGCCATCATTTGAAAAGCTATTTGAAATCCAAACAGATGGTGAGCCACCACTGTAACGGCCTACACCACCGTATAAGGTCACATCATCACTTAATAGGTATTTAAGCCCTACACGAGGTAACCAAATATCTTGGCCATCTAAGGTTTCGTTGTTAGCAAACCCATATCGATTAACAAAGTTTTCATTAATGGCTGGAGTATCTGACATGCTATTGGTTTCATAACGCATACCGAACGTGAGCTCTAAATCGGCCGTAATATCCCATGAGTCTTCAACAAATAATGCCAAGGTGTCCATGTTAAAACTGGCACTCACATCATTTGGATTACCCGAAGCCGCATTTTGATAACGGAAACTATCGACGGCGCCTGCCGCTAAGTTATCAATAGAATCAAACTCCCAATTGCCCAACACATCTTGAGCAAATAAGTTGAATATTTCAACGCTATTGTACTGAGCACCAAAGCCAATATCGTGGTCGCCTAGGTAATAATCACCCACAAAACGTAGCTCAAGATTTTGGTTATTTAATTCATTTGCTTGGCGAGAACTGTCAGTGCCAAAAATGACTTTGTCACCTGACTTTTCGAAGGTTTGTACCGACACCATACCTATGCCTAAATCATCAATGGTTTTCGATTTAGTGGTGGTATCTTTGTAAGCGATTTTGATTTCAGTACTAAAATCGTCAGTCCAATCGCTGTATAAGTTGGCCGCGTAGGTTTCTAAAGTTTCTTCTTTGTCATACCAAGTGCTTGATAATTTTAATAACGAATCACCTGATGACATGTTGTTGGTTACATTACCTATGGTCGATTGATAAGTAAAACTGGCACGGTGTTGGTCGTTAATATTCCAATCCACTTTAGCTAAGATTTTTTCATCTTTTTCTTGTGGTGAGGTGGTGTAACCGCCAATGCTATCAAGACCATATATAGACTGAGCAATTTGTTCTATTCGAATTAGATCTTCTGAGGTCACATCTGACTCATTGGCAAAACCAGCGCCCTTTGGCCCCCACTCTGCCGACGTTGGTGCATCAAAGTTTTCATATGAGCCAAAGAAAAACAAAGTGTCTTTAATCAGAGGAAAACCAACCGTGCCGCCGAATGTGGTCTCTTCAAAATCTTGGGTTAAGGTGTCACCAGAGTCCTGGTCTTTACCATCACCCGCCATGCTGTCGTTGGTGGTTTCCCAAAAAACAGTCCCGGATAAATCATTGGTGCCCGACTTAGTTACTGCATTAATTTGTGCGCCGGTAAAACCACCACTACGAGCAGAGTAAGGCGATACGTTAAGCGCTACACTCTCCACTGCATCGATAGAAATAGGTGAACGCTGAGTTGGGTAGCCATTTGAATTAAGTCCAAAATCATCGTTTTGAGAAATACCGTCTACCACAAAAGTGTTAAAACGTGGGTTCATGCCCGCCACGCTCATTGAAATACCGTCGGTACCCACAACAGCCATTGGGTTTTGGCGCAACACATCTTTTAAATCACGGCTAATACCGGGTGCGTTAGCGATATCTTGCTCACCAAAGTCACTGTTACCGCCGGCGCTGCGATGAAAGCTTGTACTGCCAACGACACCAACACGCTCCATCGTAGAAGTGGCTTCTAGTGTGCGGTTAAAACGGAATGTTTCGCCTAATCCTAAGTAGACATTGTCTTCAACTGTGTCAGCAAACACATCAGAATCGACTTTAATAATGTAAGGACCACCGACACGTAAACCGCGGGCAGTAAATTGCCCATTAGCAGAAACAGGAACTTCGGTAACGGTACCGGTAGGCTGATGGATAATAGTAATTTTTGCATCAGTAACAGCATTACCAGCAGGACCTATAATCTGACCACGAATATCAGATGCGGTATCTGCCGCCATTGCAGGTAAAGCAATTCCCATAGCAAAACATGTCGCGAGCGCGAGACGACTGATTTTATGATTAAGCAACATTTCAAACCCCTGAATATTTTTATATTTTAATGTTTAGTTACCCGTTTATCGGGCTTAGTAAATCAATAGAGCAAAAACTTCAGGGCGAAGTCTAAGGACGATATGTTGCATTTTAATGTCATTTTTAAACGAAAAAATTAACCGCAAAACAACTTTGGAGTAACACATAAATGTCATATTGTTGCTATATAGTCGCGACTCAAGTCTGTGTCATGTAACAATAATTTCATACGCTGGCACATTAAAGACGCTGTTATTGCCTTAACAACAATGAATTGGAAGTTTTATGAAATCGTCTGTTTTACTGAATAACATGTTATTGCTAGTGGGCAGTGTATTGTTCACCTTAACGTTCAGCCTACCTGCCAAAGCATTTGGTCAATTAGGCCACAGAATTGTAGGCCAAATCGCTCAAGCCAATTTATCCCCGACAGCTCAACAGAAAATAAACCAACTGACAGGTGGCGAAAGCCTAGCGCAAATGTCAACTTGGGCAGATGAAATCCGCTCCGACAACACTTGGGATCGCGCTGCGCCATGGCATTACATTTCAATTGAAGACGATGAGTCGTGGAAAACGGTTAAGCGCAATGCTGATGGCGATATCATCGAAAGTTTGCAACGATTTGAAAAAATATTAGTAAACCCTAAAGCCAGCCAACAAGAGAAATGGCAAGCATTGGCATTTTACGTACATTTTGTCGGCGACATTCATCAACCACTACATGTGGGTCACAGCCATGATAAAGGTGGAAATACAATTAAACTCAAGTGGTTTGGTGAGCACACAAATTTGCATACTGTGTGGGACAGCAAACTAATTGAACAGCAGCAGTTAAGCTTTACAGAGTACAGTGATTTTTTAACGCGTATTAGCGAACAACAACGCAAAATGTGGAGTGGTCAAAGCTATTATCAATGGGCTGATGAGTCGAAAGCATTAAGGCAAAGGGCTTACCAGCTCGAACAGAATTATCAAGGTGAAGACGATTTACGTTTTAACTATGTATTTACCCATAAACCCATTATCGAGCAGCGATTGCAGCAAGCTGGCATTAGATTGGCTGAAAAACTCAACGCTATTTTTAACTAGCACTTTTCTGACTAGCGTTATTGCTTACCAGTACTCGTTTCGACTGACACTATATTGTGAATTAATAATGTTTTAGCCTAATAAAAAGCCAGTGATATTTATCACTGGCTTTTTTATGTGCTTAATTCGCGATGGTTAACAAGCTTTAGCTAAAAAGCTTTAGTTAACTCGCTATGGTTAACATTTGGTTTAACTTATTACGAGCAACAACCTTTCTCTTTATTGCCTTTTGGGATCATGTCCCACAATACTTTGGCCATTAACACCGCTAGTACGATACCAGAAACCGCCACTACACCTTGAGGTAATAAGGCATGCTCTTCACCAATCTGCGGCATCACTTCAAAACCAAAGGTATCAACTAGATAATTGACCAATACACCAAATACTAACGCCACACCGATAACGCCACCTAGATAGCCATATAATGCACGCTTACCTAGCTCTTTAGTTACCACACCTAAAGTTGCAATGTTGGTCGCAGGGCCTGCCATCATAAAGACTAGTACAGCACCTGGTGATACTCCAGCTAATAGCAATCCTGCAGCAATGGGGGTTGAAGCGGTGGCACAGATATACATTGGGATCGACACGAGGACCATCACTAACATCGCCAGAATGCCATCACCCCACTTAACTAAAAAGTCAGCCGGCACATAAGTCTGCACGATGGCGGCAAAAAATAACCCGACTAATAACCACAAGGTGGTGTCTTTGACTAAATCTGTGGCGGCGTAATGCAAACCCGATAACACACGGCTAAATACACTGTTGTGTTTCAACTCTGTTGCCATATCTTGAGTCGATGCGCAACAACTGCTTGTTGCTGCTACTTCAGCTTGCACCTCAGCTTTGCTACTGCAGCAACTTGATGTAACGGTTTTAGCTTTTGTCTCATCTTTTACATCGTCTTTTACATCGTCTTTTAATGTAGTACTGCAACACGCAGCAGGTGCAGACTCAGCAGGTTTATCTGCAGTTTTACTGCCACAACAACTCTGCTTTGCTTCTGTAGTATTAGTTGAAAATGTACGCGCTGGCGCCATCGGGCTTAATACAGACTCATGCTTAACGGGTTCCGATTTAATCGCAGTCATTTTTACGCTAGCATTTTGCATTGTACCCGCGGTTGTTTTACATGTTGATGTCGCTTCAGAGCTGGCGTCTGAGCTAGCAGTTGATTTAGCTGCGCAGCATGATGACACCTGCTTGGCACCCACTGATGAATCAGTGGCTGTTTTCGCTTTAGCAGATGCTGACGCAGGAATACCATCATCGTCATCTCGGCCCACTAATAAACCCGCCACTATCGCACTGGTAATCGCCGCAATCGGGCGCACAATCGCCATAAAAGGCCCGAGTAAAACATAGGATACGGTAATTGAGTCAACGCCAGTTTCTGGGGTAGACACTAAAAAAGAGGTTGTCGCGGCTTTTGAGGCGCCAGCTCGACGCAAACCTACTGCTGCCGGAATAACGCCACACGAACACAAAGGTAAAGGCGCACCTAATAATGCCGCCTTCACCACCGTTTTCATTCCATGACCGCCGAGTTGCTTTTGCATCCATGCCATCGGCACAAATACTTTTAACAAACCTGCCAGCACTAAGCCCAGTAACAACCAAGGGGCAGACTCTAAAAATAAATGAAGGAAATTGGTCAATAACATACTTAATCCTTATGACCCAAATTAGCAAAATGATGATGTTCTTTTTTAGCAATAATATGCTTGTCTGACGACTCTAACGCTTCGAGTATCGAGCAATGCTCGGCGCTATCTGGGCCACCACAACAGGTATTTGATAAACTTTTTAGCGATGTCGCAAAATGTTGTAGCTCAGCTAATTTCGTTTCTACTTGCTCAAGCTTAGTATCGACTAAACCTTTAACATCGGCACAGGCTCTATTAGACTTATCAACCTCAATAGATAGCAAATCGGCGATATCCTTAAGTGAGAAACCCACCGCTTTGGCACGTAAAATAAATTTAAGTCGTTCGGAGTCGCTGTGGTTATACAACCGATATCCGGCATCAGATCGGCTTGATGGCGACAGTAAACCATGTTTTTCGTAAAATCGTAATGTGTCAGCTTTGATGTCATACAAGGCTGAAATTTCGCCTATTCGATACATATGTTAATTCACCATCGTCATCTGAATTTTACCTGAGTATAAACCTTGGAGTTTAATCCAAGGTCAAGGGTTATTGGGTGATTATTTTTGCGTACCTTTGTTCTTATTTCAATATTGTGAAATCACACAGAAAAAACACCCAATAGAAGCGGTTTACGATAAAATACGCCCGCCTGATCACAACACAGTAAGCCTCGACGGTGTTAAGCAATCTAAAAAACACTATGAGGGACTTTGGTAAAGCAGACTTTAATTGACTCTGTTTTACTAAAGCTCCTTAAAATCAAACTAGCGGACCTGTACCTACATGAATAATGTCAGACCAATTCGTCGCGCGCTATTAAGCGTATCAGATAAAACTGGAATCCTTGAGTTTGCACAAGCGCTGCATGCACAAGGTGTTGAACTCTTGTCTACGGGCGGTACTGCAAAGTTACTTGCAGACAATAATATCCCGGTAATGGAAGTGTCTGACTACACGGGTCACCCAGAAATTATGGATGGTCGTGTTAAAACCCTGCACCCAAAAATTCACGGTGGCATTCTTGCTCGCCGCGGCATTGACGAAATCGTCATGGAACAAAACGCCATTAAGCCAATCGATTTGGTTGCGGTTAACTTGTATCCATTTGCTGAAACCGTTGCCAAACCAGGCTGCACCTTAGCGGATGCTGTTGAGAACATCGACATTGGCGGCCCAACGATGGTGCGTTCAACCGCTAAAAACCACAAAGACACTACGATTGTGGTTAATGCAAAAGATTACAGCCGCGTGATTGCAGAAATGCAAGCCAACAACGGCAGCACCACCTTAGAAACGCGTTTTGACTTAGCCATTGCAGCCTTTGAACATACCGCTGCTTATGACGGCATGATCGCCAACTACTTCGGTACTATGGTGCCTGCGCACAGTAACGACGAATGTCATGACGATTCAACGTTCCCACGTACTTTCAACAGTCAGTTTGTCAAAAAACAAGACTTACGTTACGGTGAAAACAGCCACCAAAAAGCGGCATTTTATGTTGACACGCAAATTGATGAAGCGTCTGTTGCCAGCGCGATTCAACTACAAGGTAAGGCGTTGTCTTACAACAATATCGCCGACACAGATTCAGCACTTGAATGCGTTAAAGAATTTGAAGGCCCTGCCTGCGTTATCGTTAAGCACGCCAACCCTTGCGGTGTGGCATTAGGCGCTAACTTATTAGAAGCTTACGACCGCGCATTTAAAACCGACCCAACATCAGCGTTTGGGGGCATCATTGCCTTTAACCAAGAGTTAGATGCACAAACGGCGCAAGCCATTGTTGACCGCCAGTTTGTTGAAGTCATCATTGCCCCTAAAGTGAGCCAAGCCGCACGCGACATCATTGCCGCTAAAGCAAACGTGCGTTTACTAGAATGTGGTGAGTGGAATACAAAAACAACTTCACTTGATTACAAACGCGTTAATGGTGGCTTATTAATACAAGATCGCGATCAAGGCATGGTGAACCTAGAAGACGTTAAAGTCGTGTCTAAGCGTCAACCAACGGCTGAACAGTTAAAAGACTTAATGTTCTGCTGGAAAGTGGCTAAATTTGTTAAATCTAACGCCATTGTTTACGCCAAAGACGGCATGACTATCGGTGTCGGTGCTGGCCAAATGAGCCGCGTATATTCAGCTAAAATAGCGGGAATAAAAGCTGCCGATGAAGGCCTAGTGGTTGAAAATTCAGTCATGGCATCTGACGCTTTCTTCCCATTCCGCGATGGTATCGACGCAGCTGCAGCGGCAGGTATTAGCTGCATCATTCAACCGGGCGGTTCAATTCGCGATGAAGAAATCATCGCCGCAGCAGACGAGCACGGTATGGCAATGGTGTTTACTGGCATGCGTCACTTCCGCCACTAATAAACGCTAATATCAAATATGGGTATCGCTTATCAATCATGTTTTTGCTAAATGCTTTTGCAAAAATAGATAACAAGCGATACTTTTTAAATTTTGTTTAAACGAATTAGAGCATAGCTATTTTTTCTAGTTCAATGAAAGCACGCGCAGCTTATAAGTATAAGTGAGCATGCTTGAAGCAGAAATAGAGAACATAGCGCAGCTATAAAAGGATTAAAGATGCAGGTACTTATAATTGGTGGTGGCGGTCGTGAACATGCTCTAGCTTGGAAAGCGGCTCAGTCTGCTCAAGTAACAAAAGTGTTTGTTGCACCCGGTAATGCTGGTACGTCTTTAGAACCTAAGTTAGAAAACGTTGCTATTGATGTCGAACAAATTGACGCACTTGTGGCCTTTGCCAAAGATAACGCCATAGCGATAACCATCGTCGGCCCAGAAGTGCCATTATCGCTAGGCGTAGTTGATGCCTTTAATGCAGCTGGATTAGCCATTTTTGGCCCAACCAAAGGCGCGGCACAGCTTGAATCTTCAAAAGCTTTTACTAAAGACTTTTTAGCGCGCCACAACATTCCTACTGCTGACTACTCAAACTTCACTGAGATTGCACCGGCTAAAACTTATGCGGCAATATTAACCGCTAAAACGGGTTTCCCTGTCGTGATTAAAGCCGATGGCTTAGCAGCGGGTAAAGGTGTCATCATCGCAGCGGATCAAGTAGAAGCGGATGCGGCTATCGACGACATGCTCGCAGGCAATAAGTTTGGTGATGCCGGTTCACGCGTAGTGATTGAAGAGTTTTTAAAAGGCGAAGAAGCCAGCTTTATCGTGATGGTAGACGGCAAAAACATTCTTGCTATGGCCACCAGCCAAGACCATAAAGCTCGTGACAATGCTGACCAAGGCCCTAACACCGGCGGAATGGGTGCATACTCACCAGCTCCTGTGGTAACACAAGCAGTACACGACTGGACTATCGCCAATGTTATTCGCCCAACGGTTGATGGTATGGCGGCTGAAGGTAATGTTTATACTGGATTTTTATACGCAGGCCTGATGATTTCACCAGACGGTAGCGCCAAAGTGCTTGAATACAACTGCCGTTTTGGTGACCCTGAAACCCAACCAATTATGATGCGCTTGCAGTCAGATATTGTTGAGCTTTGCTTAGCTGCGACTCGTGGTGAGTTAGATAAAGTCACTGCAGAATTTGATCCTCGTGCAGCTGTTGGCGTGGTAATGGCCGCAGGTGGTTATCCTGACGCGTACAACAAAGGCGATGTGATTGACGGCTTAACCCTTGGCGACACTAACGGTAAAGTGTTCCATGCGGGTACTAGCATGAAAGACGGCCATGTTGTCACTAACGGCGGCCGCGTATTGTGCGCCACCGCATTAGGCAACACTGTGACTGAAGCACAGCAATCAGCTTATGCATTAGTAGATGCCATTCATTGGGATGACGTGTACTTCCGTACTGATATTGCTTATCGCGCTATTGCTCGTGAACAAGCTAAAAGCTAATAGTACATTGGGTTTAGTTCGTTGAAAAATCCCTGTGATGGCAACAACATCACAGGGATTTTTTATATCCGCTTGTAATGCTGAAGATTAATTACTGTTTACATTATCCATAACCCGCAATTTTTATGATTTAGATCACAAAAACGACTCTGTTCAAGGCGCAAGCTAGTAACTGAAAGGGAGTGTTTACCTTTGCTGTTATTCAAACTCCTGCACTTTAGCTAACGTACTCGTAATGATTATTGGAGGATTAAATGAGAGTTAATACCAGCGACCTAATTTATCAAGGTGAAAAATCAGGCGTGCATAATTGGAATACCTTCTCGGGCAACTCTTTCTATTGGCATCCAGATTGGTTACATATTGCAGAAGATATGACAGGCCATAAAGCTCTAGAAAAAATTGATATTACTGAAGGTGAAGCCACTAAAACTGATGCCGAAAATGCCATCTTAAAACATTTAAATAAATAACTTGCTTAATATTGCCATTAATAGCCATAAACTGCGTATCTAAATCTATCAAATCTGCACGTTTTCATGAGGATACTTCTGGTCCCACCAGATATCCTCAGCGGCTATTTATTCACATTAACCGACCTATTTGACATATATAACCACGCAAAGTAATTAACCAAGCATACTACTCAAAAGCTGCAGCAATCTGCCCATCTATAAATTATTACTCAAGCCTAACAATGTTCGACTTAACAGGCATTTTTATGTCAGGATGTGCTTCTGTTACAAATAAGTTACTAACTTATTATAATAACACTTAGCCAACTCACACGAATGAGATATTGGTCAAAAATAATAACAACAAAGGAAGTAGTATGTCTCAATCGGCGTCGTTCAAACCGTCTTCATCGGAGCACAAGCAACCCAGCTTACTTGATGCACTAATCCCCGTTTTTGCCCTTATTCTTATGCTCGCGGCAGCGGTTTATCTGTTTTCATCGGACAGCTCATCAGGCGCCAATCAAATCGCATTAGTGTTAGCGGCATGTATTGCAATGATCATCGGTTATAAAAATGGCTATAGCTGGAATCAAATGGAACGCGGTATCGTCAAAAGTATTGGGGTTGCGACGGGCGCATTATTAATTTTATTTAGTGTGGGTTCACTGATTGGTACGTGGATTTTAGCCGGTACAGTGCCGACGATGATTTATTATGGTATGCAAATCCTTAACCCAGACTACTTTTATACTGCCTGCTGTTTGTTGTGTGCGGTGGTTGCACTGAGTATTGGTAGCTCGTGGACCGTTGCCGGCACCTTAGGTATTGCCTTAGTGGGTATTTCGTCAGCAATGGGGCTAGACGTTAACATTACTGCCGGCGCTATTATTAGTGGCGCGTATTTTGGCGACAAAATGTCACCAATGTCTGATACCACAAACCTTGCCCCTGCGGTTGCGGGTACTGATATTTTCAGCCATATCCGCCACATGACATGGACCACTGTACCCAGCATTATCATCGCCCTCATTGGGTTTACTTTTTTAGGCCTTACAGCAGATGCGGTGCCGATTGAAAATCAACTCGTAGATACTTTGGCTTTATTGGATAAGACCTACAGCCCAGGAATACATTTATTGATCCCGTTATTAGTGGTGTTGTATTTAGCTAACCGCAAAATGCCAGCGTTTCCAACGGTCATATTAGGTACGTTAGCTGGCGCGGTGTGCGCAGCATTATTTCAGTTTGATAACGTGATTGCCTTTGTACACGACGACACATTATTGCCAATGGTCGCGCTAGTGAAAGGTTTATGGATAGCCATGTTTGACGGCTATGTCGCCAACACAGGCGATGAAGTATTAGATAATTTATTAAGCCGTGGTGGCATGAGCAGCATGGTAACAACCGTTTGGCTTATTCTTTGTGCGATGGCATTTGGCGGCGTGATGGAAGTCACCGGATTATTAAACCGTATTTTAGAAAGTATTCTTACCGTCGTCACCGGCACGGCCAGCTTGATTATTACCACCCTGGGCGTGTGTATTGGCGCGAACATTATTACTGCCGATCAATACATTGCCATAGTACTGCCAGGCAGAATGTTAAAGGTGGAATACACCCGCCGTAAATTAGCAGCTGTTAATTTAAGCCGCGCGCTAGAAGACTCAGCAACCGTAACCAGTCCGTTAGTACCCTGGAATACCTGTGGTGCCTTTATGGCAAGTACACTTGGCGTAGCCACTATCGCTTACTTGCCCTACGCCTTCTTTAACTTAGTCTGTCCGTTTATTAGTGCATCTTATGCTTATTTCAATTTCAAAATTGAGCCATTAGACGAAACTAGGATCAGCACTGGCGAAGTCGTTGGTTAACTCAAAAGTCGTCTATTAACCTAGAAATGGGCGATTAACCAAAACGGTCTTTTAACCAACCATAATGATAATAACCCCATTGCCCAAGCCGTCTTGCTTGGGTGAAGGGGAATTTAGGCAAGGGTTGCTGATACAAAGGCAAATTGGGTAAGGTTTCACCGGCAATACTTTGTGCTAAGCGATACGCAGCTTGGCTACTAAAAGACACTCCAGCACCGCAATATCCTAAGCTGTAACCCACGCCACCTTTACTGTACACATGGGGCATGTCATCCATGGCAGCAGCAATCCACCCGGTCCAATTATAAGCAATCGCTTTACTGGTTAAGCTTGGAAAGCACTTATTGAGCGCCATTTTTAAACGCTCACCGTAAACAGGGTTTGCAGCATCTTTGCCCCACACCGCGCCGCGGCCACCAAACAATAAACGGTTGTCGGGTAATAAACGGTAATAGTATTTTAAAATACGGGTGTCCATGGTCACTTGATGAGTATGCAAACCTGCCTGTGCAAGCTCTTGAGCGGTAAGCGGCTCGGTGACAATCACATTGCTTAATATCGGCAAAAACTTATCGTCTATGCGCGGGTTAAACCGTTTAGGCGTATATACCCGTGATCATTGAAAATGCTTGATTTTGTCCCAAATGGGATCATCATAGCCCCATGAAACAAATTACACTCTCGCCAGAACAAAAAGTAGCATTGGAAACTCGACATAAAAGCTCGAGTGATAGGCGTGAGTGTGATCGCATTAAAGCCATTTTACTACGCGATGAAAATTGGCCAACGCCAATGATTGCCCAAGCGTTACGTATTCACGAAACGACCGTAGTTCGATACATTGATGCCTATGCTCACGACCAAAAACTCACGTGTAATAGTGGCGGCTCCTTAAGTTATCTGAGTCAAGAGCAAACTGAACTATTGATTGCACACCTGTGTGAGGTGACCTACTTGCATAGCCATCAAATAGTCGCTTATATCTCAGAACAATTTCAGATTAAGTACACAGTGTCAGGCCTCAATAAATGGCTGCATAAACATCAGTTCAGCTATAAAAACCCTAAAGGGGTTCCTCACAAATTTGATGAAGACAAACAAACGGCTTTCATTGAATATTATGAGCAACTAAAATCCTCGTTAACCCCTGATGAACCGTTATTATTTATGGATGCGGTTCATCCGACCCAAGCCACAAAAATCACCGCAGGCTGGATAAAAAAAGGCGTTGATAAACCGATAGAAACGACGGGAAGCCGAACCCGTATTAACGTGGTTGGTGCAATCCGACTTGGTCACTTAACAGAAGCGGTCATTGAGCAATATAGCAAAACGGTTAACGGTGCATCCATCATCGATTTTTTAAACCAAATTAGAGCGCGTTACTCAACAAGTGGTGTTATCCATTTGGTGCTTGATGGCGCTGGATACCATCGAAATGCCTTAGTGGTTAAAGAGGCTGAACATCTGAATATAACATTGCATTACCTGCCGCCTTATAGTCCAAATTTAAACCCAATAGAACGATTGTGGAAGGTAATGAATAAGCATGCGAGGAATGGGCAATACTTCGCAACGACAAAAGAATTCCGACGAAAAATCACTGACTTTTTTAGCATCACCCTCCCCGATATTGCCGATACACTCGGTGATACAATTAATGATAACTTTCAGAAATTAAAACCTGCAGTTTGAATTCACTTGAGTATAAGCATTGCCCGCCATAATGACTTTATTGGCAATCAGCTCACCTTTATCGGTAATTAAACGATGTTTACCGCCCTCTTCAATCCACTCTAATACGCAAGATTGCTCAGAAATAGTCACGCCTTGGTTTTGTACCATCGACTTATAACCCAATAATAATTTAAGCGGATTAAGGCCGAAACCGTCTTTTAAACGCAGCGCACCATAGGCTTGATGATGATCTAAATACTGGGCTCTAAAATCTTGGCTTGAAATAAACTCGGCACCTGAGTCTTGGCTGTCGGCTAAATGTTGTTGAATATAATTAGCGGCATTTTGCAGCGAGACCAATGCTTTGGGATTATGGGCCACCTTTAAGTAGCCCGCCTCTTGCGGTTCACAGGCGATATTATGTTGTTTGATTAACCCATCGACTCTAGCCACCGCTTGGGTGAATTCATCGAATATGCCCTTGGTCGTTGCTAAGTCCCAACGCTTGGTCATGGCGGCATAACCTAATCGACCCGAGCCTTTTAATACAAAACCGGCATTACGGGCACTGGCACCAAAACCGACTTGGTTGGCCTCAAGCACATGGCACTCAATATTGAATTCGGTTGCCAAATAATACGCTGTTAATAAGCCTGTGTAGCCCCCCCCCACAATAGCCACATCGGTTTGTTGGCAGCCAGACAATGCTGCGGTTGGTGCGGGTAAGACTTGAGTGCTTGCCCAATAGCTAGGAGCAAACGTTTGATTATTAGGGTGCGAGTTAATCAGCGGATCGTACATATTAGTCTTCTTTTTTATTATTGATTTAGACAGTAGACATTAAAATAGCAGTAGCATTTCACAGGCTACGCAATGACAATCCTCACCGCATAATACACAGATATAATCATCACCCATATAACGTTGATGCCAGCGCTGCGGATGCTGTTTAATTAACTTACCACCTGCCTTAGTAAAATAACGCACTGCAGCATTATTAGGGCTTTGCTGCCATAAATGACTTACCCCCGCCTTAGCCCCTTGTGCCATTACTGCAGCCTTGGAGGCCGCTAATAGCTTGCCACCAAGCCCTTGTCCCCGGGCAGATTCTGCAATGGTGTTTGATTTGAAATAACACACATCGTTAAAATCAACGCCCCACTGATTAACCGTGCACCATTGATCTTGCGGCCATTGTCCCGCGGCATACGTTAACCGAAAGCCAATAAGTTGTTCATTTTCAAGCGCGACAAAATTGGCATTAATGCCATTTTTAATGCCTTTGTGATAAATCGCTGTCAGTTCAGCGATATCCATATAACCACTGCCGTGGACTATTTTACCTAGGGTTATCACTGCATCAAAGTCAGCGGGAGTCAGTTGTCTAATCATTATTAACCTATTTTCTTCACACCTTAATTCAACTTGAGGTGTGCTCTTATTGTTGGTTTTAGCACACCATATCACACGTCATTATCGGTAAGTTAACGATGTTAACCTTTTGTGATAATTTGGCGATAAGTAGGTGAGATCCATTGTTCATACTGGTTGCAATTAAACAAAGGAGCTCGGTTATGAAACGTACACTAGTGACTGCAAGTCTTATGGCTGCTGGATTATTCAGCCTTCCAACTTTCGCTGCTGATATTGAAGTTAGCGTGACAAACTTAACTCACGGAAATCACTTCACCCCTATTTTGATCGCAGCCCACGACGCTGACAGCCACCTGTTTCAAGTCGGTACCGAAGCTTCTGCAGCGTTACAAAAAATGGCTGAAGGCGGTGACATTGCCGACTTAGATACAGCTGTAACCGTTAATGCAGGCGTAACATCAGCAAATCCGGCAATGGGTTTGCTTGCTGCGGGTGCCAATGTAAGTGGAGTAATGCTTGATACTGGCGACAACACCCATTTATCTATCGTAGCGATGGTGTTACCCACTAATGATGCCTTTATGGGCTTAGACGCTTGGGAAATCCCTACCGAAGCAGGCACGTATACTATGTACGTCAATGCATATGATGCAGGCACAGAAGCCAATGATGAAATCATTAATGGCGGCGGCATGTCTGGCGTACCGGGTATTCCGGCAGCCCCTAGTGGTGACGGTGGAGCCAATGGCACAGGCGTGATGGACAATTCTGACAACAGCAATGTACATACTCACCCTGGTGTTTTAGGTGACATGGACCCTGCTGGTGGTATGAGTGACTTAGACAGTCGCGTACATCGCTGGTTGAACCCTGTAGCCAAAGTTGTGGTGACAGTAAAATAAGGAGGTAGCCCATGAAACGCACTGACTTTACCCTTAAGCCCAGCTTAATCGCCATGCTGGCTGCTGCAACACTGCTTACTGCCTGTGGTGATGACGATGACGATACCGTTGTTGTTACCCCACCAGCTCCAGTGATGCAAACCTTCACGGTAACCGTGACTAACTTGACGGCTAACCAACCAATGTCGCCCGTTATCTTAGCCTCTCATGCTAGTGATACCATGTTATGGAACGCCGGTGAAATGGCCAGCGAAGCACTTGAGAAAATGGCTGAAGGTGGTGATACTGCCGACATAGCTGCACTCAGCGTGATCAATAGCAGCGTTAACGGCACAGGCTTATTAATGCCTGGTATGTCAGAAACATTGACCTTGACCTTAGATGAAGCCGACGTAGCTAGCATTAGTTTGGCCACCATGTTGGTTAACACTAACGATGCTTTTACCGGTATTAACAGTTACACCATTGCCGGAATGGAAGTGGATGCAACAACCGCGATGAAGTTTATGGCTTATGATGCTGGCACTGAAGCCAACAGCGAAGCCAAAGGTACTATGCCAGGACCTGCTGATGGCGGCGAAGGTTTTAACGCTAGCCGTGATGATGTCGACTTTGTGCATATTCATCCGGGTGTTATTTCAATGTACGATGGCTTAGCTGATTCAGTACTGGGTGCATCGCATCGTTTTGATAACCCGGTGTTAGCTGTCACTATTATGCGTACTGAATAATCTTAATCGGTCGTATCGACTGAATGAATTTCAACCCGATTGAAATTTATTCTCCTCAAAGCGGGTCTAAGTATTAATGCAATTACTGGATTTGCTTTGAGGAAGTCACCATGAATGGAAACGCGAAACATAATGGCCATGTTTGTCCGCAACATATTTTGTTAGTAGAAGACGAACAAGACTTAGCTAAGTTAATCATACTTAACCTCAAAGCACTCAACTACAGCGTCGACCACGCCACCACCTTGAAGCAAGCCATGCACATAATCGAGCATAAAAAGCTCGACCTCATATTAATGGACCGCATGCTCCCCGATGGTGATGGCATTATGTTGTGTGAGCAACTACGCCAAGACGGTAAGGAAGTCCCGTTGATGCTATTAACCGCCAAAGATTCAGAAGCAGATGTGGTACTGGGCCTTGAAGCAGGGGCAGATGATTACCTCGTCAAACCCTTTAGCGTATTAGAGCTGCGCGCACGGGTAAAAGCACTATTAAGACGCGGCAAAGCACAACATGAACAAACCCAACAAATTGAATTTAACAGCGTAACCATTAACTCCAGCACTCGTGAAGTTACCGCGTTTAATAAAGCGTTAACCCTCACCGCCCGCGAATTTGATTTACTGCTATTTTTAGCCAAACACCCGCAACAAGTCTTTAGCCGCATGCAACTGTTAGAAGCAGTATGGGGTTATAACTACGATGGCTATGAGCACACTGTAAACAGTCATATAAACCGTTTACGCAACAAGCTTTCGGTATGCTCGCCTGAACATGACCTTGTCAAAACAGTGTGGGGCGTAGGCTACAAATTTTCACCACCAGAGGTGCAAGCCCACTAATGAATCGCTTATTTAATCGGTTGTTTTTAGCATCCACAATCATCGTGTTATTACTGTTTGTGGCGTTATGGCAATGGTTGCAACTTAACCATGAATTCAGCCGTAATCAAATTCAGCAATCACTGCACCTACAACTTGCTGAACACATGGCACATATCAACCCTTTGTTATCGCAAGGGATCACGTCAGACGCCGCGCTTAAAGAAGCCTTTCACGACTTTATGCTGTTAGGGCCAAGCTTTGAAATTTACACCTTAGATCCAGATGGCAAAGTGATTGCTTATGACGCCAAAGAAGAAAAAATTAAAACTCATCGAGTCGATACCACAATCATTCAGCAGTTTTTAAATGGTGACAACCTCCCAGTGCTTGGCACAGATCCGCGCAGCGAAGATACCCACAAGATTTTTTCCGCTAGTAAACTCATCACCGAAGATGGTCTGCACAGTGGTTATTTGTATGTGATCATTGGCGGTGAAGATTACGACAGCTGGCAAGCACTGATTAACGCCGAAAACCAACCTAAAATCTGGGGCGCTACAATCGGTTTTTGGATTATTTTTGCTTTAGTGCTATTCGTGATTTTATTGCGCTATTTTACCCGCCCAATCCAAAAACTCGCTCAAGACTTAACCGAGCTTAAAAACACGCCGATGTCTGACGAACTGATGCTCCCCCAGCGCTATCGTGGCAGCTTAGAAATAAGCCAGCTCAGCCATCATATCAATCATTTATTGCAAGAAATCCAATTGCAACAACAGCAAGTTAAACGCCAACAACAGGCCAAACACGACTTTTTACTGCATTTGTCACATGACTTAAAAACCCCGCTTACCGCATTGTTAGGTTATATCGATACTTGGTTAATATTACCCGAGCACGAGCGCGACGAGGCGCTGATCCAATATGCTGCAAACTCAGGCCAAACATTACAGCAGCTACTGGCACAATTATTAGAATTGGCCGCCCTCGAAAATGGCCAAATCGATGCGCAACTACAACAAGTCAACCTAAGCGAACTGCTTAGTGATATTGAACAAACCTTTACTCCTCGAGCAAAAAAGCTCGGGGTTCAATTAGATTTTGACATCAACCATGCTAGCCAAATCTATACTGACCCTGCACTAATGCGCCGCATACTCAACAACTTGGTCGATAACGCCCTGCGCTACACTCCCGCAGGTGGCAAGATACAAATCATCAATGCACAACACAATGGCCAACAATGGTTAACCGTGCGTGACACAGGTGCAGGCATGCACAAGCATGAAGTTGATGCCCTTAAACAATTGTCGATGACGACATTGTCGTTTGAAGCTAATCAAAGTCTGCCACAACTCGGCGTCGGACTCGCCATTGTCAGGCAATTATTAGGCTTATTGAAATGCAGAATTGAAATAGATAGCCAACCAGGCGTAGGCAGCGAATTTAAGATAGAGCTTGTAACGCAGAGTTAATCTCATTTTTTGAATCGCAAATAATCAGCGATTTCATCGTATCTTCAATTGGTACTGACTCAGGTTTGTTTATCATTAAGCTTCATGATAAACAAAATCAATTATATCTGAACAGAAGAATTAGAACTAAGTCCTAACAAAAAATTGAGTTACTGTGAGTTAACAACATGGCCTGCGGCCACTAACGTCGTGGCGCTTCGCCCACACCAGACCAAGAGGAAACCAACGGCTGTTCCCTCTTGGAACTCCCAGCCACCCCGCAACATTTTCAAACAGCGAAAAGTCGCCATGGGGATTGATCCAGCTTTTAACTTCATTTGTATGCTGCTTCGGACTTATTCTAAAATGCTAACGCTTCCGATGGGGCGTCCCTTCCCCTCGAAAGCTAGCTGGCCGTCCATGGCCAGCTCACGTCATTTTCTTCAACGTCCTCAATAATATGAAACCTGAAAGTGTTAAATCAGTTATAAGCTTTAAATAACTGGCAGCCATAAATAATGCTAAATCGAATAAATAAAAATTCAGGTGCAGATGAGCCAGCGAGTATCCGAAACAGGGATGTTTTGGTTAAGCCCACATGGAAGTGCTTGCGGCGTCTCGCTGGATTATCTGCACGATAGCCTGCAGCAGGCAATTGGTTAGATTGAAGTTTTAGACTTACATTTAGAATTAACATCAATAATATAGAAAGCTAAACTTTTTAAAACTGGTATTAATTAATAATGGATGGCACAGTTAATACTCATTCCCCCCCCAAAGCTTGTCGAGTAGACCTTTGAGTGTTACAACACTCGTCAATCTACTGACTAAATTTGATAATGCTACAAAGCAAACGACTCAACAACACCGTGATTCAGCGATACATAGGATACCTATGCGAACTAGTTAGTATTGATATTCAACAGCAGGCTTAAACGGTATTAGAACTTTATACTTAATACTACGATTGTCATATTCAATGACTTCAATTTCAGCACCTTTATAACGAATGATGTTTGATTTATCCATATCGTATTCAACGCTATTACTAAAAGCATCACGAGCCATGCCACCTGTAAATTCCCTATATGAAGCATTAATTATTTGCCCATTGCTGCCGCTGTAAATTAATGTTTGTTGAAAGTCTTGGGCAGATTCAATACTGCGGGAAATCTCCTCTGGTTCTCCTCCCTCATAACAAGCTGCTTCAGTTACAAATGGAGTTGAAACACAAACTTCTCTGTCATTATTCATTGATAATGCCACTTGCGGATCTACAAATGGATTTTTTATAACGGCCCCTGGATTACCAGTGATCGAGTAGAAGTTTTTACCATTTTTTTCACCTACAGCTTTATAGAACCCTTCGTAAATATCATAACCAACACCATCTATCATCTTTTTAACATGAAGGTATTTTGCTGTAGATACCTTTCCCTGATAAAGCATATTGTCGCCAACAAAAGCCTCTGTTATTTCATCGATAGGAGGCTTAGAAAACTGCTTAATGCTTGTTTGTGCGTTTTGGGGGATGCTAGTACAGCCTGTAGTTATATAAACGAAGGCTAACGAAAATAAAATTTTTATAGTATTCAAGAACAATTCCTTTTGATTTGATGAGGTGGTAACACTTTTTAAATATTACTTTTTTATTTGGTGCAAGACTAGTTTACTTTAATGTGCCATACATGATTGATATTTAATTCACTATTTTTATTTAATAAGTCGAGATACTTTTCCTCATCAAAACATCTTTGCTAGAGCATAGTCACTAACGCATTTCTGTCCATAAATGAGTTAGATGCCTTGATTAAAAATGCCTAAACTCAACTCTGAACTTGAGGCCGTTGAAGAAAATAGCGTGAAGCTCACATGGATGTGAGCTTAGCTCTCGCGGTACAGGATGTACCATCGGAAGCGTTAGCATTTTCGAATAAGGCCGAAGACGGTTAAAGATGAAGTCAAAAGCTGGATCAATCCCCATGGCGACTTTTCGCAGCTATTGTTTTGTAAATAGCGAAAATGTTGCGGGGCGGCTGGGAGTTCCAAGAGGGAACAGCCGTTGGTTTCCTCTTGGTCTGGTGTGGGCGAAGCGCCACGACCTTGTGGCCGCAGGCCATAAAATCTAAATAATAAAAACAGCTAAATTACGGATCACAAGCACTACCAAAAAGACGAAAAAACAAAAAACGAGCAACAAAAAAGCGAATCCGAAGATTCGCTTTTTTTAGTCAATATCACTAATTACTTGTGGTATTTACCTGACAACTCATGCACAGAATTGATAAATGCACCAGCATGTTCAGGATCAACATGTTGATGAATACCATGGCCTAAGTTAAATACATGGCCAGTACCTTCACCATAACTCGCTAGAATTTGATCAACTTCTTGATGAATACGCTCTGGCGTAGCATACAACATTGATGGGTCCATGTTGCCTTGTAACGCCACTTTATGACCTACGCGACGACGAGCATCACCAATATCAACAGTCCAATCTAAACCTAATGCATCACAGCCTGTTTCAGCCATAGACTCTAACCATAATCCGCCGCCCTTAGTGAACAAGGTAACAGGCACTTTACGACCATCAGCAAAACGAGTTAAGCCATCAACAATTTTTTGCATGTAACGTAATGAGAACTCACGGTAAGCGTGATGTGATAACGCACCGCCCCACGAGTCGAATATCATTAACGATTGTGCACCGTTAGCCACCTGAGCGTTAAGATATAACACTACTGAGTCTGCTAACTTATCTAATAACATGTGTAATGCAGCAGGTTCTGCATACGCCATACGCTTGATTTTTTCGAAGGTTTTGCTTGAGCCGCCTTCAACCATGTAAGTGGCCAAAGTCCAAGGAGAACCTGAAAAACCAATTAACGGCACAGAGCCATTCAGTTCACGACGAATCGTACTCACTGCACGCATTACATAACCCAATTCATCTTCTGGATCTGGAATACATAATTTTTTGATTGCATCGATAGTATCCGTTGGACGTTCAAAACGCGGACCTTCACCTGCTTCAAAATACAAACCTAAGCCCATTGCGTCTGGCACGGTCAGGATATCTGAGAATAAAATCGCAGCATCTAAGTCATAACGACGTAACGGCTGTAAAGTGACTTCGCAAGCCAATTCGGCATTACGGCATAAAGACATAAAGTCACCCGCTTGAGCACGAACTTCTTTATACTCAGGTAAATAACGTCCTGCTTGACGCATCATCCATACTGGAGTGACATCAACAGGCTGCTTTAGCAACGCACGTAAATAACGATCATTCTTTAATTCTGCCATGTGGACTTTGTTCCTAGACTGTTATGATTTTTGCTGGGCGTTAGTTTAGCACTTACGCGATTAATGTAACCACTCATGCAGAATTTATGTGAGCTATTCCTAAATCTATGGTCGATTTTATTAACACAACCGCCACTATGCTCACAAAACACACAATACTGATGTGTAAATCGCAATTTATTGGATTAAAAGTTGCGTCGCGTTAAGTGGTTTGGTATAAAAAGTGTGCGCTAGCAAGAACAATCAAGAAGCCCGACAAATCGAGCCTTTGAAAACTTCGTTACCCCGTGATGGCATGCCATCACGGGGTTTTTTATTATCCCACTCCAAGACCCCTGTCCTTTTCATCCCCAAAGCAAGCTCGTCGATAAGCAAATAAAAATAAAACAGTTGATCGCAATACACTTTGTCCAATACATTAGTTGTAACAGAATGGCTGCCAATTAGAGAGAAGACATGCTAACAAAACTAGAAAAAGCAGAAAAACGCTGGGGCGGTTCTCATAATTTAATCGATCAATGGCTTAATCATCGCCGCAAATTATTAATCCAATATTTTATCGTTGCCGGATTAGCACCCTATTCTCGTAGCGAAAAATCACTTCCGAGCATGGATCAAGTGAAACAATTTTGTGCCCAATTAGTTGATTATGTCTCAGAAGGTCACTTTGAGGTTTACAACAACGTTATTAAAGCTTGCGAGAAGTTTGGTGAAACGAGTATCGAAACAGCCAACGCCTTATTACCGCTGATTAGCGAAAGTACTGACACGGCATTGGATTTTAATGATAAATATACCGACGCATCTGACGAACAAGTGCTGTATCAACTCGACAACGATTTATCACATTTAGCACAAGCGATGGAGTCGCGTTTCGAATTAGAAGATGAGCTGCTAGAATTGCTATATCAACGCCTTCCTTAATTGAGCCAGCCCATTAAAAAGTGCGATGAATTGACGCACTTTTTAATACGGTTAACTTGATTGCAGCAAACATTATTGCCGTTTATGCCAGTTTTCAGGCAACTCAACTTGTGACCACAAATGTTGACATAAATCTTGCGGCTGATGCCAATCGCCCATTTTTAACCACTCCACTAATGCATCGCCTACCTGTGGATACGCAATAGGCTTAGGTGACGGGCTTTTTAACCAACGCTTGAGCACGGCAGGATCTAAAGTTTGCATACTTTCTGCCGCAGCAAGTAATTCTAACGCCGCAACGTTAGCAGATTGCTCAAACTGACCCTGTAACGGTTTCACCAATAACTTTTTACCTAACGTCATCGCCTCACTGGCCAACTCAAAGCCAGCATTGCCAATCACCCCACCACATTGAGCCATGTGTTGTTTAAAGCCTTCACGATTAAAACCATGCCAATGAATATGATCTGCTAATGGTTTTAATGGTTTAGTGCTGTGGTAAACAGAAAAGTGATATTGATCAAATGGGGCTAAAAAGGCAGCTATACGATCAGGCTCTTCAAAGGGTAAATAGACTAAAATTTGGTGGCTATGATCACCACCATTGGGCCACACCTCCACAAATGGAGGTAAAATAGGAAAGCCAAAATGATGCCAATGACAACCTAAAGCGATGTCAACGGGTGCAAAATGGTTGAGCAGAAATTCATTAAACCAGCTGTTACCTTGTTTAGGGACTGGATACTGTAATGCTGCTTGATGACTAATGGCGATTGACGGCACATTTTGTTGTTTGGCCGCCCAAGCACTCACAGGTTCAAAATCGTTTAAAACTAAATCATAACCCGTTAAATCGAGCTGCTTAATTTCAGATAAAATGGGAGTGGTTAAATTGTATTTGGCGGTTTTAACACAATTCACACGACCATTTTCGGTTACGAAAGTCATACCATTACGGGTCTGATAATCGCCAAAGCATTGCATATCAAAGTAGTGCTGTGGTCTTCGGCCTGAAAAAAGAAAATCGACATCGATATTATGTTGCTTAAGCGCAGTAGACATTACGCGTGCGCGGCTGATATGGCCATTCCCTGTGCCTTGAACTCCGTACAAGATTTTCATATTGCCTTACACCCCTCAACAGCTTAATGATCAAGATTAAAACGCTGTGCTTCTTTCTACATGAACAGTTACTACATGAAGAGTGGCTACGCGAACCTTTACCACATGTACTGTGACGGCATGAGCGATTACTTCATGAGCGTTCTTAACATAAGTTTTTACAGCATCAGTTGATCGACCAGAAATACCGAGCCGATCCCCAACCCAGCGCCAGCCATAATATCCACAGGATAATGAACTCCCAGAGCGATACGCGATGAGCCAACAAAACAAGCCCAAGCAAACGCAATCGGTGCTAAGGCAGGAAACACCAGATTCACCACGCTAGCAAACACAAAGGCGCCAGCAGTGTGCCCTGAAGGTAAGCTAAATTTATCCGACGGTTCAAAACCAGACTCAAACCCAGCTAACGCATGGCAAGGACGATGACGTCGAATGCTATTTTTCAGCAGTAAATACAACGGAAACTCAACCAAGAAACTCCCCAACACTAAATTAAAAAAGTGTTGACCGTTGGGATGAAAAAACAATAGCGCAACAGATAAATAAGCATAATAGTGGCCATCACCGGTTGCAGATACACGTTTAGCAGCCTGACTTAGGCCGTTATCTCGACTAAATTGCACTATCCAATAAAACCAATATTTATCTAACTGGCTGATACTCTTCATGCCTGACTCCATGTCAAACGTCGGTAATATCATTTAGCTAATATTCATCCGACTAAAGTTATGTATTTGTTAACAGTTTAGATAATAGACAGAGGTAATGAACACGAGGTGACAGTTAGCCTAAAGTTTTATGACACAGCCCAGAGTTGAGTTTCACGTTAGAAATAACCATAAATTCGAGAATAAGCATAAATTAGCGAATAACCATAAAGAAGCTTAACGGCTGATGTTTACCCGCGAGGTCACTTCAACTGAGAATAAGAGATGGGATAAATCGATAACAACGGTTTTATTTAAAATCGGCACTATGTGCTTGCCATTGATGTTACTCACAAGATGTATTGACTCGTCAATAGAGAGCTTATTGTGGGCCATTAAAACGCAGACAGGGGAATACAGAGCGGTTTGATAGCCATTTATTGCTTTAAATCAAAGCGATTTAAAGCAATAACCCCTCAAGTTTGGCTTGAGGGGTTATTAATCGCGACCGTGTTATCGTCATTCACTAACACGATAACTTAATATGACTCGTGCAATTATGCAGTTTGTGGCTGTGCACCTTTATTACGATAAATCTTAATTAAGTGAAAAATGTTAATGCATGCAACAAAGGCATTCATGCCCGCTACTGGCCATGCTTCGATTGCATATCCGTAGGCGACAAAAAAAGAACAGCCAATAAAGTTTAACCATCTTAGTAAAACGATGTCTTTCATCATTAGTGAAATGGCAACCATAACGGATGCGGCATAGCCTAATACTTCAATAATATTGATATTTTCCATAAGAACCTCTGTTTCAGGCTCTCTGCCTTCCGTATGCGTAACGGGGGTTCCGTGCCCCTAAAGCTAGTATTATTTTGTAAACTAACATTAATAAATCTAGCAATATGCTAACAAACTGTAGAGCAAAAATGTAATTAAAAAACGTATTAGGATGACCTAAATCAACATATATCGACTAATTGGTTCAATTTGAAAGAAAATTACTTACAAATTTGATCCCTGTTCTCTATTTAGGCCAATGCGTCATCTGCACATAAGTCACACCATAAGTTGATTTATAACAATCCAGTGATTGATAAGGCTTTTATTTTCATAAAAAGCTCATATAATTCATTTAACTTTGCTTTACCCAGCAATTTACCTTTGCTGTCCAACAGGAGTGAAATATGGAATACAACACCTCAGAACTCTGCGACATGTATATAGATGTAGTCGATGTCGTCGAACCAATGTTCAGTAACTACGGTGGTTGCAGCTCCTTCGGTGGCTCAATCAGTACAATTAAGTGTTTTGAAGATAATGGCCTGATTGCTGAAGCTTTAGAAGAAGACGGTGAAGGTAAAGTATTATTAGTTGATGGTGGCGGATCGTTAAGACGTGCGCTACTCGATGCTAGAATTGCTGAAATTGCTGTAGCCAATAATTGGGAAGGTATTCTCATTTACGGTTCAGTACGTGACGTTGACGCTCTTGAAGAACTTGATATTGGTATCCAAGCGCTTGCTTCGATTCCTGTCGGTGCTGAAAGTAACGGTGTGGGCGAAATCGAAATTCCAGTTAATTTTGGTGGCGTGACCTTCTTACCGGGTGATCATATCTATGCTGATAACACGGGCGTTATTCTGTCTCCAGAACCATTAGATATTGAATAACCCCGTCATAGCCAATTTAGCTTTGTAAAAAGCTGGCAGACAATTCCTTTAAAAACCAGCTATGCTGGTTTTTTTGTGGCTGTAATTCGGAGAATCACCATGTTTAGCGCATTTACTCAGCAGCATTGCGATGCATTATTAAGTTTACGCCCTAATGAAACCAAAATAGGCCAACAGGTTTATCTGGCATCGGCTGAACTGTCATTAGCGCAAAATGCACAACAGGCTAAATCCAGTGGCGCCCAGTTTGCCATTATTGCCATTGCAGAAGATGTGGGACCACGAGCTAACCTCGGCCGAGGCGGCGCTGATGATGCCTTTATCGCTAGCATCAAACAGTTGATTAATTTACAGTCCAATCGATTTCTTAATGGTAACGAATGTGCCATTTTAGGCCAGATCAGTCTTGATACATCAGTATCCACAACCGCTACCGTTGAGCAATTACGCCAAGCAACCGCAAAATTGGATGACATCGTCATTGCTGCAGTAAGTGAAATCATGCAAGCAGGATTAGAACCCATCGTTATCGGCGGCGGCCACAATAATGCTTATGGTTTATTAATGGCAACAAAAGCCACTACAGGCCTACCTGTCGCAGCCGTCAACCTCGATCCACACAGTGATTTTAGACCACGAGAAGGTCGCCACAGTGGTAATGGATTTAGTTATGCCGCCGCCAATGGCGCACTCGACCATTATCATATTCTCGGCTTGCATGAATTAAAAAATAGCGAAGAAACCCTAGAACAACTGAGCCTGTTTGGCGCTACATGGAACAGTTTTCAACAAATTTGGATCCGGCGTGAACTGTCGCTAGAAACTGCATTAAAACAAATCGCTAAAGCATTAAATCAAACCCAACTGCCCGTCGCATTAGAGCTCGATGTCGATGCGATTGCCAATATGCCCAGCAGTGCAGCGACTTTTGCCGGTATATCGATACTCGATGCCTGCCATTATGTGCATTATATTGCTAGGCATTGTCCATGCCATTACGCTCATTTTGCAGAAACTGCCCCAGCATGTCATCACGCGGGTTTAGAAGCGGGTTACCGCGATGCAGGTCAAGGTCTCAGTGAGTTAATTTATGCTTATCTTCAGGGTCGATTAACCGGTCTGAATTAGAATCAGCTACGGCTATTCATTAAAGGCTAATTTTATGCTCTAATGCAGGCAATTTTTTAGCCTTAACTGCTGCTTTTTATTGGGGCTAATCGACGCGAAGCTCATTGCTGCGTTCAAGTTGAAGTGAAATGTATATTAGGTGCAAGGTAAGACAACTAATTGATTGTTGTCACACTCTCGCACCACAGCATTTCAGCAATCATTCGCAATGGCATACACTCGCTATTAATTATCGCACATTATAGGAATATACCGATGTCTGAAGGCGAACCGAAAAACACTCATTTTGGATATAAAACTGTCGAAGCCGATAAAAAAGCAGACTTAGTCGCTGACGTGTTTCATTCCGTCGCGGCAAAATACGACATTATGAATGACGTGATGTCTTTTGGAGTTCACCGCTTTTGGAAGCGCCACACCATTGAAGTCGCTGCTGCAAGACCGGGAATGAAAGTGCTTGATTTAGCCGGTGGTACTGGCGATCTCACGGCTAAGTTTTCACATTTAGTCGGCGATAGAGGTCAAGTCGTTCTTGCTGACATTAATGATTCAATGCTCAAGGTCGGTCGCACTAAATTACGTGACAAAGGTATCGTCAATAACGTCAGCTATGTTCAAGCTAACGCTGAAGCACTGCCGTTTCCTGATAACCATTTTGATATCATCACTATCGCGTTTGGTTTACGTAATGTTACCGATAAAGATGCGGCGTTACGTTCAATGCAACGAGTATTAAAGCCTGGTGGAAAACTACTCGTGCTTGAGTTTTCAACACCTAAACATGAATTAATGCGTAAAGTTTACGACATGTATAGCTTTAAGGTGTTACCTAAAATGGGCGCATTAATCACTAAAGATGCTGACAGCTACGAATACCTTGCCGAATCAATTCGGATGCATCCTGATCAAGAAACGCTTAAACAAATGATGGTAGATGCAGGTTTTGAACAAGTCGACTACACCAACATGACAGACGGCGTTGTCGCATTGCATAGAGGTTATAAGTTCTAATGACCCCTAATCACTTTGCTTTGTTAACTTGTGCTGCCATTGAAACCGCTTTTAACCAACTGCCAGCACAGGCTAAAAGTGACTATGCTCGCCAAAAGTCATTGCACGGCAAAGTATTTTGTATCCAGCTGAGTCAGTTAAACTGGCCCATTTATTTGGTGTTTGCCAAACAAATTCAAGTACTCAGCCATTACGAAGGTGATGTAGCAGTAACCGTACGTGCTGATGTATCAACATTATATCAGCTGACTGAAGGCGCTAATTTAACTGAGCTTATCAAACAAGATAAACTCAGTTTGGAAGGCGATATTCAATTACTGCAATCGTTAAGCCATTATTTACAGAATATTCATGTTGATTTTGCCGAACCATTATCACGTTATATTGGTGATGCTCCGACGCATAAACTCGTTGCTACAGCAAAACAATTTAACCATGATATCAAGCTAGTCTTACAAAAAACTCGCTCACACATCAGCCAGTTAACCACTGAAGAATATCGCCTAGCGCCGCATAAAATCGAATGGCTACATTTTCGTGATAATCTGGACGAACTGGTGAGTCAAACCGAACGTATCGAAGCCAAAATAGCCCAAATAAGAGATCAAATAACGCAATGACAACTGCAAGTATCAGGCGTGGTTACCATGTCATTAAAACCATTCTGCATTTTGGCTTAGATGACTTAATACCTAAACACAAAAAGCCCTGGTATTTCGCCATTGTGCGCAACAGCTTATTTTGGATCCGTAATAAGCATAAAACTAAATCGCCTGCAGAGCGCTTAAAATTAGCGATGCAAGATTTAGGGCCGGTATACATCAAATTAGGGCAAATGCTGTCGACTCGCCGTGATTTACTTGACGACGAATGGGCGTATCAGTTGGCCATGTTGCAAGACAGAGTGCCACCGTTTGATTCTGCTTTAGCACGAGAAGCCATTGAAGCTGAGCTTGGTGCTCCTATCGCAACCTATTTTGATGACTTTAATGACACGCCATTAGCCTCCGCCTCAATATCGCAAGTACACACCGCTACCTTAAAATCTAACGGTAAAGCCGTGGTGCTTAAAGTGCTGCGACCTAATGTTGAGCAGCAGATATTAGCTGACTTACAGTTAATGACTCAAACGGCTAACTTACTCGAAACCTTATTAGGTGACGGTAATCGTTTACGCCCAGCAGAAGTGATTGAAGATTACCGCACCACCATTTTAGGCGAGCTAAACTTAAAGCTAGAAGCGCTTAACGCCATCAAGCTGCGCAATAATTTTCTGGATTCTAATTCGCTGTATGTGCCTTTTGTTTACGAAGAACACAGCTATAAACGCCTTATGGTCATGGAACGCATTTACGGTATTCCAGTCTCTGATACCGAAGCGTTACGAGCTCAAGGTACCAACTTTAAACTGCTTGCTGAACGCGGTGTAGAATTGTTTTTCACCCAAGTGTTTCGCGACAATTTTTTCCACGCAGATATGCATCCAGGCAATATTTTTATCAGTCGTGAACATCCAGACGACCCATTTTATATCGGCCTAGACTGCGGCATTATGGGCACATTAACCGAAGTGGATAAACGTTACCTAGCAGAAAACTTTTTAGCCTTTTTTAATCGCGATTATCACCGTATTGCCCAGCTGTATATTGAGTCAGGTTGGGTATCTGAACACACAGATATTATTGCGTTTGAACAAGCTGTAAAAGTAGTTTGCGAACCCATGTTTAATAAACCATTGGATGAAATTTCATTCGGTCATGTTCTGTTAGAGCTGTTTAGAACTGCGCGTCATTTTGATATTGTGGTGCAGCCACAATTGGTGTTACTCGAAAAAACCTTACTGTATATTGAAGGTTTAGGCCGTCAGTTATATCCACAATTAGATTTATGGCAAACCGCCAAACCCTTCCTAGAAAATTGGATGTCAGAACAAGTTGGCCCTAAAGCCATGTTCAATAAAGTAAAATCAAATGCGCCATTTTGGGCTGATAAACTCCCTGAGTTTCCTGAATTGATTTACGACAATTTAAAACTAGGCCGTAAATTACTCGGCACTCAACAGCAAATGTTAGATAAGTACTTGCGCTACCAACAGAAATCGCACAAGAGTAATTATCTACTTATCACTTCGGCTGTATTATTGATCTGTGGCACAATTTTATTTACTCAAATAGCTACACTATGGCCTGCATATACCTGTATAGGTGCAGGCATATTGATTTGGGCAATAGGATGGCGATCTAGGCCAAAGAATCGTAAGTTTTAGCTAGCACTAATTTATTAGAGGTTCATAATACTTAAAGAATTGGGTGTTATTATGGATTTTGAAATAACTTTTTTACAAAAACCATTTTTACTTTAAAGAGGAAAATCTTCATGGGCGGCATCAGTATTTGGCAGCTTCTAATCGTAGCGTTAATTGTCATTCTATTATTTGGGACTAAAAAATTGCGTTCTTTGGGCGGTGATTTAGGTGGAGCAGTAAAAGGCTTTAAAAACGCCATGACTCCAGAAGATGAAAGTAAATCACTAGAAGACAAAGACCAAACGGCAGCGACTTCGCAACAGGCTGCAGAAAAGCAACCTGAAACAGAATCTAAAGATAAACAGGCGTAATTTATTATGTTTGACGGTATCGGCTTTATGGAGCTGCTGCTGATCGGTATTTTGGGGCTAGTGGTACTAGGCCCCGAAAGACTACCGGTTGCAGTACGTTCGTTAACAGGTTGGATCCGTGCGCTTAAGCGCATGGCTAACTCTGTCAAAGATGAACTTGAGCAAGAGCTTAAAATTGATCAGTTACATGCTGATTTAAAAAAAGCTGAAAGCAAAGGTTTAGCCAATTTGTCGCCAGAGTTACAAGAGTCGATTGATCAGCTGAAAAAAGCCGCTGAATCAGTGAATCGTCCTTATAAGGTTGAAGACACATCACCTGTCGAGCCAAAAAAATCAGCTGACGAGTCTCCTTCAGTCAAAGAAGCTAAGTCATCTGAAGTGACTAGCGAAAACAGTTCAACCCCTAAATCAAACGGATAATCCATGTCGCAACAGCAACCGCTTATTAGCCATTTGCTTGAATTACGTAACAAATTGCTTAAAGCCATTGGCAGTGTGTTATTGGTATTCATTACTATTGTGTATTGGGCTAACGATATTTATCACTACATAGCTTTGCCTTTAATGCGCTCGCTTCCAGAAACGGGCAGTATGATTGCAACCGACGTAGCCGCGCCTTTTTTTGCACCCTTTAAATTAACACTAGTATTAGCATTCTTCATCGCCATTCCCTATGTGCTTTATCAAGTATGGTCTTTTGTCGCCCCTGGGTTATACAAACATGAAAAACGCTTAGTTGTTCCCTTGCTAGCCAGCAGCACCCTGTTGTTTTATCTTGGAATAGCCTTTGCCTACTATATTGTTTTCCCAGTTGTATTTGGGTTTTTCACCAGTGTCGTTCCAGAAGGCGTGCAAGTTGCTACTGATATCAGCAGTTATTTGAGTTTTATTCTAAAATTATTTTTTGCCTTTGGTTTAGCTTTTGAAATACCTGTAGCAGTCGTTTTGCTTTGCTGGGCTGGTGTTACAACACCCGATGAGTTACGCCAAAAACGTCCTTATATTGTAGTAGGAGCTTTTGTTGTTGGCATGGTACTCACGCCTCCCGATATTATCTCGCAGACTATGCTAGCCGTACCAATGCTGTTATTGTTTGAAGGTGGACTAATCGCAGCGCGTTTCTACAGCAAAAAAGAAGATGAGCCAGAGAACGAAGAAGCTGAAAATTAAGCGATAAAGAAAGGCTCTACAGACTAAAATAATAAGGAAGAATCAATGCGTTTAAGTTTAATTGCCGTCGGGATCATATTGATCTCGGCTAATGCATATGCCAATACCAATCTTGGCCAGCAACTGTCTATATGTGCCGCTAAAACGGACAAAACTGTGCGATTAACTTGTTATGACGAATTAGCTGCTAATGCTAAACCCAGTGCTCACATAATGACGACGGCAAATACAACTAAGATTGCCCCATCTGAGGCTCCAAGGCCACCCGCTACACCAAACGTTGTGTTACCTTTGGTTGCAACAAGTCCTCAAGTACTCAGCGTTGATGATTTTGGTTTACAAAAGAAAGTCATAGAAGATGAAGTCGATAAGATTTACTCTGAAGTCATTAGTGTTAAGAAAGATGCGTTAGGCGCATTTGTGATAACACTCAGCAATGGTCAAGTCTGGAAGCAAAGTAGCTCAAAGTATTATAAAATCAAAAAAGGTCAACGCATCTTTATTGAAACAGGTGCATTGAATTCATTTTTATTGGGTAGCGATGATCGCAATGCTACTACCCGAGTTAGACGATTAAAGTAACTACAGTACTTTTATTACATGACTCAATACATCGACATTGCTGTTAATCTGCTTAGCGACAGGCTGAAGCACGATATTGACACTATTATCAATGACGCGGCGAAACATCATGTTTCGCCGTTAATTGTTATTGGCAGCGATCTCGATGAAAGCTCCGACTCAATATCTCTCTGCCAACAATACCCGCAACAACTCTACTGCACGACAGGTGTACATCCGCATCATGCATCATCTTGGGATCAACATAGCAAAGCACGTTTAACTCAGCTGGCCACACAAGACACCGTGGTTGCTATTGGTGAGTGTGGACTTGACTACAATCGTGACTTTTCACCACGCCCGGTACAAAGAAAGGCATTTGCAGCGCAATTAGAGCTAGCTTGCGAACTCAATATGCCAGTGCTGATGCATTGTCGTGAAGCTCATAGCGATTTTATCGCCATTGTAAATGAGTATCGAGCTCATCTCCCTAATGCCTTACTACACTGCTTTACTGGTAGTAAAGATGAGTTAATTGAGTGCTTAGCCGCTGATTTATATATTGGCATTACTGGGTGGATTTGCGATGAACGTCGAGGGCAAGACCTTGCTCAATTAGTACCATTAATTCCTAATAATCGCATTATGGCAGAAACCGATAGTCCTTACTTATTACCTCGCAGTATGCGACCTAAACCTAAATCGAGTAAAAATCTACCCCAATACTTACCTTATATTGTCGAATACATGGCCAATTTACGCCAACAATCACCGCAAACATTGGCGCAAGAATGTTATAAAAACAGTTGTGATTTTTTCCAACTGCCAGTTCATCTAAACGTGAATAATAACTCATGATGCCCCTCATAACTCATCAGTTACAACAGCAATGTAAATATCACTTTAGGGTGTTAATTGGATTATTTTTGCTGTTGATTAGCCAAAACTGTTGGGCTAATACACTCTCTGGAGTACCGCTTAGACTGACATCAGATTCCATAACAAAAATTGAGTTACAAGATTGGGTTTATGCCAATCAAAGTAATGATGTTGAAACTCTAACCACATTATTACAACGGCCAGAAAACAGCTGGAAAAAATTTGATACCAATCAACCATATCAAATAGGCATTAAAAACTATTGGGTGAGTTTTAGTATATTTAATCCCAACGACCATCTATCACGCATTATTGCCTTAGATAACCCATTACTCGACAGTGTTAAAATATACCACCTGATCAATGGGGAACTGGTCAGTACTGAAATAATGGGTGACTCCTTACCGTTTAAGCAACGACCACTACAAAGCAATATCTTTTTATACCCAGTTAATTTTGAACCTGGTGATACACATACTTTTTATTTAAAAATAGACAGCAAAGGTAGCATCAGTTTGCCATTAGTGTTGTGGTCATCAAACGACCTAACACGGCTAACCGAAACCAAGAACTTGTTTAGTGGTATGCAAATAGGCTTATTACTCGCTATTTGCTTGTTCAGTTTATTTATTGCCCTTGCGTCAGCATCTTATAGTTACAGTTATTACAGCGGCTATGTATTAGGACTTACATTACTCACGGCGACAATTCATGGCGTATCATTTCGCTATTTGTGGCCTCAATGGCCCATTATACAACAGTTTATTTTCATTATTATTATCCCATTAACATTGGGTTTTTCATTGATGTTTACTGAAAAAGTATTGCAACTAAAATATCATAATCTAAAAATGCTGCGTATTTGTCGCATCATGGCAGTGCTCTGTTTTGGCTTAACGATCATCATGCCATTTATTAACTACAGTTTTGCGCTGTATGTTTTAGCATTTGTGGTGTTAACTATCAGCACAATCCTAATGGCTTTCTCATTAATCCAAGCTTTTAGCGGCCAACGCAATGCCCCTTTATATGCCATTGGCCGTATGGGCTTAATGATTGGGTGCATCATCACAGGGCTAATTTATCTCGGTCTAATCACCCTAAGCATATCGCCACAAATCCCCGTAATGATAGGACTCACTTTTGAAGTCATCACCATGGCGGCAGTGCTCGCCTTACGTTATAACGATGAACGAAAGGCTAAATTTGAGATCCAGCAACAGACATTAGAGCAAGAACAACGGCTGCGAGAAATCCGTGAAGAAGCACTGCGTAGTGAGGCTGGAAATAGTGAAAAACTTGAGCAAATGGTTCAAGAACGGACACTTGAATTAGAAATTACCTTACGTGAACTCAATGAGGTGAATCAAAAACTGACAGAACAAAACACCATAGACAGCCTTACTGGAGTGAAGAATCGTAGTGCTTTTGATCGTCGCCTCATTGCAGAAGGCCGTATTAGCCGACGCCAACAGACACCGATGTCTTTGTTAATGATTGATATCGATAAATTTAAAAATATCAATGACCAATATGGTCACCTTAGTGGCGACTACACTATAAAGATGATTGCAAATACATTATGTGAATACATTAAACGTCCAACGGATCTCGTATCACGTTTTGGTGGTGAAGAATTTGCTATTATATTACCGAGTACAGATATAGAAGGTGCTGTGCTAGTTGCGGAGCAAATTCGCCAAGCTATCAGCGATCTTACCATTGCCCATAATGGTTACACGATCCCCTTAACGGTCAGTATCGGTGTGAGTGAGACAATTATCGACAGTGATGAGCATCCAATGCTATTACTAGAACAAGCAGATAAAGCCCTGTATAAAGCCAAACGCAGTGGCCGTAACAAAGTCTGCTATTACCCGCTCGAAACAGACGAGATCTAAACCAGGAGTCGAAATTGAATATTATTACTAGTGCCTTTCCACAGCGCAGAATGCGCCGCATGCGTAAACATGAATTTAGCCGTCGTTTAATGTCTGAAAATACCTTAACAGTTAACGATCTCATTTATCCAATGTTTGTGTTAGAAGGTTTTCAACGCTCAGAAAAAATTGCTTCAATGCCAGGAATTGAACGATTTTCAGTTGATCTATTGTTAAAAGAAGCCGCTGAGCTGGTTGAGCTTGGCATTCCGCTTATTGCATTATTCCCCGTGACGCCAGCGGATAAAAAGAGTTTACTGGCAGAAGAATCTTACAATCCTGATGGATTAGTGCAGCGTGCCGTGCGTGAATTAAAGCAAGCATTTCCACAGCTTGGTATCATGACTGATGTAGCTTTAGATCCCTACACGACTCATGGTCAAGACGGTATTATCGATGACACTGGTTATATCATGAATGACATCACCACCGAGATCCTAGTCAAGCAGGCTTTATCTCATGCCGCTGCAGGGGCAGATATTGTCGCGCCATCAGACATGATGGACGGTCGTATAGGTGCAATTCGCCAAGCCCTTGAAGAAAATGGCTTTGTGAATACTCAGATCATGGCTTATTCCGCTAAGTATTCCTCAAGTTATTATGGTCCTTTTCGTGATGCTGTCGGATCGGCTAGTAATTTAAAAGGTGGCAATAAACACAGCTACCAAATGGATCCGGCCAATAGCGACGAAGCATTACACGAAGTGGCATTAGATATCCAAGAAGGTGCTGACATGGTCATGGTTAAACCAGGGATGCCTTATTTAGACATAGTACGCCGTGTCAAAACTGAATTAGCAGTGCCAACATTTGCTTACCAAGTCAGTGGTGAGTACGCCATGCACATGGCTGCTATTCAAAACGGTTGGTTAGCAGAAAAAGCCATTGTGATGGAGTCATTACTTTGCTTTAAGCGCGCTGGTGCTGATGGTATTTTAACCTACTTTGCTAAACGTGCTGCTCAGTGGCTTAAAGAACAAAACTCATAAACCTCCGATATTAAGTGGTTATAAAGCCAATCCATCTCGGGTTGGCTTTTTTAATTTAACACAGCCTACTTTGCGTCGGTTTTAATTCAATTACCTCGTGGGACAAGTCACATACACCTCATTATCGTGATCAGCTCTACATCATAGCTCATAGTCTCTTAACAGCCCTGTTTAAGCATGCTTGAATACACTCAAGAACAGTATTTCCTTCTTAAGCGAGACATTATCATGCACAATAACGTTAGAACATTATTGGCCACCACGGCACTCTTTTTCAGTGCCCAAATGCTGCCTATGGCCGCATCTGCGAATTCAGGTTGCGCATTTGAAAAAGATCAACAAGGCTTTATGGCAACATGCAGCGAGGAGAAACAAGAAGTGATTTTAACTGGCGTAATCCAACCACAAACTCTAACGACTGAATTACCAGGCTATACTGAAGGGTTTACCAATTACCAAGTTGATGCGCAAGCAATCGATGTACTCAAAGCCATTAATGAACCGACGCAAATAGTCGTGATTATTGGCACTTGGTGCCCAGATTGCCATCGCGAAACACCGCACTTTATGCGAATTATTGAAGCGGCAGCCAATCCCAACATTGAAGTTGAATACATTGGTGTCGACCGAAGCAAGCAGGACCCTGAAGGTTTAGCGGCAAAATATGCGTTCAGCCGCATTCCAACGTTTATCGTTAAACAGCAAGGCAATGAGCTAGGTCGTATCGTTGAACGCCCTCAAGCCACACTGGAAGCCGATTTAGTTGAGATTTTAAAGTAGTTATGTAAGAAGTTATTGAAAATGTTTGTTTAAACAACTAAAAGTAATAACTTAATAATCAAAAAAATAGGTCGCCAATGGCGACCTATTTTTTATTACGCTTATGTCAGTAACTACAACGAGACTTTAGCGGCTATGCGATCGGCTAACAGTAGTAATACGCCTTCGCGAAGTGCGCCACCAGCAAGATGTAAACGACTCATTGATAGACTTTCAAACAACGCGATTAAAATCGCAACTCCCGCAGCAAATGTAGGAGCTTGTTCGGCATTTAAGCCGTTAATACCACTAAGCCTAGCATCCGCTTGCGATAATATTTCATCACGAAAAGCATACAAAATCTTAAGGGTAATCACTTCAGAGCGTTGTCGATGCTGTAACACCGATACCACTGATTGAACCGCACCAGAAGCCCCTACAACACTTTGCCACCCTAAATTGAGTAAGTGAGGACGATGTTCTGCCAAAATCATATTAACGTAATCTACGGCCTGTTCAAAATCGATGCTTTGAAGCGGCGCATGACTAAAAAATCGTTGATTAAATAGCACGCACCCCATTGGCAAACTGGTTTTAAACAACACCTGACTGCCGTCACCAATAATAAACTCGGTACTAGCGCCGCCAATATCAATCACTAACCGGCGTCCCTCACCTTTAGTGGTGGCCACCATACCTTGATAAATCAGTTCAGCTTCGCGCAATCCCGAAATGACCTCGATTGGATGCAACAATATTGGCATCGCTCGCTGGTGAAATTCATCGGCATTACGGATAACACGCAAAGTAGCGGTAGCAAATACAGCCACATTAGCGCTATCGATATGGTGCTGCGCTAACATGTCGGCAAACATGGCTAAGCATTCTAAACCACGCAGCATAACAGGTTCAGACAACATACCGTCATCACCTATACCTTCGGCAAGGCGTACTTTGCGTTTATATTTAGCGATAACAATCGGCTTATTACCCACCGAATTAGCCACTAACATATTGAAACTGTTAGAACCTAATGTTATCGCCGCATACGGCTGAGATACAGTTAACAATGGCATTGACTATGGTCTACGAGTCCTATGGCGTGGCGGACGCGAAGTATTTCCACCACTACGATGCGCACCTTTACTTCCACCATCACGAGTCCGAGATGTAGGAGGCTTACGATGAATACGCGCCGGAGGCGGAATATCATCTAGTAACGCATCTTTATCGTAATTAGACACTGGAATTGAATGATTAATATAAGTTTCAATTTCAGGTAAATTCAGTGCATATTCTTCACAAGCAAAACTGACTGAAATACCTTTCTGTCCCGCACGACCTGTTCGGCCAATACGATGCACATAATCTTCACAATCATCAGGTAAATCATAGTTATATACATGTGACACATCAGAAATATGTAACCCACGAGCGGCCACATCTGTTGCCACTAAAACATCGATATCACCTGAGGTAAATTGCTCAAGAATGCGAATACGCTTCTTTTGCGGAACATCGCCGGTTAACAAACCCACACGATGACCATCACCTTCTAAATAAGACCACAACTTTTCACAGCTGTGTTTTGTGTTCGAAAACACAATCGCTTTATCTGGCCAATCTTCTTCGATTAGACTCAGTAATAAACGCATCTTGTCTTCCATCGACGGATAGAAAATTTCTTCTTTGATATTTTTAGAAGTTTTTTCTAATGGTTCGATTTCAACTTTTTCAGGATCATTCATATGATCGTATGCTAATTCCTGCACTTTCATTGAAAGCGTGGCAGAAAACAACATATTCAAACGTGACTTAGCATCAGGCATTCTGCGGAACAAAAAGCGAATGTCTTTAATAAAACCAAGATCAAACATACGGTCGGCTTCATCAAGCACAACGGCTTGAATGTGGCTTAGACTAATGACACCCTGACGTACATAATCAATAATACGTCCGGTGGTACCAATCAGAATATCAACGCCTTTGTCTAATACAGCGCGTTGGGTTTCATAGCTTTCGCCACCGTAAACAATACCAACTTTTAAGCCTGTATGTGCCGCTAATAACTTGGCATCTTTAGCAATCTGAATTGCTAATTCTCGCGTTGGCGCCATAATAATAGCGCGGGGTTCGGTTGCTTTGCGACTCTCAGGTGCAGCAACATTGAGTAAGTGGTTAAATGTGGCCACTAAAAATGCCATAGTTTTACCGGTGCCGGTTTGGGCTTGTCCGGCAATATCTTTTGCATTAAGTAAAATAGGTAAAGATAACGCCTGTATTGGCGTGCAAAACTCAAAGCCGTTCTCGTTCAATGCCGCGAGTATTTCGGGCTTTAAAGGGAAGTCGGCGAATTTCTGGGTCGATAAATGTGTTTGGCTCATAGCACAAGCATACCTGTAGGGGTTGCAAAAAAAGATTCGATCGTTTGAAATAGCTACATTACTAAAACGGTCTCTTGAAAAGCTATTTAACTGACCCAATATACATGGTAAGCCATTAATAAACTAGCAATGGAACCAAATCTGGAGAACTACATGAGCGATAAAATTGTATACCTAAGCGATGACAGCTTTGAAAACGACGTATTAAAGTCTGAAACACCAGTATTAGTCGACTTCTGGGCTGAGTGGTGTGGTCCTTGTAAAATGATTGCCCCAATCCTAAACGATGTTGCCGAAGAGTACGCAGGCAAACTAACCGTCGCAAAACTAAACGTTGACCAAAACAACGTTTCACCTGCGAAATACGGCGTACGCGGTATTCCAACATTGTTAATGTTCAAAGGTGGCGAGCTAGTGGCAACTAAAGTTGGTGCACTATCAAAGACGCAACTAAAAGAATTCATTGACGCTAAAATCTAACTAGAAATAGCCTAGAAATGTTAAACGGCACAAGTTTTGAACAATTTGTGCCGTTTTTAGATTTTATTTACGCTAAATTTCTGGACGGCCAACATATAAAGTGCTAATTTATTCATCAGATTTTTTCAATTAACCTCTTCTCGTTTATCAATCATAAAATATCTTTTCAAACTTGCTGATTGATTGCGGTAAGCTTCGTCGCGCAAAACAAGACTCCCATACATGAATTTAACAGAATTAAAAGACACGCCAATTTCAGATCTAGTTTCGCTTGCTGAAAGCATGAATCTGGAAAATATGGCTCGTACCCGTAAACAAGATATCATCTTCTCAATTTTGAAAGCTCACGCTAAAAGCGGAGAAGACATCTTCGGTGGCGGTGTATTAGAAATCCTCCAAGACGGATTTGGATTTTTAAGAAGTTCAGATGGCTCATACCTTGCGGGTCCTGACGATATTTATGTTTCTCCAAGTCAAATTCGTCGATTTAACATGCGTACTGGTGACAGTATTTTTGGTAAAATTCGACCGCCGAAAGAAGGCGAAAGATATTTTGCACTGTTGAAAGTCAGTGAAGTCAACTTTGATAAACCAGAAAGCTCTCGCAACAAAATCCTGTTTGAAAACTTAACCCCATTACATGCAGAAGAACGCCTTCGCATGGAGCGCGGTAATGGTTCAACAGAAGACATCACCTCGCGTATTCTTGATCTTTGTTCTCCAATCGGTAAAGGCCAGCGAGGTTTGATTGTTGCGCCGCCAAAAGCCGGTAAAACATTGTTACTACAGAATATTGCTCAAAGTATTACTTATAACAACCCAGATGTGGTGTTAATGGTATTACTTATCGATGAACGTCCTGAAGAAGTGACCGAAATGCAGCGTATGGTAAAAGGCGAAGTGATTGCTTCTACCTTTGATGAACCAGCCAGCCGTCACGTTCAAGTAGCCGAAATGGTTATCGAGAAAGCAAAACGTTTAGTTGAGCATAAAAAAGACGTCGTCATTTTGTTAGATTCGATTACTCGTTTAGCCCGTGCTTATAACACCGTCATCCCTTCATCGGGTAAAGTGTTAACCGGTGGTGTTGATGCTAACGCACTGCATCGTCCAAAGCGTTTCTTTGGTGCTGCACGTAACATTGAACACGGTGGCAGCTTAACCATTATCGCCACAGCCTTGGTTGATACAGGCTCGAAAATGGACGAAGTAATCTACGAAGAATTTAAAGGTACTGGTAACCAAGAGTTACACCTTTCTCGTAAAGCTGCTGAAAAACGCGTATTCCCTGCGATTGACTTCAATCGCTCTGGTACTCGTCGTGAAGAAAAGCTAACGACAACTGAAGAACTTCAAAAAATGTGGATTTTACGTAAAATCTTACATCCAATGGATGAAGTTTCTGCAATGGAATTCTTAATCGATAAATTGGCTATGACCAAAACTAACGAAGAATTCTTCACAGCAATGAAACGCGCTAAGTAATTAATTACCTAAACGCAAAATAATCGCAAAAATGCCGCTAATTTAGCGGCATTTTTATATGTATATCAAGGTTACTAACCAAAGCCATGCCTAGAATCTAGAGCGGACTTCGTCCTGATAGTACGCTTCGCTGCTATAAAAGCTTTAGCTTGTATCGTCTGTAGCTGCGTAGCACTCTAGCAGCGCAGCGCTCTAGCATCTAGTCTTTCCACTTGCCATCGCCTGTTATCGTTTTACCGTTCGTTATCGATCCCCCTGCTTTTAAAGCTTTAGCTTGTATAGCATCTAGCAGCGAAGCGCTCTAGCATCTAGTCTTTGTACTTCTATCGCTTGCCATCGCCTGTTATCGCTTTACCGTTCGCTACCGCTCTTTCAACCTAAACAGATGCCATTTTCCGACGTAAATACGCAATTTGCTGCATATGCGGTAAATCTTTCGGGCAAGTATCTTGGCAGCCGAGTAACGTCATGCAACCAAACACGCCATCTTGATTACCTATGACATGGTAAAAATCATCAGCGGTTCGAGTATCACGGCTGTCTAATTCAAAACGGGCAATTTTCATCATACCGACTGCGCCAACAAAAGTGTCACGCATTTGTTTAGTCGCACAAGCAGAAACACATACACCACATTCTACGCATCGCTCTAACTCATAAAGCTTGGTTGCTTCTTCCGGTGACATCGGCGTTTCGATACGATGAATATCATTATCTGCACTATTCGGATGCAACCACAACGATAAACGCTCAGATAATTCGCGCATAAATTTACCGGTATTTACCGACAGATCGCCAATTAAATCAAAGCCAGGTAATGGCATCAATTTAATATGTCCATCTGGATAATTAGCGGTTAAGGTTCGACAAGCTAACGTCGGAAAACCATTGATCACCATGGCACAACTGCCGCAAATACCAGCACGACAAACAAAATCAAATTGTAGTGATGGGTCTTGTGTTTCACGTAGCTGATTCAACGCGATAAACACCGTCATTCCGGGTGCCTCTGTTAAGCTGTAACTCACCATTTTAGGTTTGTCGCCAGGCTCTTGCGGGTCATATCGAAAAATTGAAAAAGTTAACGTGCGTGCTTGGCTCATATTACATTTCTCCAGACTCAGCGTTGGTTTTGGCTACAGTATCAGTGAAGCGCTGATTACGTGGTTGATATTCTTCAGGTAACTCATAAGGCATTAATGCCGCTTGCTTGGCATACCTATCTGCATCGTCACCGAGTTCAGCCAATATAGCTTCAACCTGTTGCTGACGTTTTTGGGTATCAGGATGAGCAATCGCATTATCAACACCATAACCTCGATAACCAGGCGGTAATTCCATTCGCATCACATCGAGCGCTTCATAACTCATTTCTGGTCGTAAACTATTAGCATCTGGCCAACGGGTTAATGTACGATTCAACCAGTCTTGGTCATTACGCTGTGGAAAATCTTCACGAGAATGCGCGCCTCGACTTTCGGTACGAGCAAGCGCCCCGCATGCAACGGTCACTGCCACTTTCAACATTCGTTTGACGCGTAACGCTTCAACAAGCTCAGGGTTAGCGTGACGTTTTTTGCACTTTAACCCGAGGTTTTTTGAACGTTCAAGTAATTCGGTTAATTGGTTAACAGCCAGTTCAAGTTCAGGCCCATTGCGGAAAATACCGACGTAATCCATCATAATTTTTTGCATTGCAGCTTTAAGTTTAAATGGATCTTCTGTTCCTTCGCCCTCAATAAGCTGATCAACTTCTGTTTGTAACTGCTTACCAAACTGGGCGATTAAATCGGTATCCACGACCAAACTATTTTGCTCACCAAAGTCAGCAACATACTTACCGATAATCATTCCGCCAACCACAGTTTCTGCTAGGGAGTTGCCACCGAGTCGATTAAAGCCATGCATATCCCAACAAGCCGCTTCTCCAACACTAAACAGCCCTGATAATTGTGGACTTTCGCCATTGGCTTTAGTACGAATACCGCCCATAGAATAATGTTGTGTAGGCCGAACAGGGATCCAATCTTTAACCGGATCAATACCTAAAAAGTTCTCACAAATCTCTTTAACTTCACGCAAATTGGTATCAATGTGCTTTTGACCTAATAAGGTAATATCCAGCCATAAATGCGGCCCATAAGGGCTATTTACGCCTTTTCCTTTGCGCATATGCTCAGTCATTCTACGAGACACAACATCTCGCGAAGCCAGTTCTTTTTTCTCTGGTTCATAGTCGGGCATAAAGCGGTAACCGTCTTTATCACGCAGCACACCACCATCACCACGGCAACCTTCCGTCGTTAAAATACCCACTGGAACAATAGCCGTAGGGTGAAACTGTACCGCTTCCATATTGCCCAGCGTCGCGACGCCAGTGTCTAGCGCCAATGCTTGACCAATCCCCTCACAAATAATGGCATTGGTCGACACCGCATAAATCCGCCCATAGCCACCTGTGGCAATAGTGGTAGATTTAGCGATGTAAGCGCGTAATTCACCCGTAATTAAGCAACGAGCGATGACACCATGGCAACGCACTCCATCATGAATAAGCGTTAATGCTTCCATCCGCTCATGCACAGGAATACCTAGCGAAATAGCCTTATTATCGACGGCATACAATAAAGAATGACCAGCACCGTCTGCGGTATAGCAAGTACGCCACTTTTTGGTACCCCCAAAATCACGCGCGTTAATGAGTCCATGAGCAGCTTCTGCTTCAGTGATAGTCACTTTTTCCGCATTAACAATAACTTGTCTATCGCCTTTAGTTACTCGAGTCCAAGGAACGCCCCACTGAGCTAACTCTCTTACCGCTTTGGGTGCACAGTGAGCAAACATTCGAGCAACATCTTGATCGCAGCCCCAATCGGAACCTTTTACCGTATCTTGAAAATGGATGTCTTCATCATCACCTTCACCTTTTATGGTATTGGCTAAACTGGCTTGCATGCCACCTTGGGCAGCGACAGAGTGCGATCTTTTAGCGGGAACAAGCGATAACACCAAGGTATCGAGGCCACGTTCTTTTGAGGCTATCGCGACTCTTAACCCTGCCAGTCCAGCGCCTACTACCAAGGTGTCGGTATAAATAATTTTCATTTTAATTCCTTATAACATCGACACATATGGCACCACAGGTAACGCCAAAGAACGGCCAATAAAAATATAAGTCAGCAAACTCGCTACTCCTAGCACCATTAAATACGCTAACAGCACCTTAGCAAATTTGAGCATGGCAAAGCGTTGCTCAACCAAGCCCCATTTCACCACTACTCGATATAAACCAAATACGCCATGCACTGCTACAACAGGTAATAGCAGGATATATAAAACCCAAGCATTAAGGTGGTACACACGCTCGGCCGAAAGATGTGGGCCTATTTCAGGATTGGTTATCATGGTGAATAAGTGCGTTGGCACGAGGAAGAACAATAAAAAACCAGTGATCATTTGCCAAAACCAGATTTTGGTATCTTCATGAGGTAAAAAACGCATTTGATTTCGTAAGGCGCGCCATTGGCCTAATTGAGTCGGAAAACGCCGTAATGCAAATACCGCATGGATCAGTACTACCAATAACATAAAGCAGGAAAAAATTTGAGTTACCAGTGGGTAACCATGACCAGTTTCACTGAATATTCCACCCTCAAGAAACTGTGCCACTTGGTAGAAGGCTTCTTTGCCAAACAAAATACTCGACTCAAAATGCAAATGCATCACTAGAAAAAGTCCCAGTATTACACCAGACAAACTTTGTAGTTTATCCGCTCGAGCAGCCCAAAGAGGGTGAGCAAAACCTTTGTCGGTATTTACCGCACTGTCGACTTTCGTTTGCAAAGAATTCGCAGTCATAAAGCATCATATCCTGTTAAGCACAATAACAAGTATTGACCATATCAAGAGTTTTTGAATAGCGGCAATGAACAATGATCAAACCGTGATAGTGTTCACCTATTATTAAGCGGGAGTTAGAAGCATGTCACACAAACTAGCAAATAAAAACTTAAACAATACTGATAGTTAACTAAATATCGAAACGAGTATTCGGTAGATAAAACAATCTAACGTGTATCTAAAAAGGTGTCGTTACGCTAATAATTACGGGCAATATTGACGTAACTTATCGCGTAATAGCAACATGACCTGAGTGATATTTTCGCGACCAGGACAGATCAAATTTAACGCAACTGACTCACCAACACATTCAGTAAGTTTCGGGACTAACTTACCTGTTTTCTAATCATCAGCAATATCCTGGGCGATTTTTAATATAAACGTGACCGAAAATGGTCCATCTTCATCTAGTAAACAACCAATAAACTCTCACCTAAACGAGCATCTTAAAATAACTTGGGTATAATAAGCGCCAATTTGATATTACTTTTACCACAGTTAGGAAAATCCCATGGCTTGGATCCAATTACGCATTCACACTCATCGCGATAACGCCGACTTGCTTGGCGACTTATTAATGGATCACGGTTCACTTTCCATCACCTACGAAGATGGCCAAGACGAGCCTATTTTCGAACCTAAGTTAGGTGAAACACCGCTGTGGCAAGATACCGTAATGATTGCATTGTTTGATGCAGGTACTAACTTAGCACCCACAATCGAATTTTTAGAATCGATGCCATTTTTAGGCAAAGGCTTTAATCATAAAATTGAACAAGTCGAAGATAAAGACTGGATCCGCGAATGGATGGACAGCTTTCACCCAATCCAATTTGGTACACGTTTATGGATTTGCCCTAGCTGGCGTGAAATTCCTGATCCGACTGCGGTTAACGTCATTCTCGATCCAGGTTTAGCCTTTGGTACAGGTACTCACCCTACCACCGCCTTATGTTTAGAATGGTTAGACAGCCTAGATTTATCAAACCAAGAAGTCATCGATTTTGGTTGTGGATCGGGTATTTTGGCTATTGCCGCAATCAAACTCGGCGCCAAGAAAGTAACAGGTGTTGATATTGACTATCAGGCTATTGACGCTTCAAAAGCCAATGCTGAACGTAACGACGTAGTGGATAAATTGGCCCTATATTTACCAGAAGATCAACCAGCCAACTTACAAGCAGACGTATTAGTCGCCAATATTCTTGCCGGTCCGTTAAAAGAGCTAGCGCCGCTGATAGCTGAAAAAGTCAAAATTGGTGGCAAACTGGCGCTATCGGGTTTATTGCAAGAACAAGCACAAGAAGTATCCGACTTCTACAGCCAATGGTTCATCATGGATCCAGTATGTAACAAAGAAGACTGGAGTCGCTTAACAGGAATACGTAAGTAGCCTGCCCACAAGCCTAAAACGCACTCAATTATGGGCTATATTATGAACGAATTGCGTGCGTAAATTCTCGTTTACAGGTTGTTAACATCAATAATTGACACTGGTATATATGAAAACGTCTCTCTGCAACACGCACCAGTGCTCAAAAATGGCCGAAAAACGCCAATTATTAGTCAAAGATGTGACGGCTAATAAAAGTCAAGCAAAAAAGTTGCATTTAGGTCATTTATTGACCTTTTCACGGCCGTAAAAAAGGGCTACTATAGCGCCCCTTTGGAGAGCAAGGTGAAGTCCGAAATGCAAATTGGCCCGTATCAACTGTCTAATCAGCTGATTGTGGCACCAATGGCAGGTGTCACCGATCAGGCCTTCCGAAATCTCTGTTTACGCTATGGCGCAGCTTTAGCCGTATCAGAAATGCTTTCATCGAATCCCGACGTTTGGGACAGCGACAAAAGCCGCCAGCGCATGATGCATTCTGGTGAAGAAGGAATACGCTCCGTACAAATAGCAGGTGCAGATCCTGATTTAATGGCCAATGCCGCTAAGTTCAACGTTGAACAAGGTGCGCACATCATTGATATCAATATGGGCTGTCCAGCAAAGAAAGTGAATAAAAAATTTGCTGGTTCTGCGTTAATGCAAAGCCCCAGCTTAGTAAAAGAGATTTTACAAGCCGTGGTTGCTGCAGTAGACGTACCAGTAACGTTAAAGATACGCACAGGTTGGGAGCCTGAACATCGTAATGGTGTTGAAATAGCCCAAATTGCTGAAGATTGTGGCATTGTCTCGCTCGCCGTTCACGGCCGAACCAGACAATGCATGTACAAAGGCTTTGCCGAGTACGACACCATAAAAGCAATTAAACAGAATGTCTCAATTCCTGTTGTCGCTAACGGGGACATCGACACACCAGAAAAAGCCAAGTTTGTACTTGACTACACTGGCGCCGATGCCCTGATGATTGGAAGAGGTGCACAAGGACGGCCTTGGATTTTTAAAGAAATCCTACATTATCTGGAAACAGGTAAAAAGTTAGCGCCAATTAAGGCAGAAGAGCAACGCAGTGTGATGCTTGAACACCTTAAGAAACTTTATGACTTATATGGCGAATACAAAGGTGTCCGATTTGCTAGAAAGCATGTCGGGTGGTACCTAAACCATGAGGAACAGCGCCAATTTCGTGCTGACTTCAATCGGCTTGAAACCGCTGCCCAGCAACATTCCCTCGTAGAATGTTATTTTGATGAATTAGTTTAGAATTTAATAAAGAGCAGAATAGAATGTTTGATCAGACAACTAACACAGAAGTTCACCAGCTTACCGTAGGCAAAATCGAAACAGCAAACGGCACTATCAAGCCGCAGTTATTACGTGACGCAGTAAAACGTGCCGTGACTAACTTCTTCTCTCAGTTAGACGGTCAGGAAGCTTCTGAAGTATATGAAATGGTATTGTGCGAAGTTGAAGCACCTTTACTAGACATCATCATGCAACACACTCGTGGCAACCAAACGCGCGCTGCTAATATGTTAGGTATCAACCGTGGTACTTTACGTAAGAAATTAAAGAAATACGGCATGAACTAAGACCTAGCGTCTAAGTGATTGTAATGAAACGGGCTTATCAGCAATGATAAGCCCGTTTTGTTTTATCAGTTACACTCGTAGTAACACATCATTTATCAGCAAGTGTTATATACGAGTAGAAACAGTCATCCATTTCTAAGAACTACTGCACCTGTTGCGGAGAGATTTTGGCTTTATCAATGGTATTGCTACAACTAGGCACGCGGTTACCTCGATAATTTTTACAGCCCCAAAAAGCCCCTCTAGCACTTTCTCTTAAGTTCATATCACCGCCACAGACGTTACATATCGGCGCCATATGGCTACAACTGTCATTGAGACATACCTTGAAACCGATAAAACGTTTACGTGTCATCGGACTGCCGCATTCGTCACAGCCTGCTTCTTTGTGATCGCATAATGGAAAGTGTGAGCAAGAAAAGAATGATGTGAACTTGCCCACTCGTGGTTTTAATATCCCAGTGGTACATCGGACACAGTTAATTTGTTCAAACAAGGATTGCACCAAAGACGTACTAAATTCTTGTTGTTCAACGGCATAATCTTGTTGGATCAGTTCCACAATAAATGGGCTCACATTGGTCATATCGGCGATAACGTAAACTCGGTGCTTTGCGCGGGTTAGCGCGACATAAAATAAACGCCGTTCTTCTGCAAATTCAAAGTTTTCGGCTTTAGGTAAAAACGCATCAAGTAAAGGTGGCGTTATTTTTTTCGACGGAAATCCATGTATGCCTTGGGTCATTCCCATAATCACCACATAGTCGGCCTCTTTACCTTTGGAAGCATGAAACGATAAACACTCAATCACGAACATCGGGTATTTAGCCGTTAACTGACGCAACATGTCTTTATCTGGCAACTGAAACCAGAAACGGGCCAGCAAATATACTGTCGGTTTAGCTTTAAGCTTATCAACAGCTTGAGTAACACGGACGGACAGAGCATTTAAGGCTTGCTCTAATGCGTTGTTACTCAGCTCATCTTTAGTTGCGCCCTCATTGGTACCACGACGAAGTATTGATACTGCAGGCTTGGCAACTTGTACCAATGAATGGATATCTTTGTTGAGTTGATGCGGGTTTTTACTCACAAAAGCGCTAGCCACTTCACCGATACGGTTATTAAATCTAAAAGTAAGATCCAAATGCGTTTCGCTGGCATGGCCAAAATAACGTTTAAATTGAGTCGTTAAACGGACATCTGCACCACTAAAGCGATAAATAGCCTGCCAATCGTCGCCAACACAAAATAATGAAGTATCGCTGTTACCTTTTTTCGTGCGCGAATCTCGCAAGGCTCGCACTAAACGTGCTCTGGGTTCTGAAATATCTTGAAACTCATCGACCATGATATATCGCCATGGGCTGACATATTGACCACTTTGCAGGTATGCGAGCGCTTTGGCTATCATGTCCTCAAAGTCGATATCACCGTGAGCTGATAAGTACTGTTGGTACTGCTGTAAAATGGGTTCGAGTAATTCAAATGCTTTACGCGTTTGGGCCGCATCAGCAGCATTGGCAAATACCTTTTCCAGCCCAGCCTCGTCAATACAAGCTGCTTTGTATAAGCCAATGAGCTGACTAAACAATTTTGCCAGCTCAGTCACTCGCCCAAGCTCATAAAGAGTTGCCAATATCGCGTCATCGGGTAAAGGTGAGTAGTTAACTTTAAATACCGTTAAAGCTTGCTCAAGCTTGTTGATTAACTGATTTTTCTTGTGCTGATAATAAAATAATTCGATGCAGTTGGTTTGGCGCTGATGATGTAACAGTCGTTTCCATTCCATTGATGCTAAATAGGCTGCTTGATCGATATAAGGAGCCGTATTATTGGCTTCATCAATGCCATAATATTCAATATAAACCTCATATTCAGGTAGATAAAAATCAGCTTGGTACTGGCGAAAATCAACCGTGCTGACATCAAATTCATACTTAGCTTCATATTGATACTCTATGCCATTGGTAAACAGCCAATTAGCGATATACAGCTCGCCAAAGCTTTTAACTCTTTCACCTTTCAATGAGCGAATGTCATTATCATTTAAATATTCAAAATACTCACCTTGTATTGAAAATTCGAATGGGCTTTTTTCAACGTAATAATAACGACTGAAATAGTCAAAAAGTTGTTTACGATAAGATTCATTTTCAATCAAAACTTCTAATCTATCGTGCACCCATTTGTCTTTGGCGGGTTCATCATTTACCCACGCTGATAAGCTAGGTTTCACACCTTCAACATCGGCAATAATTTTCAGGCCTAAACTGTGAAAAGTACTGGCCTTAATATCATCACTGCCCAGTTTGTGTTTAATTCGCAGATCCATTTCCATGGCGGCTTTTTTGCCATAAGCCAGTAATAGAATGTCATTAGCTTTAGCTTGGCCACTATTTAGTAAATAGCCTGCACGGCCTACCATTACACTGGTTTTCCCCGTGCCAGCGCCCGCGAGCAGTAGATTATTATCATCATCGATAATACATGCTCGGCGCTGCTTATCGGTTAATGGCTGTGACTCCACATGATCAAAAAAGTCTGCAAATGCGAGTAACTGCGATTGAATATAGCCTTCACGTAGGCGATCTATATCAGCTTTATTCCAGTGGTAAAAACCGTGTAGTTGAATTAATGCGGTACGTATATTGGCGGGTAACTCGACCCCTTCACTCCAGGGAAACCAGCGAAAATACTCACGCTCGATTCTAGCGCGCATTTTTTCTAGTAATGACTGGCGTAAATACCGGCTTGATATGGCTTTTTCAACTCGTAATATCAAATCGCACAGCGATTTTTGATGAGATAAAGCCCAGAGTATTTCGACCTGTTGCTTAAAATGAGATTTAGCCAAATAACTTAAAAATGGAATTTGATAATGAGCACCAGCTGCCTTAAAACTCAGTAAGTTACCGAGTAAACTGGCACTAAATAGTGGCGGATGATCTAATTGCTGCCATGATAATTGCCCCATAATAAGCGGTTTATTGGTATGCCGAAATCTTGCTAAAAATCGGCCTTGGCTAGGCATAAAAGTCATCCCCTCTTGCGTCAATTTGATCGCATTTACGTCACGCTGATACAAATGCCCAAACCAACTATGAGGGATAAAGTTAACTGAATTTTCTAATGACAAAGTAAAACCTACGACTCAATGGTTTCAGGGGTAACCGGCTTATATTTAAGATAACTATATCGTAATTAAGCATTCATTACGGATAATACTGGGTGTGCGAATGACTCAATGGGCTTTCGCGCTGACACCAATGATAATTGATTTACATTAACCATAAAAGTAAACATATACACAGCATTTAACATACTGAGCATGACATTTGTCCGCGGCTCAATCGCTAGTTCTGCCGACAAATCCCAGCGGGCGACAAAACCACTATTTATTTTCAAGCAACAACGCTAAACGATGGTTATATTTCAGTAGAGATGTCTATCTAAGCATCATTTAGTCTTTTTACATCAATAAAGATAAAAATAAAATAACAATATTAAACAATCACTTATTAATTTCATATTCACCTCGCAAGACAATAATGCCAATTAAGAAAAAATAAATGGAATAGAATCGACGACCGCCTCGTTATCACAGTGTCAATCACGACATTACGAGGGAATTAAAAATGAAAACATTACTTAAACCAACGATTATTGCTCTTGCTTGTTTCTCAACCATGGCAATAAGTGCCGAAATGTCAGCATCGACAACCGTATCAGCCCAAGCTGATGTTCAATTAAGCCAAAACCAACAGAATAGCCCAAATGCTAACGCTGAAACACAAAGCAATAATGAGTCAACAATGGCCTCAAGCGAGCCGACCAACACCGCCTCAGATCAAACGGCTTCAAATGAAGCAGAGTCAGACGGCTCGAGTGACTCCACGCAAACTTCATCAACTGAAATGGCAGCCACAACTGACAACCAAGTTGCGATAACCATACCCACAACAGAAATGCTCACTACGGTAACGTCAGCACTTGATACATCAATCACCAACGCTGACTCAGCAACAACACTTGCTAATAACCAATTAGCCAACACCACAACTGTTGGTGCTGGCATAGCTAATAGCCTGATTAATAACGCCTCGACGGCTGCGCAATTGGTGTCAACTCAAGTAATAGCATCTGGTTCTGCCGGATTATCTGCAGCAACAGAGTTATCGGTTAATCAAGCAGAGACATCACTCAACACCGCCGCAGCGACAGTAAACGCAGCACAACTTGGTGCAAACACCGCCGCAGAAGAGATTCAATCACGTATGAGTGCCGATACACTGTTTGCCACTAGCACAGCAGTATCTGATTCAGTAAGCGCGGCAGTTTCTGGGACAACATCATCGGCCATCAATGCCGCAGCAACCAGCGCAGTGCAACAACAGTTACAGGCAAGTGCAAGTGAACTCATGCAGCAGAACACTCGCGAACAAGTGACGCAAGCGGTGAGCCAAACAGTGAATGCAGAAGTCACTCACACCATTCAAAATACCATTCGCTTATCAAGCGGTCTTTAAGTCGAATACTCCATATGCCGGCAATACTGCCGGCCTATCTTTATTGTTAGGAGTCCTTATGATGACTTTACACTCTCGCGTTACCTGTACATTATTTCTGCTGGCTTGCGCTCATATGGGAGTAGCGGCAGAAACCCTATCCGTTAACGGTAAGCTAAAAGCAGGTATGGAATACCAGTCTAACGTCAACATCAGTGAACTTGAACAAGCCAGTGGTGAGTCGGATACGGCGACGGTTTTAGAGGGAGAAATCGATGCAGCTTGGCAAGTTAGCGACAATGTCCGCCTAGACAGTGGCTATAGTATTAATGACAAACGCTATCGAAATGCCAGTGCTTATGACAGTCGCTTACAGCTGGCTTTTATCGATGCGAGCTATGCCTTTGATAATCTAACACTGGGCAGCAGTGTCTATCTGGCTCAAGCTGATTTAGATGGCAGCGATTTTTTAGCGCTCAACCAATTTAGCGTGTATGCCATGCATAATCTTAGCGACAGCTGGTTTATTCGTCCCAGTGTAGTGTATGCCGACAAAGATTTTGCTCAGTTTGAATCGCGTGATGCTAGCAATAAAAGTGCTAATATCGATTCATTTTGGTTTTTTCAACAGGGCCAACGCTTTATCTCATTAGGCGCAACTTATGAGGATGAAGATACACTTGATAAAGCCTTTAGCTATCGCGCTAAAAGTATGAATATCCGCTTGTCTAATCAATTTGATTTATGGCACGTTGTACAAAAAATTCAACTAGGAATGAAATTAACTCAAAGAGATTATGCTTTGGCCATTAACGATAATAAACGTAACGATATACATCAACACATTGATGCTAAGTGGGAGTTAAATATTAATTCCACTTTTGCGCTGCTGACATCCGTTGAATATGGTTACTATCAGTCAATCTTGACCAGTGCAGATTATGATGAAACACGAGCAGGACTGATGTTACAAGCCAGTTTTTAAGGGCGTGTTACTACCCCATAACCAAATTGTGGATCTTTACCTGGTGCGCCTAAATCAATCACCTGCTGCTGTAATTGCAGCAACACCTGCTCCAATAGCAGCTCTGGTGTTGCAGCCAGCATACAGGCCACTTTGGCCGATACAACGGGCGTGGCCATTGAAGTGCCACTTTCAATACCCACGCTTCCATCTGCTCGGGTAGTCAACACCTTTACTCCTTGCGCCGCAAAATCAATGTAATCCCCCTGATTAGCCCAACGATATAATCCCAGCTGTTTATCTACCGCAGTGACGGCAATAACGTCTGAATATGCAGCTGGATATAATGGCTTAGCGGCTGGCCCACCGTTACCTGCTGCAGCCACTAAAATGGTCTTTGTTTCAGCTAAACGAGATACGACTTCATGTAATATTGGATTATCTGGTCCAGTCAAACTCATATTGATCACCCGCACCTGTTGACCTACTAACCAATTTAACGCCTGCAAGATACTGTCGAGTGTAGCCCCTTGTTGATACGCATTTTGGGCATAAAAGGCTCCTGCGCTGTATAAGGTTAATGACGGTAACAACGGCTTAAGTTGATCATTGTTACCCGCTAATACGCCTGCCACTGCGGTTCCGTGACTATATGAAGATGGGATATCATCAGTAAGAAAATTTTGTTGGATCAATACTAAGCGATCTTCGGCTATATGCAGCGCTTTATGCCGGGGCACAATCGCGGTATCTATCATGCCTAATCTTATCGGTCTATCGCACATCGCTGTCGTTTCACTTGAAACCACTTGCTGCACTGCCGTTATCTGATCCGTTGTCGCTTTGCCTACTTGGATAGCCGTTTCAGTACTCGCCTGCGCATCCGTAACTGTGTTTGCTTGATTAGCCGCTTGCGACTGGTATATATAATTTCGGCTTAAATAAGGTGCCAGTAGTGTAGGTAAGGTATAGCGTAATGCATCAACGCTATCAAGCTCGATCGGTACTTGTATTTTAACCAACTGTAAGCCTAACATTGCCAGTTCAGTGCGGCTTTGCACATACATTTCCAGCTCAGGAGTCGTCGTTAACAGCTGTTGCCATTGTGCTATGGATATTAACAATAGCCATTCACGCTCAACGGCGCGTAAACCATGTTCAACTTCAATATCGTTCCATACAGGCTGACCTGCGCTATTTAGCACAGGCACTACAGCAGGCAACTGTAATAAGGGGTCTAACAATGTCGCCTTTAGCGCTAATGTTTGCTGTAATTGCTGCTCCAGCAAACGTTGCTGCTTCAGTGCTTGTAAGCGCTCGGCGCTTCGGCTTACGCTTTGATCGAGTTTATCTATCACTGCAGCAGGAAGTGCTGGCACAGACAATAATTGCCCGTAAGACACTAAAGGTATGAGGGTTAAACTCAGTAATGCGAGTGAATATGCTGTCATTGTTCTCATTGATTTATCTACCTGCGCTGATAGTGTGTAAGATAAAAACGTCTGACAACAAAAAAAATTCCCTCCATGTTGGAATAACTTTGCCCATTGAACCGTTATCAGGGTAAAGAGGAGTATACCCTAAATATGAAACCCGAATTAATCCTACTGCTACCAGCATTAAGACGCTTTGCCTACTCATTAACGGGCTCAATGCATGATGCCGATGACTTGGTGCAAAATACCTTATTACGGATACTTAAATCGCCGCCACCGGAAGATGTTCTGTTAGCTAAATGGGCCTTTAAGATATGTCGAAATCAATGGATTGATGATTATCGCTCACAAAAAGTACGCACCTTAGCCACCAGTAAACCAGAACTGCAGGCAGAAAATTACACCGACGGTGAAGCGGACATCATTAACGATATCACCTTAGGTGAGATGAATAGCGCGATGAACAATTTGTCTGATGATCAGCGTGAAGTATTATCGTTAATTGCTGTACAAGGCATGAGCTACAGTGAAGCGGCTGAGATACTCGCCATTCCAACAGGAACAATCATGAGCCGCCTAGCAAGAGCTCGATCCAACATGGTCAGCTTTTTTAAACAACCTAACGGGAGCATGGCATGAACCTCAGCGATGAAACCTTATCAGCCTTTTTAGATGCAGAACTACCAGAGCAAGACATGGAACAAGTCAGGCAAGCGATTGCCGATAATGAAGCGGTTGCCGAACGTTTAGCAGAACTGGCAATGGTTGATCCTATGGTACAAACATTCTATCAAGCCATTGACCAACAGCCCGTTCCAAAAGCCATTAGCACACTACTTGAAACGCCTAGTGCACCGTTTGAAGAGCCTAGCGCTACAGAGAGTAACATTGTAGCCTTTCCTTGGTGGCGCCAAGCACAGCAACAGGTGCAACATTATGCTGCAGCAGTTGCGGTTATCGCGCTAATAGCGGGTTATGGCGTATATCAACTAGACACGCCACTACTGACCAATACCACAACGGCAGGCATAGACCCAACCATAACAGAACAACTAACGCATTTACCAAGCGGTGTTATTGCATTGTTAGATGATGACAGCATCATGTCTATTCAACTCAGTTTTTATAATCAACAGGGAGATTTTTGTCGCCAGTATGGTTTGCAAGACCTAAGCCTGCGTAGCGAAAATATTGCCTGTCAGCAGCAGGGGCAATGGCAACAAGTCGCTAATATTGAATATACTATTAGCCAAGATCAGCAAGCTGAATACCAAACAGCTAGCGGCGGTTCTGCACTTGATAGCTTACTCGACAATATTATGGTTGGCGCGCCATTAACAACAGCACAAGAACAGCAAATACTTAGCAAGTTAACAGACTAATTCGCTATGAATTTTTACCTAAAAGGTTATGGACATGTATAAACTTGGCGCCATTGTCGCGGTATTACTCGTTACGCTAGTGGGCGGTTGTGTAAATACAACACCTAGAGTCAAATATACTCAAGCAGATGGCTATCGCTATATTGAGCATAAAATAACTGACAATTATTTTATGCTCAATATTGTCAGTAAAAATAAAACCAATATCGATGCTTACGCATTAACACAAGCATCAATGTTAACTGAGCAACAAGGTTACGATTGGTTTATTATTGTCGAACAAAGCGGGCTAATAACCACGCCATCGCGCGTTGAAAAGGTCATCGAAATACGCATGGGCACAGGAGTAAAACCATAAATTGGTTTACACTCTATTGCTATCCATAAAGCACATAAAGGATTTCACACACAATGTCTCGCCTAATCGAGCAACTCTCTTTGCGCATTCGTATCTCCGTTAAACGACCAAAATCGACTAACCACAATATCGCTATGATTAACTCAACATTGGGTAGGTTAGCAGGATCATTGATAGGATTAATAGTTGTTGCTACACCAGCTTATGCAGCAGCAACCGATATAACACCATTGCCACAAGCGGTAACCAACAACGCAATAGCGTTGGTGCAAAGCGATAAACACACTTACTTGTTGAGCTTTATGGGGCTAGGTAAAGCTAAAGATTATCAAGCTGTACATAACAAGGCATGGGCACTAAATTTAAACACCCCTAATGCCCAATGGCAAACTATTAAGCCGGTACCTCATGTTGCGCCTTTAGCGGGCAGGCTGGCATCGATTGCGATTGGCATTAACGATAAGGCGTATGTGTTTGGCGGTTATACCGTGGCCGACAATCATGACGAAATTAGCACAATTGATAATTACCAATACTCGATTAAGACCAATCAATATACTCGTATTGCCGACATGCCAGTGGCTGTTGATGACACCACTGCAGTAGCATATCAACAGCGTTACATCTATTTATTTGGCGGCTGGCACAACGACGGCAACGTCAATTTAGTCCAAGTGTATGACACCCAGACCAACACTTGGGCTCAAGCGAGCCCAATACCAGCACCGGCTGTATTTGGTCAAGCAGTAGGAATGGTAGGTCATCAGCTGGTGTTGTGCGACGGCGTAAAAGTACAAGCTAATATCAACGCGCGCCGCAGTTACCAAGCATCACCCGTGTGTTTGTATGGTGAGGTCAATCCAGATAATCATTTGCGAATTGATTGGCAATTACTGCCGCATTACTCTGTCGCGGCTAATATCAACGTAAGTAAATCTACAATAACTGAATCAAACGTCAACCCATCAATAGCAAACATAGCGGAATCAAACACTGCTGCAACTGCTACGGCTCATTACCGCATGGCAGCTACCGGGATTAAAACAGCAACTGGTGGCCAAATTGTATTTTTAGGCGGAAGTGATAATCCGTATAACTATTCAGGTATTGGTTATAACGGTGAACCTAGCGAACCAAACTCCTATGGTTATCGATTCGACTTGGCTACCAAGCAGTGGCTCGCACCGCAGACACTATCGCAGCCAAGCATGGATCACCGTGGGTTAGTGTGTTGGCAAGATAGCTTATTAAGAGTCGGCGGTATGCTACAGCAACAAAAAGTCAGTTCAAAAGTACTGCTAAGCACTTTGGCGCAAGGCGAGTCTTGTACTCAATAACGTATCAATTTTCGATTAATGTGTGAGTTAGCTAACAGATTAGTGGTGAATAAATTGAGCATTGTTAAAGATGCACATAAAATACATGTAAATTATGTGCACCTTTGGAATTGCCATGTTAACCGAACAAGCAGCACCCGCATTACAGCACTTATCATTAATTGATTTGATAGATCATATTGAAGCGACTCATCATCAATACATTCGTGAAACCGCCCCATTATTAGTGGAATACACAGATAAAATGGTTCGCGCACACGGTGATGATCACAGCGAGATAAAGCCTCTGGCACATGCGGTTAATGAGTTAATTGCCGAATTAATGCCGCACTTAATGAAAGAAGAACGCATTTTATTTCCGGCGATTAAATCGCTCAGCTTAGGCAAAACTGTTGATGGATGCTTTGGTCATATTAGTAATCCTATCAACATGATGTTGCATGAACACGATAATGCAGACCACATGTTGCAAACCATTCGAAACTTAACCAATAACTACACGCCACCTGCAGGTGTTTGCCATACGTGGCAAGCGTGTTATCGCACCTTGGCTGAATTTGATGCCGATTTGCAAATCCATATAGAGATTGAAAACACTTTATTATTCCCAAAAGCTTTAGCACTATAATCCTCCTAGGTTCCCCATTTTGAAGCAACTTCGAGATCATCCTTACGGATTTGCTTCCTTTTTTTTGCGAAACTTCATACAGTACATAATGAGTTTACCGTACTTCAATATGGAGCCTAAATGTCACCTCATCATTACCCAACCTTTGCCCTAGACGACATAGCAAACTTACATGAATCTGCCCAAGTTGAATTTAAGTTAGCAGGTGGAAGAGATGGTAATGGAATGTTGCCCGAAGGCATGTGGGAAAGCTACAGTGCTTTTGCCAACACCTTAGGCGGGGAAATTATTTTAGGGGTAAAAGAGCAGCAAGGTGACTTTACGATTGAGGGAATTATTAATCCGATGCCGATGCTCAGTGAAATTTGGGCAATTTTACATGACCCGAAAAAAATCAGTCACAATATTTTAGCGCCTACCGACGTACAAATTATCGAAATTATGGCTAAAAAGCTGATTCGTATCCATGTGCCCTGCGTGGATGTAAAACTCAGGCCCATCTATGTTGGCACCGATCCTTACAGCGGTACCTATTTTCGAGTGGGCGATGCCGATATGCATGCGAGCCGTGAGCAAGTTGAACAAATGAGCTTAAAAGCCGGTATCGATTTGAAGCTAAAGCAACTGAAGCAGTAAATCTAATTGGTTAATCTCGATATGCGGTAATACTGGTTGCGCCTTTTTATGCCGTTGCTGCATACATGGGTTTAGCCACGCACTTTGACAACCCGCCATTTTAGCTCCAGCGATATCAGACAACGGATGATCGCCCACATGCAATAACGCCGACGGCTTAATATCTAATTGACGACAAGCAAGGCTAAACATGTCGGCGGCAGGTTTCATTTTAACCCCATGGCCAGGATGTAGCACAAACTGCATCACCTTACCTAACCCAATGCGCTGGGTGTCGACATTACCATTAGTGATGCCGATTAGTCGGTACCGTTGGCTTAGGCGTTCTAGTAATCCCAGCACGTTATCATCAATAGTAAAATCACTGCGATGATGATGAAAGCATGTCATGCCATCTTGTGCACCTTGGCTGGCTTCAGTCTCACTATAACCAAAGTGCAAAAGACCTTGATGCAACATGGCATAGCGTGCTGCACTGGTATCATGAGCTAACTCTGGGTGTAGTTTGAACAGTGCATGTTTGAGTTGCTGCCATTGAGCGGTATCCCATGCAGTAGTGGCAGGATAGGCTTGATTAATTAACGAGAACAGCTGCTCACTGGCATGTATTACATAAGGAAGATTATTGTAGAGTGTATCGTCTAAATCAAAACTAATCGCGCTAAAAGGTTGTAGGCGTTGATATTGGATCATCGAAGCTTTAGGCAATTGCAAAGTCATTATTTCCCCCTGTCTTTTTTCGCTCTTGGATGCGCGTTATCGTACACTTTAGCAAGGTGTTGAAAATCTAAACTGGTGTAAATTTGTGTAGTTGATAAGTTCGCATGACCGAGTAACTCTTGTACTGCACGTAAATCTTGGCTTGATTCAAGCATATGAGTTGCAAACGAATGACGCAACTTATGTGGGTGAACTTTTACCGCCATGGCCTGTTCTTGGCCCCACTTAGCCATACGCGCTTGAATACTACGATGAGACAATCGCTTGCCTTGGCTGCTAACAAATAACGCATCCCCAGCTTCTACACAAGGTAACTGGTTACGGCAATTCAACCACGTTTTGATCGCGGTTAATGCCACTTGGCCAATGGGCACAACACGCTGTTTACTGCCCTTACCCATCACTTTAACTTCGCTTTGATCAAACTTAATGTCAACGCAATCTAAACTGGCTAACTCAGCTAAACGTAAGCCACTTGAATAAAATAATTCCATAATGGCTTTATCACGCAAGCTCAAAGGATCATCACCTTCTATGGACAATAAATGGCTGACAGCATCCACATCCATATTTTTCGGTAAGGGTTTATTTTGTTTAGGTGCGCTTAACGTCTGTGCCGGGTTTACGGTGACAGCATCTTCGCGCAGCAAAAAATCAAAAAATTGTTTTAAGGCAGATAAACACAAAGATAATGAACGGGGACTCAGCCCTTTACGGTGTAATGTAGCCAGTACTGCTTGCAGCTGATCACGGCTAACGTCAATCAGTTGAGTTGATTCAGCTAACATGTCTTCGACACGACGTAATTCAAACAGGTAGTTGCGTACGGTATAAGCAGAGAGCTGTCTTTCTGAAGACAAATGTTGGCTAAATATCGCTTGCCAGTCAGTTGGCTTCATCAAGATACTCCCAGATTGTAACGACCAAGACCGCCGTCATTTGAGCTTATTTCATCGTTGAAAAATGCTCATTTAAAACACATAGCTTAACGATTACATTTTCGGCAACATATGATCTAATAAACGACGCAACTGACTGAATAACAATGAGTCCATATCAGGATGGAAATGCGTTGGGTCTTTACTGGCTATAGCAAATATCACTTGGCCATTTTCATCAGATAATTTAGTTAATGCCACAGAACCAACTTCACTACCAAACAAACGTTTAGATTCTGATTGAGTTAACCGGCCAAAATAATAACCACTTTGAACCCGATGACGCCAAATTTTAGCTAATTCGCTGTCGATATCGTGCACAGTAATTAACCTGACATGACTAAAGCCAAACTCGTTTTTTAATCCTTCTGACAACACTAAACGCAGCTCACCCAAATCTTGGCTCGCAAGCATTTTAAACGACAACTCAGTATTATATTTGAATATTCTCTCATTATGAGTGGCGATATTCATTAACGAGGTAATTTCTTCTTCTAGCTGGCTAACACGTTGACGCAACAATTCTTGTCGACGTTCAACTAATGATACCGCGCCACGTTCCGCATGCGGTACACGCATGGCCACTAATAACTCAGGATAACGATTAAAAAAGTCAGGATTATCCAATAAGTATTCGCGGATCAACATTTCATCAAACGGAACTTGTTGTAAGCTAGCCATCATGTCGATGCCAAGATCTTGTCCAATTGAATTAATATCTTTTGCTTGTTCGCTGCTAACCGTATTGTCAGCGGCCACATTAGTCACACTGGCTTTTGAGGTAATGTCACTCATAGTTGTATTTGTCCATCATATACATGTTCTGCCGGTCCGGTCATCCATAACGGCTTACCCTCGCCTTCCCAATTTATGATTAAGCTGCCACCTGGTAAATCGACTCTCACCTGTTTATCGAGCTTATCTTGCAATTGCCCAACCGCTGCCGCGGCACATGCTCCTGTACCGCATGCTAAGGTTTCTGCGGCGCCGCGCTCATACACACGTAACTTAATGTGCCCAGGGTTAATCACTTGCATAAAGCCAACATTCACGCCTTTAGGAAAGCGCTCATGACGAGTCAAGCTACTGCCAATTTCATCTACGTTAACGGCTTGTACGTCTTCCACTTCAATCACACAATGTGGATTACCCATTGAAATGGCACCGCATAAATAAGTTTGCATCGGCGTTTGCAATAAATAGGTTTTTTCGCTTTTTTTAGCTTTAAATGGAATTTGGCTTGGCTCGATAACGGGAACGCCCATATTAACGGTCACGTTACCATCGCGCTCAATGCGTAAAGTTATTTTACCCGAATTAGTGCTCACGCGAATTTTATTCTTTTGCGTTAAACCTTTATTGCGAACAAAACGAGCAAAACAGCGAGCACCATTGCCACACTGTTCAACTTCACTGCCATCGGCATTAAAAATACGATAATGGAAATCTAAATCTGGATCATAAGGCGGCTCAACCAACAAAAGTTGATCAAAACCAATCCCAAAATTCCGATCGGCAAGACGGCGAATTTGTTCAGGCGAAAAAAACACATTTTGTGTTACGCCATCAACGACCATAAAGTCATTACCCAGTCCGTGCATCTTAGTGAAATGGATCACAAAAGTTTCCTTATAAAACGTTATGCCGCTAGCTTACTGCCTATGGCAATAAATGTTCGCCTTGCCAAAGTTGCTCTAGCGTTTCACGCTGACGAACAACAAAATCATTACCACCATCAACCATAATTTCAGCCACTCTTGGGCGAGAATTATAATTTGAGGCCATCGCAAAACCGTAAGCGCCACTTGAGCGTATCGCTAATAAGTCGCCTGATTTAACCGCTAACTGTCTGTCTTTACCCAGAAAGTCACCCGTTTCGCATACTGGACCTACAATATCATAAGCAAAGGTTGGCGCGTCATTTTGTTGTACCGGAATAATATTTTGCCATGCGCTATACAGCGATGGGCGAATAAGATCATTCATTGCACCATCAACAATGGCAAAACGCTTATCACTATTTTCTTTCAGATAAAGCACTTGAGTGACGAAAATCCCTGCATTGGCAGCAATGGCACGACCTGGTTCAAAAATTAACTTCAATTTACGGCCATTTAAGCGATCAAGTAATGCTGCAGCATATACGTCTGGATGTGGCGGAGTTTCATTGTTATATGTTACCCCTAAGCCGCCACCCACATCAAAATGTTCAATTTGAATGCCTAACTCGCCTAAGCGATCGATCAATGCAAGCATGCGGTCCATAGCATCTAAAAATGGCTTTATTTCGGTGAGCTGTGAACCAATATGGCAATCCACACCTTTAACATGTAAATGGACTAATTCTGCTGCACGGGCAAACACCACTTCGGCTTCTTCCATGGCAATGCCAAATTTATTTTCTTTAAGACCTGTTGAAATATATGGATGCGTACCGGCATCAACATCTGGATTAATGCGCAATGAAACTGGTGCCACTTTACCCAAGCGCCTCGCGACGTCATTAAGTTGTTCAAGTTCGGCACTCGACTCGACATTAAAACAGTAAATGCCAATATTCAGAGCTTGCTCCATTTCGGCAACGGTTTTACCCACACCAGAGAAAACCACTTTTTTAGGATCGCCGCCAGCTTGCAGCACACGCGAGAGTTCACCGCCAGAGACAATATCAAAACCACTGCCTAAGCGAGCCAATACATTTAATACCGCAAGGTTTGAATTCGCCTTCACTGCATAACAAATAAGATGCGGATGGTCAGCAACGGCATTATTAAAAGCATGCCAATGGCGCTCTAATGTGGCACGAGAATAAATGTACAACGGCGTACCGTGAGTGTTGGCCAGTTTTGCTACATCGCAGTCTTCTGCGAATAGTGAATTATTTTGATATGAAAAGTAATCCAAAATGCGGTCCCTTATAAATGCTATTCTTGTTGTGAAGTTGAAGGTTGAGAGTCGAGTTCCTCAGTTTGCTTTAGCACATCAGTGCTAGCAGGTTTTGGGGCGACTTTATTGGCCACCGGCTCGGGAGTTTTGTATAAAACGCCTTTTTGACCACATGCGGTTACGAATAGGCTAGCAAGCATAATAAATAAAAGCAGTCTCATTTTTTTCAACATCTGTGCATCTAGTGAATAATGGTCTTATAATCGCATTCATAACGCAGAAAGCAAAGGATAGAAATACATGGCTATTACAGATACTGAGTTTCATCGATTAGCCGATGAAATGTTTGGCGAAATAGAGAACGCGGTAGAAAAAGCGATTGACGAGCAAGATGCCGATGTTGATATCAACGCCAGTGGCAATGTTTTACAGCTGGCTTTTGAAGACAGTTCGCAAATCGTCATCAATAAACAAGAGCCTCTTCATGAAATTTGGCTGGCGACAAAATCAGGTGGTTATCACTTTAATTACAAAGATGGTAAATGGTTAGATACCCGTAATGGCTTGGAATTTATGTCTTTTGTGATTGATGCCATCAATAAACAAAGTGGCATTTTGCTCGAGATAAACGCATAAACCTCGTAAGAACTTAGTGTGTGATAGCACTAAGTGAGTCATTTAATTGTCATTGAGATTGGGCTTTTGCTTAAAATGCTGAGCCCATCTCATCTACTGACAAACCAAAAGGTATTACCGTTAACTTGCCTTCAATATCCACAAGCTGAAAAAACTGCGGCATATTAAACACAGGGGATCGTTGCTTTTGCTCGTCGAATACATACAAATGACTTTCTTTGGCAACAAAATCATTGATACTAGTGTGTTGGTATTGTAAATGCTCAAGCTGATTATGCTCGTCTGCAATGAACACATCGAGCGTTTGAAGACGTTCGCGTAAAAAATACTGCTTCGCCCCCATGGCGATGAACTTTTGGATCACCGATGGCGCATTCAAATGGGAATGGTCAGCTAAATCAGCATACGGCAACACAGACGAATTAAGATTTTCTGTACCTGTTGTGGAATCAATTTTACGATACATCATACCTAGTGAATTGAAATGCATACTATAATGTTGATCGCCTATCGTTATCGGATGCATCAATGTATTTGTCTGATTGACCTTTTTCATTAAACCATAACAACGTAATAGTAAGGTTTTAAGTTGATTAAAAATCGGTTGTTTTAATTTTGCCGAGCAACTAATAATTGATAAATCAACTTGCTCATTTGAACGTTTTAGTCCCAAAATAATAAATGAAATCGCTTCGAGCAATGCGGTTTTCCCATTAAAACGATGACTCTGCCATTCTCCCCAACTGTTTAAACAAACAACCGCCACCGATGACAACATACTAATTTTTGTCTGGCCGAAGGATAGAATGTTGGCATTAACATGTTCCAACATCAGTTCTTGTTCATTCAATTGAGTGGTCGGATCTTTATCCATATTGGTAATCAACACAATTTTTTGATAGCACCATGGTTCACATAAATCACGCTTATAGACCGTTGGTACATTGTGCATAACAGGGATAAGTTTACGCGTTAGGTAACTTAATTTATCAGTCCGCCTTTTGCCTCGTCCAACTTGAAACCATTTAGTCTCTATCGTTGCGAGTCCATTCAACACTGACCAGGCAACTAAACTGCATATATTATCCGCATCGTGAATGGGATGATTATCGAACTCATTTCCTTGATTGCGCACAACAGCTTGAGACGGATCCTGTTCAATATAAGCTTGACGATATAGATAAAAACGTGATGCTTGCTTGCAATGAAAGATAGTCAACGATTTTTCAGCAGTCGATAAACTCCACAAGCGGTTCAGAGGCTGTAATAAATGTTCATCTTCACTAAAATAAGTGTGTAATTTACGCGCCAACAAGCCTAATTCTTCAACCCGCATACGTTCGCTTAGCGTTTGTTTTGAAGCAAATTTTAATAGATTCTTATAACTGACTAATAACAGTTCACTAAGTTGCTGATTGAACCATTTTAACTGACCTGCATGCCAATGAGGGCTATTATCCAATGTGGCCACCAACTCATGACTCCATGTCCACTGCTTAACCAGAGAGCTAATTTTTTCTACCCGCCAGTCCGCTGCACTATGAGGTGATAAACACGATAACGTGACACCCGATTTTAAGTAAAAACAACGCCTGACAATTTCTAAACGATTGTCATCACCTTGAGCAACCAAGTAGGCTTCAATACGCTGATAAAGCAGTAAGTAAGCATCGTTATCAACACTAAAATCTTGTTGTTCACAATATTGCCAAAGTTGTTGGGTAATCAGTGTTGTATGGGGGTATTCCGAAGCATAAGTTTCCAGCAACAACACTTTTAATAATGCTTTATGAGGCTTATTAAGCCCCTTATACAGTTGCCATAATGAGGCGCCAAAATATTCTGCCGCTGGCAAAGAATTGATATCGCCAAGATAAAGTAAATTGACATCAGACTCTGTATTTTGACTGTCGGCATCGGGCCACCAAGCAACAACTTTACCTGTGAGCCGAATGTGAGAACGGTAAAACTCTTCTAATAATAGCCAGTGCTGGCTACTGCCACTATGCTCTAATCCTACTGGCTGACAATTATCAAATGCGCTGCATTCTCTAAATTGCATCGGATGCACCAGATAAAAGTTCACTTCAAACTCAAAACCTGCAAACCAGTCACTGATGAGTTTATTCTTATATTCAATTAATTTAAGCTGCTCTTGAGTCAATTGACTATTGTAAACCAGCCATATATCGACATCACTTTGTGGGTTCTGCCCAAAACTAGCGGTGCTTCCCATGGCATATACGCCTTCAAAAACACAATCACTTGTCTGGTTCGTCTCAGGAATAGATAAAGATAAGAAATCACATGCTGAAATTATCGCATCTGATAAAATAAAACAGTGGACACCACACGGTGTGTCAGGATCAATAATACCGGGAACATCAATTTGATTATGGTGTATTAGGAAGGGAATAAGATGAAATAAATGTTGCTGCAAATTAGTAAGTACATTAAGTGCTCGAGCTAATCTGGTGCAATTTAGTTTTTCAGCTAAATCCTTTTGATAATGTGCCGTTTTATCGGTCAAGGCTGACTTCCTTTTTCTTTCTCTAATGCAATTATCTGGTAACTACTCATTATAAAAGACTAACCGTTAATGGCCATTATTGCCAATCAAGATCACACTTTTGCTTAAATAGTGATCGTCGCAACATTTGTTTTTGTTTAACTCGTCACTAACAAACAATAGTAATCAAAAATAAGCCCTACACACTTCAAACAATTACCATCGATTTGTTACATCAAAGCTTGAGCGATGATAGCATTACCTTAATGAGGCTATCTGATGGATCTACTACCATGTCTGAAAATATAATTCGTATCGCAACACGTAAAAGTCCACTTGCAATGTGGCAAGCTGAATTTGTTAAAGCTGAGCTTGAGCGTATTCATCCTGGACTAACCGTTGAGTTATTACCAATGAGTACTAAAGGTGATGTCATTTTAGATACTCCTTTAGCTAAAATCGGTGGCAAAGGCCTGTTTGTTAAAGAGCTGGAAGTTGCCATGCTTGAAAATCGTGCCGATATTGCAGTGCACTCAATGAAAGACTTACCGGTAGAGTTTCCAGAAGGTTTAGGTTTACAAGTTATATGTGAACGTGAAGACCCGCGTGATGCATTTGTGTCTAACAGTTATAAATCTATCAGCGAATTGCCACAAGGCGCGGTGGTAGGTACATCCAGTTTACGCCGTCAGTGCCAAATTAGAGCTGCTCGTCCTGATTTAGTTATCAAAGATTTACGCGGAAATGTCGGCACCCGTTTAGCCAAGCTAGACAGCGGTGATTATGATGCAATTATTCTAGCAGCCGCCGGATTAATTCGTTTAAAGCTAAAGGAACGTATCGCTAACTTTATTTCTGCCGAAGAATCACTGCCTGCTAATGGCCAAGGTGCCGTAGGAATTGAGTGCCGTACTGATGATGTGCGCGTTAAAACGTTATTAGCACCACTTGAACATTTAGAAACCCGTTATAGAGTACTTGCTGAGCGAGCAATGAATACTCGTTTAGAAGGCGGATGCCAAGTCCCTATCGGTGCTTTTGCTGAAATAAACGGTGATAACTTAACTCTACGAGGTTTAGTTGGTAATCCTGATGGCAGCCAAATAATTGTAGGTACTGTCTCCGGCTCTAAAACCGATGCGGTTGCACTTGGGGAGTCACTTGCAGAGGATTTACTGAGTCGCGGTGCTAAAACTATTTTAGATGCCGTGTATGCCAGTTAATCTTGTGTCATCAAGATAACAGACCATGAAAGTCTTGTTAACGCGCCCACAAGGGCGCAATCAAGCAATGGAAGAGCAACTCTCGCTGCGAGACGTTGCTTATCTTGTTACTCCGCTATTATCGGTTGTAGAAACCACAGAACAACTCGATCCTATCCACTTAAATAACACTGACAACTTACTATTTATTAGCACTAATTCAGTGGACTTTGCTGCGCAAAAATTACAACAACAATTTCCGACTCATTGTCGTTATTTTGCAGTAGGTCAAGCTACGGCAGATAGCCTAGCTCAATACAATATCAATGCTTTTACCTCACCTGAAGACAATCAAGATAGTGAAGGTTTATTATCGCTAGCTCAATTACAGAATGTCGATAAACAGTCATTTATCATTGTTCGGGGTTTAGGCGGACGAGAAACACTTGCGGAGCAGTTACGACTGCGAGGCGCCAATGTTAACTATTGGCAAGTCTATCAACGAGCCATACCAAAACTTGACGCTAAAGCGATAACTCAGCAGTGGGAATCGTTTGGAATTGACACCATCGTTGTCACCAGCGGTGAAATATTATCCAACTTAGTTGAGCTTGTACCAAAAGAATTATTTGCATGGCTACGTGCATGTCATATTATAGTCCCCAGTAATCGCGTCGAATTACAAGCAAAAGCAATGGGCTTAAGCCACATTACCAATGCAAATGGAGCAAATACTCAAGCTATACTAGCGAGTCTTGCGTTATAATTTGTTATTGTATTGTTATCTTGCATCGACACGCATTTATTAATATTGCTTTTATTGGTTGTATTTTTGCTTTCAAGGACTGTTCATGGAAAACAATAAAAAAGATCCAAACCCGCCAGCTCACAAGGATGAGAAAGTAATTTCTCCTGCACCAAGTCCTGTAGAAAAACCGGCACAGACCAAAAAAGGCAATGCAACCAGCCAAAAATCTGCTGACAGCAAAACCAATAATAACCAGGCAAACTCCTCTGCTAATTCACCTGTAAATAATAGTCGACGCAAAGCGAAACCTAGTTCTTGGTGGATCCGTCTTGGAGTACTGTTCAGTTTACTCGTAGCAATAGTGGCTATTGCAGCTTGTTATTGGCTGTATTTGCAACTGGATCAACAAAGTAATGGCCAAACTCAGTTAGGGCAAAATATCTCTGAGCAAGTAACCCAAAATAAATCGTTAAAATATGAATTACAGCAAACGGCAATGGCAACGAATAAACGCATTGGCACGTTAGAGCAACAACAACTGAATGATACCAAAGCTTATGCGAAATTAGCCCAACTGCAGCAGTCGAATAAACAATTGCAAGAGCGTGTTGCGGTGATTGCACAGCGCAGCCCTAACCATTGGATGGCATCAGAAGCTGAATACCTTGTACGCATGGCGGGTAGAAAACTGTGGTTAGAAAACGATCCACAAACCGCTATTGGTTTATTACAATCGGCAGATGAACGCATTAGTGCGATGAAAGATCCTGCATTAACAGTATTACGCAAAGCGTTAGCAGATGACATCACCAAAGTTAAAGCATTAAAAACGACTGACATCACCAATACTATCTTTGACTTAGATACCCTTATTGATGGCTTAACACAATTACCATTAAATCGTGTTGATGAAAATTTTGCTGACAATAAAAGCACTCAACAAGTAACTGATTCAATTGATGACTGGCAACAGAATTTGGCCCGAACTTGGCACGATTTAACTGATGGATTCATCACTATCCGTAAACGGACTACTGATCTAGAACCACTATTATCACCTGAGCAGCAATGGTATTTGGTCGAAAATATTCGCAACAAATTATTGCAAGCACAATTAGCATTGTACCGATTTGATCAACTGAATTATCAACACTCTATTTCATTAGCAGACAAGTGGTTACAACAGTATTTTGACTTAAGTGATCCAAAGACCAAAACAATGATTGCGTCTTTAGATAAGCTTGCCAAAGTTAACATCGAGAAGATTACCCTCAATAAATTTCAAGCATCGCCACTACTGCAGCAACTGGTTATCTATGGTGAAATTATGCCTACTGGGGAGCCTACGCAATGATTAAGACGCTAGTTTATGTTGTTCTCATTTTAATTGGACTGTGTCTTAGTCCACTCATTATTGGGCAAAGCGGTTACATTTACATCGCGATGGGTGACTATCAGATAGAAACCAGCTTAGTGACAGGTGTTGTTGGCTTAATTGTGTTTTATTTTGCGCTGCAATTACTCGAATGGTTAATCATCTTGTTATTAAATATCGTATTAAGTAGCCGATATCTTCCTGAGCAATGGCGAAGAAAAGCCGCTAAAAAACATACGTTAATCGGCGCTTTAGCGTTGGCAGAAGAAGATTGGTCAGCAGCAGAAAAAGCCATGGCAAAAGGGGCTGAAAAAGGTGAAATTCCGGTATTAAATCTATTTGCAGCAGCTAGAGCGGCACACTATCAAGGTGATATTACAGCTCGCGATCATTATTTAACTCAAGCTGAGAAAAACCCAATTGCAAAAACAGCGGTTTATACTTCGCGTACCCGTTATTTAATGAAACAAGGTGAACTGATTAAGGCCCGTGCAATATTAGATAAGCTGAACCCTACAAGCAAAAGTAGCTCCCCAGTGCTTAAATTGGCACAAGAATTATATCAACAACAACACGATTGGCAGGCATTGAAGTTGTTGTTACCAATTCTTAAAAAGCGTCAATTATTAGCTGAAACAGAGTTCAACCAATTAAATACTAAGACCAACAGTATTTTAATGATCAATGCAGCAAAAGTATCTGAAGCTGAGTTAACTAAATGTTGGCATTGGTTAAATAAGTCAGAACGTAAAGAGGATGAACTTATATTAGCTTATGCTCATGGACTTGTTCAGTATGGTCATAAAGATCAAGCGCTAAAGTTAATTAATAAACAACTCAATGCTTCGCCATCAGCAGCGTTATTTACAGCAATACCTGATTTAATTACCGCTCAAGATCAAGATATACGTAAATTACTCAGTAAATTAGAAACCACTCATGAAAATGATGCTGACTATCAAATGTGCCTTGCAAGACTAGCGATTCAGAGTCGGGATACTAAACAAGCCAAAATTCATTGGCAAAATGTATGTCGCATAGCACCAACCCATCAATCATGGCTGGCTTTAGCCCAAGCACAAGAACAGTTAGGCGAAAATTCGACAGCGGCTCATAGCTATCGCAATGCAGCTAATATTCTGTAAACAATAAGTATTATTTTTGTACACATCCAAAGCCTGCAATCTTGCAGGCTTTTTTGTCATCAATTTGTTCATTTTATGTTATATCTGCCGATATAATGGTGGCAGAGCTAATCCGTAATTGTGAACTTTTTATGACGGAGAAACGTGTGGTATCAGTTTATGCTCTGTGGTATTTATCTATTTTATAACTCTATCTTCAATAATATATTTAACGTTGGTACAACGTCAAAAAATTGACTACTTTAGCAGCGGATGATATTATTAACATATTGTGTCTAAATTAATTTTAATGTTAATACTAGTATTTAATTAAGCATATATTATGCATATTAATGTATTGGTATTATAAGTGTATTAAAGCTGTTGGGAGCTTCAAATGGGATCAATGACTACGTCAAAAAATGGAATACTTTCTGCTTCGGAAGGTTCAGTAACAATAACGATTAACAATGAAACTAAGGAACTACAACTCGGTCAAGTTGTGCCGACTGGTGCAATAGTTGCCAGCAGTAATAACCTTGGTTTCGTGATTACGTTTGATGACGGCACTATTTTTAATAGCGCTAACATTCCTAATGACGAATCGATTAATACATTAGCCGATAACATCGATGATACAGTAGTTGAACAAGTAGCAGATCAACAAGCTTTAGATGAAATCGAAGCTTTACAGGCATTGATTGCGTCTGGAGAAGACCCAACTGCAGATTTACCAGAAACCGCGGCTGGCACCCCAACGGCCAACCAAGGTGATTTTGGTTATATTGCTGTAACAAGAGATGGTGACGAAACACTTGCGGATTCTGGCTACGACACAACCGGACAAGCTGCTGCCCCAACAGCAGTCATTCAAGAAGAAGCTCTTACTGAAAATGATTCCCCATCAGTATTATTAAATGACACTATTACAGTCGGCGAAGATCAAGTTGCTTCTGGCAATGTGTTAGCTAATGACACCGATGCCGACACAGATTTAAGCGTCGTTACATTTGAAGTTGACGGCCAGACCTATCCTGCAGGCACTGAAGTCACGCTTGAGGGTGGTGTGCTAATCATCAATGAAGATGGCTCTTATACCTTCACTCCAAATGAAAACTGGAACGGTACAGTTCCTGTTATTACTTACACCACCAATACTGGTGTTACCGCTACATTAACTATTGAAATCACCCCAGTTGATGATGCGTCCGTTTTGGTCAACGATACCAATACTGTTGCTGAAGACAGTGTAGCAACAGGTAACGTATTAGATAACGACGGTGATGTTGATTCAGATTTAAGCGTGGTGACATTTGAAGTTGACGGCCAAACCTATCCTGCCGGCACTGAAGTCACACTAGATGGCGGTGTACTGATCATCAATGAAGATGGCTCTTATACCTTCACCCCAAATGAAAACTGGAACGGTCAAGTTCCTGTCATTACTTACACGACTAACACTGGTGTTACCGCTACATTAACTATTGAAATCACCCCAGTTGATGATGCGTCCGTTTTGGTCAACGACACCAATACTGTTGCTGAAGACAGTGTAGCAACGGGTAACGTATTAGATAACGACGGTGATGTTGATTCAGATTTAAGCGTGGTGACATTTGAAGTTGACGGCCAGACCTATCCTGCAGGCACTGAAGTCACGCTTGAGGGTGGTGTGCTAATCATCAATGAAGATGGCTCTTATACCTTCACTCCGAATGAAAACTGGAACGGTACCGTTCCTGTTATTACTTACACGACTAACACTGGTGAAAAAGCAACATTAACCATTGAAGTAACGCCAGCCAACGATGCGCCGACCATTGATGTGGTCGCCAATGACTTTACTGAAAACAGCGCCGTCGATGGCGATGTGGCTGCAACCTACACCACCTTTGATGAAGACGGTGATTTACTGACGGTTGACTTTACCCCTGGCAGCAATGACGACGGTTACTACGCGTTGGTGAACGGCGAAGTGGTATTAACCCAAGCTGGTGCTGACTTGGTTAACAACGGCGGCACGCTGCCGGCGGTTGATTTAACCGTTTCTGATGGCAGCTTAACCGGTCAAGACAGTGACACTCCGGTGATCACTCCGACCAACGATGCGCCTACCATTGATGTGGTCGCCAATGACTTTACTGAAAACAGCGCCGTCGATGGCGATGTGGCCGCAACCTACACCACCTTTGATGAAGACGGTGATACACTGACGGTGGACTTCACCCCAGGCAGCAATGACGACGGTTACTACGCGTTGGTGAACGGCGAAGTGGTGTTAACCCAAGCTGGTGCTGACTTGGTTAACAACGGCGGCACGCTGCCACCGGTTGATTTAACCGTTTCTGATGGCAGCTTAACGGGCCAAGACAGTGACACTCCGGTGATCACTCCGACCAACGATGCGCCTACCATTGATGTGGTCGCCAATGACTTTACTGAAAACAGCGCCGTTGATGGCGATGTGGCAGCAACCTACACCACCTTTGATGAAGACGGCGATTTACTGACGGTTGACTTTACTCCTGGCAGCAATGACGACGGTTACTACGCGTTGGTTAACGGCGAAGTGGTATTAACCCAAGCGGGTGCTGACTTGGTTAACAACGGCGGCACGCTGCCGGCGGTTGATTTAACCGTCTCTGATGGCAGCTTAACGGGCCAAGACAGTGACACTCCGGTGATCACTCCGACCAACGATGCGCCTACCATTGATGTGGTCGCCAATGACTTTACTGAAAACAGCGTCGTTGATGGCGATGTGGCAGCAACCTACACCACCTTTGATGAAGACGGCGATTTACTGACGGTTGACTTTACTCCTGGCAGCAATGACGACGGTTACTACGCGTTGGTTAACGGCGAAGTGGTATTAACCCAAGCGGGTGCTGACTTGGTTAACAACGGCGGCACGCTGCCGGCGGTTGATTTAACCGTTTCTGATGGCAGCTTAACCGGCCAAGACAGTGACACTCCGGTGATCACTGCAATGAATGATGACTTCACTGATAACAATGAAACCCGCAGCATTGCAGAAGACAGCCCTGAAGTGACCGGTAATGTGATTGACGGCACCAGTGACGATGGCCCGATTACCGTCACCACCTTTACTGTCGCGGGCGATGCAACCGTGCATACCGCTGATGGAACCGATGTGGTGATCGCCGGTGTCGGTACCTTTAGCCTGGACAGTGATGGCGTTTACACCTTTACCCCTGCCAGCAATTACAATGGCGCGGTGCCGGTTGTCACGTACACCTTAACCGATGGCTCTGGCGCCAATGACACCTCAACATTGAGCTTAACGGTCACGCCGGTGAACGATGATTTCACTGATAACAATGAAACCCGCAGCATTGCAGAAGACAGCCCTGAAGTGACCGGTAATGTGATTGACGGCACCAGTGTGGATGGCCCGATTACCGTCACCACCTTTACTGTTGCGGGCGATGCAACCGTGCATACCGCTGATGGAACCGATGTGGTGATCGCCGGTGTCGGTACCTTTAGCCTGGACAGTGATGGCGTTTACACCTTTACCCCTGCCAGCAATTACAATGGCGCGGTGCCGGTTGTCACGTACACCTTAACCGATGGCTCTGGCGCCAATGACACCTCAACATTGAGCTTAACGGTCACGCCGGTGAACGATGATTTCACTGATAACAATGAAACCCGCAGCATTGCAGAAGACAGCCCTGAAGTGACCGGTAATGTGATTGACGGCACCAGTGTGGATGGCCCGATTACCGTCACCACCTTTACTGTTGCGGGCGATGCAACCGTGCATACCGCTGATGGAACCGATGTGGTGATCGCCGGTGTCGGTACCTTTAGCCTGGACAGTGATGGCGTTTACACCTTTACCCCTGCCAGCAATTACAATGGCGCGGTGCCGGTTGTCACGTACACCTTAACCGATGGCTCTGGCGCCAATGACACCTCAACATTGAGCTTAACGGTCACGCCGGTGAACGATGATTTCACTGATAACAATGAAACCCGCAGCATTGCAGAAGACAGCCCTGAAGTGACCGGTAATGTGATTGACGGCACCAGTGTGGATGGCCCGATTACCGTCACCACCTTTACTGTTGCGGGCGATGCAACCGTGCATACCGCTGATGGAACCGATGTGGTGATCGCCGGTGTCGGTACCTTTAGCCTGGACAGTGATGGCGTTTACACCTTTACCCCTGCCAGCAATTACAATGGCGCGGTGCCGGTTGTCACGTACACCTTAACCGATGGCTCTGGCGCCAATGACACCTCAACATTGAGCTTAACGGTCACGCCGGTGAACGATGATTTCACTGATAACAATGAAACCCGCAGCATTGCAGAAGACAGCCCTGAAGTGACCGGTAATGTGATTGACGGCACCAGTGTGGATGGCCCGATTACCGTCACCACCTTTACTGTCGCGGGCGATGCAACCGTGCATACCGCTGATGGAACCGATGTGGTGATCGCCGGTGTCGGTACCTTTAGCCTGGACAGTGATGGCGTTTACACCTTTACCCCTGCCAGCAATTACAATGGCGCGGTGCCGGTTGTCACGTACACCTTAACCGATGGCTCTGGCGCCAATGACACCTCAACATTGAGCTTAACGGTCACGCCGGTGAACGATGATTTCACTGATAACAATGAAACCCGCAGCATTGCAGAAGACAGCCCTGAAGTGACCGGTAATGTGATTGACGGCACCAGTGTGGATGGCCCGATTACCGTCACCACCTTTACTGTTGCGGGCGATGCAACCGTGCATACCGCTGATGGAACCGATGTGGTGATTGCCGGTGTCGGTACCTTTAGCCTGGACAGTGATGGCGTTTACACCTTTACCCCTGCCAGCAATTACAATGGCGCGGTGCCGGTTGTCACGTACACCTTAACCGATGGCTCTGGCGCCAATGACACCTCAACATTGAGCTTAACGGTCACGCCGGTGAACGATGCCCCAGTCATTGACGATTACACCTCCACTATCAATGACTCCATTGCAAATGGCACTAATGTATATAACGTTAACGAAGCGAATACCGGAAATGATACTGATATAGACGGTGACACGTTGTCTTATTCTTTTGTGCTTGCTAATGGATCAAATAGTCTAATAAGTGAAGATGGTGCATTTATCATTAATGCTCAAACTGGCGTAATTTCAGTTAATGACACAACTAAAATTGACTACGACAATGGCAGCCAAATTAATTTAACGGTTAAAACAAGTGATGGCAGTTTAACTGATACCGCAATTGTTACTTTTGATCTTAACAATGTTGATGCTAATGATGACCTTCCTGGTACATCATTTAGTGTGACTTCAGGTGCAACTAACGCTTGGACAATTCCTCAATCAAACGGCCAGAGCTTAATGAAAATATCAGCTCGTACAGCTGATGGCTCAATGGGTGTAGTTAACATTGAATCTGGTACTAACAAACTCGGTGTCGCAGGCTCACCACGAACTTCAGACCAAATTGCCGGACAAATCGAATATGATTCAGCTACCGCGACATCTGAATCAATTGTGATTGACTTTAATGGTTTAGTTAATAAGGCGACATTTAGTGTTTCAAACATGTTCTCTAATGAAAATAATGGTGAACAAGGTGTTTGGAAGGCTTATTACAATGGTCAATTAGTTGCAAGTGAAACGTTTAAGACGACTTCAGGTGACGCAGGTACTTTCAGTATTGATACCGGTAATATTGTCTTCGACCAACTGGTATTTGAAGCAACTAAAACCATTAGTGAAGCAAATGGTGGCGCAGCATTAACTGACTCATCTGATTATTTCCTGACAAATGTTGCCGCATCTGGTCCTGCTATTATGGGAACCTACTTAGTGTCAGAAGATGGCGTATTAACCATTTCGAACACGAGTCAAGGTCTACTTAATAATGACTCTGATGCCCAGGGAAACACATTTGCTCTAACTGGAGTAAATGGTTCAATAGTTACAGATGGTCAGGTAGTTATATTACCAAGCGGCGCACTGCTAACTATTCACAGTGATGGTACTTATTCTTATGACACAAACGATTCATTTGAAGCACTGACTGCTGGGCAACTTGCAACGGATACCTTTACTTATACAGTAACAGATCAATATGGTGCTACCGACACAGCGACAGTGACGATTAACATTGTTGGAGAAGCTGACGCTAGCTCCACTTATGTCAGTTATAACGGCAATCCGGGTAATGACGTGATTAAAGGAACGCCAAATAACGATATTATTGTCAGTGATCAACAAGGTTTACAGATTGTTGCTGGAGAAAATTACAATATAGCCTTTATTTTTGATACTTCAGGCAGTATGTCCGGTGTTATTGCTGAAGCTAAAACGCAATTGGAAGCGGTATTTGAGTCTCTAGCAAATAGCGCAACAAGCTCTCATAGCGGTATTGTAAATGTGTTACTGACTAACTTTGCATCAGGCTCAAATTACTCTGTTTCAGTAAATATGGACGACTCAAATGCGGTCCAAACACTGCTTACTGAATTAGCAAAAATGAGCGCGAGTGGTTCTACTAACTATGAAGCTGGTTTTGAGTCTGCAATAAATTGGTTTACTAGCAGCACAGTGTTAAATAATGTTGGAAATAATATTTCTTACTTCATTACTGATGGTTCACCAAATGCGCAAACAATTGATACTAATACTTCAACAGTATTAATGAGTTATGATGTTACGACCAGTAGCTATCAAACCTTAAGTAGTTTGTTGACCTCTAATAACTATTCTAAAGGCCAAGTCATCAGCATAGATGGTCAAGTCATTGTCAATGCTAGCGGTGCAGTGTATTCACCATACACAGGCGCTAAAATTGGCCAATTAAGCTTTAACACTGATAATAGTGTTAAAAGCTTTACAGACAATGGAACAAATACAACCGCACAGGCGCTACATGCATTTAACTTACTCGCTGCAGTTTCGGAAGTTGAAGCAATCAGCTTAGCCAGTGCAAACGGTGGCACCACTGTTAATGAAGCTAACTTGAAGCTATACGATACAGACGGCAATGTTCGTGCGTCGATTGATGTATCTGATTTATCAAGCATCATCACAGGTTCTGAGACATTACAATCACAAGGTGACGACAATACTGTCGGGAACCAAGGTGATGACATTATCTTTGGTGACTTAGTTCGATTTAGCGGTTCATCAGAGCAAGGGTATGTCGCTTTACAAACCTATGTTGCAGATAAAACGGGCCAAAATGTTGGTGATGTTGATGTAAGAGCAGTGCATGATTACATTCGTGACCATGTAAATGAGTTTAATATCAACAACCAAAATGATGGTAACGACATTCTTGATGGCGGTATTGGTGACGATATTCTGTTTGGCCAAGGTGGCAACGATGTTATCTATGGTGGTGAAGGTAATGACGTTCTTATTGGCGGCCTAGGTAATGACACTCTGATTGGTGGCTTGGGTAACGATACCTTTGTATGGTCTAAGGGCGATACTGGTACCGATACGATTAAAGACTTCGAAGTCAATAATGACTCCCTTCATATCAGTGATTTATTGCAGAATGAACAGAACGGCGATTTAGATAACTACTTAGATTTCTCGTTCAGTAATGGCAGCACGACAATTTCTATCGATGCCGACCATAATGGTAGTATTGACCAAGTTATTGTTCTGGATGGTGTAGATCTGTCGCAAGAATACGGTAGCACCACAGACGGAGTGATCATTAATGGTTTACTTAATGATGGTGCACTCATTGTAGATACTGCAACCGTCAACCCTGCTCCATCGCCAGGAACCAGTCATGCTGATCTATTTGATCAACATAATGGAAATATTATTCCTTAATAACAACAAATTGACAGCGTCACATAGTATTATGTGGCGCATATTTGATTATTCTAACAATACACATTAAGGACAATGATTAGGTGCCTATAACTGCGTCTAACAAAAGTGAGCAGTGGACGATCTCTGCTTCCCAGCGGGTAACGGTCGATCCGTTACTCGATTGTTTGGTTTTATTAACTGAACATTTTGGAAGCCCTTGCTCAATAGATTCCCTTGCGGCAGGTCTTCCTTTGTCTGGTGCAGTCATTACGCCCGATTTAATTCCTCAAGCCGCGGCAAGGGCTGGGCTATCAGCTAAATTATCACGTAAAGATTTGAATCAAATCTCTGAAATATTATTACCTTGTATCTTATTATTGAAAGATAAAAAGGCCTGTATTCTAAGAGAGATCGATCTAGAGCAAGACAAAGCCGTTATACAATTACCTGAAACGGGCGGCGAAGATACTCTGACGATTGAAGGTTTAGAAACCTTATATGTAGGTTACTTATTTTTAGTTAAACAAGATTACCGTGGTGACAAAAGTTTTGATGTTCACCTGCATGACAGCAAAACACATTGGCTACTGCAAAGTATTAAAGACTCTGCTCCTATTTACCGAGATGCTCTAATAGCCTCAGTATTGGTCAACCTTTTTGCCTTGGTTTCACCACTATTTATTATGAATGTCTATGACAAAGTGGTACCCAATCTCGCATTTGAATCACTATGGGTTTTAGCCATTGGGGCAAGTATTGCTTATATATTCGACTTTATAATGCGCCAATTACGCAGCTATTTAATTGATATAGCGGGTAAAAAAGTCGACATTATTGTTTCTTCAAAACTATTTGCAAAAGCCATTGGTATTCCACTATCTAAGCGTTCACCAAGCGTAGGAGGAATGGCAAGACAATTAGGTGAGTTTGACAGTATTCGGGAGTTTTTGACCTCTGCAACGATTACTGCGTTGGTTGATCTACCGTTTGCATTACTGTTCGTGATCATCATTTATATTGTTGCTGGCGATTTAGCTATTATTCCGGTTATTGGCAGCTTGATCATTATCGCAGTCACCTTTTATCTACAACCTAAACTGAAGCAAGCAATTGAAGAAAGTAACCGCTTTGCCAGTTTAAAGCATGGCCATTTAATTGAAAGTTTAACCGCGTTAGAGTCAATTAAAGCCAATGGTGCAGAAGGGTTAGTACAAAAAAGCTGGCAACAAATGATTGGCCATACAGCCAATTGGCAGCTCAAAACCAAAAAACTGTCTAATTATGTCAGCCATATAGCTAATTTTATGGTGCAATTAACCGTGGTATTAGTCGTGATATTAGGTGTGTATCGACTAGCAGAAAACGAAATTTCCATGGGTGGGATCATTGCCGCGGTCATGCTATCTAGCAGAGCTATATCTCCGATGGCTCAATTAGCAGGGTTAATTACCCGAGGTAATCATACCATCAGTTCACTGCGCCAATTAGACGCAATAATGGAACAAGAAGATGAGTTTGAAGACAAAGGAAACCTAGCCAGTAAAGAACGATTTATGGGAAAAATTGAAGCGGATAATATCAGTTTTAGCTTCCCTGGCTCCGAAAAACCAAGCCTACACCCTTTATCAATACAGATTAATCCTGGTGAGCGCATCGCCATTATCGGTCGTAACGGCTCAGGTAAAAGCACCCTAGCCAAATTACTACTCGGATTGTACAAACCAACTCAAGGCAGCCTGCGCTATGATGGATTAGATGCAGGACAGATTCACCCTAGCGACCTAAGACGTAACTTTGGCTATTTACCTCAAGACGTCACCTTGTTTCATGGGACTATTCGCGACAATATTTTATTCGGTTCTAGGCAAGTGACTGAACATCAATTAATAAGAGCTATCCAGCTTTCTGGTGTCAGTATGTTTACTAACTTAGAGTCTGAAGGATTAGATCAACAAGTTGGTGAAGGAGGCTTGTCACTCAGTCGTGGCCAACGACAAACCGTCGCTTTAGCCAGAGCAACATTGAATGATCCCTCGATATTATTAATGGATGAACCAACAGCAAGCCTGGATGCTAGAGCAGAAAAACAGTTTATTCGCTCAATGCAATTGGTTAGTCGCGACAGAACATTATTACTCATTACCCATAAAATGCATTTATTAAATCTAGTCGATCGCATTATTGTGTTAGAACGTGGACATGTAGTGGCTGATGGTCCTAAAGATGAAGTCCTTGCGAAACTTAATGCAGGGACAATTGCTGGAGCCCAAAACTCATGAGTAAGCATCTTACCGTAGCCGACTTAGAAATGGTTGATGACGTTTATGGTGCCATGATGACTGACGCCCCGTCAGGACATCGTCTTATCATATGGTCACTGTCCGCAATGATGGTGTGTTTTTTTATTTGGGCTTACTTCTCAGAATTAGATCAGGTGACATCAGGAACGGGTAAAGTTATTCCGTCGTCACAGATTCAAATTATCCAAAGTCTAGATGGCGGAATTTTGCAGGAAATCTATGTCCAAGAAGGGAGTCTGGTCACTAAAGAACAACCTTTAGCCCGGATTGATGACACCCGATTCCGCTCCGATTTTGACCAGCAAGAACAAGAAGTGTTCGGATTACAAACTAATATTATTCGCATGCGCACCGAATTAGACAGTATTATTATTTCAGATATGTCTTCAGACTGGCGCCAACAGGTCAAAATAACCAAGCAAAATTTGGTATTTCCGCAGACCATTATTGACGAAGAGCCAGAACTGGTTAGGCGTCAACAAGAAGAATATTCAATTCGGTTGGATAATTTAAGCAACCAATTAGAAATTCTTGTACGTCAGATCCAACAACGTCAGCAAGAAATAGAAGAGTTGGCCTCTAGAATTAGTACCCTTACGACGAGTTATCAATTAGTATCTCGCGAGCTTGAATTGACTCGACCACTTGCTCGGAAAGGCATTGTTCCGGAAGTTGAGCTGCTCAAACTTGAGCGCACAGTGAATGATATTCAAGGTGAATTACAATCGGTTAGGCTTTTACGTCCAAAAGTGAAAGCGTCTATGGATGAAGCAATCTTAAAGCGCCGAGAAGCTGTATTTGTTTATGCCACTGATTTACGTGCACAGCTCAATGAAATGCAAACCAAATTATCACGTATGAATCAGGCACAAAAAGGCGCATTTGATAAGGTCAGTAAAGCCGTCATAGCTTCGCCTGTTATAGGCACCATTAAAAAAATTAACTTTAATACCTTAGGTGGCGTTGTACAGCCAGGTGAAGAGATTATGGAAATTGTTCCATCAGAAGATAAACTGCTGATAGAAACCAAAATCACTCCTAAAGATATTGCTTTTTTACATCCGGGATTACCCGCTATCGTAAAAGTCACCGCATATGACTTTACTCGTTATGGCGGGCTAAAAGGAACCGTTGAACACATTAGCGCCGATACGTCACAGGATGAAGAAGGCAATAGTTTCTATATTGTAAAAGTGCGAACACAAGAGTCCAGTTTAATGAAAGACGATGGCACAGAGATGCCAATAATTCCAGGGATGCTCACTTCAGTAGATGTCATCACGGGAAAAAAATCCATACTTGAGTACATTTTAAATCCAATTTTAAGAGCGAAAGATACCGCCCTTAGAGAGCGCTAAGAAGAACCGGGAGGGTTTTTTATGACAACTATTATAAATCAACAAATAAAGCTAAGTGCTGTTGCTCTTGCTTTATCAATGTTGATAGCGCCAACAGCCTCAAGCCAGACTCTTGAGCAAGCTGTTGCACATACGCTAGACACAAACCCAGATTTACGCATTGCTTTTAATCGTTTTAAAGCGCGTGAAGAGCAAGTTAATCAAGCCGTAGCAGGCTATATGCCAACCGTAGATCTTTCTGCGGGCTATGGCTGGGAGCAAACAGATAGCCCTTCAACTCGTCGTAAAGTAGGCCAAGGTGATGTTGATAATGACGGTATGATTGATTTAGAACGTGGCGAAGCCGGTTTTAGTATCAAACAAATGCTGTTTGATGGTTTCTATACCAGTAGCGAAGTCGATCGTTATTCGTATGAAGCTAGCGCGGATCAGTGGGCATTATTTGCTGCTGCTGAAGATATGGCATTGGATGTTGCAAAGGTCTATTTGAACTACATCCGTAGCGAGCAAGTACTATTACTCTCGGAGAAAAATCTCGCGAGTCATAAAGAGATTTACGATCAAATAAAACAACGCACAGATTCAGGTTTAGGATCGATAGCAGATTTATCGCAAATCACCGGTCGTCTTGCCCGTGCAAACGCCAATGTAATTTCGGCTAAAAATAATTTAGAAGATGCTCGTGCAGCCTATATCAGAATTGTTGAAGCAAAACCCGATGACCTAATTCTGCCAGTGCCTGATGCTGATATGCTACCAAAAAGCTTAGATAAAGGGCTCATGGCAGCAAAATCAAAACACCCAGTATTAAAATCAGCGGAAAGCGATATTAACGCCGCTAAAAAAGAACGTAGCTCAGCCAAAGCCAGCTATTTCCCACAATTAAGCCTAGAACTTAATGGTAACTGGAATAATGATACTGATGGCGAAGATGGCTACAGCGCAATTAGCAGCCAAAATGTTAACGGCTATAACAATGATTTAGTTGCTATGGTTCGGGTTAAATATAACCTTTTTTCAGGTGGTAAAGACGTCTCAAAAGACAGAGAAACAGCCTATAAAGTCAACGAAGCAAAAGAAATCCAACAACGCGCTTATCGCCAAGTTGTTGAGGGTGTTTCGTTAGCTTGGAATGCTTATGAAATGTTAGCCCCACAAAAACAGTTCATCCGTGAACATGTTGTGGCGTCAAAACAGACTCAAGTGGCTTATGTGCAACAATTTAACTTGGGCCAACGAACTCTGCTCGATTTACTCGATACAGAAAATGAACTATTTGAAGCTCGTAAGGATTACTTGCAAACCGAGTATGACGAAATTGCTGCTCGTTACCGAGTATTGAATGCGACAGGCGATCTACTTGACTCACTTCGAGTAACACGCCCGGGAGAATGGCGTGGTGAGCGTGAATATGAGGGAGGTGTTAAATAATGAAATATTTGATGATTTTACTCGCATTGATTACAACAACAGGTTGTTCGATCAACGATATTGTCGAGTCTAATGCTTCTACACCACAAAATTTTGATCTTGCCGACAGTGATCGTGATGGTGTGATAATGGCCCGAGAACGTTGTGCTGGCACCATCATTGGTGCTGCTGTCGACAACTATGGTTGTGGTAGCATCAAAGATATCAATGAACGCCAAGACTTAAAAATACTATTTAGTAATAATTCAGTGGTTATCGAACAGCAGTATTATAACCAAATTGAACGCGTCGCTAATATCATGAAAACCTACCCTACCACTAAGGTAAAAATAGAAGGCCATACCAGTAAACGTGGAAGCTATGAACTTAATTTAGCGTTATCTCAAAAACGTGCAAAAGCGGTTATCGAAGTGTTAGAAAACACCTTTGGTATCGATCCAAGCCGTCTTAACGCTACAGGGTATAGTTTTGATAACCCAATTGATAACAGTGGCACGCCAGAAGCAGAAGAGCGTAATCGTCGTGTGATAGCTGAAGTCACAGCCGATGACACCATTCCAGAAATGAGATGGAATATTTACACTGTCGATGAGCAAAATGACTAACGGACATACAAGGCATTGATTCTTTGAGTCGTGAAGACAGCAAAGTAACTACAGCGTTGCATAAAAGGGTCTGTCATTTTTTTATTATGGCATCGGCCCTTTTAGTTTCATGTTTATATGCTGCACCAACTCAAGAATTGAATCAGCAGCAAACCGTTTCAGCATTGTCGAAACGTTATGGCGATCGCGCAGGATTACGAGCAAATGCTTGGTTCAAAATCGTCAGTGATTCACAACAACTTGCTGATATTGATAAATTAGAAAAAGTGAATCAATTTTTTAATTTATTTCGATTCATTGATGATCAAACGCTATGGGGTGAATCCAATTATTGGGCATCGCCAATGGAGTTTATCGGGGCTAACGGAGGGGATTGCGAAGACTTCTCAATCGCAAAGTATTTCACGCTTCTTCAACTGGGTATTCCTGAAGATAAACTCCGAATCACCATGGTAAAAGCGACATCGCTGAATCAATATCATATGGTGTTAGCATACTATGAAAAGCCTAATTCGATTCCGTTAGTGCTCGACAATTTGGATAAAACCATAAAATTGGCAACGAAACGAAAAGATCTCCTGCCGGTTTACAGTTTTAACGGTAAACAATTATGGCTAAACAAAGAAAAAGGTCGAGGTGTGTTAGCTGGCTCATCATCACGCCTTGAAAAATGGACTGACCTTAAACTTAGATTAGGTGTAGAACGCTTACGCCAACCCAAACTCAACATGGAGTAGTGACAACATGACCCTGTTCAGGCAGATCTATGCGTTACTTTTCGGGCTTTTCTTGTTAACAATTGCAAGCGTAGCCTATGTACAATTTTCAGAAACCCAAGGATTCTTATCCAAACAAATGGAATCTGATCTCAACAATGCCAGTAATTCATTAGGATTAATGCTGACCCCTGTTTTAGAAGCCGGTGATGATGCCGGAGCTGAAACATTAGTCAATGTCATTTTTGAGGGCGGCTATTATCAACAAATCAAACTAACGTGGTTGGTTGATGGTAAGCAACAAGTGTGGAACAACTCTGTTAAAGTCGATAATATCCCTCAATGGTTTATCGATCTAAACCTGTTTAAAACCATTAAAAAACAAACCACGATTACCTCTGGTTGGTTACAACTTGCCACACTAGAAATTACAGCTCACCCAGGATTTGGCTATCAGGAGTTATGGCGGATTATTTCCGACATTATTATTCTATTTTCAATCTTATTTCTCATCGCCATTATATTTGCGCGAGTGGGATTAAGCTGGATTTTAAAACCCTTAAACACCCTTTCTTTACACGCTAAACAAATAGCAGCACAGCAATTTGGCCCAGATATGCCAACGCCAAAAACAAGGGAGTTAAAAGAGCTCGTCAATGCATTTAACAGTATGTCAGCCCAATTAAAACAAGTATTTAATTCTCTTGACGAAGAAGTCTCAGCATTAAGAAAGAAAAATCTTATCGATCAAGTCTCAGGGCTGCCAAATAGACAATATATGGTCAGTAGAGTTAATGGTTGGTTAAGCGAACCCAGTACCGGAGCACTTTACTTAGTCAAAATGGATTGGCTAGAAGAAGTACATAGCAAATACGGTTTCCAAGTTCGCGATGAGACCATTCGCATTCTGGCTGAGAAACTACAACACCACCAAGATCAAATTTCTTCTTCTGTTATAGCCCGCATTGCAGCATATGAATTTGCCTTCCTTGTTGAGGACTGTGAACATGACCAGCTGGCTAAGTATTTGCAAAGCCTAATACGTACTGTTAATAAAGAAATATCTAAAGCTGGCTGTAAACCAAATGAACAGTTTTATATTGGTGTTGCTGAACGTCTAGGACAAATGACAGTATCAGACATGTTGGCTCAAGCAGATAACGCACTCCAACAGTCCATTAAAGACGACAAAGTGTTCCATTGGTTTGAGAACACTCAAAAGCAGCTGTTTACCCGTGAAGAGTGGCGCAATAATTTAAGTCATGCCATAAAGAACAAAAAATTCCAATTCCGTTGGCAGTCGATTCAGCTATGTGCCAAAGATGAAATTTGTCAGCGCGAACTATATTGCCAACTGCAAATAGGCGACACAATCCTCCATGCTGGTCAGTTTGTTCCCTATATAGAATTACTCTCATTAGGCACAATGTTCGATCGTTGTTTAATAGAAACAGTCAATGAACATCGTTTACTCGAACGCAATTATGAACGCGTCGCCATCAATCTTACTTATCAAAGTATAAGCGATGCTGATTTTCATCTTTGGCTAAAACAATTCCTACGATCCAATAAATACACCGAACGGATTTGCTTTGAAATCCCAGAAGCTAGTGTATATAGCGATTTAGAATCTTGTGAAAATCTCTGTAAAGTCATTCGAGATTCAGGAGCTCAGTTTGGTATCGATCATTTTGGTCGCCAATTCGGTTCAATGGCTTACTTACAAAGTCTACGTCCAAATTATGTCAAACTAGACCAATCATTTGCCTATATTGAAGAGAATCAACACAACAGCGAATTATGTCGTGCCTTAGTGAATGTCGCTAAAGGGTTAGATATTCAAGTGATTGTCACAGGCATCCAAGAAGCAAACCAATTAACACGATTTACTGAACTCAGAGTCGATGCTTATCAAGGCTTTATTGTACCGCCGGTCAATGTGAAGCTCTAAGTGATATCAAAGAGTTGATTTACTAATAATAACCACTCCTCTGAGTGGTTTTTTTATCTCTGTAGAGCTACTTACAGGCGATAAACTCACTAGGGTATTAGTGGGTTAACCCAACAGCTATAACACAATGCTAGCGCTATACAGCTGTTCTGGTGAACTCGTTCATATTTAAGAACGATACCAGTCTACTGCAATTAATTTACGACCAAGCTTGCTCGATAAGATTTAGCCATACCATGGCACGACTCTGATAACCTGAATATCAGCGTAAAGCCTATTTAACCTGATGTGATGGTCTCCTCCCACTTCAATCATGGCACATCGATGCCGTACACATCAGGTTATTTATACCTATAGTCGCAGCAGTAATAAACGGTATCAATCCTCCAGCTATAACAGAAGGGCTATAACGTATGGTTAGCAAAAAACATACAAACGTCATTAAACATAGCATGTAGTTCCTATTAACGCCGTTAATGCAAATAGATAGTGTGAATCAATAATGTGGATAGATAATGCAGATAGATAATGCAGATAGATAATGCGATTGGCATTGTTCACTTAATAAGGCAATAGTACGAATGTAATGACCAATCAAGAAAAACAAAAAGGCCACTCATTTGAGTAGCCTTTTAGTTAAATTGGTCGGTGATAGAGGATTCGAACCTCTGACCCTCTCGTCCCAAACGAGATGCGCTACCGGGCTGCGCTAATCACCGAGATTTTTACTTGAAAACAAGTCTGATATTTATTTAACTTTGAGGCTAAATTCGCTATGAGAAAGCGGCAATGTGGTCGGTGATAGAGGATTCGAACCTCTGACCCTCTCGTCCCAAACGAGATGCGCTACCGGGCTGCGCTAATCACCGAGATTTTTACTTGAAAACAAGTCTGATATTTATTTAACTTTGAGGCTAAATTCGCTATAAGAAAGCGGGAATGTGGTCGGTGATAGAGGATTCGAACCTCTGACCCTCTCGTCCCAAACGAGATGCGCTACCGGGCTGCGCTAATCACCGAAAATAAAACTATATAAAACGACAAATTGAATGGGGTGACTGATGGGGCTCGAACCCACGACAACCGGAATCACAATCCGGGACTCTACCAACTGAGCTACAATCACCACTGACTTTCAATTCTACTAACCAATACGACAGAAACAGTACATGCCGAATGGTGCGCCCAGAAGGATTCGAACCTTCGGCCTTACCCTCCGGAGGGGTACGCTCTATCCAGCTGAGCTATGGGCGCTCGCCTTGGTTAGCGACGCATATATTAGGGATAAAACACCGTCACGTCTAGCCCTGATTTGCTTTTTTTAACTGACTGATTAACTTTTGACTCATTTACGCTAACTATTTGCTCGCTTCTTACTTATTCGCACTCATTTACGAGAGTTATTAACTTTATACTGACATTAATTTAGCTTGGATCACATTTGTATTTATGGTAATTATAATGATTGCTCAACAATAATTTGTTCACATAATTAATAGGATAACGGTCAACAAGGGTATGGATACTGCAATAAGTCACTCAATAGCCTCTCCACGAGTCGAGCATCTGCAAAAAAGGATCGCTCGCTTAAAGCGTTTGGCTAAAAAATATAAACGTTCTGAGACTATTCAGAACGCTTTACTGGGTATTTCTAATATTGCGACCCAGGTCACTTCACTTGATGATTTTTATCAACGAGTACACTTACATCTGCAGCAACTTATCCCTGCAGAAAACTTTTTTATTGCATCTCAAGACCAAAAAACCGGACTGACAAGTTTACCTTTTTTTGCCGACCAACAAGATTCTCACCCAACGGAACTCTACCCAGACCAGGAAATATCAGCATTACTTAATAGTGGTTTAACAGGTTATGTGCTCCGTAATGGCACACCTTTGTTATGCGACGATAATAAGTTTAATGAATTGATCGCCAGTGGCGATATTAAAAGCCTTGGCTCTCCAAGTCACCAATGGCTTGGCGTACCCATCAAGAACCAAGATGTCGTCAGTGGTGTACTTGTTGTACAAAGCTATAACGAAGCCAATACCTACGGTGAACTTGAATTAGAATTAATGGGTTTCATTTGCCATCATATTTCTGGGGTAATGGAACGGCTTGAGCATCATGAACAACTAGAACAAGCCATTGTTGAACGCACTAAAGAACTCAGCCAAGCTTATGAAAAAGTCAAAAAAGAGATAACGGAACGAGTTAAAGCCGAAAAATTGCAAAAAGCCTTATTCGAAATTGCCGATTTATCTGCATCAAATGTACTCCAACAAGACTTTTATTTACGACTTCACACTATTATGAGTCAATTAATACCGGCTGATAACTGTTTTATCTCATTGATAAACGATAACAATATGTTGTCGTTTCCTTTCTATGTTTCGCAAATGACAACCGAATATCCAGCCTCTCGTCCTATGCAGGATGGGCTAACAGAATACATCCTAGAACATAAATTACCGCGGTTATTATCATCTAAAGATATCGCTGACATGGTTGCTAATGGTGAGATTTACGCAAAATCACCAGAATTAAACAAAACCGATAGAATGCATCAATGGATAGGCATTCCGCTGATCATTAATGGCGATGTCGCTGGCGCATTAACGATTTATAGCTTGGGTGACGCTCATATTTATCAATTGAAAGATTTAGAGTTGCTGACGTTTGTGTCTCAACATATGGCCAATGCTATTGAACGTAAATTGGCGGCTGAGTCACTGAAAAATAGCCATGAGCAGTTAGAAGATAAAGTCGTTAAACGCACTCGAGCACTCGCTGAACTGAACAGCAATCTTCAACAAGAAATTAATCAGCGCCGAAAGATTGAAGATCAACTCTTACACGATGCTCAGCATGATGGACTGACAGGGTTACCCAATCGCAGCTATTTAATGGAACGATTATCACAAGCATTAAAACACTTGCGCCGGCATGGATTAGATCAATTTGCATTATTATTTATCGATCTCGACCGCTTTAAAGTGATCAATGACTCTTTTGGTCATCTCGAAGGCGATCGCTTTTTAATTGAAACCGCACAACGTATCAAGTCATGTGTACGTGAAAATGACACTCTAGCAAGAATGGGCGGTGATGAATTTGTTATTTTGCTGGATTCTATTAATGCCACGGAAGATGCAATCGAGGTCAGTGATCGTATTTTACAAGCGTTGTCGATGCCCTATCAGCTAGCCAAACAAGAGTTCATCTCAGGTGCCAGTATCGGAATTGCATTTAGTGGACGTAATAAATTAGTCACCAGCGAGTCACTACTTCGTGATGCTGACGCTGCTATGTATCAGGCTAAAGCTAATGGTAAGGGTTGTTATGTTATTTTTGACGACAAGCTCAGCGCACAATCTAAGCTACAACATGAATTGGAAATTGATTTTAAAAACGCCCTAGACCAACAAGAATTTGAAATTAACTACGTTGAAGTGGTCGATTTTACTAATGGTGAAATCATTGCCATTGAACCTCACGTTGAGTGGCACCATCCCAAACAAGGCATAATTGAACATGGCAAAATGAAAAGTCTTGCCGCACAATACCAGCTCACACTTAATATCGACGGTTATATTTTTTCTCACTTAAGTGAACAGTATCAATTTCTTAAACAAAAATATGGACCGTCAGTATACTTACATCTATCCATTAGCAGCCAGCACATCAAAAATAAATTCGTATTACGCAATCTCAAGCAAACGATTAAAAGTAGCAACATCAATCTTGAGAAATTAATATTATTCTTTAACGAAAAAGCACTAGTGCAAGACACCGAAAACCACATCAATGGTTTCGAGCTCATCTCGCAACTAGGCGTGCAAATCGGGATCGATGGCTATGGCACAGGTTACAGTTCACTCAGTTGCCTGAGCTTTTTACCGATTAAGGCATTAAAGTTAGATGATGACATCAGTAAGCATTTACTCAATGACAAACAGTTACAATTAGTCAAAGCTTACCAACTGACGGCACAAACACTTAATTTCGATATGTACGCCACCACAGTAGACACACAACAACAAGTAAGGCAGTTTTTAGAACTGGGTTATGTGCGTGGTCAAGGACGAGCGATCAGTAAACTTTTTAACGAAAAAAAAAAGCCACATAAGGCCTGTGCCTAATCAATAAGTCCAACCCAATTAGCACTATTTTTTAAACATATCGCGTATGTTGGCGATGTGACTTTTGCTGGTTTCGACACGCTGCTCTTCTGTTTGAACAGGCTTACGGTTTTCCCAAATTAAGTCATCTTGCGGTAACTCAAGTAAAAAACGGCTCGGCTCACATCGCATTGTTTCACCAAATTGGCGACGTTCACGGCATATTACAAACCACAATTCACGTTGTGCACGGGTAATACCCACATACGCCAGACGGCGTTCTTCATCGACATTATCTTCGTCAATACTCGACTGATGCGGCAAAATGCGCTCTTCAACGCCCACCATAAATACAAAAGGATATTCCAGTCCTTTAGAGGCATGTAACGTCATTAACTGAACTTGATCGCCACCTTCATCCTCGCTGTTGCGTTCCATCATGTCGCGCAGGGTTAATCGAGTAACCACTTCTGGTAACGTCATCGGTTCATCTAACTCATCACCTTCGAGCATTTCGGTAACCCAGCGGTATAATTCCGAAATATTCTTCATCCTCATTTCAGCCGCTTTAGCGCTGGTACTCGTTTCGTATAAGTAATCTTCGTAATTTATTTTACGAATAAGCTGTTTAATCGCTTCGACAGGCTCACCACGCGTGGCAACTTCACCAGTATCAACAATAAATTTACCAAATTGATACAAGGAGTTAACCGCAGCTGGTGCTAAGTGATGGTTGAGTTCAACATCAAAAATAGCTTCAAATAATGATATATGCTTTTGATTGGCAAAATTACCTAAACGCTCCAGCGATGCAGGGCCGATACCACGCTTAGGTAAGTTAACCACCCGTAAAAAAGCATTGTCATCGTCAGGGTTCACCACTAAACGTAAATATCCCATGATATCTTTAATTTCTGCACGAGAAAAAAATGAAGTACCACCACTAAGCTTATAAGGAATACGGTTGGTCATAAGCGATCGTTCGAGTAAACGAGACTGATGATTACCTCGGTATAAAATGGCGTAATCACCGAACTTAGTCCGCCCAACAAACTTATGCCGAATGATCTCGGCAACCACTCGTTCAGCTTCCTGCTCTTCGTTAGCGGCAATTAATACTCTTAAGGGCTCACCGTAAGCTAACTCACTGAATAACGCTTTGTCGTACACATGAGGGTTGTTAGCAATCAAAATATTGGCTGCCCGAAGAATACGTTGGCTTGAACGATAGTTTTGCTCTAACTTTATGAGTTTAAGTCTTGGGAAGTCAGTCCCTAATAACACCAGGTTCTGTGGCTTTGCACCACGCCAAGAATAAATAGACTGATCATCATCACCTACCACCGTAAAACGTGCTCGCTCGCCCACCAGTAATTTAACTAACTCATATTGGCTGGTATTGGTATCTTGATACTCATCCACCAGCAAATATTGAATTTTAGTCTGCCAACGAGTGCGGACTTCTTCATTCATCCGCAATAATAAGGTTGGAATTAAGATTAGGTCATCAAAATCGAGCGCATTATAAGATTTCATATGCTGAGCATACCTGGCATATAACATGGCAAATAATTGGCTTTGCTCGTCTTTTGCCATACTTTTTGCTTGCTGAGGGATCACTAATCCCCCTTTCCAATTCGATATCGCTGATGCCAAAGATTTGATCAGGTCTTTATCATCATCTAACTCATCTTCGGTCAGTTCTTTTAATAACGCGAAAGTATCTTGGTCATCAAACAATGAAAAACCCGCTTTAAGCCCAAGCACTTTATGCTCGCGCTTAATGATTTCGAGCCCTAAGGTGTGAAAAGTAGAAATCCATAATCCGCGCGCTTCTTTGCGCCCCATCGACTGAGCAACACGTTCTTTCATTTCACGGGCGGCTTTGTTGGTAAAGGTTACTGCGGCAATATTACGGGCTTTATAGCCACACTTTTCAACTAAGTAAGCAATTTTATTAATGATTACACGTGTTTTACCACTCCCCGCGCCAGCGAGCACTAAGCATGGACCCGATACATAATGTACGGCTTCATTTTGCCCTGGATTGAGTTTCATTAATCATTACACCTTGCTTAGCCTTAAACGAAGGCGGATCATAGCAGAATCAACTGATGACGGTTAACGAAAAATCACACTTAGTGTTTGGAAAAGCGCTTACCTCGGTTACAATTAAATCAATGTCTCAGTAGGGAATCATCATGATTAATCCAAAGAAAATAGAAGAGCTCGCGAAACAACTTAGCGATAACTTACCCAGCGGTGTTAAGCAATTTGCCGGTGAGTTTGAAGAACGCAGCAAGCAGATATTACAAAACCAATTGATGAAACTGGACGTGGTATCGCGCGAAGAGTTTGAGGTTCAGCAACATGTGTTGCTTAAAACCCGCGAGAAGCTTGAAGCATTACAAGCGCAAGTGAATGAGTTAGAAAAAAAGTTTGCCGAGTAACGAGCCTGTAAATAATTTTGTGTAACTGCTTTTCAACCAGTACCCTATTAGGGTCAATGGAAGGTAGCACATGAATAAACAAGAATTAGAAGCTTTCGCTAAACAAGCAGCCAAAGGCATAAAGTCTGAAGCAGACCTAAATGATTTCAGGGCAATGTTAACTAAAGTTACCGTTGAAGCAGCATTAAATGCTGAACTTGAACATCATTTAGGTTATCAAAAAAATGAGAAAGCCCTCACTAACAATAGCCGTAATGGTTACTCCAGCAAAAAAGTCAAAACGGAAGAAGGTAGCTTTGAGTTAGATACGCCTCGCGACCGTAATGGCAGTTTTGAACCTGAAATTGTTAAGAAGCATCAAAGCCGCTTCACATCAATGGATGACAAGATTTTACATCTGTATGCCAAAGGTATGACAACACGCGATATTGTCGATACTTTTGATGAGATGTATGGTGCTGAAATCTCTCCTACGCTCATTTCTAGAGTGACGAACTCAGTTATAGACCAGGTTATAGAGTGGCAGTCGCGTCCACTTGAGCCTGTTTACCCCATCGTTTTTCTAGACTGTATCGTGGTTAAAATAAGGGAAAACAATAAGGTCATCAACAAAGCGATTTTCTTAGCCCTTGGCGTTAACCTTGAAGGTCACAAAGAGCTGCTTGGGATGTGGATAGCGGAGAATGAAGGAGCCAAGTTTTGGCTCAATGTGTTGACTGAACTTCAAAACAGAGGACTCAATGATATCCTCATCGCCTGCATAGATGGCCTAAAAGGCTTTCCTGATGCCATTAATACCGTATATCCGAAAACACAAATTCAGCTCTGTATAGTGCATATGGTACGAAACTCGATGAAATTTGTGCCGTATAAGGATTACAAAGTCGTTGCTGCTGACTTAAAGAAGATTTACCACTCAGTGACGGAAGAAGAAGCCTTGCTGAATTTAGCGCGTTTTGGCGAGCAATGGGATGAAAAATATCCGAGTATCTCAGCCTCTTGGCAGCGAAATTGGGCTAATCTCAATACACTATTTAACTACCCTGAAGATATCCGAAAAGCAATCTACACCACCAACGCAATTGAATCGTTGAACAGTGTTATCAGAAAGGCCATCAAGAACCGCAAACTGTTTCCTAATGATGACTCTGCGAAGAAGGTTGTTTACTTGGCTATTATGCAAGCATCGAAGAAATGGACAATGCCGATTAGAAACTGGAAACCGGCACTGAATCGCTTTATTATTGAATTTGAAGAACGAATTTCAGATTATATATAAATTAGGTAGTTACACAGAATCTGTTACAGGGTCCGAGTAACTAACCTAAATTCGGAATAACGATTGATATTACTGACTCTGTAATCGTTTTAACTCATTTACAGACATAAAAAATGACGCTATTTAGCGTCATTTTTTTACACCCACTAAGCTTGTTAACCTCAGTTCTGGTTAAGAGACTCTGCTAATGCATATAAGCAAAGAGCGACGTTTTCGCGACGGGCACCATAGCCCATTAAGCCGATGCGCCATGCTTTACCCGCTAAAGCACCTAAGCCTGCACCAATTTCTAAATTATATTCTTCCAATAAATACTTACGCACTGCAGCATCATCAACACCATCTGGAATATAAACGGTATTAAGTTGCGGTAAACGAGACGCTTCTTCAACCACAAATTTCAATCCAAGCTTGGTTAATCCATCGCGTAATAACTGATGCATTTTACGGTGTCTTGCCCAGGCATTTTCGAGCCCTTCATTGGCTAACAAACGTAAAGACTCATGGAGGGAATATAATGCATTAACGGGTGCAGTATGATGATAGCTGCGCTTAGCACCAGCGCCGTTGCCCCAATAACCCATCACTAAGGTTTGATCTAAAAACCAACTCTGCACCTGGGTGGTACGAGCTTTTAGTTTAGCAACGGCTTTAGGCGAAAATGACACCGGAGATAAACCGGGCACACAAGATAAGCACTTTTGGCTGCCTGAATAAATGGCATCAATGCCCCACTCATCCACCAGCAATTCAACGCCACCCAATGAGGTCACCGCATCAACAATACTGATACAGTCATGTAATTGCGCCAAGGTGCACAATGTTTTGGCATCCGACAGCGCACCCGTCGAGGTTTCTGCATGTACAAAGGCTAAAAATTTGGCATCAGGATGCGCGACAAGTGCAGCTTCAACTTTATCTGGGCATACGGGTTCGCCCCATTCATTGTCGACCACAACTGCAACACCGCCAACACGCTCAACGTTTTGGCGCATGCGCTCACCAAACACCCCATTACGACACACGATGACCTTTTCACCTGGTTCAACTAAATTGACAAAACAGGTTTCCATACCAGCACTGCCTGGGGCAGATACCGCTAAGGTCATTTCGTTTTTAGTTTGAAAAGCATATTGAATTAAGCTTTTTAGCTCATCCATCATGCCAACAAATAATGGGTCAAGGTGGCCAATAGTCGGCCTTGATTGTGCCGCAAGCACTTCGGGATACACATCAGATGGGCCTGGACCCATTAAGATTCGGCGCGGTGGCATAAAAGCTGGAATTGTTGGTACGGGTAACATCAATGTCTCCTTAAAATGAGGTCGAAATTCATAATTCAGTATGAATCTGGAAAAATTTACCCTACATATAAAGCAAACTATACCAATCAGTTGCTGCAAAATACATTAACATCAATTTATTAGTGGTCGTTGGTAATAGTTTCTACAAACCTACGAATATTTTTTCGTTTTAGGCAAACTGACAATACCACATTGAAGCACTAAATCACCTCAGAATGGTCGTTAACCTGAACTAGGGATAACAAACTCCTCTCAAACAGCCCTTTGCCTTGCTAACGGTGTTGAATTAATTTGCAATAGACCCGCTATTGACGCGTCTATTCGCCTTGTTAGTAAAACAAATGACAAGTTTGATAGTGATAAACGTCTAAGTTTATGATCTTTATTATCATATCTTCGTCTCTTATCCCGAGATCAGGTTAGTTAAAAATGGCTTACGATTTTGCTTTAGCGCTATTTAAAAATAACTGATATGCCGGACTGTGGGTTTCTTCTTGATAAACGAAACCTAACTCCGTTAAAAACTGTGCAAATGCCACGTCGTCTTTAGCCGGAACTTCAAACCCAGTTAACACCCTGCCAAAGGCTGCCCCATGGTTACGGTAATGAAATAAACTGATATTCCATTTACTCTGTAAAGTGGTTAAAAACTTCAACAATGCCCCTGGATGCTCAGGAAATTCAAAACTAAACAAGCGCTCTTCTAGTGGCTCAAGTGGGTGACCACCGACCATATAACGCACATGTAATTTAGCGGTTTCATCTTGGGATAAATCTTGAACTTCAAAGCCTTCAGACTCAAGTTTAGCGATAATTTCGCTTAGCTCTGCTTGGCCACCGGTAAGACGAATGCCGGCAAATACCACCGCAATGTCACGGCTACTAAAGCGATAGTTAAATTCGGTCATCACCCGTTTATCGAGTAACTCGCAAAAACGTAAAAAGCTGCCAGGCTTTTCAGGGATTTTTACCGCTAGTACCGCTTCTTTTTGCTCAGCTAATTCACAGCGTTCAGACACATAACGTAAACTATGAAAATTCACATTGGCGCCACTCAATATTGCCGCGACTTTTTTCGGTGCATTAATGGAGTCACCTTGTTGGGCCATGTATTTTTTAAGCCCAGCAATCGACAAGGCCCCTGCAGGTTCAGCTATCGCGCGGGTATCTTCAAAAATATCTTTTACTGCCGCACAAATTTCATCAGAAGTAACAGTAACCACTTCATCAACGTATTCACGCGCTAAGCGAAATGGCTCAGTACCAATGCGTTTAACCGCTACGCCGTCAGCAAACAAACCGACTTGAGCCAGTGTCACTGGTTCATCGGCTTCTAATGCCGCCTTTAAACATGCTGCATCTTCGGGTTCGACTCCAATGATCCTCACTTGTGGCATTACCGCTTTATAATAAGCCGCAATACCGGCAATTAAGCCACCACCGCCAACGGGCACAAACACGATTTCGATATCGCGTTGCTGCTGGACCATTTCTTGCGCAATAGTGCCTTGCCCCGCAATAACCGCTTCATCATCAAAAGGAGCGATATAAACACGCCCTTCTGTTACCGAAAGGTTTTTAGCATAGTCATTGGCTTGATCAAACGCCTGCCCATGAAGCACCACATTGCCACCTAAGCGTTTCACAGCATCAATCTTAATATCTGGCGTGGTACTAGGCATTACAATTACGGCATCAATACCGCGACTGGCAGCAGACATCGCTACCCCTTGAGCGTGATTGCCCGCCGATGCACACACCACACCTCTATCACACTCATCTTGAGTTAACGCTGCTATACGGTTGTAGGCACCACGTATTTTAAATGAATGCACAGGTTGCATATCTTCACGCTTTAAATACACCTGACAACCAAAGCGAGCAGACAATTTATTCATGCTCGACAATGGCGTCACTTTAGCCACATCATAAACAGACGATAGCAAAATTTTCTGTAAATAATAATGCGCTAAATCTAATTGAGTTTGAGACGCCAAAGCCAACATATTACCCCTCCAGCTTAGTGCGATCGCGTACCGCACCTTTATCTGCACTGGTTGCAAGTAATGCATAAGCTTTAAGGGCTAATGACACATAACGCTCACGAGACACCGGCTTCCAACCTAACGGGCCTTTAGCATCCATCGCAGTGCGACGCTGAGTCAGCTCTGCTTCACTAACATTTAATTGAATGCTGCGCTTGGGAATATCGATCGCAATTTGATCGCCGTTTTCGATCAGTGCAATAGTGCCACCTGATGCAGCTTCTGGTGACACATGGCCAATAGACAAACCAGAAGTACCACCCGAAAAACGACCATCGGTAATTAACGCACATTTAGCGCCTAACCCACGCGATTTCAAATAGGTTGTTGGATACAGCATTTCTTGCATACCAGGGCCACCTTTTGGGCCTTCGTAGCGAATAACAACCACATCACCTTCAACCACTTCGCCGCCTAAAATACCGGCTACCGCATCATCTTGGCTTTCGTACACGCGAGCACTACCAACAAAAGTTAAATTAGACTCATCAACCCCTGCCGTTTTGACAATACAGCCATCAACGGCCACATTACCTGACAATACGGCTAAGCCACCTTCTTGACTAAAGGCAAACTCACGCGAACGGATACAACCATTTTCACGGTCGTCATCAACACTGTCCCAACGGCAATTTTGGCTAAATGCTTTAGTGGTTGGAATACCAGCAGGACCTGCACTAAAAAAGCGGATTACATCTGGGTCGTTAGTTTGTTTAATGTCGTATTTAGCTAAAACTGATTTTAAATCGCCGCCATTGTCTGCGGCCACATGCGGTACATCGTTATGGATTAAACCTGCTCTATCTAACTCGCCTAAAATACCCATCACCCCACCAGCCCGGTGAACATCTTCCATATGATATTTAGGCGTTGATGGTGCAACCTTACATAGATGAGGCACTAAGCGCGATATGCGATCAATATCGGCCATAGTAAAGTCAATTTCCGCCTCTTGCGCGGCAGCCACTAAATGCAACACTGTATTAGATGAACCGCCCATGGCAACATCAAGTACCATGGCATTTTCAAATGATTTAAATGACGCAATATTACGTGGCAATGCCGTTGCATCGTCATGCTTGTAATAACGTTCAGCCAACATCATCACGCGACGACCCGCTTCTAAAAATAATTCACGACGGTCTTCATGAGTTGCGAGCATGGAACCGTTACCCGGTAACGATAAGCCTAAGGCTTCGGTTAAACAGTTCATCGAATTAGCAGTAAACATGCCCGAGCATGAGCCACAAGTAGGGCAAGCACTGCGTTCGATTTGCTTACTGTCTTCGTCACTGACATTAGAGTCTGCACCGGCGATCATGGCATCAACTAAATCAAGCTTAATAATTTGATCAGATAGCTTGGTTTTACCCGCTTCCATTGGTCCACCGGATACAAATACCACCGGAATATTTAACCGTAGCGCTGCCATTAACATGCCAGGAGTAATTTTGTCGCAGTTAGAAATACACACTAATGCATCTGCACAATGCGCATTGACCATGTATTCAACACTGTCTGCAATTAACTCGCGCGACGGTAAGCTATACAGCATGCCGCCATGGCCCATAGCAATACCGTCATCTACGGCAATGGTATTAAATTCTTTGGCAATGCCGCCTGCTTCTTCAATGGCACCTGCAACCAATGATCCCATATTCTTTAAATGCACATGCCCAGGGACAAACTGAGTGAACGAATTGGCTATCGCGATGATAGGTTTACCAAAATCATTTTCTTTCACGCCAGTGGCACGCCATAGTGCGCGGGCGCCTGCCATGTTGCGGCCTTCGGTGCTGGTTGCTGAACGTAATTTTGGCATTGCTAATATCCTTGTTTAATGTGGATCGCGTTATCGGTTTATTCACCTTATAACGACTAAAATAATCTCTAACTACACAATCTCTAACTAAATAGTCTCTAACTAAATCGTGCTGGATTTAATCGTAAACTCTAGCCGTTGGCGACTTGGTTTAATGGTGCCGCCGATAGCACTTTACAGTGCGTGACATCGATTAATTTATCTAACTGGTTGCTGAGCAATTCAATGGCACGTTCGGCCTCAACCCATAAGTCGACCGCCATACTGGCGTCTTCATTAATGCGAACCTGCATTTGGGTGACTTTAAAACCACGATGGCGAGTAACACGTAGCACGCGTTCCAGTACTTCGGGACGTTGTTGAACGGTTATTTCTAATGCATGCATCATGTTTGCTTCTCCATTTGATCCATCATTTCACTATTACTCGCACCCGGTGGCACTAGAGGCCATACATTAAAAGCATCATCAATCGACACATGTAACATAAAAGGACCGCTACTATTCAACATATCATCTAACCCTTGTTCGACTTGATCCGCTCGCGTTATCGTTCGACCTGGAATATCAAACGCCGATGCCATCAGGACAAAGTTAGGATTGTCAGATAAATCTGTTTCACTGTAACGCTCTTCAAAAAATAACTGTTGCCATTGCTTAACCATACCCAGTTTTTGATTATCAATCAGTAAGATTTTTACCGGCAATTTACGACGCTTAATGGTGGTCAATTCTTGAACATTCATCATAAACGAACCGTCACCAGAGACCGTGACCACTGTCGCATCAGGTCGGGCAACTTGGGCGCCAATCGCAGCAGGTAAGCCAAAGCCCATAGTGCCTAAGCCAGCGCTGGATAAATGATCCTCAGGACGGCGGAACCACATGTGCTGTGCAACCCACATTTGATGCTGGCCTACATCACAAGCAACAACACTGTCTTCTGGTAGTTTATTAGCTAAACGGCGTAACATCGCTGGCGCATAAATTAAATCACCTGGATGTTGGTAATTCCATTGGTGCTTACGGGATAACTCCTCAACATCGGCTTGCCATTGAGCAATATCCAGTTTGCCAGTAACGGCGGCCGTTAATGCAGGTAACACTATGCTAAGTTCAGCAGCTATCGCCACGTCAGCTTGACGTAACTTACCGATTTCGGCGGCATCGATGTCTAAATGCAATACTTTGGCATTACTGGCAAAACTCGCAAGCCGACCGGTAACGCGGTCATCAAAACGCGCGCCTACGACCATCAATAAATCACATTCTTGCACAGCAAGGTTTGCCCCTTTGCCACCATGCATACCCAACATGCCTAAATAACCTTTAGTGCCATGTGCAATACTGCCCAAACCCTTTAATGTTGCCACTGATGGAATGCCTGTGGTGTCGATAAACTGACGCAACTGCGCAACTGCGCCAGCCATACCCACACCACCACCAACATACAACATAGGCTTCTTAGCGTGCTTAATTAATTCCGCTGCCGCATCTAAGTCAGTCACCAGAGGCTGTAATTCATCATTAACACTTTGAAGAGGGGTTTTGTATTCTAATGCTGCAAGTTGAATGTCTTTGGGAATATCAACTAAAACCGGACCAGGACGTCCTTCTGCTGCAATTTCAAAAGCGCGATATAAGGTGGGAATAAGCTCATTGATGTCGGTGACCATAAAACTGTGTTTGGTGCATGACAACGACATACCTAATACATCTATCTCTTGGAATGCATCGGTACCGATAACACTAGTAGACACTTGGCCCGTTATGGCAACTAGTGGAACCGAGTCAAGTAAAGCGTCGGCAAGTGAGGTGATTAAGTTAGTGGCCCCTGGGCCTGATGTTGCAAAGCACACCCCGGTTTTACCACTAGCACGGGCATATCCCACGGCAGCAAACGCGGCACCTTGTTCATGACGGCTAAGCAAGTGCTCTACAGGACCACCATAAAGGGCATCATAGATTGGCATAATCGCCCCACCAGGATAACCAAATACGGTTGTCACACCATGTGCTGCTAGCACTTTGATTACTGCATCCGCGCCGCGCATTTTCTGTCCTGCTTCCATATGTTGCTCTCTACTTCGTCAATGTATCTGCTGCTCTACTGTGTAATATTGGGTCTTTGGTTTTACTTAAGCCTAAAACTAAAAAACCCCCGGTCCTTTCGGAGCGGGGGTTTTTGCAATCTGTTTGACTCTTAGGTCAGTCTAGTTGCCAAAACGCCACCCCCGCTGTGACTTAATAATCACTACGGTAATAATGTCGAGAATGAGAATGGCTGTGTGGTTTAACATGTTTTAGACTGTATCCTAAGTTTCTAGTATTAATTCGTTTGGTTATGTTCAAATAACGTTACGGTATAACTAACAAATACCATAAAAGATTTATCCAGCACAACTAAAAAATTGCCATTATAAAAAAAATTCAGCTTCCCTGCCGAGACAATGCAAACAACAACAAAAACTTAACGCATGAGTTCAACGAATAAATAATTAGAACTCAATCTAACAATTTGTTTTTTCAGCGTCCTAATCAATAACATTAGGACGTTTCGATTGATGCCTGTCCGACAACGACAACATAAACATGTTGCAAAAAACACTGAACAGGTACTTCACCAGTGACCTTATACGTTAGCTCGCTTCAACAATACTTTTCATATCGGTCATGTAACCACGTAACTCAGCGCCGATATACTCAACCTCTGTATTACGAATTTGTTCATTGACGTCGATTAAGCGAAGGTTATCAACACCTGTTGCTTGATCTTTAAGTCCAGCACCTAAATACTCAGATGGCATAGCGTTAACATAATCACGTAACATAGGTACCGCTGCATGGTTGAATAAGTAACAACCGTATTCAGCCGTATCCGAAATAACCACGTTCATTTCATATAAACGCTTACGTGCAATTGTATTGGCAATCAACGGCGTTTCATGTAGCGATTCATAATAAGCCGACTCTTCAACAATGCCTGCTGCAACCATGGTATCAAATGCAAGTTCAACACCCGCTTTGATCATTGCCACTAAGAAAATACCTTTGTCGAAATAGGTTTGTTCATCGATATGTTCAGATGACACAGGCGCATTTTCAAATGCGGTTTCGTTGGTTTCAGCTCTCCAACGCAACAAGTTAGTGTCATCATTAGCCCAATCTTCCATCATAGTGCGAGAGAACTCACCGCTGATAATGTCGTCCATGTGCTTTTCAAATAATGGCTTAAGGATAACTTTCAACTCTTCAGCCATATCAAATGCTTTGATTTTAGCTGGGTTTGATAAGCGGTCCATCATGTTGGTAATGCCGCCGTGCTTAAGCGCTTCGGTAACAGTCTCCCAACCTTGCTGAATTAACTTGCCGGCATAACCAGGTTCAACACCATCAGCGACCATTTTCTCATAACCTAAAATGGCACCCGTTTGTAACATGCCACACAAAATGGTCTGCTCGCCCATCAAATCTGACTTAACTTCAGCCACAAACGATGACATTAATACACCGGCACGGTCGCCACCTGTAGCACTTGCATAAGCTTTAGCAATCGCTAAGCCATCACCATTTGGATCATTTTCTGGGTGTACTGCAATCAATGTTGGTACGCCAAAACCACGCTTGTATTCTTCACGAACTTCCGTCGCAGGGCATTTTGGTGCAACCATAACCACAGTAATATCTGGACGAACTTGCATGCCTTCTTCAACAATATTGAAACCGTGTGAGTAAGATAACGTAGCACCTTGCTTCATTAATGGCATAACCGCATTAACGACGTTAGTGTGTTGCTTGTCTGGAGTAAGGTTTAACACTAAATCAGCTGCAGGAATAAGTTCTTCAAAGGTGCCGACTTTAAAGCCGTTATCGGTGGCTTTTTGCCACGATGCACGCTTTTCTGCAATAGCTTGCGGACGTAAGGCAAAAGAAATATTTAGGCCTGAGTCACGCATGTTTAAACCTTGGTTAAGGCCTTGGGCGCCACAACCTAAAATCACGATATTCCAATCTTTAATATATTGGCAACCGTCACTGAATTCAGTACGGTCCATAAAGCGGCATTGTGCTAGTTGAGCTAATTGTTGACGTAAATTCAGAGAGTTAAAATAGTTAGCCATCTGATACCACCTATAAAATTTAGTAATTTGGGACTCAACATCTTATAAGTCAGCGACCTTAAGCGTTGTGATTGAAGTCACTATAGCGCATGCATATGATTGCTTAAAATGATATATTCGGGACATGACGTTGCAATTACTGCAACATGGAATGCTTAACCTAATATTTAACTTAACTCTCAACTTAATGCGTACTTGAAGGTGCTGTGATGGATATCCGTTCACTTAAAATGTATTTACACTTATGCGATAGCCTGCATTTTGCCAAAACGGCGGAGCAATCGCATGTTAGTCCGTCAACCTTAAGCCGTGCGTTGCAGCGGTTAGAAGAGGAAGTGGGCAGTAAATTATTTGACCGAGACAATCGAAGCGTCACCATTACCCACGCAGGCGTTGAATTTAAACGTTTTGCAGAGCAAACATTATCGGAATGGACCCAGCTGCGCAGTCGAATTGACCCAAGCCAACAGTTTTTACATGGCAATCTTAATTTGTACTGTTCAGTTACCGCAGCTTATAGCCATTTACCGGCACTGTTAGATCGGTTTAGACGTGAGCATCCCCATGTCGATATCAATCTCAACACGGGAGATCCAGCCAATGCGGTAAACCAAATTCAAAAAAATCGCGCCGATATTGCTATTATTGCATTACCGGAGACGTTTCCTAGTAGCTTGCATTTTACTCCGATTGATAAAGTACCGATTTCCGTCATTGCGCCCACAATACAATGCCAAGTTCAGCAATGGGTAAACCAGCCAAAAATTGACTGGGCTAAACTGCCCTATATCGTACCGGACCATGGTCCCGGCAGAAAAAGGATTGATTTATGGTTTAAGCAAATGGGCATAAAACCCAATATTTATGCCCAAGTCTCTGGTCAGGAGGCGATTGTCTCTATGGTCGCGCTCGGCTGTGGTGTTGGTATTAGCCCAGAAGCAGTGATCCACAATAGTCCGGTACGCGATCGCATCCAAACCTTAGCTTCGCCAATCCCGATCCCGCCATTTGAATTAGGCTGTTGCTGCAAAGAAAAACGCACCAATGATCCAATCATTAGTGCGTTCTTAGACATCATTTAATGGTGCTGTGTAGATTGTTTAAGCTAATTGACTTAAGGCAGTGGCGGCATCTCAATATCTAACCGAGTAACCAGTAGTTGGTCGACTTTGTATGAGTCAATATCGACTACCTCAAATTTGTAACCTGCATAATTGACAAAGTCAGTACGTTTGGGGATTTTGCGCAACATATACATCATAAAACCAGCAATGGTTTCGTAATTTTGATTATGCGGAAACACTTCAATATTAAATGCTCGCATTACATCAGTAATCGGTGTCACCCCATCGACTAACCAAGAGTTACCATCACGGGCAACAATTTGTTCTTCACTTTCATGTAATGACCACGCGCCCATAACGGCACTTTGTAAATCATTGGTGGTAACTATGCCAACAACCAAAGCATATTCGTTCATCACCACCGCAAAGTCGGAACGATTATTCTTAAAATATTCCATCGATTCTGACAGAGTCAACGTATCTGGAATGATGAGGCAGTTATGCACTAACGTACTGCCTTTTAAGGTGATGTTCTCGCCGTTAATTACCCTAATCAGTAACTCTTTTGCATCAACAAAACCTTTGATCATATCCAGTTGACCATCACAAACTAAAAATTTGTTATGCGGGTTTTTAGCAATTTTCTGTTTGATGTCTTCTTCGCTGTCTTGCAGTAAAAAATACACTAAACTTTCACGTGCTGTCATTGCAGAGGTCACCGACACCGACTGCATTTCAAACACGTTTTCCATCATTTGTTGTTCGCCTTTATCCATCACCCCAGCTTCAGTACCGGCTGTCATCATGGCGTAAATATCATCATGGGTGACTTGGTCGTTACGTGCTGTAGGCACTTGCAATAATTTAAAAATTGCATTGGCCAAACCATTAAAAATCCACACAAACGGCTTTAATACTTTAATGCACAAAATAATTGGCATTACAAAAGTGACCGCGACTTGCTCTGGGATCACCATAGCAATTCGTTTAGGCATCAAATCAGCAAATAAAATAAACAACGAAGTGACCGTCACAAATGAACAAACAAAACTCAGCTGTAAACCCCACTCATTGCCCAATAAAGGCAACAGTAATTGTTCAAAATGAGGTCTAAAGGCTGATTCACCCACAATACCGCCCATAATCGCGACCGCATTGAGTCCGATTTGTACCACGGTAAAAAAACTGCCTGGATGCGCCTGAAGTTTAAGCACTTTTGCGGCACGTAAATCGCCCTCATCAGCCATTAATTGCAAACGCATTTTTCGTGATGCCGCGAGGGCAATTTCAGACATAGAAAAAAAACAACTAATGCCGATCAGGCACAAGATGATCAATAAATTATCAGAGAGGCTCATAGTTTACCTTTACCTGAATACTAGCCAAAATATCAGGAATGTATGTACATATCTTTGTTGCAAAATGGGCAAATGCAAGACCTCAGCCATTTATTAACATTCAAATTAATAAGGCTAATGATTCAATACAGATAGAAATAACGAGTGATGGAATATCATTATAGTGTTTCACGACAACAGACCTATTTATAATCGGTCCTTGTGAACTATAAAGCGACGGTATTCTACTCAACATCAGTCATTTAAACTAGCTTACAAGCACAACTTTATCTCACTTATTTAGCCTTTATCACGCAAAAAAAAACATCACTGCTAAACTGTAACCACCTCTTCATTTGTATATTATTCAAACAAAAGGAATTGTTGATGGCGATAGCCTGTGTATTTACTCGAGCAAGTTGTGGTGTAGAAGCGCCAAGAGTCACTGTTGAAGTTCATTTAAGCAACGGTTTACCCGCATTTAATCTAGTCGGACTGCCAGAAACCTCTGTCAAAGAAGCCAAAGAGCGTGTCAGAAGTGCGTTGATTAATGCGGGATTTGAATTCCCTCAAAAAAGAATTACCGTCAACCTAGCCCCAGCAGATTTACCAAAACAAGGTGGCCGCTATGATTTGCCTATTGCAGTCGGTATTCTCGCCGCATCAAATCAAGTTCCAGCTAAAGCGTTACACCAATGCGAGTTTGTTGGTGAGCTGGCTCTTTCTGGGCAAATTAGACCTTGCAGTGGATTATTGCCAGCCATTATTACGGCACGTAATGATCAGCACCATTTTTTTATGCCCATCGAAAATAGACATGAAGCAGAGCTGGTTGGCTATAAGCACAGTTATTTTGTCGCTCACTTGCAAAACTTAGCGGCATTTTTGCACGGCCAAGCACAATTACCGTTACTCGATACCTTACCCGAGTGGATTGAAGAAGAACCTCTGGTGCAATCATCGCTATGCATGAGCGATGTTATTGGCCAATATCAGGCAAAACACGGGCTTGAAATCGCCGCAGCCGGAGGACATAACATGTTGTTTATTGGCCCCCCAGGGACGGGGAAAAGTATGTTAGCCAATCGAATTATCCCGTTATTGCCAAAACTCACTTACGATGAAGCCATTGAAGTCGCAGCGATTCATTCTGTCGCCGGATTACATGTACAACCGCAAAACTTCCTTAACCGCCCTTTTCGCTCGCCGCATCATACATCATCATCTATTGCACTTATTGGCGGCGGCAGCCATCCCAAACCAGGTGAGATATCATTGGCGCACCGTGGAATATTATTTCTTGATGAAATAGCGGAGTTTCCTCGAAAGGTACTAGATTGTCTTCGAGAACCTTTGGAAACGGGTCAAGTTGAGATTTCACGTGCGGCAGCAAAATTGACCTTCTTAAGTCGATTTCAACTCATTGCCGCAATGAACACAAGCCCTTGTGGTGATACGGAGCGCGCACGTTCGACCCCGGATCAAATTCAGCGTTACTTATCACGTTTATCTGGGCCGTTTTTAGACCGCTTCGATTTAACCGTAGATGTTCCTAAACTTCCTGCTGGCACCTTAACCCAACAACACCAACCCAGTGAGTCCAGCGTTGAAATAGCTAAACGGGTCAAACAAGCACGCGATCTACAGCTCAGCCGTGCTGGGGTATTAAACAGTGAATTAACCCCAAAACAACTCAAACAAGATGGCGCTATAACTCAACCAGATCTCGCTTTTTTGGAACAAAGTGTCGTGAGCTTAGGATTGTCTGTACGTAGTTTTCATCGGATTCAACGGGTATCTCGTACCATTGCCGACTTACAGCAATCCCCTACAACTGAGCGCAGTCACATAGCTCAAGCCCTTGGTTATAGGGCCATGGATCGATTACTGGCAAAATTGAATCAGCAATAAACGTAATTTAACCTATCGTATAGATTGAGCAAAACTGCGACTACGAGTAACATAGCCCTCCGTTTAATAGGAGAGAAAAATGTCGCTGCTTTCGAAAATCAAAGGTTCAATTGCATTCTTATGCTATTTATTTAATACCATTTTTTGGACCATCCCTATCTTGGCGTTCAGTATTGTAAAATTGATCCCGATTGGCATTTGTCAAAAAATCTGTAGTTATATTCTCGACAATTGCGCTACTGCATGGATCAGTGTCAATACGATAGTAGAATCAATTTTTCATCCAATGCGTATCAATGTCACTGGCGACCAATCTTTTTCTGAACAAGAATGGTACATGGTTATTGCTAACCATCAATCGTGGGTCGACATCCTCATTTTACAGCGAGTATTTAACCGCAAAATTCCCTTTTTAAAGTTTTTCCTCAAACAAGAACTGATTTTTGTCCCAGTACTTGGCCTCGCTTGGTGGGCATTAGACTTTCCATTTATGCGCCGTTACAGCACATCACAGTTGCGAAAAAATCCTAAATTGAAAGGTAAAGATATCGAGATTACTCGTAAAGCCTGTGAGAAATTTAAAACGAAACCTGTGAGTATTATGAACTTTGTTGAAGGCACTCGTTTTACGGCAGCTAAACATGATAAACAAGGCTCACCTTTTCAGCACCTTCTAAAACCTAAGGCTGGAGGAATGGCATTCGCATTATCCGCTATGGGAGAGCACATTAATAAACTGGTTAATGTCACCATATATTATCCAGATACCGTACCGACTTATTGGCACTATATTTGTGGTGGATTATCAGAGGTAAGAGTGGACATTAAAATCACTGATATTCCTCAGCGTATGCGTGGTGATTACCTAAAAGATCGCGAATTTAAAATTGAATTTCAAGAGCAGCTCAATCAACTTTGGCTAGATAAAGACCTGCAGTTACAAAATTTTGCGTCACAAGCAAAACAAGAGGGTTAACACAATATGCTGGCTTTTTTACCTGGTCCAATACTGTTTATTATCAGTCTGACGCTATTGATCATCAATACCATTGTATGGAGCTCATTATTAACCATTGGCGGTGTGGCTAAATTATTACTGCCGTTCTTGCCTGCTCGCCGATTATTAACGCGAATAATGAACCGTTTTATGTGGTCATGGGCCACATGCAATGGCGGTATTTTATATTTGATATCCAACATTGAATGGGATGTAAAAGGGTTAGAGAAACTCGACCCAAACGGTTGGTATTTACTGATCAGTAACCATGTCAGTGGCTTTGATATTGCAGCCCAAACGTATTTATTGCGTAACCATATTCCAATGTTGAAGTTCTTTTTAAAAAAAGAACTATTATATGTACCAATAATGGGCTTAGGTTGCTGGGCGCTCGACATGCCGTTTATGGATCGTACGAGTGCAGCAAAACTGAAAAAAAATCCTAAATTGAAAGGCAAAGATCTGCAAACAACCCGCAAAGCTTGCGAGCGTTTTAAGGACATGCCTACATCGATTATTAATTATGTTGAAGGCAGTCGGTTTACCGAAGAAAAACGACTACGTCAGAATTCACCTTATCGCCATTTATTACGTCCTAAAGCCAGTGGGATAGCTTTTACACTCTCAGCAATGGGCGAACAGTTTACCGGCCTGCTAAATATCACCTTGGTTTATCCTGAAACCTCGGAAAAAGTATTGGCGAATGTGATGCACGGACGCACTAAAAAAGTGGTGATCCGTATTGAAACTCTGCCCGTACCCAAAGTGGACTCAGAGGTCTACTTTTCAAGCCCAGAAACTCGTGTCGAATTTCAGCGGTGGTTAAATCAGCTTTGGCTTGAAAAAGATCAGCAAATAGATGACATAATAAAAGCTTACCGACAGCAGTAACTGCATTGAAGAGGTTAAACTGTCATAAAACCGACAAATGACGATTTTCTGTTGCGTTAAAGGTGTAAAACTGTCAGTTTTATAAGGAAAAAGAGTTTATCGATAACTCAATTGATAAAATTAATTAACAATTGAATGTGTAAGACTTAATGTCGGATTTTATTGTTAATATAATTGAAAGTTGTCACAGCCTTTCCAATAAATTTTTTATAGGTGAAATTTGAATTTTCGTGCATTCACGCTTTTAACACACTGGCTAATTTTAGTCATAACATTGAGTTTTTCAGTGTCTGTTTCAGCGCAAAAAAATGATCCTTATGACAGCTTAACCGAAGTAAAATTTGACCATTTCAGTACCGAAGGGGACCTTAATCAAAACTCGATTACTCGTCTGTTTATGGACAGCTCAGGAATGCTTTGGATAGGGACTCAAGACGGTCTACACAGCTATAATGGTGTTGAGTTTGATTTATACTTAAAACAGCCAAAAAATACCAACTCTATCTCAGGCAATTTAATTACTGATATTTTGCAGTCACCTGACGGCGATTTATGGATAGGCACCTTCAACAATGGACTCAATCGATTCAACCTCACTACGGGGGAGTTTACTGCGTTTAAACAACCCCAAGGCTTAACTGAGCTTCAGGTAACCCATCTTGCCGTGATTGGCGATACCTTGTGGGTAGGTACTCGTTCGGGTCTGTACATACTATCCTTAAAAACCGAAAAAATTATTCTCGTCAGTTTAGGCAATAATATCACGCCCAATATTACCAGCATTGCCAATATTGACGATAAATACATTGTCGTTGGCACTCAATCACATGGCACATTTGCCATTGATAGTAATACTATTATTCGGCTTGATATCCCGCTCAATATGACGGTAAACCAAATCAAATCCAGCTCTGTTTATTCCGTCTGGCTGGCCATCGACAACCAAATTTGGCGCTACAATCTCGATACCCATAAAAAAGAACTGATATGGTCGCATGATGATAGTTTTGGCGATAACCGTAAGATAATTGATTTTATCGTGGTTAATGCCAATCAAATTTTTGCTATCGGCAACAATACCGGTTTATTCAAACTCGATTTTATGGGTGGCAAGTGGCACAGCACACTTTATAAACATGATCCGCAAAAACTCAATTCCATCAGTGCTAATACACTACAAAGCCTAATGCTAGATCAAAACGGAACCCTATGGATTGGTACAGGTTATTCGGGCATCGATAAACTAAATCTCAGCCATCAATATTTTAGCCACTTTTACGACTACCAAACCAATGCTCCGGGCATGGCAAACATGATCCGCGTCATTTTCAGGGACACACAGCAACGCCTGTGGATAGGCACCGATGGTGCTGGACTTAAGTATTTGGCCCCCGATGATAACCAATATCATTACATCAATGATTTATTTGCAAAAACATTAGCGATACCTACAGAACAGTTATCCTTGATAGTGCATGACATTAAACAAGATAAACAAGGTTTACTATGGTTTGCCACCAACGTAGGGCTGTTTACCTTAGATAAGAGCAATATCCTGCAGCAAATTAAACCGGCAAACGCACAATTTTATGCCGATACCCAAATCCGCAGTTTAGCCTTTGATGACAAAGACCGTTTATGGATAGCCAGCTCACAAGGTTTGTATTTTATCTCTGAGTATACAAATCGCATGATGGCTTATAACTTCGGTTTTCAAACTGATTTTTCGCCATTCAAATACCAAATTATAAAGCTTTATTTTAGCCAAGGTTATTTATGGCTAGGCACTATGGGCGGAGTGGTAAGGCTTTCAGCTGAAGCACAAAAACTAGACTTTTTGAGCCATGATTCAGAAAACCCTTACAGTCTGAGTGACAATCGTGTCAGAGACTTTTTGTTAGCAGAAAATGGCGACTTTTGGGTGGCTACACATGGTGGTATAGACAAGCTAACAATAGAATACGGCACGTTTAAATTTGAAAGAATGGACGTCAACGCAGACAAAAGCAGTAATACAGTTTATGCGATTTTAGAAGACGAAAAACACGATTTATGGCTGAGTACTAACTCGGGTATTTCACGTTTTACCCCGAGTAATAAAAGCTTTATTTCTTATAATAAATTCGAAGGTTTGCAAGCCAATGAATTTAATGGTTCAGCTAAGTTTAAAGAGCTTAACAGTACCTTATGGTTTGGTGGTATTCGAGGCCTTAACCAATTTAACCCAAGCACTATTCCAAGCCAAAGGTCTGAGAACAAACTGGCGCTGACAAAATACACGATTGGTGAAACCCAACACCCTATTCGCGACTTAAGCCATGCTCCGCGCATTATCATGCCTTATGAACAACAACTCATCAGCTTTGAAGTCGGCTCACTCAATTTCAGTTACCCTGGATTAAGCCGTTTTAGCTACTTTTTAGACGGTTATGACAACGATTGGCGCGAATTACCCCATGGCAACGAAATCACCTATACCAACTTACCACCTGGTGAATACAAGTTAGTGGTTCGTCATGCGCTAGGGACGAATAGATACAGCCAATACACACTTAATGTGAACGTGTCAGTAGTGCCACCAATGTATATGAGCAACACAGCTTATATTCTGTATATTACGGTCGGATTATTAATTATTGTTTGGTTTTTTTATGCGCGAAAGAAAAAACAGGCCAAGCAACGTGAATTTGACAACAGTATTCGCGCCTCTGAAGAGCGCTTAAAACTGGCACTTTGGGCTTCTGGCGATGGTATGTGGGATTGGAACATTAAAGACGATAAAGTCTATCGAACTAACATGATCGAGCCGATGAGTTTTTCGTTAAAAGATCAGTTATTGAATAAAAACATTGATCCAGAAGACCGACCACGAGTGCAAAAACTGCTTAACGATCACCTTAACGGTGAAAGTGAGTTCTTTGAAGCAGAGTATCGCGTTGAAACTAAACCTGGAGAATGGGCTTGGGTGTTAGATCGTGGTCAAATTGTTGAACGTGATGGCAATAATATTCCAGTGCGAATGGCTGGAACTCATAAAGACATTACTAGCCGAAAAATCACAGAAAACGAACTCAAGCTATCATCGCAAGTCTTGTTTAGTATGAACGAAGCCGTTGTCGTTGGTGAACTAGACTATCAAATACGCTCAATCAATCCAGCTTTTAGTCGCATTACTGGCTTTAAACATCGTGATGTTGTCGGTAAGCATTTCTTGTTTTTAACCATGGGAAAGCAGTCGCGCGAGTTTTATAACTCAGTTGAAACCCAGCTATTAAGGCACAAACATTGGGCCGGTGAAATTCACATTAGAACCCGCAACCGTCGCGGCATTCTTGCATGGCTAGAAATTAACCAAGTTATCGATAATAAAGGTGAAACGAGTCACTTTGTGGCGGTGTTCACCGATATTACTGCCCGTAAAAAAGCCGAAGAAGATTTACGAGTATTGGCTAACTTTGATCCACTGACCGGACTGCCTAACCGCACTTTATTCCAGGACAGGCTCAACCAAGCCGTGACGAAAGCACACCGTGCCAATAGCATCGTAGCATTGTTATTTTTAGATCTTGACCGATTTAAACATATCAATGACTCAATGGGCCACCACATCGGTGATTTACTGCTTAAAGCCGTCGCGCATCGCCTGCAAAATGCTGTACGAGATGGCGATACCGTTGCACGCTTAGGCGGAGATGAATTTACCATTATTTTAGAAGGTGTTGCCAAAACGAAAGCCGCCACCATTATTGCCGAAAAAGTGTTACACGCTTTTCAAACACCTTTTTTACTTGACGATAAAATACTGACTATATCACCGTCGATTGGTATCAGTTTGTACCCAGAAGATGCAGATGATACCACCTCATTGATTAAGTATGCTGATACCGCCATGTATCACGCAAAATCACTGGGGCGCAATAACTTCCAATTCTATACCGAGCAATTAAACCAATATGCTACACGTCATGTTCAGTTAGAGGCCGGACTTAAAAAAGCGATTCAAGACAATGAGCTATATTTGGTTTATCAACCTAAATACGATGTAAAAACTGAAAAAATTATCGGACTGGAAGCGTTAATGCGCTGGGAAAGCCCAGAACTTGGCTTTATTTCACCGGTTGAGTTTATTCCGCTGGCGGAAGAAACAGGCATCATCAATCAGATTGGTCATTGGGCTATTCAACAAGCCTGTAACCAACTGGCGCAATGGCATCAACAAGGGTTTGAGCATATATCTGTCGCCGTTAACCTTTCAGCCAGACAATTGAAAGCCGATATCATTTCGACCATAGAAGTCGCATTAGCGGTATCTGGATTACCGGCAAGCGCCTTAGAACTCGAATTAACCGAGTCGATGATTATGGGTAACCCACAGGATTCCGTTGCCGTGCTATCGCAACTCAAAGCATTAGGCTTAACCATTGCGATTGATGACTTTGGTACCGGATACTCAAGCTTAAGCTATTTGAAACGCTTCCCAATTGATACCTTGAAGATTGATCGTGAATTTGTACGTGATATAACTGAAGATCCTGACGATGCTGCCATCACTAGCGCCATTATAACCTTGGCCCACAGTTTAGAGCTTAACGTTGTTGCTGAAGGTGTTGAAACCCAAGCGCAATTGAATTTCTTACGTGAGGGGGGTTGTGATCAAGTACAGGGCTTCTTGCTCAGTAAACCACTGAGTGCGGTTAATTGCCTTGCATTATTAACGCAAGACAAAGTTAAGATTAGTCATTCATAAGGCAAAATAAAAGCTCCATTTAGGAGCTTTTATGTGTATTTTACTGATTGAATAAACTATAAGCTATAAGCTATAAACTACGGTGCAACACGTTCAACGCGTTTTACCCAGCCTTGCGGTGCAGTAACGTTGCCTTTTTGTAGCTCAGTAAACAGCTTATAAATACGCTGAATATTAGGACCTACCTTACCGTCGCCAACGGTCAAAACCCGACCATCTTCGAAGATATATGAACTGACAGGCGATACCACCGCAGCAGTACCAAATCCACCCGCTTCAATAATTTCACCCGCTTCAATATCAGCAATGAATTTATCTAACATCACCGTTTCTTGTCTCACTTCACAACCCAGCATATCCCCAAGTTCCATAATGGACTGAGAGGTAATGGATTTTAAAATGGTGTCTGTGAATGTCGGAATAATCACAGTGCCATCTTTTAAAATGTGAAAGTGATTCATCGCGCCAGCTTCTTCAATTTGAGTATTGGTTGAATCTAAATACAATACCTGCGATGCGCCATATTCTACAGCCGCTTTACCTGCACGCAGTGAAGCAGCATAGTTACCAGCAGCTTTTGAAGCACCAGTACCACCAGATACTGCACGGTGGTACTTAGTACTGATTAACAAGCGAATACCATTATTAACCCCAGAGGCATAATACGCTCCAGATGGGCTTAGCATTACGCAGAATGTATATTGCTGACTAGGGCTAACAGACAAACGATCTTCTGTTGCAAAAATAAAAGGTCGAATGTATAAACACGCACCTTGTTGCTGTGGGAACCACAAACGGTCAACATCAATAAGGGCATTAATTGCCTTTACTTGCATACTTTCATCGATATTCGGAATACACACGATATCGGCAGAACGGTTCATGCGCTCAGCGTTTTTATTTAAGCGGAAGGTGTAAATCTCGCCATCTTCGTGCATAAAGGCTTTAGCGCCTTCAAAAATTGATTGGCCATAATGCAATGACATTGCACCGGGTGCCATTTCAAACGGGCCGTAAGGAACTATGCGCGGATCGCACCATTGACCATCACGATAATCCATCAAAAACATGTGATCAGTACGAAGCTTACCGAAACCCACATCGCCTTCAGGCTTAAATGGCTCTGTGCGGCGCTCTGACGCTGATTTTAAATTATATTTTATGTCCATTGCATACCACCTTAAAAACTGAGCTTGCAGACTATGGAGGCTAGAGAATAATGTCAAGTCGCAGCCCTAGATCCTAAATCAAAATACGTCAATTGAACGTAACAAGCATCAATATATTTATTCATACTGCAACAGACAAACTGTCAGTGCATATCTCATTCTGTCACTAGCCTAATCACAACGCATCAATCAAGATTAATCAAAGTTATGTCACCAAGAATGATTATCCATTTATGGCTAACTTGCCACTGCTGCAATCACCGAAATTTCAACCAAGTATTCAGGTTCGGCAATCGCTGCTTGTACACAAGCTCTTGCTGGGGCATGCCCTTTGGGTAACCAGTTGTCCCACACTTGATTCATTGCATCGTAATCAACCATATCTTTAAGGTAAATAGTGGCTGATAAAATATGATCGCGTCGACTACCAGATTGTACGAGCAAGCTTTCGACCTCTTCAAGCATGGTAATAGTTTGGGTATTAATATCGGTGAACTTATCTTTAGCCACCTGGCCGCACAGATAAACGGTATTGTTGTGGATCACAATACTGCTCATGCGAGTGTTAACATCGAGTCGGGTAATTGTCATAAAAAGGTCTTTTACTGTCTTGGTTAGCAGATGAAAATAGCGCGATCTGAGATAAAGCACAATATAGTACGATTTATTGAATATATTTTAGCCACTTAGTTTTAAAGGCTATTCCTATAGGCCTTGTCACTGCTAGAATCGGGTTTCCATCCAGAAACGTATAGGACTCCCCATGAGCCTTGAATTATTGTCCCAACTGGAAACCAAAATCCAGGCAACTCTCGAAAATATTGAGCTACTAAAAATGGAGCTTGATGAAGAGAAGCAAAAGAACGAAGCGTTGCTTTCACAGCAACAAGAATTGACACAAAAAAACCAACAATTGCAGCAAGACCTAAACTCTTGGAGTGATAAGGTCAACGGCCTTGTTGGTTTATTGAATAACGAAATCTAAATGGATTGATACTGCTTTGATTGTATTTCAATCAAGGCATTTAATTCACTGATAGCCTGCTTAACTTTCGGCAGGCTTTTTTTCGTCTGTAAAAAGCGCCCTTTATCAAACTCGAGTAACCCTAAGTCTTTTACCCAAATCACGCCACTCAAAAAGATCCTAGCATGCTTAACTATCAATTTAGGTGCATAAACAGGGAACATTCTCATACGACTTCCTCCAAGAAAATACATGCACAAGGTGCAATGAAATAACGACGATAAGCCATGTATAAGTCGGAAATGTAAATGTTCAAAGCAGATATAAACCACTATTCACTTTCTTGTTAAGCACAACTTCAATGTCATCAAGTTTGACCACATGATGCCGAAAGAGTTTCATTAACATGCTATTTTTTATTGTTCTGATAAATCCCATAAATCTCAAGTGACACTTTAATGCCGCTTGCCAATATTTTGACGCCATGTTAAGATCTTTGATGTTACTCAGGGTAAAAAAGAGTCATTTGACTCATCTCCGTATCGTCTTTTATAGACATACGGTTTTTTTTTGCCTGCGATAAACTTCGACTCCGCGCAATCAACATCCCGCCTAAACCACAGCATCAGCCTCTTGTTTAAAAATATGAGTATTGTTTGATAACCTTTGCTGAAATTTAGACAACAAAAAAGGAGCCGAAGCTCCTTATTTAACAAACATAAGTTGTGTAGATTACTTTTTGTTCATTGATGTTAAGTAAAATGCGATATCAATTAATTCATCATAAGATTTAATCGAGCTGGTTTCGACGCGATATTTGCCGTTAACTACTAATGTTGGTACACCAGAAATTTTAGCATTTTCAGTATCACGCTTCATTTTCGACATCTGAGCGTTCACCATAAATGAACTTGCCGCTGCATCGTAAGCTTTACCATCTACGCCGTTAGCGATAAATACTGCTCTGATATCGTCTGCGCGAGTAAATTGCTGACGCTTGTCGTGGATAGCGCTAAATAAAGCTGCGTCCATTTTTTTCTCGACATTTAACTGCTGAGCAACCGCAAAAGCACGTGACATTTCTACGCCCATTTCACGACCGATAAACTCAACGTGAGACTGATTAAATGTGACACCTTCAGGTAAGTTCGCTTCAATTTTAGGCACTACTGTTTTAGAAAAATTAAAACAATGTGGACAATAGAATGAGAAAAACTCAGTAATTTCTGGCTTGGCAGTTTCAGGGCCATCATTAATAACCGTGTAATGTACACCTTCTTTATAATCGGCAGCCATCGCAGCCATAGGCGCTAGCAGGAGTGCAGCAGCCATCAGTAATGCTTTTTTCATTTTACTTCCTTCTAAATAGGCAAAAATATAAATACGCTGGCTCTATCATAGTCTAGCGTTAGCCTGTAACTCAATCGCTAGTCAATTGTATTTGTAACTAAATACTATTAGGTAGTGATTATGAAATATTGTTAATTAAAACTAGGTAAACTCAATGGTGGCTCATTAAGCGCAGATAACTGCTCCTTAAACGCCAGAGTTTGTTGTTCCCAATACTTAATATCGCCAAACCATGGAAAATTCATCGGGAATGCAGGGTCATCCCAGCGCTTGGCTAACCACGCATTATAATGCACCATCCGGAAAGCCCTTAACGGCTCAATGAGTGCCAACTGTCTCGCATCAAAATCACAAAACTCTTGATATCCCTCTAATAAAATATCAATTTGTAATAATTGCTGCTGACGATCTCCGGTCAACATCATCCATAAATCTTGTACTGCTGGCCCTTGCCTGGCATCGTCTAAATCAACAAATCCAGGTCCATCTGGTGTCCATAAAATATTACTAGGGTGTAAATCTCCGTGCAAGCGTATAGAGGTAAAATTGTGCTGCTGCCATATCTGCTTGGCTTTCTCTAAAACTTGCTCTACTACGGTGAAAAAAGCTGTCTGCATCGAACTGGCAACAATACCACTTTCGCGTAAATAGCGATAAGACTCATCGCCCAAAATGGCAGGGGTCAGCGATTCACGGTATTTAAAAGGCTGCATTGCGCCATATTGATGAATTCGGCCAATAAAGCGGCCAACCGATTCAAGTTGTTCAAGATTGTCTACTTCAAATGCCCGCCCGCCAATAGACGGAAAAAGACCAAAACGATAACCTTGATACTCAAATAAGGTTTTACCTTCAATAACGACAGGAACGGCAATAGGAATATCTTCTGCCGCCAATGCCAAGGCATAATCGTGCTCTTCTTGAATTTGTTCATTGCTCCAACGATGCGGCCGATAAAACTTCACCACATAACGAATGCCTTGATCGCAGCGGAATTGGTACACCCTATTTTCGTAACTGTTTAATGCTAATAGCCCCGTCTCAGGGAAGACGCCGATGCTTTCGATGGCATCTAAAATGAGATCGGGTCTCAATGCCTGAAAATGAAACTCTGCGCCTGTACCGTTGTCCATGTATACCTTCTTAAGCAGTTTGAATATGTGGGGCAAGTAGCGTTAATAAAAACGCTAATACGTCTAACTCATTTGCGCTATCGGTGGAAATCCAACAAATATCACCATAAAACTCATAATGTAACCATAAAGGGCTGCCTTCAAAGTTCAGTAACCATTGATGACGATCTGCGCCCCATTGGCGCTCTCGAATATCACAATCAAGTGCAGCCGCTAGCGGTTCTGCAAATCGTTCAAATTGCTCAAAATCCACTTCAGCTTGAATAACAATACTCAATGCTGCGGGATCTAATTTGGCTGATAATAATTTCATAATCGACTCAGATAAAATACATCAATTAACTGCTACAAGACATTATTAAGCCTTGTCCCCATTTAGGTGGGCGTTTGGCAAAATCTTCCATCTCAGGTTGTTCGTCAAAAGGACGTTGTAAAAGTTGTTGAAGTTGCAATAACTTGCTGTTGTCGCCATTTTCTTCAATCTCGATAATAGCTTCCTGGGCAAGGTAATTGCGCAAAATATATTTAGGGTTGGCACTATTACGCTCACATTGCCATGCATTCACATCCGCCAGTTCACCTACTCGGTTTTGATAAGCTTGATGCCAAGTATCAAAGCCAGCAAGGTCGACCATATCGTCTCGTAAACTAGAATGCACACTACTCGGGTCTAGCTGGCCAAAACGGCGTAAACTATTGGTATAATCAAGTTGGTTAGTTTCGAGTAATCCGGTTAATTGCCCCACAAGCTGCAAATCTTTGTTATCGAATTCGGCCTGTTCCTCTGCATTAACAACATTTGGGTTAATATTGGATTGAGAAAGGCCTAACTTAGCGCGCATGAGTAATAAATACTGCTGAACTAATTCAAATTGATACGTATTTAGCGCTGCGATTAAATCATCCGACTCGATAATAGGCGTTAATGTTTGCGCCAAACGCTTGAGGTTCCATAATCCAATTCCTGGTTGCTGGCCAAAGGCATAACGACCTTCGTGATCGGAGTGATTACAGATAAAGTCTTCTTTAAAGGTGTCTAAGAAAGCAAATGGGCCAAAATCGAAGGTATCACCAAGTATCGACATATTGTCGGTATTCATCACCCCGTGAGCAAAACCAACAGACTGCCAATGAGCAATCATTTTAGCGGTAGACTGCACCACCTCATAAAACCATTTTTTGTAACCTGCTGCATCGGTTGATAAATGTGGAGAATGCTGCTGAATCGTAAAATTAACTAATTGAGTCAGTTTGGCTGCATCGCCTTGCTCGCTATGAAAGAAATATTCAAAATGGCCGAACCGAATGTGACTTTTTGCCAAACGTACCGTTATTGCGGCCGTTTCTTGGCTTTCGCGCCATACGGGTAAATCGGAACCAATAACTGCTAACGCACGGCTGGTAGGTACATTTAGCGCAGCAAGCGCTTCGGATACTAAAAACTCTCGTACTGCTGAGCGCATTACCGCCCGACCATCACCTTGGCGAGAATACGGTGTTGGACCGCCGCCTTTTAACGCGACATCCCAAGCCCCATTTGGACCAATAGCTTCACCTAATATAATTGAACGACCATCGCCCAATCTTGGTGTATAGCCACCAAATTGATGGCCACTATAAACTTGAGCGTAATAACTGGCACCAGGAGCTGCATAGTTGGCCGATAATTGCATCAACAGTTCAGTATTGGGTTTGTCTAAACCAATTAATTGAGCCGCGTCATCACTCCAACCCAGCCAATGAGGATTACTGATGGGTAAAGGATAAACTTGCGAATAAAAGCCTTCTAGTTGCTCAAAAAAATCTTGCTTAAACTGCATTATTTTGTACCCACGACCTGATTTTCACACTGCAATTGTTGCTTTTCATCTATCTGACACAACTCGCCACATGCAAACGCTTGCTCTGCAGGCACTGACGAGGCTTGCAAGCGTAACATTCCAGCACCTTTAGCTTGGCATTGCTCCAATGAATCGTAAAAACCGGCAATGTGGTCTTGCAGTACTATTTGGGTCGGTATAGGCGTTCTGTCTGCAACATAAAATAAGGTCCATTCAGGTGTACGAATACAACCGGCAAGTAAAACTACTGTGGCAGTAAACAGCAATGTTTTTGTTAATGTACGAGTCATTAATGTCATTTAAAACCTTGAAAGCATTGGATTTGAAGCAACAAAAAAGCGAACCAAGGTCCGCTTTCCTTTTGAATATCATACCTGATATCCATCCAACAGTATTGATTAGCCTATTAGCTCGCTTTGGTTTTGGCCTTTTCTATCCGCTTTATGCGTCCTTCAAAGCCAGTGACAGTGCCGTCGGTTAGCTGGTATTCAAGCGCTTGCTCGCACACCTTAATCGCCTCATCAAACTGACCAACATCATTTAACAATGTCGATAACTGCATAAACGCTGGCGATTTGATTTCATCAGTGCTTTTTTGAGAGACATATTGTTGATGTAATGAGCGATATAACCCTACATAGGTTAATTGTAACGCCGCACCATATTGACAATAATCGCTCTGTTTACGCATTTTATAGCAATGATTAATCACACTGGCTAAGCCATTATGCTGGCTTTGAAGATCGTTAGCGTTATTGGCAGCATCAACCTGTTGCAGAAAACTTTCGCTGGCCCAATCGCCTTCAACACGGTTTAGACTCAAGGACAAGCCTTGATCACTTGGTGCATCAACCTCTGCAGTAGCAGATACTTTAGGCTCGGCATCTGCATTGCTCACGTTAGCTTTGTTCTCGTTTGCCGTAGCAACATCCTTAGGGGCAACTTCAGGCGCAGAAACCGCCTCAGTGACTATACTTTCGGATTTAGGAGTTTTGGGCTTAGTCGGTTCCGGAGCAATTTTGACAGCATCAACAGGCTCACAAACTTGCTCAACTGGCGCTGTTGGCTTTTCGCTGAACTCGTCAACAGGATCAACATCAACTGAAATAAGTTCATCGGTCTTCACTGTAACCTCAGTTAATACCTCATCTGCTGCCGTTAAAGGTTGAGCAACCTCACTGGATGAATGCGATGTGGCATTACGATCGGTTTTATCACGTTCTTGTTTTGCCACCGCTTGAGTACGTCTGTACAAATACAGAGCAATTGCAATCAATATGACAGTTAAAATTACCTTCATTAGGCTTCCACCTTGCTGATTATGTGCCAGAGCACATTGTTTTAACTCACTCACAACAACATTCATTGTGAGGCAATGTAATGGTTTAATGATACTGCGCTGTTTTTTTAAGCACTAGCCATTATTATTTCAATGTACACTATAAAATCAAGTATTTATCTATTTTAATCTGTAACAAGTCGTAGACCACTCGCCATTTCGCATCAGTTTTAATCATTTTTGCGATCTCAACCTCAAAAAAAGGACATTTTGAGCCAAAGATCAAAGTTAAATAAGCGGAGTTTGTCAGCTACTATTGCCAAGTTTACACTACTAATATCCGACTGTTTTACTAAGGTATTTAATAAGAGATAACACTATGGATGATACAGAACTATTAAGCGGTAAATTACTCTACGAATTTCGAACCATGCAAGCTATGGTCGAAATCTACTGTAAAGCGCACCATCCTCTTAAACCCTCCCAGGGTGTATGCCTGCAATGTAGTGAGTTTTTAAGCTATGCCAATACTCGGCTCGATCGGTGCCCCTACGGCCAAGACAAACCCACTTGCAATAAATGCCCGGTGCATTGTTACAAACCTCATATGAAACAAAGAGCACGTGAAATCATGATGTATGCAGGGCCAAGAATGCTGTTGCCTCATCCAATTTTTGCCATTAAGCATTTATTGGCAGAACGCAAACCGGCACCAGGCCTGCCGCCAGAAAGAGTTTCAAACAGACATTTACGTAAAGTAAAGCAAAGTTAATAACCGAGAACTACTCGGTTTACACAAAGTAGGTTAGTATTCACTATCGTCAAAGAGAGTGAAAATGAACCAATTTAACGATTTATTCATTCAAACATACTGGTGGCTCTCCTTGCTAGGAGGCATTCATTGTCTTGGAGTAGGCTTATATGTTCATTATATTTACCAAAGTGCCACCCGCAGCCATAGCCTGTTGGCTGGGATCTTTTTACTTATCGGCTGTTATTTTTTAACCGGTTTACTTACCCCTGAAACCACCCCTATCCCGATACATTTAACCCTTACACTGTTTATCCCTATCTATTTTTTACTAATGCCAATGCTGTATTTATATTGTAAAAGCAGCCTAACAGCACAAGATTACCAACCACTGTTAATCAAACATTTTGGCTTTGCCATTATCATCGCATTAGTGACCAGTTCAACTATATTATTTCATATTGGTATCGATCCAAAAAATTCCAATAACACCATTGGAACTCTGGGTGAAATAAACAGTATTAATCTATTAGCTGTGGTTTTACCCATCCTATTAATGCTACAAACCTTTGGCTATTTTGGGGCTATTTATCGTTTATTATCCCACTATCGCCCACAATATTTGGCCAATAGGCAGCCTAACTTACAAGTAATACGATTTCGCTGGCTAAGTGTATTAACTATCGGCATTCTCATTAATTGGATACTGCGTATCGTGTTGGTCTATTTACCGTTTTACTTAGGCGACTCCGTTTTATTATTAACCCAAGCGGTAACACGTTTAAGCCTATTATTAACCGTATATGTGTTGGCGTTATATGGCATCCAGCAAGTCACCCGATCGGCCTATTTGCGCGGGTCGCTCAATGCCTCCAACCAAGCGACGCCATCAAGCAAAGAGCCGCACACTGATCCACTGCTGGACGAGGAAGAAATAACTTACTTACATCATTTAATGGTCGATGAGGATGGGCGCGACCCAAACGATAATTCAGCTGTAGAGAGGGATAAAAAAAAGGATGAGTAAGACAGAAAACTGACTGATTTCCCCGTACACATCACACTGAAAAAATGTTCAACCGTTTACCGATGCTCGCCGAGTATAAATGTTTATTAACTCGCACCCATTAGGGGTTATGCTACTCTATGGCGAGTTTTACCATGACAATTTAGTCACTGAGGTTATTTATGAAACGTTCAATTAGCTTAGTTTTTTCCAGTTTACTCGTGTTATTAAGCTTCGCGTTTTCAGCTCCTAGTTTTGCAAACGAAGATGCTTATAACGATGCCATCACTAATTTTAAAAAGGCCAATGAAAGCCGACATTTATTTAATACGGCTTATGGTTATGCAGTCTTCCCAACCGTAGCCAAAGGCGGTATCGGAATTGGTGCCGCATATGGAAATGGTCGTGTATACCAAAGCGATGCTTATATGGGGGATTCCACATTAACCCAACTATCTATTGGCTTTCAATTAGGCGGACAAGCCTATAGTGAAATAATCTTCTTTAAAGATGCCAAAGCTTATAATGAGTTCACCAGCGGTAGCTTTGAATTTAGCGCGCAAGCGTCAGCAGTGGCCATTAACGTTGGTGCCAATGCGCAAGTTGGTACTACAGGTAATTCAGCAGGTGCAGGACAAGCAGGCAGTAATCATGCCGCAGCCGCAGCCTATATAAATGGTATGGCGATATTTACCGCCGCTAAAGGTGGATTAATGTTTGAAGCCGCTCTCGCAGGTCAGTCATTTACCTTTGATGGTAAGTAACCACTGCGAGTCTTAACACTCGTTAAGTACATAACATTCAGGCTGCCATTGGCAGCCTGAATTATTTGGAATAAGTGGTTTATTATCGCAGAGTCCAAACAATGGCATTAGCATATACACAGTGGTCAAATTAACCTTGCTGATGCATTTGTGGACAACCTTCTCGTCATCCCGGTAATGCTTTTGAGCCGGGATCCAGGTTTATTCTTTTATGTTTGGTATTGATGGCCTGCGGCCACTAACGTCGTGGCGCTTCGCCCACACCAGACTAACATCGCAAGGTTCCACCCTGCACGGGCCAAATACTTTGTCATTCCGGCAATGTTTTTAAGCCGGAATCCAGCTTTTTCATACGTTGTACTTATGGCCTGCGGCCACTAACGTCGTGGCGCTTCGCCCACACCAGACTAACATCGCAAGGTTCCACCCTGCACGGGCCAAAAGGGGATCAACAGCAATCCCCTCTTGGATCACCCCTGCCGTTCCGGCAACATTTTCGCTATTTAACCAAACAACAGCAGCGAAAAAATTGCCACGGAAATTTATCCAGCTTGAAACCTCATTTGAATCCTACCTCGGCCTTATTCAAAAATGCTAACGCTTCCGATGGTACATCCTGTACCGCGAAAGCTAAGCTCACATCCATGTGAGCTTCACGCTATTTTCTTCAACGGCCTCAAGTTCAGAGGTGAATTTATCCATTTTCAAGCAGAGACTAGCTCGTTTTGGCCAGAATTTTGCCAACTTTTAAGCTCTAATATGATTACGACAAGTATTCAAAATCGAGATTAACGCTTAATACAACGGTGCCGATCAGGCGTCAGTTTGCTTTGGTTTGATAATTTTTAAACTTATTTTTGAACCAACGATATGCTGCATTTAGATTCACGCCGATACCAGCTATATTGGGCTTAAGTTCAATGATATCTTCCTCAAAACTTGCGCTATCGCCAGCTGCAATTCAGGACTTTATAAATTGCTCGCCTTCGAGAGTTCCCCCTCCTTGGACACTTAAATTGCGTACAAGCCGACCAGAATGTTGGTAATCGATTTGGTACTTTACGTCATGAATCCAACCTTGAGACTTTGCGTAAAGAATGCGTTTCACAATTTATTGAAATGTCACCAGGGTGTCAAAATCATTTCTTTCAGGCTGGTAACTTATTTTGCCACTTTGAATCAGAGACAGAATGTCTTTTAATTGTTGCACAGCGCCTCGTTGAACACTAACGCCTAAATAAGTTGAGCTATAGACATCACCTAGATTTTCTTATCATACCACTTCATGAACCAACCCATAGGATGCGACTCTTTTATCAATAGATTCTTGTGCTTCTTTGGGAAAGCCTCCCGTTTCCGCCATTTTAGTTAAGTCGCTGATGTTTGGTTTAGGATAGTCATTTTCAGCACAATGCTCACATAACCAAGCAGATAATGATGAGACGAGTTTATCATTTTCATCTGTAGCATATTGTTCCTCGATATCGAGGTTTGCCAATATGAATTGCGCTGATATACGCCGCATCATATCAAGAATATATTGTTCAGAAGTTGGAGCTATTCTTTCTAATATATGTTCAACAACTAAATAAATATAAAAGAGCAAATACGGAAGACGACTGTAAAAATAATTCCACTGAGAAGGTAACCCTTTAACCCCTGAAAATATGAAATTCATATTTAAATCTTCTGTTTTTATTGAGTTACTCGTTGTAAATAAATGCATAGCTTTGTTGCATACTCCATCAAAGCTATCGTTTGAACTTTTATCGTATCTCAACTGAGCAATATATTTTGGGTCGAGAACACCATTAAAACTAAGAGAATCAAGGAGCTTAGTTATTCTTTTTTCGTGTCCTTTTACTCCACCAGTAATTTTAGGTTCAAGATACGATTGATTACTCTCAAGGTTGATCACAAAAGTATCTCTATCTAGATACATTTCTTCAAGTACAAATAGGCTCTCTTGAATTGGCTTTCTAATGAGCATGTATGCAACTGACATTTTGCCTTTTGATGCAGATGAAAGCGCTTCATAAATACAGTGCATCATGTCAGATAAAATGGCTGGAAGCACAGTAGATGATATGATCTGATTCTTATCATTAATTCTGTCGTTTTTCTTTAGCCAATCAATTATGTGTTCTTCGTCCGAAATTAAATCTATCTCTTCTTCACTAAGTTTAACTTCTGTTATAAATGCGTCTGATTTTTCTCCAGACACAATTATTTGAGTCATTATGTCGTGCAATATAAAACATAAATTATGTGCGCTGCGATATTTTTCTGGGAGAGAAATCATACTCAGAAGCCCCTTAAGTGGTAGAACCTTTGTTTAGTGCGCATGTGCATTTTCCTCATTAGAACAGTAAAGTTGTGCACTTTTAACCTTATGTATTACTTAGAACTTATCATCTTTCTATCACATACACCATCAGGAAAAATACGCATAGATATCGAATTAAAAACGCTCAAAATCAGCGATTGAAATACTACAGCATAACTTTCTAGTTTCGCCTACTCGTGATGCATAGCTAGAAGCAGGACATAGATTAGATTTTGTAGAGTAATGAGGTAGCGGATTTTTTTTTCAACGGCTTACTGATAACAAGCTTTGGGGAAAAAAACGAGTTAATTTACTCGATTTTAAAATGTACAAATTCAACTATGAACTTGAAGACTCTTTATAAAAGAATGTGTGAGCAGATTCATAGCTTCAGGTTCAATTAAAATTGAGGCCGTTGAAGAAAATAGCGTGAGCCTGACAGGACGTCAGGCTAGCTTTCGCGGTACAGGATGTACCATCGGAAGCGTTAGCATTTTCGAATAAGGCCGAAGCAGACTACAAGCGAAATTAAAAGCTGGATCAATCCCCATGGCGACCTTTTCGCTGTTTGAAAATGTTGCGGGGCGGCTGGGAGTTCCAAGAGGGAACAGCCGTTGGTTTCCTCTTGGTCTGGTGTGGGTGAAGCGCCACGACGTTAGTGGCCGCAGGCCATAAATACAAAAGTACAAAAGTACAAAAGTACAAAAGTACAAAAGTACAAAAGAATAAACCTGGATCCCGGCTCACGAGCATTACCGGGATGACGATTAAATTAGCCTGGGTAAGTAGACAACCTACTACCTTACCTAGTATTGACGAAACGCTACGACGTTAATGGCCGCAGGCCATACACTCAGACTACAAATGACCGCAGACTACATCTAAAAATCACAATGGATAATATTATCAAAGAGCTATTTATATCCCCAAGGCGCTGGCGGTAATGCCACTGGTTGAGATAAATCAAACTCAACTTTAAAATCGCGATTCTCTCTGGTTAAACGATAAGTAAAAGTATGCGCTTCAATCATCATCTGCCACTCATTAGTGACCGACTGCGTTAAGCCATGTTGCTTGAAGTTGGCAATAGACTCATCGTCCACAGGAAACGTTTGCAAGTTGGCAGTGCCAGTATCGCGGGTCTCTCCACCGTACATAGTCACTTTATCATCGGTGCCATCTTTATGGCGATGATCATGCTTTAAGCGCAATCCGGTATCAGTTTGAGTTATCACCCAAGTGCGAGAGTGGTCATCGCCAACATGAAATGGAATACGTAACTGATGATTGGTGCAATCTCTTACATGCATAATTAATGTTTTGCCACTAAAGCCATCTCCTTCACTGCCACCAGCAGTGATTTTACCGGCAAAAGCTTTGCCACAAAGAGCGCTAATCGCTTCAAAAAATTGCTGTTGCTGTACCGAGTTTGCGGCATAAGCAGGATTAACCAACATAGCGCTACCACACAGTAATGCACCACTGAGATATGCGCTAAGCCTAATTAACGTTGGCATAATGATCATTCCTTGTTTATCAAACCATTGAGTAATTTAATCAATAAAGTGCAGTCGTGTAACACAACGGCTACTGAGCAGACTAAATTAAAAGACGAAAGTACCGAACAAGATTACCTTGTTATTGAATCTATTGCTGCTAGAAAAACAAAACCCGCAAACGTTAATGCGGGTTTTTATGACAATAAGTTAACGTGTTAGCTTACTTAGCGTATTTAGACTTAGTCGCCCAAGTGGTCGCTTTAGCTGGACGCTTGGCGCCTTGGCTTGTGGGCGCTTGCCCTTTTGCCGCTTGGCCCGAAGCCTTAGCTGGAGACTTTGGTTTCTGCCCTACTGGCTTAGCACTGCCTTTATCCGCTTTAGTGTTACCTTTACGGTCTTCAAACTGATCGGCAGAAAAACGGGTCATGGCTTTTTGGCCGCTTTGTTCTTTCGCTTTAAGCGACGGCTTTTGGCCCCACTTCACTTTAGTTTGCTCGTTACGCGTTTCGGGTGGTACCAAATGATTTGGACCATTACCAATTAACGACTCTTTACCCATCGCAACTAAGGCTTCACGGATCATCGGCCAGCCCATTGGGTCGTGGTAACGCAACAAGAATTTATGCAATTTACGCTGACGACCTTTTTTAGGCACTGTCACTTGTTCACTATCATGCTTAATGTTTTTCAGTGAGTTAAGTTCGGTATGATAAATCGTGGTCGCATTTGCCATCGGAGATGGATAAAAGTTTTGCACCTGGTCGAGCTTAAATTTCTGCCCTTTTAACCATAATGCCAAATTAACCATGTCTTCATCGGTAGTACCAGGATGCGCCGAAATAAAGTACGGAATTAAAAACTGTTCTTTACCCGCTTCTTTAGAAAACTTATCAAACAGTTCTTTAAACTTGTCATAGGTTCCCATACCTGGCTTCATCATTTTACTGAGCGGGCCTTCTTCGGTATGTTCAGGAGCAATTTTTAAATAACCACCCACATGATGTTTAGCTAACTCTCTAATATATTCAGGGTTTTCGATCGCCAAATCGTAACGAACACCCGAAGCAATTAACACCTTTTTAATACCAGGTACTTCACGTGCCGCTTTGTATAAGTCGATGGTGTGTTTATGGTCGGTGCCTAAATGGCCGCAAATAGACGGGAACACACATGATAAACGTCGACAGGTTTTCTCCGCTTTCTCACTGGTACAACCTAAACGGTACATGTTCGCCGTTGGGCCACCCAAGTCAGAAATAACGCCGGTAAAGCCTGGCACTTTTTCTTGAATATCTTTAATTTCTTTGATGATCGACTCTTTCGAGCGACTTTGAATAATGCGTCCTTCATGCTCGGTAATCGAACAGAATGAACAACCACCAAAACAACCACGCATGATATTGATTGACGTCTTAATCATGTCGTAGGCAGGAATTTTTTCTTTGCCGTACACAGGGTGCGGGATGCGTTGATAAGGTAAATCGAATACTGCATCCATTTCGTCGGTGTTTAATGGCCACGCAGGTGGATTTACCCATACACCACGGTTGGCATCATGTGGCTGAAACAGCGCACGAGCACAGCCAGGGTTTTGCTCTTGGTGCAAAATGCGCGAGGCATGGGCATACAAATACTTGTCTTCGCTGACCTTGTTATAGGCAGGAAGCAGTACATAGGTTTTTTCCCATGGCTTTGGACGAGGCGGTTGAACGCTAATGGCTTTAGGTGCCTCGTTATCAAAAATCTTTTCGTCTGTTGGACCTGACAAATTACTGCAACCAACATCATCTGCACCATATGGGCTAGGTAATGGCTCAATTTTATGTAATTGGTCAATTTTGCGTGAATCCATGCCACGCCAACCGGGCATAGGTTCTTTACGCATTGTTGCGGTACCACGAACATCGTCAATATCGCCAATGGCCTCACCCGCAGCAATACGGCGTGCAACTTCCATTAATGGTCGTTCAGCATTGCCGTAAATTAAAATATCGGCTTTGGCGTCAAAAATTACACTGCGACGCACTTTATCTGACCAATAATCATAATGGGCAATACGGCGTAGGCTGGCTTCAATGCCACCGATAACAACGGGTACGTCTTTAAAGGCTTCTTTACAACGCTGGGTATACACGGTCACGGCACGATCGGGGCGTTTGCCGCCAATATCACCAGCAGTGTAAGCATCATCATGACGTAACTTACGGTCAGCGGTGTAACGGTTAATCATCGAATCCATGTTGCCAGCGGTTACCCCAAAAAATAGATTTGGGCGACCTAGCTGCATAAAGTCTTCTTTGTTTGACCAATCAGGCTGCGAAATAATACCCACACGGTAACCTTGGGCTTCTAACATTCGCCCAATCACCGCCATACCAAAACTTGGGTGATCAACATACGCGTCGCCAGTCACGACAATAATATCGCAACTATCCCAACCTAAAATATCCATCTCTTTACGAGACATGGGTAAAAAAGGTGCTGTTCCGTAGCATTCAGCCCAAAACTTTGGATAATTAAATAACGTTGACTCAACTTGCATGTATATGACCTACATAAATGGGGAAAACCAGCCTAGCTGATCCGATGACAACATCAGCCTACGGCTGAATTTAACGGACGCGGAGTATAGCAGTAGAGCGACACTAAGTGTGACTAAAAAAACACCAAAAGTGAAATATTTTTATCCTTTTATAACCTTGTAAAACACGTGGGAATATTGCTATTCCCTTATGCTTTCAATGTTATAACCCAATAAAGAAGCCAATATTAGCAACCGCTAAGATTAATAGTACTATCCAAGTCGTTAATACACCCCAAAAACGGCCGAAGTGATGGCCGCCTTGACCTTGGTTTAATCCAATAGCATGTAATAAACGCGCCACAATCCAAGCTGTGCCCAAACAGTGTATCAAGTAAACCGGCATGCCATTCAATTCAGCCAGTGCTAACAAAATGAGTACTATGGGTGCATTTTCAATTAAATTGCCATGAGCTCTGATCGCAATGGATAATCCTTGATGGCCGCCATCACCGATACCTATTTTATTCACTCGACGAAATTTAACCACTTTGTAAGATAATGCTAAAACCAACAACGCTGTTAGGCCCGCATATAAACCCGATATCATCAATGTCATGTGTTATTCCTTAAGTCGTCTATATTATTGTTATTATACTAATCTTTGATTTGTTGATGTTATCACTACATTTTGAATCAGTTTGGCTGTAAACACACGCCTTAATCGGTTAATATTCGCGCCAAAATAAGCTCAATACCTTAACAAGAGTGACTACTGCCCAGTGGATAATCAGGATTTTTTAGAAAAACGTAGATTTATCATTAAACTAGGTAAGTACCTGCATAAATTTGGTACTCCTGCGTATCGCTTAGAATCCCACTTGCAAACGGTATGTAATACCCTTGGTATTGAAGGATATTTTTTAATATCGCCCACATCGATGACATTTGTACTCCAACATGACACTGAGCAAGAATACAATCACGTTGCACGCGTTAAACCTGGCGACTTAGATTTAGGCTCGTTAGCACGTACCTTTGAATTGGTTGAAGAGCTCAGTTCTGGGCAGCGAACCTTGCAAGAAGCATTAGAACGCTTAGAAGAAATCGCCAATAAACCCAATCCTTATGGCCATAAACTGACGCTGTTAGCTTTTGGATCCAGTGCGGGTGCTTTCGCCATGTTAATGGGTACCGGTTGGCATGACGTTTTTTGGTCAGCTATTTTTGGTTTACTAGTATACAGCTTAGTTTTTTGGGCTGAACGCTCAAAACGTATCGCAGAGATGCTCGAACCCATGGCGGCGGTAGTTTGCGCTATCTTAGCGTCAGGGATTGCGCAATTAGACCCGAGTATCAATTTACCCGTAACCATTTTATCGGGGATTATTATTTTTGTTCCCGGTCTTGCACTCACTCTCGGCTTAGCGGAACTTGCCGCCCGCGATTTAATCTCCGGTACGGCACGTATCATGGATGCTGTGATGCAGTTATTTAAACTGTATTTTGGTGCTGTGCTTGGCATGACCATTGGTAAAGCCATCTTTGGTGAAACTATCTATGTAGAACCTATACCGTTGCCTCGTTGGGCGATTTGGTCTGCGGTGCCGCTATTGTCGATGTCGTTGGTTATTATCTTTAAAGCACGCTTAAAAGATTCCCCTTGGGGCATATTTGCCGGCATTGTGGCATTTTTCTCTGCCATGTTAGGCGGGATTTATCTAGGTGAGTCTATTGGTATTTTTGTCGGTGCACTAGCCGTGGGCATCTATTCAAATCTGTATGCGCGTTGGATGAAGGCGCCAGTGTCGATTGCGTTACTGCAAGGCATCGTTATTCTGGTCCCTGGTAGCAAAACCTATATTGGTCTCAATGCATTAATTTCGGGCGAAACCATGCTCAATCAAGCCCATTTAGGCTCACAAATATTCTTAATTTTTATGTCCTTAATCGCTGGGCTTATTTTTGCTAACGTTATCGTGCCCCCTCGCCGTTCGTTATAAATCTTACAAGTTAACATTACCTTCCTATCGGTATTAAAGGGCAGCTATAAATGCTGCCCTTATTTTTTAACAACTCAAATACCCACATAATTTAAATGGATTAATGAAATATTTATTCAAGCTAAATGCTTGACTATTATGTTATTCAGGTATGATATGAAACAAAGAGGCAACATAAAAAGTTCATATTGAAAACAATAGTTCTATTCTTACAGGCCTCTCAAAAACATAACAATAAAAATAAGGACGAAGCTATGCCAATCATATTTATGGCAGTATTTTTTTTCGTCATCCTGCTTTCTTCGTCTGCTGTTCAAGCAACTATTGCTGACAGTGAAGCACAGTTAAAAGCCAACGATGACTCTGTCACCACGCCCTCTAGTCCGTCGACAACGAATAAACATGATGTCGAAAAAGTCGCGAACATTGTAGTCGTTAGTCATCCTATTTTTGATGAGTCAGCTCCGGATGCTATTTTCCTTCATCGTTGGGCAAACTATCTGCATATCAATACCAAAGAGTCGACTATTCTCAATAGCTTAAGCTTTGAAAAAGGTGAAAAAATCACTCAGAAAGATCTTCAAGAAGCGCAGCGATTATTGCGCTACGAACCTTACATTCGTGATGCTGATATCAACATTGCCAGAAAAGATCCACTCGCCGACGACAACGTTGAAGACGTGGTATTAGTCGAAACGTGGGATAACTGGTCATTACTGCCAACGGTCAGTTTGAGTAAAAATGGCGGCGACACTAAATACTCGTTTGGCATGAAGGAAGATAACTTACTGGGATTAGGGGTTAAAACTAAAATAAAATACCAGTCAAGTGCCGACCGCACCGGGTATAAGTTTGCCTTTGATGCTCCAGTAAGATGGATTAAACACGGTAATGTGTCGGTCGATTTTTACGACAACAGTGACGGCCAAGCGTCTGCTATCGCCTTTAATAAGCCCTTTTATACTCTTGATACTCAGAACATGTACGCCCTGTCATGGTTAACGGATACCCGCATCGACACCGTAAGACAAAATGGCCAAGACATTAACGAATTTGAACATGTTATCGATTATGCTAACGTCGGATTTGGTTGGTTAGTCGATAAAACGCCAGATCAATTGCACCGTATTAGCCTAGGGATAACCCAAGACCAACATCAATTCAATAACATAGACGATTATCCCATTTCACCGTTACCTTTTGATCGTGAGTTTGTATACCCTTGGATCAGCTACGAATACCTGCAAGACCAATACACAGTGCTGAACAATATCCACCTGATTAATAATAACGAAGACTTTAACTTAGGTTGGCACCACACTGTAAGTTTAGGATTGGAAACCAATGACGTTGCCGACAATGCTGCTGTGGGCTATCACGTAACGGCTTCAAGCAGTCGCGGTTGGCAGGAAGACAATCAATTATTGCTAATGACCGTTAATGCTCGAACGGATATTCAAACCGGCCAACAAGACTTTTATAATGTCGGTTTAGCCGCTGAAATCTTCCACCAAATCAGCCCTAAGTGGACCGCTTACTCCAAGGCGCGTATCGCAACCTCACACAATAACTATCTTGATCAAACATTTGCCCTTGGCGACGAAACAGGTGTACGGGGATATCCCAACGACTACCAGCATGGTGACAATCAATGGTTGCTCACGAGTGAAATCCGATACTATCCAAACATCAATTTATATCAATTGGCCGAGTTAGGTTGGGCTGTATTTGCCGATATAGGTCAAGCAAGCGGTGGTCCAGACGAGCAAAACGAAGTTGATGGCCCTATTGGTAGTATTGGTATTGGCGCACGGATTTACTCTTCTAAATCCAGTTACGGTAACGTAGCCCATGTTGATATTGCCGTCCCGATCACTACGGGCAACGACATCAACGCTTGGGAGTTCAGATTTCAAGTGAAAGACCATTTTTAATTAGGTAAACCGTTCAATTGTTATCGTGTCTAACGACAACGGCTGGCTAACGTGTGAAAAATGTAGATTAAACGCTAAAAACACACCAAGTGCAGCTGATCTTTAGTGATTACGATTCGCCAACAAAACGGTTTGCTTTATACAGAAATGCGCGACAAGGTTGCATAATCATTATTCACGAATCACTTGTCGTCAACTTTTACTACAAAAATAAGCAAAAACCGCTTAACAGACCTCTTCTAACTGAATTTATAGTTTCTTACTTCTGCGTTATCGCCTACTCCTACAGAGCAACGACATATCACGCGGTCAGATTTTTATATAATGACGACAAGCAGCAGTTAAATTCATTATGAAGATCTGTGGCTCTTAGTTAAGTGAATGATTAATATCTAACTGATTTAATGCAAAAAAGTAAAAAATGTAAATAATGTGTACTTTTTAATGATAATGAATATCATTACCTTTTATTCATTATTTGTTAATCGGTATACCTATGTTATTCAAGCCTAGCCAACTGGCTATTGCGACACATTGTGCATTATTTTTATTAGTACTCCCTGCAACGCATGCCAATGCAGAATCTTCAAAACAAGCCACAGAAAACAAAGCTTCAATGGAGCGAATGATTATTACAGGCAGTCGATCTGCTGAACGGATAGATGAAGTCCCTTCTTCTGTCACGCTTATTGAACAACAAACCCTCGCACGAGATATGTTAGTCACTTCGCAGTTACAAAATTTACTCGCATTTCGCGTTCCTGGATTAGCGCCAAGCACTGGCACATCAAGTAATTCTGGGCAAAACCTTCGTGGTCGCGCGGCATTAGTGATGATTGACGGCGTGCCTCAGTCAACGCCATTACGTAATGGTCAATTAGGCATAAGCTCTATCGATGCCGGTGCCATTGAACGTATCGAAGTGATTAAAGGAGCCACCTCTATTTATGGCAATGGCGCCTCTGGTGGCATTATTAACTACATCACTAAGCGTGCCAGCGAAGATAAAGCACGAATTAATGTTGGGGCTTCCAGTAAATTTAGCGCAGTAAAATTACAAGATAGTGCCGGTTATCGAGTTGATACGTCCATAGACGGTACGATTGATGACTTTAGCTATGTATTTAGCGCCATTACTGAAAAAACAGGTTTAGAGCGTGATGCCGAAGGCGACGTTATCGGATTGATTTATGGTTTATCAGAAACTAAATCGAATAATTATTTTACTAAACTCGGCTATCAACTCGACGACGACAAGTCAATTCAACTGACTTATAACTATTATGAAGCACAACAAGACGCAGACTTAATTGATGTTATTGGCAGTGTTAACTCTGGCGAAAAAACCTACGCCATTGAAAATACTAGCGGCATAGTAAAACCCGGCGTACCTCAAGGGCCGCGCGGTAATCATAACCTAATGTTAAAATACGTCGACCAAGAGATATTTATTAACACCCAATTAACCGTTGATGGTTATATGCAAAAAATAGAAAATATGTTTTTCTTCTCAACTGCGTTAGCCAATCCAAGTGAAGGTTACGAAGGAGGTCAATCAATCATCAAGTCCGAAAAGAAAGGCTTACGGATTAACTTTGCTAGCCAAATTGACTGGGATAACATCGAATCAACCTTTATCTACGGCATTGATGCACTTGAAGATGTGAGCTCACAACCTTTGGAAGACGGTCGAATTTGGGTACCAGAAATGGACTTGCGCAACTTAGCGGCCTATTTGCAAACCAAGTTTGTTGTTGCTGATGATTGGGTTTTTAAAGCCGGTATTCGCCAAGACAGTGTCGACTTAAGTGTTGAAGATTATCAAACATTGAAACTATGCAGTACCGCAAGCACTTGCTCAGTACCTTTTGATGTTACAGGCGGCGAGCTTAACTATGACTCCACCACCTATAATATTGGTTTGCGCTATAATATGAACCCGCTATTTAGCCCTTTTATTAGCTTCTCTCAAGGTGCTGACATATCAGATATCGGTCGCCTGTTACGCTCAGCCACGGTTAATGATATTGCCCTAATCCGCACCGAAGCATCAATTGTCGATAACTACGAAGTTGGCTTTTCAGGTCAGGTCGGTAATGTAACTTATGAAATTGCCGCGTACCGAAGTGAATCAGAACTCGGCACCAGTAATACTTTTGATGCAACTACAGGCGTGTATTTACCGGTTCGTGCACCGCAAAAAATTTGGGGCTACGAAGCACAGCTAGACTACCGTGTACAAGATAATCTGAGTACGGGTTTAAGCTATAGCTGGATTGAAGGTAAAGACACTGAAAATGATACCTATCTTGATGGTAGCACCATATCTGCGCCTAAATTTACTGCTTATGTAAACTGGCAGCCAGTTGAAGATGCGAATGTCGGCATTAATTACATGTATGTCGGTGACCGCAAACGCTTTGAGCAAGTTAATGGCCAATATGTTGGTAGCCAAGGTCCTATAGAACATTATAACGTTGTTAATCTTGCCAGTAGCTATCAGATCAATAACTGGCAATTATCACTTGGAGTAGAAAACTTACTCAATGAAGATTACTTTTCAGCAAGATCACAAGCTTATACTTACGGGGGATACAATACTAAATCTCTGGGCACCACCATTAATGTGGGCGTAAAGACCAGCTTCTAAAGCTAAAAAGTCACCATAAGAAAGGGCGTAAACAATAAATTGTTTACGCCCTTTTTTAATTCAGCAAGACGTTAATACAACCCCACTAATAATTCGACATTAAAAGTGATGCGATACCTGCAACACCACTTCTCGTGGTGCACCCGGGAAATGGCCATTACGTTCAGAGAAACCGCTCACGGCATATTCTTTATCAAACAGGTTTTTCACATTTAGCTGAAACTGGGTATCTTGCCACGTAGTTGTCCAGCTCATATCAAACACGGTATAGGGTTTAACACGCTGCGCATCAGCACTCATTTGCTCACTGACATAATCTGCACCCAGTGCAATAGCAGAATTCAAACTGTCAATATCATAACGCGTCCACAAACCCGCTTGATGACGCGGCGCATTAACAAACTTGCTGCCATCGGCATAGGTATCGCCAATATCGCCTTGAGTAACACGAGTATCGTTATAGGCGTAATTAGCCATAACAGTCCAATTAGGTGTTATATCTCCCACCAACGTAAACTCAAGTCCTTTACTTTCAACTTCACCTAAGCTTACTAACGCAGGGATTCCGTCATCATTGCCCGTGTCAGCAGGATTATTCATGGCGACATCTTTTTTATTAATTTGATACACAGCTAACGTGGTCATCATGCTGCCATTAAACCACTGATTTTTTATCCCTAGTTCAACTTGTTCACCCATTTCAGGTTCTAAGCTACTGTCTTCACTCGCCGTTTCTTGATCGCCAAGCGAGGTCGGATTAAAACTTTCTGCATAATTAACATAAAATGATGTATCGGTGGAGTATTTATAAACAATACCACCACGCGGTGATACATGATTATCACTAAACTCAAATCCAGTTTCTTTATCAAAATCATTAAAGTGATCGTAACGTAGCCCCACCAATAACAACCATTTCTCGCTTAAACTGATTTGATCTTGAACATATAAACCCGCGCGTTCGGTTTTAGTGCCATCACGATCTTGATCTTGTAAGTTATAAGTCGAAGGATCAGTTTCACCGTAATTAAGATCAAAAATGTTTAGATTAGCGACACCATCAGCCTCATAACGGGCACGCCAATAATCATAATCGCTGTTTACGTGATGGTAATCTGCTCCAAATAATAAGGTTTGCTCAATACCAGTATCTAATCGATATACAAAATCTGAAGTCACACTGACTTCTTGGTTAGCGCGATACTGTTTACGATATTCACGTTTAATGGTTTTATCATCAATATTGGCTTCGCCATCACCATTAACGTCAACCCAACTTTGTGATTCGTGATATCCCTGAACACGCTCGTTATCAAGGTAACGCACTGTGGTATTAACACTTAACTCATCGCTAAAATGATGCTGTAAGTCAGCTTGTAATATTGTTGCTTCAAGGTTTTGATAGTCGGATTTTTCATTAGCGTTATAGCTTGGATCAACCAAAAAGTTACCATCATCGTCAACGGGAACGCCACGCAAACGATTACCACCTAAGTCTTGTTTGATATAATCAATCGTTGTTGTGAGTGTAGTGTCATCGTCAAGTTGAAATAATAATCCACCTGTTAACTCGGTATTTTCAGAGTCGGCATTATTTCGAAAACTGTCTTTTTGCTCATAAAAACCGCCTAAACGATAAGCAATTGAATCCGTTAAACCACCTTTAGAATCAATTGACCCGCCCATACGGTCGTTATCGCCTGTGGTTAATGTCACTTCAGTATCTTGGACAAAACTCGGTTTTTTGCTGACATAATTAATCATCCCGCCAGGCTCACCACCACCGTATAACGCAGCTGCTGGACCTTTTAACACTTCAACTCGTTCAATATTAAATAGCTGTGGTACACCGAAACCAGAAAAAGGGTCGCCTCTTACACCGTCATAAAACACATTGCTGTCATCACGAAAGCCACGAAAGGTCACCCCTGAATAACTATAAGTGCTCACACCCGCAATAGAGCGGTATAAATCGGTGATTTCGCGTGCTGCTTGGTCAACTATCAACTGTTCATTCAACACCTGCACCGATTGCGGTAAATCCATAATATCGGTTTCAACTTTGGCACCCACAGACGTAGAAGATTCACGATAAAAGGTTTGTGCCCGCCCCATTACAGTTATTTTCTCAATCGACTCAGTCAAATCAACGTCGGTCGCTTTCTCGTTCGCACTGACACTCAGTACAGGTAGCAGTAGACTTAACATCCCAATATTAATGACGTTCAAATGCATAACAGTTTACTCATCGGCAACAGTAAAATTTGGCCACAATATACCACCAAACACTAATGAAAACTATTCTCATCTGATAATTTACATTTATGCTTGTTTGTTAACGATAAAGTCAGTTTATGTTTAAAGGTTTTGTTGTTGAATGAGTATTTATTATCGACTAGGTCAGGAAGATCGAGGTGCATAGCTAACAATAGAGTAGAACACTCGTGTTAATAAATCATCCATTTGTAAATACTTAGCGTTCCGACGACGTTTACTGAACGGATGTAGTCAACTCCAACAGTAGATCGTCTGTCGCAAGTATTGGATAGTACTGAAGCTAAAACATAAAGAAACAATAACCAACATCAACTCGGGTTGACTATCTATAGGTTACGACACCAATATTTTCGTACTAACGATAAAAAAAGGCCTCGCATTGCTGCGAGGCCTTTTTTATAAAGAGGTGAGTTGGCCGATAAGCCGGGTCCTGTCGTGGACAGTTATTCATCTAGGCCTGCAATCGCTCACAGGCTCAAGCAACCTACCCGGTTCCAACGCGAGCAGCGCCATGCGGAACCCTATTTGGTCTTGCTTCGGGTAGAGTTTACCTTGCTACGGACTATTGCTAGCCGCACGGTGCGCTCTTACCGCACCCTTTCACCCTTACCATCTTAGCCTAAGCCAAAATGGCGGTTTCCTCTCTGTTGCACTTGTCGTCGGTTCACACCGCCCAGGCGTTACCTGGTACCCCGCTCTTTGAAGCCCGGACTTTCCTCCCCGTACTTGCGTACGCGGCAACTGTCTGGCCAACTCGGCGCGGATTATAGCCTAAGCAGCGCAACAAACCAATGCCAAAGCGAGCGGCTTTTTATAAATCCAGTTCTAAACCGTATTTATATAGGGCATTTTTCTTTAAACCATGAATTTGCCCTGCTATAGCGGCGGCTTTTTTAAGCGGCAACTCTTCACAAAGTAACTTTAGGGTAGCAACGGCAACCGCTGGAATACCTTCTTCATCAGATAATGTAAAGCCATGGCACATAATGACCATTTCGCCTTTTTGCTGATTATCATCAGCTTCAACCAGCGCTAATACCTCTGCAGCGGTGCCAGATAAGAAGGTTTCAAAGGTTTTAGTGACTTCTCGTGCCATTACCACTTGCCTATCGGCGCCTAAAACGTCAACAATAGCGGCGAGGCTATAAAGAATACGGTGAGGAGATTCGTAAAATATCAAAGTACGAGGATCTTCTTTAAGAAATTCAAGTTTATCGATACGGGCTTTTTCTTTTGACGGTAAAAAACCTTCAAAACTAAAGCGATCAGACGGTAAGCCTGATGCACTTAATGCCGTTATCGCTGCACATGCCCCAGGCAAAGGTACGACTCGATGGCCAGCTTGACGAACATGGTTAACTAAATGGTAGCCGGGGTCAGAAATTAACGGCGTCCCAGCGTCAGAAATGAGCGCGATTGATTTGCCTTCATTTAATTGTTCAACTATCCATTGTGCTCGGTCACGTTCATTGTGATCATGTAATGCCGTTTTACGGGTTTCAATACCAAAGTGACTTAGCAGCCTTCCGCTGTGGCGAGTGTCTTCACAGGCGATTAAATCAACCTGTTGCAGCACCTCTATTGCCCGAGCGCTGATGTCGCCAAAATTACCAATTGGGGTGGGAACAATATACAGCGCGACCATTTGGTCCATAATTACCTCGATAATGAATCTACCTGATACTTTCGCCAAGCGTAAGAGCAGGTTAAACTAGTGACAGCATCTTACCAGAGTGAAGCCAAGTGTTAAAAAGACTGAATACTACAAAATTCGTGTGCGCGTTGATTTTCTCTGTATTGGTGGTCGGTTGTGCCACCAAAAAACAGCAGGATAATGTTGACGCTAGCGCATCGCTCGTTGCCGCTGAACATCCAGCTAAAATTTATTTGGCTGAGGCAACGAATAGCAGTTTACCAGAAAAGCGTGATCGTTATTTATTACTCGCCGCTCATGCTTATATCAATGATGGTAACTTTAATTCTGCCGCTAATGTATTAACGTCAATGCAGAAGTCGATGGTGAACGTTCCCTCGCTTCAAGCGGAGCATATTTACTTGCGCGCTCGCATTGTCGAAAAAACCAATAGCAGCCAAGCCGCATTAGATATTTTACAGTATCCACCACATTGGCAACTACCACGCTGGCAAATGGCAAGTTATCACCAATTTAAAGCCAAGCTGTACAAAAATACTCAACAGCCAATTGATCAGGTTAAGCAGTTAAGTCTATTAAGCAACTACTTACCAAAATCTGAAACCACAGCGATCAATAATGTTATTTGGAAGTTACTACAACCTTTATCCGAAGAAACTGTGCAGTCGTTTATGCGCGATCAATCGAATCCGATTTTTGCTGGTTGGTTACAATTAACCTTTATCGCTAAACATTACGCGGTTGAGCCGACGCAATTGGTGCGTTATTTAGGTGAGTGGCAGCGTAATAATCCTTATCATCCAGGCGCGGTTAAGTTACCTGCTGATTTAGAAAAAGCGCTTAATGCCAAACCGTTTAGACCGCAAAATATAGCGGTATTATTACCGTTAAGTGGCCCACGCGCTGTGGTTGCGGAACCTATTCGTCAAGGTCTTTTATCGAGCTATTTATCTGATTTTGATAGCAATGTCTCACTTAACTTTTATGATACTCAGCAAGGGGTTGCGGCCGCTTATCAACAAGCTGTAGCCAAAGGCGCAGAATTTGTCATTGGGCCATTGTTACCCAATGAAGTTGAAGAACTACAGAAAATTAACGATAAACAAAAGACCACAGTGCCACAGCTGTATTTGAACCAAACAGATACGTTTACGCCACAACCAAACCTGTTTTACTTTTCGTTGTCTCCAGCACAAGAAGCCAGTGACGCTGCACATAAGCTGTATAGCGATGGGGTAAAGTTGCCACTATTATTGGCCAGTAACGATCCGATTGGCAAACGTATGGCAGACAGCTTTAAGCAAACTTGGCAAACCTTAACCAGCAATGATGCCGAAGTGTATTTCTATGATGCTGGCGACCAAATGAAGGTAACAGTTCAAGAAGCATTAGGTGTAAAAGATAGTCAAGCGCGTATTAGCAGAATGCGTGATTTATTGGGTAGCCGCTTAGAATCAGATTTTCGTTCTCGCCAAGATATTGATGCGATTTACATGATTTCGGGTTCACAAGATTTAGCCCTGCTAAAACCCTTTTTAGACGTTAACTTTAGTGTGTTCTCTGAACCCGTAACCTTATATACCACTAGCCGTAGCCGTCTTGAAAGCGAGTCAGCGCAGTCGGCACAAGAGTTAAATAACTTGATCATTAGCGATGTACCTTGGCTAATGCAACCTAGCAGCGAAACACAGCTGGTTTCTGAGCTTTGGAGTGGTTGGAATAATAGCCAAAAACGCCTATATGCAATGGGTTTTGATGCCCTTGAATTGGTTAATCGTTTAGCGCAAATGCGCGCTTTTCCGGGATACCAATTTATTGGCCGCAGTGGTGCATTATCAGTGAAACCTAATGGAGTGATAGATCGTCAACTTTCTTGGGGAAAATATAGCCAAGGACAATTAACACCACTATGAACAGCGGACAATTAGCTGAGCAACGTGCGCGAACTTACCTTGAACAACAAGGTCTAACGTTTGTAGATGCTAATGTTCGATACCCATTTGGTGAAATAGATTTAATTATGCGCCAGCAAGATGTCTGGGTGTTTGTTGAAGTAAAATTTAGGTCGTCAAATCAGTTTGGTGGCGCCTTAAATGCGTTAACAAGTAAGCAAATTACCCGGATAAGATTAGCCGCTGAGCATTATTTACAACGACAAAAATTAAATCCACCTTGTCGCTTTGATGTCATTGCGATGAATATTGATGAAATAAACTGGCTACAAGGCTGTTTTTAAGCGGCAATTGATTACCATAACCTTGATTTATGGCATCATATAGTCAAATTACCGAGTCTGACTGATGAGCGACGATAAAAAAGCTGATCAGAGACATACGTAGACATAATTTAGCGTAAGGATTGTTGCATGTTAGAACGTATTAGAGATAGTTTCACCGAATCGATTCAGACTAAAATTGATGCTGCTGAAGCATTACCTGAGTCTATTGAAAAAGCTGCAGAGATGATGGTGCAATGTCTACTTGGCGGTAATAAAATTCTGTCATGTGGTAATGGCGGCAGTGCTGGCGATGCTCAACATTTCTCTGCTGAATTATTAAACCGTTATGAAATTGAACGTCCACCGCTGCCTGCTATTGCATTAAGCTGTGACACTTCAACGATTACTGCTATCGCCAACGATTATAGCTACGATGAAATCTTCTCGAAGCAGATTTTTGCACTGGGTCAACCAGGCGACATTTTATTGGCTATTTCAACCAGTGGTAACTCTGGCAACATTATTAAAGCCATGGAAGCAGCGTTAAGCCGCGACATGACTATTGTTGCCCTAACCGGTAAAGATGGCGGCGCAATGGCGGGCTTGATGAGCGCAGGAGATGTCGAAATCCGCGTACCGTCAAACGTTACTGCACGTATTCAAGAAGTTCACTTACTGGTTATTCACTGTTTATGCGATAACATCGACCGCACCTTGTTCCCACAGGATGAACAAGCATGATAAAAAGGTTACTCATCATCTCAGTCCTGGCGATGCTGCAGGGGTGTGCTGGTGCAGTCATGGTTGGTGCCGTTAGCGGTGCCAAGATGGTTAATGATGAGCGCAGCATGGGCACTCAAATCAGCGATACTAATGCAGACTTTGTCATTGCTAGCGCGCTATCAAAACATGATGACCTTAATAATCAAACCAATATCGCCGCGGTTGTGATGAACAATAATGTATTGATGATAGGTCAAGCACCTAACTCAATGCTGCGTGATAAAGCGATTAAAGTGGTGCAAGATTTACAAATTGGCGGCAAAATACATAATCAAATTCGTATTGGCACGCCAACGTCATTTACCACTCGCAGCAACGACACTTGGGTAACAACCAAAGTCAAAGGCCGCATGTTAAATGAAAAATCGCTCGATATTACTCGAGTGAAAGTGATTACCGAAAACGGCGAAGTCTTCTTACTTGGGTTAATTGACCGCAAGCAAGCTGATTTGGCGGTTGATATCGCACGAAATACTGCAGGCGTTCGCAAAGTGATTAAGGTTTTTGAATACACTGAATCTTAATCCTGCAGTACATTTTTATTATCGCGATTTAGAAATTCATCCTGCATTTTGCTCGATGAATTTTTTTTGGGATCTTTTGGCTTGTATCCACGGGATAATCAGCGACGGCAACACAATAAACCCAGCCCCAACCCAACTTAAACCATCAAGCCATTCATCAAAAAACAACCAACCAAAAAAGACACAAAATAATAGTCCTGTGTATTCAGCCACCACAATTTGACTGGCTTGTGCTTGGCGATAAGCCAACGCGCAAAACCACTGATACGCCAATAAAAACACATTACTCGACACCGCAATAGCCACTAAAGACCCACTGATAGCCTCTATGCCTTGCACCAATGCCATGACCAATACCAAAGGAATACTGAGTAAGTTATATAGCATTAACGTTACAACTGGGCTTTCTGTACTGGGGAGTTTGCGCAATGCCAACTGGTTTATCGCAAACATAAATGCAGAGATGAGTACTGCAATTCCAAACCAGTTAATTTCACTTGGTCGTAGCAAAATAATGATGCCCAGAAATCCTAAAATAGCTGCCAGCCAATGTGCAGCGGTGACGCTCTCTTTTAAAAATAGAAATCCCATTAATACAATCATTAATGGCGCCGAATAAAACAACGAGCTTACAGTGGCGATAGGTAGCGCAATTAACCCCATAATTAAGCATACAGCTCCAATAGCGCCAGTATTAGCTCGCACTAAGTGCACCTTTATATGGCGACTGATTGGTTTTTTAGCTGCAAACCACAATGGCAGTAACATTAATACTGATGTTAACTGCCTGATTAACAGAAATGTTGCAGCGCTACTGCCCTCTGGAAGCCATTTTATAGACACATCATACATAGCACTAAAAAGGTTACCGACAACTAATAACATCATGCCAATCGCTATTGTGGATTTCATTACACTTACAACCTTAGGACCAATAATTGGCTGCATCATATAGTTATCAATTAATAACGAATAATGATGTTTTTAATCCATTCATGAGTTAAATTCATACCTCATAAATTTTAATAAAATAAATTCATGTTTGAGGTGTATATGCGTAAACTGCCGCCACTGCGGGCACTACAAATTTTTGAAGCGGCCGCAAGGCATGCTCACTTTTCTCGGGCGGCAACTGAACTGTGCATTACTCAAAGTGCGGTATCGCACCAAGTAAGACTGCTTGAAGCGCATTTTGGCGAACGATTATTTATCCGCGAAGGTAGGCAGCTCTGTTTAACCAGTAAAGGCAATGTGCTTTACCATGAACTGGAGCGAATATTTAATGAGTTGAATGATTTAAGCATGCAAATCACTGGCGATTGCAATGATCAGCTCCGCTTAGCGGTATACAGTTCATTTGCCATTAAGTGGCTGATTCCTCGCTTAAGCGATTTCCATCGCTTACATCCACAGATTAAAATTCGCCTAGATATGATCACCGACGACCCACTGATGAGTGATAGTGTTGCTGATATGTTTATTACTGGTCAAAGTGGACAACCGGGTTATGTGCATCGCATGTTACACCAAGAGAGACTGATCCCAGTGATCTGCCCGGGGCTATTAAATACCGACCACTCGGCGCTGAGTGTATTACGGCAACATGCATTACTCACTGTAGATGAAGGGCCAATAGGCTTTGATTGGGAGCGCTGGTTAAAGGTTAACAGCATCAGCATAGAGGCTACGCAACAACAGCATGTATTTAGCCATGTGTTGTTAGCTATTGAAGCGGCAATTGCTGGTCAGGGGATCGCGCTGGCATCAGATTTTATGGTAGAACGAGATATTAGTAAGGGAGCATTAGTCGCACTTGACTTACCCGCTATGTTGACTGGATTTGAATTCAATTTTAGTTGTAAACAGCGACGTTTAAAGGAGCCCGCTATCGCTGCATTTGTACAATGGTTAACCAAAAAATAAGCCAGCACGTTGCTGGCTTATAGATAACATTAGCTGAAATAATACTTACACAATCAGACCAATTTTTTCGTACACTTTTTTAATCGTGACTTCTGCACGAGCTTGAGCTTTTTCAGCACCTTCCGCCATGACTTGGTTTAGATATGCATTATCGGCGCGGTACTCTTTAAAGCGAGCTTGTAATGGCTCAAGCATTCCTACGACAGCTTCACCAGTAGCCACTTTTAAATGACCGTACATTTTGCCTTCAAACTCTGCTTCTAAAGACGCAATCGACTGACCAGTACAACCTGACATTAAGCTGAGTAGATTCGACACACCTGGCTTTTGTTCCATATCAAAACGCACTACTGGTGGCTCTTCGCTGTCGGTCATGGCTTTTTTCACTTTCTTTAAAATCGCTTTAGGATCTTCAAGTAAACCAATGACGTTATTACGATTATCGTCAGACTTAGACATTTTCTTAAGCGGGTCCTGCAATGACATGACCTTAGCGCCGTGTTCAGGAATAAACGGTTCTGGGATAGTAAACGTGTCGCCGTAAGCATTGTTAAAACGGGTTGCGATATCGCGGGTGAGTTCTAAATGTTGCTTTTGGTCTTGCCCAACAGGGATCTCATTGGCTTGATAAAGCAAAATATCTGCAGCCATTAGAACAGGATAACCATATAAGCCAACGTTAATGTTATTGGCATGCTTTAACGATTTATCTTTAAACTGGGTCATGCGGTTTAACTCACCCATTTGGGTGTAACAGTTTAATACCCATCCAAGTTGGGTGTGCTGCGGTACTTGCGATTGAATAAACACGGTGCTTTTTTTAGGATCAACACCGCAAGCAAGGTATAACGCTAGCGTATCTAAACACGCTTCACGCAGTGCTTTAGGATCTTGACGCACGGTAATCGCATGTAAATCAACAACACAATATAGGCAATCATGGCTATCTTGCATGGCAACCCATTGACGAAGTGCGCCCATATAATTACCTATGGTTAATTCGCCTGATGGCTGCGCACCGCTAAGAACTATGGGTTTGGTCATGTGTTTATTGCTCCAGATTATCTTTTTAAAATTCAAATTATTATGAAAGTAAGTATTGCTCTATATCAGCAAAGTTTTCGCATATCGCATGCGGGCTGCTAAGACCGATATCTTCGCCGTAGTTGTATCCGTAGGTCAAGCCAATAGACATAACATTCGCAGCTTTAGCCGCTAAAATATCATTCTTTGAATCACCTATCATCAGTAATTGCGATTCATCCAACTGCCATTGTTTAAGCAAATGTTGTAATGGCATTGGGTCTGGCTTCATTTTGGCCAATGAATCACCACCGAGAACTTCAGAAAATAGCTCATCAAGACCAAAAGCTGTTAGTAACGGCACGGTAAAACGATATGGTTTATTGGTAACGATAGCCAGTTTAAAACCTGCTTGTTTTAACTGCTGTAACGTGTCGATAACTCCCGGATATAAACGACTATGTTTTTGTAAGTGCTCACCATAATGATGCATAAATTGCGGCATAATTTGCTCAAGTATTACCTGCAGATCAGGAGCATCTTCTGGCATAGCAGACACATAACTTAACGCACGTTGCATTAATACTTGAGCGCCATTACCTACCCAGCTACGAACCAATGCTTCAGTCACTGGTTGGTATTGGTTCTGTGCTAATGTGGCGTTTGTGGCCGCTGCCAAATCAGGCACACTGTCGATTAACGTACCATCTAAATCAAAAGCGATTGCGCGAATATTTGACCATTGCATCATGTAAAGTCCCACTGGATATGGATAAAGAAATTATGATATCGAAGCGAGTTCGGCACGCATTTGATCAATAACAACTTTATAATCGGGTTGATTGAAAATTGCCGAACCAGCTACAAACATATCTGCACCCGCGGCCGCTATTTCAGCAATATTATCGACCTTAACGCCACCATCCACTTGCAAGCGAATATCAAAACCACTGGCATCAATAAGCGCACGAACTTGGCGAAGCTTTTCTAGCGTATGTGGAATAAATGACTGACCACCAAAACCAGGATTAACTGACATCAATAAAATAACATCGAGCTTGTCCATTACATGATCTAAATAATGCAGTGGTGTGCCAGGATTAAAGACTAATCCAGCCTTACAGCCAGATTCTTTAATCAACTGCAGTGTGCGATCAACATGTTCTGAAGCTTCTGGATGAAAAGTGATAATTGAAGCACCGGCTTTGGCAAAATCAGGAATAATGCGATCAACGGGTTTAACCATTAAATGTACATCAATATCAGCGGTGATCCCGTAATTACGCAACGCAGTGCATACCATTGGGCCTATTGTTAAATTTGGTACATAGTGATTGTCCATAACGTCGAAATGAACAACATCTGAACCCGCATCTAATACGGCTTTAACATCTTCACCTAAACGGGCGAAATCAGCAGACAAAATCGATGGTGCAATTAAAAATGGGCGCATAATCTTCTCTATTGGCAGATCAAAGTGACGACATTTTACCCTTTGCAGCCGCAAGCCTCTAGTCTAACAAGGGAAATAACCACTATCCTCAATAGAATTTAGTTAAAAACTAGACCATAAGTCGGATTTGCTATTTTTTATACAGAAACCAGTGTTCAATAACTAAGCTATTTTGCTATAATGTAAAAAGTTGTTATCTTAGTGGTCCAACTGAATATTTAATACCTGTTGTAGCATCAATCGAGTTTACACCATGGATAGGGCACCCTTTATGGTAAAGCAATTATTACGCAAGTTTTCTGGTCGTGATGGCAAATTATTGTCAGCACCGGTTTTTGCTGTATTTGCTACGTCTGCATTGGCGTTATTGTTAAGCCAAGTATTGATGGCCAACGAAAGTAATTCGGCCAATAGTAAGGCCTGCGTCTGCAACAGCACCACCAACTACAATGCAAGTTTACCCAGTAGTCACCCTACAAATCGTTGTGCAGAGCAGTCGAATGATGTCAGTTGGGGTAATTGGATTACGGGTAATAGCCGTTCAAGCCAGTTTCACTTTATTGATTTACTTGAGTTAATCCACGGTCACAAAGACAAACCTTTGAATGACATGCCAACCTCAGGCAACCCAACTCAGATATCGCGTTAATGTCTATTTGGCGGGTATTTAGCAGCACTTTAGCGGCCTTTTTTGGCGTGCAGACAGAAAAAAATCGCCAAAAAGATTTTCAAAATCAATCCCCATTACCGTTTATCATTATGGGCATTATCTTAGCCATTGCCTTAGTCATTTCCCTAATACTCATCGTAAACCAAGTATTAAGTTAACGGATAGCTTTCGTTATCCGCTCTTTGCAGCATTACTCTTCTTCACGATAATGATGATCATATAGCGCCATAATTTCATCCACTTTATTGCGTGAACCGCCTTTAGGGCTAATATTACGCTGTACCGAAATCGTTGAACAAGATGCACCACGATATAATTCTCGCGTTAACGGAATATCATGATTACTGATCAATACCGGAATATTTCTCTCATGGGCAATAAGCCGTGAATGACGAGCAAGTAATGCTTGATCATCTAAGCTAAAACCCGGACCTGCATAAGTGGTGAAACTGGCTGTAGTTGATAACGGCGCATAAGGCGGATCACAATAAATAACGTCACCGCTGTTCGCCATATCAAAGGCTTGTTCGTAACTGATACATTTAAAGGTCGCTTTTTGCGCTTTTAATGAAAAATAACGAATTTCAGTTTCTGGAAAATAAGGCTTTTTGTACGAACCAAACGGCACGTTAAAACCACCTTTGCGATTATATCGACATAAGCCATTAAAACCATGGCGATTCATGTACAGAAAATATACCGAACGAATGAAAGGATCGCTACAGAGATTAAATTCAGCACGAATACGGTAATAAGCATCTTTGTCATTCATATGATCGACAAACATGGCCTTTGCCGCTTTAATATATTTATCTGGCTGTTGCTGAACAATTTGATATAAATTGATTAGGTCTTGGTTGATGTCACACAATAAATAGTCATCAAACTGTGTATTGAGGAATACCGAACCTGCCCCAACGAAAGGCTCAATCAGTCTATTTCCAGCTGGAAGGTGTTTTGCTAGCTCATCAACGAGCTTATATTTACCGCCTGCCCACTTTAGAAAGGCTCTATGCTTTTTTATCATGAATAGGAATTATGCCAGCAAAATTAAAGCTGATGATTGTACTCTGTTTAACGACAATTATCATCGGATAAAGCAGATTTATTCGTTGATTTTTCATCCTATTGACTTGGATGCTGCAGAATATGAAGATTGTTAATCTTGTCGCTTATAATCACTTAAGTCAGCCCACTTTCTTACCCAGGGAGCCGCTAATCCATATTGTTTCTGAAGGCTTTTAGCTTTTGCGGAGGCTGCCGATGCGGTTTCAAAATCACCCAGCAATATAACGTGGCGTTGTTTGTAACTCATTATGTAAACTTGCGGCTCTTTTGCCAGTTTAACTAAAATCGGTGTAAGTGAATCTTTGTCATTCACACTGGCAAGTTGCAGCGTAAAACCTTTCACTTTTAAATTCGGGGTATTATCTCGCTCAACAATATCATTCGGCTTACTTACCGTATTAACTTGCGCTTTGGGTAACTTACCTTGGAAAGATAAGCCTTTTAATGATGAATTAACCACTATGTCAGTATGATTATCTGCAAGAATATTTTCTATGAGGTTAGTCTCACCTTCCTCTACTAGCGAACTGTCAGCAATGATTTGCTGCTCTATGATTAAGTGCGCTTGTTCATTGGCTCTCGACTTAGTTAAGGCCAATTGCCTATGGGCAAAATAAGCGCTTAATGAACTGTCGGCATAACCAATGACATATTGAGCTGCTTTAACACGCACAGCGGATTGTTCTGCTGTTAATACTGGCGACAATGATGCCGAAATAGGAGGAGGTAATTGTGTACTTATGCCCCACCAAAGCGACACACCAGCCAATACTGTGATAAAAGCTATCATCATTTTAACTGACAGAGACCAAGATGATTGCTCTGTTTGTGGCTCTTCTAATGCTAACGCTAATAATTGAACCACTTCAGCTGGCGTCCCCTGCTGCTTCTCTAATTGCTTATGGATAATTTCACGTGGAATAAACGGTGTTTGCCGACTCCGCAATAATAAACTTTGATAGAGGCCATCGCGCTCGGGTACCGATAAAGGTTCAATAGTCACAGGCAGTAATCTAGCACGAATATCATCAGTTAATTCAGCTACTAAGGTATGCCAAAAACTGGGGGTAACGGTCACTGTAACTGCAACAGGTTTACCTGCACAATGAATTTGGCTCAGCAGAATACACTCAGCCCAAATATCTTTAGGCAATAAATCGGCATCATCGATGATGATATGTAATGGTTTTTTTAAACTAGATTGGATTCTCAGTACGGTGTCCATCAAAGGACGTTCATCATCAAAAATTGGCGCGGAGATTAATTGAACCAGAATTTTTCGACGAATTTCAGCGCTATCAGCGTGTTGAGGACAAATGATCAATGCTGAATTGTAGTCATCTAGCTCACTGGCTAATGCAGCCGTCAGTGTCGACTTACCTGAACCGTTATCACCACAAATAACCAACAACTGTTCGCTATAACTAGCAATATGCTGTAAACGCTGAATGAGCGCTTCTTGAGTAGGGAGTAACAATAGTCCTGGAGTCGTCAATGATTCACCACACTATAATTTATAGCTAGCATAGTTATATGCGGAATAATTTATACGCAGCTAATAACCCGTTTCAATAAGTCTTCACTCACATCACTAAAGACATCAGCTTTGCCTATTTCTGTAGGTAATACTAAGCGGATTTTACCACCTAATACTTTTTTATCTCGACGCATATGCTTGATAAACTGTTCAAAACCCATCGACTCTGGAGCCGTTATAGGTAAATCAAACGCTTGCATCAATCGACAAATACGCTCGACACTTTGCTCATCTAATAGATTGAGCTTACATGCTGTTTGAGCCGCTAAAACGGTACCAGCAGAGACAGCTTCGCCATGTAACCAAACACCGTAGCCCATTTCAGCTTCGATAGCATGCCCGAAGGTATGCCCAAGGTTTAATAACGCTCTTACACCTTGTTCAGTTTCATCTTGTGCGACAACATCTGCTTTAATCTGACAACATTTAGCAATAGCATAATTTAACGCGTCAGTTTGAAGCGATTTTAACGCATCTACATTTGCTTCAAGCCACTGGAAAAAGTCAGCATCCCAAATAATACCGTACTTAATCACTTCAGCCATACCTGCAGCAAACTCATTTGCGGGTAATGTCTGTAAGCAAAGCGTATCGATAATCACTGATTTAGGCTGATAAAATGCACCAATCATATTTTTCCCAAGAGGATGATTAACAGCCGTTTTACCACCAACTGAAGAATCAACTTGGGACAGTAATGTAGTTGGCACTTGAATAAACTCAATTCCACGCTGATAACACGCAGCCGCGAAACCAGTCATATCACCAACAACACCACCACCTAGTGCGACTAATACCGAGTCTCGGGCAAAGTTATGCTCAAGTAATGCGGTAAAAATATAATCTAGATGTTGTAAATCTTTAAATTTTTCGCCATCCGGCAAAATAACCGTTTCAATGCGCGCACAAGCGCTCATCGCTTGTTGTATCTGTTGAAGATACAACGGAGCAATGGTGTCATTTGAAACAATTAAGGCTTTTTTGTTTGTTAGGTAGCGAGCAAATAGCCCGCTATCATTCATCAAATCCTGGCCAATATAAATGGGGTAACTTCTATCACCTAATTGAACCTGAATCTGTTGCATGTTGTTACCTAAAAGCCAAGTTGCTCGATAATTTGGTTTGCGACGATTTTCGCGCTTTGCTCATCAGTCTTAACGATAACATCCGCAATTTCCTCATATAGAGGGTTGCGAATTTCCGCTAAGCTTTCAAGCACTTCACGTGGATCATCTACTTGTAACAACGGGCGACGCTTATCACGCTGAGTGCGCGCGACTTGTTTGTCGATAGTTGTTTCTAAGTAAACCACTATACCTCGAGCAGAAAGATAGTTGCGGATATCTTTACTCTGAACAGAACCACCACCTGTCGCGAGAACGATACCTTGCCTTTCTGAAAGATCACCGATGACTTGAGCTTCACGTCTACGGAAGCCTTCCTCACCTTCGACGTCAAACACCCAGGCAATATCTGCACCGGTACGTTGTTCAATCTCATGATCTGAATCGTGGAAATCTAAATGCAGCATTTGCGCCAGATGGCGACCAATTGTGCTTTTACCTGCGCCCATAGGGCCTACCAGAAAAATATTGCGTTTTTCAGCCATTTCGTATACGTCTGAATCTTATATGAAAGAATGCCTTATCGACTTAAACTCAAGCCGACCTATAATTTAACCTTGCTCTAATGAGACTTGACGGAGGATTATCTCAGTTAAGGGCTACCGCTTGCAAGTCATCACAGCTATTTATCATGATTTTATTATGTCACTGATGTTTAAAACCTCAAATAAAAGGTAATGTTTTCGATTAAGTCTTTGTTAATACAAAGACTATAGGCCGATTAGCACTGCACTATCTAATTAAAGTTAATACCTTAAAACTTTAAGGAAGTTGCCATGATTACCACTAAAACGATAATTTGTTCGATTGGAGTAACGTTTAGTGATGCGCTATTTAACGCATTTAGCCATTACTCCCCCATAAATCACTGTCATAAAAAAGCCAGCAATTAAGTAGCTGGCTTTTTATTATTGCTATAGCGTGTAAAAAAATTAACGTTTGTCAGCAACAATCTTAGGGGTTACAAAAATTAATAGCTCTTGGCGCTCATTTGTGTCGGTTGAATTTCTAAATAAGAAGCCAACTAACGGAATATCACCCAGAACCGGAACTTTGCTTACTCGGCTAATGAGGTTTTGCTGGTAAATACCACCTAACACAATCGTTTCGCCATTATCTACGAGTACCTGAGTACCAATACGCTGAGTATCAATTGCAACCGCTTCACCCGTTGCTGTAGCAACCGTTGTTCCTTGAGAATCTTGGGTAATTTCAAGATCTAGGATAACCCGGTCATCTGGAGTTATTTGTGGAGTCACACGTAGCGATAACACCGCCTTCTTAAAGGTCACTGTTGTTGCGCCGCTTGATGCTGACTCAACGTATGGGATTTCAACACCTTGCTCAATGTATGCCGACTTCTGGTTAGATGTGGTAATACGTGGGCTGGCAATGATCTCACCTTTGTTTTCTTGCTCTAATGCACTTAATTCTAAATCGAGTACTGTACCGTCTGCCAATTTAGCCACATGGAAAGCGATACTGGTCGCCGAGCTTGCTGCTGCCGGTAAATTAACATTGAGGCGATCGTCAATGCTTGGAATAGTACCGTTAGCAATACTCGTTGCTCCTCCAATGGTGCCAGATGTGCCCTTAGAACCTTGTTGATCGGTTATGCCCCAGCGAATCCCGAGATCTTCAGATACGTCGTCTTTCACTGTCACCATACGCGCTTCGATTAGCACTTGTTTAATAGGAATGTCTAATACTTCTATTAAGCGGTGTACGTTTTCTAAAATCTCAGCCGTATCTTTTACCAGTAACGTATTTGTACGTTCATCAACAGCAACACTACCACGAGATGATAATAACGTTGAATCCGTAGTTTTAAGTAACTCGGCAATATCGATCGCTTTAGCATAGTTTATTTGTAAGTATTCAGAATATAGTGGTGCTAACTCTTTTACTTCTTGGCGATTCTTCAGGTCATTACTTTCGCGAATGGCAAGCTCTTCACTCGGTGCCACCATTAAAATATTGCCTTCAATACGCTTGTCGAGACCTTTAGTTTGCAATATAAGATCTAAAGCTTGATCCCAAGGCACATCATCTAAACGTAAGGTAATCTCACCTTCAACGGTATCGCTGGTCACTAGGTTAAAGTTGTTATAATCAGCAATAATTTGCAACACAGTACGCACTGAAATATTTTGGAAGTTTAGTGATAATGAACGACCATTATATTTCTTTGCCTCTTTAGCGACAGAGACACGCTCAACTTTATCGACGCTAACTTTAAACACATTGCCATCTTGGCGATAGTTATAATCATAGTTGCCATCAACATCCACCAAAATACGGGCGGTTAAATCATCTTTAAATGTTTCAAAACTATTTACCGGTGTAGCAAAGTCTTGTACATCCATAACGTAAAGTAAGTCATTGCCAATATCGGTGTTATAAAGTTTTATTTCAAGCTTTGAACCAACTTGTTCTACATTCGCCGCTACAGAACGATTGCTAAGATTGAATAATATTTCTCCACCGCCGGTTTTATTGCGGCGAAAATCAATACTACTAATACCATTAACAAATGGATTGTTTGCTTCTACCGGACCAGACACATCATCATTAATAGTTAATCTATAGCTATTACCAACAATTTTACCTTGATATGGTTTTACGTTAGACATTGCAACAATGATTTGTAAATCGCCACCTTGTTGTTGTGTAGTTAACTCTATTACACCAACAGCGTTTATCGGAATTTTGCTTTTATTTAAATTAGAAATAGTGTCTGAGAAATTCAACATAATTTCTGCCGGGTCTGCCGATAAATCCACAGACGGTGACACTATTGATGATTCAAAAATTAACTCTAATTCTAATTGGTGATCAACCATTGAATGATATTTGACGTCCATAAGACGATTAGCAGCTATCGCACTAGGTATTAAACCCATTAATAATACTGCGCCTAAAAACGCTCTAAAAAATAATAACTTTGTTATTGCTTTTTTTATCGCGGCAGAAGATTCCATTATTCTCTCATCCTTCGCACGTTATTTTCCTGATAATTCTAAATTGCTGGATCTTTCTGCCCAACAACCTGAACCATCAGGGATTAATTCTATAATTTCGATAAATTGCGGCGTTACTTTAGCAATTCGGCCATGATAAAGCCCTAAATACTCACCTACACCCATGCGATAAACATTGGCATCACTAGATTCGACTAAAGCCCAAATAGTACTCTCTTCACTCAATGTTCCGCGCATTCTTAAATTGTCTAATGCATAAGTTTCTAAGCGACCTTTGCGACGTTTCAAGTCTGGTTGTAAACAATCTCTAGATGTATCAATCACCTCTTCTGTCAATTCCCTTGATGGTGGAACAAAAGGACTGCGCATTAATTCAGCTTGATAAGCAAAATGTTCAAACTTCGGTGTTTGCTTTAATGGTGGTATACGGGCAACGTGTTGCGCCTTTGTAGTAGTAACAAATAGCTCTAAATCGCTGCGTTCGCCAATACAACCACTCAATAAAAACACCATTGATAACAATAAAGGCAAAAATTTCATTATTCCTGCCCCTTATCGGCCTGTTTCGTTAATTCAGCCCCTTCTTTAAAACGATACGTTTTGGCGAGAATATCCATTGATAATCCACCGGCATCGTTCTGCTTGATAGTAAAATCATGCAAACTGACAATTCGAGGTAATTTGGCAACACCACTGACCATATTACCCATTTGATGATAATCACCTACTACTGACATCTTTATCGGAAATTCAATATAGAAATCACGTTCAATTTCATCATCCCAATCTAGGCTATTAATTCTGAGGCCAGCATCAGTTGCAACAAATGTTAAATCATCTAATAAACCTGGCATTTCATTTTCGGATGGTAGCATTTTAAGCAATTCGGCAAACTGCACCTCCATCACGTCTAATTGTTCACGGTATAGCTTAAGATTAGCTGCTAAACGATATTTAGTTTCAAAATCTTCACGAAGTTGAATTTCTTTTTGCTGTTCAGCTTCCATTTGATCTATCGAATCTGAAATAAACAAATAATAACTAGCACCGATAACACACACAGATAAAAATGCAGCAAAGACAATTTTTACCAGCTTGGGCCAACCACCAATATTTTCAAAATCGATATCGTTAAATTGATCTAGGTCGAGATTCATTTTCTCGCTCCTTGGTTCGGATCAACATTAGTGACTTGTGAATCATCACGGATAGTGACACGTAATTTAAACCGCTGTAACTGTCTTAATTCTTCATTTTGCGTCACAATCGATTGCATACTCGGATCGTTAAGATAAGAAGATGTTTTAACTTTTCTCATCATATTCGCGACGTTATTATTTGATTCGCTTCGTCCTTCGATTAATAACACGCTACCTTTTTTCTCTATACTTGAAAGATAAATACCCGGTGGCACTATTCGGACTAATTCATCTAAAACATGAGTAGGTAAATTACGCGACTGCTGTAAGTTGAGAATAATTTCAGTTCGACGTTCAATATCTTTTTTACGTTCGGTAATTTTTCTAATTTCTGCTATTTGGGTATCAAGTAAGGTAATTTCTGATACTAAATATGCATTACGCTGACGCTGATCTTCAGTGACAACCTCTAGAAAACCCAAAAATAAATATACTACAAGTGATGTCACTAAAAAAACTAACGCTAAAATACCGATAAAATCGCGTTTTTGCTTCTCTCTAGCTTCTTCACGCCAAGGTAATAAGTTTATGTTCGCCATTGAGCATAACTCCTTAGCGCAAGACCACATGCCACCATATATTTACTCATATTAGGTTGAAGTTGACTTTTCATCACATCATCTGCATGCAAACACCCCTGAAAAGGATCTGCAACTATGGTATGAGTGCCTAACTCATTAGTTAGTAATTCAACCATTCCTTCTAGCTTAGCTGTACCACCACACAAAACGATATAGTCAACTTTTTCACGTCCACTGGCAGTACAATATATTTGTAAAGTTCGTTTAATTTGTTGTAACAATTGCATTTGAAACGGAGATAAAACTTCGAACATATAATTACGCGGTAATTGTCCAGTAATCTTAGCGCGTTCAGCCTCATCATGGGGCATCCCATAAAATGACACAATTGACTGAGTGAATAACTCACCGCCAAAAGCTTGCTCACGTATAAACGTCGTGTCACCATTTTCAACTACAGAGAATGTGGTCATATTGGCGCCGATATCAACCATGGCGATTGATTTATCTTTAGCGCCATCAGGTAACTGACCATAAATTAATTCTGCAGAGCGTCCAAGTGCATAAGCTTCCACATCAACAACTTTAACGTCTAGTTCAATGGCATCCAAAGAGTCTACACGTGAATCAATATTTTCTGTGCGGCATGCGCTCAGTAATACGTTAACTTTGGTTGGGTCGGTAATATTCGGGTTAAGCCTTTCAAAATCGATGCTGACTTCATCAAGTGAATAAGGAATAAGATTGTCAGCTTCAATTTCAATTTGAGCTTCCATCTCCTCTTCATTTAACGCTGCATCCATATAAATGACTTTAGTCATAACGGCAGAGCCAGAAACCGCGACAGCTGCAAACTTTAGGGATTTAGGTAAACCCCGTCGAATCTGTCTTAGCGACTCAATTACCGCTTCAGTATCACGAATATCATGATCGACCACAGCTCCCTTTCTAACAGGAACTGACGCATGATTTTGAATTTTATATCCATCCGCAGTCTTGCTCAACAAAATGGCTTTTATTTCATGAGACCCAATATCAATCCCAACCATCTGAGGTGCTTGACGCTTCCACAATTTAGAAAGCATAGTCCGTCATCACAATTCTATTTTTATTTTCTAAGAGATTAGCACATAATCAACTCGTTATAAGTATTTGTATAAAATGTTTCAGCATTTTACAAATTATATTTAGTTATTTCATGTTTTACTTCACCAAAAACTCTCCCGCTTATATACTACCGCTACTATTTTTGATTTATCTGGAATTATTGAGTGAAGTGGTTTAAACGTTTATTAATTGCATTTTTTAGCCTATCACTACTTGGTATTGCTGCTATAGCTGCCGCTTACTTTTATGTGCTACCTGACTTACCCGATGTTAATTCGCTAAAGACGGTCCAATTACAAACTCCGCTGCGTATTTACAGCCGCGATGGCAAACTGATTTCTCAATTTGGTGAGAAACGTCGCATACCTGTCGAGTATGAAGAAGTGCCCTTTCAGTTAATTAATGCCGTACTCGACACTGAAGATGCGCGCTTTTTTGAACATAATGGTATTGATCCGATTGGTATTATCCGCGCGGCAATCATATTAATAACAACAGGTAAGAAAAGCCAAGGTGCAAGTACGATTACACAACAGGTTGCCCGAGGATTTTTCTTATCTAACGAAAAAACATACATTCGTAAAGTAAAAGAAATCTTCCTTGCATTGAAAATTGAAAAGGCGTTATCGAAAAAAGAAATTTTAGCTCTTTATTTAAATCGTTCATTCCTAGGTAACCGCGCTTATGGTGTTGGTGCTGCTGCTCAAGTCTATTATGGTAAAGAACTGAGCCAATTGACACTACCAGAAATGGCAATGATAGCAGGCCTACCACAAGCTCCATCTGCAGCTAATCCAATTAGAAACCAATCACGTGCGATATCTCGTCGTAATTGGGTATTGAGTCGTATGCTAGAGAAACGCAATATTACTCAAGCAGAATATCAAGAGGCTATCAGTAGCCCGTCGACCGCGAAATACCATGGTGCTGAAATTGATTTATACGCTCCGTATGTTTCAGAAATGGCGCGTGATTACATGATCCAGAAATACGGTGAAGAAGCAGCCTATACTAACGGCTACAATGTCTACACCACGATATCATCCGAACTCCAATTGATGGCGCAGGAATCACTAAGAGACAACGTTTTTGCTTATGATCAACGCCATGGATTCCGTGGTCCTGTGACTGAATTATGGACTGATACTCCGCTCGACCATGATGAGATTGTCGCTACGTTAAAACGCACCGACTCAATGCAGGGCATTATGCCCGCTGCAGTTATAAGCGTTCAAGATCAACAAGCACAGGTAATGGATGACAAGGGCGAACTGATTACACTTGAATGGAAAGGCCTAAAATGGGCGCGTAAGTTTATAAGCGATAAACGCCAAAGCTTACCACCAAAACAAGCCAGTGATATTTTGACCGCTGGTCAACAAGTGTGGATCCGTCATAATGGTAAGTATTGGCAATTATCTCAAATACCACAAGTCTCTAGTGCGACAGTGTCACTTGAACCTCATGACGGTGCGATTAAAACCCTCGTCGGTGGATTTAGCTTTAGTCAAAGTCAATTCAACCGAGTGACTCAAGCTAAACGCCAATTAGGTTCCAATATTAAACCTTTTATTTATGCTGCTGCGTTAGAAAAAGGTTACACACTGGCTACGCTCATCAATAACGCTCCGATTAACAAACCAGATACCCGTCAGGGCACTGCGTGGCGTCCTAAAAACTCACCAGACATTTACGGTGGTCCAACACGTTTACGTGTCGGTTTAGCTCAGTCTATTAACGTTATGTCAGTCAGAGCAATGCGCCACACAGGCTTAGATGACACTATCAAAAAACTAGTACAGTTTGGTTTTGATCCGAGTGATTTACCCCGAAATGAATCGTTAGCATTGGGTTCACCTTCAGTGACACCGTTACAGGTCGCCACTGCATTTAATAGCTTTGCAAATGGTGGTTATTTAGTTGAACCTTACTTTATCGATCGCGTGACCGACTCATACGACAACACGATTGAACAAACCATTCCCGCTATTGCATGTAGCAAACCAGTCCCCTCTGTTGAAGATGATGTGGTTATTGAAGATCCATTTGCTGCGATGGCTGAAGAATTCTCTCAGCAAACTCCAGAAGCATCAGTAGATACATTAGATGGAGAAGTTGAAGCAACGTCCATTACCGCTGAACAAAATATTTGCAGTAATCCACAAGCTCGCTTTGCTAAGCGAGTCGTTTCAGAACAAACTGCATTTTTGATCACTGAAGCGCTAAAGAGCGTAATTTGGGGCGGCGGCGATTGGAGCAAAGGTACTGGTTGGAATGGTACAGCTTGGCGTGCATCTAAATTAATTAAGCGTCATGACATTGCGGGTAAAACAGGTACAACTAACGAATCTCGAGACACTTGGTTCAGTGGTTTTAACCCTACACTTACAGCAACATTCTGGGTTGGTTTTGATGACCATGGACGTCAGCTAGGGCGCTCAAGCTGGATGGCTACCGGCGAACCAGATCAGATATCAGGTGCGGAAGCGGGTGCTAAAACCGCTGGTCCTGGTTGGAATGACTATATGAATAAGGCCCTGTCTGGTACGCCTGAACCTTCTGTTATCCCGCCAAAAGGAATTGTATCTGCACGTATTGATTTAGCGACTGGCAAATTGACTCGCAAGACAGACCACACTACCGAGTTTGAGTATTTTGTTGAAGGTACAGAACCCAAAGAATATGTTACTGAAACACAGCAAAGTGGCGATATTTTTATCGACAATGTTGCTGAAGATTTATTTCAATAATAGGGTTTAAAATAAATTGATTAAAAAAGCCATTCAGTCGAATTAATGCTATTCGGATAAGCATTACTGTTTATATTTAAGTGGATAACGGCTAGGTATATAGAGCACTGAGCGTGGATACGTTCGGTGCTTTCTTTTATCTGGAAGGATAAAGTGTTTTATATCGGCTCGCATTTGCTTAAGTTTCGCTGGCAGCTTTCCATCTGGTGATAAAGCAAGCCACCTTAATTGTGTATCTATCAAGCTTATTGCCGCGGTAAAACTGATACGGGTTGGCGCAACTTTAGCTTCCTTTGCTATCGCTGTCATTTCTAAACGAACCAGATTATAAGCGATAAGCACTCCCCACAATTCTTGCTTAACACCTTCAACAAATTTGCTTCGTAACGTCACCTTGCTTTGTAGCTGGGTTTGCTTAAGTTCACCGTATCCTTCTTCTATTTCCCAGCGTTGCCAGTAGATATTAAGTAGCTTGTCCAGCGGATACTTAACGGGATCAACCAATGAGGTGACGAAACCTTTTATTTCACCTTTTGGCTCTTGATAAGCAATAAAACGGGCACGCCATGTTTCGGGAAGCTCGGGGTTTTTCTTTCTCGCTTGGGGAGAGACTGGCATATCAATGAGCAAATCATTATTCGCAAACTCTTCGACCACCTCGTAACGCATTTTTGACTTTACGGGTGTCAGCCAATGTCGCTGTACTCCAGAGCTTTGCCAATTGACTAATAAGTCAGCAGAGAAATAACAACGGTCAAATAGGGTTAAGGAGTTATCAGGTGTATCTTGAACTAAACGCTGTGCGAGTGTGATCTCTCCTACGTGACAACCATCAAAGGCAGCACCTAATACCATTCTGGTTTCAGTAGATATAAGGCTGACTAATCGAAGTTGAGGATAGGGTTTGTGTGTTTTTGAAATAAAACCAAACTCATTGGCATTTTCTTCAGAGTCTTGGCAACGAAACACCGTTCCATCAATGGCAAGAGTGGTAAGCCCTAGTGTATTTTGGTCCCCTAACGCTTGCTCAAGCCAGGCTGATATAGTGGATTTAAATAAGTAAGACATTGGGGCTTCACCTAAGCGTCGTCGGCAATCCGTCAATACACTCGGTGCTACACGAGACCAGGTGGAGTCTCCAGATTGAAGTGCTATATCCATCGAGCTACAGACTTCTTTGATGGACTGGTTACGTATTAATCCCATCCAAAGCACTAGCCAGACTGCCTGCTGCGCAGGCAGACGGCGATTACGGATACTCGCCTTGTTAGCTGAAAGGAGTGATTGTTCGATCCACTCAGAATCAATAGCCTCCATTACAGAACCATAAGACCCACTTTCTTCAACAGACTCATGAACTAATTCAAGCTCTTGCTCAAACATAAAAAATCCCCACCAGAATACTGGTAGGGATTATCTTTCATCTGCAAGATCGGTCAAGTACCCTTAAACGATCGGCATTGATTCAGTCGAATGGCTTTTTTATTACTGATTTTATAGCGTATTTAATCTTAGACAATGGTGTTGGGTATCAGTAATTGATGCAGTTCAGTTAAATTACGAACCTGATAACTTGGAGAGATCTCATCACTTATAGGTTCGTCATGATGATTTAACCAACAAGTGTCGATACCTGCATTGATACCGCCTAAGATGTCAGAATGTAAGTTATCGCCAACCATAAGTACTTGATGCTTCTCCGGCTTTCCCATTAAGCTAAAAGCATGATGGAAAATAGCAACATCTGGCTTTGCTATACCTAGTTGTTCAGAAATAACCACCGGATTAAAAGCATCTTCAAAGCCAGTACGGCTCAAGCGGATATTTTGTAGCTCGGTAAAACCATTAGTAATTATACCAAGGTTAACTTTACCGCTTAGAGAATCAATCAGTTCCCGGGCACCAGGCAATGGCTGACAAATATCGGCCATAGCCGCAAGAAACTGACTGTTTAGATGCTGTGGAGTAACAGATAGTTTGTTCGCCCAGTGATGGAATCGGGTATGTTGTAAATGCGTAGCACTAATTAAACCGTTTTGATACTCGACCCACAATGATTTATTTACTTGCTGATAAACAGCAAAGTCATCAATATTAAAATCAACTTCAAAGCGCGAAAACATTAATTTCAATCCAGCAAAAGCATCGAAATGAAATAGCGTTTCATCGGCATCAAATAAAATCCATTTATATTTATTGAGCAAATTCGACATCAACGAAGTCCTTCTTTTGTTTAAATGAATAACTAACCTCAGATCAAAATAATGCCCATTATTATCAAACTTTTTGTGCTGCTACTTATGGTAATAGGTATGATCTCAAGCTGAAGTGAGTTAACGATGGTGACTACGAGTTAAATAATGACATTAACTGCGCTTCTTGCTGCAGTAGACTTTGATAAATAGTTAACTGATTTATAGCGCGATCAAGATTGTGAGTTTGATACTTGATCCCAAAATATGTATCGCCATTTAAATAATCCGTTAAAAACCGTACCCCAAGCATTAATGGCATCACTTTAGTGCCGAGCCATAAACTACGTTTTTCGAGCGGAGTAATAATGTCAGCTAGAGATTCCATGTACGATTTTGCTGCTGCAATAATAATCTCAGGTCGGGCATATACATTGGTTAAATTAGTTGAGTCCTCTGGCTCTGGAGAGCAAAAAGCGCGCACCATATCACCAAAGTCATACATCAAATATCCTTTCATGCAGGTATCTAAATCAATAATGGCCATGCTGGACATATCTCGCCCATCAAACAGCATGTTATTGATTTTAGTATCATTATGACATATTCGAACCGGTAATTCGGCTTCGTATTGTACCAATGTTGCCAGTAAATCTGTCTGTGACAAACACAAATCGACCCAATCTTTACAATGACTTAATCGAGTATGAGTGTCAGCTGCCTTTGCATCACGCAATTGAGCGATACGTTGAGGTAAATTCAAAAAATCAGGGATAACATCGACAATGTAACTAGGGTTCAAATCACTTAATGCTGCGGCAAAATGCCCAAAAGCCTCAGCTGCCAACTTAGCTTGAGCTGGTGTATCAACCACTTCAATCGTGTTGCTATGAGGTAAGTAATCTATTGCTCGCCAAAAACCTTGTTCGCCTAAATCCAAATATAGTGCACCTGCTATAGTGGCTATTGGACTAACCACTTGTAATGGATAATGATGCTGTTGGTGCTTAATCAATAAATGCTGGCTAATATTGGCAGCATTTTGAATGACCACCTTAGGTTCAATAAATACTTGGGTATTAATGCGCTGCAACACCAACGATTTTGATTTATCACTCACCAAGAAGGTTTGATTAATATGGCCATTACCCAATGGATAAAGCGTACTATGCTCACTACTAAAACCAAACTGAGGCAATACATTTTTACGGATAAAATTGACCAATCAAAAACTCCAAATCATGTTCATCAAAGCCAAAGATAACCAACACATTTCTTCTGTTTGGTTACCTTAATAATGGTTACTGGCTTAGGGGCTGTTGATCTTTCACATTGGCAGCCAAATTATAGAGCAAGCTAGAGCCAGCAGGCTTTCAAAATTAATTTTCAATTTATCATAGCGGGTCGCTATCGCTCTAAAATGCTTAAGCCGAGCAAAAGCATTTTCAACTAAATGCCGATATTTGTATAAACACCAATCGATATCGCCATTTCCTTGCTTCGAATTTTGTCTTCTAGGGATCACTGGCTTTGAACCACATTCACGCACTTTATCTCTAATCGCTTCACTGTCGTAGCCTTTGTCTGCAATAATAAAATGACTTTGTGGCAACAGTTCAATAAGGGCATTAGCTGCTTTACTATCATGAACTTCTCCACCTGTAACAATGAATTCTATCGGTAAACCATAGCTATCTACCGCGAGATGGATTTTGCTTGTATTACCACCACGACTTAGCCCAATTGCTTGATTTTCATCAGATGATGCACCTGAACTGTGTTGATGTGCTTTTACATAACTTCCATCAATAAATTCCCATTCAGTATCACTATTAGTCGATAATGTTTTGAACAGCCTGAGTAAAATACCTTTTCTTGACCACAGTAAAAAACGACGGTAAATGGTATTCCATAAGCCAAAATATTCAGGTAAATCTCGCCAAGGGCAGCCGACACGCAATCGGTAAAGGATCCCTTCCATCGTAAATCGATGCTCTTGCTTGTTATAAACTCTATCATCAAGCAGAATAGCTTTTAGCTTCGACCACATCTCATCAGTGAGCATTAATCGGGGCATGGTAATCTCGTTGTATTTGTTTTTGGCGAAGTGAATTATACGAGATTACCTTCTTCGCACAAAATTCAAACAAAGATCAACAGCCCCTAGTATCATTTCAAATTGAGGGTTTTGCATTAATGTTGCTTGGCTGCCCTTTAAACTAAATTCATAACCACACAACTTAAAGCTACCTCTAAGCGCAACATGATTAACAATGGCATCTTTATCCAGTGGCGTAAATCGAGCTTCACTGGCACCATCATCTAGTAGATCAACCGTTATTGGTCGGTAACGGCTACCGTCATTAAATTCAAGGTTGGTACAGGTTTTATCACCTATTGCAGTCGCTAAACGCCATAAATTTTGTTTATCACCACTTTCACCTAACCAACGTATGATAAGGATTTCGCCCTCTAAAGCGAGCCAAAACCCATCAGGCAGTTTGATCATTTGTCGAATGCTGGCTTGTTGTTGATTACTCATATCATCAACATGCTCAGTTTGCTCTGTGCCGTCGCCAGAAAATACACTGATTAAAGTGAAAACCAAATACACAACCACACTAACAGCAATAATAGCCGCAGCAATTTTACCGATTAAAATCAACTTTGTCTGGTGTAACTTAGCCACATTCAGCCAAGACTTTGCAAGTTCAGTAATCGACCCTGACTGCAACGCATCTTGATCAACATAAAGCGGCTGATGACTACGTTCTTGCGACGTCGAAAACGAATTGACCGGATCATCTTCTGCTGCTGTATCGAAATGTTGATCCATGTGCGTGCCAGCTTGCTCGAAACTTGTTTGCGGCACAGCATCATCATTAAATGGATGTTTGTCTCTATCGGCAGAATCTGGATGAGTTACCCCCGTAAACGCTACTTCATCAGCTGGCTCTCTTGATGAAAAAGTGTTATCAGGCTGCTCATGAACAGGCATAACCTGCCCTTTCATTACCGGTTCTTGTCGATGAAAAACCGAGCCCGAAATGGATACTGATACCATGCTTGGTCCATAATATCCTTGCACATAGTTAATTGAATTTTTAGCCGGTAAGAATGCTAGGTAGCCACCACAAGCCAGGCCAAACAAAAACACTCCTGCTAGTGTGCCTAAAGGCGCCATTAAGTAGGTTAATATGCCAAAAACCAATACCGGAACAACACATACCATTGCCAATTTAATCGACTTATTGGCATCATTTAAGCGACGAACAGCCGATAAACCAACAACAGGCATTACTGCTAGCGTCACAATCCAATTAATTACACTTGCCGGAAATACAACAGCAGAGATTATTAGCAACAAAAATGCAGCTAAAATAACTCCCATTAACCTTAAGCCTGTGTCACGACCATCTCGGCACAGTAGGGTTTTTACAGACATCAATCATTCCTATTCATTTACAAAAAAATCAAAAAACAGCTGGCTACATAACAGAATGAGTCGGTGATTATCGTGCGTTATTACAACACAAATGGATTGTTCTCATCATCAAAATCGACACCCGCTATTAATAGCGCAAAGCCTACAGAATTTATCTTATAAAGCCATACCCAACCTAGATTTTGCGTTACTTTTTTATTCACTATCGCGTAAGTCACTTTTTATCAATCTACGAGCTGATTTTACTAATCTAATAGCAATAATACACAATACCAATATCTATCATTGCGCTAGCATAACCCTACAGTTAACGAGTATAATATTAAGCTTTCTTAATGAATAATCGGATGAGAAACCCTTTTTATGAGCACTCGTGGAAATCTTTTTATTGTGTCAGCCCCTAGTGGCGCAGGTAAATCATCACTTATATCAGCACTATTAAAAGATAAACCCAGCGATAAACAGGTTTCAGTGTCACATACGACCCGCAAACCTCGTCCAGGCGAAGTCGATGGCCAACATTATCATTTTATTACTGTGGAACAATTTAAAGCACTAATTGCCCAAAATGCCTTTATTGAATGGGCCGAAGTTTTTGGCAATTTTTATGGCACTTCCAAGATAGTCATCGAACAAACCTTAGATAAAGGCATCGATGTATTTCTTGATATTGATTGGCAAGGCGCAGAACAAGTAAAAAAATTAATGGAAACGGCGATTGGAGTGTTTATTCTACCGCCGTCTAAAACTGAGCTTGAACGCCGTTTAACCGGCCGAGGTCAAGATAGTCAGCAAGTAATTGATTCACGCATGGCACAAGCCGTTTCGGAAATGTCACATTATGCACAATACGAATTTATAATTGTAAATGATGATTTTGATAACGCGCTAGCCGATTTAAGCGCCATTATTCGCAGTCAAAGGCTAACCTGTGCTAGTCAGCAGCATGCGCAAAATGATATGATTGTTGATCTCTTGGCAGATTAATTGTCATAGTGTACAATTTTGCGTCATTTTTTCCCATAGATAACACTGGAGTTTCAACACATGGCTCGCGTAACTGTAGAAGACGCCGTAAATAAAATCGGCAACCGTTTTGATATGATCCTGGTTGCAGCGCGTCGTGCACGCCAAATCGCCGTCCAAGGTAAAGAACCTATGGTTGATGAGATGAATGATAAACCAACGGTTGTCGCTTTACGTGAAATCGAATTAGGTTTAGTCACCTCAAACACTTTAGATGCTGATGAGCGCCAAACTGTTCGTGAACGTGAAGCAGCTGAAATTGCCGCTGTCGCAGCCATTGCAGAAGGCCGCGTTTTATAAGGAGTAGCGCCACTTGTATCTGTTTGAAGGTCTAAAAGAGTCAGCATCCAGCTATTTAGAGCCGGATCAAGTAGAATTACTCAAGCAGGCCTATTTGGTTGCGCGTGATGCCCACGAAGGGCAAATGCGCACAAGTGGCGAGCCTTACATTACCCATCCTGTTGCGGTTAGCCGCATCTTGGCAGACATGCGTCTCGATCACGAGTCGCTTATGGCTGCCTTGCTTCATGACACCATCGAAGATACTCCTGTCACCAAAGAAGAACTCACAGAGTTATTTGGTGTGGCGGTTGCAGAACTGGTGGAAGGTGTTTCAAAACTTGATAAAATCAAGTTTCGTGATAGAAAAGAAGCCCAAGCGGAAAATTTCCGTAAAATGATGATGGCAATGACTCAAGATATTCGAGTTATCCTCATCAAGTTGGCTGACCGAACTCACAACATGCGCACACTGGGCTCACTTCGCCCTGATAAACGTCGTCGTATTGCTCGCGAAACCCTAGAAATCTACGCCCCAATAGCTAACCGATTAGGTATTCACAATATCAAAATCGAACTTGAAGACTTAGGTTTTCAAGCCTATTACCCTATGCGACATAGAGTGATACGTGATGTTGTCAAAGCCGCTCGTGGGAATCGTAAAGAATTAATTAACAGTATTGAAGTCGCCATTGAAACACGCCTTGAAGAAGCTGGAATCCCCACTAAAGTCAAAGGTCGTGAAAAAAACCTCTATTCGATTTATCGAAAAATGCGCAGTAAAGAACTGCAATTTCAAGAGGTCATGGATATCTATGCGTTCCGAGTTATCGTTGACTCTATTGATACCTGCTATCGCGTGCTCGGCGCTATGCACGGATTATACAAGCCGCGACCAGGACGTTTTAAAGATTATATCGCTATTCCCAAAGCCAACGGTTATCAATCATTACACACATCATTATTTGGCCCTCATGCGGTTCCTGTTGAAGTGCAAATTCGCACTGAAGAAATGGATCAAATGGCCGACAAAGGTGTTGCTGCGCATTGGATGTATAAAAACAATACCGATACGACTCAACAAAGCACTTCTCAAGTTCGTGCTCATAAATGGATGCAAAGTTTGCTTGAGTTACAGCAAAGTGCAAGCAGCTCATTTGAATTTGTTGAAAACGTTAAAACTGAATTATTCCCTGAAGAAATCTACGTTTTTACCCCTGAAGGTCGTATATTAGAATTGCCGGTCAATGCCACTGCTGTCGATTTTGCCTACGAAGTGCATACTGATGTGGGCAATACCTGTGTTGGCGCACGCGTTAATCGTCAAGCATATCCGTTGAGCCAACCATTAATTTCAGGGCAAACAGTCGAAATTATTACCGCAAAAGGTGCTCGCCCTAATGCTGCATGGTTAAACTTTGTCGTAACGGGTAAAGCTCGTGGTAAAATTCGTCAAGTATTAAAGAGTCTTAAAGGCGATAACGCTATCGCATTAGGTAAGCGTTTACTAAACCATGCCTTAGGTGATACTAAGCTTGAGACCATTCCGGCTGAATTACTTGAGAAAGTGATCAAAGAAACCAAACACACATCTTTAGACTCGCTGCTAGCAGATATTGGCTTAGGCAATGCCATGAGCATTGTGATTGCCCAGCGCTTGGTTGGTGAGCAGTTTGATTCGCAAGATAGCAATAAAGAAAAACCACAAATGCCAATTCGCGGTGCTGAAGGTATGTTGGTCACTTACGCCAATTGTTGTCGCCCAATCCCTGGTGATGCCGTCATCGCCCATGTAAGCCCAGGCAAAGGTCTGGTAGTGCACATGGAAAGTTGTGCCAATATTCGCGGCTATCAAGGCGAACCTGATAAGTATATTTCAGTGCATTGGGATAACGTAGAAGGCGCAGAATACCAAGCAAATCTACGCGTTGAAATTGTTAACCATCAAGGTGCATTAGCAAAAATTACTTCTATCATCGCATCTGCTGGATCTAATATTCACAATCTCAGTACCGAAGAACGTGATGGCCGAGTGTATTTGATTAATTTACGTATTTCAGTTAAAGATCGTGTTCACCTTGCAAACGTTATGCGCAGAATACGTGTTTTACCTGAAGTATTACGCACCTCGCGTAACCGCTAGTCACTGATAACTATTAAAGAGAGCACGCACACTATGGCCGAAAAAATTATCATCGCAACCGACAAAGCTCCACAAGCTATTGGCACTTACTCACAAGCAGTTAAAGTCGGCAGTACCGTTTATCTTTCAGGTCAAATTCCGTTAGATCCAAAAACCATGACCATGGTAAGCGATGATTTTGCAGAACAAGTCGTACAAGTGTTCGAAAATTTGACCGCTGTATGTGAAGCAGCAGGTGGAAGAATGAGTGACATCGTTAAGCTCAATATCTTCTTAACCGATTTATCTCATTTTGCCACTGTAAACGAAATTATGAGTCGTTACTTCCAACAACCTTATCCAGCTCGTGCCGCTATTGGCGTCAAAGAGTTACCAAAGGGATCATTGGTAGAAATGGACGGAATAATGGAAATTTAACGAAAAATATACCACTTTTAAAACGCGCCTAGGGCGTATACCGAATCAGTTAAGCGGTAAAACGACAAAATTTAACTGATCGGTTGACCGATCTTTCTAGCCTGCGAAAATCCGATAATCTTTATTGTCGGATTTTTTTATGGAACTTTCACCACCCCTTGCTCACACTTCAATTAATCATCTAACTGAGTTTTTTATCTCTCGCTGATGTACTAGAACCCGGGATTATTCAATCCTGCCTTAATTCAAATGGCGTAGCGACGTTAAGGCGATGTAAATTGCCCATGGACGCGATAGTTTGGGTTGTTATAGGCATGTCTCTATTCCGCTCAGAATACGTCCGTCAATTGATTAATAAGCTTGATACTGTGTTGCTAATGGCAGGGTTTCACCCGCTGAATATGAAAATCATCATTTTAGAACGTTACAAAGTGTCTAGTATTCCTAGGCCTTACCAAAGGCAAGCGTGAAAGGCGTTATCCACGGCACTTAAAAAGTCATTAAAAACAGTATCCTGTAGCAAAAATAAAAATGCCGCTCACCTTAAGTGAACGACATTACGCCTAGGGCGCCTTTTTTATATGTATCATTATTAATGCAATAATTAACTGCGACGGCGTAAGCCTAGAGCACCTAATAACATCAATGCAAAGTAACCTAAACTACCACCATCACTATCTTGAACAGGCTCTGGTGTTGGCGTAGGAGTTGGCGTTACTGGCGCAGGATAGCTTAATGCAATAATCACTGGATCATGGTCTGAAGCTGAGAATGGACTTTCAGTTTTAACCAGATCTCCGGTGTACTTGCTACCATATTCAAACAGGTTAGATTCAACTGAGTTAATGTGCCAGTCGTCAATACCGACTAACTTAGCCGCTAAACTCTCATTGGCTAAAGCATGGTCTAAATTACCTAATTCACCACTGTAACTATATGAATAAGTGGCTGCGCCATGTGCTTGAGTGTTTAAGTTAATTAAACCATAACCTTTATCTATCACACTGCCTTCACGCTCGTACACTTTACCGTTTAAGGTAGTCCACGATGCAGTTCGGATAACATGATCTGTAGTTGAGGCATCGTAATCAGTTAATACTGCTACCGGATCTTCTTTGCCGTAGGCATTTAAATCACCAATAACCAGTACATCACCAGCAACATCTTTTAGTGACTCACCGAGTACTTTGGCTGCTGATACACGGAATGCATTACACTTTCCTTGCAAGTCTGCTGGCTCAGCGTTTTCGTTAAATTCAGCCCAGTCTTCAATACAGCCTGAACCTTTCGATTTTAAGTGGTTAACCACAACAGTTAACTTTTCATCGTTAATGCTAAAGGTTTGCACTAAGCTATGACGTTGGAACTTTTCATAACTCGGGCTTTGCTCAACAACGCCATCTTTCTCACGGGTTTGCGCACCTTCTGCAGCATGTTGTTCTGGCGTCGCAATCACTTTTGCCGCGCCGTCTAATGTAATACGGGCTGGGCGATATAACATGCCAACTGTAATCGCATCACTGCCGATGAATTTGTCTTCATACTTATCAGCATCTTCAATTTCAACAAAGCGATACGCTTGATCATCAGTTAATTCTGCGTTCAATGCATCTACAAGGTTTTGAATGGCACTTAACTCGCCAAAGCCATTGTTAGCGATTTCCATTAAGCCAACAACATCAGCATTCATGGCGACAAGCGCATTCACTATTTTAGTACGCTGCAACACCATTTCTTCTTCGATTAATGCACCACGATTGCTGTTTGATGGATTAGTATCACCGCCAACAACGTCATTAAAGAAGTTCAACACGTTAAAGCTCGCTACGCGAATGTCGCCCATATCTGCCACTGTAGGCGCATCGGTACGATCGTTTACACGGATAAAATCGCCAGCAGTAATCATGTTGGTCGGTAAAATACGGAATGCGTTGTAGCTATAACCAATCACACCTTCAAGGTTAGTCAATTGATCGCCCACACGAATGTAACCCGTTTCTGCGTTAAACTCTGGGAAATAAGGTACTTCACCATCTTTCGCTTTGAAATCAGATTCAACAAATAACTGGTTTACTGCGTTAGCTTTAGCCAGTGCAATAGAATCTGCTGAGTTTGGCTCAAATATTTGAGTTGGTTTCATTAATGGCGCTTTATGTGACAACACCATATTGTTACGACGTCCGTCATAATCGTAGCTAAAGGTACGGGTGATTTTCATCTCACTACCCGCATCTAATACTACTTTCATGCCTTCAACACGCTCTAATGCTTGCGTTAGGGTTTCGCCATCGGCAACATAAAATGCACTGGCTAGAGGCACTTCACCTAATGCGCCAACTTCAATTTTTTGATCGTCCTTAAGGTTAATCTGAGTCGAGCCGTAATACTCGTTTACTTTACCTTGCACACACACTTCAGTGCCTGGCTGAATAGTGTCTGGTGCAGCTTCGTTCAAGTAGACGAAAATGCCGTCTGAAGTATAAGGTGAGTTGTCACCTTGCATGTCTTGAATAAAGAAGCCTTTGTATAAACTGTCGCTTCTAGAAGTAACAATCCCTTTTATGGTCACTTCATTAGTCGATTCATAACTACCATCGGCAATTAATGGACTAGAGTCACCTGCACCTTGCACATCATAAATGTTGGTCAGTGTGGCCCCATTACAGGTAAATACTGTTGGCTCTGGTGTTACTGCGGTATCAAGCGAGCCTAAACCACTAAAGGTGTCTTTATCTAATGTGACCCATTGGCTAGCATCATAAGTAGTGCTGGCAGTTAAGGCGTCTAATTTACGCTGGAATGTGGTGTCAAACCCCCAACCTGCTGGTGTTGGAATGTCACCAACAACATCAACCAACACACCGTCTTTTAATAAGCCGACAGCATCGCCACCATTAAAGTATAAGTTACCGGTCATCGAGTCGGTTGAGGCTGGCAAGGTAATCGCTGCACTTGAATGCAAAATGACTTTGACACTTTTAGCGGCAATAGTGTCAGTTAATTCCACCATATCAAGCGCTGCAGAGTCACCGTCTTTGTAACGTACTAATTTGTAGCCTGTTAAATCAATTGCAACGTCACTGTTGTTATACAGTTCAATCGCTTTGTTGTTTGAACTACCTTCAACGTATTCACTAATTAACACCTCTGCATTTGCCATTATCGGCATTGCAGAGGCTACTGCGAGTGAAACCGCCGTTAGTTTAGTCAGTCCTTTCATTTTTTAACCCCATATTTTGTAATATAAATGCTATTTTTTTGTAATATGCGGGGCGATTGTCCCAAAGTTTGTTTACAGAAAAAAGAACATTGATCACATTAATGGGGTAAACAAATTTACTATCTGATTGATTATCAAGTAATTTTGTTTTAATTAGAAAACGATGATAAATAAAATCAAAAATACCTCAACTAAAACAACATTTAGCGTAAAAACAAGCGTTGACGGGGTGGTTGTTAAAAAATATAGATTTTGTAACACTTATTGTTCAAAAAAATAAAAAAATGACAACATACTGTTTGATATTTTAATTCATGTCATGAAATCATCTTGAAAATGTAAGGTTTTTACCCGATTATTACGCTAACATTGACCACCAACACTCGTGGTATGTTGAATACACCATGAATAAAAACCAATAAATCACTTAAGGTATGTGAGTTATTGTCGATATTGATCATGACTCGATGTCATGTTGGTCACAACAAAATATTATTAAGCTGACTATTTAGTATCAATATACTAAAAGCTCATCTAGTATTTGAATTTATTATCTTTACCGGTTTAGGTGCTCAAACCATGAAACAAGTTGATTTCAGAAATATCGATAAACTTTTCATCAAAATGTCCATTAACGATAAGTTCTGGGCTATTTTCGGACTGTTCCTGATTATTTTATCTAGTGTATCGATTAGTAGTTACTTTAATAAAATTGAAAATATAGAACAGCAATCATTACTGGTTTTAGAGCAAAAAACAGCAGCTATGGTTCAAGCACTTGATGCCACGAGCCAACTAGAACAAGCTTCAACATTAGGTTTACAAGTCTCAGGACGTTCACAAACAAGTTCACGCCAACGAGATACTATTACTGCCGTTTATGCATTAGATGGCCAATATTATACCCTGAGCGAATCTGTTTCTGGACAAGAAGCCAGCGCAAAACAAGCTGCTTTGATATCACTGTTAATGTCATTTTTATGGGTATTGCCTTTTGTAGTAGTGATTTATTGGACGGCCACGTTCCTTGGCGGTGCACTTTGGGTGTTATGGGATACCACGGAAAAAATTGCTAAAGGTGATTTAACCTCTCGTTTAGGCTTCCATCCTGGTCGTGATGAATTTGGCACCATTGGTTGCGCACTTGATAAAGCCATGGACACATTAACCGATCTCGTTGTCGCAGTTAAGAAAAGTGCCGATACATTGCAAACAACCTCGAGCTCATTCGCCAATGAAGCAGTACAAAGCGCTGAACAAATTGATTTACAATATGCTTCACTTGACTCGGTTGCTACAGCGATGGAAGAAATGACGGCATCAGCTGCTGAAGTCTCTAATATCGCTCGAAATTCAACTCAACGTGTTGAACAAGATTCAGAGTATACGCGTCAGAGTTATGACCGAGCCAAGCGTGCGATTAATGAAATTAAGCAGTTATCGACCTACATTGAACAAACATCAAACTCGGTCAATACCCTAAAAATTAATGCGACCAATATTAATGAAGTGATCACCACCATTAATGCTATTTCAGATCAAACCAACTTACTGGCATTAAACGCAGCAATTGAAGCGGCACGTGCAGGTGAAATGGGCCGTGGTTTTGCGGTGGTTGCCGACGAAGTAAGAACCCTTGCAGGTCGTACACAGGCTGCGACGGTTGAAATTCATAAAATGATTGAATTACTGCAAAGTGAAACGCTCAATATTGACAGCATTACTCAAGATACTGTCAAGCAAGCACAAACCAGTAGCGATCTAATTACTAATATTGGAACCGATATTAATGCCATTTCTGAATCTGCGAATTCAATTATGGACATGAGTTTCCAAATTTCTACATCGTCAGAAGAACAAAGTGCAGTGGCCAATGACATTGCAAAAGAGCTGACGGACATAAGACAGAAATCAAATATTATTAGAGGCTTATCGCAACAGTCTTCAAGTGGTGTTAAAGATCTAGCAAAAGCATCAGCTGATTTGGGTAAAATTCTTAGTCGATACCGTACTAATTAATCTCAGATTATAACTTATTAGTTTGTATGTTTATTTGACTATAAGCGCTAAATGAAAAGCCGATATCGATGATATCGGCTTTTTTATGTTTAATAAGCAGTGGCTTAACTCACGGTTAATTCAACTTAATATTACTGTAATGACGTAAGTCTATGACCTAAAGCGCTTGTACTGTCTGGAGTCAGCACAAAAGTATAATTACTGTCGCCATCAAAGCTGATTGAATCAGACTGATAAACTAAGGTTTGCGTGCCATTATCTGCTTCATAAACAATGTTAATTTCATAATCATCTTCAGGCAATGTCAGGCTGAGTTTTTCGACAAAATCTAAATCCGTTAAGGTATATTCGGCGGTTTCAATGGTTTCTGAAGCGCGGACAAAATACACGGTTAAGTCATCATAATCGTAAGCTAAATTCACCACATCGACTTTATATTCAAAAGCTCGAGGTCGTAAGTCTTGCTCGATCACCATACCTTTAACAGAACTGTCTTCTTGCTGATAAATCAGTAAAGACTTCACTTCATCTTGGTTAAACGTTACCAACAAGTTATCGAACAACTTGGCTTTACTGGTCGCATCTTTAGTGGTGATACCATAATCATTAAACGATGTTGATTGGTAATCCGTTACTGTGAAGGGTGAAATACCATACAAGTATTGTGTTTCTTGCTTACTGGCAATATCAACATCAATGCTTTGCGTTTCTAAACCATTAAACACCCGGTAATCGGCAGTTGCCTCTAACGCGGCGTAAGTGACAGGCGTTGTGGTTGAGTCAATACTGTCGATAGTGACGTTAATATCACCTGCACCAAAACTGTTACGAATAATCAGTTTATAGGCGGTTTCGGAGGTTAAACTCATGCTACCTGTGGTGTAGAGCACATTTTTAGTGCCGGTTTCGGTCAGATAGACAATATAATCATCAGTATCGAATATCTGTTCGCTGGTGTAACTGCTATACGGCACATTACCCAGCATCACCGCTTGGTCAATGGTTTGGGTATCAAGTGAAATATAGGTATCAAAAGTACCTTCATCAGTGGCTACGTTAGCCACTAGCACTTCCATTTTGCTGTAGTCATTATCATCGTCGGCATTTAACTCGTCCATTTCATCGCGTGAATAGTTAATATCCAATAGTTCTGGATCGTGATAATCACCATAAAGTACAAACAAATGGTTCGAGTCGCTCGCTAAATCAACGGTGTCGCTGTAAACGGTTACCGTTTCACTATCTTCGTCTTGACCATAAATTTCCAGTTCTGTGCTCCCTGCACTATAAGCATAGCGCGGCATTGCATCAGCAAAATCAACCGCCGTATATGAATAGTCATCCAGTACTAACGAAGTCGATGTGCTATTAGGTGATGCATTATAAAACTGCACATAAGCGACATCATCACTGCTTTCTTCACTGTCTGAGCCACACCCTAGTAACAAGGCTCCCATTGCAGACACCATCATCAATCGACTTATTTTTTTGTTAAACATATTTACTCCATTAACCATCTAGTTACATTTGCAAGAGTTATGACAACCCTTGCCTGTAAACGACTGTCAAGAAAGGTAAAGTAAAGATATAAAGCGTAAAGAGCCAAATTAAAGTTAAAAAAAAGCCTCTTAATCAATTAGATAAGAGGCTTTAATTCTTTTTGCATTTAAACCATAAATGCATTTTTCAGCAAAAGGAGTTAATTACCCGCGATTTTCATCTCGCTCAGTAAAATACCGCCGGTGCGGATTGATGAACGTAAATCGCGATCTTTACCTACGCCTTGTATTCCCATAAACATGTCTTTTAAATTACCCGCGATAGTAATTTCTTCTACTGGATACAACACTTCGCCATTTTCAACATAAAAACCTGCCGCGCCACGTGAATAATCACCAGTAACGCCATTAACGCCTTGGCCCATCACTTCCGTAACAATTAAGCCGGTATTCATGGCTTTAACCAAGTCATCAAAGGTTTGATTTGAATGGCTTAGGGTCCAGTTATAAATACCACCAGCATGGCCTGTATTGGTCATCGATAATTTACGCGCCGAATAACTGGTTAGTAAGTAAGTTTCTAGTTGGCCACGATCAATAATACGACGGTCTTGGGTTGCCACGCCTTCACTGTCGTAGTTAGCACTGGCCAGTGCGCCAATTAAATGCGGTTGTTCTTCAATACTAAACCAGTCTGGGAATATTTGAGTATTCAGAGCTTCCATTAAGAAGCTCGACTTACGGTAAATACTACTGCCACTAATCGCGCCAATTAAATGTCCCATTAAGCCTGTGGCAAGTTCAGGAGCAAATAACACTGGCATTTTCGCCGTGGCTATTTTACGGGCATCCAAACGGCTTAAGGTTTTGTTTGCCGCTTGCAAACCAACCGCTTCAGGTGACAGTAAATCATGATATTTACGGGCAACCGTATAGTCGTAGTCGCGCTGCATATTGCCATCAGACTCTTGGCCTATTACAACACAACTTAAACTGTAGCGAGAGCTGCAATAGCCGTTAAGAAACCCATGACTGTTACCATAAACCCTAGCGGCAGTATGAGCATTGGCACTCGCGCCGTCTGAGTTACGTATACGGCTATCAACCGATAAACTGGCTTCTTCTGCCCGAATGGCCAACTGTGCGAGCTCTTCAGCATCGATATCTTGTGGATGATATAACTCCAAATCGCGAATATCTTGCGCCATCAAAGCGGGATCAGCCAAGCCACTAAAAGGATCTTCTGAGGTATATTTTGCAATGCCATCGGCCGCTTTTACCGCTTGACGAATTGCTTCAGGGCTTAAGTCTGAGGTCGATGAACTGCCTTTGCGACCATCACGGTAAATGGTAATGCCCAACGCACCGTCTTTATTAAACTCAACGGTTTCAACTTCTTTTTCACGGGTTGAAACCGACAAACCTTGCTGCTTGCTGATAGCCACTTCAGCGGCCGAAGTGCCTAACTCTTTCGCATATTCTAATGCGACAGATACCGCGTCTTTTAACGCCGATAATTCAGAATCAATTCTAGGTGTTGGTTCAGTTGCGCTAGGCGCTGAAGAAGGATGAGAAGCCACAAATTTACTCTTTGATTAGTCTAATTGACGCTAGCATATCAAATTCAATTGGCGATTGATAACCGCACATTTATATCGCAGTTGATCATCAATAAATTCTGCATATTCTAGGCCAAATAAATGCTATCATTAATGCATATTGACTTGAGGTTTATGACTATGAAAATTGTTGGCGATTCTGAGCTATTTCAGCAGCCCTATGATAATGATGACAACTATGTCAGCAGAACAGGCGTTAAAAAAGAAAGTGAGGATGCTCAAGCACTTGGCATGCGTTTAGTGGCCCTGAGCAAAACTCAATTAGACAAAATGGGTTTAGATGAATTTCTATATGATGCGATTCTAAAAACAAAACTGATTAAACAAAAAACTGAAGCCTATCGCCGCCATTTACAATACATTGGTAAATTAATGCGTGGCTTTGAGCATGAACCTATTGAAGCAGCACTGGATAAAGTGTTGAACAAAAACAATAATGAAGCCGCTCAAATACAGATTTTTGAAAAAATGCGTGAACGTTTATTAGCGAATGGCGACGATGAAGTCCAAGTATTACTGGATTTACACCCACAACTTGATCGTCAAAAAATGCGTCAACTGATCCGCCAAGCGAATAAAGAACTGGCTAAAAACCCAGAATCAAAATCGTCTAAAGAGCTATATAAGTATTTAAGATCTGAAATAAAAGACTAGGGTCCATCTCAAAAATAGTCTGTTTAATAGAATAAGGATGTTGCTAATGCGGCTAAAAATGATGACTCGCACACTATTGTTATTATTAACTTCAGTGCTGTTATTTACCGGTTGTAACGGTGCCGCGGACGGCACCGATACTGACACACTGAGTGGTAATTATAGTATTGCCGTCAGCTATCAAAATATCGTCAATGGCCAATGTGATGAGAATACTGACTCACTGATTTTTGATCTTGATGGTAGCTTTTGTGCCATTGCACATCTCAAAATTGGTAGTACTAACGTTAGTGGAGCGCTCATTACTTTTAGCACCACCAATGCAACAATATCACCTACCACGGTGTTAACCTTATCTTCTGGTCTTGCGACAACTCTGGTCACATCAAGTAGTACCGACGCTGGCACGCTTAGCGCAACTTACTCTCCAAGTGATGCAGATGCTGTTAGTGCGACTCGCAATTATCAATTTAAAGAATATGACACCAGTATCTCTGTCGAAGCGATTAAATTAACCGCTTCGATAAGTGATGCTACCGGCCCTATTACCCGCTTTAATATTGATAAAACAGTTCAGCTCAATGCCTTGCTTACTGACAGTAATAATCAAGCTATTGCTAACCAAATTGTGACATTCAATGCCGGTAGCGCTACGTTAGCGCCAGCAACTGCACTGACAAAATCCTCAGGTATTGCTACGCTAAACTACACACCGTCCGAGGCAGAGTTAGGTGCGAGCCTGTTAACTGCTACCACCGAATATCAAGGTAGTACTCTTACCAGCAGCAGCGCTTTTGAAGTGTTAGCGTCTGACGATATTGCCACGAATGGTAATGTTAAGATGGGCTCGTATAATGCTAATGGTGAGTTTGTTGAAAGTGAATTAGCGACAACGCTAGTCGCAACAACTGATGGTAGTTATAGCATTAGTGCCGGTGGCACCTTTGGGATTAGCGCTACGTTAGTTACCGAAAACACCGATGGCACATTTACACGCTTACAAAGCCCAACCAGCATCAGCTTTAGTTCTGACTGTTCGACCAATGACAACGCCACACTTGATTCACCTGTTACTAGCTTATCAGGTTCTGCCAGCTCAACCTTTTCAGATGTCAGCTGCAGTGGCAACAGCGAACGTAATGACATCATCATCGCGACAGCAACGGTTAATGGCGCTAGTTTAAATGCAAGTTTGCCTTTTACCTTAGCCCGTCAAACATTATCTAATGTGAGCTTTGTGTCAGCTGATCCAAGCCAAATTCGTATCAAAGGTTCTGGTGGTACCGGTTCAACAGAATCATCGTTAGTGACCTTTTTAGTCACCAGTGCTAATGGCCAGCCGGCAGCACAACAAACGGTTAATTTCAGCTTAGACACCAGTGTTGGCAGTCTGCGGTTTGCTAATGGTGAAGTGACCGACAGCAGTATTACCAATTCCCAGGGATTAGTCAGTGTGCGAGTGCAAGCTGGCACCATTCCAACCCCGGTAAGAGTGGTGGCATCAACCACAGACGCCGACACTAACCAAACCATTACCAGCCAATCAGAACAGCTGACCGTCAATACCGGCTTGCCACAACAGCTTGGTTTTAGTATTTCAAGATCAAATGGCAACCCTGAAGCGGGCGACTACAACGGCGAACAAGTTACCATTACAGCTTATGCCTCTGACAGTTTTGCAAACCCTGCACCAGACGACACTACCATCAACTTTACCGCTGAAGGTGGTCAAATTGAACCATCGTGTTCCATAGAAAACGGAAAATGTTCCGTCATTTGGACATCGGCATCACCACGGGTAAGTGACCATCGTGTAACGATTATGGCTTATGCGCTAGGACACGAAACCTTCTTCGATACCAATGGCAACAATGTATTTGACGATGCTGATGGTGGCGTGGTTAACGGCTGCTTAAGCGGCACAACGTCAGTAGCATGCAGTGGCAACGGCATGGATGTAGAAACTTACCATGACGGTGGTTTTGTTGACTTGCCAGACGCCTTTAGAGATGACAACGAATCTCGCACCCATGATTCAGCTGAACCGTACTTTAATATTCAAGCGAGCAACACATACCAATTAGCTGACGGTCAATTTAACGGCCCACAATGCCAAGGTGCATTATGTGATAGCACGGCTATGAGTACTTATATCCGTAAAGCATTAGTATTAACAATGTCAGGCTCTGAAGCTAATTTTGTCGTTAGCCAAGATGGCAGCGTGATTAATGATTACGACACTGATGTTCAACCTATTGCACTAGATGAAACGGCAAAGTTTGATGTGGTAATCACTGATAGCGCCAATCAAATATTACCTTCAGGTACAACCTTAACCGTTACTAACACCGAAGGTGAATTGCAGTTCTCTGGCTATACCGTACCTAACAAGAGTTCAGCAGGAGGAACATCAACCTCATTTACCTTGAAAAATAATGGTACACCAGGCGCAAGCCAAGTCACACTGACAGCAACTACGCCTAAAGGTGTGGTAACTAAATTGATATTTGATGTGACCTTGTCATAAGCTCAATATTCTCACTCCTATAATATATATCGATCCTTCAAGCCTGCTACTTCAGCAGGCTTTTTTATACTTGGCATTCACAAATATGTTGATACAATAAGACGTGCAATACGGTATTTAATTGATATGCTGTTGAAATAAAAACTATTTTTTCTAGCTGACGTTATGTTCGCGCCTTAAATAGTGCTCAACATTATGCGTTTCGATACCATCAATAGCATCTGTAAACAGGGCTAGTTTACTATTACGAGGGACCGATTTACGACTCTCGACGCATACTAAGGAATAATAATGCGCAAAATTTCTCTACTTCTTACTATAACTGCAGGTGTACTACTCACCGCTTGTGCCGCTAAACCACCAATCGTGGCTCAAAACAAAACGGTTGTCGTCAATGACCAAACTTTCGTGCTTGGCGGATCGTATGATAAAGCAAATAATAAACTGCTATTGACCGCTAATGGTGACCCGATCATGCAGGGTCGATTCCCGCCAATGACGCCTACCCAAAATCTTAATGCAAACTTTAAAGATATGAAATTTAAAGGTGATTGTTACTTTGGTTCGGTACTCGGAGATCAAGGTGGAAGCTTTGGTATTGTTGCTAGCATTGTTCAATCAGCAAAATCGAGCACTGCAGATAAATGCGACATTTTTATCGATGGCACCAAGCAAGAAACACTGTACTTCTAATTAGACATATTAATTAAGCGCTAGCCCTGCTTACCTACCTATCTATTAATCCATTTCGTTATCTCAGTTGAGATAACGTAACATCAGTTAGCACCAAATTGGTGCGAACAAGGTTTATTCAGCACCAGAGCAACTCAATCAATTTTTATAAAATTAGTTAACACTATGTTTAAATTAGATTTTAACTACTGGTCTAATCCTTGCTTTCTCTTCAAGAATAGCTCCTAGTCTCACTAAACTATTACTCAGTAGTCGACCCGCATGCATTACAGATGTCATCATAATTGATTATCATCGAGGGGAAGTGAGTTGATAAACTGTCCTTGTTGAGAATTGAATGATCCCTTTACACACCTCCATGCGCGGCCTACGTTGTTTTTGCGTCGCTGCTGAATGCTTAAGTTTTAAAGAAACCGCTAAAAGATTGTATCTAACCCCTTCGGCGGTAAGTCATCAGATTAAACAGTTAGAAGAATCACTAAACCAGAGCTTGTTTATTCGTCAAACCCGCGCGGTGACATTGACCGAAGTGGGCGCACGCTTTTACCAGGCCATCGAGCCGGTCATGCAGCAATTAGTCAACACAGTCAGTGAATTTAACCAGTCAGACAGAATGCTCGAAGTCAGTATTTCAATGCCAGAATTCTTTGCCAGTGAACTGTTTATGCCTAAACTCATTGGTTGGTCATCTAAATATCCCACCATCAATCTTAAGCTCGAAACCATTAAGTCGCGTAGCGATACAATTAAGCACACTGATGTATCCATTATGCTCTCTGGTAAACAACAAACGAATGCCGATGTGTATGATTTATTTCCAATCACTTATATCCCTGCGTGTAATGCACAACTGCATGCTGAATTGTCTTCACAAGGTTTTAAAGCATTAACTAAGGTGCCATTAATATTGCATAAAGCTCGACCTTACGCTTGGCATCAATGGGCCGAAAATGTTGGCTTTGATGCATTTCAGCCTAAGCAGATAATTCAACTAGACAGTATGTTCAGTGTCGCCCGCGCTGCAGAACAAGGATTAGGCATTGCACTCATTCCATTACCCATCAGCCAAGCATGGTTCGATAATGGCACCCTTCTACCATTATTTCCTCATCCACTTTTTAGCCATGATCGCTATTATTTGATCCGCCACACCAATGAACAACAGCGACCAGAAGTGCAATTACTGATCGATTGGATCCTCAAAAGTTTCCATGATGAAAGTCATTAATAATTAGATTGATAATGAATTTATTACACTGTTTATTATCGTTTCAATAGCTGTTCAGCGTATTGCCGAACGTCGTCTGGCACCATATCTTCTGTGAAGGAACAAATATCCGACCGAAGAAAATCCAACATTAATGTGCCACGATATTGAGCAGAATCGTTCCAAGCTTCATGTTCAGCAGTATCATCAAATATTAAACATTTACCTTCTTCCCAATAACGGGTTTCGCTGGCAACACGAAGCCTGCAGTCAGGTGGCACCACTAATCCAAGATGTAAACGATATACATTATTGGCCCAACCGACATGTGGTGTTATATGCGTATGGGGGGCTAGTAGCGAAAAACCAGCGAGAGAAATGCCGCCGATGTTTTCAACGAGTTTCGCTGTTTGAGGACATTTAACGCATGCACCTTCAACACGATTCCCAAGCGCATACAAGCCGAAGACACTCCAGCCTTGACCATGCATTTGTTGTTGAACCCATGGGTCAAACGAGTCATTTGGTAGTGCAAGAAATTCATCTCGAATTATTTCCCAATTAGCTTCAAGCTCTTTCACAAAAGAAAATTTAGAGGCTTCAATAAACATCATCATTAGTCCTAAATATACTATTAGCATTATCAGCCACATTTTGGGCTAAAAATCAGTGATCATTGCCAATAGTTTCTGGCCGTCTTTAATTAAGTATCAGTTATAATCCTACATGCCCTATCTTATTGATGTAAAGACATTAAAAATCTTAAGCAGTGCAGACGCAGACAGTATAAATAGACTTTGAATCATATCAATATGGCTTACACACTATCAGTATTAAATCCCTTGATACCGTTGAAGACTGTTTATAAAAGAATGTGTAAGTCGTTAAGGTTTCAGGTTCAATGAAAATTGTGGAGGTTAAAGAAAATCGTTGGATGACCATGTCATGAAACACATCGACGTTAATTGCCGCGGCCATTAATTAAACAAAACTATCACACCTCCCCATAAGTGAATTTTTTTAACCCATTAATGCGTTTTTTATGTATGCGTCCGGGCAAGTACGTCTTCAACTGCACTCATCTAGCCTTTATCTTAACGACTGATAATGACATCAGGAGTTAACATGGCTACACGTTCACATCAAGATTGGGCTGCTTTGATACAACAGCAATCCGCTAGCGGCTTAACGATTTCAAATTTTTGTCGTGTGCACAAGCTTAGTCTTAGTGGGTTTTACGCCCGCAAAGCGGACATGGCTAAAACGGGCACCCAACAGATAGCGCCGTTTGTTAAGGCTACCGTGACATCGCCGACAGCGATGACAACCCAAGCTCAACCTTCCGCTTCAGGGCAGGCTATCCATTTTCAGCATCAAACCGGTTTATGGACTTTCCCCAGCACCTTGCCTGCACGATACCTGCTGGAGATTATAAAAGGCCTACAAGCATGTTGATGTTTCGTGAGCTTCCGTGTGTTTATCTGCACCGTGCACCGGTGGATTTTCGTAAATCGATAAATGGCTTAGCTGTTATCGTTGAGCAGCAATTATCCTTACAGGCCAGCGACGGCAGTGTGTTTGTCTTTTGTAATAAAGGCCGTGATAAATTAAAAATCCTCTACTGGGATAACACCGGCTTTGCACTTTGGTACAAACGCCTCGAGCAGGATAAGTTTAAGTGGCCGACGAAAAGTATTGATGAGTGCCTGAGTTTATCTGAGCAACAGTTTCATTGGCTGTTATCTGGCTTTGATGTATTGGGTCATCAGCATGTGAACGGCTTGAATTACAGTTAATTGATCGCCATTGCGAAGGCTGTTTTCGATAATTAGATCACTGCTTTAGCCTTATTTAATGGGATATTTGATATAATAACACCATGAAATTAAGCCCTGATAACTTACCCAACGACGTTGATTTACTTAAGCAATTATTGCTTGAGACGCTGGCGGCTAAAGATAATGTTATCGAGTTGAAAGACGCTGAAATCGCCGAACTTAAACACTCTGTGCAGCGTTTGCTTGAACAATTCCGCCTCGCACAGCAACAACGTTTTGGCGCCAGCAGTGAAAGCCATGACTATCAAGGTGAGTTGTTTAACGAAGCAGAAGTGACGGTTGATGAGCCTGTTGAATTAACAGCAGATGCTGACGCGCCAGTGTCACCTAAACAGCGCGCCAAGCGTAAATTACTGCCTAAAGACCTGCCACGTGAAGTGATTATCCATGATATTAGTGATGAAGATAAGCAGTGTGAGTGCTGTGGTCATGAGCTGGCGTTAATGGGCCAAGACAGTAGTGAGAAGCTGAAGTTTATTCCGGCGCAAATCAGTGTGATTGAGCACGTTAGATTAAAATACAGCTGCAAGCATTGTGAGACTAAAGGAACCCAGGCCAATATCAAACAAGCGCCCGTGCCAGTCAGTCCTATCCCTAAAAGCGTGGCGACGCCAAGCTTGTTAAGCCAGCTCATTACCAGTAAATATCAGTACGCATTACCCCTTTACCGGCAAGAAACACTGTTCAAGCAACATGGTATCGCCTTAAGCCGGCAAACCATGGCGGATTGGATGATGAAATCTGCAGCGCTGTTCAAGCCCTTATATGATTTACTCCACCACCATTTATTAACACAAGATGTCATCCACGCCGATGAGACCACGCTCAAAGTGATTAACGATGAGCGGGTGAAATCCTACATGTGGGTGTATTGCGCTGGCGCGGATAAACCAAGCACTGAGCCTCGATATCAAGGTTTGCGCAATATAGTACTGTACGACTATCAAGACGGTAGCCGCGCGGGCACCTGCGTGAGCCGTTTTCTTGCCACTGAGCAAACGGTATTTAATGGTTATTTACAAGTCGATGGTTACGCGGCTTATCAGCAGGCAAACAATAAACTGGTCGGTTGTTCGGCTTAGTCTCCTGAGTCGCTCTACCTCCTGCATCCATGCAGTCGTGGGCTCATGCGCGGCGTAAATTCAAAGAAGCGCTAATAGCACAAGGCAAGCCCAAAGTAGGCAAAATCAGTAAAGCGGATATGGCGCTGAGCATGATAGCCAAGCTGTACCGTATTGAAACCCAAATACAAGCACTGAGCCTGGAAGAGCGATTGTATTTTAGGCGCACCCACTCACGTGCTCAGCTGGGGTTATTTAGGCAATGGTTGGATAAATCAGTGCTGCAAGTATCAAAGGAAAGTCCGCTAGGCAAAGCCATCCATTACAGCCTCAATCAATGGTCAAAGCTGAGTTGTTACACGCAAGACAGTCGCCTCAATATCGACAACAACCGCGCAGAGCGGGCAGTAAAACCGTTTGTGATAGGGCGTAAAAACTGGCTATTCAATCACAACCATCGCGGCGCTGAGGCGAGTGCAATTTTGTACAGCATCATAGAAACGGCTAAAGCGAATGGACTCATCCCGTTCGATTACATCGAACACTGCTTAGAACAATTATCCTACCCTGATTGTGACCTCAACAGTCTCTTACCCTGGCAGGTTAGGCTAGACAAGACGTAGTTCGCCGGACGCTTACTTTTTTATCGTTTGTCGACGCTAGTCGTTTTGACTAAAGTTCACCTGTAGCGCGGCGCTACACAAACGTTTAAAGGAGCGACATCATGAAAAAGAGCATCGTTAATGGCCTAATTTGTGCCACATTAGTACTGACAGCATCGACAAGCGTAATGGCTGATAAGCAAGGTCAACAGATCAAAAGTAATGCCTACAAAATGGTATTAGTGGAAGATGTGCCTGGTGTTAACGCATTGCAGTCTGGTGATGTTGAAGCAGGCTTAACCGCTACTTTGTCTGCAAGTAAGTTCGCCGTGGATGACTATTCTCGCAACGTGAACTTATGCGCTGGATATGTGCAATTAGCTGATATGGAAAAAGCCCAAAAAGCCTGTAGTGCAGCCGTGAAAAGTGCTCGTACCCAAGTGGCGATTCCATCAATGACGGTTCGGGCTTATGCCTATAATAATCGTGGTGTAATGAAATTACTGAATAATGACAATTTAGGCGCATTAGCTGATTTTAAATATGCTGCAAAAGTCGATCACAGCGAGATATACCAACATAACGTTAAACGTTTAGAAGCAGCTTTAAACAATGCCCAAAACGGAATGATGTAATTGGACTCTGACCAAGAAACCGTCACGGTTGCCCTTTATCAGTCAACAATAAACCCCATAAAACAAATGAAATAGACAGGTCTATCGAGAAGATAACTGTCTATTTTTTTTACTCAGTGACAAACCTAGCTATAACGTTATTTCGATATGATAAAACCTGGCTAACTTCTATGGGTGATTTATGATGCAACATCAACATTTTTCTGTTTCCGCCTAATGGCAACTATGGCCATCGTGACGAATACTGCAAACAAGCCCCACAATTGTAACCATTTAGGCATTACCGCCGACCAACCAGCTCCTAATTGATTTAACTCGAGCATCCCCATAATCGCTGGAACAGCTGGAATAACTTGAGATGCTAATACCAATGGTTCTGGAATTAATGCAATCGGCCACACAAACCCTGACACAAATAAAATCGGCATCGACACCAGTAAATACAATTGGGTAGGTAATTCTCGACGATTAAATAAACTGCTAAGATAAATACCTAACGATCCCGTGGCTAATAGAAAGGGCAACATAAATAGCCCAACTTCAATCACCGTAGCCACCACGCTTACTTTGTACCAATAAAAACAAAAACCTAAATAGAAACTACTAAATAGCGCGTAAATCATCATAAACACACTTAACCGTGCAAGCACCAAGGTTACTGGACGTACTTGCTGCCAATAACCGGGTTTGCGCCATTGGCCTGCACCCAAAATACCGGTGCCAATTAATAAGGTTTGATGCAGAATTAATAAAAATAATCCCGGCACCACATACGGTGTGTAGCCTAAACTGGGGTTAAACGCTGGAACTGAATTAATATTAATAGAATTAACAGCTTGCTGGGCAAGTTGGGGGTTTTGGCCCCGAGCCAATAAACCAATTAACTGCACTTGTTTACTGGCATCTATACCGGCTGACACTAAGCCTTCTACTACGGCTGAATAAATCAGAAAGTAACTCGCATCGCCGCCGTAACTTAATGTTGCACCCTTGCCTAACAACAAATCGCGTCTAAAGTTAGTCGGAATAACCAGTAAGCCGTGAGCTTTACCTTGATCGATCCACATTTGTGCTTGCTCAATACTGCTTACCTTAGCGAGTATTTTTATCTTAGCACTGGCATCTGCGTGGCGAGTCACCAACCTACTGAGTGACGAATTATCATGATCTACCACCACGACCTTTTGCTCTGTCGGCACCTGATTCAAATACGGTAACGGATACAGAACCGAGTAAAATAACACTCCACCAAATAGCGTCATCACAATCGCTTTGTCAGCCAATATAGCTTTGCATTCTGCTACGATTAATTGCCAGAAGTTCATCGGTTGACCTCCAGAGTAACCGGGTGACTAACATGACCCTGTGGCGGTATTTTCTGCGCGTGGCGGCCCAGCACATAAAGCAAAGGCAATAACAGTAAAAAGCCCCAATAAGAACTGATTTGAGTCAATACTTGCGGCAAGCCAACACCATAACTGACGACGCTGATATGAGAGTCTATATAGTGACTCGATGGCATCACCAACCGCCACCATTTAGCCAATACGGGCATATCGTTTACGGGAAAGGTTATTCCCATAAACGCAAATGCTGGAGCAAATAATGCGGTACAGAAACTGACCGTGCGAGCACTGTCACGCATAATCATAAAAATCACCAATACTAACAACCACAATGCCATGAGCATGAACGCCTGCGCCAGTAACAGTAGCCATAATGACCCCGCAACGGGCAAAGCTAAATAGTGGTATAACCACACTAAAATAAAGCCACTATGAACGAGCATGATCGGACTATAAAATAACACTTTAACCCACACTTTTGGCCAAATGTTTCGGGCTAAATAATAGCGTTCACCTTGAGGAATAAGCTCCGCATTAACACTATTAACGAATACCAACATCGACAGTAATTGCCATAATGCAATCAATATAGGCGGGACTAAAAAACCAACATAGTTATTATTTCGGTTAAATAACGCCGTCGTTTGGTTACTAATAGGCGTTAAGCTCACATCAACGGTGGCTTTATTTGCGCCTTTAAGTAATAGGCTCTCCTCGCCAATTTGCGTTAACCCCTCAGCAAGGCTGAGTTGTAGTTGGCTGGATAATAACTTACCTACTAACAAAAATTGGCTGTTATAGCGAATATCAATAGTGGGTTGTTTTGATGTGAGTAAATCTTTTCTGAGCTGGTAAGGTAAAATAACTAGCCCGTATACTTGCGCTTGACGCATAGCTTCAATCGCCGCAGCTTCATTGGCAAATGAACGTGGTGCAATCACGGCATTGGCCGATAATTGCCTTGTTAGCATGCGGCTAATTTGGCTGTTATCTAAGTCAACCACGGCAACAGGGAGCTGCCTTGGCAACCCCGCACTAAATAACCACCAAAGTGCGATCACGCTAATTAGCGGAATATAGCTCACCAAGGCAAGTTGCCATGGTGAATTCCACAACGCTTTACATTCTCGCCTGAATAAATGCCTCATCAGCAAGCCTTATTAATGTTCGGCAAGCTTGTCGGCACGAAACAATACCGACATACCAACTCGTAAATCGACAATCTTTTGCCTAGGTGTCAGTTCAACTTCAAAGGTACGCATATCAAAGTCATGGCCGCTCTCTGTCGAGCGCCAAGTGGCAAAATTACCCATAACACTAACGTGCGAAACGGTAAATTCGACTTGCTGCTGTAGTGCTGGAATATCTAACATGACAGTTTGATCTTGTTTAAATAGCTTCAACAAATCTTCTCTAACTTGTAAAACGGCCCACGCATCACTCATATCAATAATGCTTACCACCGGAAAACCACTCGGCGCAAGCTCACCTGCTTGTAATAATACTTCACTCACCTCCGCTTTTTTAGGTGAGCGCATTTGGCTGTCGGCTAAAATGGCATTGACCTCGTTAACCGCACCTTCTGCCATACGAGTTTTTCCTGCGGCTGCGGCTTTAGTTTCAACCCGCGCGCCTTCATTTGCCATTTGATACATAGCGTAAGCTGCTTGCTCGGTATATTTAGCCGCTTGCCATTGGGTATAAGCTTCATCGCGCTTTTGCCGTGCGACAACACCTTCATCAAATAAGTTTTCAATTCGTTGGTAAGTTTTTAGGCTAAGTTCGGTTGCAGCCTTGGCTTTTAACCACTGTTCTTTAGCTGCGGTAACTTGTTGCTGCCTTGCGCCATTTTTAGCTTGTTGCTGCATAGCCGTTGCCGCTTCAAGGCCGCCTTGAGCCTGCAGTAACTTAGCATCTAATTCTGGGCTGCTGATGGCAAACAAAATATCATTCACATTGACTTGGTCGCCTTTGCGAACCAAAACTTGCTCAACTCGTCCAGGAACTTTAGACGAGATATTATATTCACGAGCTTCTATTTGCCCTTGCAACACTGTCGGTTGAGGCGTAAAAGCTAGCATTACACCGTACCCTAACAATAATATAACTAGCACGAATGCGACCACTGCAATAATCTTGTTAGCCCGCATAAGCAGCCCCTTGAAGTTGAGTTCGGTTAATAAATTCATCTACTTGACCACTAATGGCCATCACTTTGGCATAGGCTTGCATATAACGATATTTTGCACCTAATTGCTGAGTTTTCACTGCAGTTAAGCTCAACTCGGCATCAATTCGGTCAATTGAAGTGGATAAGCCTTGGTTAAAGGACAACTCTCGCAATCGTAAATTCTCGGTCGCCAATGCTAATGACACATCCAGCGCATCCGCTTCTTCTTTAGCTTGCAGCATTTGCCGATAACTCTGATCAATCAACAAACTTAAATCTTGTTTGGTTTGTGCTTTGGTGTAACGCGCTTGCAGTAAAGCACTTTTCGCCGCGAGCACTTTTCCACTGCGACCATCACGGCTAATAAGCGGTATGCTCATACCAACACCCACCATCCAGTCCGGCTCTACTTGAGAAAATAAGCTGTCATCTTCATACAAGGTGTAGTTGCCGTATAAATACACCGTGGGGTAGTAACTGCCCTTTTCTAAGTCGACTAAACCATTGGCTTGAGCTTCTTTAGCTTCGAGTAGTTTTAACGCCGGATGCTGAGTTAATGTCAGCTGGCTAAGGCGGGGCAATGAAGGTTGTTGTTCGAGTAAAAACAGTGCCGAAATAGGATCGACCGACGGTATATGTAACATCCTTGCTAGCGCAATTTCAGTCATTTCGTATTGACGCTTGGTTTTGCCCCAGTTGACTTTGGCATTTTCTAATGCGACCTGGGCATTTAAGCGTTCAACCTTGGCTATTTGGCCTTGTTGTTCTAATTTTTGGGCATGACTCACATGCAAAGTTAACGAGTCCACCAGCTGCTTTTGGGTATCTACCAAGGTTTTTGTCACCGATACTGCGTAGTAGCGATCAACTAACTGAAGAAATAACTCACGCTGAGCTAAGGCAAACTCTTGTTCTCTCTCTGAAACTTGGGCAGCATGTATTCCTTGGGCTGCAGTAATTTTACCACCGGTATAAATGGGCCACATGGCTTGTAAACTGGCACGAAATACATCTTGTTCGGTAAAAGGAGTGACAAAGAGAGAGCCTGGGATTTCAGCTAATGCACTACTAAGAGCTGCTGGTAATGTACTTGTGTCGAGAGTCGCTAATGGATTTAAGTCACGTAAATCAAGTTCGATAGGTTTTTCGAGGCGAGTATAGCTACCAGCAATATTAAGCGATGGGTAATTTAACGCATCACCGGCATCCTCTTCCGCTTTGGCGCGGTTGACTAGCTGAGCTTTAGCTTGAAGCTGATCACTCACTTGCGCCAATTGCTGCCAAGCATGACTAAAGGTAACGGGTTCAGCAAAAAGACTAAGATGGACAAATAAAACACTGAAACACAGAGTAAAGTTCACTCGTCTGCGACAATATGTACTGATAAGACGTTGTGCAACCATAAACACCTCTAGAGTTAATACTCTAATTCCTTGATGAATTATAACGTAATTCCGTTATTATCACAGCCACTAGATCATAACGTGCATATTCACTCACATAAGATAGTGATCACAGTGAAGATCACCATAACTCACTGAGCATAAACACTCAGTGAGTGACCATTACAGTAAAAGTTAGTGTTAAGCAGTGCCACCAACCGTTAGGCGATCAATTTTTAGAGTAGGCTGACCCACACCAACGGGTACGCTTTGTCCGTCTTTACCGCACACGCCAACACCTTTATCTAAGGCTAAGTCATTACCTACCATTGAAATGAGTCCCATAGCTTCAGGGCCATTACCAATTAAGGTCGCGCCTTTAATCGCCTGAGTCACTTCACCGTCTTCAATCAAATAGGCTTCAGAAGCCGAGAACACAAATTTACCTGAAGTAATGTCGACCTGTCCGCCACCAAAGTTAGGCGCGTAAATGCCTTTTTTAACCGACTTAATAATGTCGGCTGGGTTTGACTCACCTGCGTTCATATAGGTATTGGTCATGCGCGGCATAGGTAAATGCGCATAAGATTCACGGCGACCGTTACCTGTAGGCTCTTGCCCCATTAAGCGGGCATTTAACTTGTCTTGCATGTAACCTTTTAAAATACCGTTCTCAATTAAGATGGTTTTTTGGCTTGGCACGCCTTCATCATCGATGCTTAATGAACCGCGACGATTTTCTAAGGTGCCGTCATCCACGATGGTCACTAAGGTAGACGCCACCTGCTGGCCCATTTTACCGCTAAATGCACTGCTGCCTTTACGGTTAAAGTCGCCTTCTAAGCCATGGCCAACTGCCTCATGCAATAAAACACCAGGCCAACCATTACCTAACACCACGGTCATTTCACCGGCAGGTGCATCAATAGCGTGTACATTAACTTGAGCTTGGCGTACCGCTTCGCGGGCAAACTCAAAACTCTGCGGTAAGCCAGCTTCATCGGTGGCTAAAAAGGCGCTGTAATCGTGACGACCACCGCCACCAGCACTGCCACGTTCGCGCTTACCTTTGTCTTCTAAGATAACACTACAGTTAAAGCGTACTAATGGACGAATATCTGCTGCTAATGTGCCGTCACTGGCGGCTATCAATATTTCTTCATGTACGCCCGATAAACTTACGACGACTTGAATAATACGGCTGTCGAGACTACGAATATAAGCATCGGCTTGCTTTAACAAATCGATTTTCTTCACTTCGTCCATAGCCGCTATTGGGTCAGCACTGTCATACAATTTATGGGCTGTTTGGCGCTTAAAAGCTTGTACTTTATGTTGCTCACCAGCACTGGCAATTCCGCGGGCAGCTTTTGCTGCTGCATCTAAAGCTGCTGGGGTGATTTCGTCAGCATAAGCAAAACCGGTTTTTTCGCCGGTAATAGCGCGCACACCTACTCCACGTTCAATGTGAAAGCTACCTTCTTTTACAATGCCATCTTCTAATACCCAAGACTCATGACGACAAGCTTGGAAATACAGGTCTGAAAAATCGATATTGTGTTGATGAATGGTATTTAAGTAACCTTGCAGTCCATCTAAGGTTAATCCATCTTGCAATAAACTCTGCTCTACTTGGGTTAAAAATGGCATTAAAACTCTCTTTTTTAATTGGTAACGCGTACTGCGAATTTGGTTTCTGTCAGGCTCGTTCAGTGTTATTTCAACCAGTATTATTTAAACCAGTATTATTTAAACCAGTATTATTTCAACCAGTGTTATTTCAACTGCGGTTCTATAAATCGATTATGGCCTATCACTGGCATTTGTTGACGAATACGCCGTAGTTCCGTTAAATCGACTTTAGCTTGTACCCAGCCGCATTCAGTGGCTTGCTCTGCAATCACTCGGCCCCATGGGTCGACGATCATACTGTGACCCCATGTTTCTCGACTGCCCTGGTTATGTTGTCCCCATTGGCCCGCCCCCAACAAATAACATTGAGTTTCAATGGCTCGGGCTTGTAATAACACCTGCCAATGCGCTTCACCAGTGACTTTGGTAAAAGCAGAAGGTAACGCAATATAGTCTGCTCCCGCTAAACGCAACGCTCGAAACATATCGCCAAAACGGATATCGTAACAAACGGCTAAGCCGACTTTGCCAAAAGGGGTGTCTATAACACAAATGCTATCACCGGGATGAAAGGTATCACTTTCACGATAAGTCTTGGTGCCATCTGCCACCTCAACATCGAATAAATGCAGTTTATCGTAATGACCTAGGGTGACGCCATGATCATCAAAAAAATAACAGCGGCTAAAGACTCTACCATCATCAGCACGCATGGGAATGGTGCCGGCAATAAAATACACTTGGTATTGTTTTGCCATTGCAGCTAATGCATCTTTAAGCTCACTTTGATGCTCGTTGCCAGCATGTTCAAGTTGCTGGCTTTCATGGCCACCAAACAATAAACAACACTCGGGCAACACCACTAATTGCGCTTCATCGGCCTCGCGGGGTAAGTCTTTAAGCTGCGAGTCGACAAACGCGAGATTGGCTTTGACATCGCGACTGCTTTGACATTGTAATAAGCTGATTTGCATTTCTCACTCCTGGTAGCATAACGACGTTAGTTGCTGGCTCGGCTAAAGTTTTGCGCATTCGATCAACTTCAGTGTCAGTCGCTGACGGTTGATTTACATCAGATAAACTATCGATACCAGGCATAAGTTGCGTGGATGGCGAACTTCTTGGTAGCGATTTATCTTCCGCTTCACGAGCGTTATCGCCACGCTGAACATCTGCCTCAACGTTATTTTCTGCTTTACTGTCTATGTTAGCTTTAGTTTCTACGTTAGCTGTAGTATCTAAGTTAGCTTTGGCTTTAGTTCCAATAGTCGTCTCTACACTGGTCTCGTCCGCTTGCGGTAAAATTGCTTTAGGTATTTCGATTTCTTTACTCTTACGCTCAAGCTCTTCTAGCTGCGGGTTGTCCATGGTACCGGTGACTCGGAAACGAATTTCAGAGATAACTTCAATAACCGGTTCTAACACTTTCGTTAGGGCAAACGCGCCTAAACCTAGGGTCCATGCACTCGTACTCAATAACACCACGGTTGGCACACTTGACGCAAGTTGTGGCACAAAACGAATGTCATAATTTAAGCTTTGGGTGGTTAAGTCGGTGTAGCCTCTTACTCGCATATTACCAGCAATAGCATCCATTTCAGAATCGGTGGTTTTAACCACCCCATTATCAATCGTCAAGTTACCGTTAAATGTATTGAAATATAAACCTTCGCCAAACACGTCCGAAAAATCTAACGATAATTTGCGCAACAACGAATCTAAACTAAATAACGAAAACACTCGGGCACCTTTATCACTAATTTCCGATAAATGACCTTTGCCCAAATCAAACTTAAGTTGGCCGTTTAAGGTGTCGAGGGCGAAGTGATAAGGTGCGCCTTGCCAAGATAACTGACCGGAGAGGTCCAGCGGTGCATCTTGTAGCCCAGGGTTTATTTTTAACATCGTCGATAGGTCATCAAACTTGTCAGCCTGTAAATTAACCTCAAATAGGGTTTTATCGGTTCCATTTTCGACAGACCATAAGCCATTGGCCTGTAATGCTACCGTCGGCTTTGTGATGGAAATAGTTTGAAATTGGTAGCCTTGCTTATGTGGTAAACCTTGTAACACTAAGTGGCCTAGAGATAAATCATTAACGCTAAAGTCATCAACATCTACAGCTAAAGTGGGCAGATGCTCTAGCATCGACGTTGGCGCTAACTCAACGGTTTCAGGGCCACTCACTACCGGGAATAAATGCAGCTTTTTCGCGACCACTTTGATGCCTTGGTCACGCCAGTTAGGATAAAAATCGATACGTCCCGCAAACTGTTGTGAATCAGCATCAACGCGCCACACATGTTCAGTGGGTTGAGCATCAAAATGCAGTTTATCAAATGATTGTCCCAATACATTTAATTGAGCGATGTTGGCATGAATACCGACTAATTTAGGGAATGCGGGGGCTGTAGCTTCAATCGGTGAGGTGGCATTATGTTGTGCTGTAGCGCCAGGTAGCTCTGCAGCCGTTAAGATACGGTCGCGTACCGATGAGGTGATCACTTCAGGTTCTGCGGTGGCACTAAAGCGATTGATAAGCGGGAGCCACTGCGCTAAATCCACTTTTGGCAAGTCTAAATGTAGATGTCCTTGTTGCTTATTTAAGTTATCACCTAGTCTAAAGTGGCGACCAATCATGACATCATAATAGGCAAGCTGACTGCCACTATCAGCATTAAATCCACCCCAAAACTCCAGATCATTACCCAACTTAATACTCAATGATGATTGTTTGTTATCGCCAATAAGATCCGCACTTAGCTTTCTGGGCTCGTCTGCAGATTTTTGATAAGGCATCGGTAAATCCAATGACGTACCGATAAGATCGGAATTAGCAGAGACTTGTAAGCTGTAACCACTGGGGTCAAAAATCATGGTTAGCCCGCCGTTCCAGTCTAGCAGCCCATGGTACGTTTCCGTCATTGGGTTATGTAAACTGGCAGGCAGAGCATCAAGATCCCATTTGCCACGCATATCGACATTCAATGCTAAATTGCTGTTGTGTTTACCGGTCTTTACGCTAAACGTTAACGGCTGTTGAAATAATCTGGCCTTAATATTTTTACCTTCAATCAATTGATTTACAAAGCTCACTTGCCCTGACACAGCCTGTAAATCTAAACCAGGCGAGTTAATAAACACTGGGTTATTATCAAGTGTGACTTGGCCTTTAATCAATTGTTCACCCCCTTTATATAAGGGAATGGAAAGATCTAATGTGGTATTAATATTTCGCTGAATTTGCACCACATCTAACGTTGCCCCAACAGAACCCCGCAATGAAGAGGCATTAATCACTTTGGTGGCGGCTTGTGCATCGGTGGTGATATCTGCTTCTACTCTTAATAAAGATTCTTTACCAAGATGTGGAATAGAAACTCGCGCACCGTCCACCACCACGTTATCGAGTTTGCCCTGATCAATATGCAAATCCATCATGTCATTTTCAAATAATGCGGAAAGCGTGAGCGAGCTAACGGCAGGCCAATTTGGTTGGAATTTAAAGATGCCGCTATCAAGGGTAAAGCCAGCTTGAAATACTCCACTGCTATCTTGATAAGGATAATCGCCTAATGCACCATGCCAAACGACTTGTGCATCGTTTATATTCCCAGCCACTAAACCGTCATTCAGGTAGTTGATTAAATTGGGGCTCATCGCCATTAATGGAAAATACCGCCCAAGATGAGAGACATCATTAATAGTGACATGAGCAGCTAAACCCATATGTGTCTGCTGGGCAAACTCAAGATTCAAACCTGCTTGCAGGGCAATATCATCATTAATAAATTCAATATTAGGTACTGTTAAGCGTTGTTGTTCGACATTATAACGCCCCATAATTGGGCTGCCGCGCAGCACAATTGGTTGACCAAAATCACCGCTAAAATCGAGCGTATACTCCTGCTCTGGTAAGGCAAACTCGAGTTGATTATTGGCCCAGGTTAATTGAGCATCAATAGGGCTAATACCAGGTACTGACAGATAAGGTTGCCACTGTAATTGCTGTAACTCGACCTTGGCAATAAGGGGTTTGTCGTCCGGTTTATACAGCCTAATCGGCCCAATTAGCCCTTGAGGGTTGAGTTGTTGCCAAATATTCACTTGCTGCTTACCCAAATCGGGCACTAGCGGCAACATTGGGGTTAAGTTCGCTGGAATAATCTGGTTAGCGTAACCAAAAAAGTCACCCTCGCGAGTGCCAATTGCCAATGTCAATGATGGCCAAGTTTGATCATTGGTCGATAAATCTAAATCGTGGCTGTCTATTTTCCAACCATCGGGTTGTAGAGTCCATAGCAATGAACCTGAGTTAATTGCAAATTTTTGCTGGGTGTCTGCATCGTGCCATTGCAACCAGCTGGGTTTAAAAACCAATATGCCATCACGAATTTGACGATGAGCAAATGTCATCCACGCATCGAGGTTTATCACGCCTTGAAATTCAATATTATCAGTGTTTGTTTGAGCGGTATGCTGCCTTGACGCCCATTCACCTAGGTCTAATGAGTCTGCGGTAACATAAAGCTGGCCTGCTACAGTATCGGGTTGATAACCATCCCCTGTAAGGTCAATGCGTAATGTTAATTGCTCTTGCTCCGACTTAAGCTGATCGACGTGGATAATACCTTGCGCTTGGTGACGATTAGCCGTGTTTTGCCATAGCAGATTATCGATAAAAATCGGCTGATAAGCATGTTGTTTACTCACCAGTTGTAAAGACGCGTCGGTAATTGAAAAATGTCCCAGCTGTTCTAGTAACAGACCATATAACCAATCAAGATTAGCTTTATCGCCCACTGTAGCCTGGTCATCACTAGCCGCTAACTCATCAAGATTTAACGCGACTTTAACGCCATCAAATACTACCGTTTCAATCTGTGGGCTCAAGGTGAAAAGCGATTGCCAAAAATCGAGTTTGATATGCACATTTTCGCTGATAACGGTAATCGGTAAGTTATCTTGTGGCGGTAAGACTAAATTATTAACGGTAAGTGCTGGCCCAAAAGCTTGCCATTCTGCACTCAGTTTATCCATCTGCACATGCAGTTGGTATTCACTTTCAAGATAATGGATTAACTCAGTACGTACTTCAGGAATATGGGGCAATAAACCACGAATAAGGCTCACAACCAGTGCAAAAAGCACCAGCGCGATAGCCAAAATTTGCCAACATAATCTGTTGATAGTTACTGCCTGAGTTGTCGACACTACATCATCACCACATCATATTTACTTTGAATGTATAACGGTTCATTTTGCAAACGAATACGCTTACCAATGTAGACTTCTAATTCTGCCAGCAAATGCGATTCATCACCACTAAAGCTCATATACACCGCCGGCGAGCAATACAGTAAAAACTCATCGGCTTTGTATGCTCGGTCTAAACGGATAATCTCTCGAAAAATTTCATAAGACACGGTTTCAATCGTTTTCATGGTGCCGGTGCCTTTACAGGAAGGGCATTCACCACACACCACATGCTCTAAACTTTCGCGAGTACGTTTACGGGTCATTTCCACTAAACCTAAGCCCGAAAAACCACTGACACTGGTTTTAACGCGATCTAACGCCAATGCTGCATTTAAGCTTTCTAGCACCCGCGCTTGGTGTTCCTTACTTAACATATCGATAAAGTCGATAATGATAATCCCACCCAAATTGCGTAACCGTAGTTGCCTTGCAATTGCTTGAGTGGCTTCGAGATTAGTATTGAAAATGGTTTCTTCTAAGTTGCGATGGCCAACAAATGCGCCGGTATTAATGTCGACGGTGGTCATGGCTTCAGTTTGGTCAATGATTAAATAACCACCAGACTTAAGTTCAACTTTACGGCCCAAAGCCCGTTGAACTTCGTTTTCAACATCATACAATTCAAAGATAGGTGCAGGGCCAGCATAATGCTCAATTTTATCCGCAATTTCAGGCATAAACTCTTGCACGAACTGTTGCAGCTCTGCATAAGTTCGACGCGAATCGACTTGAATATGGTCAAGTTCGGTTCCGACAAAATCACGAATGATCCGCACTGGTAAGGCTAAGTCTTGATACAGTAAAGTGACGCCTTTACGCTTACGACGCTCGCTGACTTTAGCCCACACCCGGCGTAAAAAGGCTGCATCTTGAGCAAGCTCATCTTCACCCACATTTTCAGCCGCGGTACGAATAATAAAGCCGCCATCATCATCAACATAAGGAAGAGTAATATTTTTAAGGCGTTGACGTTCGTCTTCAAGCTCAATACGTTGCGATACGCCAACATGACTAGAACCAGGCATAAAGACTAAATAACGTGAGGGTAAGGTAATGTCAGTCGTAAGGCGGGCGCCTTTGGTACCGAGTGGGTCTTTGACCACTTGCACCATAATGTCTTGCCCTTGACGCACGAGCTCAGCAATATCACGCACCACAAAGTTGCCTTTTTCGACATCGGCAACACATTCGGTATGAGGAACAATATCTGAGGCATGTAAGAAAGCAGCTTTATCTAAGCCAATATCAACAAACGCGGCTTGCATACCTGGGAGGACACGGCTGATTTTACCTTTGTAAATATTGCCGACCAAACCTCGCTTCATGCGACGTTCAATATGCACCTCTTGTAAAACACCATGCTCGACTAATGCAACACGCGCTTCTGTTGGCGTGACATTGATAAGTAATTCTGTGCCTTTTTTACGTTGTGCTTTTATGTTCATAAGCCACCAGTATTCGGGTCATGCTCCAATCGTAATATTGACAGCAGTTGTACCACCGTAGATGACCGATTAAAGCAAAGGTTAAGTTTGCTGCATCATGCAGGCTAATAATTCACGTGTTTCGACTAACGGCAAACCAACCACTGCAGAGTAACTGCCAGTAATCGATTTAACAAAACAACCACCCAGAGCTTGTATACCGTAAGCACCGGCTTTGTCCATCGGTTCACCTGAGGCAACATAAGCATCTATGTCTGCTGCAGACAATTCACAAAAGCTCACTTGGGTACGGCATAGTCGGTTAAAGGTGTGTTCACCGTCTGTTAACGCTACCGCGGTCATCACTTCGTGAGTTTGACCGGATAATAATGCCAGCATACGTTTGGCATCATTTAAATCTGTTGGTTTACCTAATATCAGGCCATTTAACACCACTATCGTATCTGAACCCAGAACTTGAGGCTTAACCACATGACCGCTAAGCACTAGGCCCGCTTGGGCTTTTTCAAGTGCGAGACGACAGACATATTGCTCTGCCGTTTCAGTCAACAAAGGTGTTTCATCAATGTTGGGTGCGACAAGCTGAAACGAAAAATCGAGATGACTAAATCCTGCTTGTGCCAATAATTCTTTTCTTCTTGGTGATGTTGAAGCCAGTACCCATGCCATCGGTTATTTACCCTAATTAGTGTACATTAATACCGTACTCACGTTAGTGCGTTGGATTAACGTACTTTATAATGGCGGCGCATATTGCGTAACACCCAGAACACCCACCACCAAATAAATAAACTCGAAATAGCGGGTAAAAACATGTCCACATTAAATGGGGCGGCGCCTACGACAACAAACTGCACCCAAAAGATCACAGCATGATAAATACAAATAAAACAAGCAACCAGTAACGACTGCTGCCAGCGAGGGTAATTGCGTAACTGTTGACACAACAACACCACAATATAAATCACTAATGACAGCGCTAATGAGCGGATGCCTAAATGGGCGCCCAACAACACATCAAGCATCACCCCTAACAACCACGCAGTGAGAATACTGTAACGATGCGGTAGCGCCATGGCCCAATACATCATCACCATCAATAGCCAATCCGGTCGCCAGGCTTCTACCATTTTTGGCAACGGCATAATCTGAAACATCATCCCGATGAATAAGGTCAGCCATACCACTAAGCGACCATTTGCAATATGTGCGCTCATTGGTTTACCTCGCTTGTTACTGGTGTAGTGGTTGTTTCTACGGGTTGAGGTTGGGGCGCTGAAGAATTTGCAGTGGCAGCGGCTTTATCTGCCGCTTCTTTTATTAACTCTTGTACGTCATTAGGCAGCGTAAACGGTTTGGTTTCATCAGGCCAAATAAGTAACACGTATCGAATACGATCTAGCGCTGCCAAAGGCTGAGCATAAATCACGGCATAACTCTGGCCATCATCACGCGACACACTAATAACGCGCGCGACGGGATACCCTTCAGGAAAACGATTACCCAGCCCTGAAGTGACTAATAAATCACCCACTATAATGTCAGTACTTTTAGCCACATGACGGAGTTCAATTTGATCAATATCACCCATGCCATTCGCAATGGCCCGCACATCGTTACGGGTAACACGTACCGGAATACCATGAGTGGTATCTGACACCATCAATACTCGACTGGTAAACTCACTAACCTCCACCACCTGTCCCACAACACCTTGGGCGTCAACCACAGGTTGACCAACATAAATGCCGGTTTGTGAACCATGATTTAATACCACAAATTGACGAAATGGGTCACTGGCAACTTCCATCACTTCAGCCACCATTTTACGAGAATCCATGTGCACAGGCGAACCGAGTAATGCACGTAAACGCTCATTTTCTTGGCGAACATGCTCAAAACGTTGTAAACGTTCTGACATAACCAGTTGTTGGCGTAACAGTTCTTTGTTTTGCAGTTCAAGCATATTGCGGGTGGCAAAAGCCTCGGCTGACCAGTCGAGCATCACCCCTGGTACATTGGCTAAATACTGTAGAGGACTTAATACTGAGGATAAAGATTGGCGTATTGGATCAAGGCGATTATTGGTCATAAGTAATGCCACCGACAAAATAATTGCCAGTGTCAATCTAAATTGACTCGAGACGCCACGAACGAAAATTGGTTTCATAAATTGTTCGCAACTTTGTTAACCCATAAAATGCCATTAACAAAGCCGCTCAGCAGTTGATAATTAGTTCTCTTCAGAGAACAAATCACCACCGTGCATATCAATCATTTCAAGAGCTTTACCACCACCACGAGCAACACAGGTCAGTGGATCGTCTGCGACCATAACTGGAATACCGGTTTCTTGCATTAATAAACGGTCTAGGTCACGAAGTAATGCACCACCGCCAGTTAATACCATGCCGCGCTCAGAAATATCTGACGCTAGCTCCGGTGGTGATTGCTCAAGGGCAACCATTACCGCGCTCACAATGCCAGATAATGGCTCTTGTAATGCTTCTAAGATTTCATTGCTGTTTAAGGTGAAACTTCTTGGTACACCTTCAGCAAGGTTACGACCGCGCACTTCAATTTCAAGTACTTCGTCACCAGGGTATGCGGTACCAATAGTATGCTTAATACGCTCAGCTGTTGCTTCACCAATTAAACTACCGTAGTTACGACGAACATAATTGATAATGGCATCGTCAAACTTATCTCCACCGATACGCACTGATGAAGAATACACCACGCCATTCAATGAAATAATCGCCACTTCGGTCGTACCACCGCCAATATCGACAACCATAGAACCGGTCGCTTCAGATACTGGTAAACCCGCACCAATCGCAGCAGCCATTGGCTCTTCAATTAGGTAAACTTCACGAGCACCTGCACCCATCGCTGATTCGCGAATAGCACGGCGTTCAACTTGAGTCGCGCCTACCGGAACACACACGAGTACGCGAGGACTAGGACGGAAAAAACTGTTGTTGTGCACTTGTTTGATAAAGTGCTGAAGCATTTTTTCGGTAACATAAAAATCGGCAATTACGCCGTCTTTCATTGGACGAATAGCTTGAATATTACCAGGCGTTCTGCCTAGCATTTGTTTTGCCTCTCTACCGACTGCAGCAACTGACTTTGGTCCATTGCTATTGCGTTCGCCGCGAATGGCAACCACTGAGGGTTCGTTCAACACGATGCCTTCATCGCGAACATAAATAAGAGTATTTGCCGTACCTAAATCGATGGATAGGTCGTTAGAAAAAATGCCGCGCAGCTTTTTGAACATGTATCAGGCCTGTATTCTGTGAAATCAGAAGAAGAAAAATCAGCTAACTTTATCAATGACACCCCCATTCTACAAGACCGAACAGGTTAACAATTGCTAATCTGACGTTTTTTTTTGTAAAAGTATCTAAAAAAATGCTAATCGGTCAAATTTAATCCTAAAAAGCGTAAAAGAGATGCTTTTTTATTCGGATCATTGACTAACCTCACGCCAATAAATGATCTTATCATGGCCTCGGTAGCGACCAAAGTACGCACTTGCTCTTGGGTCATAGAGCTGAGTCGGACTTACTTGGTCCCAATTCCAATACCACTTAAGCCAATCCTCGACTTGTAGCGGTGCGGTCACTTGACCTCGATATGCGACAGAACCCGTGTTTTGCCATAATAAGGGGAGTTGGCCATTGTTCATCGTAACGTTCACGGCACTGTTGCCATCACTACGGGTAACGGTTTCACCAGAGGTTAATAATGGGTTGTATACTTCGCTACCATCAAGTAGATCGAACACTCGAGTACAGCTATCACTGACGTTAGTTATCCAGCCGCTACCATTCCAATATTGAGCATACGTTGGCATGCGTAAAATTTCATTTTCAGGGCCATAGGTATTATCCATCACCACTCTGCCATGACGAAAATCTTGAGTCGACAATTGTTTCGCATTGCAGGTGTTACTGTCAGCGCAAATAGCACTGCTGTCTGCACGCATATCAGGTGAGGCAATAAACGACACCGCTCCATCATTATCAAATGCTTGTACGCCAAGAGCTAACTGACTAAATGGTCCATCCACAGCCGGTGCCACGGTACGACGAAAATTTGCTTGATAAGATAATCCGACGTTTGCTTCACCCAACGCCCAAGAACCAGCATTTATTGGTAAAGCACTTAATCTACCACTCAAATCTACACCATTATTGATGTTTTCACCCACAAGGCTTGCACTACCTTTAGCAAAGGCTCCTTGATAATTTTTAGTGATATAAGTACCGGTATTCAAGGCGCTTAAAGTCAACGTCAGGCCAAAAGGTTGATCCATGTAAGTAAAGCTACCGCAAGATGGCAATACACTTGAACTACTCACCACAAAGCGGTCTGGTACAAAACGGCCGATGTTAGGCGATGCTGCCAGTGGAATGTCATAAAAACTCGACCCTAAATACGGGATCGGTGGGTTAGCGGTAAACTGAAACACACCAACTTCGGTTACCGACTGAGACACGGTATTACTGTTAGTGGTTTGGGCGACATGATTGTATAGCGATGATCCCACAGCCCCTAACACACCTCCGGCTGGAGCAACCAACTGATGACCTAATACAATGTTAGTATGGGAATAATTAGGGGTATTCACATTATCGCAGTAATTTGTGTCCCCATCCGCTTGCCATGCTTTACCTTGAATAATTAAATCAAATGACTCGCCAGCTTTTTTATATCGATTACAAGTACTACTAATATTTGCAGAGCACTCTGCAACACTATCTTTGGGGGTAACGCATAAGCCTACAGGGAAACTAACAAACTGATCTGAACCTAACATGATCAACCCCTGCTCATCGCCTGTGCCAGTATACTTTGCATCTAGCTGCATTTTTCCTGCATCAGGATAGTTAACAATAATATCTGCTTTTCCTTCTGCATCGAATGCCAACGCAAGCGTGGTTGCTGCGCTACTCTGTTTACCCACAGCTGTTGCATTCACGATTACCGATTGACCACTAATTAACGTAGTCGGCTCAATATAAGTACTCCAAAAACCGACGTTTTTGGTTGTACTAGCAAAAGTAGGTACACATTGAAGAGTACTATCCGATTTTTTCACTGCACTAATGGATACATTACCTGTTGGTTTGTTAGCCAACTTATCCGGCACATCAAAAATGAAACCACTGTCTGCAAACACTAAACCACAGTTAGCCTCACTCGCGGCGCTACCATTAACACGGCACAAGGTTTTACTGAATGCTTTAGTGCTTGGCGTAGACCCTGTAACACCTAAAGTAACTGTGCCTGGAGTATTACGTCTTAGTTGTAAATCTGATTTTTGCCCACCAGTAAACGTTATCACGTTACCACCAACCCAACCGCCACCACCGGTGACTGTTGCAGGGCTTAAAGTTGCTGTAACGGTATCGGCCACTGTCTGCGTACAATCCGCATTGGCACACGCTTTAATCGACAATGTTTTAGGTGTGCAGGTGATCCCTTGGCCAGAATATGAATATTCAAAGTGATCTATTTGGACACCTATTGGATTTGAGTCGAGCGCACAAATCTCTACATTATCAATTTCATGATTATTGGTAGAGCCACCCGTCGAGCCGGTCAACGATAATACAAAGTTATCAGGTATTGCAGCTTGAGTGGAAATGCCTGCTGCATTAAATGCTGGAATAATTTCAACAAAACCACTTCCAGTATTGCGTTCAACCTTAACAATGGACTGATTAGCGATCAATGAATCAACCGTAATACGGTATCGATGTGCAGGTGAAACATTATTGTTATCAACTTTAGGAGACAAACAATCCCCATTCTGATTTATAGAGCCATTACTACATGTCCCGCGTAAATAAGGATAACCAGATGTGCCTGAGCCAGAACCTCGAATCGATACCGACTGTCTGCGTCGACCTGGACCACTTGGCCCACCCTCAGCAGAAAAGTTACCATACTCATCAATACCAAACCCTAACCAACCTCCGGCAAATCCATTCACATTCGAACGAGCACCGTAACCCATAGGACCGCCCGCGGCACCAGGTTGTGGTGTTATAGATGCATCGGACAATACAAAAGCAATACCATCGGCACCAGTTCCTCCATAAGCATAATGATCAAATTCAATTTCTACTTTATTATTCTTTGCAGGAAATAAACGCTGGTAAGTTGTAGACGTAGCTTGATTAGAAGAGGCTTGAGTTTGTCTTAAACGATTTCCAACAATTGCAGGTGTGAAATTACCTGAACTGCGCGCAACAACCCAATCACTGCCTAAATCTGTACGATCGAATTTATCAGTAAAACACTGACGAACAGGTTTGAGTGTTTCTATCGCAACAAAACTGTAGTTTTCTCGAGTATGTCTACGGTCACCATCCCTAAAAGTGTCTTCATCATCGACCATACTGACCGTTGTATTCGTTAACTTACAGCGCCGTAACCACCCACCGTCACTACCACGACGGCTATTTTTACTGGCGACCAACATAGGGACATTGGTAAAACCTGTCAAACTAGTAGTATCAGAACATTGATCTGCAACACTTTTGGTACCATTACCATCAAACGTTTGCCCTTGGCCAAAATGATAATTGACATTAGTTTCATTTAATATGAGCGCACCGCTACCTGATTTTACTGACAAATAGGCAATTTTTTCACTTTTAAGACTATTATTGTCTAGTTTACCCGTTTCGCACTGACCCGAATTATTACGCACCTCAGAGGCATCCATCGCTAACTCGATACCACTTGTCGTAAATTGAGAAGTACTGGTTAGCCAACAGTCATTATTTTGAGTCTGCAACTGGTTAAGCACCACATTTTGAGTACTGGGCAAGGTTACTGCTACATATTGATTAGTTGAGCCAATCAACGCCTTATTTTGCAGTACCGAGCCAGCAATGAGTTGCGTCCCGTTACTTAAATCATAAGTACCTGATGTCACTGCAATCCAATGAATCTCAGGCATAGGCTTTGATGCCACAGAGTTTCCTGCTGAAGAAGGTGATTCTTTTTGTGTCCACTTAAAACCTGTATTACTAATATCACTAACAAAAACTGCAGCAGGACCATCGTCATTCGTATCAGCTTCTGAAATTGTCGCCATAACAAAAACCAACGGCGTTACACCTGAGAGAAACGGTTTATCAAATATCACCGACGTTGATGCCTGCGCTGCCTTACCAAATTGCATATGAAAAGGCCTCTGAGGTGCAACAGACGTACAACCAACGGATCCAATTATGTTACTGGCGCCTAATGTGACAGCTCCGGTATTAGTAAACATACCACCACAACCAGTACCAATGCCTTTTAGCGTAGCGAACTCTCCGGTGAGAATGTAAGAAAATGCAAAAAATTTACCGATTAGATCAGCGCTTGCACCTGCAGATGTGTAGCTCAATGCATTCCAGGTAATAGTACTGTTAGCAGTAACATTCTTTAATACTATTTTAGTACTCGCACCAAAGGCAATGAAGGTATCACTATTGATAAGCCAGTGACCATCTACGCCTTCGCCATCGAGCGTGATGGTTATGCCTGCGGTAGTCGTGAGAGCCGTTGTATGATAGACGCCCTTTTTGAGTGTAGTACTTGAGGTCATCGACGCTGGAAGTTGATTTTCCAAGGGTGCTATCATCGCGGCAAGCTCAGCTTGCACCACCGAAAGCTTTAAGAAATGATCATCTATGGGTTCCTTGGGATCATTAGTAAACAGCTCAATACTATTCTGTGTGATCACGCCACCAACACTTGCACCTGCGGCGAGCGTCACGCTGGTTCCAGCTCTAGCATTACCGATCACGTCGGCATCCACGCCAAGCGATACAGCGCCAGTTCCAGCCTGAATATTGCCATCAATGATGACATTAGCGCCCAATGTTAAGGCGGTTCCAGCGGTAGCATTGCCACGAACTATTGCATCCGCGCCAAGATCTGCAGATGCGGCAGCTCCAGATCTGAGATTACCGGAAATAATGGCCTTCGTGCCGACGAGTATCGCGGCACCGGCCGTTAGGTCGCCGCCAACCATAATATTGCCATCTATCGTATTCGCACCGAGCGTAGCGGCATCTCCAGTTGTAAGATGACCGCCTATGGTTGAATCCGCACCAATAGTTCCGGCGTCACGGGCTTCAATATAGCCTCCAACTTTTGCCGATGCGCCGAGAGTTACAGCAGCACCGGCAACAATATAGCCACTTACACTTGTACTTGCACCGAGTGTTGCGGCGGCTTTTACCTGAATATTGCCACCAACTATTGAACTTGCGCCCATTGTAATAGCAGCACCAGAATAGATCGTCAGGCTATCAAGAGGGGGCTCTAACTGCGGCGGCAGATCCGCTTTTGCACTAGACACAAAAAAAACGCTCAGAAGAGTAAAAATATATTTAAGTAACTTAATTCCCACGGGCTTCTACCTCCACTTGGCGACTCACTCGCAAACATGTTGAACTGTTAGCATTGCCACCACAATTACCTGTTTCACATACCGCTGAGCTGTTAATACGATATTGAGTCACACTGCCCACAGTTGCAGTATTGCAGGTAACCGACACGGTGCAGTTATGAAACCCATTTAATCCGCTTGGCGGCGTCCATGTAGGGCTAACATTAGTACAATTAGCTGCTGAACCTAACAGTGGAAATAACTCAGCCAAAGCCGCACCAGCACCGCTATTGGCACTAAACAAAGCTCGAGTGCCCCACACTTCCATATTTACAGATTCATCTGCATCACCGACAATACGAATTAAACTCGCGGCAAGTAAAAACATCACCGTTAGCACAAATACACCAATAATTAGTGCGCTACCTTGTTGAGAATGTTGGGTTAATTTCAGCTTAGGGAACATTCATCACCTGTACTTGATGTTGATATTGAAATGTTTCACCATTGACGCTAAATAGTGGCTGCAAATGCACTATAGCATTAGTCACCAGTGTCGATGGAGTCAAGATCACCGCGGGATTAACAGCTAAGGTATTAGTGACATTTTGTGCCATCAATACGCCATTGCCCATTGCTGCTGGTGCAGGCTGATTGACCTTATAACCATAGTTTTGGTACAGGCGCAGATCAACATTGCTAGCTGTATTAACAAAGCAGTAGCTTAATGGGCTATCGGCAACAAACAAGCGTTTTAACGGTGAGGCCTCAGTAAAACGCACACTTTGAGTTAATGTAATGGTGAGTTGATCGCTTATTTCAGCCACACTCTGCACAATAAATCGTTTGGCGGTAGTCGCTTGAGGATTATAAATTTCGCTATTGGTTAAAGGATAAATTAGCACTGACTGAGCAGCATTAATGGGACGAATACTTTTAATCGCGGTTATGGTATTTTGCGCAATTTGAGGCACAAACGGTGCTTCAAGATACGATGTGCTGGTGCTAATAGGCAGTAACTCCAAACACTGATAACTGCCATCGGTTGCGGTAAGTACCCGCATACTATTGGGCACTGCATGGCGAATATCTCGGGTCATCCGCTCGATACCAAAACGGCTTTGACTGAGTACTTGATCCACAGCACTCGATTCGACAAAAATTCGGGTGCCAAAAATCACAAAACTACTCAACCCAACTACAACAATGCCTAAAATTAAAATAACCGTAACCATTTCAATTAAAGTGAAACCCGCAGATTTACCTTGGTTGCTAAGTGACATTAATAATTACTCCTTACCGCTTGGTAAGTGATCACTTCACCGGCAGGTGTTGTCACATAGACAGTAATTAACTTTTTTGCTTGAGTCGTAGGGTCAAGATATTCAACTGATACGTTCAACTTATAACGAGGATAGGCTTGGGCATAAGTTTGGCTTGAATCGAGCATTTTGGCGGTTTCAACCAAGCCATTATAATCATCAACGTCGTTGAACGTGTCTCGGCTTTCACCGTCTAGGCCTAATGCTGATGCTGCAGTACAAGCGATACCAGTAGGTGCATTACACGCTGGTACTCCGCCATTGGGATTAGTATTTTGGTCATATCGCTTACCCCAAATTTCATTCATTACCGAATGAGCTAATTCTGCCGAACGCACTCTTTGTAATGTTGATGCTGCTCTATCCGCCTGGGGAAAAAGCATACTGGTGAGCATCACTATCGCAATGCCGATCACCATCATGCCAATAACAAGTTCGATTAAAGTAAAGCCACGAGTAGATTGTGATAAACGATGAAATTGAGTTTTACAGAGCATAAATATACCCCTCTGACTCGACCGCAATGGCTAAGGTTTCATCTGCCACCACATTAAAGCAATGGCCAGAACAAGCCGGAGATAACATGCGACCTAAGCTGTCGAAGGTAATCGAAAACACTTGGCTAGCATTACTGGTTAAGGCGACATGAGCATTGCCGCTGAAGGTTTGTTGTTGCTCTATACGTACTTGGTTTATACATATGCTGGCGGCTCTTTCGCTAAAATGGCGTAACGTATAACCGCTTGATGTGACATCAATTTGATAACACTGATCGGTATTCTGGATGGCTTTAAGTTGGACCTGGCGTAACTCACTAATAAATTCACTGCGTAAACTGTAGGCACTAAAAAATGAATCAGACATCAAACGCGGCAACACCGCCACGGCAATAATACCAATCACAATCATGGTGGTAACCAATTCAACCAAGGTAAACCCGGCTTGAATATGATGTTGTCGATTCACTATGATGATGTCCTCATTCAACCTGATGAACATTATTAACGTTCAATATTAATTAAACCATAATGGTGTCAGTGACTTATATTAACTTACTCATTATGGCAAAAATAGGCGTTATTGTCTGTTTATTTATTACCTTGTCACATTTTATAGAAAAGCCAAGTGAGTCGATTAATATCCTTTTTTAACTTAAAAAAAAACCTGCATGAGCAGGCTTTTATTACTTAACAATCAAGTATTAACAATCGTCAGCATCAGGAACTTGAGAAAGGGCAGGAATTGATGTCGCCGTTGCTTGAGTATAAGTAAAAGAACAAGTAGCAGGTGCACCTGCTTGCCAAATTTCAACACTACCTGTACTTTCTTCGATAATCCAATCACCAACTGTAACAGGTGTAGTTACTGTTGCGACGCCATCTGCACCTGCAGCAAATGTAACATCCAATGCGGCCTCCAGATCTACTATTGATGCTGCAATATAGCCATATACTATATTTACATTATCATTATCGTTGATATCTACATTAGCTTTTCCATCAGTAGGATCTATGCCTTTCTCGACACCAGCTAATGCTGCTTTCGAATAAACTAAGGTGTTTGCACCTTGAATTGCCGCTTTCATGCCTGATAACGCTGAAGCACGAGCATCACCTTGCAAGTTAATAAACTTAGGTGCTGCCGTAACCGCTAAAATACCTAGAATAATGATCACTACCACTAATTCGATTAATGTAAAACCTTGTTGTTTTTGCATATTAAATAACCTCTATAGAAAATAAATGGGTAAACCAACATCACTGCGAACAGTGGTAAATCAAATTAGTTGTTTGTAAAAGATACGACCTGACCCGTACCTGCATTATATGTTACACCGTTAGCACCCGCAGTGTCTAAATCAGGCGCAGGATCTGCTACACCCGACGTTTGATTTAGCGCTAAAGTAGCCACTTGGTGATAAACACACAAATCAAGACCAGTAACAGTTTGGCCATCAATACTGGTAGATGAACCGCCGACACCATTTTGCATTCTTACGGTATAACGATGATTACGAGCATCCTGATTGAACAGTACATTTCTAGGAGCATTTTGTAAAACTGAATCAAATACTTCCTGACATGTTTCGTTGGTCATTGAGGTAACATCAGTATTGGTTGTGCCGGTTGGAAAACCAAAACGTGTATCGAGTGATACGCTAGTACCATCTAAAATAACGCTGTTGTTACGACGACCATCAACTTCCCATTGTGCGCGAACAAAACTCACTGCTGTGGCTAAACCACCAGCAACACCATCAACACTGGCGTCTTCAGCATCATCGGTCACATTTAAAAAACGCGGGATCGCTGTAGCGGCTAATAAACCGAGGATGACAATAACAATAACCAACTCGATCAATGAAAAACCTTGTTGTTTCAATTTCATAATAACTCACTCTTATCTATAGCGCCTACAACAGGAAATAATACTGATTAAGCTATAACTTCACTAATATTAGCAGCTTATTTAAAATTTAACACTAATGGCACAAACTTTATCCATCGCTCATTAAAAAAATAACTCTACCCGTTTGTAGCTGATAACTTAAACTGGCTGTATTGCCTGAATAGTAGCGGCAAATGTTCTCATCAGGCTGATAATCTACCGTAATATTTAACTCTTGAACATTAGTTGCCAATAAATGCCCCCACAGTTGTTCACAACCTTGGATATCATTAGTGTCAATGGTTGGCCAACCTTGATTAGACATAGCAATCCAATTATCGGTGCCAACCAAATCAGCATCAGTATTAATAGCATCCATCTTACTCGGAGCATCTTTCGATACTGTATTGTCATCGCTAATCTTACTTGATGTCACATTCGATGCCATATGATGCCAGGACAACTGCATTTTATGAGGTCGGCCAGAAGCTAACCACTGACTACGCACCATAGCTAAGACATTCAAAAAACGATTATGTTCAAACTCTAAACCACGCCCACCTATGTTTGAGGTAGTATTGACATAACGTCCGCCAAAAATAGCCAGCAGCGTTAACACCACCACAATCGCAATAACTCGCCCATAGACTTTAAGCAGATCGCCATCCGCTTTTTGCTGGCTCAACATCTCGATACCCAATGATCTGTTTGCATTCTTTGTTGCGTTCTTTGTTGCATTCTTTGCTAACCGCCTTTTACCACATTCAGCATATCCCACATAGGTAGGTAAATACCCAGTGCCAATATCAATACAATGCCAGCAACAAATGCGATTAAAATAGGTTCGAGTTTTGCAGTGAGGTTTTTTAAATCATAATCCACCTCACCTTCATAAAAATCAGCGGCATCATTGAGCAGCTGATCTATTTGACCGGTTTCTTCACCCACGGCAACCATTTGCAATACTAATGGGGTAAACAATTGGCTGCTATTTGATACCCTTAGCATTGACTCACCAGATTCAATACCACGGCGCATACCCACAATTTTGTCATGCATATAAGCGTTATCGACCGCATCTGCGACCAAGCTTAATGCCTGTGTCATCGGAACGCCTGCACTGAGCATCATCGAAAAACAGCGACAATAACGTGACAAGGTTGAGCGCTCAATAATAGATCCAATAACAGGTATGTGCAGCTTCCATAAGTCCCATTGCCTCTCGCCCTTTTCAGAGTGATGCCAGTATCGAATCCCGACTATGATGCCGATTAATAGCACAATCATGTGAGGCCAAAAATTAACAAACAGATTAGACGTGCCAATTAAAATTTTTGTCGCCCATGGTAATTCAGCACCAAAACGAGAGAACATATCGGCAAATTTAGGGATCACCATAATGTTCAAAATAACCATCGCAATAGTAATCGCAATCAAGACAAACATCGGATAACGCATTGCGGCTTTAATCCGTCGACGAGTTTCTTGTTCTCGCTCGATATAACCAGACAACTGGATAAAAGCATCTTCCAGCTTACCGGTATTCTCCCCAACATGGATCATCGAGACAAACAACGAATCAAATATATCCTGATGTTGATTCATTGCCGAAGATAGCGGTCGACCTGAAGTAAGTTGAACAGAAATATCATCCAAAGCTTTTTTCATACGATCAGAATGGGTTGTTTCCGACAAGCCCGCTATGGCCCTTAAAATGGGGATGCCTGAACGCGTCAGTGAATACATTTGTCGACTAAAAATTTGTAACTCTTCCAGCGACACCTTGCTTTGAAATAAGCTCATCGAAAAGGATTGCTTAGTTTTCACTTCGCGCAATTCTAGTGGAATGATCCCGCGAGAAAGCAACGCATCGGCCGCCGCGCTTTCATTAGCAGACTCAAGCTGTGCACTGACCGCCTGCCCTTGTGAATTACGTCCTCGATATTGATATAGTGGCATTGTTATAACCCAATATCTTGTTGACTAACAATATCTTCCGACAACGGCACTTTCGACTCACTAACGTCTTCAACCAGTTTTGACACCTCTTCCAGTGTTGTGGTGCCAAGGAATAAATACTCCATCGCAGAATGCGCGAGGGGAATAAAGTTAGGACTGCGCAGCGCTGCACGGGCAAAATCTTGCGGATTACCCGTTCGCATGGCATCAATCATATTTTCGTCGAGTTCGAGTATTTCAAAAATACCGATACGACCACGATAGCCAGAACCATTACAGGTTTGGCAACCGCTACCCACTTTAAACGTAGCGCTGCTAATATCTTTTTTCGTCACACTCGCAAGCCAGCTGCGTTCAGCTGCGGTTGGTTGATAATCTACGGCACAATTGTGACAAACGCGCCTAACAAGACGTTGAGCGATAATGACCCGCAGCGCACTAGCAACCAAATAACTCGCCGCGCCCATATCGAGTAATCGCAATGCACTGGTAACCGCATCATTTGTATGCAAAGTCGATAATACAAAGTGACCGGTTAATGCACCGCGTAAGCCAATTTCCACCGTTTCTTGGTCACGCATCTCTCCCACCATGATAATGTCAGGATCTTGACGAAGCGTGGTACGCAGTACGTTAGAAAAGTCTAAACCAATCTTGTGGTTAACTTGTACTTGGTTAATGCGCGGTAATTGATACTCAACCGGGTCTTCTACGGTGATAATCTTTCTATCGGCAGTGTTAAGCTCACTTAAAATACCGTACAAGGTGGTCGTTTTACCACTACCGGTTGGCCCTGTAACTAGCAACATACCGTGGGGGCGTTTAATCTGTTTACGAATACGCGCCACAATATGCGGTGGCATACCGGTTTCATCTAACGTACGTAAACCTGTGGTCTGATCCAATAAACGCATCACCACCGACTCACCATGATAAATCGGCATGGTCGACATCCGCACATCGATTTTATGACCTTTTATTTCCATATGAAAACGGCCATCTTGTGGCATACGTTTTTCTGAAATATCCAGTCCAGCCATCAACTTAAGCCGTAATACTAAAGCAGAGGCGATATTAACTTCACTAAGAAGGTTTTCATGTAATTGGCCATCGATACGCTGACGGATCCGCAGCACTTTCTCGCCAGGCTCAATGTGAATATCTGACGCACGCATTTGCACCGCATCTTCAAAAATAGACTGTAATAGCTTCACCACGGTGGTTTCGTTATCACTGTCGCTTTGAGTCAAATTAGCCAAATCGAACATGTCATCTGCGGCATATTCTTCATCAAGCTTACCGGCAATTTCAGCAATTTGCCCGGTACGACGATAAAGGTTGTCAAACGCGTCGAGTAATTGTTGCTCTGGTGCCACCGCGATCATTAACTGCTTAGGGGCAACTAACACTTCAATATTATCAATAGCCTGCAAGTCAGCAGGGTCGCTCATAGCAACTAATACATGGTCGGAATGACTTTCCACCACTAAAGCTCGATAACGCCTCGCTTGTACTTCGGGGAGAATATTCACCACTTCATCGGCAATCGGACGACGACTAATATCGAGGTACGGTAAATTAAGCTGATGAGATAAAAATTTAAGTAACTGGTCTTCAGTAATACTATTCAAATCAATTAAGGTGCGGCCGAGCTTTTTACCTGAATTGCGCTGCTCTGCTAATGCTTGCTGTAATTGGGTGTCAGTAATAATCAGCTCTTGAACAAGAAGATCTCCTAACCGCATCTTTAACTTAGGCTTCATCGGTTTTCTCCTAGCTGATCTAAACGCTTTTCAATAAATGTCATAGCTGAAGTTGATAGCCCTTCATAGCTTAATGCTGATCGGTATGCTTGCGCGGCTTGTGGATATTTTTGCTGGGAATCGAGCGCATAACCTAACCCCATCCACCAGCGAGATTGAGTTGACTCAGATACCAATAAGTTTCGGTAAGCCTCCTCCGCTAAAACAAAGTTTTTAGAGTTTTGTGCCAAATCGGTTTGTGCGATCCACTTATCACGAGCCCACGATGAGCTATCTGGGATCATCGCCACCGTTATTAACGCTTCATCATAAGCTTTTATTGCAGTTTGAATTTGCGACAAAATCACATAAAACTCCCACTGTTGTGGAAACATACTGATTCCACTCTCGAGTAATCTCATTGCAGTCGTTGGATTATTTTGCGCAAAATAAATTTCGACTAATTGCTTACGGGCTTTATGTAAACTCGGTTGTAAAATAATGGCTTCTAAATAGTAACCCGCCGCATCGTCCAGACGTTGCGCTTGCTCAGCATCCATCGCTTTGCGATATTGCAATTGCGCCATTTGCGTCTTGGAAAGCACCACTTCATTGACGCTCATATCAACAGTTTTTGCTGCAGCAGATACTTCAGCGGGTAAGAAGCGAGATGTTTGCGCTACGATTTGGCCTTGAGTGGATTCAGTATTAATCAGCGAAGCCATATTCTGTGAATTATTATCCACCGAACCACTGGGCTTCTCTGTGTCTACGGTTGAAGCTAGCACTGTTTGTTGGTTGACGCTTTCGCTATTAACGGCTGATGCAGTGCTCACTTTGGATGGATCAAGCTCGGATATGCGATCCGTTGGTTCAATCATCTCAGCAGTGATTTCTGGGGGGCTCGCTTGAATAGATGCTTGAGTTGATATTTGAGCTGCTGCTTGGGTTGGTGCTTCAGTTGAAACTTGAGCAAACTTAGGTTCAGCAGCAACGACATTATCTTGTGGCTGACTCGCCAGCGATGACTGAATATCTTCGGTAACCGATGTATTGATAGCTGTTGGCTCATTGACCATTTGAATATTGGCTTGGCGATACATAGATACACCAAACCACAATGTAGGGATCAGGAGTACGGCAACAACAATAAGGCTAATAAGTGGTGAGCGAGATTTAGCTACTGAATGATACTGAATTTGAGGACGCACAAATTCACCTGCAGGTTGCACTGGTGGTTTGTCTGTTCCGGGTTGCTGACGCTGCTCTAAATCTTTCAGCATCTTGATAATCACACTCATTTAATCTCGCTTATTTGTGTCATCCATTCACCACAACAATTATCACCATTTAACCCAATAACCACCATCACTGTTACAAGCAACATAATTATCAGCATGCTGACACGGGAAAACCCTACTTTATGTTGTAAATTAATATCTTCTGTATCCGTTATCGCAGCTAGACAATGGCGAGATGTCACCTTTTTTTTACCTTGGCCATAACATAGCAATAAGCTCTTATGCGCCAATATATTCACTAAACGCGGGATACCTCGAGCAGCTTTGGCAATGCGTTTAATATCCGCGGTATTAAACAATTCAGGTCCTTGATAACCCGCTACAGCAAGTCGGTAACCAATATAAGCTTGTATCTCATCCCATGTTAATGGACGTAAGTCATAACTAAAGGTAATGCGTTGTCGTAATTGTCTAAACTTGGGTTGAGCTAAACGCTCATCTAATTCTGGTTGGCCAAATAACACCACTTGCAATAATTTACGACTTTCGGTCTCTAAATTAGTAAATAATCTTAATGCCTCAATACTGTCATCCGGTAATGATTGCGCTTCATCTAACACTAACACCACGTGAAAGCCCTGATGATTTAACGTTAACAAGCGCTCATGGATAAGCCTTGTCAATTGTTGTTGATCTAATTTGTTCGGTAACGCTAAACCGAGTTCGCCCGCTACGGCCAAACGTAATTCTTTAGGATTCAAATAGGGGTTAGGTAAGTAAGCGCAATGATATTGAGTCGGTAAGTCATTCAACAGCTTACGACACACTAAGGTTTTACCGGTACCCACTTCACCAGTGACTTTAATAAAACCTTCACCTGTCTGTAATGCGGTTTGCAGCACTTGCAACGCTTCCACATGCGGCGACAACCCAAAAAAGAAACTCGTATTTGGGGTAAGCGTAAAGGGCAATTGACTTAAGCCAAAGTGCTGCAAATACATAATTACTGGCTATCCCTTATCAATTTCAACCGCTATTTTTAATCGTCAATTCTCTACCGTCAACGGTCGCTATTTAGAAGGGTACCAACGTTCGATTAAATCTTGCGAACGCTTTAATTCATCCTTCCATGTGTCACCACCCACAACCGTTGGCTTCAACATAATAATCAATTCAGTTTTCTTTTTAGATTTAGTGCGACTGGTGAAGGCTTCGCCCAGAAAAGGAATATCACCTAATAAAGGTACTTTAGACACTGTTTCAATATTTTCGCTCTTCATCAAGCCACCAATCACCACTACATCACCAGAAGCGGCGCGGATAACGGTATCCGATTCACGGATCTCACTTTGTGCTAACGGTAATTCTAAGGTTGAATCACTGATTTTAATTTCTTTGGTTTGTGAGGTCACGTCAATCACCGAAGGATGGACATGCAATATTACGTTGCCATATTCATCAATCTGCGGGGTTACATCTAAGGCAATGCCTGAGAAAAATGGTGTCAGCTCAACCTGCGGCGTCGTTACCGGAGTGGTACCCGCTACGGTCGTTGAAGATACATCGGTGACAAAGTATTCGTCATTGCCGACTTTAATAACCGCTTTTTGATTATTAGAAGCGGTAACACGAGGGCTTGAAAGTACATCAACATCACCTTGGGTATCTAACAAGTTAATAATGGTACTGAAATCACTTCCGGTGAAATTAATCGAGGTTACACCGCCAATTGCAGACGTAATCGCATTACTTAACCCTTGTCCTGCTGAGGTACTGAAATCAACATTGGTACTGCCAGCATGACCTAAGACATTTTCCCACTGAATACCTTGCTGGTAACCATCGGATAAGGTCACTTCAATAATTTTCGCTTCCAAAATCACTTGGCGCTGTAGATGGCTTTCGGCTATTTGTAAGAAACTTCGAATTTGACGTAACTCATCAGGGAAAGCTCGAACGGTAACAAGCCCTGCTTGAGGGGTTACCACAACCTGTCGTCCGCCACCTGTTTCACCCATTATTGACATTAATGTGGCTTGTAATTCACCCCAAAAATCGGTCTTGGTCGTTGAACGAATAAACGTGCCATTGGTATTGTCACTGCTGTTCGAATTTCCATTGCTACTGTTACTATTTGAACTATTACTACTGTTACTGCTGTTGCTATTACTATTGTTACTGCCATTACTTGAATTATTGTTTTGGTCTGAAATCCGTCCTGAGCTAACGGAGGTTAATGACAACCCCTCACGTTGCATGTAAATATAATTCAAAGGGAAAGTTTCGGTTCGCATACCCGACGGAAACACACGTAAAATACGACCTTCTCGATTCACTTCGTAACCATAAATGTCTTCAACAACTTGAATGGCTTCTGACAAGGTTACCGCTTTTAAAGATAATGAAATTTTACCTTGTACATCTGGATGTACCGCGACACTCAATGGGGTGTCTTTTACTAAGCTGGGGAAAAAAACTCTGGCGTCAACTTCATTGGCTGATACATCAAAACGACGCTCGGCGGGCAATGCTCTTGCTGATTGGCTCAACACATTATTACCATTAAGCTCACGCTGAACATCTTCAGGCATTGCCGCTGGAGGAGGCGTAATGGCTTGACTCGCCTCAGCTTGTTGCCTTGACTCATTCAAGGCCGCTTTCGCTGTTTGTGGGTCGGGCCTATCTGTCGTTTGGCAAGCAACTAAGCACAGCGACATCAGAGGAGTAACATATCTAATCACATTCATTTTTATTCTTATCCTATCGCTCTGTTATCGACTGAAATAGTTGAAGTTTTCTTCCATCTGACAAGGTAACATAGTCCTTGTTAATCTTTGATACTCGTAATCCACTACCGCTAATAGCATCACCTACCGAAAGAATAATATTATTAATAACCGCATAAGTATTCTGGCCGTTAACAATACTGTTTAACACCAAAGATTGATTATCAGCTTTGGCCTGCACAGCAACAAAGCCCTGCCCTGGTAAAGTTGGATCACGTAATGTTTGCGCGTTAGCAGCCGACATTAATAGCATCATTAGGCTGGATGCATACGCCATAGCATTAATCTTGTTTCGCAACACTGATAAAGTCCTTATTCACACTAAGTGTGTAAAGTTCTAATTCAACTAACGCATCGGGATGAGATTCAACACGGTAATCTAAACGCTTCCAATACAATTTATCGGGCATACTTTCCACCGCTTTAATAAACGCTAAAATAGAAAAGTAATCGCCTTGTAACGTCAACTTAATACCATGGCTGTAAAGATTAACTTTACTACCATCACCCACTTGCAATAAGGCTTTGGGCGCAATAGAGGCAAACGACATGAGCGAGACGCCTTTCACATTACCCAGCAAGTTGGCTAATACTGTCGGCATATAATCCGCGGGAACCATATCAACCATTTGGTTGCTGAGGTCAGCATCAATCAATTGCATTTGCTCAGTAATCAACTGTAATCGTTGTTGATAATCTTGATTGGGATCGAGCTGTAAACGCTCTTCATAAAGCGCCACTTGTTGTAATGAAATCGAATTTTCTTGTTCGAGTCCCTTTAGCTGATTCTGAACACTTTGCTGTTGCTTCCACAATGACTCTAATGGCATAAACAGCAACATCCCAATGACAACGAATAAGGCTAACGTAATCAATATCCGCTCTCGTGGACTTAGCTCATTAAATTTTGACGACCACACCAGCCATTGTTGCTTCATTGTGCAAACTCCTTAGCAACGGGCTGGCTTATCAATTTAAACGCCAACGGCTGTGCTTCACCGCGATCCATTGTCATCGCTGAAAATGCATAACCCTTTAACGTTGAAGTGGTTTTTAATTTATCTATCCACAGTGGAATACTTTGAGGATTACGACCATAACCTTCAAACTCAATTCGCTGAGCGCTAGTGTTTTGTTGCTCAATAGTAATATGACTCAACCACACATTGCTATCAGCCACAGCAGCCAAGTCGGTCAACATTGGCGAGTAACCTTGGCTTATCATGGTCTTGCGCTGACTTAGTTCATCTTTTAGTAGTTTTTTAAGATCTAAACGTTGTTGCTCAAGTTCAACCTTTACTACCAAATCGGCATTAGGTTTACGTAAAGCAATTTGTTGTTCTAGTTGTGTCTTTTGGTCAGTTAATCGACTTTTTGTGCTGCTTGCCTGTTGATTTAACTTTTGCAACTCATCGGTATGCCACAACCCTACAACATAAAGTACAGCGCAACCTCCGGTGAAAAAAGCCAATGCCAGCATCATTCTTGCAAAGGTTAGCCTTTGCTTTTTCGGCAACAAATCTGTGGTATATAAATTAACACTGGTTTTTATCACACTTCACCTCGAGCTAATTCTTGCAACGCTAACTGCGCGAGTAAATTCGATACGCCATCGTGAGTAACCGCGACCACTTTTTGATTAAAGTTAGCACTAACGAGATTGGCCAATGATGAACTATCACCTTCAACCAAAATACTAATTGACCCAACTGGAGCTTGACGTAATTGGCTTTCAAAATAATCCATAGAACGTTGGATTTCTAAACTGAGGTTATCGGCTAAGCCTTGCTTTAATTCTTCTAAAGTCGCTTTATCCAGGTGGTTAAATCCTCTAACGCGACGCTGCATTAACACTTCACCCGCTTTAACAACTAACAACAACAATTCTTGCTGCGGCAAGTGAGCGACTAACATATGTGCCATATTATCGTGTGCTAAGACATGGCTTAATGCCAATTCTTCAATACTGATCCCAACAATATCTAATCCATTGGCATCACAAGCACTGGCCAATTGCATTAAAAATTGACGACTACTGACCACCACATTCACTTTTGAACTGGCAATAAAACTGGATTCGAAATAATCTAGATGAATATTCGTAACGGGCTCGGACACCATGTCTTTAACAGACCAAATCAACGCTTGAGTCACTTCACTAGGCTCAACATTGGGTTTTTCAACTTGTAATAATTGATAATACTGCTGCGACAGCACTAATTGCACCCGAACTCGGCCAAACTGACTCTTTAATGCTTCAAAGGCTTGAGACCAATTGTTTTTTTGTACTAAAAACTGGCTGATAACAGGCGCTGATTGACCTTGCTGTGGCTTACATACCCACAGGGAATTTCCGGCGATAAATACACCTACATTACCCATCAATTGCGATGTCTGCCAAAAGGCTAGTTTACTCAAAAAACCATTGTCCATTGCGTGGCCCATATTCGCTAACATATTAATTATTTAAGATTACTGATGATAAATATATCAGTAAAAATGACATTTTTAAGCCAATGTACCAGCATATAACATCAACATGATTCGATTACGCTGTATTGTCGTTTCTCAGTATTATTGCTCAAATCTAAAACGATGAAGCTTTGTTACTGATACGTTAACGCTATAACTGCTCATTAATATAGCGCATATAGATTGAACATAGAGTGCAATCTATTGATAAACAAGATCTAACTTAAACAAACATAGCATTATATGACTTAAACTTCAGTTCTTTGCCCCAAAAAATCGCCTTGGGCTGCACTCACACCAAGAATTTTTAACGTTTGCCATTCTTCTAAACATTCAACGCCCTCTGCAATCACTTTCACTTCGGCTCTATAAAGGCCACCAATGAGACTACGTATAAATAATTGATTTTCTGAGCGTTGATCTACTCGGCGCACGATAGACCGATGTAATTTCACTAAATCAAAGTGATACTCCTGGATATAATGAGTACCCACAACTGATTGACCAACATTATCTACCGCCAATTTTGCACCCATCTTTCTCAACATATCGAGAGTTTTAACTACCAAAGTATTTTTCTGATTTTTGACAATAATATCTTCAGAAACTTCAAAAATAAGTCGCGCAGCTAAAGGACGATGCTCTAATAATGTAGATTGTAACCAACGAACAAATGCCCTACTGGTCAAACTATCAAGGCTTAAGTTAATGCTGTAAGTTGACTCATTATCAGACATTAACCTGAAGAGCACTTGTTCCAGCACTTGCCTCTCAACCTGTGGCATTAATCCACACTTGTTAGCCATGGGAATGAACAATGTCGCGCGAACATCATTACCTTTTAAATCACGGGCGCGGCTGAATATTTCATAGTGCATAATTTGATTATCACTATCAATAATAGCTTGCTGTAAGGTAAAAAATCGTTTGGACACCAATGCATTTTCAATAAAACTACGCCAACGCACAGACCCTTTAGCGATTTCCTCATCTAACGCGCCTTTATCGTACATAAACCAGTTATTAACACGTTGCAGTTGCGCAGCTCGAAGTGCCATTTCGGCTTCTTCAATAAGCTGAACTTGTAAATCGCCAGCGTTAAAAAAAGCACAGCCTAAGTGTAAAAAGTTATCGGGATTACCAATGCCATAAAAAGGTAATGCAAGGCAGGTTTTGAGTATTCGTTGCGCTAACTGGTCGGCTTCTGCCAGTGATAATTGTGGCACTATGATGACTAATTGTGAGTAACTGCGGCGAGCAAAAATACTGTCCTCGTATTGAACGAGTGCGGCTGTAATGGCTTCCGTTGTTAATGACAGCATTGCCTTAACGCCGCTTTCACCGTATTGGTCTTCCACTAAGTCAACATCATCAAGCTCAATTAACATTAATACGCCATGAGCAACCATTTTCTGATTATGGCTTAATCCGTCGAGACGATTTTGAAAGAATATCGGGTTGCCAATCTGAGTTTGTTTATCAAGAAAAGTGTCTTTACGAATAAATTGATCTAAACGGCCACGTTCTTTATGAGCATCATCCAACTCGGCCAGCAATTTGCTGATCGCACGATTGATCATCCGTGGTTTGCCATTTGTCGGCATATCGGCAGCTTGCTTTAAATGTCCCTCTAAAATGAGTTTGCTTCGTTGAGCAAGTTGTTCAATGCCATCTAGCTCTCTGGAGTACCAGCCATAACCAAAACGGACAAAAATTCCGATGCTGATAAAACCAATAACCAGAATAATAAGCTCGTGCCAGCCAAGATCATGTAAAGAAAATGGCGGCGGCATAATTAATGACATGGATAATTGGCCATGGCTTAATTCGCTCTTATAGAGCGTTAAACTACTTTTAACGATATCGGCTTGATCACGATGAAATTGATAAACTAATTGGTTGTCTTGCGACAGAGAGAATTCAACCGCTTTGTAAGCGGTCAATAGAGGGGGTAACCAGGTAGAAAATTGACGACTACCGTGTTGTTGATAATCGTCGGCTAACATGGTTTCTAACTCAGCGACTTTTTGTTGCTGAAAAGTGTAGGTCAATTGGGTAAAGCCCATCACCGCACACAGTAAAAATACAAAAGCCACCGCAGCTAATGAAAGCAGCCAAAAACTGGTTAATTTTTTAGTAAGGATCTTGGTGAGTTTCATTTATCCGCTATCCTGCTGGATTTATTTATTTTATTAATGACTCCAATGTTATCCAGTATAACGATTGTGCTCTACAACTTCACTAATCGTTTTTAATCACGCTTATCTTAGGCCTATAGAAAAGGGGCAAAAGCCCCTTTTATTAACGGCAGCAGGTTTATTATCCTTGTTCGGATGAATAAACCTGATTAGGTATGCTTGCTTTCTACACTTTGTATTCAGTCGGTAATGTGGTGATTTTTGCCACCCCAGAATCGATTGCCGCTTGCGATACTGCGCGAGCTACCAGCGGCAGTAATCTTGGGTCCATGGGTTTAGGCAACACATATTGCGAACCAAAACTCAATGATGACACGTTAGGATAAGCCGCTAACACCTCGGCTGGCACAGGCTCTTTAGCGAGGTTAGCAATAGCATATACAGCAGCCAGCTTCATTTCGTCGTTAATGACCGCCGCGCGAACATCGAGTGCGCCTCGAAAAATAAACGGGAAGCACAATACATTGTTCACTTGATTTGGATAGTCACTACGACCAGTACCCATAATTAAGTCTTTACGGATATTATGAGCTAATTCAGGCTTAATTTCAGGATCAGGATTTGAACAGGCAAAGATCACCGGGTTAGGTGCCATTAACGCAATATCATCGGCAGCCAATAAATTTGCACCCGACAACCCTAAAAATACATCGGCATCTTTAATCACATCTTGTAGGGTGCGTTTATCGGTATTGTTGGCAAATAACGCTTTATATTCATTGAGATCTTCACGGCGTGTATGAATCACTCCTTGCCTGTCTAGCATATAAACATTTTCACGCAATGCGCCACATTTAACGATCATAGTCATACACGCAATCGCAGCAGCACCGGCACCTAAACAAACAAATATTGCATCATCAATTTTTTTACCTTGAATTTCCAGAGCATTCAACATGCCTGCTGCAGTAACAATAGCAGTGCCGTGTTGATCGTCATGAAATACCGGAATATTGCATCGCTTAATCAGTTCTTGTTCAATTTCAAAACATTCAGGCGCCTTGATATCTTCTAAATTAATCCCGCCAAAGGTATCAGCAATCGATTCGACAGTATTAATAAAGTCTTCAGTTGTGCGGTGTTTCACTTCAATATCAATCGAATCAATATTCGCAAAACGTTTAAACAGAAGTGATTTGCCTTCCATAACCGGTTTTGACGCTAATGGTCCTAAATTGCCTAAACCTAAAATAGCGGTCCCGTTGGTAATAACCGCAACCGAATTGCCTTTATTGGTATACCGATAGGCATTTTCAGGATTAGAAGCGATCTCTCTAACAGGCTCTGCCACACCAGGACTATAGGCCAACGCTAGATCGTGGCTTGATTGAGCCGGTTTTGTCAGGCAAACAGCGGTTTTACCTGGTACTGGGAATTCATGATAATCGAGAGCTTGTTGACGAATATCTGACATTTTATACATCCTGAAATGCGCTATCTATGAAGGAAAGTATGATCCATAGTTCACTTTAACCGTGAACTTGCAGGCCATCTAAAATTTTAATAACAATACGCTAATGCAGGGATTATATACATCAAAAACTCAGTGATAGGAGGTGTTGTGAGTCAGAATAGAGGCTATGTTTTATAATTATAACTAATCGAACATGAATATATATAAATCAATAAGTTAAAAATGTAGGAAAATAACAAGATTTACGATAACAATCGGATATAGACGTCGATATTTGCAGTTTATTTTGTCTAAATAACAATAAAGCGAGGTTTGTGCTTTTTTGTATTGTTTACCACTAAAAAATTAGTTTTCGTTACAGCACAATACTGCTGTTGCCATATAAAAAACAAAAAAGGCGCCAAAGGCGCCTTATTCAAGTAAATTGCAATGCAATTACTTTTTACCAAGCATACCAAAACGCTTGTTGAACTTGTCAATACGACCACCAGTATCAACAACTTTCTGAGTACCAGTGTAGAATGGGTGACATGCACCACATACGTCCAAGTGTAGGTTTTTACCTGCAGTTGAGTTCACTTTGATGATGTTACCACAAGTACAAGTTGCAGTAATTTCAGCGTAATTTGGGTGAATACCTGTTTTCATTTTGGGCTACCTTAAATTGAAGGCCATGTCGCTCTCCCAACCCGAAGTTGAGCACCACATGCAGTTAATAACAATATGTTTTAGGCGCGAGATAATACAGTGTCTCTTATACACAAACAAGTAGAATTTCTAAGCGATACTACGATTGTCGATGTGTGCGCTCTAGAGTCTCATAGGTAATTTGTGCCTTAGATGAATTTTGATGTTGCTTTAACATCTCACTTGATGGGCACTGTAAACGGCTATCAGACATCAATAAGTAAATTTTACCATTGGCAAACGCATTAGGGTTTGCCTCATAAATCGCCAGCATTGCACCATATACACTGATTTGCCATTGTCGATAATAACGATCGGCAACTCGCCATAACGTGTCTTGAGGAAATTTATCCATTAAACAGGTTTTATCTTGCCCATAAGTCGGTATCGATGACTTGGCTATATTATTGATTGGCAATGGCTGAGGCGATATTTTCGTTTCATGAATAGCGGCCAATAACGCATTACTTTCAGATTTTTTACTGTCCATATCATTCACTGAACCATTCATTGATACTGACTGAGTGGCGAGAACAGGCACAGGTAATGTTGGCGCTAATAGTCCTTGAGACTTACCGCGTTGACTGGCGACTAAATTGTCGAATGTGATCCTATCTACCGCGACATTTTGATAGCGCGAAAGCGTCTCCATTGATGGGCAGCGTAACGAGTGGCCTAATTGCAGTAGACTAATTTTATCTTGATAGAATGCAGAGGGATTCGTTTGATAAAGCGCAAGCATGGCGCCATAAATGTTTGAATTCCATTGCTTACGATAGCGAACCGCTATTTTCCATAAAGTATCATTCGGTAACTGATTGATCTGGCAATCATTCAGATTTTTTTGCGTTGTAGCAACCTGAGGTATAATGCTGGCTTTACGACTTATAGGCGTAAGCATTGAAGTCGGTAATACCGAAGCTGACTTCATCGTTTTAATTGCTACTGGCTGGTATTGGCTCTGAACAATGGCTTGAGAGAATAAAGGGACAGGTGAGTATTGTAGCCATTTAGCATTACGGTATTCAGAAACAATGAGTGCCGCATCTTTATCGCGGATTTTTTCGGTACCACTTAATACAAAAACATCACGATCACGCTGTTCAACCTCAAGCTTTTCTAACACAATATTATCTTGATAAATTTGGCGTAAATAAAATGTCAGCCGCGATAAATCATGGTGATCGGTTATAACATTCACGGTGAACTGAGGAGATTGTCCGCTTTCAAATGGAATAGTATCGATACTGATATGACTGACTTGTGCAATCACAGTTGAAATACTATCAACCGCCAATAATGCTAATATTGCTAGCACCTTAAAGCTTTTCATTAAATCAATCCTTTCGATTATAAACCGCTTCAGCACAGCGCAAAACACGCTGTAAAACCATGATGTTAAATACACGTATACACTGACAAATAAAATGTTCACATAAAGCTCATCAGGCTGTAATTTATTATTATTGTTTACTTTTTTAACCTTATGCTTGAGCTAAATCATAAGTATTAACACGGGCAACTATATAAACTAACATAAACAGCTGCAACTAATTACTGATAAACCAAAGTAAATACTCGATTAAGGACTACTTTTTATCACTAATTATGATCAGAAACCTTATTTAGCCGCATGCTTTGCTTCAATGACCTCAAAGACTTTCCTATCTACAGCTTTATTATTGTATTCAGCTAAAATAGCCTTCGATGGGCAATGCAATGGAACATCTTTGAGTAATAAATGAATTTTCTGTTTGGAAAATGCCATTAAGTTAGCCTCAAAAATGGCTAACATTGCCCCATAAACACTGGTATGCCATTGCTCTTTGTAACGGTTCGCAATACGCCATAATGTATCACTATTATCTCGCTCAATTACACAGATTGCCTGAAGAGAGGATTCTACTGTGGATGGCTCTGATGTTTCTGATGTTTCTGATGGTTCTGATGGTTCTGATAGTTCTGGTACTGATGATGCCTGCTCTAAACGTCTGTCATCTTGTTGATGTTTTTTGGATGCTTTCCCACTAGTGGTGTCTTTTGCTACTGGCAGTACTCGAGACGTAACAACATTAGAGACTAAGGTGGCACTATTAACTGAGTACGGGGCATCAAATAAGGCCATTACTGCTAACGTAACCGCTCCTTTCGCAGTATCTTCGGTAACGATTAACTGTGCATTTACATCACTGATGATATCAGTACCCTTAAGCTGCAATAAAAAACGATTAATACTCTGCACTGCTAACTTCTGCTGCACAACCTTATTGCCATCCAAGCTGTCATCCAACTGGCGAATATAAAAACCTAACCGCGACGCATCATCATTTTGTGCCACGATATTGATCTTTAATTGCGGGAGATTATTCAATTCAAATTGGCGACTATTGATACTGACATGATTCACTTGAGCCATTGGCGTAGCAATATAGCCCAATAATCCAAATACTAGAATGATGACCTCAATAAGTCCTTTACGCATATATGTTGCCCTATCTCTTTGATGACACTTAGAGGTAAACTGATCCGCAATCCACTATCGAATTGAAAAATGATGAAGCCTTATGCCCGTGTTTGTTGAAGTCGCCTTACCCGTCCCGTTACGCAGAAACTTTAGTTATCGTGTAAAAGACGAACAACAAGCGGGATTACAAATCGGTCTTCGAGTCAAAGTCCCTTTTGGCCCTCAACAACTCATCGGCTTAATTACTGCTATTACTGACAGCTGTGACTTAGCACCGCAACAAATAAAATCAGTCACAGCTGTACTAGATGATGCCCCATTGTTACCTGATTCGCTATATAAATTAACCCTCTGGGCCGCCCGATATTACTTTACTACCCAAGGACAAATGCTCAGCCAAGCGCTGCCTGTCGCACTGAGAAAAGGCCTCGAAGCGGCGCCGCAAGCGGTGGTTGAATATCATTTAAGCCCCGAAGGACGCAATGCTGATTCTAGCGTATTAAAACGTGCCCCGGCACAGAAAAAGCTGCACGAGTTATTACTGGCAAACCCCATCAGCCAAGATGAGTTCACCACCCAACAATTAAGCAAAGCGGCATTAAAAGCATTAGAACAAAAACAATGGATTGAACGGCAACAAAAAGTACTCAGCCATGATTTAAGCTGGCGCCAACAGCTTATTATGAATGAGTCACCTCATAAGCTTAACAAACAACAAGCCGTTGCCGTTTCAGTACTCACTCAACAGCAAGGGTTTCATTGCACCTTATTAGAAGGGATCACAGGCTCTGGCAAAACCGAAGTCTACCTCACCTTGCTTGAGACAATTTTAAAACAAGGTAAACAAGCACTGATCCTCGTGCCTGAAATTGGCTTAACACCGCAAACCATTAATCGCTTCAAACGCCGTTTTGAAGTCAATGTTGCCGTGATCCATTCCGGATTAACCGATAATCAACGCCTAGAAGCTTGGCGTCAGGCTCGTGTCGGTGAAGCGGCAATTATTATTGGTACTCGCTCAGCACTCTTTACCCCAATGGCTTATCCAGGGTTAATTATTCTTGATGAAGAGCATGACAGCAGCTTTAAACAACAGGAAGGTGTGCGCTATCACGCGCGTGACTTGGCAGTAATGCGTGGGCATCTTGAAGATATTCAAGTGGTATTAGGCTCCGCAACGCCATCATTAGAAACCTTACAAAATGCGCTATCTGGCCGCTATCATCACTTGGAACTGAGTGAACGCGCTGGTGCTGCGCAAAAGGTTAAGCAAGGTATTGTCGATATCACCTCGCAACCATTAAAAGCGGGCATGTCGACATCATTAATTAATGAAATGCGTATGCACCTTGATGCGGGTAATCAGGTACTGCTATTTCTCAACCGCCGCGGCTTTGCCCCGGCCTTGCTTTGTCATGAATGTGGTCATTTACATGAGTGCGATCGTTGTGATGCTTTTTTTACCGTTCATCAAGGCTTAAACGAGATTTGTTGTCATCACTGTGGCAATCAATACGCTATCCCGCGCCAATGCCATCAATGTGGTAGCACCATGCTAATGGGCCACGGTTTGGGGACCGAGCAGCTAGAACAAGAATTGATTAAACTGTTTCCCAAATATCCGGTTGTCCGCATTGACCGAGACACCACCAGACGTAAAGGCTCCCTTGAACAGCAGCTCAAAGGAATTTACATGGGTAAATATAAAATTTTGGTCGGCACACAGATGCTCGCCAAAGGACATCACTTTCCAGATGTTACCCTTGTTGGCTTATTGGACGTCGATGGTGCATTGTTCAGTGCAGATTTTCGCGCACCTGAACGTTTTGGGCAGCTATACACCCAAGTGTCTGGCCGTGCTGGCCGTGCAGACAAACCCGGTAAAGTGCTACTGCAAACCCATCAAAGTGATAACCCCATTTTACGTGATTTATTGAAACGCGGTTATGGTGAGTTCGCTCGTACTCAGCTGAAAGAGCGCCAACAGGCACTATTACCACCCGCTTGGCACATGGTATTAATTCGAGCAGAAGCACATTTAGCCGAAGATGCTGATGCGTTTCTCGCCCGCACCAGCGAGCTATTACCACAAGATAAAGACTTTGAAATTATTGGCCCAATTCCGGCGCCACTTGATCGTAAAGCTGGAAAATATCGACGCCAATTAATACTGCAAGCTAAAAGTCGTCAGCGCTTGCAAACCGAATTCGAACGCGTATTAGCACTCATTGAACAAATACCTGAAAGTAAGCGTTGCCGTTGGAGTATCGATCGTGATCCACAGGATTTAATGTAACACAGCGGCATTTTTACTAAGCCAACGGACCCTATATCTGTCATAAACTTCGCTTAGGTTGATAATCAGCATAAAAAAACCAATATTTCCGTTAAAGCAGATAGCAATCACCCCCCATAAACGGCTAAAATATGCGGTTCCGTCATGTCATTCATTTAACGAATTAGTGCAAGCAAACGCCCATGAAATCACATATTGAATCTTTACTAGAACAAACCATCGAATCCTTCAAACAGCAAGGAATTGTGCCGGCTGATTTTCAAGCTCGCATTCAGGTCGATCGCACTAAAGATAAAAGTCATGGTGACTTAGCGACTAACCTTGCAATGATGCTGACTAAAGTTGCTAAAAAGAACCCGCGCGAATTAGCACAGCTTATTATTGATACCTTGCCAGCATCATCTTATGTGGCCAAAGTAGAAATTGCCGGACCAGGGTTTATTAACTTTTTCATTGATGACAATGCATTAGCTAATCAACTACAGCAAGCACTGACGAGCGACCATTTAGGAGTGGCTTTACCGACTAAGCAAACTATCGTTGTCGACTATTCTTCGCCAAACTTAGCCAAAGAAATGCACGTCGGCCACTTACGCTCAACCATCATTGGTGACAGCGTCGTGCGCGCACTCGAGTATTTGGGCCATAAGGTCATTCGCCAAAACCACGTCGGCGATTGGGGGACTCAGTTTGGTATGCTGCTGGCGTTAATGGAAGAGTTACGCGCAGCTAATGGCGAACAAGCCAAAATGGAATTGTCTGACTTAGAAAGTTTTTATCGTGCTGCTAAAGTACGTTTTGATGAGTCTACTGAATTTGCCACTCGCGCTCGTCAACTTGTCGTCGCGTTACAATCAGGTGATGAGTACTGCAATAAGCTATGGCGCGAATTTAACGACATCTCATTAAGCCATTGTCATGATGTATATAAGCGTTTAGGGGTTAGCTTAACCCGCGCAGATGTTCACGGCGAAAGTGCATATAATGCCGACCTAGCCCAAGTGGTTAAAGATTTAGATGCCCAAGGCCTGTTAAGCGAAAGCAATGGCGCTAAAGTGGTATTCCAAGAAGCGTTTCGTAATAAAGAAGGCGAGCCTTTACCGGTTATTATTCAAAAAGCTGATGGTGGCTATTTATACGCCACCTCAGATCTTGCCGCCATGCGTTACCGCTCAAACGTATTAAAAGCCGATCGCGCTATGTACTTTGTCGATTTACGTCAAGCCCTGCACTTCCAGCAAGTGTTTAGCCTTGCCAAACTGGCTAAATTTGTTCGCCCAGAAATGTCGCTAGAGCACACAGGCTTTGGCACCATGAATGGTGAAGATGGTCGTCCATTTAAAACCCGTTCAGGCGGTGTGGTTAAGTTAGTCGATTTACTTGACGAAGCCGATGTTCGCGCTCTTGAACTGGTTCGCAGTAAAAATCCAGATATGGATGAAGCTACCCTCACTGAAATTGCTCGCGTAGTCGGTATCAGCTCAGTTAAGTATGCCGATCTGTCCAAGAACCGTACCAGTGATTATATTTTCAGTTTTGAGCAAATGCTTAGCTTTGAAGGTAATACTGCACCTTATCTTCTTTATGCCTATACCCGCGTGGCAGGTATTTTTAAACGTGCAACAGATATTGATCTTAGCCAAGCTAAGATTGTGCTTGAGCATGAAAAAGAAAAAGACTTAGGCACTAAACTGGCACAATTTGGTGAGGTGCTAACTCGCATGACAGACAAAGGCTTACCGCATGTATTATGTGGTTACCTGTATGAGCTAGCGAGTGAGTTTTCGAGTTTTTATGAAGCTTGCCCAGTGCTTGCTGCCGAAACTGAAGCACAAAAGCAAAGCCGTTTATTGCTTGCACAATTAACCGCTAAAACCTTAAAAACGGGCTTGTCGCTACTTGGCATTGAAACCCTAGAGCGGATGTAATCATGAGTCGTGACTACGCAAATCGCAAACCTCGTGCGGGCGCAAAAGCCCGTGCGCCACAACGAAAAAAAGCACCTAAACGCTCTTTTCCTTACTTGGCTGTTTTTGTGATACTCACCTTAGTCATAGGTTTTGGTTATTTCTTATGGTCCATTAATGGCAGCTCCGACTCATCGGTCGTATCTGAGCCAGCTCAACAACCTAAAAAGAAAACGCTATCAACCACGACCGTAGAAGCGCCAAAAAAAGTGGTCAAGAAAGATCCTAACGCACTGCCACCTAAGCCACAGGAAGAATGGACTTATCTGGAAGAGCTTGAAAACAAGCAAGTGGAGATAGACTTACCTGAAACAGGCGTAGTGTCTAGTGGCATCTATCAAATGCAATGCGGATCGTTTAGGCAAGAGTCGCAAGCAAATGAAATGAAGGCCAGAATTGCCTTCCAAGGTGCTGAGGCACAAGTGCGCCGCAGCGAAGGTACCAATGGCGTGTGGTATCGCGTGGTATTAGGACCCTATCCGAACAAGCGCGATGCGGAACATAATCGTCATAAGATGCAGAACGCAGGGTTAAATGGCTGCATCATTTGGTTGTGGGAATAACGCTGCTCGTCTGATATTGCTGTATAAATCACTTTAGCCCTGTTCTCTGCAACAGGGCTTTTTGTTGTCCATCGCTTGATATCTGTCATTTTGTCCCCATATCCATTTTATCAATCAACAATTGCATTCACCCTAATGACCCGTTGATGTATTAGTGAAGAGGATTTACCGTGACTACTATCGTATCCGTACGCCGCAATAATCAAGTTGTCATCGCTGGTGATGGCCAAGTGTCTCTAGGCAATACAGTGATGAAAGGTAATGCACGTAAAGTGCGCCGCCTATACCACAATAAAGTCTTAGCCGGTTTTGCTGGCGGTACTGCCGATGCATTTACTCTTTTTGAGCGTTTTGAAACCAAGCTCGAAATGCATCAAGGCCATTTATTAAAATCTGCCGTAGAGCTTGCCAAAGATTGGCGTAGCGACAAAATGCTGCGTAAGCTCGAAGCTATGCTGGTCGTAGCGGATACTGAAACATCATTAATTATTACCGGTAATGGCGACGTTGTTCAGCCAGAATATGACTTAATTGCCATTGGTTCTGGTGGAAACTATGCTCATGCATCAGCTTTAGCATTACTGCAAAATACTGAGTTAAGCGCGGAAGAAATAGCAGAAAAATCACTGACGATTGCAGGCGATATTTGTGTATTCACCAACCAATTCAAAACTATCGAAAAGTTAGACTACTAATTCGAGCGTTAATAGAGGAACAGTTATGTCTGAAATGACTCCACGTGAAATTGTTCACGAACTAGATGCACATATCATTGGCCAACAAAATGCCAAACGCTCAGTAGCCGTTGCCTTGCGAAATCGCTGGCGCCGGATGCAACTTGAGCCAGAACTTCGTCATGAAGTCACGCCAAAAAATATTTTAATGATTGGCCCAACAGGTGTCGGTAAAACTGAAATCGCCCGTCGTTTAGCCAAATTGGCTAACGCACCTTTTATCAAAGTTGAAGCGACAAAATTTACCGAAGTGGGTTATGTCGGTAAAGAAGTGGAACAAATCATCCGTGATTTAACCGACTCAGCAGTGAAAATGACTCGCGAACAGCAAATGAAAAAATGCCGTCATCGCGCCGAAGAAATGGCCGAAGAGCGCATTTTAGATGCCTTATTACCTAAGCCAAAAGATGACTGGGATACCGACAAAAAAGATGACTCTACCACCCGTCAGGTTTTCCGTAAAAAGCTGCGCGAAGGTCAATTAGACGACAAAGAAATTGAGATCGATGTTGCTGCGCCTCAAGTCGGTGTTGAAATCATGGCCCCTCCAGGCATGGAAGAAATGACCAATCAGTTACAGGGCTTATTTCAAAATCTTGGCCAAAGCACCTCTAAACGCAAAAAGCTTAAAATCAAAGATGCTTACAAGCAGTTGGTTGAAGATGAAGCGGCAAAGCTAGTCAATCAAGAAGACTTAAAAGAACAAGCCATCGAGCTGGTTGAGCAAAATGGTATTGTGTTTTTAGACGAAATCGACAAAATTTGTAAGCGCGGCGAAAGCTCTGGCCCAGATGTATCCCGTGAAGGTGTCCAACGTGACCTACTGCCATTAGTGGAAGGCTGCACAGTTTCTACTAAACACGGCATGGTTAAAACCGACCACATTTTGTTTATTGCTTCTGGTGCATTCCAGATGTCTAAACCGTCTGATTTAATTCCAGAGCTTCAAGGCCGTTTACCGATTCGTGTTGAATTAGACGCCCTTACCGCTGCTGATTTTAAACGCATTCTAACAGAGCCATTTGCCTCACTCACTGAGCAACATGTCGCCCTGATGAACACCGAAGGCGTCACCATAGAGTTTACTGAATCAGGTATTGAGCGCATTGCAGAAGCAGCATGGCAAGTGAATGAGCGCACCGAAAACATTGGTGCACGCCGTTTACATACCGTGATGGAAAAATTGATGGAAGAGATTTCATACGAAGCTTCTGAAAAGTCGGGTTCTAAATTTGTCATTGACGCTGAATATGTCAATGACCACCTTGATACCTTGGTACAAGATGAAGATTTAAGCCGCTTTATTTTATAACCATTATTTGAATCAAGCGCCCTCCCATTTGGTTATTATAAATGGGAGGTCACGTGACTTTTGGTTTATGAATAAACATCACGAATGCAGGTTACAACAATAGGATTAACAGCAAAATCGCGTATGATGATAATCTGCGATTTAGCGTTAATCCTTTTTTTTATAGGTATTCCCATGACCCAATCAACGCCTACCGTCACCGGCATTAAGCTTAAGCGTCAATCTAAGTTACTCGAAGTGACCTTTGATAACGACCAAACTTACAACATCAGTTGTGAAATGCTCCGAGTATTCTCGCCATCGGCTGAAGTGCAACGTCATGGCGACCCAATATTGGTTACCCATAAGAAAGCTGTAAATATCAAAGCGCTCGAACCTGTTGGTCATTATGCGGTAAAAATTACCTTTGATGATGGTCATGATACTGGCTTGTATTCTTGGCAGGTGCTACATAACCTGTGCAGTAATCAAACTGAATTATGGCAACAGTATTTAGCCCGATTGCGGGCAGAGAAAGGCTCACGAGAACCACTGATTTCGATGAATATTAAGTATTCATGATTACGGTACGTTTTAACGATAGACGTTAATTTCAACACTATATTTGCATAAATTTACTCATTGCGATCAGCAATTGACACTCAAACGATTATGCTTAGTCATAGTCTTCACTCGTATCGAGGTGTGTATGAAACAGTCAATTCAATTTCCTATGATTAAAGTTATATTGATCGGATTAGCAATTATAAGCTTGAGTGCTTGTGCACCACGTGCTCATCATGGACACGAAAAAGCGCCTACTAATAAAAAGACGGTAACTAAAGTGGTCGTTGTTAAACCAGCGGCATATCGCGTCGTTAATGTTAATAACGTTCATCAAAAGGATGTTGTTATCATTCGAAAACGTTAAATGACTCTACTATAAGTGCCAGCTATTTTGCTGGCATTGTTGAATGATGAACTTAGTTAACTCTTGTTAACAATGGCCTGCAGCCACTAACGTCGTGGCGCTTCGCCCACACCAGACCAAGTGCCAAAGTTGCATTTCTGGCAATAAATGTAATCCAAATGAATCTCATTAACCTCGTCATCCCGGCAGTGCTTTTGAGCCGGGATCCAGGTGTTTCGTTATGCTTAGCACTTATCCCTGATGGCATACGGCCACTAAGGTCGTAGCGCCTCGCCCACGCCGGATTTTTCAAACTTCGTTTGAATTAACATCGCAAGGTTCCACCCTGCACCGGCCAAAAGGGGATCAACAGCAATCCCCTCTTGGATCACCCCTGCCGTTCCGGCAACATTTTCGCTATTTAACCAAACAACAGCAGCGAAAAATTGCGACGGAAATGGCTCTAGCTTTTGGCCTCTTTTTCGTGTTCTTCGGCCTTATTTGAAAATGCTAACGCTTCAGATGGGGCGTCCCTTCCCCTCTAAAGCTAAGCTCACATCCATGTGAGCTTCACGCTATTTTCTTCAACGTCCTCAATAATATGAAACCCGGAAATGTTAATAAATCGAAGATACAAAATTACAGGCGCAAATAAACTAGTGAGTATCCAAAGCAGGAATATTTTAGTTAAGCCCACATAGATGCTTATTTATAAATCAAGAACTGGTGTCTCGCAGAGATTATCTGCACATAAACCTGCTGTAGGTAATTTGTTAGATTGTAACTTTGGACTACTACTTTTAATAATATTGAGTTAGTCTCATTTTGTCTGTAATTATTTAAATGTTAATGTCATAGTAATTTAAATTAACGTTAATAATCGTCGAACTGTCTATAACCACATGATTATAAATAATTAAATAAATACGTATATTTAGCAGTTAAAAAGTTTCATTATCTGTTGTGTAAGTCGAGGCATTGTAAACCCTGATGAAAAAAAAGAGCACAAACGCAAAAAGCATGGTCATAGTAAGTGATGTAGACAACTATGATTTTAAAGATAATAGAGTATTAAAACCGTTATTATTAAACTGTTCTGAACATCCAGAATATCCTATGAATCATGCTTTCCAGCACTCTGACAGTGTAAAGCTGACTAAAAAAAAGACTTTAGAATACTTCGTCCCAAATAACATTTCACTATTATTATCGAATAGCCGAACCGCATTAAATGATGCAGAAAAAATGTACAAAGAATTTTTACTTGAGCAGCAAGATGAGTTCAAAGAAGATAAAATCGATGAACTCTGGCATAACTGCTTTTTGGTATCTAACTATATATAGAAAATTCAAACATCAATAGTATTCTCTTACACTGCTTTAGAAGCTTTCGCTAATATAAGTATTCCTGATGATTTTGTTTATATTTCACAAAGAAATAATAAAGGAATCAAAGAACAATTTGAGCGACAAGCTATTGAACGCTGGTTAAGCTTAAAAGATAAATTAGATTCTGTATTACCTCAGATATATGACTGCAATACTATTAGTAAGCAAAATTTCTGGTCACAATTCCTTCAGCTTGAAGATTATAGAAATAAAATAATTCATCAAAAAGCAATAGAAAGCACAAGCTTCTTTTATGAGTATTTCAAGCCTAGTATTTTCAAAGTATTACGCGTAGCTGAGAATATTATTTGCTATTTTCATGACGTTAATAAAGTAAATACTAGTGAACAGGCACAAGCTAATTTAATGTGGCCATGGCTGCCTGGAGCTATGACCGCACCAATTCTTCGTAATCCTGAATCAATTCTAGATTGGAAGGTTGACCACAACCAACCTTCATTTAAGAAACGTTTTTCAGATAGGCAGCTCGCAGAGTTTGATAAGTTATCGAATCAAAACTCACAAATAAATAAACTTCATAACGAGTAGAACCTAAGAATCTTAAAACCTTTGAGCAGAGTATTAACCATCTAATGGGGACTTCCATAAAAAGGATCCATGCCTGTCCACGGTCGAGTTTTTCTAGCTTATCAAAGCCCAAATTCAACTCTAAACTTGAGGCCGTTGAAGAAAATAGCGTGAGCTGGCCATGGATGGCCCGCTAGCTTTCGAGGGGAAGGGACGCCCCATCGTAAGCGTTAGCATTTTCGAATAAGGCCGAAGCAGTATACAAACGAAGTTAAAAGCTGGATCAATCCCCATGGCGACCTTTTCGCTGTTTGAAAATGTTGCGGGGCGGCTGGGAGTTCCAAGAGGGAACAGCCGTTAGTTTCCTCTTGGTCTGGTGTGGGTGAAGCGCCACGACGTTAGTGGCCGCAGGCCATACCTTAAAGACACTGTTGTCTAAAAATAAGTTACCGAAAACATAATTTAACCCAAATAAAAATGCCAGCATTTCTGCTGGCATTTTTGATCAATTGTTAACTCGTTTAAGCTTAAAGCGCGGCTTGGAAAATCACGCTGTCGGCTTTCTTAGTGTAAGAATCGATTTGGTCGAAGTTCAAGTAACGGTAAGTATCAGCTGCTGTTGCATCTAATTCTTTAGCGTATTCTTGATACTCTTCTGCTGAAGGTAAACGACCCAATAACGCTGCTACTGCTGCTAACTCAGCTGATGCTAAGTATACGTTTGCGCCAGTACCTAAACGGTTAGGGAAGTTACGTGTAGACGTTGATACTACAGTAGCACCTTCTGCAACACGTGCTTGGTTACCCATACATAGAGAACAACCAGGTATCTCGATGCGAGCACCAACACGGCCGAAGATTGAGTAGTAACCTTCTTCAGTTAATTGATCGCGGTCCATCTTAGTTGGTGGTGCAATCCATAAACGAGTTGGTAGCGTAGTAGCAAACTTTTCTAACATCTTACCGGTAGCACGGAAGTGACCGATGTTAGTCATACAAGAACCAACAAACACTTCGTCAATCTTAGTTTGTGCAACGCTTGATAATAATACTGCATCATCAGGATCGTTTGGTGCACAAAGGATTGGTTCTTTGATGTCGTTTAAGTTGATTTCGATAATTTCAGCATATTCTGCATCTTTATCTGCTTCCATTAACTCTGGCTTGGCAATCCACTCTTGCATCGCAGTAATACGACGTTCAATCGTACGACGATCGCCATAACCTTCAGCAATCATCCACTTTAACATCACGATGTTAGAGGTTAGATATTCAATGATTGGTTCTTTGTCTAGCTTAATGCTACAACCTGCAGCTGAACGCTCAGCAGATGCATCAGATAATTCGAATGCTTGTTCAACTTTAAGTTTTTCAAGACCTTCGATTTCTAATACGCGGCCAGAGAAAGCGTTGATTTTGCCTTTCTTCTCAACCGTTAGCAGACCCATTTCAATTGCTTTTAATGGGATAGCATGGACTAAATCGCGTAAGGTAATACCGGGTTGCATTTCGCCTTTAAAGCGCACTAGCACTGATTCAGGCATATCAAGAGGCATGACACCTGTTGCAGCAGCAAACGCCACTAAACCAGAACCGGCAGGGAACGAAATACCAATAGGGAAACGAGTATGTGAATCACCACCAGTACCTACGGTATCGGGTAGTAACATACGGTTTAACCACGAGTGAATAACCCCATCACCTGGACGTAAAGCAACACCACCACGGTTCATAATGAAATCCGGTAGTGTGTGGTGAGTCGTTACATCAACTGGCTTTGGATAAGCCGCAGTGTGACAGAATGACTGCATGGTTAAATCAGCACTAAAGCCTAAACATGCTAAGTCTTTTAACTCATCACGTGTCATAGGGCCGGTAGTGTCTTGTGAACCTACAGAGGTCATCTTAGGTTCGCAGTATTGACCAGGACGAACACCTGATACGCCACATGCTTTACCAACCATTTTCTGAGCTAAAGTATAACCTTTATCAGAAGCGGCGATATCTTGTGGACGAACGAATACTTTCGATGCTTCAAGACCTAAGGTTTCACGCGCACGGTCAGTAAGGCCACGACCAATGATCAACGGAATACGACCACCAGCACGAACTTCATCTAACAATACTTCGGTTTTAAGCTCAAATGTAGAGATCACTTCATCAGTGCCGTGACGCTTAACTACACCTTCATAAGGGTAGATATCGATCACATCGCCAGTGTCCATTTGATCAACGTTGAGTTCGATCGGTAATGCACCCGCATCTTCCATGGTGTTGAAGAAAATAGGTGCAATTTTGTTACCTAGACAGAAGCCACCAGCACGCTTGTTAGGTACAAAAGGAATGTCATCACCCATAAACCATAACACTGAGTTAGTGGCAGATTTACGTGAAGAACCCGTACCAACAACATCGCCAACGTAAACTAAAGGAAAACCTTTAGTTTTTAACGCTTCGATTTCTTTGATTGGGCCAACAACACCTGATTCATCAGGCACAATACCGTCACGCGCATTTTTTAGCATTGCTAATGCGTGTAATGGAATATCTGGACGAGACCATGCATCTGGCGCAGGCGACAAGTCATCAGTGTTGGTTTCACCAGACACTTTAAACACTGTTAATGATACTTTGTCAGCCAATTTTGGACGATTTAAGAACCAATCAGCATTGGCCCAAGCGTCGACAACTTGCTTAGCAAAATCATTACCCGCTTGCATTTTTTCAACAACATCGTGGTATGAATCAAACATCAACAATGTATTTGAAAGTGCTTTAACAGATAGAGGTGCTAGTGCTGCATTATCTAGTTGGTCAATTAGCGGCTCAATGTTGTAACCACCTTGCATAGTGCCAAGCAGTTTAACAGCGTGTTCTGCGCTTAAGATAGGAGATGACACAGTGCCTTTAGCGACTGCATCAAGGAAAGCGGCTTTAACGTAAGCAGCTTCGTCTACTCCTGGTGGAATACGATTTTCGAGCAAGTCGAGGATGAACGCCTCTTCACCTGCTGGTGGTGTTTCAAATAACTTAACCAGTTCAGCCACTTGTTGTGCATTTAATGGCTTAGGGACTACGCCCTCTGCAGCACGTTCTGCGACGTGTTTACGATATGCTTCTAGCACGGCAACATTCCTCTTTGTTTGGCGCCTAACGGCGAAACTCAGCGCCACTATGGTTACGCTGATAATTCCACTGGTTCGGGCTTGAAATCCGACCTCCAGTATACTACAGCTTTATAAAAGTATGAATCAGCTCACACTCTCAGAGGTATGAAATCAACGCGATTTATCAACCTAAAAATCAATTTAGCGCTAAGTTGAATAAAATAAAATTAGACAATAGTTTGAAATAGACGGAAAAACATTTAAATACATTAACTTATACAACACCCGCTGATTAAACTATATACAAAAAGATATCCCCTTTTTTAGATGAAATATTTTTTAAAAAGTGTGTTTTGATTGTGTCTAATCAACAACAACGTAATAATTAACACTTTACGTTGTGCCGTTTATGGAGTCAGTATTGTGTCAAACCAAATAAAAGCCATTATTTTTGATATGGATGGAATTTTAATCGATTCCGAACCGGCTTGGCAGTTGGCCGAGCTGACGGTGCTAAATAGCTTTGGGCTTAACCTCAGTCTTGAAGAAGTAGAGCAAACCACAGGCTTGCGTATTGATCATGTTGTTAGCTATTGGTACCAACGTTTTCCTTGGCCGAATTACGACAATACAGCTACAGCGAATACCATCGTTAATGAAGTGGTAAGCCAAATAAAAGCCAATGGTGAACCGATGCGAGGCGTTATTGAGTCGCTAGAGGCGTGCAAACGTTTAGGGCTTAAAATAGGGTTAGCCACCTCGTCATCGTCATTAATTATTGAAGCTGTGCTGCATAAGCTGGCCATTAGCCATTATTTTGATGCGATTGAGTCAGCTGAAAATCTCGATTATGGTAAACCACATCCTGAGGTATATTTAAATTGTGCTAAAGGACTGGGCATCGCACCGGGACAATGTATCGCAATTGAAGATTCGTTTAATGGCTTAATCGCCGCGCGGGCAGCCAGTATGCAAACCGTGGCAATTCCTGCGCCTCACACTGCTACACAAGCTAAATGGGTGATTGCCCATCATCAGCTAGCTCACGCAGGATTATTACCCGCGCTGCTAGAGGCCTAGGCCGCTATGCTGCTAAGGTCCTAGACCGCTACGCGGATAGTCCGCTGCGCTTCTAGAGCGGACTTCGTCCTGCTAGGGACAGCTTCGCTGCGAGGACGATAACAAGCGATAACAGCGAACGCTGCGCTCACGGATAGGGCTCTAGGCTTTTGGCTCGACTGTTATCTCTCGTCATCGCTTGCCACCGCCCGTCACCAAGATTTTATAGCCTCTAGGCTTTTAGCTTTTAGCTCGATTGTTATCTCTCGTCATAGCTTGCCACCGCTCGTCACCAAGATTTTATAGCCTCTAGCAGCGAAGCGCTCTAGCCTCTAGCCGCGTAGCGTCCTAGCAGCGAAGCGCTCTAGGCTTTTGGCTTAGTAGACTGCCTAAAAGTTTTTACCGACAAATAAATAGAATGCTGTTTCACCGCGATCGGTAAAACCAAAACCTAATGCTGCCGGGCCCCAGTCGGTATCAGTACCTAAATACAAACTACTGGCGTAAATCAAATCATCTAAATCGACATCATCACGATCAAACCACACATTACCAGCTTCAAGACTGGTACCTAAATACAAAGGCAAGTCAGTGATCAGTACATCACGGCCGAGATCGTATTGATAAATCACTGCCCCAAACACTTTATGTGCACCAATTAAGGTGTCTTTATGGAAACCCGACAAATTCAAGAAGCCGCCTAAATCTGCCACATGCAAGGTAAAGTTACCGTCATTCTCAACAGTTGCCAGTTCCATCTTACCTACAATGGCGTGATTTCCGAGTTTCAACGCACCTTTCCAATCTGCTTCAAATTGCCATGCTAAGTCATCACTAAAAGTCGTATCGACATTGCTTAGTCCATTGTAGGATTCATCTCTTAAGTAGCTGACAAAGGTAATTCGATTACCTTCCGTCGGGAAGCTAATGCTGTTTAGGCTGTCGTAGGCCACTTTTAAATAGCCACCCGTGGAATGATAATCTAGTGAATCAACCGAGCCAAATTCACTGCTAACCCGACCATCTTCGCCGACAAAACCTAATTCGATAATACCATCTGAATCAAAGTTATAGCCGATACCTAAAACGATTTGAGCAACATTATTTTCGAGTTCTACATAACGGCTATCTTGATCAATTAAATCCCAATCTTTCATTTCATACTGGAATCGCGCTAGGCTATAAAATGTTTGATCACGGTCTAATGGTTGATAAAACTCAGTGCCGACTAACTTTTTATACCCCAGTTCTAATTCGTTACGCCACTCACCACCATTTTCAGTTAAGTCGGTCATGGTGTAAGCCAAACTGAGTGTAATAGCCGAATCTAAGGTGAAATCATCTTCCCAGTTAAAGCCTGCTTGAAAGTAATTCGGCCCCCATGATTTGGCTCTGGTGGTAATGGTTAAAATTCGGCCCTGTTCAACATCTTCAAACTCGGCATCGACACGCTCGAATTTATTCAGTGAATACACTCGATTTAACGCTAAATTTAACTCTTCTTTGGTCAGTACAACGCCTTCGGTAATCCCTAAACGCTCACGCAGTAATTTTTCACTGACTTTTGATTGATTGTCGAAAGCAATTTTATAAATGGGTTTTTTAAGCGGATCGATCCACAGTAAACTTTGTTGTAATTTATCCGCTTGATAAGCTAAATAGTCTTGCTCACTTATACCAAGCGCTTCCAACTTCACTAACTCTAAATTGGCGGCATTTTCACCTAATTTGAGCGCTAATGGCATGATTGAAAAATCAGTGGTGCTAAGGCTATCAATGGCGGGACGAATGAGGATATCGCTAGACGTCAGTAAGGTTTTTTGGCGAGCAGTGCTCGCTTGAGTCAAAATAGTTGAAAGTTGCTCTAAAACCGCAATGGTACTGTCTAAATGTTCTTGTTTGGTCAGTGCGGAACCAATATCGACGGCAATGATGATATCTGCCCCCATGGCTTTTACCACATCGATAGGCATATTATTGGCAATTCCGCCATCAACCAGTAAACGACCGTTAATCAATGCTGGCTGCAATGCACCTGGAACGGTGGCAGATGCTTGCATGGCTTGTACTACACTGCCGCTGGATAACACCACAGCTTCACTGGTTGCTAAATCCGTCGCCACCGCTCGGTACGGAATCGCGAGTTCATCAAAGTCACCAAACTGTTCAACTAACCCAGTGGAGTGGCGCAGTAATTGAGACATGCTTTGGCCACGTAACAAACCACTAGGTGAGGTTAAGCTATTATTGTTATAACCCACGGTCAGTGGAATATTAAACTGATCTCGTTGCTGTTTATCACGGTAGCTTAATTTATCGCGTGGAATGGTGTCTGAGTAGCCTTTAGACCACTCACCACTAAGCATTATTTCTTCTATTTGATCGGCGTTATAGCCTAACGCGTACATGCCAGCAACATAAGCACCAATACTGGTACCCGCAATGTAATCAACAGGAATATGATATTTTTCAAGTACTTTCAACACACCAATATGAGCAGCACCTTTTGCGCCGCCACCACTCAGCACTAAGCCAATAGTGGGCCTTTCTTTAGCGGCTTTTTTTGCAGCATAGACAGGTTGCACTACTAGGCTAAAGCAAATACAGCTAGCCAAAAACCAGGTAGGTAAGTTAAGGCGCAAAATTTGTTGCATAAATCATTCCGAAAGTAAGTAAAAACAACTTATTCTAACAAAATTTAATCAATACCCATACTAATGGATAGCAGCAACAAGATTACCCTGGCATCACTAATGAACTCATCATTCATTAATCCCCATTTGTCGCTTAATATCGAGCTCAAGTTCGGCTTTGGGCATCGGCTTGGCAAAATAATATCCCTGAATAATATGACAACCACGCTTAACAACTTGTGCAAGTTGCTCAGATGTTTCAACACCTTCAGCCACGACTTCAAGCGATAGGTTACGTGCTAATTCAATAATACTGCTCACAATGGCTTGATCGGCTTGATGGTTGTCAATATGAATTAAAAATGAGCGATCTATTTTCAGAATATTGACTTGGAATGAACGTAAATACGCAAGCGACGAATAACCTGTACCAAAATCATCTATAGCAACATCAATACCTAACTGCTCTAACGCGAGTAAATGCTGGCTGGCGATAGCAATTTCTTTCATCAATACGCCTTCGGTAATTTCTACCGACAAACATTTAGCAGGCATGCCAGTTTGATGTAATGTTGCGGTTAAAAAGTCGATAAAGTCTGGCTGTCTGAAATGCATTGCAGACACATTAACCGACACTTTTATGTCGCTTTGGTATCGCTGATGCCAATCTGCACCGTCGAGACAAGCTTGAGTTAGCACCCAACGATCAATCTCAACAATCAAACCACAAGATTCTGCAATACCTATAAACACATCGGGGTTAACCATGCCATCTTTTGGGTGCTTCCAACGAATTAACGCTTCAACGCCAACAATACTATTTTGTTGGTTAACATCTATCTGAGGCTGGTAATACAATTCAAATTCATTGCACAGTATCGCTCGATGCAAATCAGCCTCTATGCGTAAGTGATATAAGGCTTCTGCATTCCGTTCTGCTGAATAATATTGAAAATTACCACGGCCCTCTTCTTTAGCATGGTACATGGCTAAATCGGCGTTTTTAATCAAGGTTTCAGGCGTTTGATCATCGCCAGACCAAATGCTGATACCAATGCTGGTCGAAATAAAAAATTCTCGACCGTATAATTTAAAAGGCGTTTCGATTTGTTTTAATAACTGTTTGGCAATGTGGTTAATGGTGTCGACGTCTTTTGCATCACGCAGCAAAATAACAAACTCATCACCACCAAAACGACACAATAAATGTTCTTCAGACAAACAAGACTGTAGTCGACTTGCGGCTTCAACGAGTAATGCATCACCCATACTGTGACCGTATGAGTCGTTAACATGTTTAAATCTGTCGAGGTCTAAAAACAATAGTGCTAAGGTTTCTTTATGCTGTTTTGCTATTTCAATAACCTGGCCCAATCGGCGCGAAAACATCGCTCGATTAGCTAAGCCGGTTAACATGTCATTGTTTGCTAAGCGGCGCAGATGTAACTCATTATGCTTACGCTCAGTGATATCAGAAAACACCACCACATAATGTAATGCCGAACCATTCATATTGAACATGGTCGATACATTGATCCAAACAGGGCATCGGCTACCATCACTACAATTAAATTCACATTCTCCGGTCCAAAAGCGCTCCTTATCGAACACATCGTCCATGTCAAAAGGTTCTACGGTCTCAAACACTAAGTCGGAAAAAGGTGTGCCGGCCAAATCACTCTTTTTAGCCGCTAGAATTAAATTAGCCGCAGCATTGCTAATTTTGATGTTCTTTTTCATGTCTAATATCAACATGCCTTCGGAAGTATTTTCAAATGCTTGGGCTAATAAATTAACCTCACTTTCAAGGGTTTTTTGTTGAGTGATGTCGGTATACATCCCTGCAGCATAAATTAATCTTCCATTGTTAAGATCTACCTCAATAGCACGGCCTTTAATTCGTAACCAATGCCACTGATGATCATGCTGATTACGATATCGATACTCGGCATCAATCATCTCGACGTTACCGTTAACAAGGTCCTGCCAAACCGATGTGATTCTCTCAACATCGTCTTGATGAATTGGGATCTCTTCTAGTTTAACGTCAATCTGCTGCTCTGGTCCTAATACACCACCGCGATTATCGAGTGACAGCACTTGTGTTGATTTATGCCACTCCCATAGATCCGAATCGCTGCCTTTTAACGATTGACGTAGGCGTTCGTCACTTTCAACCAAAGCATGATTCATTTGCTTAAACCGATGAATTTGCCGCTGTCTATATAACAATATAATGGCGGCTATCAGTAATATGCTAAAAATCAATGCGCCTTTAAATTGTTGTGAGCGCCACCAAAACTGCTTTACAGTAAATCGATATTGAAATGGCTCATTCGACCACACGCCATTTCTTTTATATAAAAGCTCAAGTGCATACGACCCAGCGCTTAAACCGGTAATATTAATCTGTGACTGGCCTTCTAATAACACGTAATTGCCAGAGTCTGCGCCATCTTTGACCAAACGATACTGTATGGTCATTGGCTTATCATCAAGGTAATCGAGCACGGCAATTTGAAAGCTAATTAAGCTGGCACCCGGTTCGACTTGCGACAATTGACTTGGAATGAGATAAACCTCGGTATTGTTTTCATAAAATACCGACACAGATTCAAGTATCACTTTGTCATTTATAGTCCGCGGCGCCAGTTTATCGAGGTCGATTAACATCGCTCCGTCTGGCGTACCCACAAAAAAGCCTTTTGCAGGGTCATAAAACTTTGCCGACTCATTAAATTCATCGGAAATAAAACCGTCTTTATGGCTAAACGAACTGACTTTACCTGTCGCCTTATTAACCTTAATAATGGCACTGGCACAGCCAACAATATGGTCTGTTTCAGTGTCCTGTAAAAAGAACACCACTTTACAATCGATCTTCCACTGTTGATCCAGCGAAATAAGCTCTTCGGTTTGAGTATTGAATTGATATATACCTTGCTGGGACGTGCCTAGCCATATAACCCCCGGCGCCACTTGCATAAGACTATTCATGGTTGGGACATTTGTAAAATCAGCAAATACATCCACTTTAGAAATATACTCACCCGCAGTGGTTAAATAGCCAAAATGTTTACTGCCACTAATCCATAATTGATCAGCATCATCCCTTAATAAGGCTTTATATAGCGTATGACTTAATGACTGCTGGCCATCTGATAAAACTTGTAACGTCAAATCAGTATTACCATCTTGCCAATAATACAATCCTTTAGTGGTGGTAAACCAAATCACATCACTCAGTAACTCGTCACGATAAATCCCAATGACGATTCTATCGTCCAGTGACTCTTTACCACCACTCCATGTCGCAAAGTCGGTACTGGCATTAGTCAATTTATTAACAACATATAAGCCACTGGTCGTAGCCAACACAAGATGCTGTGCGTTTAAAGACTCAATTCGATAAATACTGTCACTCAGTTCAAATCCTTTGGGGATTACCATGGTTGAGGTTTGGCTCTGAGTGTTAACGACAGACAAACCACCATCGGTGCCTAGCCACACCTTATCGCCTTCGCTGTATACCGACCACACCATTTCATTATCAAGTTGATAAGGCGGCTTTTTAGAATAATCTTCAATTAAAAAATGAGGTTTACCCGCTATCACCGCTAACCCATCACCAGAGCCACCAACCCACAGTAAACCTTCAGAATCCACCGCCATATCATGAATGTAATCAATATTAGCTCGCTGTTTAAGCTCGTCATGGTATACGGTTAACTTGTTGTTTTCTGGACTCCAAAAAATCAATCCTGCTCGGCTTGAAATCCACAAGTCATCATTAAGATCTTGCTCCATTTGGTCAACATAATAGGGAATCTCAGGCACAGATTGCACCGTAAGCGTTTCGGTATTGACCTTAAATAAACCTTTCGATGTCAGCATCCACACTCGTTGTTGTCTATCTTGAAACAGCTTCCTGATGGAATCATTTTTATCAGACAACGAAAATAGACCAATGAAGCTACCATCGGCTTGGTGAAGTTGAAGCTCGTGATTAGTTGAAAACAAATACTGGGAATTGTGCAATTCAAGCGCATTGCGCCAAGGTAAATTATGGTCTAAAGAATGACTTGGAGATAAAGACAATTGCTGAGAAGCATCATCAAAATAATACACTTGACCAGAATAAGCGAGTATCAGCAATCGTCCATCAAGCTGACGCTGAGTTGCCGCCACGCGAATACTGTTATTGATATTAGTCGCATCATTATCTTCAGGTTTAAGCAATAAACTGAAGTGATTATCTAAAATACTGTAAAGATATAGCGAGGAATTGGTGCCAACAAGTAAATGGTCTTGGCCAGAATTAACTACTGTTGTAATCAGTTCGTCATCAAGTACCGAATCAAAACCCACTTTATCAATACGCCTTACTTTACTATTACTAACGCGATAAAGACCTTGCTGAGTCGCCAGCCAAACATAACCATAACGGTCAAAACTAATGTCTTGAATCGTCGCATTAGCTAAGCCATCTTTGGCGTTAAAGACTCGCTGAACAATGTCTGCACTGCACGCAGGCAATACAGTAAATAAAGACAATATAAAACAGCCTAGGCTCACCAATACTGCTCTGGTCATAAATTCAGTTTATCCTTTACGTGATCAAATGCAGGCAAGCCCCACACGTAGTAAAAAACAGGCTTATCATCATCGACACATTAATCATCTTGGTGTTGTGATGGATCGGTTACTAGCCAAAAAAGTTAATATCACTTATTTTTATTGTTAACGACTTGAATGCGATTTTTATAAGTAATATTAATGTTTTAACATTATTTTAGTAGGAAAGTCACCCCTGATTGAATCATTATTCGATTCGCTTTCTATTCTGCTAAATCAACATGTTGTGAAATGCCCTATAACGTAATATAACTCACACATATTAATCATTAAGACTAGGGGCTGTTGATCTTTCACATTGGCAGCCAAATTATAGAGCAAGCTAGAGCCAGCAGGCTTTCAAAATTAATTTTCAATTTATCATAGCGGGTAGCTATCGCTCTAAAATGCTTGAGCCGAGCAAAAGCATTTTCAACTAAATGCCGATATTTGTATAAACACCAATCGATATCGCCATTTCCTTGCTTCGAATTTTGTCTTCTAGGGATCACTGGCTTTGAACCACATTCACGCACTTTATCTCTAATCGCTTCACTGTCGTAGCCTTTGTCTGCAATAATAAAATGACTTTGTGGCAATAATTCAATAAGGGCATTAGCTGCTTTGCTATCATGAACTTCTCCACCTGTAACAATGAATTCTATCGGTAAACCATAGCTATCTACCGCGAGATGGATTTTGCTTGTATTACCACCACGACTTAACCCAATTGCTTGATTTTCATCAGATGATGCACCTGAACTGTGTTGATGGGCTTTTACATAACTTCCATCAATAAATTCCCATTCAGTATCACTATTAGTCGATAATGTTTTGAACAGCCTAAGTAAAATACCTTTTCTTGACCACAGTAAAAATCGACGGTAAATGGTATTCCATAAGCCAAAATATTCAGGTAAATCTCGCCAAGGGCAGCCAACACGCAATCGGTAAAGGATACCTTCCATCGTAAATCGATGCTCTTGCTTGTTATAAACTCTATCATCAAGCAGAATAGCTTTTAGCTTCGACCACATCTCATCAGTGAGCATTAATCGGGGCATGGTAATCTCGTTGTATTTGTTTTTGGCGAAGTGAATTATACGAGATTACCTTCTTCGCACAAAATTCAAACAAAGATCAACAGCCCCTAGCCTAAAATATCAGAAAAAAGACAAAAAAAAGCACCCCAAAATGGAATGCTTTTTTTAAGGCTATTTAGTCAGTGTTAATTACTTCTTCTTAACCGCTTTAGGGTTAGGTAAGTCAGTAATTGAACCTTCATACATTTCAGCCGCTAAGCCTACAGACTCATGTAATGTTGGGTGAGCATGAATCGTTAATGCGATATCTTCAGCATCACAACCCATTTCAATTGCTAGGCCAATTTCACCTAATAATTCACCGCCGTTAGATCCAACAATAGCACCACCGATCACGCGATGAGTCTCTTTGTCGAAAATTAACTTAGTCATACCTTCACTGCAATCAGAAGCGATTGCACGGCCGCTTGCAGCCCAAGGGAAAGTTGCGGTTTCGTAAGCAATACCTTGCTCTTTCGCTTCTTTCTCAGTTAAACCGACCCATGCTACTTCAGGATTAGTATAAGCAATTGATGGAATCACTTTAGGATCGAAGTAGTGCTTCATGCCCGAAATCACTTCCGCTGCAACATGACCTTCATGCACACCTTTATGAGCCAACATAGGCTGACCAACGATATCACCGATAGCATAAATATGCGGTACGTTAGTACGTAACTGCTTATCAACGTTAATAAAGCCACGTTCATCAACATTCACACCTGCTTTTTCAGCAGCTAAAGACTTACCATTAGGTGAACGACCAATTGCGACTAAAACAGCATCGTAACGAACAGGTTCGGCAGGTGCATTCTTGCCTTCCATTGTTACGTAAATACCGTCGTCTTTTGCTTCAACTGCGGTCACTTTAGTTTCAAGAATAAGGTTAAACTTCTTCTTGATTTGCTTAGTGAATACACGGACAACGTCTTTATCTGCAGCAGGAATAACTTGGTCAAACATTTCAACCACGTCAATTTTACTGCCTAAAGATGAATACACAGTACCCATTTCTAGACCAATAATACCGCCACCCATCACTAATAACTTACCAGGCACTTCTTTCAGTTCAAGTGCATCAGTTGAGTCCCAAATACGTGGGTCGTCATGTGGAATAAACGGTAATTTAATTGGACGTGAACCCGCTGCAATAATGGCTTGTTCAAACTGAACAACAGTCACAGTGCCATCTTCAGCAGTAACTTCTAAGCTATTAGGGCCAGTGAACTTACCAAAACCATTAACCACATCAACTTTACGCATTTTAGACATTCCGCCTAAACCGCCTGTTAATTGGCCAATGACTTTATTTTTAAAGCTACGTAATTTGTCTAAATCAATCTTTGGCTCACCAAAAACAACACCATGGTCAGCAACAATTTTGGCTTCTTCAATGACTTTTGCTACGTGCAATAGTGCTTTTGAAGGAATACAACCAACGTTTAGACACACACCACCAAGGGTACTGAAACGCTCAACAATTATGGTGTCTAAGCCTAAGTCAGCAGCACGAAACGCCGCAGAATAACCTGCTGGGCCTGCTCCTAGTACGACTACTTGAGTTTTGATTTCGTTACTCATGATTTCCTCTAATCTTGTTCATTCCGTGTGAAAGACGGATCGGCCCAAATGTCGATGTCGCCAGCTTGAAACTTACGTTTCACTTCCAATTTCTTTCAATTGTGGACTAAAAAATTGGGATGGGCGCATTTTATACTCAAATCAATTTGTTTGAAACCGATCACAATAAAAAGGTCGCTCATATGAGCGACCTTTGTGGTTATAAAATCAATGTACGAATGTCTGATAGTATCGCAGACAAGGTCACACTAAAGCGTGCAGCCATTGCGCCATCAATAACGCGATGGTCATATGACAACGATAACGGCAACATTAATTTAGGTTCAAACTCTTTACCATTCCACTTTGGCTTAATTTCAGATTTTGATACACCTAAAATCGCCACGTCTGGGTAGTTAACAATCGGCGTAAACGCCGTACCGCCAATACCACCTAAACTTGAAATGGTAAAACAGCTACCTTGCATGTCAGCAGACTTAAGTTTGCCGTCACGAGCACGGATAGAAATGTCGGTTAACTCACGCGACAATTCAACAATGCCTTTCTTATCAACGTCACGTACCACCGGAACCATTAGGCCATTTGGCGTATCAACAGCAACACCAATGTGGAAGTACTTCTTCTGAATAAGCGACTCACCATCAGGGCTCAAACTAGAGTTAAACACAGGGAACTCAGCTAATGCTTTGGCGACAGCTTTCATCATGAACACTAGTGGAGTGATCTTGTAATCCGCTTTCTTCTTCGCGGCAAGGTCGTTCTGCTGCTTACGGAATGCTTCCATCTCAGTGATATCAGCTTCGTCAAACTGGGTGACATGTGGAATAGTTACCCAGTTGCGATGCAAATTAGGACCAGAGATTTTCTGGATACGGCTTAGTGGTATTTCTTCCACTTCACCAAACTTACTGAAATCAACTTTAGGCGCTGCAATCACGTTTAAGCCACCAGCACCACCAGAAACCGCTGTAGCAGCAGTTGCTTTAGGGCGTGATAATTCGTATTTCACAAACGCTTGCACGTCTTCTTTCAAAATACGCGCTTTACGGCCAGTACCAGAAACCTTGGTTAAATCAACACCAAACTCACGCGCTAAGCGACGTACCGCAGGCGAAGCATGAACAACGCCGGTTGACGCAGTCACTGCAGCACTTGGGTGAAACGGCACTGGTGGAGTGGATGGACGATTAGCCGCCATAGTTGGCGCGGCTGCCGCTGGAGCGGGCTCTGCTTGAGCAGGAGCAGCTTGCGCTACTGGTGCAGAGCTAGTGGTTTCAATGGTCGCAATTAAGCTACCTTGAGACACTTTATCGCCCACTTTAACCGTTAACGACACTAATTTACCGGCAAACGGTGCTGGCACTTCCATCGTAGCTTTATCTGTTTCAAGGGTAATTAACCCTTGATCTGCAGTGATTTCATCACCAACAGCAACCAACACTTCGATAATATCAACATCATTGGCGTCGCCAATATCAGGCACATGAATTTCTTGTACTTGAGTTGTCGTTGCGGCTTGTGCTGCAGGAGCCTGAGCCGCTTGAGCAACTGGTGCAACTGGTGCAGCGGCTTGTGGTGCAGCTGCAACAGGCGCAGAACCTGCAACTTCTAGCGTGATAACCAATGAACCTTCAGACACTTTGTCGCCAACGGCCACTGTTACTGATTTAACCACACCCGCTTTAGGTGACGGTACGTCCATGGTTGCTTTATCGGTTTCTAAGGTAATTAACCCCATATCAACGTCAATGCTATCACCAACAGCAACTAATACTTCGATGACTGACACGTCTGTGTCTCCGCCGATATCAGGTACTTTTACTTCAATCACTTCTGAGCTACCAGCACTTGGCGCGGCAACTGGCGTCACTGGTGCAGGAGCTGCTGCTTGTGCCACTGGCGCTTCAGCTTTAGGTGCTGGCGCAGCTGCTTCGGCTTTAGCCGGTGCAGCGTTAGCTGCACTCATCATCGCAATCAAGGTACCTTCAGAAACGGTATCACCGACAGCGATTTTTAATTCTGCTAACGTACCAGCAAAAGGTGCTGGAATGTCCATGGTCGCTTTATCACTTTCAACTGTAATGATTGATGCTTCTTTTTCAAGATAATCACCAACCGCAGCACAAATTTCAATAACCTGTACTGCATCAGTATCGATGTTAGGAACCAAAACTTCTTTTAATTCAGCCATTTTGTATCCCCTTACGCGAACTGTGGGTTAATCTTGTCAGCATCAATACCATATTCAGCGATGGCTTTAGTCAACACATCAACAGGCATTTCATTACGATCAACAAGAGACTTCAGTGCCGCAATAACAATAAACTTAGCGTCTACTTCAAAGTGGTGACGTAAGTTTGCGCGGCTATCGCTTCGACCAAAACCATCAGTACCAAGTACTTTATAGTCTGTCGGTACGAAAGCACGTAATTGCTCGCCGTATATCTTCATGTAGTCAGTAGCCACAATCGCTGGCGCGTCTGCAGATAATACTTGGCTAATATATGCTTGCTTAGGTTTTGCTGTTGGGTGCAACATGTTCCAACGCTCAGCAGCCTGGCCGTCACGAGTTAACTCGTTAAAGCTAGTTACACTGAATACGTCAGCGCTTACGCCAAAGTCTTTTGCTAATGCTTGTGCAGCTTTACGCACTTCTTCAAGTATCGTACCGCAACCCATTAACTGCACTTTACCTTTACCACTACCGGCAACTGTTTCAAGCTTGTAAATACCTTTGACAATACCTTCTTCGGCACCGGCTGGCATTTCTGGCTGAACATAGTTTTCGTTCATTGTGGTTAGGTAGAAGAAGATATCTTCTTGATTTTCGCCATACATACGACGAATACCATCTTGTACTACAACTGCAATTTCATAACCGTAAGTTGGATCGTAAGAAATACAGTTTGGAATAGTGTTAGCCAATACGTGGCTGTGACCATCTTGATGCTGTAAACCTTCGCCGTTCAATGTTGTACGACCTGAAGTACCACCGACTAAGAAACCACGAGCGCGCATGTCGCCAGCAGCCCATGCCATGTCGCCAATACGTTGGAAACCAAACATAGAGTAGTAGATATAAAACGGAATCGTTGGCATGTTATTGACTGAGTAGCTAGTTGCAGCTGATACCCAAGATGACATTGCACCTAATTCGTTAATACCTTCTTGTAAAACCTGACCGGTTTTATCTTCACGGTAGTACGCCACTTGATCAGAATCTTGTGGGATATATTTTTGGCCTTCGTGAGCATAAATACCCACTTGACGGAATAAACCTTCCATACCAAAAGTACGCGCTTCATCAGGAATAATCGGCACAATACGCTTACCAATACCCTTGTCTTTCAATAACGCGGTTAATACCCGTACAAACGCCATGGTTGACGAAATTTCACGGCCATTAGAGCCTTTCAAAATCGAATCAAAAATTTTCAATGAAGGAATTTCTAACTCTTCAGTGAACTTTTCACGACGTTGCGGTAAATAACCTAATAATGCTTCACGGCGACTCTTCAAGTATTTCACTTCTTCAGAGTCTGGACCAGGATGATAGAAAGGCAGATCTTCCAGCTGGTCATCAGGGATCGGGATATTGAAACGATCGCGGAAGTAGCGAATAGATTCAGCGCCCATCTTCTTGACGTTGTGAGCGATGTTTTTACCTTCGCCTGCATCACCTAAACCGTAACCTTTAACGGTTTTAGCTAAGATAACGGTTGGGCGACCTTTAGTTTTCTGTGCATGTTCAAGTGCAGCGTAAACTTTAACAGGATCATGACCACCACGGTTTAAGCGCCAAATGTCATCATCTGACATGTTAGCAACCATTTCTGCAGTTTCAGGGTACTTACCAAAGAAATGCTCACGCGTATACGCGCCGCCTTTGGCTTTACAGTTTTGGTATTCACCGTCTACGGTTTCTTCCATTAACTGTAATAATTTACCGCTAGTATCACGAGCTAATAATGGATCCCAATAGCGTCCCCAAATCACTTTAACCACTTCCCAGCCTGCGCCGCGGAATTCGCCTTCAAGTTCTTGGATAATTTTACCGTTACCACGTACAGGACCATCAAGACGCTGTAAGTTACAGTTAACAATAAAGACTAAGTTATCTAATTCTTCACGGGCAGCTAAACCAATAGCACCTAATGCTTCTGGCTCATCACACTCACCGTCGCCTAAGAAACAGTAAACAGTCTGCTTAGAACAATCTTTTAAACCACGGTCAGTTAAATACTTTAAATAGCGTGCTTGGTAAATCGCTTGAATAGGACCTAGACCCATCGATACCGTCGGGAACTGCCAATAAGTAGGCATTAACTTAGGGTGTGGGTACGAAGAAAGTCCTTTGCCATCAACTTCTTGACGGAAGTTAGCCATTTGTTCTTCAGTAATACGGCCTTCAAGGAACGAACGCGCATAAATACCAGGTGCAATATGACCTTGGAAATACACCAAATCACCACCGTCATGCTCATTAGGCGCACGGAAGAAATGGTTAAAACACACATCGTAAATTGTCGCACTAGACGCGAAACTTGAAATATGGCCACCCAGCTCTAAATCTTTCTTAGAACCACGTAACACCATAGCCAAAGCATTCCAACGAATAATCGCCCGAATACGGCGTTCCATTTCTTGGTTGCCAGGCATGTTTGGTTCTTGCCCTGCTGGAATAGTGTTTAAATACGCAGTTGTCGCGTTATACGGTAAGTGAGTACCGTTACGGCGAGCTTTATCGATTAATTTTTCGAGTAAAAAGTGTGCACGTTCAGGCCCTTCTTGCTCTAACACAGCTTGTAGAGCATCAACCCACTCTTGGGTTTCTGATGGGTCTAAATCTTGAAGCATATCTTCAGACATCTCGCAGTCCTTCTCTATATACGGATTATATTTCGGCTTTTTGCTGCTTGTTGACACAGCAAAAGTGTATTCTTATTCAAAGTGACAAGTGCTACACGCCGCTCTTTAAACGGCGCAAACTACGTTGCAACCGACTGTCTTCTTCCCTTACTGACAACATGACTTCTTCGATGTAGCTTAAGTGCTCATTCGAAGCTTCACGTGCAGCGTCTGGGTCCCGGCGTATAATCGCAGCCAGTAACGCGCGTCTGTGATCATTTGCCATGGTAGAAGCTTCTTCGCGTATGCTTAAAAGCTCCAAATTTTGTGCGACATTTTTGTGCAACACAGGGGTTAAACTTAATACTAAATGCAACATAGCAACATTGTGTGACGCCTCAGCAACCGCACGATAAAAACGTACAATGGCAGCAGCTTTAGCCTCAATATTCGTCGCAGCTTCTACTTCAATAATTCGTTTTTGAATATTCTGCATATCCGAATCGGTGCCACGCAGCGCAGCATAATACGCCATCATGCCTTCAGTGGCGTGACGGAATTCGAGTAAGTCATACTGACTTTCAGAGTCGTTATGCATTAATTCAACGATAGGATCGGCAAGGCTTTGCCACAGTTGTTCTTTAACATAGGTGCCACCGCCTTGACGACGCATGAGCAACCCTTTAGCTTCTAATTTTTGAATCGCTTCACGTAAAGAAGGACGAGACACTTCAAATTGTACCGCGAGTTCGCGTTCAGGAGGTAGTTTCTGACCAGGCTGCAAACTGCCTTCTAGGATCATCCGCTCTAATTGCTCCATGATCACATCAGAAATTTTTGGCTGGTTAATCTTAATATAAGCCATGTAGCGCTCTGCTCCCTAAACAAGCAATTGTCAATTGGTCTTACCAATTAATATGAGAGAGCGCACTTTATCAAATCATACAAGCCGTGTCTAGTTATCAGCAAACCGACAAAAGAACACCGCTTTGTTTAAAACGCTCAAGCCCAGAGCATAACCGATATTTATGCTTAAGGGGTCAGACCATTTATCCGGAAGTCCTAGAAACTAGAGCGCTACGCTTCTAGAGGCTATAAAATTTCAGCAGCGAAGCTGTCCTAGAATCTTAGCAGCGAAGCTGTAATAGAATCTTAGCAGCAAAGCTGTCCTAGAATCTTAGCAGCGAAGCTGTCCTAGAATCTAAGCAGCGAAGCAGCCCTAGAATCTTAGCAGCGAAGCAGCCCTAGAATCTTAGCAGCAAAGCTGTCCTAGAATCTTAGCAGCAAAGCTGTCCTAGAATCCTAGCAGCAAAGCTGCCCTAGAATCTCAGCAGCAAAGCTGTCCTAGAATCTCAGCAGCGAAGCTGTCCTAGCAGGACGAAGTCCGCCCTAGAAGCGCAGCGCACTATCCGCGTAGCGCCCTAGAGTCTAACTAACAAATCCAAAAATGGTTAATACCGAAACCATGGTTAGCAGTAATACAAAGTTACGCTTACTTAATGCCAGTAATGCCAAGGTAGATTGCACACTCAACGGCGCATCTCCAACTTCAGGTAAAGACTCTGCCGCAACAGCAGTATGGGTCACTATCGTTTTAGCATCGGTTTTAACGCTCAAACCATATTTCCGCCAAGCGCTTAACCCTTCACTAAACTGGCCACTTAATACATAACCAAAACTAAAGATACGACTTGGTAACCAATCAAATAACATCTGTAACTGATCAACTAATGGCATCTCAAGCTTATTCTTACTGTTGTACTCACTATAAAAACGCACTGTACAATATAAAATGGCACCAACTGGACCTAAAAATATCAAATACAATGCCACTGCACCGTAATATCGGTAATTAATCCATGCTACTGTTTGGCCTACTTTGCGGCCTAAATCCTGTTCATCGACCACATCTAAGCAATCTGTACTGTCTAATTCGCCAGCATAACGGTAACAGGCCTGTACATCACCGCGGCATGCCGCTTGAATATACTGCTTAAACACACTTCGCAATGTTTGGTGACTAAAACAAATAATGGCTATCAGTACCCAAAACAACAAGCTCAATAAATCAAACATGATGCCATCTAAGAGAAAGCTAATCACCAAGACAAATAAAGCGGGCAACACAATTGCCATCGCAACGCCAAATTCTGATTTAAGCGATTGGCTATCCCAAAACTGTTTTTGGTAACGTGTCATTAGGCTATCGAACTGCCAACCACTTGGCAGAAGCTTCAAACGCTCAACTAAAATTGCCACTAATAATGAAAATAACGCCATGAATATCCTTTTTACGTCAATTGCGTTGCAGCTGTAACCATTAAAGGTCAATGCTTACATGGGTAATGACTACAACGGCTATTTAACAACGGTTCTTTAATAAATGCTGGAGCAAACGCCATCCCCATAAATGCTAGCTATACAGCTGTAATGGCTTGTTTATACCGAGACCAATCAAAACTAAAACCAGGATCTGTTTTACGCCCAGGAGCGATATCACAATGGCCAACAATATTATTTACGTTAATCATAGGATACTGCGCCATTAACTCCAATGTTAACAGCATTAATTGCTGGTATTGCTCAGCGGTATAACCACTGCTATCGGTACCTTCCAGTTCAATGCCAATAGCAAAATCGTTACATCTCTTGCGGCCTTTGAACTCAGAAACGCCGGCATGCCATGCCCTGTCATCACAACTCACATACTGCACCACTTCACCATCACGGCGAATTAAAAAGTGTGCCGAAACTTGCAAGTCTGCCAACTCAGCAAAACTGTCGTCAGCCTCAGTGTCTAAGCAGCCTTGAAAAAGTGCATCAATATGCGGTAAGCCGAAACAACCTGCGGGCAAGCTAATATTGTGGATCACCAATAAACTGACTTCATTATCTGGCCGTGAATTAAAATGAGGTGAAATACACTTTCTAGCGCTGGCTAACCAACCTTGTTTTAATAAGCCTTTTGCCATATTCATCCTTTAAACATAACGACATAACCTCAACCAGAGTTAACAATAGGATTGTAAGCTAAAACTAGCATAATTGACCTATTGGATATCAAACTTGTCATTTGCTTAGCTAACAAGGTGCTGCCACTTATCATTAGCAGTGTCAGTAGCTGGTCCATTGTAAGTCAATGCAACACAGTTAGCGGAGCAAAGGACAGTTCGACAACCGTTTATTATCCCAAACTAAGGTTATTTAACCATTCTCAATCTGAATTTAATAGTATTAAACGGGCATACCCATGCTGAAAATTGCCGACTGGGTAGTGTCAGTATCTAGCCAAGTTATGGTAATCTTAACAAATGCTTTCTGTAACAAACACTCCGTTGAATGCAGATACTGTTTAGCCTTATTACACTCTTTAGCAAGGATTTTGCTTATGTTAGAAAACGACATCCGTCATGCAGTGCAAACAGCGCTTGATGAAGACTTAGGTCACACAGCCCATAATACCATTCACGACATGCTCAATGCTGATATTACTGCTCAGCTTATCCCTGCAGACAAACACGTTTCCGGCGCGTTAATCACCCGCGAAGATGGGGTTTTTTGCGGTAAAGCGTGGGCAGAGCAAGTATTTAATCAACTTGGCAGTGAAGTCGTGCTGCATTGGCATGTTGATGACGGTGACTTAATTGTGGCCAATCAATTGTTATGTGAACTATCTGGCCCTGCACGCGCTATTTTAACTGGCGAACGAACAGCAATGAACTTCATTCAAACCTTATCAGGGGTAGCCAGCTTAACAAAATTGTACGTTAATAAACTTGCAGGCACCCATACTCAATTACTCGATACCCGCAAAACCATCCCCGGTCTGCGCACCGCCCAAAAATATGCCGTAACTTGCGGTGGCGGCAAAAACCATCGAATTGGTTTATTCGATGCGTTCTTGATCAAAGAAAACCACATTATGGCTTGCGGCGGCATCTCACAAGCCATTACAGCAGCACGCGCCTTAGATGGTAACAAGCCGGTAGAAGTGGAAGTAGAGTCTCTTGATGAGCTAACTCAAGCACTTGATGGCGGAGCCGATATCATTATGCTCGACAACTTTGACGTCACCATGATGGTCGACGCAGTCAGCCTTAATAATCGTTATAAAGATCAAGCTAAAGGCGCAAAATTAGAAGTTTCAGGCAATGTCACGTTAGACACCCTAGCCACCTTTGCTCAAACTGGCGTTGATTACATATCTGTCGGCGCACTCACTAAACACGTTAAAGCGTTAGATTTATCGTTAAGATTGAAAGCGTGATGCTTCTAGATCCTAGGTGCTAGGGCGGACTACGTCCTGCTAGGCTTTTTGCTACTAAACCCTAGAGCGGACTGCGTCCTGCTAGGTCGCTTCGCTTCTAGGGACTGCTTCGCTGCTAAGATTTTATCGTCTTTCATCGCTTGCTACCTCAGTTCACCGTTTAACCGCTTTGTTGTTAAGATTTTATAGCCTCTAGCCACATAGCGTCCTAGCAGCGAAACGATCTAGGCTTTGTGCTTTTTGCTTGTATAGCATCTAGCAGCGTAGCGCTCTAGTATCTAGGCTTTTAGCTTTTAGCTTGGGTATAAACCAGCCACATCTACCATCCAAAAAGCGTTAGCAAAATAGCGTTTGTTGCAATGTTGTCAAATAAACTCACCTTAATGCCTAACATGTCAAAAATAATTTATCGTATAATGTGCGGGAAATGTGAAATTAGAGCATTTTTAGACATTTATTTTTTCTTTGTCCGTTAAAACTATTCCATTTTGTAACAGTTTATACTAACGTTTACAGTAGGCGAGTTGGCCTTTCGGCCATGTACTGTAATTGCGATATTGCAATTCATGTCAAAATACTAACAACTAATCAACATTTCATTATAAGCTAACGCAGTTAATGTTATTTTAAAATTGTTAGTATTAACGTATTTGCTCTAAGATTACCGCTCAGCCGAAATGTCATAAAATAAATAATCTGCTTGCATTATTTTGCGTTTAACATGGTTGTAGTATGTATATTATGCATTGCATATTAGAGATACAAATAGCCGTGGCCAGCACAAGCAATGTTAGCTGTATATAAATCGTGGTAGCCTAGTCTATAGTAGCTAGCACCACACAATTGTGCTTTACGGTTTTAGGCAAATGGACTGCCAACTACTTCATTTACGTTACTAGGCTTAAGCTCTAGACTAAATAAGCAGTTATCGAGGATCGATACTACCCCGGCCTATTTTACGGAGAGAAAATGAAAAGTATCAACCAAATCAAAAACGCTAAGGGTTTTACTCTTATTGAATTAATGATTGTAGTCGCGATCATCGGTATTCTTGCTGCAATCGCATTGCCTGCTTATCAGCAATACACTAAAAAAGCTCGCTTCACCGAAGTCGTATTAGCGGCATCGAATGTTAAAACATCAATTGATACTTGCTTTCAAACACGTGGAGCAGGTGTCTTAACTAACTGTGATAGTGCGGCTGAAGTGGGAGCTAATTTAACTGGCGCAGCAACAGGAGCGAATGTAACAAGTGTAACTATTACTGGAACTACATCTGTGATAACTGCACTCGGTGCAGCCTCAGTTGATTCTATGACATATATTCTAACACCTACACCATTAAATGGTACATTAACATGGGCTCAAACAGGCACATGTATTGCCGCAGGCTTATGTTAATAAAGTTTAAAGTTTTATCTTTAAAAACCACTATGCGCTTAACGCATAGTGGTTTTACTTTAATTGAATTAATGATTGTTATATCAATAATTGCGACTTTAAGTGCAATAGCATTACCTAAATATAAAACTTATGCTAACAGAACAAAGTTTGTTGAAGTTACAGCCTCTGTTGGAGTAGTGAAATCTTCAATTGATGTTTGCTTCCAAACTAGAGGGTATTACTCATTACAAAATTGTAATCACTTCAGTAAAATAGGTCTCGTTAAAAACAGATTGATTGCTGCTCCTTATGTCAATGACATAGATATTCTGAGTGATGGAACCATTACTGCAAATACAATATCTACCGATGGATTTAATGCCGAGACTTTTATCTTGTCTCCAACCCCATCTTCAAGTACTTTGATTTGGGAAGTATCGAGCACATCATCTTGCATCACTGCAGGTTTCTGTTAACCATTAGCAAAGACATTTACATATGACGTCAATAGCGCTTCATCTAGGTTTATCAACTTTATTTATTCGCAAAGGTCTCCTAAGTGAAGAGCAAATATCAACTTCTATTTCTGAGTCTCGTAAACAAAAACAATCTCTCGTCACCACTATTATTCATTCAAAATTACTTTCTGCACGAGAAATCGCAGAACTATGTTATGAAGAATACGGCACGCCTCTTTTAGACTTAAATGAATTTGACATTACAGCTATCGCTGAAGATTTGCTTAATAAAAAACTCATAGAAAAGCATAAATGCTTACCACTATTTAAGCGTGGAAACAGACTATATATAGCAACATCAGATCCCACCAATATTGCAGCATTAGAAGACTTTCAATTTAGTTTAGGCTTGCACGCAGAAGCCATTTTAGTTGAGGATGACAAACTCCTAAAAGCACTTGAAAAAATTATCGAAGATGATATTTCTGGGCTAGATTTAGGTGGTGCTGATGAAGAAGCATTGGCCAATATGGAAGTCACTGATACCGATAGACGCGATGAGCCTACCGGTGATAGTAGTGACGATGCACCTATTGTTATTTATATTAATAAAATTCTTACTGATGCTATTCGTAAAGGCGCCTCCGACTTACATTTTGAGCCTTACGAAAAACGCTACCGGATTCGCTTCCGTATTGACGGTATCTTGCATGAAGTATCCGAGCCACCAGTTAATCTATCCAACCGGATTTCGGCCCGTTTAAAAGTCATGTCAAAACTCGATATCGCAGAACGCCGGGTGCCACAAGATGGCCGCATTAAAATGAAGCTTTCGCGCACCAAGTCTATCGATTTTCGTGTCAGTAGCTTGCCGACCATTTGGGGCGAGAAGATCGTGATGCGTATTTTGGATTCATCTTCCGCGCAGCTAGGTATTGAAAAACTCGGTTATGAAGATGATCAACGTTTGTTATATGAAGAGATGCTCGCTAAACCCCAAGGGATGATTTTAGTTACCGGCCCTACAGGTTCAGGCAAAACAGTCTCCTTGTATACTGGTCTTAACATCCTCAATACCGAAGAGCGTAATATTTCTACTGCTGAAGATCCGGTCGAAATAAACCTTGAGGGTGTAAACCAGGTCCACATTAATTTAAAAGCTGGTTTAACTTTCGCATCAGCACTTCGTTCATTCTTACGTCAAGATCCCGATGTGGTAATGGTCGGTGAAATCCGTGACTTAGAAACAGCCGAAATTGCCATTAAAGCGGCTCAAACTGGCCACTTGGTATTATCAACATTGCATACTAACTCGGCTGCAGAAACCTTAACCCGCTTAATCAATATGGGTGTGCCTGGTTATAACATTGCCAGCTCAGTCAATTTAATTATTGCCCAACGACTTGCCAGACGCTTATGCCCAGCATGCAAACACGAAGAGACAATTCCTGTTGCTGAAATGCAACGTTTAGGCTTTACTGAAGCTGACATAGTAAAAGGTTTTAGTGTATTCAAACCTGTCGGTTGTGAGCTATGCTCTGGTGGCTATAAAGGCCGAGTGGGTATATACGAAGTAATGAAAATGAGTGATGAAATTGCTCGCACGATTATGGAAGGCGGCAACTCACTCCAAATTGCCACCTTAGCCAAACAGCAAGGTATGCGCGATCTACGCCAATCAGGATTACTCAAGGTCATTCACGGCGTAACCAGTATTGCCGAAATTAACCGTGTCACCAGTTTTTAATTCAGCTATAGTCAATTCAGTTATAGTAAATCAACTAGTTAATTGATTATTCTCTATTAACAAGAATGGTTTACCGTGGTGCAGCGAAAAATAAAAGGATTGGCTAAATGGCCACGACAACAGCAAAAAGAAAGCCAAAGGCGAAGAAAACAACCAAACACCAACCAAAAGTGTTTACCTATCAATGGAAGGGTACAAATCGTGATGGCCAACGCACTTCTGGTGAACTAAAAGGCTCCACGATTGCTGAAATTCGCAGTGTGTTAAAATCACAAGGTGTCACCCCAAAAGGGGTTCGTAAAAAGTCAGCACCTTTATTTAAATCTGAAAAAAGTATCACCGCAATGGATATTGCGATGATAACCCGCCAAATCGCTACCATGTTGGCTGCTGGTGTGCCTTTAGTCACAACTATCGAATTACTTGGCCGCGGGCATGAGAAAGCCAAAGTGCGCGAATTATTAGGTATAATATTATCCGATGTCCAATCAGGTATTCCACTTTCAGATGCATTACGACCTCACCGACGTTATTTTGATGATTTATACGTGGACCTAGTCGCTGCCGGTGAGCATTCAGGCTCACTCGATGCGGTATTTGATCGTATTGCGATATATAGAGAAAAAGCCGAACAGCTAAAATCAAAAATAAAAAAAGCCATGTTTTATCCTGCGGCGGTAGTGATTGTGGCAATATTGGTTACATCACTACTACTTTTATTTGTTGTACCACAATTTGAAGAAATTTTTAACGGTTTTGGAGCTGAACTGCCAGCATTTACTCAGCTTATTATTGGTATATCTCGCTGGTTACAAGCATCTTGGTATTTCTTTGTACTAGCTATTATTATCGGGATTTGGGTGTTTAAACGAGCCCATCGAACCTCACAAAGTTTTCGCGATCGAATCGATGTATTGTTGCTTAAAATTCCTGCTCTTGGCGATATTCTCCATAAAGCGGCGATGGCTCGTTTTGCGCGTACTTTGGCAACAACATTCGCAGCAGGTGTGCCATTAATTGATGGTCTAGAGTCTGCAGCTGGTGCATCGGGTAACTATGTGTACCGTAAAGCCCTGTTAAAGGTTCGCCAAGAAGTGATGTCTGGTATGCAAATGAATGTCGCTATGCGCACCACAGGCTTGTTCCCAGACATGTTGATTCAAATGGTAATGATTGGTGAAGAATCTGGCGGCTTAGATGAAATGCTAAATAAAGTATCTAATATCTATGAAATGCAGGTTGACGATGCTGTTGATGGTTTATCGAGTCTAATTGAACCCATCATGATGGTGGTGATAGGAACGGTTGTCGGTGGTCTAATCATTGGCATGTATTTGCCAATTTTTGAAATGGGTAATATCGTTTAATACATATTAAATAACTTTTTAAATAAACAAGAATAAAAATGACTGAATTCATCTCTACTTTTGTTGCAACAATGATTCAAAACCCTTGGGTCTTTATGGCGATTAGCTTTATTTTTGCTGCCACCATTGGCAGCTTTCTCAACGTCGTGATCCATCGCTTACCGGTGATGATGAAGCGCGAGTGGCAAAGTGAATGTAATTTTTATCTCAATGAATATCATCCTGACATTGTCAAACAAGTAGGCAGTGAGCGTTTACAGAAAGCCATCGATCCCTTTCCTGAAAAATACAATCTGGTAGTGCCAGGTTCTGCATGCCCTAAATGCAAAGCCAATATAAAGCCTTGGCATAATATGCCAATATTAGGTTGGCTGATGCTTAAGGGTAAATGTGCCGATTGCAAAACCAGTATTTCAAGCCGCTATCCCATTATTGAACTCTTAACCGGCGTATTAATTGCCGCATTAGCATGGCATTTTGGCCCAACATGGCAATTTGTTTATGCCAGTATTCTAACGTTTGTGTTAGTGGCGTTAACAGGCATCGATTTAGATGAAATGCTATTACCGGACCAACTCACGTTACCAATCCTGTGGTTAGGATTAATCATTAACCTTAAAGGCATTTATACCAGTCCGGAAGACGCGATTATCGGCGCAGCTGCAGGGTATTTAAGTTTATGGTCGGTATTCTGGTTATTTAAATTAGTCACTGGCAAAGAAGGCATGGGTTACGGTGACTTTAAACTATTAGCCGTTTTCGGTGCCTGGTTAGGCTGGCAAATGTTACCTCTAATTATTCTATTATCTTCACTGGTAGGCGCGGTAGTGGGCATTACCATGATTATGGCTAAACAGCTCAACAAAGGTAACCCTATCCCCTTTGGTCCTTATATTGCTGCAGCAGGCTGGATAGCGTTAGTATGGGGACATGACATTCTCAATTGGTATCTTAGTACGTTATGAGCTTAAACAAGTATGTTGTGGGTTTAACTGGCGGCATTGCCAGTGGCAAAACCACCGTGGCTAACTTATTTGCAGAATTTGGCATAGACTTAGTAGATGCCGATGTTATTGCCCGAGAAGTGGTCTCAATCGGCTCTGATGGACTCAAAGCAATAGCGCTACACTTTGGTCAGTCACTGCTATTAACCGATGGCAGCCTCGATAGAGCGGCTCTGCGAGCACAGGTTTTTAATAACCCAGAACAACGTCTATGGCTTAATAATTTACTCCATCCGATGATCCGCCAAAAGATGCTCGACCAAGTGCAAGCATCAACTTCGGCATATGTAATAATGGTAGTGCCCTTGCTATTTGAGAATCATTTAGATAGTTTAGTTGATACTACTTTGGTTGTAGATATTGCACCGGAGTTACAGATTTCAAGGACGATGCAACGTGATGGTGTCAGTAAACAACAGGTTGAGCATATTCTTGCAAGTCAAATGACCCGAGAACAACGACTTGCTCAAGCTGATAATATTATTGATAATCAGGGAGAATATGAGCTGTTGCGCAGTCAAGTAGTTCGTCTGCACCAACAATACTTACAACAGGCAGCCGATTTAGAAACTAACGTCAATGACTGATTTAATTTATGAACAACCATTAAATGAAAAAATACGCAGTTATTTACGTATAGAAAACCTTGCCCTACAGTTGCAACAGCATGCCAAACAAGATAACCAACATCAATGTTTTAGTCCTTTATTTGCTCTTGCCGAACTAACTGAACGATGTGATTATCGCACCGATATTTTAAAAGATATTGAAAAGCAGATTCAGATAATTTCTCATTGGCGTGCCCACTCAAATGTAGATAACGCTCAAGTGGATCAACTCACCCAAAGACTTATCGCGCTAAAATTACCACTGCAAGCACAAGAAAGAATTGGCTTTAGCCTTAAACAAGACAAATTTATCTCTGCATTACGACAGCGCTTCAACATGACTGGCGCATACTGTAATTTCGACTTTCCACAGCTGCACTTTTGGCTTGGCAAAGACTGGCAACATCGACAGCAAGATATCAAAAATTGGCTTATTCAATACCAGCCTCTACTCGCCCCGATCACATTACTTCTGGAACTGATTCGAACGACAGCAGATTTTGATTTATGCCAAGCTCCTGTGGGTTTCTATCAAGGTAACTCTGTTCAACCTCTGTCATTAATTCGAGTACAAATAAATTCCAATCAAAACTGCTACCCTACCGTCAGCGGCAATCGAAATCGTTATGCCATTCATTTTGTCGATTTCGATTTACATCGTCATACCAGTGAAACTGTTGAGTTCTCACTAGCAACCTGCACATAAACACTTTAACATCACTAGTAATACAAATAACCAAGAATGATTATGCCTTTAACAGTAGTAAACTGCCCAATTTGCAGAACCAAAGTTGAATGGAAAGACGAATCCCTATTTAAACCTTTTTGCAGCGAACGCTGTAAATTGATCGATCTTGGCGACTGGGCCAGCGAGAAGCATGCTATTCCGCTGAAGAATAGTATCGATCCTGATATGCTTGATGACATTGGTTTTGATGAAGGTGACTTCTTTAAACAATAAGTTGAAATGATAAGGGGCAACACTTGCAAAAAAGAATTCATGTCGCTGTCGGTGTCATCATTAATCAAGATAGGCACATTTTACTGGCTAAGAGGCTCGGACACCTTCATCAAGGTGGAAAGTGGGAATTCCCTGGCGGTAAGGTGGAAATTAATGAAACGGTTACTGAAGCGTTAATTAGAGAACTCAAAGAGGAAGTTAATCTTGATGTAGCTAATTCAACTCCCTTCATGGACATCAGTCATGATTATCCAGATAAACACGTCAGACTTGATATTCATTTAATTACTGAATTTTCAAACCAAGCACAAGGTATGGAACAGCAGCAAATTGAATGGGTGCCGATACATAGTATTGCAGAATACGACTTCCCAGAAGCCAATCAGCCTATCGTAGAAAAGATATTAGCTGAACTCTGAAATTGTCCCTCCCCATTTAAATACCGATCTAAAAAATAAGTCCATTGCTAATAAAGTAATGGCCTTAAAACAGATATTTTCCTGCCTTGAAAAAATTCACAAATACTCCTTCTCTATCAATATTCATTTGAGCATTACATAGCGCCGTAATTAACCGTTGCTTAGTCATTTTAAAACGTTAAGTCGATAAAAACGTGGTCATAGTTATAACGTCTATATGACTACATCAATAGCCGAAATGGCAGCCTAAACACGTGCCCCTGTTTGGTTTGGAGTGGAAATTTAATTGACCAGATCAATTCTTGATTATCCCCGAAGGTGACGCGTGTGTATATCGTTTGCACTATGATGGATGCTATCAATCACCATACTCTCAAATTTTGGACAAAAAAAAGCCCGCTACATCATAGCGGGCTGTTTCGCGACTCTTTCGAGTAATTAGGCGCCTGGAAATGACCTACTCTTTTATCCCCGAAGGGGACGCATAGGCATATTGGCCACACTGCTTAAGGCTTATTTCTGAGGACTTGTTTTGCCAATAACAAACTCTATACTATAAATTGCAGACGTAAAAAAGCCCGCTATATAATAGCGGGCTGTTTCGCGACTTTTG